>NZ_OX366363.1:0-1367569 GCF_947251435.1 Wolbachia endosymbiont (group A) of Epistrophe grossularia | reverse complement strand
CGACTCTTAAATCCATTTCTTACTGCCATTTGTTGTGCTTGCTGATCTTTCAGTGGATCCACCCAATCAAATCCCTGTGGTATCCATTTTACTTCTTCTTTCGCTGCTTTTACTACTTTTTCATCTATACTTAGTTCTCCACAAAGCACTGCTAATTCTAGCCATCTATTCCAAATAGGTCTACAAAACTGGAACACTATCACGTTATGCTGTAACATTGCACACCTTCTGCGAAACTCTATCAGCCCTGCTCGAATGGATGAATAATTAACGCCGGTTAAATCTCCTGTTAGTTGCTCGTATGTTATTCCTGTTCCTATTGCTATTGCCCTCAGTTGCTGTCTTATAAACGCTTCATAACTTCCTCCAACATCTGACGGTTCTGAAAATTTTATGTCTTCTCCTGGGTCTAAAAGCTGCATTGTTCCTGGCTCTAAACCTGATAATGCTACTCCTTGCTCATTCGCTTCGCCTTCTCCTAAAATATTTGCCTCAGGATCAAGTCTTGTAATAAACCCTGCAAACATTGCTGCTGTCTTTTTTCTCACTAATTCTGCATCATCGTATTGATCAAGCTCATAAAGTTTCAGAAGTATACTCGAAAGCCAAGGCTCCCCTCTAATTTGCCCAGGTCTTAGTGGTCTATAGATATGTAAAACATCGTTTGCTGGTACTCTCACTGACTCTCCAAACGAACCTTCTCCTGGATGTTCTCTAAATAAGTAATATGCCTCTCTTTGCCCAAGCTTGTTAAACTCAATCCCGTTTCTTATTACATTACCATTTCCTAAAGTTTGATTTGTTTTATTATCTAAATGTTCAGACTCAAGTACTTGCAGTTGTAATGGCACAGAAAATCTATCTTCCAGCTTTCTCGTTCTTAAACGTACAAAACATTCTCCTCCCTCTATCATACTTCTGCATACTAGAGCTTGTAATCCATAAAAATCACTTATTCCACAGCTATCTGCTTCATCTGTCCATCTTAGCCATAATTCTTGCACCTTCTTTCGAAATTCTCCATCTCTTGCCTTTGATTGTGGTTTTATTCCTGTTCCAATCGAGTTACTTACTATTGTATCAATTATATTTGCTGCATATGGATTTTTTCTTACCATATCACGTGATCTACTACGCAAAGTTTCAAGGCTTTGAGAGAGTAAATTGTTTATACTTCCTGTTTCCCCCTGCCAATACATTACTCTTCTTCCTGAGCCTGCTGCATCCCAAGCAGAACTTTTGATTTTTGGCTTACTAAATAGTTGTTTGAAATTTTTCAGCATCATACTAACCAAAATTCTCTTAATTCTTTCAAAGTTCCGTTAAATTTATTTCTGTCACATTTTCCGATTCCTTCTACTTCATGTGGCTCTGGATTTGTTTTACCGTCAGTATATTGCCATAAAATCCAATCATTCCAGCCTTTTGGTAATGTGAGCTCTTTTCTCCAGCTTGCTATCCATAATGGACATTTTGTCAAAGTTGGCGTGGCAAAATCCTTAAGAAAATAGCTACTGCCATAAATTAGGGGTAATCTTCCTGTTACTTCTTCAACTCTCTTTATAAATTCCTCAGCTTGCTTAACTGCAATATTTTTGCCACTTTTGTTTTCTTCAATATCCAGCGCAAGTATGGTATTTTTGCTTTCGCCTACCGTTTTTAGAAAATGATCAGCTTGATTCTTGCCGTTTCCTTCTGTGCCAAAATGATATGCTCCCCAGAGTAATCCTTCTTCTTCAGCTTTCTTTCTTCTCTTCGCATACTTTGAATCCACATATTTTAGCCCTTGTGTTGCCTTGTGAATTACTCCAACTATACCATTCTCTTTGTCTAGCTTAAAATTCACATTTTCTTGCCAATGTGACAAATCTATTATTCCATTTACTGGACTCTCTCTATTCTCCCATAGTTTTATAAAAGTTTTTAATTGCTCTAAAAATTCAGAATATTCCTCTTTTACAACTTTTCTCAGAAAATTTTCCCTCATATAACTCCTTTATTTGTTGCAAAAATAATCTTTCGTTTAGGCTTCATTCCAGCAATCTTTAGTTCACCTTTGATGCGTTGTCTGAGGCTGAGCAAATCATTTATCTGAACTTCAGCATATCTCACCACATGGTCACCATATGCAATTGATACCACTCTTTCGCCACTCTGAAGCTTCTTTATTGCTTGTTCAACTTGAATTAGATAATCTTCGTTATACATTTACTACTCGCTGATCCATTTGCTTTTCACTATTTTCTTTGATTTTTTACTTTCTGGTTTTTCACTTAAACTATTCCATTTACTCTCTGGCCATCTATCTATTCCCAGTGCTATCGATGCTGCTCTTGCATAAATCCTACAGTCTAATACTTCATTTCTTTCTCTTACCTTTTGCCACTCTTGTTTGGTATAACCTTTTACTACTTTGCTGACTAATTGCTCTGCCGTTAGCTGCTTAAAATATTCAGGTGCATACTCGGGAAAATGACAGTATCCTGCTGGAGCTTCTTCACCGTCCTTTAAAACATTAAGTAATTGAAAAAGTTCTGACTTTAAAATCGATACTCCCACTGGCCAGAGCTTTATTCCTCTTTTTAGCTTTTGACCACCAACTGTTATATCTACTCTACTTGGGCTGCTAAGTGGTACTAGAGCTTTATTTACACCTTTCACTGCCATTACTCTTCCAGAGCCTTGATGACCTCTTACCCAATTGTATACTTCTTGTGTCGCATACCCAGCATCAACCGCCATCATACTTATCATGTATTCAAGACCATTTTCACCGATAAAATGATGATTTAAGAGCTCAGAGAGTTTTCCCCATACTTCTCCTCTTCCAGTATCACCTTCAAATACTCGGTATTCTATTGACCAACTTTCGCGGCTTTTTCCCCATGCTACAACTTCTACTTCTAAACGATCTTTTTGGACATCTACTCCTGCAGTAAGCACCACTTCTCTCCTAGGTACTGTGCCTACGGGAAAAAATTCTCTCCTGTTAAATAATTGCTTCCAATCTGGTACTTCTCCTTTGTCTACCCAGGTTTCTCCAAGCGTAGTATTTATCCATACTTTTAGTAATTGTTCACTTTCTTTTGCATGAAGAAAATCTTCTACTGCTTGAGTCCAGCTATACCAGCCTACTGGACTATAAAGACTTGAAAGATGAAATCCTTTTTTCTCACCTTTTACTCTATTAGTAGGTCTCCATTCTCCACGCTCAAGCATCTCTGTCTTTTGATGATTTTCTATTTTGCCGCTACATTCAGTGCAGACATAATGTGCTGTTCTTGAGTCGTTGTTTTCCCATTTAATTTGTGACCATTTTAGAACTTGATAGTAATTACAATACGGACATGGTACAAAAAAGTACTGCTTATCTGTTGCTTCAAATTCTTTCTCAATTCTGCTTATTCCATGAATCGTTGGTGTTGATACTAAAAAAATCTTTCGCCGTGCAAATGTATTAGTTCGAGCAATACTGAGCAGCACTGGATCTCCTTCACCACCTGAATCTCCTGGATAGGCGTCTATTTCATCAAGAAAGAGATATTTTACTGGCATAGACCTCAGTCCTACACTGCTGTTTGCTCCAGTTATTACTACTATTCCACCTGGAAATTCCTTACTTTGTACAGTATTGCCTGAGTCTCTTGACCTTGGGTCTTTTACTTTACTCTTTAAACATGGCGTACTCTCTATTAACGGCGCAAATCTTCCTTTTGACCAACGCTTTCCCATTTCAACTGTTGGCTGCACAACTAACATTGGACCAGGAGTCTGATCTATAATATAGCCTATCCAATTGTTACCAGCTTCTGTTCCTCCAATCTGCGCTCCTTTCATGAATACTACTTTTTCTGCTGGTGAGGACGGAGAAAGTGAATCCATGATTTCTTTTAAATAAGGAGTTCTTTCTGTTCTCCATTTACCTGGCTCTGATGCTGCAGTTGGCGCTAAAACTCGATACTCATTTGCCCACTCTGATACTTTAAGCTCTGGATCTGGTTTTAAACCTTCAGAGAAAGATGTGGCGTATATCATTGTCTGCATCTACTCATAATTGGTTCTATCTCAACATCATTAACAGTAGAACTACACTCTTCCAATTCCATAAACATCTTTTTCTGAAATTCCTTTTCTATATATCTTTTGCTCATCTCACTTATCATTAGTGCTATAATAAGCGCAAATATCCCTGTTGTTGTTGCAAAAATGATTGCACTGCTTATTGTTGTTGCTGTTAAACCTATATATGCTGCCATTGCTACTGCGCTAACTGTAATACAGATGCAGATAATATTATTATGTTTTTTCATCCTTTTATCTGCTATTTCTCTCTGTGCTATATATTTATTATGAAGGGTTGGAAAATTAATAACGGTATCTCTGCAGAGCAATGCACCATTTTTTTCAGTAAATAAAACTTTAAGTAACTCTAAATTGTTTGATTTAATTGCTAAATGTAAAACAGGTGTATAATTTGCTCCTTTTTTCAGCAATAACTTTACTACATGTAAATGCCCTTTTTCCGCAGCAAGGTAAACCGGTGATAAACCTTTATTATTTACAATATCAATATCGATTTCTTCTTTTAAGATAGACTCTACAAGCTCAATTTCTCCTCTTTGTGCAGCTAAATGTAGTAGACTATTCTTTTCAGAACCGTATTTATTACTCATCAAAGCCTTCTTTATCTCAGGTTTAGCGTAATCAAATGGTGTCTTACCATTATCATCCCTGATTAAAGGATCTATATCCTCTCGAGTTAGTAAAACCTCTATTGTTTTAAGTCTTTCAGCGTAATGTAGTGGCGTTTTATTTTCGTAGTCTTGCAAATTTACTTGAGCATTAGGCTCCTTTATTAAGCATTTGAGAATATCAAGACACAAATCTCTTTCATCGTAATTAGTATTACTTACAGCTATATGAACAGGCGACAATTTCATTGAGTTTTGTCCCATGCGTGCACTATTTACATCTGCTCCAAGTTTCAGCAGTAACTTTACTATCTCTAACTTTTTGTTATTAACTGCATAGTGCATTGGTGTCTGATTTCGTGCATCAAAGACATCTATTTCAGCATTTCCTTCTTCCACTAAAATTTTGACAATATTCTCATGTCCTATTCCTGATGCTAGATGTAATGGTGTATGATGCAGAGCATTTCGTACATTAACGTCAATACCTTTTCTGATCAAATATCTCACTGCATTAACTTCACCTATCATTGCAGCTAAATGAAGTAAGCTATCTTGTTCTGATCCGTATTTGTGATTGATTAATGCTTGTAATATTTCTGCTTTTTTACCTTCTTTGGCATAATCTAAGGAGGTTTTGCCTTCATTGTCCTCAACAAAAGGATTAATGTTCTTCTTCGTGAGTAATAAATCCACCATGCTTAACTCGTCAAACTCTATAGCGCAATGTAGTGGTGTCTTTCCATTTAATCCTCTGACATTAACATCTAATCCAGGTTGATTGATGAGACATTTTATTAACTCCAAACTTAAGTTATCAGCCATTTTATATTCAAAATCTTTTTTATATTTGAAATTTAGTATTAGATAATTCTTGTAATGAGTTTGTAATCTCTTCGGTTAGCGTCTTATGAATCTTTTCAGTGTCGCTCAGTGATGCAAGCAGTGCTGAAACTCTATTTGGAATATTAAGCAAATTATTACTGACAACTCTTGCTACATTAAATGCATCGCGCTTTACTTCCTCTACTGCTACAAGTTCACCAATCCCAGCCTTAGCTTTCGCCTCAAGCAGTTTACCACGTTCCATCTCATTTTTTATTCGCGTTTTTAGCAACATTGTAGAAAGGTTATTTGTATTTTCGTTTTCTGGATTTTTCCTCCTAAGTGGCTGACTTGGATCTCTTATTGCTGCCACCGCTTCATTTGCTTGTTCTCTACTGATCAAACCATCCTCCAACTCAACTATTCCTTTCTTTACTAGATAATAGACATATTGCTTTGATACTCCTATCTCTCTTGCCCATTCCGTTTGTGTGATCTTTTCCACTTTTTTTGCTTCTTTTTTACAAATTTTCTTCTTGAATCTCTGAAAAGGTTTTGCCAGTACCGGCTAAAATGGCATCTCTTCCGGTATATATTTGCCAACGTTTTATAGTTACATCTACAAATTTTGAATCTAGCTCTATTGTCCTACAAATTCTTCCTGTTCTCTCGCATGCAATCAGTGTACTTCCAGAGCCGCTAAATGGATCAAGTACGATATCTCCTGATCTACTGCTATTAACTATTGCTCTTTCCATTAGCTCTACTGGCTTCATTGTTGGATGTAGTGTATTGTGCGTTGGCTTATCATAAAACCACAGATCACTTTGATTTCTTCCTCCATGCCACTCACGTTTATTGCCGCTTTTCCATCCATAGAGCATTGCTTCGTATTGTCTTTGATAATCTGATCTGCCTAGCGTAAAGTGATTCTTTGCCCAAATGATAAATGTTGACCATTTTCCTCCTGCCTCTTCAAATGCTTTTTGCAACGTTGAAAACTCTGATGATGATATGCAAATGTAAATTGCACCTTTCGTATATGCTAAAATATGGGAACAGATATCGTAGAGAAAAAGTTCGTACTTTTCACCTTGATTATCGTTTAATATTTTTTTATCTTGGCTACCACCATAATCAACATTATATGGAGGATCACAAACAGTAATGTCTGCCATTTTATCATCTAACAGCGCTTTATATGATTCAACTACAGAGCTATCACCACAGTAGATTCGATGACCACCTAAAATCCATAGATCACCTGGTTTTGTTATTTCCACTTTTTTGTCATCACCAGCTAAATCAGAAAATTTTTCCCCTTGTTCTTCCCTTCCATCAAGATTATCAAGAAAGCGCTGAACTTTTTCTAATTCAAATCCTGTCATTTTAAGATCAAACTGTAAATCTTCTAATTCTTGAATTTCCACCTTTAAAAGATCATCGTCCCACTTTGCCCAATTAGCTGATTGATTTGCAAGCAGTCGAAAAGCTTTGGTTTGTGGTTCATTTAAATTATCACTTAAGACCACTGGTATACTTTCCATACCAAGTTTTCTTGCTGCTTTAAGTCTTAAATGACCATCAACCACAGTTCCATCGCTTTTTGCAACTATTGGTATACGAAAGCCAAATTCCCGAATAGAAGCACACATTCTGTTGACCACATCGTCATTTTTACGTGGGTTACGCTCATATTCAACTAGGTTTCGAGTAGGATAGTAGTGGATTGCTAAATTCATATCTTAATAATTAAAAAGTTAATATTCAAAATATATCTGACGCTAGAGAAGGCCTGGGGTCTGACCCACCAAATCCGCCATTCTAGCTGAAAGGACCCACTTTTTATGGGTTTTTTGTCTTATTAATATCTTTACTAATATAGAACATTAATGCCAAAGCATCGGCCTCATTATCATCTCTAGGTAAAAAACCTTTTCTCTTTACAGCTTCAATAACTTCACTCTTACTTGCATTGCCTTTGCCTGTTATAAAGCGTTTTATAGTTTTAACATTAACACCTTGGTATGGCACATGATGCTCTTCACACCAAGCAGTCAGAACGGCATAAAAACCACCATAACAATGCGCTGCATCTGTTCCTAAATGTCTTCTTACTTCCTCAAAATACACTGCAGTGAACTTATGTTCTAAAGAGTTAAGCCAATTACGGAAACTCAAAAAGCACATGCCACCTCCACTGAAACGACTACCATGAAAGCTTTTGCTTCCACTTTCAATTACTCCATCTGTCAGAATTGCCCAGCCGGTTTGCTTGCCGAGATCTAGCGTTAAGATTGACGTACAAAAACTCCTTTGTGTAATTAAAGTTCAATGCCCTGTATAATATATATGTACGATGACTCGCAAATTCGTCCGCAATTTTGAAAAAAAATTAAAAAAATTTTCATATCCTGCCATTTGAGTTTTTTTCATCTTTACTTATCTTAATAACTATTTTACATAACTTATATTACGCCAATATTTATATTATTATATTATCATATATTATATTTTACCTGTATTTAAATATATATATAATATATATAAGACTTCAGTAATCCGCAAACCCTCTTTACTGGCCGATTTTAGCCACTTAACTTTAGAAACGGCTTTTAGGAATAGAACATAAAAAAGACAATATTATCAATAACTTAACGATCACTGCTTTCTGAAATACTAATTAGTAACTCAGAAATTAGGTATGAAATTGGTAGTTTTTTACCTATGAAAAAGTAGCTTCAGTAGTGTATCAAAACGTTTAAATCTTATTTTAATTTTTAAAGATTTTATTCTTTTAGATAAAAAAATTATTACTACTTTTTTATAATAAATTAGTCATACAAAGTCTTGGTAAAAATCTCTATTCATGAAACTTTTGGAGTTTTTATGAAGAATTCTTATCAAGGAATCGATTCTACAATTGTTAAACATGTGAGATTTCAAGCTTCGCGCCTTAAATCCAAAAGCTGTTTTATTAACGAAAGTCTCGAAGATATAGAACAAGAGCTTTTTTGTCAGGTTTGGCAATATCTTAACCAGCACGATGAGAAAAGAAGTAGTTTTAGTACTTTCGTTGCTAGATTAGCTAATTATTGTGCTCGCAATATGTTACGCAATCAGTTATGTCTAAAACGTAATATAACTTTTGATGATATAAACGACGATATTCCAGATCATAGGAACTCGGAAATCGAAGCGATAATTCGCACTGATATAAATAATATAATTTCAACTTTGTCTGAAAAAGATAGTAATTTATGTCAATTACTTAAGGTATTTACTATTACTGAAGTTTCTGTAATAACCAAAATACCAAAGACAACTATCTATCGCACACTAGAACGAATACGCAATAAATTCTCAGTTTTAGAGAAGTTATAAGCTCTCGATTATATTTGCTCAAAATTTTTTTTTTGCAAATTGCGGACGAATTGCCTAGGTCATCGTACATATATATTTAGGTACTGGGAGAAAAATGAAAATAATGAACAGCAATGAACGGCTAAAAGTTCAAACAGGTATAAAAATGGTCATCTTTGGTCCTTATGGTATAGGTAAAACTAGTCTCTTAAAGACCATAAATGAACCAACACTTTGTCTTGATTTTGAGGCAGGTTTACTTGCTGTTCAAGATTGGCAAGGGGATTCTGTAAGTATTCGTACTTGGAATGAGGCAAGAGATATTGCATGTCTCATAGGTGGTCCTAATCCTGCGTTAAAATCTGACTCAGCATATAGCCAAAGACACTATGAGCATGTATCCAGTAAATACAAAGAGCTTTCTTCAGAGTTTCTCAAGTATCGATGTATTTTTATCGATAGTATTACAGTAGCCTCGCGTTTATGTCTTTTATGGTCAAAAATGCAACCTGAAGCTTTTTCTGAAAGATCAGGAAAACAAGATATGAGAGCTGCTTACGGGTTACTTGCTCAAGAAATGATGGCTTGGCTCAATCAGTTTCAACATATTCCAAATAAAGACATCATTATAGTTGGAACTCTTGGGCAATACCTTGATGATTTCAATCGCTCGACTTGGCTACCTCAATGTGAAGGTGCTAAAACCGCAAGTGAAATTCCTGGCATTGTTGATGAAGTAATTAGCATGGTTGGAATCAAGAAAGATGATGGTACAGAAATTCGTTCATTTGTCTGTCAGACGATTAATTCTTGGGGATATCCTGCTAAAGATCGAAGTGGTTGCCTTAATATGGTTGAAGAACCGCATCTAGAAAAACTTCTTACAAAAATTAAAACTAAAGCTTTTGCAATTCAACCTGTCACGCCCAACATATAGGAGGTTATTATATGCTACAAAACTTTTTAACTATTGGTCAAAAAATTCCTTTTTTCAGTGTGAAAGAATACTTGGACGATCGATCGCCAATACCAGAGGATATAATCTCACCAAGAATTCTAACTAAAAGAGGTTTGTTAGTATTTGGTGGCCCTCCTAAGATTGGCAAAAGCGACTTTTTGATCTCTTGGCTTGTTTACATGGCTGCTGGTAGATCATTTCTCGGTATGACACCAAATAGACCTTTGAAAATCTTCTACATGCAAACTGAAATTGAATATGAATATATGAAAGAACGTTTGCAACAACTTGATAATGAACTTTTGAATGTAGCTGCTAACAACTTAATCATTACGCCAAAAGTGCACTTATCATTTAATCATGATGAAATAAGTGAAATTAAGGAGATTGTAAATGAACGCTTTAAACCTGATGTTTTGGCCATAGATCCATTACGTAACATCTTTAGCAGTGAATATGGAAATGAAAATGATAATAGTGCTATGCTGTTCTTTCTGCAAAAGACTCTTGAGAAGCTACGCAGTGCTGTCAATCCAGATGCTTGTATTGTACTCACTCATCATACAAAAAAATTATCGAAAAAGATGCTCGAAGAAGATCCATTTCAAGGCCTAAGTGGTGCTGGATCTTTACGTGGATTTTACAGTACTGGTATGGTGATGTTTGCTCATGATGAAGAAAGCAGTGCACGCCAGATAGTATTTGAGCTTCGCAATGGTGAACGCGTGCCAAACAAACTTGTCGATAAGATAAATGGTCATTGGCAGCTAATGGAATAGCTAACTTTCACTTTAAAGTCAACTTATAGGAGAGCGTATGCTACAAGATTTTTTAACTGATTTTAATAATGCAAAACTGCAGAGCAGTTTAATACCGAAAGGTACAATAGTCAAGGTAAAAATGGCAATAAAGCCTGGAGGTTATGAAAATTGGTTCACTAAAAACTACACTACTGGCAGCATCTATTTAAACACTGAATTTACTGTCACTGAAGGTCCATATGCAAAACGCAAGATTTTTCAGATTATAGGTATCAAAAATGGCAAAGCAGAAGGTGAAGAAGACATCTGGGGAGAATCTGGACGTTCTATGCTGCGTAGTATTTTGGAATCATCCAGAAATATTCATGCAAATGACACTTCAGAGAAAGCAGTTACTGCTAGAAAAATCAACTCTATAGCTGATTTCAACGATTTAGAGTTTACAGCGAAAGTAGGCGTTGAAACTAATAATACGTATGGAGATAGGAATAGGATTACTACAGTTATTACTCCAGAATTACAAAAAAGTTTTCAAGATGATTGGTTACCATTTTGAAGTATGACGAAGGAAAGTTGTGGGCTGCTGTTATTACTAGAGCTATTCAGGATGCAGCAGGAAAAAACCCTAAACTTAAAAAAGAGGCTTGTCAATGGATTCGCTCACGATCTTTTGAAACTGTTTGTGAGCTGGCTAATCTTGACTTTAAACGTCTAAAAAATATGTTGAACAAATTTGGAATAAACAAGGAGAATTTTATGGATTTTTCATCTAAAAATGCTTTGAAAATAAAATCATTATTAATTAATAACATCAAAGATTGTTTATCTTATTTGTTACCTGAAGGCAAATCTTACCAAGATAAATTCTATATTGGCAGTAGAAATGGAAATAAGATAATAGTTGAAATGGAAGGAGAAAATGCAGGAAATTGGTACAACCTGATCGAAGAAAAGAAAGGAAATATAATAGACCTTTGGACTTTAGTTAAAGGTAATATAGATTCTGCTGAAACATGGTTGAACAGTAAAGATGAAAGAAGTTCCATATTACAAGAAAAACAAAACGAAGGAAAAGCATTTTCTGTAAACCATTACTTAAATGACAAATCACCAATGCCACAAGATATAATAGGCCCAAGAATTTTGACACCAGGTGGTCTTTTGGTCATAGGTGGTACTCCAAAGATTGGCAAAAGTCATTTTCTTCTTTCTCTATTAGTACATCTGGCAGCAGGAAGATCATTTCTTGGCATGAAGCCTACAAGACCGCTAAAAATATTCTATCTACAAAACGAAATGGAATATGATTACATTAGAGAACGTATACAACAACTCAACAAACTTCCTCATTTAGCAACAGAAAACTTAATTGTGACGAACAAGATGAATTTGACCTTAAATGAAGAAGGTATAGAAAAAATAAAAAATATGGTAGAGGAAAAGTTTGATTTAGTTGTGATTGATTCTCCTTATAATTCCGTTAACTATGGTCTGCAGCATGCAATAGAAAAACTACGTTCCAAGATTAATCCTATGGCTGGAATAATCATCACAAATCACACCAAAAAAGTACCTACCTCTATATTGGAAAAGAATCCATTTCAAGCTCTCGTTGGTGCTAACGCTTTAAGAAGTTTTTATACATCTGGAATAGTAATATTTCAACCCAATAAACGTACAAATATCTTGCAAGTAGTATATGAACTTAGAAACGGTAGATCTATACCAACAAAATTCATCAACAAGATTAATGGATGTTGGAAATCTGCTAACGTTATAGCTAGAACATAAAAATTCTTCAGGTAGGTATGGATATTTATTGTTCACAAAGAAATGGACATTATAAATTATTAGGGAAGAAAGAACAGTTAAGAACTCAACTCCTATCAAATATAAGGTCATGTCTTTCTTATTTACTGCCAAGAGGAACTTTTCGTGGTGATAAGTTCTATGTAGGTGATCTACAAGGCAATAAAGGACAAAGTATGATAGTAGAGTTAACTGGCAGTAAAGCAGGATTATGGCACGATTTTTCTACCGAAGAAGGAGGAGATATTTTTGATCTTTGGGCTGCTGTTACTGGAAAAAATCAATTTACTGACACGATAGAAGATATTGCTAAGTGGATTGGTTGTTCGGAAAAAAATAACACTCTGGGGCAACCAACGGCATCATGGAACTATTACGATGAAAGTGATCAAGTGATTGTTACAGTTTATCGTTATAACACTGATTCAGGAAAAAGATATCTTCCTTTTGATGTAAAAAGGTCTAGTTTTACTCTACCAGAGACCAGGCCTTTATATAATATTCCAGGTATCATGAAATCTGATAAGGTGATTTTAGTTGAAGGTGAAAAGTGTGCAGATGCTCTGATAGAGCAAGGTATGACTGCCACAACTGCAATGTTAGGAGCAAATGCACCAATAGAAAAAACAGACTGGTCACCACTTAAGGGCAAGCATGTTATTATTTGGCCAGACAATGATGAACCAGGTAAACAATATGCTGAGAAAGTTGTGAAAAAGCTTACTTTTCTTGGTGTTTTATCACTTACTCTTCTTGAAATACCGGAGAATAAACCAAAGGGATGGGATTCAGCTGATGGTATAGAAGAAAAGATGAATATTCCTGAATTCATTGAAAATAACTTGAAAAAAATCATCGTTAAGCAATTGCTTAATATTCAAGAATGGAGCGTAGAACGTTTTATAGGTCCAGTACCGGAGCAAAAGTTTCTTGTTGAAGGGTTATTTCCTTTAGGAGTGACATCTATTCTAGCTGCAATGGGAGATACTGGTAAAGGTATGCTTCTACTTGATTTAGCACTGAAAGTTGCGAGTAGAAAAGATCAGCCATGTGGTTTTGGCCCACTTGTTACTGAGCATGGATCTGTGGTAATATTCTCTGCAGAAGATGATATGAGTGAAATACATCGTCGTTTAGAGCGTCTTGATTCGCAATGCGAGAGATTAAAATATAAGGATAGGCTCTTTATTGTACCATTACCAAATGTTAGTGGATCACTTACAATCATAAAGAGTGTTTCAGGTAAAGTTATAGAGACTTCTCCTGAATTTGAATTGATAACAAAACAACTTAATAAAATAAAAAACTTAAAATTAATCGTATTTGATCCACTTGCATCATTTGTGCACGCTGATTTAAATACTGACCCAGCCGTAGGCGATTATTTGATGTCTTTATTATCTGATTTAGCAGGTAGCACTGGAGCATCAATAATTACTGCTCATCATATGAGAAAGCCAAAAAGTGAAAAACCTATATCGACTGTTGAGCAAGCACGTGATGCCATTAGAGGTACATCTGCTCTTGTTAATGGTGTTAGGTGTTCATACGCTTTTTGGTCTGTGGAAGATGCAGCTAAACCGACAATTTTTAAATCAATAGGAGAATCTGTAAGACAGAACGCATTATTTTATGGAGCAATTGTTAAAGCAAACGGTTTGGCTGATCGCACTTTACGCACTTATTTAAGAAATGAAGAAACAGGATTGTTAGAGGACATAACTGAAAGATTAAGAATAAAAAATATGAACGAAAAAGATTCAAAGCAGCATCTTATAACTGCAATTACACGAGCAGCAATTTCTGGACATCCATTTACCCATACAGGAAGTACAGGAGTGTATAAACAGCGGCATAGACTACCTGAGGAGTTTCACAGTATAGGAAGAGATAGAATGGAGCGTATAGTTCAAGAGCTGTTACAAACACGGAAGCTGGTTAAGGGAATGGCTAATGGTTCAAAAGAAGATAAATGGCTTGACATTCCTAGCGGACCATTTGCTCGCGGCATTGGAAAGTTTAGCTGTGGAGCTGAGCTATTCTCCTAAAAAATTTTTCTGATATAAAAAAATATTTTGATTTTTGCGGACGAATTTTGAACTCACCGTACATATATAATATAGGGGGCTTAATTAAAAATGTCAATACTCACACAGTCAGGAAGAGCAGCAATAGCAGCCAGCATCAAAAAGCAATCTATCCATCTTGCTTGGGGAACAGGTGATTCAAGTTGGGAAAGTAGCCACAAAGTAGAAAAAACTTTCGTTAAGGGTGAAATAAAATTTGATCATCAACCTATTTTTGATCGTCAACCTATTAAAGATGTGAAGGTTTTTACAGGGCAAACAACTTATCAGCCAAGTATTGACTATACAGTTAATGGCAGTACTGGTGTAATAAAACTTACGGAAAATAGCTCTATTCCAGTAAGTGATAAAGTTACTGTAGAGTATAGTGAAAGCACACCACCAGAGCTGATAACTTCTGAAAAGCTGCTCAATGAACTTGGCAGACGTACTGCAGACGAAGTGCTATTCTGCACAGGTGATGAAAACGGTGAACTTATAACTCCATCTGGAAGGTTTAGGCCCTCAAATGTACCAACTAATAATCTTGTATCTTGAAAAAAGCATCTAGTGTTTTAAGCTTAAGCATTGGATGGAGAAGGGAAAATTTTGTTAATAATCTTAGATATAAAATCTGTGATAGAGTTAAGAATCCCTTCTCAAAAGTTAAGGCTGGACGGTATCTTAGAAAGACCTAAATGGTTCTAATTCTGTATTCACAAGGTTAGCCTTACTTTTCATTTTAATGGTAACATATGGAGTGATATATGATCAACAACTTTTTAGGAATAGATGTTTCAAAAGAACACTTTGATGTTTCTCTCTCATTCATAAGTAAAAAAGGAAAACGTGAAACTAGAAAAAGGAAATTTAAAAACGATAATACTGGGTTTCAAGGCCTGCTGAACTTGCTACAAAAACATAACGTAGAAGAAGTAAAAGCTTGCATGGAATCCACTGGTTGTTATAGCGAAGCTTTGGCTGAATTTCTGCACAATGCTGGATATTTTGTTAGCATTGTAAATCCTTATTGCATAAAATCTTATGCAAGGAGTAAGCTTGTACGGCAAAAGAATGATCAGACTGACGCAGAAATTATAGTAGATTATTGCCAAAGACAGGAACCTTCTCGTTGGACGCCATCTTCTCCTGAGAAGAAAAAATTAAAGCATCTTTATCGTTGTTCAGATGCATTAAAAGATGAGTTAACATTCGTAAATAATCATTTAGAAAAGAAAGAGAGAGAGAGACTGCATGAAGAAGTTATAAATGCTTGGGAAAACCTTGCAATGAACATAGAACAATCAATAGAAACAATAAAAAACTCCATACGTGAACTATTAAGACAACACAAAGAATTGCTGGAAGATTTTCAACTCCTATTAACTATTCCAGGAATAGGAGAGGAAACAGCAATAGCTATTTTAGCTGAAATTCCTGATATAAAAGCTTTTATAAATGCCAGGCAATTAGCAGCATATGCAGGAACTATACCACAAAATATAACGTCAGGTTCCTCTGTATATGCCAAGCCCAGATTAAGCAAAGCCGGTTCACAAACATTACGTAAGGCAATATATTTTCCTGCTATAGTAGCTAAAAATCACAACCCTATCATTATGACTTTTTGTGAGAGGCTAAAAGAGAAAGGCAAGCATAATATGGCCGTTGTGGGAGCTGCAATGCGTAAGTTACTCCATATGGTTTTTGGTGTTTTAAGCTCAAAAAAGGCTTTTGATCCTGATCATATAAAAAACCGCAAAACAAGGTTATCTATGGAAAGCTTCCTTGTTTGATAGAGATTAAATGTAAAATTTGTATGTCAATACTCACACAATCAGGCAGAGCTGCTATTGCACTAAGCATCAAAGAGCAATCTATATATCTTGCTTGGGGAACAGGTGATTCAAACTGGGAAAGTAGCCACAAGGTAGAAAAAATCTTCGCAAATGGTGAATTAACGCTTGATCATAACCCTATTAAAGAGGTAAAGATCTCTAAAGAGTTGGCAGTCTATAAACCAAGCAAGGACTACACAGTTGATAGTAACACTGGTATTGTTAAATGTCTTGAAAATAGCTCTATTGCAGCAGGTAGCACAGTTACCGTAGAGTATACTCAAAATACACCAGCAGAGCCTATTACTTCTACAAAGCTGCTTAATGAACTTGGAAGACGCATTGTTGATGAAGTCCTTTTTTGCACAGGTGATGAAAATGGAGAACTTATAACTCCTTCGGGAAGGTTTAAATCTTCAAATATGCCAACCAATAATTTATATCTTAAATTTACCTTCGATTTCACGGATGCAGCAAATCAAGTAATCAAAGAGCTAGGAGTTATGGTTGGCACCAAAGTAAAAGAAGCTTTACCACCAGGGCAAAGATATTTTGAACCTAAAGATATTGAAAATCCTGGGATTTTATTGGTTTTAGAGCACACTGTGCCACTTATCAGAACCGCAGCTACAAGAGAAACTTTTTCCTTTGTTGTAACATTTTGACATATGGCAATAGTCTATTTTTTGAAAGAAAAACACTTAGATCAGAAGAATCAACAAAATCTAAGCTCATTTTTATTGACATGCAAGACGGTATCTCTATCTCAAATTTACTTTCGATTTCACAAACGCAGCAAATCAAGTTATACGGGAATTAGGGGTTATGGTTGGTACTAAAGTAAAAGAAGAATTACCTATAGGACAGAGGTATTTTGAACCACAAGATATAGAAGACCCAGGGATCTTATTAGTTTTAGAACACACTGTACCACTTATCAGAACATCTGCAACTCGGGAAACTTTTTCATTTGTTGTAACCTTTTAGAATAAAATGACTTTAAACGCCTATTATAACCGCTTTAATCCTGACAAAGAGTACGAAAAAAGTTTGTTCCTTGCAGGAAGAGGTCTACAGTCTGCAGAATTAAATGAGACTCAGGAGTATGCTCTTTCTAAGCTTAAAGGCATAGGTGATGCAATATTTCGTGATGGTGATGTTATAACGGGAAGCAATTGTATTATAGATGCAAAAACTGGTAAAGCTACACTTGAGGGAGGAAAAATCTATCTGCGCGGTGCAGTTAGAAAAGTTGAAAAAGAAGAATTTGTTATTCCACTGAGTACCACAGTTCGCATAGGTGTTTATTATGTAGAATCTACGATTACAGAACTTGAGGATGAAAACCTTCGTGATCCTGCTATTGGTACAAGAAACTATCAGGAAGTAGGAGCTGCAAGGCTTAAAGTTTCCACCATTTGGGGTTATCAAGCAGAAGGTCTTTCTCCACGTTTTTCTGAAGGAGAGTTTTATCCAATCTATAACATTGAAAATGGAGTATTAATAGAACATTCACCACCTCCACAAGCAAACATAGTAACTACTGCTCTTGCTCGTTATGACAAAGAAGCAAATGGTTCCTACGTCGTAAATGGTCTTGAAGTAATGTTCCTGCAAAAGGAAGAGGGAGAAGGAGGAAAAAAAATATTTGTGATTAATGAGGGCAAAGCTCATGTTGATGGCTATGAGATTGAACTTCCTCACAGTATTCGTGTTTCTTTTGATGAAGATCCGGATATAAAATCAGTTGAATCAGAACCACATACTTTTCAGCCAAATAGCCAAAGAGTAATGGAACTGAAGGTGAATGATTTTCCAATAAGTGAAATTAAAAAAGTAGATATAACTGTTCAGAAAACCATTACTGTTACTCATGGTTCATACTCTGGAGCTATTGATCCGATACCTGACTCTGCAGTACTTGAGATTATTCAAGTTAAACAAGGCAATGTTATTTATGAAAATAGTATAGATTACAAATTAAACGCAGGAAACGTTGATTGGTCATTACCAGGTAAAGAACCAGCTCCTGGAAGTAGTTATCAAATAACCTACCGCTGTCGTACTCATGTAAGCCCTGAAGATATAAGTGAACAGGGATGCAAAGTAAAAGGAGCAGTTGATAACAGCTTGGTTCTGATTGATTACACCTGGAAAATGCCCCGCTATGATTTAATTACTATCGATAGCAAAGGAGTGGTAAGAAGAATAAAAGGAATTTCTCACCCTTGGCGACCATCAATGCCTAGAGCGCCTAGTGGACAACTTTTGCTCTGCTACATTCATCAGACGTGGAAAAAAGGCGAAGGGGTAAAAATAGTGAATAATGCTATTCATGCTGTACCGATGAATGAGCTTGAAGCAATGAAAAAAGGAATAAATGATCTTTATGCGCTGGTTGCAGAGGAACGTCTACGCAATGATGCAAATTCAAGAGAACTTACCACCAAAAAAGGAGTATTTGTTGATTCATTCTTTGATGATGATATGCGCGATCAAGGAATTTTGCAGTCTGCAGCAATAGTAAATAAGGAACTAATTTTACCAATAGATGTAACGATTGCTGATATTGATGGAGGAGAAAAAACTTATTTGTTGCCATATGAACTTGAACCGGTACTGGAGCAGCTTTTACAGACTAAAGGAGAAAAGATCAATCCATATCAAGCTTTTGATCCAGTCCCGGCACAAATTACTCTAAATAAAAATATAGATCACTGGACGGAGGTTACCACGAATTGGAAAAGTCCAGTAACCAGAGTGTTTAATGTTAAAGAAACAACAGAGCTGCTGTCAAGTACCTCATACGAAACTGAATTTATGCGAGAAGCAACTCAAAATTTTGAGATTGAAGGTTTTGCAACTGGTGAAAAGCTTAAGGAAGTAAAATTTGATGGCATAAGCATTCAACCTCAAGCATAGAAAATATTTGAAAGAAAAACATGATCGCAACATTTATTGCTGATAACAGAGGAAAAATAAAAGGAAGATTTACTGTACCAAGAAACATTCCTGCTGGGACTAAGTTAGTACAGTTCTTCGGTGATAAAGGAAGTTATGGAGAAGCAACGTATACTGGTAAAAAAACAATTACCATAGAGGAAAGAAGAAGAGTGATCGCAGCAAGACGAGTTGATCCTTTAGCCCAAACATTTACGCTAAATGAGAGCAGACACATAGGAGGCGTGGAGCTATGGTTCGTAAATAGCAGCAAAAAACGTGTTGTTGTGCAGATTAGAGAAACAGCAGTGGGAATGCCCTCGCAGACTGTCATTGCTGAAAGTTATATTGAGCCGAAAGATATAAAAGTAGATGGCACAGCAACACGTATAGAATGGCCACCAGTGTTTTGCCATGCAGGAGAGGAGTATGCAATAGTACTGCTTACTGATGATCAGGGTACTGCAGTCAAAATAGCAGAACTTGGCAAATATGATGCAGTAAATAGCCGTTGGGTAACAAGTCAGCCATATCAAGTAGGAGTATTACTTTCATCTAGCAATGCAAGTACCTGGACTCCACATCAAAATTTAGATTTAACGTTTCGACTACTAGCTGCAAAATTTAGCGAAAATTCTCATGTTATTGATCTTGGCAAAGTTACAGCAACCAATACTTCAGATTTAATTGTTTTGACAAACGTCGAAAAAGTAGCATTTGATACCAATGTAGAATTTATCTTAACAGATGAAGAGGGAAGAGAAAACTTTTTGTCTGATAATTTGCCGCTTGCACTGCGTGAAAGAATAAATGGGGAATTAACGGTAAAAGCAAGCCTAAAAGGAGGGCGAGAGAAAAGTCCAGTGCTATATCCTGGGTTACAGCTAGTTATGGGTAATCTTTCTAAGAGTGCAGATTATGTAACTAGAAGCATTACAGCAGGAGCTAACACTAAGATTACCATAACATATGATGCGCTGATACCTGGCACTGCAGATGTTAAAGCGTATGTGCAAAAAAACGTGGATTGGCAATTAGTAAATTTAACATCAGGAAAACCAATAGGGGAAAACTGGGTAGAGAGAACTCATGTGCTAACAAACTTTAATGGTAATGAGACAAGGGTAAAATTAGCTTTGAGTGGAACGGTTGTTTATCGCCCTAAAGTCAAAAATCTACGAATCATTATCACTTAGCAGAATGTCAGATGATAAAACAAGCAGAGGGTATCCACTACCACATCCAGAAAATATTGCTGTGCAGGATGTTGTTCGTATCCGTACCACAATTAAGAAAATAGATGAAGATATTACCGAAAGAGAAGATGAGCATAATCAACTTAAGAGTAATTTTGAGCGGTTTAATTTTGAGACTTTTTTAAATTTTTGGAAATGAAAGAAGCAATATACCAAAGGATAAAGGATTTAGCAGCAAATAGCACACCTGATCAACTGGCATATCTTGCAAAATCGCTGGAATTGATAGCAGATAAAAAAGCTATTTCTGATATTGCGCAAATGACTAAAGTAAAAGAAATAATTGATGCACTACAAAAGAGGCTTAAGGATTTAGCAGAAAACAGTACACCAGATCAATTAGCATATCTTGCTAAAGCATTGGAATCAATAATCGACAAAAGTGCAGTTTCTGAAATTGTACAGATGACAGATGGTAAGCTAAAAGAACTTCTTGATAGTGCAAAAAAACACTTATAGCATTTCTCATAATAGTCCAAACAGGTCATAGGAAGGCAGAATCAACAGCACGACGAAAGGATTCGAATAGAGGAATGTTTTTCCTGGCTCTGTTTTTTATAGCAAACCAATGATGCTCAATTTTGTTGAAATCTGGAGAATAAGGCGGCAGATACAAAATTTCTGCACCAACCCCTTTAGCAAGCTCGATAATCTTATCAGACTTATGAAAAGTAGCATTGTCAAGAATGACAGTCTGTCCAGGTTCCAAGATCGGTGTCAAAAATTGCTCAAACCATCCATTAAAAACATCCATATTACAGTGGCCTTCAAAGGTTAACGGAACAACTATCTTTCTTCCACTTAAGGCTGCAACCATACTGATTCGTTGAGTTTTCTTTCCAGATTTTAAGGCATAAAACCGCTGTCCTTTCTGGCAATATCCGTAGGGGTAGTCTTCGGTGTTATCAATGCCAGACTCATCTATATACACTAAGTTTTTAGGTTCTTTTGTCGCTATAATTTTCAAAAATTCAGCACGTTTTTCTTCGTTTCTTTCCTTGTATCCATATGTCTTTTTTTGCGCGTAAATCCAATTTTTTTAAGGGCTCGATAGATCGTTTGGATACTAACGTTGTTCCAAAGTTTAGCCATTTCCGATAGAGTCTTTCCTCCGTGTTCTCTGGCAAATTTGGCAAAGGTATCCCAGTCGGTAATTTTGTGATTGTAACCCCCATTTCCAAGTTTTTTTGATTGAAAGTCTCCTGTTTCTTTTCTTCTTTGCTGCCACTCCCATAAAGTAGTTCGTCCAATCTTAAATCTTGCTGCCACTGTTTCTCTGCTTTCTCCTTCGTCTAGTGCTTCCATTGCTTTTTTTCTTAAATCATAACTATATGCTGCTGGCATTCAACCTCCTTATCATCATCTACCCTTATCCTATCACATCCGGACTTTTATGAAAAGAGCTATAACTGATCTGGATAATAAAAAAGCTAGTTCTTTAGCAGTGATCTCTGAATCAGAGAAGCAGTTATTAAAGAGAATTGATGAAAAAGGAACAACAAATTTATCGCTACTTGATACGAGAAAGAATGCCAATATTGCAGCAATAAATAGCATTAGTAACAGTCATAAAGATGGTCTTAAAGGTTTAGTGAATAACTTCCGTACTGTTAATGATGTGCCAAGTGGCTCATCAATTATTAGGGAAATAGAAACTCGAATTGAAAACATCCTGAATGAGGTAAAAACTCGGGATGAACAGTTAAAAGCGTCTCTTATAAATGAAATAAGAAAGCGCAACATGGTTGAACCAGGGTCATTACCTTTCTTATTTGGTGTACTTGGCAGAAAAAATAATTATTTTGGCCACGGAACTTTTACGACAGAGCTTGGAAAGTGGAGTAGTGATATAACAAAAACTGACTATATGTTACAACTACTAGCAGGTAGCCATACGTACAATACAGATTACGTTAGTTTTTATCGGCCAAGACAACTAAGTTTTATAGAGGGAAGTAAAGGAACATTTATTTACGGAGAGTTATGCACAAAAAGTTTTTCGGGTAGTTATGATGAGATATACTATTACCCGTATGCTGCACTTGGAGTAGTATTTGTAAAAAATACAACCAATGTGAACATAAATAAGACAATGGAATTTGTTGGATCATCGTATTCGAGTACGGAGTATGGGGGAGCAGGATTATTTGTGGGAACTCCTGATAACACTAATTCTAATAAATCAAGTATTTCAAAAATAGTATGGAAAAATGTTTACCAATACACGAGTTCTGATAGCAAGTTAGCCGGATCTGGTAATGTGGAGATTCCAGCAGGAAAAACAGTTGCAATATTACTTTACACATCATTTTATCTGTATTCCAGAACACAAGTTAGTCAAGGTATGCTTGCATCAAATTATGTACACAACTATGGTCAATTTATTCAGTGGGGGATTTATAACATACGTAGCAATTTTCTCACCACAGGGCTTGAGGTAGATGTGGAAAGGACGCTCAGGGGTTGGCAATGTCCAGGATTATCTAACACGTATGAGATTTGGAGGTAACAAACAATGTCTATCTACATTAGATTTGAAAATGATAAACAAGTAGAAACAACAACACTTGAAAGCAAGCCAACTGAAAATGATTGGTATGAAGCACCAGAAGATTTTGATTGGCAAAAAAGCTATTGTTTAACAGAAGGAGGAAAAATTGCTCAGCGTACTAAAGAAGATATACAAAAGGAGTTACTGGATAATGCGAAGCTTTGTGCATTTGATAGTATGCGTTTCTATTATGATAATCATACTCACCAATATGCAGGTCATTCTCACCAAAAAGCTAAATCTTATGAGATTCAAGCGGAAGCCGCAAAAAGCATTCTAGCAGCACCAGAATCTATAGATGAAAAGGATAAAGAAATTATAGAACCTTTAGCAAAAGTCCGTGGTATTACGGTTATTGAAATGGCAAGAATAATTGAGGAAAAAGTGAAAAAAGCAGTAAAAGCAATAATTAAATGTGAAGAGCTTGAAGATTTAGCCAAAAGAAAGATTGAAGAAGCCAAAAGTGAAAATGAGCTACAGACTTTGCTAGATGATTTCAGGAAAAAAATACAAAGAAATGGCTGAAGAATTTTTACATGGCGTAAATGTTATTGAGGTAACCTCAGGAGCAAAGACAGTACGTACAGCTAAATCATCAGTGATAGGTGTAATTGGTACTGCACCTGAAGCAGATGAGCAAAAGTTTCCGCTAAATAAACCAGTGTTAATTGCAGGAAGCTTAAAAGAAGCAGCAAGACTTGGAAAGAGTGGCAGTTTACCTTCTGCAACAAACGGAATATTTTCCCAGATTGGTGCAACAGTAGTAGTTATTCGAGTTAAAGAAAGTGAAAACAGCGATTCAAAGCTCAAAGAAAGTGAAACTATCCAAAATATAATTGGCGGTGTTGATAAAGAGACTGGAGAGTATCAAGGGATAGAGGCATTCCTCAGTAGTGAAAGCATAGTTCATATTGCTCCAAGAATATTAATTGCACCTCAGTTTACTCATCAGTTACCTGAAATAGATGGAGTAAATCCAGTAGTGAGTGCTTTAATTTCCATAGCAGAAAAATTAAGAGCAATTATTGTTGCAGATGGACCAAATACTAATGATGAAGAAGCAATAAAATGGAGAAAAAGTGTAGGCAGCTCAAGAGTTTACGTAGTTGACCCTTGGGTTAAGGTATTTATTGAAGGAAAAGAAGGAACCTTGCCAGCAAGCCCATTTGTAGCTGGTTTAATAGCAAAAGTAGATAGCGAACAAGGATTTTGGCACTCACCTTCAAATAAAGAGATAAATGGTATTGTTGGAACAAGCAGGCCTATTGATTTTACGCTCGGTAATACAAATTGTAGAGCAAACCATTTAAATGAAAATGAAGTAACAACGATAATTCATCAAAATGGCTATAGGCTTTGGGGAAATAGAACATGTTCAAACGATTCGAAATGGGCTTTTCTATCAGTAAGGCGCACTGCAGATTTAATTAACGATAGTTTACTTCGAGCTCATCTCTGGGCAGTTGATCGCAATATCACCAAAACTTATATAGATGATGTGATTGAGGGGGTGAATTCTTACCTTGCAAGTTTAAAAGCGCAAGGAGCAATTATCAGTGGAAAATGTTATGCAACTCCCGAACTCAATACACCGGCAAATATTGCAAGCGGAAAAGTGTCTTTTGATTTTGAGTTTACACCGCCATATCCAGCTGAGCAAATAATATTCAGATCCCATCTTGTAAATAATAGTGTAATAAGTTAGGAGAAAGCGAAGTGTTACCCAAAATACTGAGAAATTTTAACGTATTTGTAGATGGTCGGGGTTATGCAGGAAAAATTGATGAGATAACGCTACCAAAGCTTACCATAAAAACAGAAGAGTACCGTGCTGGTGGTATGGATATTCCAATAAATATTGACATGGGCATGGAAAAGCTTGAAGCAGATTTCACTTTTGCTGAATACGATACAGAGCTCTTTCGGCTATTTGGGTTGATAAATGGAAATTCAGTAGCTTTGACGCTCCGTGGTGGAATGCAAGGTAATGATATTGAAGGAGTAATAATCAATTTAAGAGGCATTTTTAAAGAATTTGATTTTGGTAGCTGGAAACCTGCTGAAAAAGCAACGCTGAAGTGTACTGTAGCTGCTCATTACTATAAACTTACCATAGGTGGCAGTGAGCTGATAGAGATCGATGCTGAAAATATGATAAGAAAGATAAATGGTGTTGATCAGATGGCTTTGCTACAAACGGTTTTAGGGATCTAATATGGTTGACAAAATTACATAAAAATGTTAAAACATAAGAAGTTGTAGGTATATAGTTAATATGGATTCTAAAGCTCATAAAAATTCCATAGAGCAGCTAACTGGTTTACTTGTTAGTGTAGCACAATCTCAAGACAAGTCCGTTTTAAAGTTATTAACTGAATTAATGGAAGAAGAAATTGAAGATATGGAATTATCTAAGATTGCTGACGAACGCTATAAAGAAAAGAGGGTTAAACATCAAGATGCCTTCTGGGATTAAGCCTTACAATATAGACTATTCAGAATCTGTCATAAAGAAAGACATTCCGGCTCTTCCAGCAAAAGTAAAGTTAATGATTAAGAAGGCAATAATGGAGCGTCTAACAGTTGATCCAATTGGACTTGGAAAGCCATTAAAGCATAACTTAAGTGGACAACGTAGTCTACGGGTGAGGTATACTTTATTATATAGATGTACCAGAACATACAGTAGTTATTACTTCAATTGAACACAGAAAAGATTCTTGTCAAAGCTAATCCTATTTATAGCACCATACAAAGAAATTAGTTATGTAAAAGCCGATATAGACTTTTATTTAATTAACTTTTTAAGGAGGAACATGCAAGCTATAACACTTAATAACCCAATAACAGTTGATGGTATTTCTGTCTCAGAACTTACTGTTAGACGTCCAAAAGTTAGAGACTATTTGGCAATAGAACGCCTTAATGGTAGTGATCTGAGTAAGGAAGTAACTTTGACTGCCAATTTGACATCAGTTGCAAAAGAAGCGATTGAAGAGTTAGATATTGCTGATTATGTGAAAGTTCAAGAGGTATTAAAGGATTTTTTTTCACCGATTATCCAAAAAACTTGAGATTAGAAATACTAGTGCTTGGCTCTATCATAGGTGGTGGAGTTGAGCACATTCTTGATATGGAGATTAGTGAGTTTATTTCATGGAGCAAATTAGCTAGGGAGTTCAAATGTCAGTATTATCAATAAAAATAGGTGCGGTACTTGATGACAGTTTTAATACTGTAATAAAGGGAAGCAGTAGTCAACTTACCCGTCTTGGTGAGAATATAAGAAAGCTTGACTCATCTTTAAAATCAGTATCAAAGTTTAAGCAGTTGGGTAGTGATGTTTTGACTAGCAGGAGGTCTTGGAAGGGCTTTGAAGATCAGGTAAAATCTTTAGCTAAACAAATGAAAACAATAGAGAAACCAAGCAAAACTTTAAAAGCTGAGTTTGATAAAGCTAAGTTTTCTGCAACAAAAGCAAAAGAAGCATATTTGAAAAAGAGAGATGCTTTGCATTCATTAAATGAAGAAGTAAGGAAAAGTGGAAAGGATATTAAATCCTTAGTAAGAGATCAATATAAACTTGGTTCTTCTATTGAAGTGCTAAAAGGTAAGTATGGTAAGCTTGGGTCTGCAATACGTAGTCACCAAAGTTTTTTAGCAAGTAAAGCACATTTTAAGTCACAAATTGTAGAGACTATTGGGCTAGGGCTAACGCTTGCAGCTCCAGTTAAAGTTGCGATTGACTTTGAAAGTGCTATGGCTGATGTTACAAAAGTGGTAGATTTTAAAAAAGGAACGGATGAAGCAACTAAATTTGCAAAGAAGTTAAAAGAGATGTCACGTACTATACCATTATCAGCCGCAGAACTGGCACAAATAGCTGCAAGCGGCGGTCAACTTGGTATCAAGAAAGAAGACCTTTTTAAGTTTACAGAAGTAGTAGCAAAAATGTCAACAGCATTTGATATGTCTGCAGAGCAAGCGGGTGATTCCATAGCTAAACTTTCAAATGTTTATGGAATTGATGTTAGTGGGATGGAACACGTTGGTAATGTAATCAATCACTTATCAGATAACACTGCTGCTAAAGTAAAGGATATGGTACAAGCGCTTGCTATAGTTGGTGGTACTGCAAAACAGTTTGGATTAAAGTTTGAACAAACCAGCAGCTTAGTAAATGCTTTCATTAGCTTAGGCAAACAACCAGCGAAAGCTGCAACTGCTATAAATGCTTTACTTTCTAAGCTTCAAACTGCTGAAGGTCAAGGAAAAGAGTTTAAGGCAGCACTAGAAGAAATGGGCATAGCCGCAGAAGAAATGGTACAAAGGATAAGTGAAAATGGGGAAGAAGCACTACTTTACTTTTTTCAAACTCTAAAGAAAATGGATAACCAGGAGCGTTCTACAATCCTTATGAAACTTTTCGGTCAGGAATATCAAGATGATATTGCATTATTAGCTGGAAGTTTTAACAAATACGAAGATGCAATAAAGTTATTGGCTAATACAGAAAAGTACAAGAGCTCTCTACAAGAAGAATTCAAAAATCGTGCAGACACTACAGCTAATAAATTACGACTTCTTCGAAATGCAATAGCTGAAGTTGGTATGAACCTGGGCTCAGTGATGCTGCCTACTTTAAAATCTATAGCTGAATTTTTACAAGAAAAAACTAGATATATAGCAGAGTTTGCAGAAAAATATCCAACTTTAACCACGGCGATCATGGGTACTGTAGCAGCCTTGATAAGTTTAAAAATTGTAGCAGTAGGACTAGGATACGGATTTACATTGCTAGGAAGTACGATTTTTAGTCTGAAAGCAAACCTACTTGGAGTATTTTCATTTTTATCAGCTACAGTTTTTCCTGCAGTAATAACAGGACTAAGAGCAATAACACTTGCTGTAATGAGTAATCCTATAGGACTTTTAATTACTGGACTTATCACAGGTGCAGCACTTGTGATAACTAACTGGCAAAAAGTGAAGGAATTCTTTGCTAGTTTTTGGAAATCAATCATAAAACCGATAGGAGAGGCTTTTTCATGGGTGGGAGATACAGTTAGTAGCGTATTTGGGAAAGTGTCAGAAAATAGTCCAATAAAAGAATTTGAGAAGAGAAAAACTGTTATTTCGTTAGTTGATGGAGAAGCTAGCAATTTACTTTCTAAAAATAGTGTTTTTAATAATGGGAATCCTTTATCAAATAATAGTGTGATGAAAGGAATTTCTAAAAATAGCTGGAATAATGTTAAAATTAAACATGCTATTGCAGAAAAGAAATCTATAGTAGATGAGAAAGATCTCAATCTGAAAGAGTACGTAAAAAGCAAATATGAAAATAAAACTTTTAACCAAACTCAACATAATTATTTCAACATAAGTGTACAAGCAGCACCAAATCAAGATGTTCGTAACCTTGCTGATGAAGTAATAAAAAGGATAAGAGAAAAATCACGTGATGTTCTGTTTGATACCATAGACCCTGTTTATTAAAATGTTGTCTCTTGGTCCGTATAAGTTTGCTCCAACAAGTTTAAAGTATAATAGAGAAAATCGTTGGAGCACAATTGAGTGTATTGAAAATATGCCACTATTACAAAATATCGGTCAAGGTATAGAAGATATAGATTTAGAAGGAACGATTTATCTACATAATCTCAATGGGCTCAATCAATTAAAGAATATGAAAGAAGCTGAAAAACCACATGTTTTAGTAGATAGTTTAGGTAATATTTTAGGACAGTTCGTAATTACCAGGTTAGAAGAAAAGCAGATGTATTTTTTACCTAATGGACTACCAAGAAAAGTTGAATTTAGTTTGAGTTTGAAGAGCTATAGATGACTATATATTACTTAACCAAAGAAGGAGAAATGCTAGACCTGATTTGCTGGAAGCATTATGGGTATAGTAGTGGAGCAGTGGAGGAAGTATTGCTTGAAAATCCAGGCCTTGCAGAATACGGAAGCTTTTTGCCTGCAAGATTAAAGATAAAGCTTCCTACTATTCAGAAAATAATACAAAAGTCAAAATTAAAGGTCTGGGAATAAATGCAGCCAGATTTTATAATAGATAAATGTGAATCAATGAAAGATAGAGTCATATCATTGCGCCTTACAGATGAATCAGGAACAATAGACGATGTAGTTGAAGTGTGTGTTGATTACAGAGATGAAAACTTAAATATTCCGAATGAATTGAATATTTCTTTAGGGTACAGGGAAATCGGAGTGATGCCCATGGGTGTATATACAATTAATGAAATTACGGTGCAGAGTCCGCCTAAAACCTTGCTAATAAAGGGTCATGGAACAAATTTAAGACTATCATTAAAAGAGAAAGTATCTAAAGAATGGCATCAAATTACTCTAGGTAACTTGGTTAAGGAAATAGCAGAAAAGCACGGATATGGATGCAGAGTTGCAGAAGAATTTGAAAATGTGTTGATACCACATATTAACCAAATAGATGAAAGTGATATAAGTCTGTTAACAAAGATCGCAACAGAGCGTGAAGGAATGGCAAAGCTAGCTGGCGGATATATACTTTTTATTCCAAAAGGCAAAGCAAAATCGGCAACTGGAAAAGCTTTAGGAACAACAGCTATTAGACCTCAAGACACGATAAATTGGAAAGTGCATTTTACCGTACGTGATAAGTATAATTCAGTACTGGCAAAGTGGCATAGCTATGAAAAGGGCGAAACTATTAAAGAAACAGTTGGTAGCGGTGAGCCAAGTTATATTATGCTGGAACTTTACTCAAATGCAGAGTCAGCACTAAGTGCAGCAAATGCCAAGTTGAAACAATTGAAGCGTAACAATGAAACTTTAGATGTAACTATGCCTGGTAATCCTCAAATTTTTGCAGAAGCTAAACTTAATCTTCTAGGTTTTAATCAAGCGTTAGATGGTGAATGGATAATTAATAGAGCGGAGCATACTTTAAATAGCTCGGGTTACCTTACTATGTTGTCAGCATCTTTGAGTAAGTAATGTTAAGAAAAAAATGAGTAATGATCTATTTAATATTAAGAAACTGTGTGCCAAATATGAAAAAAATAAAGTATAATGAAAGAGATAAACTACATTTCGTATGGTTCATACTATTAATAGTATGCGTTGTTATTACTTATTGCTATCAAAAATCTAAAGCTACAGATAATTATAACAAAACATTACAAGTGGCTACTAGTAATTGCAACTTAGGAATAGTAAAACTTTTAGTAAAGGATATGGCTCCAAACTTGAGTGGAACAACGTTACATTGTGCAGCAAGAAAAGGATGTTTAGACATTATCAGATTTTTAATAGAAGAGGAAAAAGTAAATATAAACGCACTTGATAGAAATGCATTTAAAAGAATAGCTTTACATCACGCTGCAGGTGAAGGACACCTAGAAGTTATTAAGTTTTTATTGGAGAAAGGCGCAAATCCTAATATTAGAGATATAGATGGAAAAAACCCAAGAGATGTAGCTGTGCTAAGATCACGGCACAATAAAGATAAACCATACGATGAAATTATACACTTGCTCTATAATGCTGAAAAAGAACATGAATCTGAGCAGTAATATTTCGTAACCGGAAACAAGAAGTAGTTGAAAGATTACACAGTTAGGAGAAACATGCAAAATCAAAAAATCCCAATTACAGTAATTATCACGTTATTAATACAAACAGTAGCATTTATATGGTGGTTATCCAAGCTAGACTCAAGGGTACAATTTCACGATAAACTTATTGAATATGGTTTAATGGAAAAAGTGTTAGTACTTGAGGAAAGGGTAAAAAATCTTTCTGAAGAATTAGATGAGTTTAAATTGCAGGTTTTAAGCGGAAAAATTAAATCTTAATATCCTTACCTAAATTTACAATTGATTAAATACATTTTATCCGTTGATGGAGGTGGCATTAGAGGGATAATACCTGCCATTATTCTAGCAGAAATAGAAAAAAGAACAAGAAAGAGGGTAGCTGAAATCTTTGATCTTATAGCAGGTACTTCAACCGGTGGAATTGTTGTAGCAGGATTGTGTAAAAAAGATGAACAGGGAAATCCTCAATACTCTGCCAATGATTTGGTTGAACTTTACCAAGAGTACGGAGCATATATTTTCAAGTCTTCGTTCTTCAGGCGATCAATATTATCTTGGATTAATTGTGCACAATACCCACATAAAAATATTGAATTTATACTGGATAAATATTTTGGTGATGATACTCTACAAAACACTTTAAGTAATGTACTGCTTACCAGTTATGATATTCATAACAACCGTCCTTTCTTTTTTAAGAGCTGGAGAGAAGATAGAAATTTTATCAGGCTAAAAGATGCACTCAGAGCTACAACGGCTGCACCTACTTATTTCATACCAAAACATCTAAAAATTGACCAGATAGACAGAGTATTAGTGGATGGTGGGGTATTTGCAAATAATCCAGCAGCTTGTGCATATGCAAGTAGTAAGAGGTTATTTCCAAATGACGATATTATACTGTTATCTATAGGTACTGGCAGAACAGATAGAAGTATAACTAATTCAAGGAGATTTGGAAAAATAGGTTGGATAAAACCTCTGTTGAACGTAATGTTTGCCTCAAGTTTAGATGCAGTTAACTACCAACTTGATCAAGTTATAGCTGATAAATATATACGTATACAATCACAATTGAAAATAGCATCACCTGACATGGATAATATTACATCAAAAAATATCAAATCTCTTCAGCAAGAGGCAAAGGCAATGATAGAGGACAACCAGGAAGTAATAGATAGATTCTGCAATATTGAACGATGCCAAGCAAACTAAAGAAATTATACCACAAAGCAAAGAAAGGTTTAAAAAACATAATTTCGCCCAAAAAACATGCTAAGGGGCAAGAAGCTAAAACTTCAAACGATAAGCCAAAACCGCTACATGAGCAACCTCTAAAGATGATGGAGAAAACCTCTAAAGCAAAAAAAAGATAAAAAAGGAATAAAAGAAAAAATAAAAAGCTTTAAAATAAAACCTGTAAAAAAAGAGCTAAAAAAGGGCAATACGTTCAAAAAAGGCTTCAAAAAGCTAAAAGCAAAAAAATTAAACCCAATAAAGGTTAAAAAAAATAAGATCATTGGAAGCAAAAAGTTAGCGCTTTTACTGACATCTGCTACAATCGTGGCAATTTTACCAACATTCAGTCTAGCTCCTCTGCCAGCACTAGCAATAACTTCTGCATGTGTTTTCAGTATTAATTTTATAGCTGTGAAGACGTTAAAGAAAGTTATTAAACAACGCAAATTAGCAGCAAAATCTAAAGAGGCAGAATCTAAAGAAGTAGCTAAGCCGGAAGAAGAAATTCAAGATGTAGTAATTGAGCCAGCTAAGAAAGACTCCGAGCAAATTTCCAGAGAATAATACTCTTCAAAAATACCCTTGTAAGCTTGACTTAACGGCCTTCTTCTGTTATATTGGGTCATAGTAAGGTTAGTATGGTGATAATATCTCATAGAAAAAGAAGCCTATGCAGACAATAACCTTGCAGCTACTACTAGACTTTATTATAAGTTAGGAGGTTGGTATGATTACGGATGAGGCAAAAAGAGTACGAGACAACACTAAAGGAACGAGGACAGTTATACATACTGCTGCTTCTCATGGTGATTTAGAGGTAGTCAGATTTTTTATAGAGAAAGCTGGGTATGACATCAATTTAAGAGATGAAGATGGTTGTACTCTCCTATTTTATGCTGCTGGAGGAGGTTGCCTTAAGGTAGTGAGATACTTAATAAAAAAGGGAGCTGATATTAATGCTACTGCCAAAACTGGTGCTACTGCATTGCATATAGCTGCTCGCGTGGGTCATCTTGAAGTAATAAAGTGTCTTGTGGAAGAGGGAGGAGCAGATAAAAATGCTGTAGATAATAATGGATATGGTGTTTTAGACTACAATCGTGGGTATGATCTCCTAACTGCTAAAGCTACTCTTTTTGATAAGCCTAATGATGCTGGTAGTAGAGTTATTGATTATAATGAGCTTAACAACGAGCCTAATGATAACACTAAGCATTGACTTACAAATTTGACTTAACAGCCTTTTTCTGAGACAATTTCTATACTTTCTAAGTATAGCAGTTGAAAGAGTAAAGAAAGTTATATTTAAGGTTGCTGCTTATGGTTGCTTAATTGACGCTAAATCAACACATAGCATAATCGGATGTCATGAAACATCTAGCCAATTGGCAATCCCAAGTTTATTACAGTCAAAACACTAAAGAAATTAATGCAAATTAGCAGCAGAAGCCAAAGAAGTAGCTGAGCCAGCAGAAATTCAAAGTCGAATCAATAAAAGAAGAATCTAAACAAGTTTCCAAATAATAGACATCTATATTAAATACTTTTCTATTTTTATTTAAATATTATATATTAAATATAAAAGCAGTAGCAAAGCTAGTGGCTTCTTTGTAAAATACCAGCTAAGCGAATATAACGGTCAATAATTTATTTACAATTGACGCTGTATACTGAAACAGTGGTTGAGGTAAAAATTATGACTGAAAATACATTAAAACTACAAAAGGAAATAAAACACCACAACGAGCTATACTATCGGAAAAATAAACCAGAAATCACTGATGCAGAATACGATGAGCTGGTGAAAAAAGCAGATATTCAAACTGTTGGTGCTTCACCTGACGATAGGTTTTCCAAGGTAGAGCATATTGTGCCTATGCTCTCGTTAATCAAAGTTTACAGCCAAGAAGACGTTGAAGAATTTATTGCTAAGTCCAGAGAACTCCTAAATACAGATGAGCTGAAAATAATGTGTGAGCTGAAAATTGATGGCTTAAGTTTCACTGCAATTTATGAAAATGGCTTACTCATTAAAGCTGCAACGCGCGGTGACGGTAATTTAGGCGAAGATGTCACTGATAACATAAAAACCATAAAGGATTTTCCTCAAGCTTTACCTGGTATAAAGGGTAGATTGGAGGTGAGAGGGGAAGTCTATATCAGAAATGATGACTTTCTGAAGTTAAATAAGAATTTCTCAAATCCACACAACACAGCGTCAGGTTCACTAAGACAATTGGATCCAGAAGTTACCGCTAGGAGACCGCTGAAATATTTTGCATACTCGTTAATTGGTGGTACAGAGAAAACACAGCTTGAAGTGTTAAATAAACTGAAAGAATTTGGTTTCTGCATTAATGAACATCAATGCTTGGCAAACAATGTGGATGAAATGCTAAAGTTTTATAACAGAATGTATGATAATCGCCATGAATTAGGTTATGATGTCGATGGGGTAGTCTATAAAGTCAATAATTTACAGCTACAAGATCATCTAGGTAACACAAATAAAGCTCCTAGATGGGCCATAGCTCACAAATTTCCTGCAGCTCATGGAAAAACTAAAATAGAGAAGATATCGGTACAGGTAGGCAGAACTGGCCAATTAACACCAGTTGCTCAATTAGCTCCGATAAACATAGGCGGAGTTCTCATTACTAAAGCAAATCTGTATAATCAAGATGAAATCAAGCGCAAGGACATAAGGGAAGGAGATGTTGTAGTAGTAGCTCGAGCAGGCGACGTCATTCCAAAGATTGTAGAAGTGGACAAAAAGTTTCGTCCTCGTAATACACCAAAGTTTGTTTTTCCCGATACTTGCCATGAATGCGGATGTGCAGTAGATAAATTTGAAGCTGCAGCTAGATGTTCTGGAGGAAACGTTTGCCCAGCACAACAAATAGGAAAGTTAAAACATTTTGTGGAAGTCCTTGACATTAAAGGTTTTGGCGATAAGCAAATAGAGTTCTTTTATGACCTTGGTTTGATAAGGAAAATATCTGACATTTTTGCTCTGGAAGAAAAACTAAAAAATTTCAACTTAAGTGAACAAGAAGGGTGGGGTGAAAAATTAATATCTAATTTATTGAATTCTATCAATAGTAGAAAAACCATAACTCTTGAAAAATTTATATCTTCTTTGGGAATTAGACTTGTAGGATCGCGTGCAGCAAAAATACTAGCTAATCATTACAAATCTTATGATGGTTGGATGGCTCAATTACCTTATGATAGAGAAGCTCCTGATAAATTAATGAGCATAATAGGCATAGGCGAAGAAACTATAACTTCCTTGGAGGAATTTTTCTCTGAAGAGGATAATGTTGAAATGGTAAAGAATCTCGCTTCTCAACTAAAGATTGAGCCTGTAAGTGCTAATTCCCCTCTTAGCGGAAAAATAGTGGTTTTTACTGGCAAGCTGTCAAGAGAGAGAAAGGAGATGCAAGCAGAGGCAGAATCTTTAGGCGGAATTGTGAGTTCAAGTGTATCGCCTAAAACGGACTTCTTGGTTGTCGGCGAAAAACCTGGATCAAAGTATAAAAAGGCTACGGAACTGGGTGTTAAAATTTTAACTGAAGAAGAATGGGGTTGCCTTTATAGCCCACTTGCTATTTTGGATTGCATTTATTAAAGCTACAGATCAAAAATAGGTGTTTTTATGGCATAAATACGAGGAAAATTGCCATGTCCCATTTAACAGGCTTTAGAGCTATATTATGGTGGTAACTGTAAAAAGATGAAAAAGGACGTCCGAGACCATAAATACCTCTGTAAGCTCTTCTGTGGAGGTCGGTTTTTATATTCAAAATTTAAAAAATAACCAGGTAGCTCTATATGAAATTTTTGCTATAAGTTTCAATTGGGATTCAAATTACGCAAATTCCCCAGCACATAAGCTAGTTGCTCGAGAGATGATTTCAATAGCAACACCTGCCTTAACTAGATTTTTTGCAACCTTGATTTTCTCTGCTTTTTTAACTTTTTCCTTAACAACCTTCATACTTTTAGACAGAGTTTCAACTAATGCGCTCAATCTACTCCATGATTCTTGATTCTCAGTCTCACTTATTTCTACTTCATTACTCTCATCTTTTTTTATTTCAGGCAGTAAAACCCTTACTTTCACTGATAATGCCTTTGCTATTTCATATAATGTGTCAAGTGGAATGGCAATGTACCCTTGCTCATAGTCGTTTATCTCCTTAGGTGTTACACCTATTTTATTTGCTAAATCTTCTTGTGTATACCCACGTATTAACTGTATGATTTCTACCCTTTGCCCTATTTTGTAATCTATAGAATCAGTACGTACTTTCTTTTCTGTATATTTGCAAGTAGATAAGCCTGTTGCCTGTAAGATAATACTAACAGAGATGTTCTCTTTAACTAAATTATTTGACACTTCTTCTCTTGCTTCTTTTCTGCTGCTTTCTTTGTAGCCCTTGGCAAATTCAACCAATGAGTAGATTGCCTTGCGTAATTCCTGATTCTCAATTTTTTCATACATTCTCACCAGGCTTAATATTTTTTCTGCCTCACCTTCAAAATAACAATCTTCATTTAGTACTTTTGGTTCAGGAAGTAGATCTGCAGTATTAACTGATAATGCTTTCGCTATTTTATATAATGTTTCAATTGAGATAGGATTATACCCTTGTTCATATTTGTGTATTTCCTGATATGTTACGCCGATTTCATCTGCTAAGTCTATCTGAGTATATCTTTGTATTAACCTACAAATTTCCACTTCTTGCCCTACTTTATAATCAATAGAGTCTATATACTCTGGGTTATAGTAACCTTTAATAGCCGGTTTTCTTATAGAAACAAACATACCTCCTACTTTTTTCACCATAAATCTCTCATATAGTAGCTTGCGAGACAATGTCAATAGAAATGCCTAATCTAAGTAGATTCTTTGAAATTTCTATTTTTTCTGCCTTTTTAACTTTTTCTTCGATAATCTGTATACCTTCTGATAAAGATTTGATCAGTACATAAAATCCGTTGCGTAAATCTTGATCCTCAATTTCCTTATATTCCTTTATTAAACCGCTCAGTTCATCTCTTGCCACAACTTCTTCTATTTGCCCTAACAGTAAAACCGCAATGTTAACTGATAATGCCTCTGCTATTTTGTATAATCTTTCAAGTGGAACGGTTATATGTCCTTGTTCATAGTCATATATTTTCTGGGGTGTTACACCAATTTTATTTGCTAAGCCCTCTTGGGTATATTTTCTCATCAGCCTTAGCTTTTTTATTCTTTGTCCTACCCTGTAGTCTGCAGAATCAGTTTTTTCTTCTGTATTACTATATTCTTCAGTTGATAAGCCCGTTGCTTGGAAAATTGTATCAACAGAAACTCCTACTTCAACTAGATTCTTTGCCACTTCTATTCTTGCCACTTTTCTACTATTTTCCTTGCTAGCTTGTGCAGATGTAATTAATGAATAAACTACATTACGTAATTCTTGATTCTTAATTTTCTCATACTTTTCTACTAGATCTAATATCTCTTTCCTCTCACTCTCGAGATAATTTTCTTCATTTGATATTGTGTGTTCAGGAATAAGATCCATAATACTAACTGATAATGCCTCTGCGATGCTATATAACCTTTTGATTGAAATTTTACGCTTTCCTTTTTCATAATGGAGTATTACCCAGTATTTTACACCGATTTTCTCCGCTAAATCTCTCTGAGTATACTCCTTGGCTAACCTACAACTTCTTACTTTTTGTCCTACTTCGTAATCTAAGGGGGTGGTCACTTTCCTTCACAAAAAAATATACTATTACAGGATTTTTTGCTATAGCTCAACTTTACTGTGAAATTGGAAGTTGCTTTAGATCCTTTTACAAATGGACGGAAAAAAACTCCTCTCCTAACGTGCCCTAAAGGTTTCCTGACTACCTCCTTGTACCCTATTTGCCCACAAAGACGAAGACAATGCTTCACTAACTGTCTCTCTTTCTTCTATGGTCTTATTTTCACCCAAGATGCCACGCCCCGGAAAATTTCCTCTCTTTACCGCCTCTTCAACTGTCATTCCACCAAAGAGGCAATCTTTCCCTACTACTTCTCCTCTTCTTTGTAGCTCATCCCACATTTCCCTATCTGCTACTCTCACTTGTACTTGACCGTAATTTTTTGCATCGTGGTATACTACAACTCCTAGCCCACCAATGCTTGTAGGAAATGTTATCTCAAAGGTGCCTGACACACCTATATAGTCTCTTTTACCTCCTTTCTCGCTTTCGACTTCTATTGTGCTATCGCCCATTTTTATGATACTACTTCTGTTTAAGCCCTCTAGTACTTTTGCCACCTCTACTGTGCTATCCTCAGAAAATTCCGTAATACATGTTTTGTTGTCTATCTCTACACCTATTACGTTTCCTCCTCGAACAGCATTTTCACCAATTTTTCTCTGTTCCCTAAGTTGCTTATCTATCTGTGGCTGAACCTCTGGTTGCAGTTCTTTATAAATTTCATCTACCAGTTTATTCTGCAACAGATTGTCATGAAACTCTGCTCCTCTCAGTATTAATTTACTCATTATCTTTTTCTGATCACCTTTTTTGAACTTGTGAAAATGCATACCCAGTATTACATACTCAGCAAAGCTCCATTCTCCTTCATGACATGCATTTATTCTTATGCCAGCAGATAGAGCTTGATCCACAACTTTATGCATCTCTTTTGGGCTGCCTGCTTTTACCACTGCACTTTTAAACCAGCTCAACTTTTTATTTTCGCTTGCACTTGGCTTTATTTTTTGCAATAAGACAAATGGATTTTCTTGATCACCCAAAGGTTTTGTGCCATAAATAAGATCAAGTCCTTTCCCAAAGTTGATTGACTTTTCACGAGCATCTCTACTAGGGGAAGGCATCGCGCCTCCAGGCTTATTAATTTTGCTCACAAAGTTAGACTGTTGTATATCAGTACAACTTATGCCTTCAAGATCACTTAATATTTCGTCCGGTAATTTGCTAAGATCAATGTTGAACTTACGAGTATTACCAACTACTGTAATTTTTTTATTAGTCATATAGCCTCCTATATTAAACATATTATCTAAGTCTACAGCGCAATTTGTGACTTTATTATTAACCCAATATGCTCTTTTCCAGGAATTATAAAACATAAATCCGTAATTTGCAAATACTTTTGTATATTTATATTTCAACAAAAATAAAAAACATAAATACAATTTTGGATCAGAAAAGCTTTTTAGGTTCAAATTACTGCTTAAAACTTGAAAAGAAAAGTTCGAGCACAGTCATAACAATCCTTTTTCCTTGAAACTAAAATAGTTGTTGCCTGCAACAATAATGTGATCTGCTAACTTTATACCTATGGTTGCACAAGCTGAAGCTAAGTCTTTAGTCATAGCTTCATCACGTTCTGATGGCTTTACAGTTCCGCCAGGTTGGTTATGAGATATTATAATTGATGTTGCTCTTGCAAGTACTGCTTTTCTTGTTATTTCTGTTATATAAAAAGGTATATGATCAACTGTACCAGTATAAGTCTCTTTTTCTACTAAACGATACCCTTTATTCAAATACATTACTTTGAGATTTTCTCTTTCTGAGTAACCAATACTCGTACTCAAATATTTTGCGAGCTTTTCCCAATCGTCTATTACCGGTTCTTCCTTGAACTCTTCGGTTGGTGCCCTCTCTAAAGTTTCCTTAACACACGAAATTATCGCTGTTGTATCATCAGTCACCCCTTCTACCATTTTCAGATCATCCATCTCTTGGCTGAAGATCTTACTTATTCCAGAATACTTGTCTGTTAACCTTCTAGCAATAGCTTGGGCTTGGGTCTTACCATGCACTACACTTAGAAATATTGCTACTATTTCATGATTAAGTAAAGCCTTTCCTCCCCCGCTTTGTCGTATTCTCTCTATTTCTTCTCTAAATTCATTTTTATCTTTACTTTTATTATTATTATTCATAAGATATACCTCCTATTAGCTACTAATTTTTTTTAATTATTTACTACTGTTTTCTTGGTAGTATTGGCATAAAGCCATAGGTTTCGGGCGAAGTCAAATCAATTTTTCATTTTTTTTGTTTATTTTTTATGTAAAATGCAAAAGATATTTCTTAAGTTGTATTTTTAAAAAAGTAGCTCAGTTGCCCCAGTTGTTCGTAAAACAATATCGATAGAAATTCCTAATCTACGTAGATTCTTTGCAATTTCGGCTTTTTCCGCTTTCTTGACCTTTCCTGCAATAATCTCCATACCTTCAGATAAAGATTTGATCAGTACATAAAATCCGTTGCGTAACTCTTGATCCTCAATTTCCCTGTATTTCTCTATTAAACCACTGCTTGCTTCACTATGTCGCCTTGTAAGTAGATCTTTAATGCTGACTGATAACGCCTTTGCTATTTCATATAACTTTTCAAGTGGAACAGCAATATTTCCTTGTTCATAGTCGCTTATTTTTTGACGCGTTGTACTAATTTTTTTTGCCAAGTCTTCCTGAGTGTACTTTCGCATTATCCTTAGCTTTTTTATCCTTTGTCCCATCCTATAGTCTACAGAAGTAGTTTTTTCCTCTGCATTACTATATTCTTCAGTTGATAAGCCCGTTGCTTGGAAAATTATTTCAACAGAAACTCCTGCTTTAACTAGATTCTTTGCCACCTCTATTCTTGCCACTTTTCTACTATTTTCCTTGCTAGCCTGTGCAGATGTAATTAATGAATAAACTACATTACGTAATTCTTGATTCTCAATTTTCTCATACTTTTCTACTAGATCTAATATCTCTTTCTCCTCACTCTCGAGATAACTGTTTTCATTTGATATTGTGTGTTCAGGAATAAGATCTATAATGCTAACTGATAGTGCTTCTGCGATGCTATATAACCTTCTGATTGAAATTTTACGCTTTCCTTTTTCATACTGTAGTATGACCTGATATTTTGTACCGATTTTACTTGCTAAATCCTTTTGAGTATATCTCTTCGCTAGCCTACAACTTCTTACTTTCTGTCCTACTTTGTAGTCTAAAAAATTAGGGTTATTAGCAGCCACTCTTTATCTACAAAACAAATATTTACATTCTATACTGACTCCTTAATAACTAGAAGAACTATCTCAATAAAGATCACTTCAACAAGTTTAATCTATCTTCTTTCAAACAATTTTTCAATATCACTCAGTTTCATTTCTATATAAGTTGGCCTTCCGTGTTCAGAATGTGGCTTTTCTTCCATTTGCCTTAGCAACTCATTCACTTCTTCTAACCTCATTTTCTATCCGCTCTATGATAAGCGATAGTTGCCAACACTTTATCTTCTACTGGCAATGTATCTTCTTTTTGTCCATGCTAAAAGGATATAGATTTAACATAAATTTGCTACTGAAAATATTGACATTAAGTTTCAAGATCTTTATCATGTAAAGGTGTGGGCTCACGATAATCGTAATTGAGCTTTTGGCTTGTGTTTTATTAGGAGCGTCGAACAAGAAAAAAATCTTGTTAAACCGGAAAGAAACTATTTCTTCACTTCCATAGCAATTTTTATATATAATTTATCAAGAAGTACTTCTGCAGTTATAACCGACTGATCAATGGTGCTTAAGTGCCCGTTTAGGAGCGTGGTTTTGGAGGAACGGTTAAACCACTGATGGAGTCTATTATGACTACCTCGATTAGAAGATTGTATAATCTAACCGTCCCAAGCTTAAGTGCTTCTCCATTATAAGTTATAGTAGGATAATTACCATGATAAAGGCAAAAAGTAAACTAGAAATAGTGAATCCTGATACAGCAGGAATTGATATCGGCTCAGCTGTACATTATGTATGTGTACCTGAAGGAAGAGATGAACAACGTGTCAAAAAATTTGGATGCTTTACAGTTGATCTTCATAACTTAGCAGGGTGGTTAAAGAAATGTAAAGTTAGAACAGTAGCTATGGAATCAACAGGAGTATATTGGATTCCTTTGTTTCAAATACTTGAGTCATATGGATTTGAGGTAAAATTGGTAAATGCACGATATATTAAGAACGTGCCTGGTAGAAAATCCGACGTTCAAGACTGTCAATGGTTACAACAATTACACAGCTATGGATTACTCCATGGGTCGTTTAGACCTGATGATCAAATGTGTGTGTTGCGTAATTACGTTAGGCAACGTAGCAACCTGATTGAAAGTGCATCCACACATATTCTACGTATGCAAAAAGCGTTAATTCAAATGAACGTTCAATTACACAAAGTCATAAGTGATATTACTGGAGTGACCGGTATGCAAATTATCAAAGCAATAATTGAAGGTGAAAGGAATCCTGAAAAATTATCAGAATTGAGAGATGTACGGATAAGAAATGATAGATCTACCATGGCAAAAGCGCTAAAAGGCGACTACAGAAAGGAACTCTTATTTGTGTTAAAGCAAGAATTTGAATTGTATAATATTTATCAGGAAAAAATAGCAGAATGCGACAAAAGCATCGAACAATATTACAAAACATTTGAAACAAAATCTGACGAGAATAAGCGATGCAGCAAAATAAAGAATAGGTTTTCAAAAAACAGACCAGACTTTCCTTTACACGAAGAACTGTATAGAGTAACCGGTATTGATTTTACTAAAGTTCCTGGGCTTGATGTGCTAACTATACAAACAATTATCTCAGAAGTTGGTTTGAACCACGATAAATGGCCATCAGAGAAGCACTTTACTTCTTGGTTGGGGCTAAGTCCTGCTAATAAAGTTACAGGGGAAAAAGTATTTGGGACGAGAACTCGCAAAGTTATTGCTCGTGCTGCAAATGCTTTTAGGATGGCTGCCCAGTGTGTGTCAAGAAGCAACGGTGGGATTGGTGCATATTGCAGAAGGTTAAAAAAACGACTAGGAGCACCGAAAGCGATTACCGCTACGGCTAGGAAATTGGCGTGCATTTTTTATAGTATGCTAAAGTATGGACAGGAATATGTAGAGAAGGGCATTGATTACTATGAAAAGTTATATAAGGAAAAAATAGTGAAGACTCTAAGCAAGAAAGCTAGTGAATTTGGTTATGTCTTGATTAAAAAAGAGCTACTAGCAGAAAGAGTTTCTTAGAAGATTAGTCTCTCACACCTAAAATAGGTATTTTTGAAGTTTTTTATAGCTACTAAACTCATGAATTCATTTGCCGGGGTTTAAAGGGCGTTTATAGAGGTGGTTGTAAAAGTGGCATAATAACCTCCACCCAAAGCCTAAAATGCAATTCTAAGACCATCTATGACAGTCATTTTTTTCTTTAACATACCCAAATATAAGTATCTTTCATATGGCACACATATTGGAAAAATTTAAATTTAATAATAAACCCACATATATTACGGATAGGGGAGCTGCATATTGTGAAGACTCTCTTAACCCTTACTATTACCCACAAATAAAGACATGGTATTGTATTTACTCAAATAATTTAATTTTATTAACTTGAAAGCTTGTTAGATTAAAATTATTAAATTAAGAGTTATAATTTTAGCAACTAAAAGCTGTAAATTGCACCATATAAACAGTTATTTCAAGCAAAAGTTATACCATTAAGAGCTATGCAACAAACGTTCATATTTGTGGGTAATAGTAAGCTCTTAACCTATTGCCGCAATTACCAGATACAAGCTTAGATCTCGTAATCACCAGTCCACCGTTTGCTTTACAAAGAAAAAAAGAATACGGAAATGAATCCCAAGCGGAATATGTTGCATGGCTTAGTCGATTTGCAAAATTAGTACATAGCAAGCTCAAAGATACAGGCAGTTTTGTACTTGATCTAGGTGGGGCTTATGAAAAAGGTGTGCCATCCAGAAGTTTATATAATTTTAGAGTGCTCGCTCAAAAACTTGATGATGCTACTGAAAAAGGTAGAGAAGAAGGCATCAAAATCGGCGAAAAAAAGGTGAACAGATGTTATCGCTGAAGATACTGGCCTCTCTGTTGATTATATTGAGAAAATTCAAGAAAAGAAGTTTTAGCCATAACGTCTTTTATTAAACCCTCTATTCTAGTAATTTTAATATTGCAATCCATTCTAATGTCTGTACAATGCCTTTTTTATATAAATACTTAATAGGAGGGGTTAATGCCAACACAGAAAGAGCTTCGGGCTACGATGTCCAAAAAATTACAGGAAGCTATTAAACATCCAGATCCAACAGTTGCTGCCGGGAGGAAGTCAGCTATCAAGAGATGGGTGGGGGTCCTTCAAGATAACTTTATGGGGCACATAAAATACTTTAAAGATGATAAGCTGAAGTTTTTGCATGAAGTGTTCCAAGATGAAGACTGCTGGTCAGGTATAAGATTAAATAATGCTGCTTTAGGTCAAAGGTTTACTGAAGAGAAAATAGGTGGAATAGATAATCCACTTTCAGAATATAATATAGCTTGTAGGTATTGCGTAGTAGATAAAATTCCTTCCCTCTTTGAGAAGCAATTTGATTCCTATAAAAGAAGTTTTTCATCTAATGCAGTTGATGGTAATGGTCGTCCTGTAAAAGATGATAATAAATACATACTAAATTCACTTTTGTATGGGATGAAAAGGGAAGATCCTGTATTAAGTTTCTGGATCGATAGAGAATCTGGGGGATTAAAGCAACCAAGTAATGCGTCAGAAGGTTTTGACAGTGCTGTAAAACTTGAATGGAGCGAAGGAGTAGAGTATTTTTATAATCATTTAAAAGAAGAAGATAAGGAAAAGAAACTTACAGAAGCTATTATTGCTCTGTCTCGTCCTCAATCTGTTGAGAAAGACGCTCCTATTTTAGATTTTTGTGTAAGGAATATAGCTGACAAAGATACTCTTTTACAGAAATTATTGCAGAAGGATAGAGGGGTATATTTCCTTTTTAGTAGGTTAATACGTTCATGTTTTTTTGATACGGTTCATGATTTGGTACAGTATTGGTGTTATAAAGGAGTTTCAGAACGTGGAGATCATTCAGAGAAAATATTCTCACAGCAAAACTATGAGATTCTTCTTTCTTCACTTTCAGATACAATGTTGAAAAATCCTGAATCAAGCGTTCAAGCTAGATCTCTCATTATGGAGATTTGGCAGTGTGGTAGTTTTAGTGAATATAAAAAGGCTGCTATTATTAATACTTCAAATGATAGAATTCCTATAAAGGGTGTACTTGCAGAATTGATAGTTAACTGGAAACGAGAAGACATTTATAAGTCTGATGAGGAAAAAGAAATAGAGAAAAAAGAAATACTAGATATGATGTTATTTGCTAAAAATAGCTTTCCTGAAAGATTTGAGTTCTTTAAGGGAAGGATAATAAAAAGTCTTAGATTATGTGGTAGAGAAGGTAAAAGAGTAAATGTAGATTACGGTCTGTTTGCAGAAGAATTATTCTCTGAGTTAGAGAAAACAATTTTACCACCTGGAGGTGATGGTCCTTGTAGTAATTTGCGATCACGATCTAAAGCTCATGGTAGTAAGAAAACAACTTTGCCAGTTGATGATAGTCCGCAGTCTGAGCTTGGAACTCCTAGTGTAAGTGGTGTTTCTTCTTATAAGAAAAAAAGCATCTTTACGCTTAGTGGTAATAAGTAATCCACTTATGAACTCTTGGTGTTTCTGGTCGTAGTAAATAAGGGGTATTTTGTATGAGTAATGGTGATGGACTTATTAGGAGTTTGGTGGATGGAGATCTTGAAGGATTCAGACAAGGATTTGAATCTTTTTTAGATCAATGTCCATCTTTCTTGTATCATGTAAGTGCAGGTCGTTTTCTTCCTGTATTCTTTTTTAGTATGTTTGCTACTGCACATGATGCTAATATCTTAAAAGCAAATGAGAGAGTGTATTTTCGTTTTGATAATCATGGTATTGATACAGGTGGTAGAAATAGAAATACAGGGAACCTAAAAGTCGCTGTTTATCGTGACGGACAGCAAGTTGTCAGATGTTACAGTATTTCTGATCGTCCTAATAGTGATGGGTTAAGGTTCAGTACAAGGGAGAGAAATGCTCTAGTGCGAGAGATTAGACGGCAAAATCCAAATTTAAGGGAAGAAGACCTAAATTTTGAGCAATACAAAGTATGCATGCATGGAAAGGGCAAGAGTCAGGGAGAGGCAATTGCAACAGTATTCGAGGCGATTCGTGAAAAGGATTTTAGAGGTAGAGATAAATTTGCCAAATATTCAGCATCCGAGGTTCATTTCTTGAGGCAACTCTTTAGAAATCACAGATTAACAATTAAGGAAATAGAAGGAAGACAACTTAATCAAAATCAGCTCAGACAACTTGATAGATCAGTCAATTTTGCACAGGTAGCACAAGGTCAACAAAGGATTGACAACTTTATGGAAATACTAACAAATGATGACGAAGAAAATGTAAGAGATTCTCTCCGAGAAGATATTTTAGAATATATAACTGATATAGCTCTTCTCATAATAATCCAAATAAGGTAAGATATGGATTTATGGTAGTGGGGTTTGTATGCCAGCAGCGTATAGTTATGACTTAAGGAAAAAAGCAATGGAAGCATTGGATGAGGGAGAAAGTAGAGCAACTGTTGCCAAGAGATTTAAAATTGGAAAAACGACTTTATATGAGTGGCAGAAAAGGCGTGAGGAAACAGGAGATTTTCAGTCAAAAAAGCCTGGAAGCGTAGGATATAACCATAAAATTACCGACTGGAATGTCTTCACCGAATTTGCAAAAAACCATGGCGGCAAAACTCAGTCAGAGATGGCTAAACTCTGGGGCAATATCAGTCGACAAACGATTCACCGCGCACTTAAAAATATTGGCTTTACAAGAAAAAAAGACCTACGGATATAAAGAAAGAAATGAAGAAAAGCGAGCTCAATTTGCAAAGGTTATAGCAACAAAATATCCTGAAAATCTTGTATATATTGACGAATCTGGGATAGACAATACAGAAGACTACCCATACGGATATTGCAGAAAAGGAGAGAGGTTTCATTCACTAAAATCAGGTAAAAAAACTCAGCGTGTCAGTATGATTGCAGCTCTAAATAAAAAGAAAATCATTGCTCCATTGACCTTTGAGGGATACTGCAACAAGGATGTTTTTGAGGCTTGGTTTGAGCAGTTTTTGACTCCAATTTTAAGGTCTGGCCAAACTGTAATTCTTGATAACGCTGCTTTCCATAAATCTAAAAAAATCGATGATCTTGCTAAAGGAGTAGGTGCTGAAATTCTTTATCTTCCTCCATATTCTCCAGACTTTAACGAAATTGAGCATCATTGGTTTGCTATAAAGAACAGAGCTAGAAAAAATATCCCTATTTTTCAGTCTTTCCGTCAAGCTGTTGATTCTGCTTTTTTATGATTTGTTCTGACTATTATGAGAAGAGCTATACCTATAATAATTATAGAGCGCAGATAGAAAATAATATTGAAAATCGCAGTCAAAAGTTTGAGAGTCACGGGTTTTTATTAGGCTTCTTAGCAAATTTTAGTCATCGCTACACAATAGGCATTGACCTTGACTTATCTCCTAGAAACTCACATGTTGCATTTCTTGTACGTCATCAAGCAGAAAGAGAAAATATTCCTATTGTTATTAATCTTGCTATATTTGACACACCGTCAGATGTTGCATTAAACTGTGCCATAGGCTACGCTGGAAGGTTACACAATTCTTCATTTATACCTATCCATACTGAATCAAGAAATACTGTCTGTGTTGGATTAAATTTTAATTTAAATCTAGATCCTTTTAGTGTTGATACGGTAGGGCTTCAACAGGATAGATTTCCTTTAGTACAAAGATTATTTGAGTGTTTGGAGAATGAAGGAATTAGAGAAAATATTAGAGATTTCTTACTTTACCATCTTCCTAATGAAATACCAAGAAATGCAGAGAATTATAATAGAATATTTGATTGCATAACTGGGTTCGCTTTTGGGAGTAGTGCTTTTGATCACGAGCAGGTGTTAATACAAAACAATAGACTGCAAGTAACAAAACACATATTTAGATATGATGATGGGGGTCATGCTTTAACCATGGTTTTTCATGCTCAAGGTTCTGATATAGTTATACTTCATATTAGAGCTCACGATGCGCAACAACAAGGAGCAATCAAATTACAAGATCTTAATATGAATGGGAATAATGTTCATGTATGGGAAGTTTCATGCACACTTAATGACCAATTTGAGCTATATATTGATCAACCAAATGACCTTGGTTTATATCACGATTACCAAAATAATAATGCAAATAATTTTCTTGATGGTGATCTTGTACAAGTGCCTAATGCTGAAAATGTACATGGTATTTCAGAAAGGGTTATGAATGATGGCTGGAAAAATGTAGGTCAGCATAGAGAACTATTTCAAGAGATCTCTGGAGCATTGATGCCGCTTATGGATGCAATAAATGTTAATAGTGAGGATAAGTTCCGTTCTATACTACATGGTACATTTTATGCTAGTGATAATCCTTATAAAGTGTTTGCTATGTATAAAGTTGGTCAAAAATATAGTTTGAAAAGGGGTCAGGAAGAAGAAGGAGAAAGGGTAATACTCACAAGAATTACAGAACAGAGATTAGACCTTTTATTATTAAGACAACCTACAGAAAATGATCCAGATACTCATCCAATTGGATATGTATTAAGATTTGCTAATAATGCAGAAGAAGTAGCACAAAAGGAGAATAACGCAAAAGATCGAATAAAAGAACTTATGAACAAGCAAAGAGGATATTTGCTTATTACTTCTGGAAATGAGGTGGTTTTATTTCCTCTTATATTTAATGCAGGTGCAGAGAGAGTAGAAGGTCTTATATCTATTCCACAAAGACTATATATACATAGGCTTGATCGCAGTACTAGAGGACTAGTAGGACCTAATAGTGTTATTGATGAAAATCCACCAGAAAATCTATTGTCAGATCAAACTCGTGAAAATTTCAGACGCTTTTACACGGAAAAAAAACCAGGACAGAACTCGATTTTTTTGCTTGATATAGATGATAATCTGCACGTTCCATTTAGTTACTTGCAAGGTACTAGAGCACAGGTAATAGAAACATTAAAGTCAAGAATAAGGGGAGGTGGTACTTCTACAGCACAAGGAATATTACAACAAATAAATGCTATCCTTCGTAGAAACAACGCTCGTGAGATAGAAGATGTGCATGATCTACTTGCACTAGACTTTGCAACAGATAATCAAAATTATCGTTATTGGCTACAAACTCATGACATGTTTTTCGCTGCACAACAATATACTTTCCATGATGATCGATCTAATCCAACTAATAATCGTCATGATTTTACAATAACTTCAGTAGGAGTCGATGGAAATCAAAATGATCCAACAGGTAGGGGCTTATTAAGTAGTCACATAGCTAACTTTAAACAAAAAGTAGATTCGGGTGAAAAAGATAGATTAATTGCTATTATTAATGTAGGTAATCGTCATTGGGTTACATTAGTTATTGTACACCAAAATGGAAATTATTATGGGTATTATGCTGATTCACTTGGTCCAGATAGTGGTATTGACAATAATATTCGAGGAGCTTTAAGAGAATGTGATATTAACGATGATAATGTCCATAATGTTTCCGTTCATCAGCAAACAGATGGCCATAATTGTGGCATATGGGTATACGAAAATGCTAGGGATATTAACCAAGCTATTGATCAAGCTTTACAGGGAAATAATAACTTTGGAGAGAAAGGTGAAGGTATTATAGGTTATATACGTGGTCTTCTTAGTGTAGGCATTGGAAATGACACTAGACAATCTCAAAGAAATGAACAATACTTTAAAAATCGGAGAAGAAATATTTCACAATTATTCCAAAATGATCCTCTATCTTCTCCTAGGGGTAGATTGATTCAAGATCATCCAGGAATTCAACATGAAATTGATCCATTACTATTACAATTTTTAGGACTCCAATACCCACAGCGTGGAGGTGGAGGAGCATTACAATTAGGCGGAGAAAGAGTGATATCAATTGATTTTGGTAACCCGCAGTCTGCATTAGATAAAATTGATGGAGTGAGTAGAGTTTATAACCATAGCAATGGTAGAGGTAGTAGGTAGAAGTTAATAGGTGGATGAAGTTTTCTTTACTCTATATTTACGCATTGGTTGTAATCGGTCTTCTAGGTTGTTTCTGCATATTTTATGGTGGTGTTTATTAACAATAATATAGAAGACTATTATTAAGACTCTTGTCCGTAAAGCACCTTCATTTGCTCCTCTCATGAGAGTGATATTTCCTTCAAGTCAGCTAGTTTTAGATGCTGAGGTTGTGTGCCGTTTAAAATGGCTTCCTTAATTTTGGGTATCAAATAATTTAAACGTAAGATTCATTGTAAAAGATAAGATTTAATTTGAAAGAAAAATTGATGTGGTTAACAACTTGACCTTGCGCAGTATAGGAATATTTTTTATAAAAAGAACAATATCCATTTGAAATGTAAAATTATCATAAATTTTTCTTTTTATTCTCAAATGAATTACTATTAATTCAGTAAACTATATTATTAACATCTCAAGTAAATCAACCATTTTCAGTGCTCAAAATCAAGGGCGGTGAGAACAAGTTTCTTTGGGATCGTATGGACTACCACTTGTTCTGTGCGAACTTTTCTATATAATAATTCTACTATACCGTAAAACCAGCTATATTAGCCTATTTTGCCACATTTATATACGAACTAATTCGCTTAGCTTTGTTGTAATAATTTTACGTTTTTGTTTTTGAAACACCCCTTTTACGTAAAAAACTCTCACAAATATACGTACTTTTTTTGTGTTTTGTGAAGAAAGTAAATAATTGAATTGCTGTTAACGCTAGTTACTGTAATATTCCTCCCAGAAACGCTCCTGAACAAATATTGCTTGTACCGTTGAAGACGAAAAGATTTATGGTTAATCTTATTAAATTGATAACTTATTTGACTAAATAATTGCATAGTGGTATACTAAGTTAATTAAGCTTGTAGTAAGTAAGAAATATGCCAGGTGTTATTGATAATCAAAATTCTATTAGCGATGATTTTGTAAATATTAGCAATACTTTAATAAAAGAGGTCTTAATTGAAAAGCTCGGACCAATTAAGAGTGAATTAGAAGCTCGAGATGAACATGATCTCGACGCGCTTTTGAATCAAGACATTTCTAGTTTAATTAAAATATGGAAGAATATAGAGCGTTCTGAGAATAGTGAGTTAAATGATGCTTCTGACCTTGCCGATCTGATAACAGGACAAATTGCAGAATTTGATAAAGAAAAATTACTAGAAATGTGTACTCTCAGTAAAATTGCCTATGGTGATGGGGACAGGAAATTAAAGAAAGATGAATATGAAACTAAAAGGCAGTTTGAAGAAGCAGGTTATCAAATAATAAAATTTTATGACAATGAACTCATTCAAGATAAATATTGCTCGGATAGTGATTATAAATTAGAACAACACAATGTCGGCTATGCTTTGACGGGTAGCAATTCATACAATCGAGATGTTGGTTATGTTTTTATTAAAGACAAGGAAGTAACTATAGCTTATCATGGTACTCGCGATTTGAATGATTTGAAGGAAGATCTTCGTGCATCTTTGACTAAGTTATCATTTTTATCTGGAGATAATTATATCCACTCTGGTTTCTACTCTTTATTCAAACGCTCTTGGCCCAGCGTACACAAGATATTACAAGGGCATGCTAATGATAAAGGATTAGAAGGAATCAAAAGTTTAAAAATTAATGTTACAGGTCATAGCATGGGAGGTGCTCTTGCTACTATAGCTGCTTTATGTCTTGATAAAACAGAAGAAGCCAAAGACATTAATGTTGCAACTTTTGGCTCCCCAAGAGTTTTCTACAATGATGCTGCTGAAGTTTACAGTGAGTGTCTTGGAAAGAAGACTATTAGAGTAGCTTGTCAATCAGACCGTCTGCCACACGGTAATGCTGGTGCGCATTATAAACATGTAGGTAAACCATTAAAACTAGAAACGGATAAAGTTCTAGATTATTTAGAGCCATACTATCATAAAATTGATACCTATTATAAACTTATTCGGGAAGTAAAGCAGGAAAATTTTAAATCAGACAGCAATGCATCTAGGTATTTTTATATTTCTTACGTGCTTAGTCCATTTTACCACTTAATAAATTGTCTACTTAACTTTACATGTATAGATGGCGAGAAATTCTTTGAAGAAGTCAGGGAAGAAAATAAGGATATTAAGCTTTCTGAAATACCGATTGAATATGCCCCAAAATTAGAAGAAAAATTGAAACAAGAAGAACAAGAGTGTGATGAGCTTAATGATAAAGTAGCTCAATTGACTCAAGACAAGAGTCAACTAAAAGAAACGCTAAAGAGTACACAACAAAGCTTGAATGAAAAAACTGAGGAACTTAACAGCAAGGATCAAGAGCTGAATGATGCGAACCAAAAGCTGGAAGAGTTTAAAAATACACAAGCTCAGTTTGCGCAGGAGAAGAAAAAGCTAAATCAAGGCTTGGATGCAAAAGCTAAAGAACTTAAGAGTACAGGAGCTCAGCTTGCAGAGAAGGAGGAAAAGATTAGCAAGCTAAATAATCAAGTAACTAAATTTACTGAAGAAAGCAGTAAGCTTAAAGAGCAATATAAGAACATAAAAGTTAACCTTGAAAACAGCAAGACAGGGCTGGATAATGCAAATGAAAATATTTTAAAATTAAAAGAAGATTTGGAACAAGCAAAACAAAAGATTGATGATGCAAATCAAAAGGTTTCACAATTACAAGCTCAGTTAGAACGAGAGCAAGAGAGTGCAAAGCAAGAATTGGCTAAAATAACTAGGGAATTTGAGAGCAAAGAAGCTAACCTTGAAAACAGCAAAAAAGAGCTGGATGATAAAAATAAAGCCTTGAATGCAGAAATTCAAACATTTAAGAGCACACAAACTCAGTTGGAACAGGAGCGGGATAGTGTAAAGCAAGAATTGGTTGGCAACACTAGTGAAGTAATTCAACTTGCTCAAGAACTTGAGGAAACAAAAAAACAACTCGTAGAGGGGAAGAAAGAGCTAGATGTTGCAAAGAAAAATATTTCACAATTAGAAAAAGATCTAAAGCAAGCAAAACAGCTAGAAGGGCACCTGAATAGTGCAAAGCGAGACTTAACTAACAAAACTGGTGAAGTAACTCAGCTCACTGAAGAAAACAACAAACTAAAGAATGAGCTAAAGCTGAAAAAGCCCAAAAATGAAAATAACGACCTGAAGACAAAGCTGCAGGAATCTGAAACCAAAAGTAAAGAACTAGAGAGTCAAGTTAAAAATCTACATGAACAACTTGAAAGCAAAAATAGGGTGGAAAGTCAAATCCAATGTTTGCAGGAACAACTTGAAGGTAAAAATAAAGAGCTGAATAGTACAAAGAAAAATGTTTCACAACTAAAGCATGAGACATTAAGTAAACAAGCAAGTATTGATTGTCTTACTAAAAAAGAAATTCAACTTTTATCAGAAAATAGTCGGCTCGCCAAAGAAAAAGATCTCAGCCTGGGTAATGAAAACAAAAAACTCTCAGCAGTAAATGCTCAAAGTAGAAAGCAAGTAATCTATGCTTCTGTTTCTTTTTTGTTATCTGTGGCATTTGCTGTTGGTGCAAGTTTAACAATGTTTCATTTAGCAATGTGTATTTCACTTGCTGTAGCTGCATTAACTTTTCTTGCAGTAGGATGTTACTGTTCGTATGAAGCAAATACAGCGCTTAGCAATGTTGAAATTGATCAAACAAACGGTATCGATCTTGCAGATGCTAAAAAATAGTTTTTAAGGTTTTAAATTATACTCGTCCCACCACTTGTACCGTTTGAACTTTCTTGTATAATAGTTTGACTATATCGCAAAACCAGCTATATTAGCCTACTTTTGCCACATTTAGGTACGAACTAATTTGCCCAACTTCGTTGCAACAATTTTACGCTTTTATTTTCACAACGCCGCTTTTATTTAAATTATTCTCACAAATATACTTACTTTCTTGCGTTTTTGGGGAAAGTCAATAATTAAAAATTTTGTGATGCTGAAGAAAGGCATGTTTCTATTGAATTGCACAAATATGCTCCTTCTACCGATCAAGCAGAGCAACTAAAACAATCGCTCGTAATTTTCAGGAAGACATATAAAATTCTTGACTTTTGTATCAGGCATATAATGATTAAAGCGGTTTTAAACTAAGGTAAAATTATGAATTTAAGTGAGTTGCAAGAGATATTAAGAGCAATAATACAAGATGGTGTAGATGAGAGTAATGTTATTGATAGAATAGAAAATCAGCTAAAAGAACAAGATTTTGACATAATATTTTCCGATATGGATGTAAAGACTACTTTACTGCATGTAGCTGCTTCCATGGATCGCTTAAGAATAGTTGAATATCTTGTAGGTAAAAAAAATGTTGCTATTGATTTACAAGACAAGGATGATCATACTCCCCTACACAGTGCTGTTCGCAAGAATAATTTCAGTATAGTTGAATATCTTATAAAAAATCATGCTGATCCTAATGCAAAGAACAATCACGGCTTTACTCCTTTGTACTTTGCTGCCATTAAGGGTTACTTAGACATAGTTAAATATCTTGTAAAAAACGGAGCTACTCTTGATCTACAAGACAAGGATGGTGATACTCCTTTATATGCTGCTGCTTCAAAGGGTTACTTAGATATAGTTGAATGTCTTATAAAAAAAGGAGCTAATCCGAATATGAAGAACTATCGTGGCACTACCCCCTTACATGCTGCTGTTAAAGGTGGTTACTTAGACATAGTTAAATATCTTGTAAAAAACGGAGCTACTCTTGATCTACGAAGCAAGAAGGGTGATACTCCTTTATATGCTGCTGCTTTAAGTGGTCACTTAGATATAGTTGAATGTCTTGTAGAAAACGGAGCTCCTCTTAATCTACAAGACCCGATTGGTAGTATCACTTTATACTGTGCTGCTTCAAATGGTCACCTAAACATAGTTAAATATTTTATAGAAAAAGCTGATGTTGAGACAAAAAACAGTTATATCTACACTGCTTTCTATTTTGCTATTTCAGAAGGTTACTTAAACATAATTGAATATCTTGTAAAAAATGGAGCTGCTCTTAATGTGCAAGACTCGATTGGTAATACCCTTTTACACCATGCTGCCACTAAGGGTTACTTAAACATAGTTGAATATCTTATAAAAAACGGAGCTACTCCTGAGGCAAACTATCGTGGCACTACCCCTTTACACCATGCTGCTTTAAAGGGTCACCTAAACATAGTTAAATATTTTATAGAAAAAGCTGATGTTGAGACAAAAAACAGTTATATCTACACTGCTTTCTATTTTGCTGTTCTAGGAGGTCACTTAAACATAGTTGAATATCTTGTAAAAAACGGAGCTGCTCTTAATGTGCAAGACTCGATTGGTAATACCCCTTTACACCATGCTGTTTTAAACAAGCACTTAGATATTGTTAAATATCTTGTAAAAAACGGAGCTGCTCTTAATGTGCAAGACTCGATTGGTAATACCCCTTTACACCATGCTGCTTTAAAGGGTCACCTAAATATAGTTAAATATTTTATAGAAAAAGCTGATATTGAGACAAAAAACAGTTATATCTACACTGCTTTCTATTTTGCTGTTCTAGGAGGTCACTTAAACATAGTTGAATATCTTGTAAAAAACGGAGCTGCTCTTAATGTGCAAGACTCGATTGGTAATACCCCTTTACACCATGCTGTTTTAAACAAGCACTGATTACAATGATCTCATCTCTTCACTTCTGGATAGTGGAGCTAGATCTGATATATGTGATAAACAAGGAAAGACCCCACTAGACATAGCAATTGATAATTGTAACTACTATGCTGAAGGTTATCTTTTAACTGAGGATCACAAAAGGTTGCAGCAAGAATTAGACTGTATTCTTGGTGGTGTTGACAAAGATAACCCTTCTTCTCTAAGTAAAGGTCTTACTGTATTAGAAAAGTTTTTGAATGAACGCAAGGGTACTCAAGACTTAAAGAGAGTTTTAAGCCTTCATAACAATAAAGGGAAGTTACGAATCTTTCAATATATCAGAAATGTTTTTCATAGTGATGAAACTTGTTGTAAAGAAGCAGAAAGATTGTTGCTGGCAGCAGGAATAAAAGATTTCAAAGGGTTAGATAGTGAAAAGCATCTGCTTAAATCTAGGACTCTATGGGATAATTTAATACTAGACCAGCAGGCAAAGTTAGAAGTGTTTTTAGATGAAGTAGGTAAAGCGCAAGACATGAATCAATTAGAACAAGTTGTAAACGAAGCTATAAAGTCTGGAATAAGGTTTAATTTTCCTCATCAAGGAAAGCTATATGGAAAGATGTATGAAGATAAGTATAACTTTATGGATTGTGTGATGAAAAGAATAAAAGAGATTAGTGAATTAGAAAAGAACTCCAAGGTTGCTAGTGATATAATATGTAAATTAGTATCAAAAGGAGCGGTGTGGTATGTTATAGATAGTATGTATGTGCTCAATACACTGGAATTAGAATTTGAAGATCATGAAACTAATATGATAAAAGCTCATGGAAGTTGTGTAAATCTTACTCTCAAGTTTATGGAAGTTGTTAGAGGTGCAACTAATGGTAAGTTAAAAGATGCAAAAATGGACAACTCTACTTTCTACTTAGAGTATTCAGAGGATAGCATAATAGATGTCGCAAAGATAACAGATGGGGCAAGGAGCTTAGGGTTAACTCAAGGAAAAATAGAATACGGAAGAGATATAGTAAAGATCGGTAAAAGTGAGGTAGAAATTATAACGGAAAATGGCATAAGGCATTACACTAATCTTGCAGACAATAGTAATATAGTGTTAACTTTCTCTACTAGTTTAGGAGAATTAGAAGTTAATTTGTACCCTGACAAGCAAGATAAAATAATAGTAGAAGTTAGTAACAAAAAGGAAATACTGGAAAAGTTCAAAAATTGTAAAGAAGAATTAGGTGAGAATTGCTCGCTTGGTGGATATTGGGTCTACGATGCTATTAAACAGGGATATTTTGAAAGGTCTGGAAAACTTTGTCAATCTTTTGAAACAATTAGTCTATCTAAAAAAGTCTCAGAAGGAGTCAAAGCAGCGGTAAAAGGTTTAAAGTGTGGTGATATAGTGAGTTCTTCATCCAGTAATATATTTCCTCCAAAAGCGATTATGCAGGAAGGTAAAGCAAGAGTACCAGGAGCATGAACTCAAAGTTGCTTAGGGTCAAGTTTTGAGTATTTTACTAAAATAGCTTTAACATTTTTTGGGGAATGTTTTAAATCCTATGGTGATGTTAAGTTAATAGCTTAAGAGATATTCTAAAGGAGTTATCTTATTTAAAAAATTACTTGGACGCTTATAGTTTTTTGAGCATAGCCTTTCATGTTAGATTCAAAGAAGACTGAATAGGCTGCTCCACACTTTCTACTTTCTCGAGCTTGGTGTTGGGCTTAAAGGTATTGACCTTACCCAGAAAAAGTGGAGAGAAAGTTTGGAATGTTTTTCACAAAGAGAATGATGAATCAAAATGCTCAGGAATGCAATAGTTAATAGTGACGTTGTTTGTTATAAAAAATTTCTATGTATTCAAATATTGCAGTTCTAGTTTGTTGAGCAGAGTGTTGTGAAGTATCAATAAGTATTTCTCTTTTCAATGAGCTAAAGAAGCTTTCCACAACAGAATTGTCGTAACAACAACCTTTATGACTCATCTATGTTTTTTATGGATAAGAGATATTGATAACCTTGCGAAGTATATTGTGAACCTTGATCACTATGTAATAGTAGATTTTTGGCAGGTTTACGCTTGTTAACGGCCATTAATAAAGAGTCCATAACCAATTGTTTATTTATTGAACTGCTCATTAACTACCATGCGTGAATATAGATCGATTATTGTTGCCAAATATAGCCATCCTTCTTTGGTTTTTATATAAGTAATCCCATACTTTATTTGGTTGATCGACAATAAAGTTTTGGTCTAATATATTGGGAGCTACTGTCCGTTTGTTGTTTCTTAATTTTAAATTTTCTTCTCAATATAGCCTGAATACCATTTTTCTGCATAATACTTTGCACTGTTTTTAAGTTGCAACTTTTACCCAAAGCCTTTAATTCAGCATGAATTTTAGGAGCTCCATATCTACATTTAGAAGCTTGATATATTTTTTGAATATCTGCTAATAACTCTTTATTTGCTGATTCTCTACTGCTTATTTTTCTTGTGGTCCACTTATAGTAGCCACTAGCAGAAAATCCTACATAATTCCTGTACTTTATAGCAGTTACTATATAAAAAAATATTTTACTCTTTTTGACTGGCCAGGGCTTTTTTTAAAATGTCTCTTTCCCTTGTTACTCTTGCTAACTCTCTTTGTAAATCAAACCTCTCTTTGTCGTAAGGAGCCATGTTACCTCTACCTGGAAATGCATCTGCTGCCAACTTTTTTTCGTTGTGTTTCTTTATCCATTTTCCTAATAAACCACCCTTTATTCCTAAATCCTTTGCTATTTTTGTAATTGTTTGACCTGCCTTTCTTTGTTCATTTGCCAGCTTAACAGCTTCCAATTTGAATTCTGCCGTATATTCTCTTGCCATTTCTAATCCTCCAAAATTTTATTTTACCCGAAAAAACTCCTTTCTTTCTCTCCACTTTTTCTGGGTAAGGTCAAGAAGCCTATTGTCTAATTATGTACCTAAATTTTATTACGGCACTTTCACTACTACTTTAACGAGTGAGCTACCTTTCTATAAAAGACCTATCGACTGTTGCAATTATAGGCGTAAACAAGAATGATAAAAGAGTACGAGATTGAGTAACTATGTACACTTCTGCTGGCATACCAGGGTATAGGTATACGTTTTTAAACTGAGCAAGCTCTGGTTTTGGTATCACTACACGTACTGAATAATAACGCCCTAGCCTTGGATCATCAAGGGCATCGGGAGAAATATTGCTTACTATACCATTAATTAAACTTAAACGACGTGCACTGTAAGCACTTAAACGAACTTTAACCTTTAGCCCTTCTAGCCCATCAATAGAGACTATGTTGCTATCTTTCTTTTGTGCTGACAGTATCTCTTCTATGTTTCTGGTCTGAATTTTAGCATCTATTATTAGGTCATCATCCGATGGCACTACGCTCATGATCGGAACTCCAGATTGTATAACACCACCTTCAGTATGGTATCTTATATCTGTGACTATCCCATCTTGAGGCGATTTAATTATTGTACGTGCTAATGAATCTTCAGCAACTATCAGTCTCTCTTTCAAGTCTGCAATAGACGTACTAACTTCCTTAAGTTCAGCGTTTGCTCTTTCTTGAGAATCATTTCTCACGTTTATAATTTCTAATTCGTTCTCTCCAATTTTTTGCTGCACTTGAGATATTGCAGAACGGTAATGTCCAACTCTGCCTTCAATTTCAGCAAACTGCTTTTCTAAAGCTAAAATGTGTGGTTTGCTTATATGGCCACTATCAAGTAATTGTCTTTTTGTTTCCAACTCCTCAGTTATCAAGTCATATTGCTTATGAGCTGCATTTAGTTGAAAGTTTAGCCCCGCTAATTCATCATTTAACTGCTTTATACGTTGTTGCAGTATGTCTGTTTTTCCCAATATGCTCTTTCTCTGAGAGTTGAACAACTTTACTTGATTCTTTATCGCTTTATTTACAAGTTCATCGTGAGATAATTTTTTAACCTCATCAGGAAACTCGAGCGTGTCCAAATCTACTCTGATTGCAAGAAGCCTTGCTTCTGTTGCTAAAAATGATAAGAGCTTCTCTTTGATGATACTTAAATTCGCCTTCTCGTTAACATCACTCAACAAAACTAGAGGCTCATCTTTTTTAACTGCTTGACCCTCTTTTACTAAAATTTTGCTTATTATTCCTCCGCCCAAGTGTTGAACTATTTTTCTATTTGAAGATACAATAACTTCTCCACTTGCATGCACCGCACCGTCAATTGGAGCTATAGCCGACCAAATACCACCTATCCCAAAAAAGATGAGTATTACTACCAGACCAAAAAATAGTGGTCCCCATGTTACTTTCAGGACTTCATTTACGTTATTACTTTCGCGTTTTAAAATAAAATTTATCACTGCATCAATCAATGCAAACGTCTTATCCAAAAATTTTGGGTACTTCTTCTTTTTATTTTTTGCTCCTTGCATATTTATATTATCACCATGGCCAATCAAGCCTGTCAAAGAAAATCCAGCGCTAAGCTTTTTTAACTTACTTATCATAATACTACTGTGAATTTGTGTTAACTCAAGATAACACACAAAAACAAAGAATCTATAATTTAAGCATTCCATTTAGACTGTAGAGCACCAGAATAAACTATTTAGTAACAATTCCTGCATCAACTATGTTTTTAAAATTTTTTGACGTTTAACTTTATTATAACTTTTTCTTTATTTTGTGAATATCTGAGTTACTTATATTATGTAAGAAATCTATTGCCAACTAGTCAATATTCTGTTAGGAATTAAGATAATATAAAGTTATTATGCTTAAATTGGAAAGCAGAAAGTTCCTGATTACTGGCGCATCAGGCGGAATAGGGCAAGCAATTGTAAAAATTATGCACAAAGCCGGAGCAACTTTATGTATTTCTGGCACAAAAAAAGAAGTGCTCGAAGAAGTTGCTAAACAATATGAAAAAAACATGCATGTACTCCCTTGTGATTTATCAAATGCTGAGGAAGTAAATCAACTAATAAATAGAGCAAGTGAGCTGATGGAAGGCTTTGACGGGCTCGTATGCAATGCGGGTATTACGCGAGACAGTTTATTATTGAGAATGACAGATGAAGCATGGCAAAAAGTAATTGATATTAACTTGAGCTCTACATTTAAGCTGAGTAGAGAAGCATGCAGAAAACTAATTAAGAATAATTGGGGAAGAATTATAAATATTTCCTCAATAATAGGGCTGACAGGAAACGCCGGGCAAGCAAATTATGCGGCGTCTAAAGCTGGAATAATAGCTATGAGCAAATCCATAGCAAAAGAAGTTGCAAGTCGTAATATAACAGTAAATTGTATTGCTCCTGGGTTTATAGATACTAAAATGACTGAAGTTTTAAATGAAGGACAAAAGGGAAAAATATTAGATAATATTCCAATGAAAAGAATGGGAACAGGGGAAGAAATAGCAGCAGGGGTCTTGTTTTTAGCAAGTGATGAAGCAAAATATATAACAGGGCATGTGCTCAATATTAATGGTGGGTTATTTATGTAGCAACACTTATGTATGGACAAATTATAATTTTTACTTTAAAATAAAAAATGTGTAGGTTTAGGTTTACGTTAATTTATTACTTAGAGGCAAAAAAATGAGCTCTATAATAGGATTTTTTGGTGTCTTGTGTGTAGTATTGCTTTTCTCTTTCTCAGGTTACGCAGCTATCACTGGTCCTGATATGGATGATACAACACAAGTAATATGTAATATTATTGGTTATGTTTGGGGGATAGGCGGTCCACTTATGACGGTAGTAATAATTGGTGCAGCTTTGCTTGCAATATTTGGCAGGATGCCGTGGCCAGCCCTCTTTGCTCTAGGCGTGTTTTGTGCTGTATTTTTTGGCGCTAAGACGATTATAATAAAAGTTATGCCCAATGTAAGCGATGAAGCAAAAGCTATGTTGGAAAAGTGTGGAAAGAAATAACCCATAAAAGTACAGAAATGCTTTTTTGTTATCCATTAAATCGCTTCATATCTTCAACTTGCAACAAATAAGGGCTATCTTTTGGTAAAGTTTTAACAGCTAGCTCAGCATATTTTGTAAATTGCTTTAAATCACCTTCAATACAAGCCTTTTTTGTCAAGGCAAAATAATGCATTGCCGTATCAGCTTCACATTTATATGCAATGCTTAAATACTTCCAGACAAAAGCGTTATTTGGTTCTATATTCAAAATCTGCTCCAGGTAAAAAATCGCCTTTTTTGCATCACCGTGTAATAATAAAGTATGAGATAATGCAAGTTTCACTAAATAACTGTTTTTCTCAGATAAATACCTAAGCGATTCCTCATACATTTTTATTGCTTCACTTAAATTTCCGGCCTTGTATAGCATTTCTGCTTTTAATTCATATAGGTATGGGTCATTGCGTGACTCTTGAATCAATGAATTAACTTTAGCAATAGCCTCTTCTATCTTTCCTTGCCTATAGCAAACTATAGCATTTACATACTCAGAATTATTTTCATATTTATTAGATAACACATGAATAGGAGCAAAGAAAGAGTCTAGCTTGGCAACCACACGCTCAAACTTTAGTAACTTATCCGCAAAAATTGGTTTTACGTTGTTTTTAACCTTATAATTTTGTACAGCAAATATACGTTTCTCACTAAGTGGGTGAGTGCGGAAATATTCCTCGGTGTTCTCATGCTCAATACTTTTAAAATAATCAAAAATCTCTTTCATACCTGAATTATCATAGCCAGATTCATCAAGATACCTTAAAGCATAGCTATCTGCTACACTTTCTTGCTCTTGAGAATAGTTAAAAAATAGCCTTGAACTAAACGCTACACCACTAAGCAAAATTGCACCAGCAACCTGAGGGTTAATGATAATACTAGAAACTAATCCTACCATATAACTAATCATTGCTATCGATTGAAAATAACCCATAGCACTACTCATTTGCAATATATGACCAGCAGATATGTGAGCAATCTCATGTGCTAATATACCAAGCAGGACATAAGGTTTAGCCGAATATTGTAAAAGTCCTAAATGAATGAAAATACTGTTATTGTTAATTACAAAAGCATTAATCGAATTGTCATTAATTATAAAAACTTTTATTTGCTCATGATCAATATCCGCAGCAGAAAATAAAGGTTGCGCTAGCTCTTTCACTATTGCTTCCACTTCACTATCTCTAATAATGTTAATAGAGTAAGCATTATTATAATATGCAAAAAAGAACAATAAGGTCAAAAACTTAGCAACTCTAAACATGAAAATTCTGTGCTTGTATAATTTATAGAAATTCTATATTTTAACACTTAAATTATACAAATTTATAAACGCTAGTTTAAATTTTTAACGTAACTGATAAGTTTGTCGATGGTAGTTAACTTAATTTTATGTTGTTCAGCAAATTTAAGTAACTGAGGTAAGCGCATCATAGAGCCATCATCATTCACTAATTCACAAATAACTGCTGAATGATCAAACCCTACTAACTTCGCCATTTCAACACTCGCTTCAGTATGACCAGCACGTTGTGCCACCCCACCTTTATGTGCAATTACAGGAAAAACATGACCTGGAGTTATGATGTCATCCTGAGTACCATCCTTGTTGATAGCAGCATGTATAGTTTTCGTTCTATCCTCTGCTGAAACACCGGTTGTAATGCCATAACGTGCATCAATTGATGTAGTAAATGCGGTATGATTTTCACCAATATTTTTCTTTTCCATGAAATTAAGGCCCAACCTTTTCATGTGAAATTTAGTCATTGCTAAGCAAACAACCCCTGTACCGTACCTAACCATAAAAGCCATATGTTCCGGCTTTATTTTCTCAGCTAAGACAATCAAATCGCCTTCATTTTCTCTATTTTCATCATCAACTAAAATGAATAATTTACCGGAACGAGCATCCTCTAATACATCTTCCACAGAAGAAATACCTGGTAGACTCATTGAAGCATAAGTGGCCTGTACCATAATAATTTACTTAAATTCAATCTTAACTATTTTATACAATTTCTCTCCATTTGGCACTGTCACTTCCACATATTCACCGACTTTTTTGCCGATTAAGGCACTCCCAAGTGGTGAACTAGTAGATATTAACTGCTTTGAAACATCAGCTTCATATTCGCCTACAACCTTATAAACATATTCCACTTCACCGTTATTATCACTTAACATGCTTAATGTCACAGTTGCACCAAACATTACTGAATCACCAGACAAATTTTTTACTTCTATTACTTCCGCATGTGAGAGCTTACTTTCTATCTCCATTATACGGCCTTCAATAAAACCTAACCTTTCCCTTGCTGCATGATACTCTGCGTTTTCAGATAAATCACCTTGATCACGAGCATCAGAAATATCCTGTATCACAGAAGGTTTTTCTTCCTTTAATTTTTCAAGTTCGGCTTGCATATTCTCAAAACCTTCACTCGTTATAGGAAATTTATTAATAATGGATGAAGCCATAATCACCACCTAAACGCAATTAAATTGAGTAACGAAATTACTCACAATGTTAAAAATATCACCTTTTATATCATCACTCATGTCATTTGACAACTTTTTTAAAACCCCAGGATGCACAGTATGAAAATAATTAATAAGATCATGTTCAAATTTATTAATGTAACTTATTTGTATTTTACTTAACTGATTATATAGGTTAGAAAAAATATACATCAGCACTACTTGTTCTTCTATTGACATAGGTAAATGTTGTTTTTGCTTTAATAACTCGACAAGATATTTACCCTTATTCAAGGATAATTGAACACTAGCATCAAGATCAGAACCAAATTTTGCGAAATCTTCTAATTCTCTATACTGAGCTAAGCTTAGCTTTATAGAACCAGCAACTTTCTTCACAGACTTTAGTTGTGCAGCAGAACCAACCCGTGAAACTGACAAACCTATATTTACTGCAGGTCGAAATCCTTTATAAAATAATTCAGACTCAAGAAAGATCTGCCCATCGGTAATTGAAATAACATTTGTTGGCACATATGCAGATACATCACCAGCTTGAGTTTCGACAATTGGCAAAGCAGTTAAAGAACCCTGCCCTTTTTTATCAGACATTTTAGCAGCTCTTTCAAGCAAGCGAGAATGTACATAGAATATATCTCCAGGGTAAGCTTCACGACCAGGAGGACGTCTGAGCAATAAAGACATCTGCCTATATGCCACAGCATGCTTAGATAAATCATCATATATAATCAAACAATGCATTCCATTGTCACGGAAAAATTCCCCAATAGTGCAACCAGCATAAGGTGCTAAAAATTGCATAGGCGCGCAGTCAGATGCACTAGCCACAACTACAGTTGTATACTCTAATGCTCCGCTTTCTTTCAGCTTATTTACCACTTTTGCTACTGTTGAAATTTTTTGCCCAATAGCAACATAAACACAGTAAACTTTTTGATTTTCGTTTACCTCATCGTTAATCTTCTTCTGATTGATAATAGTATCAAGCGCAATAGTAGTTTTACCAATTTGTCTATCACCAATAATTAATTCACGCTGCCCTCTACCTATTGGAATTAGCAAATCTATAATTTTAATTCCTGTTTGCAGTGGCTCATGCACAGACTTACGATCAATAATGCCTGGCGCTTTAGATTCTATATCCATTCTGTTTTTGGCTCTAATTTCCCCACCGTCGTCCATAGGATGGCCCAACGCATTTACAACTCTCCCTAACAATTCATGCCCTACAGGCACCTGCACAACATCACCACTACATTTTACAACGTCCCCTTCTTTCACATCACGGTCATTACCAAGCACAACTATTCCAGCCGTATTATGATCTAAATCGAGAACTATTCCTTCTACACCACTTGCAAAAAATACCTTTTCACCGAATTTTGCTTTTTCCAGCCCATAAACCAATGCGATACCATCTGTTACTGAAATTACTTCACCTATATTTTCCCGCTTTATAGGATTATCAAACGTCTCAACCTTTTCTCTTATTATACTTGCTATCTCAGAAACATTCATACTGTTCTTCATACAAAATTCCTTACTTTTAATATTTCCATTTTACTTAAGTCAACTAACCTATCCAAGTAACTTTTTAGCGAAGCATCGATCAAATTAAAACCATACCTAACTACGAAGCCACCTAGTATAGAAGGGTCAACCACATTGCTTACTTTTATTATTTTACCAAGAAAGCTCAAAGATTCAGTAATTATTTTTATATCAGATTCCTTTAAAGTTTCTGCTGACTTTATAGTAATTTCGAATTCATTTTCATTTTCTCTTGCAAGACTTAAGAATTTTTCTAATATAAGGATCAATAAACTAGAGCGTTTATTTGCAAATATAACCATAATAAATTTTACTAAATTCTCACTCAAGTGCTCATTTATAGAAAGCATCACTTCTTTTTTGTGTGCAAAAGAAATCATAGGATGAGATAGGTACACAAAAACATCACGTTGATCCTTAAAAAAAGCCAACAAAAATTCTACTTCTTTCCTTATAATACCTAACCTGCTTCCTGAGACATGAAATAGCACTCTAGCGTAAGATGAAACTAAATTATTGTATTGGGTCTTTTTCATATTAAATCCAGTAAATCTAAATTAATTCAGCTACAAATCTTTCATTCTTCAATCCAAGCATTTTTTATATAAACAGGTCTTCTCTTTAAGGAAAGAAAATATAAATCATATCTGACTGAATAATCTAAAAAACTAAGGTTTTTACTTAAGAAATACTGAGAAGAATTTATAATAGACTGACATTGAAGATGAGATATCGGTATTTCTTTTCCAAGTAAACTTGTTTTAACTTCTATAAAAATCAGCTCCTTTTTTTTAGATACAATTAAGTCAATTTCACCGAACTTACAACGGTAACGGCGTTTTATAACATTATACCATTTCAGTTTTAAATATACTAAAACTAGTAACTCGCCAAAGTAACCTACAAAGTAGCGTAACCTACTTACCACAAGAAGAACAATTATGATAACAATTAACTTTGTGTAACTACTTTGCCTCCTTCTTTATTTTTACTATAAACCTTACCTCTTGCTGCAATATCCCTATCAACCAGTTCTATCACTGCCATTGAAGCGCAATCACCCTTTCGAGTGCTAAATTTTATTATTCTAGAATACCCACCTTTACGATCTTGATAACGGCTGGCTAAGACGTTTAATAACTTATCAACTGCTAACTTACTATTATGAAGGCGTGAAAGCAAAAGTCTTCTACCATGTAAAGTATTCTTATTCTTAGCAATTGTAATAAACTTTTCGACATATGGACGAAGTTCCTTAGCTTTTGGTAAAGTAGTTACAATCTGCTCATGGTTAATTAATGAGATAGATAGATTCTTTAACGTCGATAATCTATGTTCAGTACAACGAGATAGTTTACGTTTTTTTATTCCATGTTTCATATATCACCTAATCTTCATCAGTATGTTGTTTAGCCAACTCATCTATATCCTTAGGTGGCCAGTTTAGCACATTCATACCCAAAGACAAGCCAAAATTAGTCAAAACTGCCTTAATCTCATTCAAAGACTTTCTGCCAAAATTAGCAGTTCTTAACATTTCACCTTCTGTCTTTTGCACAAGATCACCTATATAAGTGATGTTTTCGTTTTTCAGACAGTTATGAGACCTGACAGATAATTCCATTTCATCTACCTTACGCAATAAGACAGGGTCATAACCCAAATCTTTAGCACCACTAGACGAAGAAACCTGCGATTTTTTATAACTTACATCAGAACTAATAAAGGGCTGAAGTTGCTCCTGTAATATTCTTGCAGCAGAGTCAACAGCTTGACTCGGAGAAATTGTACCATCAGTTTCAATTGACAATATCAGCTTATCCTTATCAGTCACTTGGCCAACACGACTGTTCTCTACCCTGTACGAAACCCTGTTGACAGGGCTATACAAAGCATTAACTGGAATAAAACCAATTAAATCCTGTTCACTCATAAGCTTCAAAAGTTCATTTTCTTTATATTTAGTTACAGGAAGATAACCTTTTCCGCTAGCCACATATATGGTCATGTTAAGCTCCACATTTTGCCCCAGCGTACATATTAACAAATCTTTATTAACAATAGAGCATTGATCATCAGTTTCTATCATCCCAGCTAATACCTGGCAAGGCCCTTTAGCGTTTAAATTTAAGCATTTATTAGAAGCACCATTTAATTTACACTTCAACATACCCATATTTAATACTATATCAGTTACGTCTTCTCTCACCCCTTGAATTGAAGTGAACTCATGAGTTACACCTTCAATTTTTATTCCATAAACAGCACTACCTTTAAGAGAAGATAACATTACACGTCTTAATGCATTACCTAATGTTAAAGCAAAACCACTTTCCAACGGTTCTAGCACTATATCACTTTTTTCACTTGAATCATCTGATATTACCTTAACTGAACTAGGTTTAATCAATTTATCTAAATTGCTACAGAGAGAAACATCATTATTATAATACATAAAACAACCTTTTCAAATATCCTATACTCTTCTTTTTTTTCTTAACCTGCACCCATTATGAGGAATTGCGGTTTTATCTGCAATTGAAGTCACAGTCAACCCACAGCTCTGAAGTGCTTTAACCGCAGCTTCGGTACCAAAGCCAGGACCGCGAATTATTACAGAGACAACCTTCATACCAAATCTCTCCATTGCGTTCTTCGCAGCAGACTCCGCAGCCTTACCTGCAGCATAAGGTGTGGATTTTCTCGAACCTGAAAAACCACATGCACCCACAGAAGTTTGACATAGCGTATTACCATGAACATCAGTTACATTTACAAAAGTATTATTAAAAGTTGCACGAATATGGACAACACCAGTAATAAACTCCTTCTTACTCTTACTAACCGTTTTGACTTTTTTCATTAAAACTCACAATAATAATAAATTTTATTTTTTCCCAGCAATAGGCAACCGAGATCTACCTTTACGAGTCTTAGCATTAGTATGAGTCCTTTGCCCTCTCACAGGTAAACCTTTTCTATGTCTCACCCCTCTATAGCATCCCATTTCCACTAAAGATTTTATGTTCATAGCCACTTCTTTTCTGAGCTCACCTTCTATAACATAATTTTGTCTAATGAAACCGCTGATCTTTTCTATATCTTCATCTCGTAATTCTGAAACACGTTTGCGCTTATCAACTTCGCAAGCGTGACAAATTACATTCGCAGTAGCAATACCTATACCATATATATAAGTTAATGCAAAAGGAACACATTTCCTCACTGGAATATTTATGCCTGCAATACGTGCCACTGGTACCTCGATACTTTATTAATAACAACTCTTAATTTATACCATAAAACAACTCAGAGTCAAACCAAATTACAAGAAATTTTACTTTCAATCTCTTGCATTACCTCATCAACACTCAAATTAGCGTCAATTGTTAATAATTTGCCTTTATAATACTCGCGTAAACCTTTCATTTGAAGGTGATATTCACTTATTCTCTTATTAATTGCAGACATATCAGCATCATCAATTCTTTTCTCTAACCTCGTACTTTTACATTTAGCACAAGTAGTACTCTTAAAAGAAGATACACTATATATGCTTTTACAGTCCAAACACGCGAGACGATTTTTTAACCTATCGATTGCAATATTATCGTCAAGCTGCAGCTCAACTACAATGTCAACATCCCTATTATATTTTTCTTGCAAAACTTGAGTCAAAAAATGAGCCTGGTTTAAATTTCTCGGAAAACCATCTAATAAGCAATTATCATCCACTAATGCAAGCTGGTCACGTAATAATCCACATATAATTTCATCTTGAATTAAATTACCAGATTCCACGGTACCCTTTATTTTTTTACCTAACTCATTACTGCTAGATATAATATTCCTTAATAAATCCCCTACTGAAATTAATTTTAAATTATATTTTGCTATTAACAAGCTTGACTGAGTACCTTTACCAGAACCTGGAGGACCAAAAATCGTAATGATCATCTTACTTTCCTCGTTTTAGACTCATATTTCTTTATCCAGTTGTCGTACCTATTTGAAAAAATATAAGATTGTATTTGCATAATAGTATCAGTAATAACGTTCACTATAATCAGTAAGCTCGTCCCACCAAAAATAAATGGTATATCATAATAATATCTCATAACTTCAGGTACAGTACATATGACTACCAAATACGCAGAGCCAATGAATGTCAACTTAAAAACTATATCTTGAAGGTAATCAGAAGTATGTTTCCCAGGCCTTCTACCAGGTATAAAACCACCATTTTTTTTAAGAAAATCTGCGTTTTCCTCTGGATTAAATATAAAATTGGTATAGAAAAAATTAAAAAATACTATCAGCACCAAATAGGCTACAATATATACTACTTTATTTGCCATAAAGTAATTCAAAATAAAATCAGAAAAAGCGTGCCCCTTATAGAAATTTGCAATTGAAATAGGTGTCAATAAAATTGCATTAGCAAAAATGGTTGGTACTACACCAGATAAATTAATCTTCAATGGAATATAAGTAAAATCGTCATTATGTAATCTTTTAAATTGCTTTTTAGGATGTTGAACAATAACCTTTCTATAAGAAGACTCTACAAAAATAACTAAGAGTAGCAGCAAAAAAAACAATACCAAAACAAAAAGGATAATAAATAACGATACGCTACCGTTTTTATTTAACGTTAACAAAGATGACAAAGCGCTGTGTAACTCTGATATTATACCCGTGAAAATGATTAATGAGATACCATTGCCTATACCGCTAGCGCTGATTCGTTCACCAAGCCATATTAAAAGCATAGTTCCACCTAAAAGGCTGAAAACACCTATTGTACGAAACATAACACCAGGTTCGATTACAACCAATACCCCTTCCCTATTCATCCCTTCCAATCCAACCAAAATTGGAATTGATTGAAATACACAAATTACTATGGTCAGATAGCGTATATAAGAATTCATCTTTCTACGGCCTGACTCTCCATCATTCTTAACTTCCTTCATTCCTTTAATCGCAGAAGAAAGTAACTGAATAATGATAGAAGCCATTATATATGGCATAACGTTCAATGCTAGAATTGTCATTCTAGCCAATGCACCACCAGAAAATAAATTAAATACTCCAAAAACGCCTGAGCCATCTTTGGGAAATATATCATTAATTACATCAAGATTAATTCCAGGAATAGGCACATAAGTACCCAAGCGATAGCAAATTAAAGCTATTAGCGTAAAAAATATACGCTTTAATAAATCGCCTTTATATAACAACGTAGGATCCAAGCTATTAAATGCTGATTTATTGCCCATGACTTACGATAGTATTTCCACACTACCACCAACTGAAGCTACAGATTTTTTTGCAGCTTCTGACGCAAAATCAACATGAAACACAAATTTTTCGCTCAACTTACCTTTATTAAGAAGTTTAATTTTATCCTTAATAGACTTTATAAAACCTAATTTATACAGCCTCTCCTTATCTATAACAGAGTCTTTCACTATTTTTTTAGCTTCCATTAAGCGCTGTATATCGCCAACATTAATTATAGAGTATATGCTCCTACGTATAGGCTTAAAACCTCTTTTAGGCAAACGAGTATATATAGACTGTTGTCCACCCTCAAAACCATTTATAGAAACTCCACTTCTAGCCTTCTGCCCTTTATGCCCTCTACCGGATGTTTTACCTTTACCACAACCGATACCTCTACCCAGCAACTTAGGCTTCTTTTTCTTAGATAATTTAGTAAATATAGAGTTTAATTTTACAGCATTATTCATACTTTACCTGTTTCCAACTATCTCGCTAATCTTTTTGCCTCTTTTGCTTGCTACCTGACGAGGAGATAACATACTATCAAAAGCCTTAAACACCGCACATATAACGTTATGAGGATTATTTGATCTAGTGGATTTAGCTACCACATCCTTTATACCTAACACCTCAAAAACTGATCTAATCGCTCCACCAGCAATAATACCTGTTCCGGCTCTTGCGGTTCTTAAAACTATCTCACCAGAACAAAATTTAGCTTTAATATCATGATGCAAAGTTCTACCTTCACGCAAGTACACTCTAATCATTGATTTCTTTGCAGCATTTACAGCTTTGACTCTTGCTTCAGCAACTTCTGCGTGCTTACCTATTCCACACCCTATCCTACCCTTCTCATCGCCAACAACAACCAAAATTGAAAATGAAAATCTTCTACCACCTTTGGTAACCGTTGTCACTCTTCGTACCGAAACTAAAAGCTCTGATAAATCATTATTATTTTGTAAATTCTTTATAGCCATATTCAAAACCTTCTAAAATTCAAATCCAGAACTTCTTAAAGCCTCAGCAAATTGAGAAACTAATCCTGTGTATTTATACGCTCCACGATCAAACGTAAGCTGCTGCTCTAATTTCATGCCAGACAGACGCTCAACCATTAAAGAAGAAACCTGTTTTATAGTTTCAGCGTTGACTTTCCCTTTACATACATCCTTAATTTTAGCATCCAAAGTAGAAGCTGAAGTGAGAGTTATTCCTTTTACATCATTAATTAACTGGACATAAAAATGCCTATTAGATTTAAATATGGATATACGTAAACGTTCAGCGCTCTTGTCAAGCTTCGCTCTATTACGTAACTTCCTTTTTTCAGAATTACTTAAAAAATTATACGATCTTTTCATTTTTATTACTTCTTTTTACTTACAACCTTACGCAGCATAAATTTGCCTTTTATTACAACACCCTTACCTTTATAAGGATCATATTTTCTAATTTTGCATATATCAGACGCCACCATATAGACCTTCTGCTTATCCATACCACTAACTACTAAGTGAGTTGGCTTTATGCACTTAATCTCAACATCTTTAGGCACTTTATATTTAACATTATGGCTATAACCAAGATACAAAGTCAAATACTTACCATCACACTCTGCCTTATATCCCACACCGTTAATCTCAAGATTAACAGAAAAACCATCAACCATGCCGTTAATGATATTATTAATATTACTCCTATAAGTGCCCCACATAGGCTTTATTTTATCATAATTATCTTTATCTTGATCAACAGAAAGCAATAGCTGATTATCAATAATCTGACACACAACATCCCTGATCAAGCTAACTTCCTTTTCAGCCTTAGCACTCTTTATTAACATACTACCATTATTATATTCAACTGAAACACCAGCAGGAATATTGATAGGAGCAGCACCTATACGAGACATGAATTTCTCCTATTATTTAAAACACACGACACAAAACTTCTCCACCAACCTTTAACTTATGTGCATTATAATCAGTCATCACTCCTTTGGGTGTCGATATAATAAAAATACCAAGACCATTATATGCTTTAGAAATGTCCTTATACTTAGAATAACGACGACAACCAGGCTTTGACACCCTAACTATGTCACTAATTACAGGTAACTTCTCATAATACTTCAATTTTACAATGAAAGAAGGTAAATTATCTACAACTTGCTTTTCATAATCAAGGATATACCCTTCCTCTTTTAAAATCTCCAATATAGAAGAATTCATCTTAGAAAATAGTACCCTTGTTGCCCTATGCATTGCCAATTGAGCATTACGTATCCTTGTTAAAAAATCACCAATACTATCAGATAACGCCACAATATACTCCTTATATTATATTTACCAACTAGACTTTGTAACTCCTGGAATTTGCCCAAAAGAACATAAATCACGCAAAACAATTCTACATAAACCAAATTTTCTATATACTCCTCTTGGTCTCCCAGTTAAAGCACACCTATTTCTAATTTTGGTTTTAGAAGAATTTCTAGGCAATTTTTTAATTAACTTATTTTGAGCTGTAAACCTTTCTACAATAGACAAATTCTTATTATTTATTATAGATTTCAATTTTTCTCTTTTTTCTTTATATTGATCGCACAACTTTATTCTGCGAAGATTTCTTTCTATCATAGATTTTTTTGCCATATATTTCTCCTCTCAATTAATCAAAAAAAGGAAATTTAAGAGCCAGTAATAATTCCTTTGCTTCCTTATCACTAACTGCACTTGTTATAATATTAATATCCATACCTCTAATTTTACTTATTTTATCATAGTCTATTTCTAAAAACGAGATATGTTCCTTTATACCAAAGGAAAAATTACCATTACCGTCAAATTGCTTCACACTAAATCCTCTAAAATCTTTTTCCCTTGGCAAAGCAATATATATCAATCTTTCTAAAAACTCATACATTTTATCTCTACGCAAAGTTACTTTGCAACCTACTGTAGCACCTTTTCTGATCTTGAAGCCAGAAATAGATTTTTTTGCAAAAGTTGATAAAGGCTTCTGCCCAGCAATCAAATATAGGCTATCAAATGGTTCATTTATTGCTTTACTATCTGTAGCAGCATCTCCAACGCCCATATTGATACACACCTTGACAAGTTTAGGCACTTGCATTATATTGCCGTAATTAAACTTATCCTTTAAGGACTTTACTACGCTATCTTTATATAATTCTTTAAACATATCAACCTAATCTATCACTTCTCCAGAAACTTTTGCAAAACGCACTTTTCTACCGTCTATAACCTTAAACCCCACTTTAGTTGGAGTTTTATATTTAGGGTCCAATGTTGCAACGTTGGATATATCAATAGCTAACTCTTTATTTAATATACCACCACTACTACCAGCTTTTGGTTTAGTATGTCTCTTATGCACATTCACTCCAGAAACAATTACTTTCTTTTTAGCATCACGTGCTATAACTTTGATTACCTTACCAATTTTTCCCTTATCTTTACCAGTTAAAACTATAACGTCGTCACCACTTTTTATTTTAGCACTCATTATAAAACCTCAACAGCTAATGACATTATCTTCATAAAAGAACCAGATGATAACTTTTTTACCGGACCAAACACCCGAGTGCCAAGTGGTTCACCTTGATCGTTAATCAAAACTACAGCATTGCTAGAAAAACGAATTACAGAACCATCAGATTTTCTAATAGGGCTTTTCACCCTCACCACAACTGCTCTATATACTTTTCCCTTCTCAACTTTCCCTCTTGGAGTAATAGATTTAGTAGAGACAATAACTGTGTCACCTATAGATGCAGACTTTCTACCACCCAATAAACCAATACAAAGCACTGCACGCGCGCCAGAATTATCAGCTACTTCCAACAATGTATTTTTTTGAATCATATAAATATCCTATTCAATGTGAGCTATTAACAATAACCCATTTTTTAGTAGTAGAAATAGGCTTGTGTTCTTGTATTAAAACCTTGTCCCCTTCTTTACAACTATTATTCTCATCATGTGCTGTATACTTCTTGTATTTTTTTATAACCTTTTTATACAGCTCATCCTTATACACTTGTAATACCGAAACCTTTACAGTCTTATCACACTTAGCCTTAGTTACAGTACCACAAAAAACCTTTTTAGGCATTCTTTTCCTCTCTTCTTCTTTTATTTAATGTAGTTAAAATACGAGCTATGCTCTTTCTTATTAAGCTAAAACGCGAAATATTGTTGCACTGGCCCAGCTTCTTTTGAAAAACCAAATTAACAAACTCTTTTCTCAAATTCACAAGAATTTCATGCAATTCTTGCGAGGACCTCGATTCAATGTCAGCTATATCCATTGCAACTCCATTTAATTATGATTAGATACAAATTTACACTTCATAGGAAGCTTAGCAGTTGCCTTTTCAAGCGCCAATCTTGCTAAATGCATGGGAACATCACTGCTAATTTCAAACAACATTCTACCGGGCTTAGCTTTAAATACCCAAAACTCAACACTACCTTTCCCTTTACCCATACGCACATCCGCCGGCTTTCTACTAACAGGGGTATCAGGAAAAATTCTTATCCACACTTTACCAGAGCGTTTTAATGTTCTAGATATTACACGCCTTGCAGTTTCAATATGCTTAGACTGAATCCTACCTGCTTCCATAGTCTTTAGGCCATAATCTCCAAAAGATAATGTGCTACCACCTTTCGTGTTACCCTTAATTCGTCCTTTAAATACTTTTTTATATTTACTTTTTTTAGGAACAAACATTTCAATATACCTAATTAGTTACCAATATAAACCCAGACCTTAACTCCTATGATGCCATATATAGTTTTTGCTTCAGCAAAAGCATAATCTATATTAGCACGCAAAGTATGCAAAGGCAAACGGCCTTCTTTATACCACTCAGTACGAGCTATCTCAGCTCCGCCAAGGCGCCCAGAACAACTTACTTTAATACCTCTAGCACCCATCCTCAAACAACTTTGAATAGCTTTTTTCATCGCTCTTCTAAATGAAACCCTTTTTTCTAACTGCTGTGCAATGCTGTTTGATATTAAAACTGCATCTATTTCAGACCTTTTAACCCCTACTACATTCACTTCCACATTATTTTTTACTTTTTCAGCTATCTTTTGCTTTATCTTCTCAATATCCGAGCCTTTCTTACCTATTATCACTCCAGGTCTAGAAGAATGTATTATTACAGATACCAAATCGATCGTACGCTCTATAATTACTTTAGAAACACCAGCATGCTTAAAAGATTCATTTATATAACTGCGAATAGATAAATCTTGATGCAACCCTTGTTTATAACCCTTCTCAGCATACCAAATAGATGACCAAGTATTAATTATTTTTAACCTAAATCCTTTAGGATTAACGTTTCCCATATTTTTGCACTTTCCTTATTAATTTTCTATTTTTATGAATCATATAATTTCCCCCAATTTTACAGTTATATTACTATAACGTTTACTAACTCTATTAGCTCTACCCATAGCTTTTGGACATACCCTACGCAAAGTAAGAGACTTACCTATTAAAATTTCTTTTATATATAAATTATCGATATCCAATCCATAATTTTGAGCATTAGCAATCGCAGAATTTAATACCTTCCTTATAAGACCTGCAGCTTTCTTTTCACAAAATCTTAATTGCACAGTGGCAAAAGAAACTTTTTTATTACGTACTAAACCAGCAACCAAATTCAATTTACGAGGAGTTGATTTTAAAACCCTAGAACCAGCTTTAACTATTACATCTCTGTTTTTCATATCAATTACCTTCTTGTCGCCTTTTTATTACCACTATGCCCAGTAAATTTACGAGTGGGTGAAAACTCACCAAACTTATGACCTATCATATTCTGACCATTAACATTCACAGGAATGTAATCCTTACCATTATAAACAGCAAACTTTAAACCTAAACAATTAGGAAGAATTACAGAAGCCCTGGAATGAACTTTTATAGCCATGTTAACAAACCCCTTGTTTAAAGCATTATTCACCGACTTTAATATAGAAGGATGACAAAAAGGAGGCTTCCATGCAGATCTACTCATAAACTAACCTTTCAATTGTTTTATATACTTATCACTAGATTTATTTCTCCTTCGAGTTTTCTTTCCTTTTGTTGCAACACCCCAAGGAGTAACAGGATGACGACCACCAGAGGTTTTTCCTTCCCCGCCTCCATGAGGATGGTCAACCGGATTCATTGCAACCCCACGTACAGTAGGTCTAATCCCAAGCCACCTACTTCTCCCAGCTTTACCCAACTTTCTATTCTTATGGTCAGGGTTAGATACTACACCAATAGTAGCCTTGCAAGAAGATAAAATCAACCTAATTTGACCAGACCTGAGTCGTAATAAAACATATTGGCCATCACGACCAACGATTTGTGCATAACAACCAGCAGCTCTAGCAATCGCAGCACCATTACCTGGCTTCAGCTCAACATTATGAACGAAAGAACCAACAGGTATATGCTTGAGTAGCAAACAATTCCCTGGCAAAATATCAGCATCATTCCCAGCTGTAACAACATCACCTGGCTTCATACCTTGAGGAGCTAATATATAAGACTTAATATCATCTTCCTTATATGATATTAACGCCAAAAACCCACTTCTATTTGGGTCATACTCTATTTTTTCAACTATACCTTGACCACTTCTATTACGCTTAAAATCTATCATTCTATACTTCTTTTTGTGACCACCACCCCTATGACGAGTTGTAATTCTACCATGATTATTTCTTCCACCACTGGACTTTTTACCGGATGTAAGAGACTTTTCTGGCTCATCTTTTGATAAACCAACTTTACTTACTAACACAGTCCCACGAGAAGACGGAGTAACAGGATTAAAAAATTTCATACCCATACTAAACGCTCATTATATCTAATTTTTGACCATCCATCAAAGAAAAATAAACTTTCTTTTTCTGTTTTTCACAACCAATCACACCCCTAAAACGCCTATATTTAGGCTTAATTCTAACAACATTTATAGAAGAAATTTTAACATCAAATAGAGACTCTATTGCCAACTTTATTTGACGCTTATTTACATTTACAAAAACATACAAAGAATATTTATTAAACTTCTCCCTCAAAAAAGAGGCCTTTTCTGTAATTATAGGAGATTTTATTATATTATTATATTTGATCATAACAATCTACCTTCAAGATGCTTTAAAGTATCCTTTGTCAACATCACGCATTCGTGATTCAATATATCAAAAACATTTAACCCAATAGGTTTGATTAAGTCTACATAGTGCAAGTTTTTAGCCGCACGCAACAAATCATCTCCATAATCACCAACTATCAAAAAGGAAGAAAATTTAAAATTTTTAATACATTTACACATTTCAGACGTTTTCTTCACATCAATATTTAAATTATCCAGAATAATTACTTGATTATTTAAATACTTTAGAGATAAAGCAATTTTTAAACCAAATTTGCGTACCTTCTTATTAAGAGAATAAGTATGACTCCTCACAACAGGGCCGAAAATAATCCCACCACCTCTAAATTGAGGAGATCGCAAGCTCCCTTGTCTTGCCCTACCGGTACGTTTTTGACCATAAGGTTTAGCTGTTGTACCAGAGACATCACTAATACCTTTTGTTTTATGAGTACCAGCTCTTCTCTTCGCTAATTGCCATCTCACTATATCATGCAAAATACTCAATTTTTGCTTAGCAGAAAATATCAAAGGATTGAGCTGAGCAGTACCTACATTATCATTAGATAGATTAACTAAATTACATTCCATAACTAACTTACCAAATTACTAGCATCATCATTTACATCTAACAGTAAACCTACCGGAAAAGGAACATCTTTATGTAAAGATTTTTTAACTGCATCTCTTACAAAAACATAGGAATTTTTAAACCCAGGAACATTATTACCCTTCACAGCAATTATACTATTTTCATGATCAATGGATAATATCTTCATATTTTGTGCAGTTATCCTGCTGTTACCTAAATGACCAGCCATTTTCTTTCCTTTGAATACTCTACCAGGATCCTGACATTGGCCAGTGGAACCTTGTGATCTGTGAGCAATAGAAACACCATGAGATGCCCTAAGCCCACTGAAATTATGCCGCTTCATCACACCAGCAAATCCTTTACCTATAGAATAACCCGTAATATCAAGATATTGACCAACCACAAAATGATTGATTCCCACTTTTTTACCACATTCTATTCCCGACAGGTCATTTAATCTACTTTCGTATAACTTACATTTATTATTTATACCCTTTTTCTTTAAATATTCCAACTGAGGTTTTGCTATATTTTTAAAATCTCCTGTGCCTAAAATGACTGAATTATAGCCACATTTATCTTGTCCTTTTATATCAATAATATAAGTTTCGCTGAGATGCAATAAAGTTACAGCCATGCGACTATTGTCAGAATACATAGCAGTATGACCAATATTCATCATTAGTAAACCAATTCTCCTCAGCGAATTTATTCTCTTCATTTCCTTCTCCTAAACCTTAACTTCCTTGACTTTTAAATCCACTTCTACGCCAGCAGAAAAAGATAAACCTGTAAGCATCTGCATCATAGTAGGAGTAAGATCATGTAAAACAATCAAACGCCTAGAAGTTCTCATTTCAAACTGTTCACGAGATTTTTTATCAACGTGAGGAGATCTATTAACAATAAATTTAGAATCTTTCCTTGGCAACGCAATCGGACCAGATAATTTTGCACTGGACCGCTTTAATTCATCAACAAATTTTCGAACACACTCCTCCAATAAAGAACAATCGAAAGCCTTAATGTTAATATATATATCTTGCTTCATCTTAGTTACTACACTCACTCCAAAATTTCAGAAACAACACCAGAACCAACAGTTCTACCGCCTTCTCTTATCGCAAAACGCAATCCCTTATCCATTGCTATCGGTACTTGCAATTCTACTTCTACACTCACATTATCTCCTGGCATTACCATCTCCTTCCCATCTAGCAATTTTATGCTCCCAGTTACATCCGTTGTCCTTAAATAAAACTGTGGCTGGTAATTCGCAAAAAATGGTGTATGCCTTCCTCCTTCCTCTTTCTTTAATATATAAACCTCCGCCTTAAACTTTCTATGCGGTGTTATCGTCCCCGGTTTCGCTAATACTTGCCCTCTCTCCACTTCTTCTCTTTTTGTTCCTCTTAACAATATTCCTACATTGAGTCCTGCACTTCCCTTATCCAGCAACTTCTTAAACATCTCAACACCTGTGCATATCGTCTTTTGCGTCGCTTGCAGACCTATTATCTCTATCTCTTCTCCCGTCTTTATCTCTCCCTTCTCTATTCTTCCTGTTACCACTGTTCCTCGCCCCGATATCGAAAATACATCTTCGATTGGCAATAAAAATGGTAAATCCACAGGCCTTGGTGGAACCGCTACATATTCATCTAACTTTTCCATCAATTTGTCTATTGATTTCTTTCCATATTCGCTGCTGTCATCCTCCAGCGCCTTGAGTGCTGAACCAACCACCACAGGCACTTCATCCCCTGGAAATCCGTATTTACTCAGTAATTCCCTCACTTCCATTTCTACTAAATCTATCATATCAGCATCAGCAACATCAGCTTTATTTATATACACCACGATATATCCAACACCTACCTGCTTCGCCAGCAATATATGCTCTCTCGTTTGTGGCATTGGCCCATCAACCCCCGACACTACCAATATCGCCGCATCCATCTGTGCTGCACCTACTATCATGTTCTTTACATAGTCAGCGTGTCCAGGACAATCAACGTGTGCATAATGCCTTTTTTCCGTCTGATACTCAACATGCGCTGTTGCTATCGTTATCCCCCTCTTCCTTTCTTCTGGCGCTTTATCTATCTGATCGTACGCTACAAAATTTCCATAATGCTTCGTTATCGCCGCTGTTAACGTCGTCTTCCCATGATCCACATGTCCTATTGTTCCCACATTTACATGCGGCTTTCCAAATGCTTCCACTATTGCTGTCATAATTTAAACTTTTCTACCTAAAATACAAATACATCAATAAATAATATGTTGATTTTATAAAAATACAACAAAAAAAAGAGCGGATAGTGGGAATCGAACCCACGTCACTAGCTTGGAAGGCTAGAGCTCTACCATTGAGCTATACCCGCACAATGGAGGAGGTAGGATTCGAACCTACGTACGCTCACGCGGACAGATTTACAGTCTGTTACCTTTAACCACTCGGTCACTCCTCCGCAAAAATTTGTTAAGAGAATACTATTTTAGCATCTTAACTTAAGCTCTTATTGTATTTAATACTAAACGCCTAAAATTAAAAAATCAAGCAATAAAACCTACCCTGATTAAAATCACGCAGATTTCATTTTATACAACACAATATTGTCAATAAAACGTTTAAACAAATAATGCGAATCATGCGTACCTGGCGCTTCTTCTGGATGGTATTGCACAGAAAAGACTGGGTAATCCTTCATCATTATTCCCTCTACACTATTATCAAATAGAGAAATGTGAGTAATTTCAACATTACTTAGAAGAGAAGCTGAATCAACAACGAAACCATGATTTTGGCTAGTGATCTCAACTTTTCCACTAATTACATCATAAACTGGATGGTTACTCCCTCGGTGACCTATATCCATCTTGATGGTCTTTGCCCCCAAAGTAATCGCAAGTAATTGATGGCCCATGCATATGCCAAAAATTGGTATTTTAGATTTTATAATAATGTCTATTTCTGAAACTACACTTTCTCCTATTTCTTGCGGATCACCAGGACCATTTGAAAGCACTATCCCATCTGGATTCATACTCAACACTTTTTGAGCAAAACCTGTGCTTGGTCTGATTAATTCAACTGTACAACCAAGTTCTATTAAGCGTGAAACTATACTGATTTTTACGCCAAAATCAACGATTACAACCCTATATTTTGCATTAAGGTCACTTTTAAAATTACTATGCAAGCTGACTTTATTGGTTATTTCTATCCCATTTACAGATTTGTATTCCTTCAATTTGTCCAACGCATGCGCCTTACTCGATGAGCATATCATTCCATTTTGAGATCCATGTTCTCTCAAATGTCTCGTTAAAGCTCTAGTATCAACTCCTGATATCCCAATCACGTTATTTTTCTCTAACCAATCATTTAAACTGATATATGAAGAAGGGTGGGACATAGAAGAAAGTTCACGCATAACCACACCACTTGCAAAAATTTTCTTTCCTTCATTATCCTTATGGTTTATTCCAACGTTACCAATATGAGGAAAAGTGAACGTTATAATTTGATCGGCAAAAGAAGGATCAGTTATAGTATGCTGATAACCGGTCATACCAGTGGTAAAACAGACCTCACCTATGCATTTGCCTTTTTTACCTACTGATTTTCCCCAAAAGCACTTGCCATCTTGTAAAATTAAAACTGCGTCCTGCACTTCATTATCTATTTAACTGATTCAAAACAGTATACAAAAATTTCAAATAATACGTAACTCTTTCTAAAATTCCAAATTTAACCACGAAGCAGCAAAAAATAACATGAAAAACTTTTAATACAATCTTTCATATAAAATATATAGTTGACTACCTTCATATTTCGTATTAGATATAGGTAAATCATAAGTAAAGTGGAGGGTAATAATGAACACTGGTACAAATCAATCAAAAAAAATAAATGAGAAGTGGTTAGCTGGAGGAATTGGCGCGCTATTATTTGTAATGATGCTACCGTCGATTCTTCTTTTAGCAAAAATAGCTATAGGGCTAATTATGGTTTCAGTTGCAGCAATAGCGATAAAAGTTGCCTTAAAAACAATATCGAATGCTTTAGAGGATAAACAGGCAGATCAAAGCCAAGCGACGCAACAAACAACACAAAGTAAAATTATAAACCTGGCTATTGGATTAACATCTATATTCGTAGGAGGATTATCACTATTCATTATAGCACAAACTGGCTTAATTGCAGCATGTGCAGCTATAACTGCTTTAGCTCTACACGAATATGTTAAAAATCAAGAAATAGGAAAAGAGATAAATGATAAATTCGATAAGGTAGCTGACGATACAATCAATTTTATTGTTAGCAGTGTTGAAAAACTTATTCCAACAAAGCCGCCAGGCATAACAGCCTAAACTGTCTCCGTTCAGGGCATAAGTGTTACAAGTAGCATTATATAAAGCGATTAATGGCATCCTCCTGATAATAGAATAATTGTATCTGTTCAGCCAATGGCGTCAACTTAAGGAAAAATATCAGCGATAGTGTATAAAATTTCTCTCTAAAACTTTTACCATTAAATTATCCAGAAGCCGCAGGAAACAGCACTTTTGTTTCTATTTTATTTCAACAAAGAAGTTTAAAATGTGTCCTTTTTAGGTGAAACATGCAAAAAGGAAAAAATTTTATTCTACAAATTAAAAATATAATATACTCGAAAGCTTTTCAGAGAATCCATTGTGTTGAGTTTTACACGAACAAGAAAACTTCCTTTTTCGACAGTATTTTCTATGATTTTAAAGTTAGTTAAAAAAAGTTTGGGAATAGAATGTGAACTTATGGAGCCATTGACATGTACCCTCAAAGCAAGCTTTTTCTAAAGCAAGGTATAAGATTTGCCATACAGGCTTTCAAGAATTTAAGCATCCAAACAGCCTATCAGGATGAACCTGAGTTGGAGAGGCTATAGACTTATTGCAGCAGATGGTTCTGGTATGAGATTACCCAGCTCTGAGGAAATTGTATCCGAGTTTGGCCGCTTTAAACCAAATGGAACAACAGGCACCATTGGCAATTTGTTTGTTGATTTGTGTACTTCGCTGATTTGTAGTGCTCGTCTTGCGGCTTGGAATATAGGTGAACAAACGTTGGCGGAAGAGCAATTACCCGAAGTTATCACTCAAATGCGTTCATTAAATCAAAAGAAATTATTATTTATCTATGATCGTGGTTATCCTTCAGTAAAATTCATTCAGCAGCATTATGATTTGGAAGTAGATTTTATTTTTCGCTTGCAAAAAAGAAATTATAGCAAGCTATGGGAACGCTGGAGAATTAGATTTCGATTTTATATTAGAAAATGAAAAGCTAAAAAATAAAATGAAAGGACAGAAAGTAAGAGTTATAGTGCTGACATTAGCCAACGGAGAAACAGAGGTATTGATTACTTCACTTTTTGACCGAGTAAAATTTACTTTGGAAGATATCAGCAAAGCTTATGTGTTAAGGTGGCATATAGAGGAGTGCTATAAACGACTCAAAATAGGTGCAGAATTAGAGAATTTTTCTGGCGTAAATTTAGAGGCTGTATTACAAGAATTTTGGGCAAACTTAGTCATGTGTAATATATTGTCGCTTCATATGTGTGATGCACAAGGGCCTTGGAATCCAGATCAAATTGCTGAGTATCGTTTAAATTTTTCAGTTTTATTTGGTGTAATGAGGCAGAAACTCTATCAGGTACTTATTGCGCCAAAAAACTTTCAAGCCCTTTTTAAGTATACGCGCTAAAGTTAAAATCCGACCAGGACGATTGTATAGCCGCGATAAGGTAGATAAGCCCAAACGCCATCATGTCTTTAGGAGAGTTTGCTAATGGAGGCTCTTAAGTTGACGCCATTGTCTGTTCAGGGGCATCGCAAATATTGAAGCAAAAGTGGTCAGTGCTTACTATACGAATATTGTGATTTGAATCCACTAGGGAGGATGTCATCCCAGTGCCCAGACACTGGGATCCAGGAATTTTGATTAGAGATTAAATTGGTGAGTATAAAAGTAGCTAATCCTACGTTAAAATACAACGTTTTTAATGGGACTGCGTAAAAGGGCCGGATTCCAGTGTCAAGCACTGGAATGACACCTTTGTGTTTGAGGCAAAACCTGCTATAACATTTCTTCGCAAACAAACGTTCGTACAGTTATGTATCAGCTACTTTCATGGCATCATTTGTTGTAAACTCACATTTCTCTATGATTATCTTTATTTGCCGCTTTCCCGAACGGATGCTCTACAGTTATTTCCTCATTAATAGAGCGAGGTGCACCGGAACCAGGTACAACGATATTCTCGTGCGATTGCATATCCTTCTTTTCCTCACATGGTGTTTGCTTAATGAAATGTTCTACTAAAACTTCACATAAAGCTTTACCTTTTATAAGCACAGCCTCGTTTTGCTTAGCTAACTCTAAAATTTCCTTTGGTTCAACATCTTTACCGTCAATAGTTGATTTTTTAATACTAACTTGACCTAAATTTATATTTAGAACAACAGTACAGTTAAGGTCTTTTCCAGATTCATCTTTTGCACCCCAACTAATTTCGATGTCACATATTGCAAATTCTGTAAAGGAGTAGTTCCTCTGTTGTTTCTCATTCTTCTCAATTGTTACTATTCTTTCACCATTGCTGTATATTTTTGCTCTTTTTACCTCGCTTTTCTCTTCTTCCATTCTTTTAGTTTTTTCAGTGAAAAGACGACTGGTTTCTAAACTTTGTTCAGGTTTAGTAATGTTGATATTAAGATGGTCATAATGATTAAGAAGACGGTTTGCATATGGACATGGCACATAACACCCATCAAAGAAAGCAATTGCACTACCAGTTTTTAGAAATTCTTGTCCATCGCTCATTCCTTCACCAATTCGAATAAGATATCTACCCAACCTCTTTTTAAAATTTTCTTTTAACTCCTCCTGATCTTTAGAAGTAAGCTTCTTATCCAATATACCCATTATTTCTTTTCGCTTACTCAATACCACATAATTGAAAAGGAAAATATCATCCTCTCGATAATAATTTGCTATCTTGTCAAATGGATCTGCCGGCCAAACGTTATTATAATTTACGGAATCAGAAGAATCTTCACACTTATTATCCTTAAAATCAAAATTCAATCTTTCAAAATCTGATAATACTTTTTCTGCCCTATCTTCAAAAGGCCGAAGTCCATCTTGAAGTTCTTTTCCATAACTCATTCCTTTGTCAATTTGAAGAACATATTGACCATATTTCTTTCTAAACTCCTCCTGTTCTTCGAGGAGAGGAAGATTCCTATCTAATATATCGATTATTTCTTTCCGCTTATTCAATATCACGTAATTAAAGAGGGAACTCTTCCCCTTCTTTTCATAATCGTCTGCTATTTTGTCAAAACACTTATTATCCTTAAACTCCAATTCCTCAAAATCTGAGAGCACACTTTGTACCTGAGTCTCATCGAATTGAAGATTTGCTTGAGGAGATAGAAGAGTCAACTTTTCTTCACTTTCCTTGGTACTCGAATTTTTGTACAAACCATTAAATAGATTTATAATACTAGAAAACATTTCACACCTCTATTGTTATAAGTAAACTTGATTATATCTTAATGCTAAATGTTGTAAAGCTAAAATTAGAAACTAAAAAAGCTAACATAAGTTCTGCATTGTTTGCAGCTTTATCAGCCTATTAGGCAGAATTATTAAAGAACTAGTTGAACAGACGTTATCAACTCCATCCACAAGTTCTCCGCTTGTTACTCCAGTTGCAATGAACACTGATTCACCTCTTGCCATATCTTTTACGGCGTAGACTTTTTCTGGGTCATCAATATTTAAATTTTTTGCTCTTTCTTTTAATTGATCCGTGTCAAATATTAATCTTCCCTCCATCTGCCCACCTATTGAACTCAGCGCTGCAGCCGCAAGCACTCCCTCTGGTGCTCCTCCTATGCCGATATACATATCGTGATTGCCATTTACTAGTGAAACTACGGCCGCAACATCACCATCATCTATTAGTTTAATTTTTGCTCCTAATTTCCTGATTTTCTCTATTAATTCACTATGCCTTTCACGTTTAAGTACAGTTACCACGAGATCATTCACTTTGCACTTTTTTGCCTTGGCTAAATTGTCTAGATTCTTTTCAATGCTATTTTTTAGTGAGACTACACCCTCTGGAAGATTTTTTCCTACTGCTATCTTTTCCATATAAACATCAGGTGCATGTAAAAAATTACCTTTTTTCGTTGCAGCAAGAACGGACATTGCCCCTGATTTGTAATGAGCACAAATCGTAGTGCCTTCAAGTGGGTCAACAGCAATGTCAATCTCAGGACCATCTCCAGTGCCAACCTTCTCGCCAATATATAGCATCGGCGCTTCATCTCTCTCACCTTCACCAATTACGATAGTACCATTTATTTCCATTGAATTTAATACTGTACGCATTGCATCAACTGCAACCTGATCAGCCTTTTTTTCATCGCCGAAGCCTGCTAGTTTATATGCAGCAAGCGCCGCAGCTTCGGTCACTTTAACTAATTTATAGGCTAAATCTTCCATCATTTGCTTTAAGAACTATATTCAATATATATCATGCTGCTTGAAACTGCAATATGCCTTGACTGGTTGTGGGAAAGTTGCTATAATAAACTAACATATAGTAGTAGGGTTAGTTATGATATATAGTAATGATGATATTAGAGAGTTGTATCTAAATATAAATGAGACTGTAAAACAGAAGCCTCAAGCAAGTCTTGAAGAATTAAGTAAAGAGCTAAATGCAAGAATTGATCTAAAGCAAAAATTTCATAATGGCTGTGTGTTGGGAGATTTACTATTAGCACTTGCAATTGAAAAAAGTAATCTAGATTTTATAAAATTTCTCTTTAAAAATGAGCTAAAAATTATTAGTATCATTTCCCAACAAGAAGAAACATGCCATATTCCCAAAACTATAAATGGTCAATCTATATTAAATTATGCTGTCCATTTTGGTAATACCGAAATTTTAGATCTACTCTTACAAAATGTTAACGCAGAACAATCAAAGCTAATACCTAAAAGCAAGCTGTACAAGTTGTGTCAACAATTAAAGAGTAATGCGTTAGATAAGGCTATAGACAAAAACAATGAAAAACTTGTTACGTTACTCGTGTCAGCGATAGAGGAGAAACAAGAAAAGCAAAAAATATCTAATGAGGAAATTAAAGTAGGATCTGGCAGTAATAGTAATGCCACTAGTAAATCTATAGCAACATCAACAAAAAAAACAAATCCAACTACTGTACCAAATAGTGGTAACGGTAGGAGTGTTATTAATAAACCAGTATCTCCTGTAGTATCAACATAAGAACTCACGGCGATGGTCTATCAAATCATACTATTACACCAAATAGTGGTAACGGTCAGCATCATAATAACAAAAATGAAACGCCTGTAGTAACAGTGCCTTCTATATTAACAAAGAAGACAAATACCAATCAAACTGTTACACCAAATAGTGGTAACGGTCAGCATCATAATAACGAAAATAAAACGCCTGTACTAACAGGGATTGATCAAACTGCCACACCAAATAATGATAATAAAGCTAACGGCTTTGTAGATGCTCAATTTTCTATGCCAAATGAACAAGAAACTAAATATAAAGAGAGCAAAAAGGATTTTTATAGCTCTTCTCATAATAATCCAAATAAGGTAAGATATGGATTTATGGTAGTGGGGTTTGTATGCCAGCAGCGTATAGTTATGACTTAAGGAAAAAAGCAATGGAAGCATTGGATGAGGGAGAAAGTAGAGCAACTGTTGCCAAGAGATTTAAAATTGGAAAAACGACTTTATATGAGTGGCAGAAAAGGCGTGAGGAAACAGGAGATTTTCAGTCAAAAAAGCCTGGAAGCGTAGGATATAACCATAAAATTACCGACTGGAATGTCTTCACCGAATTTGCAAAAAACCATGGCGGCAAAACTCAGTCAGAGATGGCTAAACTCTGGGGCAATATCAGTCGACAAACGATTCACCGCGCACTTAAAAATATTGGCTTTACAAGAAAAAAAGACCTACGGATATAAAGAAAGAAATGAAGAAAAGCGAGCTCAATTTGCAAAGGTTATAGCAACAAAATATCCTGAAAATCTTGTATATATTGACGAATCTGGGATAGACAATACAGAAGACTACCCATACGGATATTGCAGAAAAGGAGAGAGGTTTCATTCACTAAAATCAGGTAAAAAAACTCAGCGTGTCAGTATGATTGCAGCTCTAAATAAAAAGAAAATCATTGCTCCATTGACCTTTGAGGGATACTGCAACAAGGATGTTTTTGAGGCTTGGTTTGAGCAGTTTTTGACTCCAATTTTAAGGTCTGGCCAAACTGTAATTCTTGATAACGCTGCTTTCCATAAATCTAAAAAAATCGATGATCTTGCTAAAGGAGTAGGTGCTGAAATTCTTTATCTTCCTCCATATTCTCCAGACTTTAACGAAATTGAGCATCATTGGTTTGCTATAAAGAACAGAGCTAGAAAAAATATCCCTATTTTTCAGTCTTTCCGTCAAGCTGTTGATTCTGCTTTTTTATGATTTGTTCTGACTATTATGAGAAGAGCTATACACCTCATTGACAAAAGATGTTGTTGGAGTTGTTATTACAGGATTATTCATTACTGCTGCTGTGATGGTTCCATTTGTAGCTGGTGCAGTAGTTTGCAGTGTCATAGCTGCTTTGATTGCAATATATACCGGGTTGCATGTAAAAAATTCTACATTACCAAGTTATAGGGAGATGAGAGAGAATGAAGTTGAACGTGTAACAGGATGTCATCCCAGTGCCCAGACACTGGGATCCAAAAGGCCATAATAAAAACTAGATTCCAGCGTCACGCGCTGGAATGACACCCTCTGGTGGGCTCAAACCATATGAGTAGCCAACACTGCCACTATACTTACCTAGCAAATTTAGATCTAACACTAAACTGTGCTGCCACTAACTTTGCAATCGGTACTCTATAGGGTGAGCATGAAACATAATCTACCCCTGATTCGATGAGAAACTCTATAGATTTTGGATCTGCTCCATGCTCTCCACATATACCCAGTTTTATTTCTTTTCGGGTTTTTTTGCCTCTTTCAATGGCTATCTTAATTAACTCCCCTACCCCTTCGATGTCCAGCACTTCAAATGGGTCGTTTTCGAATATGTTGCTTTCCTTATAAGAATCGAGGAAATTAACTGAATCATCTCTTGAAAGTCCCATGGTTGTTTGCGTTAAATCATTAGTGCCAAAACTAAAAAACTCTGCATGTTTTGCTAACTTATCAGCAATCAGTGCTGCTCTTGGTAGTTCTATCATCGTTCCAATTGAATAAGCCTTGTCTGATGTCATTCCAGCGCGTGACGCTGGAATCTGCGTCTGGATCCCAGCTGAGATAACAGAGGATTCTTTCTTTGCTAGCTCGCATATCAGAATAAATTCTTTCTCGCTCATGATAAAAGGAATCATGATTTCAGGCTCCACTTCTATCTTCTTTTCTTTCTTTAATTCACTTGCAGCACTAAGTATTGCCCTAATCTGCATGCTATATATTTCAGGATGAGAAATAGCAAGTCTACAACCTCGATGGCCAAGCATTGGGTTCTTTTCTGATAACTGTGCTATTTTATTTTTTACTGACTCAACTGACTTACTAAGTGATTTGGCAATTTTTTCTATAGTAGACTGATCATTGGGTAAAAATTCATGCAAAGGTGGATCAAGCAACCGTATAGTGACTTCCCTGCCCTCCATAATAGAAAATATTTCTTTGAAATCAGACTTTTGCATTTCTTCTAGTTTAATGAGCGCATTTGCCCTTTCATTTTCATCGTCAGCTATTATCAATTTTTGAATGAATTCGATTCTATCACTAGCGAAAAACATATGTTCTGTGCGACATAAGCCTATACCTTCTGCACCGAATTCTTTTGCAATTTTTGCATCTTTTGGAGTATCAGCGTTCGCTCTCACTTTGATCGTTTTGATTTCATCTATCCAGTTGATTATCGTTTTGAATTCTTGCGATAATTCAGGTGAAATTGTAGGAAGAATGCCAAGCATAACCTCCCCTGTTCCTCCGTTGATGGTAATTGGTTCACCTTTATTTACTTTTGCATCCCCTACAGAAAAGAAAGTTCCATCTTTATCGATATAAAGTCCACTCACACTGCAAATGCATGGCTTACCCATTCCACGGGTTACAACAGCAGCATGCGAGGTCATCCCTCCCCGTGCTGTTACTATGCCACTTGCAGCATTCATTCCATTAATATCTTCAGGACTCGTTTCTGACCTTACTAAAATCACTTTTTTACCCTGCTCTGCAGCTTTTTCAGCATCACTTGCACTAAACACTACATATCCAGAAGCAACCCCTGGAGAAGCCGGCAGTCCCTTCCCTATTACTTTCTGGTCACCCTTAACGTCAAGAACTGGATGCAATAAATTGTCAAAAGTTTTTGGATCAATTCTCAATATTCCTTCTTCTTTTGTAATCGTTCCTTCGTTTACCATATCAACTATTATGCGAATAGCAGCTTCAGCCGTGCGCTTGCCAGACCTAGTCTGCAAAATCCATAACTTACCGTCCTGCACAGTAAATTCGATATCCTGCATGTCTTTATAATGCCTTTCAAGTTTTTCACATACCACGCATAATTCCCGGTAGACACTTGGCAGCAACTTCTCCATGGTGTTTTTTTGCTCTCCGTCAATTGGCATAGGAGTATAAACACCAGAAACCACATCCTCACCCTGAGCATTAATCAGAAATTCACCAAAGTATTTTTTTTCTCCAGTTGAAGGATTTCGTGTAAATATCACACCAGTTGCAGAATTATCATTTAAATTACCAAAAACCATTGCTTGCACGTTGACCGCTGTTCCAAGGTTTTCAGGAATATTATGTATTCTTCTATAGGAAACAGCCCTATCATTTTTCCAAGAGGCAAATACTGCATTAACTGAGTTTAACAATTGCTCTTCAACGTTCTGCGGGAAATGTTTCTCAGTTTTTTCATATACTATCTTTTTAAAATCGTTAACAATTCTCTTTAAAACATCAACATCAAGATCAGCTAAGCTTTTTGCTCCACTCTTTTGCTGCTCATTATCAACAACATCTTGAAATAGGTGATGATCAAGCTGTAGTACAACATTGGAGTACATCATGATGAAACGGCAGTAGCTATCGTAAGCAAAACGTTCGCCACTTTTTTTTGCAAGCCCAACAACGGTTTCATCATTTAGACCAACATTTAAAATAGTATCAAGCATGCCCGGCATTGAACTAACACTACCAGAGCGTATTGAAACTAATAAAGGATTATTTAAATCCCCAAATTTACAACCGATGTCATTTTCGAGCATCGCCATGTAGTTTTTGATTCCACTACATATGTCATTCCAGTGCGTGACCACATTTTTTTCTGGATCCGAGTAGTCAGCTACTTGGATAACAGAAGATCTATTGTCTTGATAATAGACTTTGCAAGCAGAGGTGGAAATTGTGAAACCAGGTGGAACAGGAATGCCAACATTGCACATTTCTGCTAAATTTGCCCCCTTTCCTCCCAGCAGATTTTTCATTTCTGCATTGCCTTCGCATTTACCCTGGCTAAAGTAATGTATTAACTTTTCCCCCATCATTTTCTCCGGATTTTCACTGATAAACACATTGTACATATAGTTCCAATAAACCTGTGAGAACTTGAAACCTTAGGATAATAAATTTTACAAAATTTTGCAACAACGTTCCTTCTGGCAACATCAGTAAAGTTAACAAAAAAGATGACAAATTATTGAATTATTATCAATAAGAATATATAATATAAAGATACATTTAAAAATTTTTTTATGGCTCTTTCTAAATTTCTCGACCCCAAGAATGATGTTGCGTTCCGGCGTATTTTTGGTACTGAAAAAAATAAAGACATCCTCATTCACTTTCTCAATGATATTTTGGGGTTCACTGGCAAAGATGAAATAAAAGAAATAGAATTCCTCAGCACTATTCAAGATGCTGAAATTGCCTCTAAAAAACAAAGTATCGTTGATGTTCTTTGCAGGGATGAAAATGGGGTGCAAGTAATAGTCGAAATGCAAGTTGCCAAAACTAAAGGCTTTGAAAAACGCGCTCAATATTACGCTGCTAAAGCTTATTCAAGGCAAGCTGATAAAGGTGATCAATATCAGGATCTTAAAGAAATCATTTTTATAGCTATTGCTGATTGTATTCTCTTTCCTAATAAATCTGAGTATAAGTCAGATCATGTAATGTTAGACAAAGATAGCTATGAACATGATTTAAAAGATTTTTATTTTACATTTATCGAGTTACCAAAATTTCCTAAAACTAAAGAAGACCAATTGGAGAGTATAGTTGAAAAATGGATCTATTATTTTAAATATGCAGATGAAACTAGCGAAGAAGAATTGGAAAAGATAATAGGTAGTGATGTAATAATTAAAAAGGCATATGAAGAACTAAATAGATTCAACTGGTCAGAGAAAGAATTTATTGCCTACGAACAGGAAATAAAACGTATTCGTGATGAACGGGCTGTTCTTGAACAAAAACTTGATGATGCTAAAAAGGAAGGAAAAATTGAAATTGCAAAAACAATGCTGGCTAATAATGTTGATGTCACCACTATTGTTAAGTTTACTGGCCTCTCCATGAGTGAGATCAAAGAATTGCAGAATTAAGTGGACCCGCAAACGGTTACACGAAATAATGCTGCAGCCTGACCAGGTGATAAGTACATTTAGCCTATTTATCTTTATACTTTCATGTCAATTTTATAAATCAAATTTATTTCTGTGAGTAGCTACAATTTAAAGACCTTGCTTCATCAATGTAATGGAACAAAACCTTTTTAGTAAGTTCAAAACCTTCTAAAGTCTCTCCTTCGCATCTTGCTGTAATGCAGTTTTGCGTATTTGATACCCTAAGAAGCCACCAACCTTTATTATCGGTTACCTTAACACCATCAAGATCTGAAAATACAATATTTTGCTGCTCCAGTGTTTTCTTTATTGACTCAATTATTTGAAACTTTTTCTCATCTTTCACTACAATCTTCACTTCATGAGTGATATATAACTTCGGTAAATCCTCAATCACCTGAGATAGGCTTTGGTTTTTCTTAAGCAAAATGTCAACTGCTTTAACAGCAGAATATAGCCCATCATCAAAACTTAGCTCAGAAAAGAAGAAGTGCCCGCTTAATTCACCAGCAAACTTTGCCTCTTCCTCTACCATCTTCTTCTTAACTAGTGAATGTCCAGTAGCACAGGTGATAACTTGCCCTCCTAACTTGCTAACAAAATCATGCACTTTCATACTCATTTTTACGTTAGCAATAACTTTGCTTTCTGGATATTCCTCCAACACTTCACGTGCAAAAATTATAAATAAATGGTCATTGGAAACAACGTTGCCTTTATTATCAATTAAGCGCACCCTATCGCTATCGCCATCTAGCGCAATGCCAAGATCACATCCATATTCCTTCACAATGTCAATTAATTGAGCAAGATTTTTTTCCTCTATGGGATCTGGATCATGCAGTGGAAATGCCCCATCTATAGAGTTATTGGTTACGATGTGCGTATGACCAGGCAAGATCTTTTCAATATACCTTATAATTCCACTTGCTGGACTATTTCCACAATCCCAGGCTATTTTTAATTTCTGTGTAGTATTATTCTTCACTGCACTTTTCAATATGCTAATGTACTCACTATATATATTTATGTTAATTAAGCTTCCAATTCTTGTGCTGTTTTTAATTGGACTGCTTATAATTTCCTTCATTTCTTGATCTGAGAAGACTTTTTTATTACTAAAAAATTTAAAGCCATTATATTCGCTGGGGTTATGAGAGGCAGTTATTATGATACCAAGATCCGCCTGTGTGATTTGTGTTGCAGCGTAAAGCATAGGTGAAGAGCATAGTCCAACGCGTATAACATTTGCACCGGATAAAGTTAAGCCCCTAATTAATTCTCTTTCTATACCTGGTGAATCTATTCTGCTGTCGTAGCCGACACAAACACTAACTACGGTTTGGCCAAACTTTCTACCTATCTCGTACCCATCATTAATCTGCAAGTCTTTGCCTATTATACCTCTAATATCGTATTTTCTTATAATGGTATTGTCCATACTGCACTGCTTAAGGAGTAACTACTATATAACATAATGGACAAGTGTTCAAATTTCTTCTTTATTTACCCACATAATTAGTTGATTTTTTAATTAAAATTGTTAGTATTGTAGTATATTTTCTAAAAATGTAAAATTATGCCATGGGAGAACGAAAATGTATTTATAGCTGAGGGTCAAAGTTTAAATGTAGATGAACAGCAGAAAAAGGATATTTTAGATGTGATTGAATCTTGTAGCAGCTTTCAAGAGACTATAAAACAATTGGAGGAAAAAAATTTAATCTGGTATTTTATTGGCCCTTTACGCAAAGATGAGAACATTACAGGACAGATAAATTTAAAGTGGGAAAAGGAGTTCCAAAAATTTGAGCAATCAATAAATGAAACACATAGAGAATTTGAAGCATCTTTACCAAATCAAAATTTCTTAGCGTATTCAACAAAAGATGATGACTTCAAAATTAGATTTGAAAATGAAGAAAAACCAATAGAAATTAGCAATATTTTAAGGGCCAGCAGTGAAGGTAAGGTTTATAACATATCTTTAGGGAAAGATAGTCAAATAACTGCAACCAAAAAAGGCAGCGAAAGGCACTATGATTTTACTGGTTCAAGCTCATGTGAAATGACCATTAATTGGCAGGCTAAGGATTCTGAAGGTAACAGCATAGACTGTAGCATGACCGTAAAATTGGATTCTGGTGGTATACAGAGTGTTATTGGTGAGCCAAAATTTGGAGGAATAACGAGTTCAGAAGAAGTATTAAAGTTAGTTGGACAAAATAAAGAAGTTTTTATCAACGGAAAAACTCTGTATCAAGCTTTTACTGGCATATCCAAGAGTGTAGACGATCAGCAAGTACCAGCAGAGGAAATATTTACAAAAGATCCACATATATCACCACAGTCACCTACACCAAGCAGCAGTGGGTATTCCTCTCCTAGCACACCTTCTTCACGTAGAAGTTCTATATCCACCAGCAGTGAATTTAGTGATGAAGATGAAATATTTGAGGATGATATGTCTGGTGATGAAGAAGAGTATGAGCAAGAAGGATTAAAAGATGAAGTTGAGGAATTAGAGGAAGAAAAAGAAACATTTGCTAAATATTTTGCAGTGCAGGCAAAGCAGCTTGAGGATCTAAGATTAGAACGTGACTCCTTGAGAGATAAAGTTAATGAACAACAGCGAGCGATATTTGAAAGAGATCAAAGAATAAAGGAGCAAGATGCTTCTATTAAGTCACTTATAGAGAAACTCGAAAAATTAGAAGAACTTAATCAAAAGATAGAAAAAGAAGGTGATACACAAATAAGCGAATTAAGTGAAGAAAAGCAAACTGAGGAAGAAGAAGCTGAAAGACTTAAAGCTGAATTAAAAAGGATGACGCAAGAATTAGCTTGGAAGAATCAAAATATTGAGCAGTTAACACAAAAGATAGAGAAAGAACTGCAGGATAAAAATGATGTAATAGAAAGCTTAAATGATAAGTTGAAAGATAAAGAAGATGAAGTTCAATCAGTAAATGGGATAAATAAAGAACTACAGAAGAAATTGAAGCAAAGTGAAGCTAATTTAACTGTACTAGAGAAAAAGAGTGCAAATTTGGAGAATGACCTGAAGAAAATAGTGGAAGGTTTAAAGGATGATCATAAAAAGCAGTTGGCAGAACAGTTAATGGAAACAAAAAAGGAAAACAATACATTGGCTGAAACGGCGAGCCAATTGTCTAAAGAATTAAATGAATTACAGAGAGAAAAGGAAGATTTAGAGAGGGAAATTCGACAACTTGAACCTGGAAGATCACTTGCAGATGAGCTAAGCGAAGAAAATACGAAGAGGGAAATAGAAAAACTTCAATATCAACTTAAGGAAAAGGAAGGGATGTTAACGTGTACACAGGAAGAGCTGGCATCTGTCAAAGAGAGTCTAGAGCAACTGCAGAACATATTACAGCAGGAAAAAGGTCAGGCAACTCAAACTGAAGTTGAATATGAAAGTAGAGGAACAAGCATGCAGCAGCAAGACCAAGGTATACAAGCTGTAAACAACAACTCAAGCAGAATAGCTAGGGGGTTAAGACAAGAAAACAAAAAATTGACTAGAGACAAACTAACTATATCTGAACAATTAAAACAAAAAATAAGAGAGATTGACGAGTTAAAGAAAAATTTAAAGCAACTGCAAGAAGAAAATAAACAACTAAAACAAGAAGTTACCAAAAATGCAGGAGTTGATGCATCATCTTCAACAGGTCAAAAAGAAGCTAAAGAAGCAGAAGTTATACCGCAAAACATTATGGATTGGCCTGTTCCAATTCCAGATGATAAACCGGAAGAGCAGAAAACTCCATTAGAGCCAATCAAGGTAAATACAGAATTATCAGATCCAAAATCAATCCCTGCTGAGGGTCCGGAAAAATCTCCTCCTCTTTCAAAATGATGAGTTTTGCTTCTATAGCTGACCCAAGCAACACGTCATCCCGCGATTTATTCGCGTTATCTCAGCCGCTAACACGTAGCGGGATACTTAACCGTCATACCGTGATTTATTCACAGTATCTCTTAGCCACTAACAAGCAGCGGGATGACAGCAATCCTACGTCATGCCGCCGCGGTATCTCTAGATCCCGCTAACTAGTAGCGGAATGACGAATTTTTGTTTTTCAAATTATAGCTAAACATACTGTAATTGCTATTGAATGATGGAGAGACATACTCCATTATTTTAGCACGAAGTAACAAATTCAATGAATTGGTTCTTCAAAAATAATTTAAACTTTTACAGTAGGTCATGAAATATTATAGCGATCTCATTAAAAGAAACTTTTATAAGTATCGTTGATGAGAAAGGAAAAGTTGTTAAGGAAGAAGTTGTTGCAAGCGAAAGTAAGGCAATAGCAGATTAGCCAAGGCAAAAAATACGAACCCATAGGAATAGAAAGTGGATAGTTGTCAATATCAATGTGCAAAGAGTTAAGGAGTTTTGGATTACCAGTAATTTGTGTAGATGCAAGGCATATGGCAGCAGCGTTGTCTGCAAGAATCAATAAGAATGATAAAAACGATGCGAGGGGTATAGCGCAGATGATGAGAAGTGTTAGTAAAATCAGTTGTCAAATTAAAATAGCGCTTGGAAGCAGAAGACAGCTAATGTGTAGCAAACAGCAGGTTATTGGAACAATAAGAGGGTTGTTGAAGATACATGGTCGGTAAAGGATCAAAATTTGAAACTTTCGCTTTAAGAATACAAGAGGCAATAAATAATTTGGATGAAATCAGTAGGAGTTCAATTGAAGCGTTAGTTTGTAGTTTGGAAGCAATAGAAAAGTCATTAAGAAAGCTTGACAAAATGCTTTCAGAACAAGGTGAAAAAGACGATGATTGTAAATTGTTAACTACTGTTCCAGGAGTGGGGATTATAGTAGCAATGACGTATATAGCTCTTCTCATAATAATCCAAATAAGGTAAGATATGGATTTATGGTAGTGGGGTTTGTATGCCAGCAGCGTATAGTTATGACTTAAGGAAAAAAGCAATGGAAGCATTGGATGAGGGAGAAAGTAGAGCAACTGTTGCCAAGAGATTTAAAATTGGAAAAACGACTTTATATGAGTGGCAGAAAAGGCGTGAGGAAACAGGAGATTTTCAGTCAAAAAAGCCTGGAAGCGTAGGATATAACCATAAAATTACCGACTGGAATGTCTTCACCGAATTTGCAAAAAACCATGGCGGCAAAACTCAGTCAGAGATGGCTAAACTCTGGGGCAATATCAGTCGACAAACGATTCACCGCGCACTTAAAAATATTGGCTTTACAAGAAAAAAAGACCTACGGATATAAAGAAAGAAATGAAGAAAAGCGAGCTCAATTTGCAAAGGTTATAGCAACAAAATATCCTGAAAATCTTGTATATATTGACGAATCTGGGATAGACAATACAGAAGACTACCCATACGGATATTGCAGAAAAGGAGAGAGGTTTCATTCACTAAAATCAGGTAAAAAAACTCAGCGTGTCAGTATGATTGCAGCTCTAAATAAAAAGAAAATCATTGCTCCATTGACCTTTGAGGGATACTGCAACAAGGATGTTTTTGAGGCTTGGTTTGAGCAGTTTTTGACTCCAATTTTAAGGTCTGGCCAAACTGTAATTCTTGATAACGCTGCTTTCCATAAATCTAAAAAAATCGATGATCTTGCTAAAGGAGTAGGTGCTGAAATTCTTTATCTTCCTCCATATTCTCCAGACTTTAACGAAATTGAGCATCATTGGTTTGCTATAAAGAACAGAGCTAGAAAAAATATCCCTATTTTTCAGTCTTTCCGTCAAGCTGTTGATTCTGCTTTTTTATGATTTGTTCTGACTATTATGAGAAGAGCTATAAAGCTGCAATTGATAACCCACATAGGTTTGAGAAATCTGATACAGTTGGAGCATATATAGGGTTGACACCAAGGCAATATTCTTCTGGAGAAGTTGATCGGCATGGCAGCATATCAAAGATGGGACCAGCGGAATGTAGAAGTATGTTATATGAAGCTGCACAAACAATGCTTACAGTTACCAAGAGGACATTTAAATTAAAAAACTGGGGTTGCGAAGAAAAAAGGAATGAAAAAAGCAATTGTAGCAGTAGCAAGAAAATTAGCTGTAATTATGCATAGGATGTTGGTTGATAAAACAGAATTTTATTATCAATAAACATCAAAAGAGCATAGGACAATAATTTTATTGAAAATAAAGATAGCAATGCCGATGGAAGGGACAAGCAAGAACTTAGTTAGACTTCGTGGTAAACATGTTGCCGTCCACTTCCGCCTAACAAGTATAATGCGGCTTGACAAATTTATTGTCATCTCAGACCGCGGAGAGAACCATATGCTACTTTTAACTTATGTAAAATTACCAAGGATTATGGAGAAGATATGCTGTTTTGATTTGTGTGAAAATTATTGTTGACTTATGTGCAATTAGAGAACCTAAGTCACTTTAGCTATAATTCAGAATTGAGAGCTTTTAATAACTCTCTAACTCCCACTTAGGTCTTGGTGCAAAATTGAGAGAATCTATATAGCTTTTCTGTAACATTTCAATTCCTGCCCATCCAACCATTATTGCATTATCTGTACATAGGTTGTTGGGAGGAAAAAATATGTTTAAGTTTATGTGTTGTTTTAATTTTTCTCTCAAGAAATTATTTGCTGCAACTCCGCCGGTAATCACAAAGTCATTGATTTTGATATTTAAAGATTCGGCCATAATAATCGCATTACTAACCCTGTCCAGCAGTATGTCACTAATACACTCTTGAAAAGAAGCACATACATCACACACATCTTGCTCGCTCATTTTAAGTTCTTGCACTAAGTTTTTTACTGCTGTTTTAATTCCAGAAAACGAAAAGTTACATCCAGAACGTTTTATCATTGCCCTTGGCAATTTAAATCTTGCACCATTGCCTTTTTTAGCTAACTTTTCAATTAATGGCCCTCCGGGATAGCTTAAACCCAGCATCTTAGCAACTTTATCAAATGCTTCTCCTAGTGAATCATCGAGCGTTTCTCCAAGTTTAATGTATTTACCTACATCCTGTGCAATTAAAAATTGACAGTGACCACCTGATATTAGTAGGACTAAAAATGGAAATTTTACCTCATGCAGTAACCTAATAACCAATGCATGCGCTTCTAAGTGATTCACTGCAATGAACGGTTTTTGTGCTACATGCGCAATTGCTTTAGCCATCATTGTACCAACTATTAATCCACCTATGAGTCCTGGTCCTGACGTTGCTGCAATTGCATTGAGGTCACAAAAGTTAAGGTTAGATTTTTCCACGACGCTTTTTATTAGACCACTTAAATGCTTCATATGAGCACGTGAAGCTATTTCAGGGATCACCCCACCACGTTTTTTGTGTTCTGCTTGGGAGAGAATTTCGTGAGCAAGGACTTGCTTGTCACTATTTACAATCGCTACTGCAGTTTCGTCGCAGCTTGTTTCAACAGCTAAAATGGTTTTCATGTATATTTAGTTACTGTATTACCAAAACTATACTTTGAAACGCTGTAGAAGTTAACTGCAAAATTAACTTCTATAGCTAAAAGATTTACCGACAACCGTCATTCCGCTACGTGTTAGCTGATGAGATACCGCGCACAACTGTACGAACATTCATTCTTAAAGGTAAACTGCACAGCAAATGGTGTCATTCCAGTGCTTGACACTGGAATCCAGCCTTGCCGTAATCTCATCAAGAACGTTGTGTTTTAACATAAGATCAGCCACTTTTATGCTCACCAACTTAGTGCCCAATCCAAATTCCTGGATTCCAGTGTCAAGCACTGGAATGACACCATCTACTACTCAAATTACCTGCAAATTGCAATGTTCGTACACCAAAAGAATGAATCGCGGTATGACGGTTCGCGGCGGTATGACGTCTGGCCTGCACTATAAGCTAATCATCATCTCCAAATATAGAGCTAATTTTTTTGCCCCCAGGAGAAAATTTATTAGTCCAACTGCTTTGCACTTTGGTTACGTCTTTAGTGGCAGTTTTATTGCTGTATTCCTTGATTTCCTTATCTATTCTCTCCATCATTTGTGAATCAAGGTAGCTCTTTTTCCATTGGTCAGTAGCAAGGAACACTTTGTTTAAGTCTTGAGTGCGGATTAAGTATTCTTTATCTTTAGGGTAAACCTCCTGCGCCCAAGCAAATAGCTCAAAATAGCGTGCAAATAACTCAGATGCACGTGATTTTGCAGTTTGATAAGCCTGTATCTCCTTAAATATAACTTGGCCGATAATTTTCTGCACAAGAATATTTGCTTGCTTTAGGTTCTGCTCAATATCCTGGTAAACTTTATGGAGGAATTCCTGCTCCAAATTTAAGTTCAGTTCATTTTCAACCATGTGTGAAAGTTCATGCACTATAATGTATGGGTTTGACTTCCTCAGTACAATAACATATCTATTTACACTGGAAGACCTGATTGTCTTACACACTCCCTCTTCCATATCCACTAATCCCTCTTGGTATATCTCAAACGAAAGCCTATTTTGCTTTATTAGTGACAAAGTGAGGTTTAATGTGTTTCTAAACTTCTCAAATTGATAGAGATATTCGACATACCGTATTGCATTTTCACTGCTTCCTACTTGAGTTGCTTGTTTTATTAAATTCCTGATTAGCATACCTTATTATTAAAGGAATTTTTTTTATACTCAAGAATTGATTGGCTACAAAGTGTTTTTAGGAAGCCTGATTGCATAGCTAAAGTAATTCATGTTTACTGATAACCGTCATACCGCTGCTTGTCAGCGGGATCTATGGTGAGATACCGCGAATGAATCCATAGCTGTACGAACATTCATTTTTGAAGGTAAATTGCACAGCAAATGGTGTCATTCCAGTGCTCTTTTTTTGTCATCCCAGTCTGGGATCTATTTTGCATGTAACTCCAATTGTGTTTTGGCATAAAACGCGACACGTATTAGACTTATTTGCAAGCAAAGCTTGCTAGATCCAAGTAGTCAGGGCACTGGAATGACACCATAGGGGCACTGCCGTCATAAAGGAACCAGTGTCAGCTACTTGGATGACAGCTAGCCTAACAACCGTCATCCCGCTGCTTGTTAGCGGGATCTAGAGATACCGCGGGGTTGTAAAGTAATTTTTTACATCTAATGCTCGGCCAGTGCCTGCATGATACCACGTATTATCTATACCAAGGTGTTCTGCTTGTAGATATTATACCAACAATCCACTATTTTTTTTATGTCTTGTGGTTTAGTTTCTGGACCTATACTGATTCTAATTGAACACTCTGCTTGCTCTTTTGTTGCCCCCATTGCAAGCAAAACATGGGAAGGCTCAACTTTTCCAGAAGAACATGCGGAGCCATTACTAACTGCAATATAATTCAAGTCAAAATGCATGAGCTGCACATCACTCTTTACTCCTGGCATATAAATAAAACTTGTGTTTGGCAGCCTCTTAGAGTTTTTACCGAAGATTCTTATGTCACTGGCAAGATTTAATAATTCACACTCTAATTGATCGCGTAGCTCCTTTACTTCATCCATTTTTGATAAAAGATCTGGAATATTTTGCAGTGCAGCAGAAAGGCCTGCAATTGCAACAATATTTTCCGTACCACCACGAAATCCCTTCTCTTGTCCACCACCTATTATAATAGGTTCTATCGCAAGTTCTTTATTGAATATTAAAACTCCACTGCCTGCTACACCGCCAAATTTATGGGCGGATAAAGTGAGTAAATCCACTCCTAAATCTTCCATATTAACTTTAATTTTCCCAACACTTTGAGCAGTGTCAGTGTGGCAAATTGCTCCAAATTTGTGGGCTATTTCAGCTATTTCCTCAATAGGTTGAATAACTCCGGTTTCGTTATTTGCCATCATAACTGAAACTATTGCTTTGTTTCCTTTAAGTTCGCTTAGAATTTTTTCTAGCTCTAAAAAGTCAACAATGCCCTCCTGATTAACAGGTATTATATATGGATTACATGCAGAATTAAGAATTGAAGGATGCTCTATAGCTGAAATTATATGCAGGTAGCCTGCTATTCCTCTCATAACAAGGTTATTCGCTTCAGTTGCACCAGACGTAAAAACTATTTCTTTATCACTTGAAACGCCAATAGCACCACGTACGTTATCTCTTGCATCCTGAAGAATCTTCCTCGCTTCTTGTCCTCTCTTATGTAGTGATGATGGATTGAGCGTTTGTTTTGACAAGACCTCAAATATACTTTTTTTTACATTTTCACTAATTGGAGCAGTTGCATTGTAATCAGCATATACGCAACCACTATTTTCTAAAGAGAATGGATTCATCTGTCACTTAAATAAGTTTACCATCAACTATAGCCATAACTATGTACGTTAGCTTTAACACGATAAAAAATTTATTGCAAAAACAGCGAAATTAATACATAATTAATAACTCACGTCATCAATACCTGTCAAGCGGGTTCTTATTAGGAGTTACCATGGTTGAAGTTTTTTTAAATAATGCAACAAGAAAGATAGAAGGTGAATACCACCAAAGCAAAGATGCCAACGCGCCGGTTGTGCTGGTTTTACATCATCATCCTCAATATGGTGGTAATATGGATAGTAAAATTGTACATAGTACATATACGTCTTTTATCGATAACAATTTTTCTGCATTGAAAATTAACTTTCGTGGTGTGGGAAAATCTACCGGAACTTTTGATAAGGGTATAGGAGAATTAACTGACGCTGCGGTAGCCATTGATTGGCTTCAGGAACATAATCCTAGCAATGTTCCAATTTGGATCGCTGGTTTTTCTTTTGGAGCATGGGTGGCTATGCAGCTAACAATGCGCCGCCCTGAGATAGTGGGTTTTATTGCTCTTTCTCTTCCGGTAACTAAGTACGATTTTTCTTTTCTTTCTCCCTGTCCAGTTTCTGGGCTTATAATACAAAGCAGTAATGATACAATCTCAGAAGAAAGCGATGTAACAGAATTAGCAAAAAGGTTGATAAATTCAGTAAGAAGTGATCACATGAAATACCATATGATAGATGATACTAATCACTTTCTAAAGGATAAAGAAGAGGAAGTGACTCAAATCGTGGACAATTATATAAAACTGCGCTTGAATAGTGCAACTATTTCTTTTCAAAAGGTCAAAAAAGAGGTAAGGGTAAAAGAATATGCCTAATCTTTACAAACAAGAGAAATGAGTGTAGTAATATAAATGAAAAGGTTTTGTTATGTTTAAAAAGCTATTATTTTTTGTTTTAGCTGTGTTTATGTTATCGGGGTGTTCCCTAAGTAAACAGCGTAAGTTAAAAAGTCCATGTATAAAAAGCAATGAAAGCATTTCATGCGAGTTATACTCTGTTAATGATCATTGGTTAGATAAGTATAGGGCATAGAAATTGTGCTATTTTTCCTATTCACAACTTCACTAATGATCGATCTCTCAATTGGAAAATGCAGTCTGCCTTTTCTGCAAGGAGATGATTGTGTGTTACTATAAGCATAGAGCTGTTATTTTCCTTTACGTATGAATGTAGCAGTAAAAACACCTTAAAAGAATTTGTTGGATCTAAATTTCCTGTTGGCTCATCTGCAAGTAAAAGCTTTGGAGAATTTACAATGCTTCTTGCAATTGCAACTCTCTGCCTTTCCCCACCCGAAACTTCAGATACCATGCTACTTGCTTTGTTTTCCAGACCAAATTTTTCCAACATTGCTTGCGAATTTTTTTTTGCTTCAGCTTTGCTTTTTCCTGCAATGAGTTGAGGAAGCATAATATTTTCCAACACCGATAACTCTTGTAACAAATAGTGAAATTGATAAACAAAACTAAGAAAATTTCTTCTTACATGAGTTTTATGCTTATTACTGGCTTGTGTGCAATTTATTCCATCTATCGTAACTATACCTGAAGTTGGCTTGTCCAACAAGCCTGCGATTTGCAATATAGTTGTTTTCCCTGCACCTGAATCGCCAATCAGCGCTACTACTTGCCCTCTTGTGACACTTAAGTTGATATCCTTTACAACAGCAGAATTGTTCTTGAAGCTTTTATCTACGGAAGTTAGTTCTAGTGCTACATTACCACCCATGTTTAAAAGATCCAGAAGGCATCTAAGTTTTAGTAATAATTAAACCGAAAAACTGTTACCACAACCACATTGAGACTTAGCAAAGGCATTCTTTATTTGAAAACCAGAACCACTGAGATCCTCAGTATAATCTATAACTGAGTTATTTAAAAATTTTGCTGAACAATTATCAACCATTAATACAGGGTTTCCATTTTCATCATTAATTACTATATCTTTACCTTTTTCGCTAAAACTGGAGTGGCTTCTATAGTCCTCACTTTCTTCATAGTCATCATCTTCGTCTTCGTCATCAAACTCATCATCGTAATCATCGTCTTCATCATCCAAAGATAGATTTTTATTCATTTGATCCATAAGAAAATTGTATTTGAAGCCAGAACATCCACCACCTGAAACTGCAACCCGTAAAATGGAACTCTTATCCCCTTCCTGCTCTGCAAGAGAGTGGATTTTTTTTAGTGCATTATCAGTTAAGTTGATGTTGTAATTTGTTGACATAGTAACCACCGTTTATTATTGATAACTTATTATAGTAGAAATTTTACATGTCAAACAATAATTTTCTATTAAATTATGCATGTTTTCCAAGCAAAACAAAAGGGAGATACTTCAAAGAGCCAGAAGATGAGAATCGCAGCTGCTTTCAGCGTGATAGGGACCGTATCATTCACTCTAATGCGTTTAGAAAATTGGAGTACAAAACACAAGTTTTTATCAATTATGAGCACGACTACTATCGCACTCGGCTTACTCATAGCCTTGAAGTTGCACAAATTGCAAGGTCCATTGCGCGTAGACTTGGCTTAAATGAGGATATCACTGAATGCATAGCGCTCGCACATGATCTTGGTCATCCTCCATTTGGTCATGCAGGTGAAGATGCTCTAAAGAAATCAGTTCAAGATTTGAATCTTGATAACGAGAAGTATGAGTTTGATCATAATGTTCAAGCTATAAGGATTTTAACTTACCTCGAACAAAAACATGCTGATTTTGATGGTATGAATCTAAGTTGGGAGGTGATTGAAGGAGTTGCAAAACATAACGGTCCCTTGCTTGGTCAAAACGCGGAGTCTTCTACAAATAATCAGCTGTTATTAGAATACAACAAAAAATATGATCTAAAACTTGAAGAATTTTCAAGCATTGAAGCGCAAGTTGCTTCAATTGCCGATGATATTGCTTACAGTGTTCACGATCTTGATGATGCACTCAGGGCGAATTTAGTAACCATCGAAGATTTGCTGAATGTTCCTTTAATTGAAAAAATGTTTAAAGACATAAGGAGCAGATATTCAGAATTGCCTCAGAGCAAACTCATACATGAATCACTGAGTGGAACTATAGGAACTATGATAAGTGATGTTGTTTCTCAGACTGAAAGAAATATTGAAGATCACAAAATAAAAAGCGTAGAAGACGTAAGAAGTCTAAATAAAATGCTAGTCACATTTTCACCAGAAGTTGCGAATGCTACAAAAGAAATGAAAAGATTCAACATGGAGAAAATATACAGAAGCTATAAACTGAGTAGAACGATGAACAAAGCAAAACGCATAATACAGGAACTCTTTCAATGTTTTTATGAAAACCCAGGATTACTTCCCACAGAGTGGAGCAAACTCGCTTGTGAATCTCAGCGTTCAGTAATAATATGTGACTATATCTCAGGTATGACAGATAGATTTGCTATACACGAGCACAGAAGAATTTTTGATACCTCATACGAAATGACTTCTTTCTAATGACTGATGATCATTTCATGTCAATTGCATTAAGGCTTGCAGAAAAAAATCTTGGAAATGTTGCACCAAATCCTGCTGTCGGGTGTGTTATTGTAAAAGATGGTACAATTGTTAGTGAGGGATATACAGGGATTGGTGGGCGTCCGCATGCGGAGGTAGTCGCTTTGCAAAACGCTAAAGATTCAACTCATGGCGCAACTATATATATCACTCTTGAGCCATGTTGTCATCACGGAGTCACGGGGCCTTGCACTGCAAAAATCATAAAAGCTGGCATAAAAAGAGTAGTAATTGCAACTATTGACCCAGATAGTAGAGTTTCAGGTGGAGGCATTAAAGCTCTGAAAGAAGCAGGAATTGAAGTTGAGCAAGGTATTATGCAAAAAGAAGCAGAAGAACTGAATGTCGGTTTTTTCACCACTAAAGAATTACATAGACCATTTATAGCTTGCAAAGTCGCAACAACTCTTGACGGAAAAATCGCAACATTTACAGGCGATAGCAAATGGATAACAAGTGAAAATACGAGAAACTGGGTGCATGAGCTCAGAACGAAATATGATGCAATTATGATCGGCAGCAATACTCTTATTAATGATGATCCACTCTTAACTTGCAGATTACCAGGACTCGGAAGTAGATCGCCAATAAGGCTAATTATAGATAGTCAAGGGAGATTAAAGGAAGAGCATAACATTGCAAAGACTGCAGACAAAGTAATAACTTGGGTCATCACAAATAAAGAAGTAGAGAAAAAAATAAAAAACATTAACTACTTGAAAGTCAATTCAAACGATGCAGGCAAAGCCTGCCTAAAGGACATGGCATTAAAACTTGTTTCAGAAATCGGTATAACAAGGTTATTAGTTGAAGGTGGAGGAGTGTTAATCACAGAACTATTAAAGTGTAATTTAATCAACAGGTTGATAATATGCCGCAGTGGTAAAATTTTAGGCAATGATGCCACTCCTTTTGTAGGAGATTTAGGGATTCAATTCATTAACAACTGTTATCAGTTTAAAAAAACAAAGATAATAGAGTTTAGTGAGGATATAGTTGAGGTTTGGGATAGGTCGTCATAATCCTTACATACTCAAACAGTAAAAAAAAGGTATCCGTTCAGCGGAGCGGTAAAATAAAAAGTAGACAAGGAGTGCTAAAAACATAATATCACAAGTAGTATGTGTGGTAAATATGTCTGATCTACTAGCTAGTCTTCTCAAGCTCTGTGAAAGCTTTAAAATAGAGATAGAGCAACTAAAAGCAGAGATAAAGAGGTTAGAGATAGAAAACGAAAATTTTAGATCTGAGAATAAGGCGCTAAGAATCGAAAATGCTGAATTGAAAGAAAGACTAGGTCTGAATTCACAAAATTCATCGATACCGAGCTCAAAAGAGTTATACAAGCTAAAGAAGAAAAAGAAAAAAAGTGACAGGAAAATAGGGGCACAGATTGGGCATGAAGGAAAGTATCGCCCTAAAATGGAAGCAGATGAAGTGGTGAAAATAGAGTTCTTGCGAGTGCGGAGGAGAAATTGCGATATCGAAAGAGCCATACATTCATCAAAAAGTTGATTTGCCAGAAATTAAGCCTTATGTTGTGGAATACCAATGGCCGCTGTTGCAAGTGTGGAAAAAGAAAAAGTAGCAGGCTACCAGAAGGTGTTACTGCGGATACATTTGGTCCAAAAGTTAAGTCAACAATCGCGGCGCTGAGCGGATTTTACAAGAACTCGAAAAGAGAAGTAGCAAATATTATAAAAAATATTTTCAACCTGGACATCAGTGTTGGTAGCGTGTCAAATAGCGAGGCTAGAGTTGCAGAAAAATGCCAAGAAGCATATGAGCAAATCGAGCAAGAAGTAAGTAAAAGTGAAGTTCTGCATATCGATGAAACGAGCCATTATAACAAAGGTAAACTTGGTTGGTGCTGGATGTTTGCCAGTAATACAGCAAGTTTTATAAAATTGACAGAGTCAAGAGGAATGAAGGTTTTACAAAATAGTAAGTTCTGCAATCGCAATAGCTTACGACAGGTACGCAGCATACAACTACTTTGCCGATAAGAACAGGCAAATCTGTTGGGCACATTTATCAAGAGATTTTGAAAGATTAGCACATAGTTGAAGTTAAAGTTCTGGGCTGTTACTTAAGAAACGTAGCCACTGAATTATTTGCACTAAAAAAGGCCTTGCTAAAAAATGAGATAGATGTTTTTAGATTTACCAGACGTGCCAGAAAATTGCGAAAACGTACAAGGTATTACTTGAAGCCGTTTACCTGAAGCAATTGGAGCTTCTCGAGTTGCAAAAAATATTTTGAAATCTGAAAGAATAATGTGGAATTTTTTAGATGACCCAGAAAACATTCCGCTGACAAACAAACATGCTGAACAGCAGATACGGCATTATGTCGTTTATCGCAAAAATTCATATTTTACCCAATCGAAGTGGGGAACTTGAACGGATAATTTCATTATACTTGACATGGAAACAAATGGGCTTTCCAAAACCTCTTATCTATCATCTCTCACACCGCTTAGCTGAACGGATACAACCCAAGAAAGGTTTTTCTACGTCATACCGCCGCGGTATCTCAGCATAGATTCCGCTAACGAGTAGCGGAATGACGAATTTGTTGTTTTTCAAATTGTAGGTAAACCTAAGCCACTTTAGCTATATAGGGTCACAACAATGGATTTTTAAGATAGTTTATGGCCTTCTTAATATCTTCAGCCTTGAATATCGCCGATCCCGCAACTAAAATATCTGCACCTGCTTTTATTATATCAGCTGCGTTAGAAAAGTTAATTCCACCATCTACTGAAATTTGTGTTTTAAGATTACGCTCCTGTATCATTTTTTTTATAGTAGATATCTTGTTCAACTGTGAATGAATAAATTCCTGCCCTCCAAAGCCAGGGTTGACTGTCATAATCAGCACAATATCTAGCTCATGTATTATATATTCAAGCACACTTGGGGAAGTTGAAGGAACAATTGAGACTCCAGCTTGAATCGGTTTTTTTGCATCGTTTACATCTTTGTATGACTTTATCTTTCTTATCAACCTCTCAAGGTGTATCTCTGCTTCTGCATGTACAGTGATAATATCAGCACCAGCATTTATAAAGCTTTCAATGTGGTTACCAGGAGATTTGACCATTAAATGCACATCAAAAGGAAGATTGCTATATTTACGTATTGCAGAGACAACGCTAGGACCAATTGTAATATTTGGAACGAAATTCCCATCCATAACGTCTATGTGTATGTAATCTACACCTAAATCGCTAATTTTTCTTACTTCTTCCCCTAATTTTGCAAAATCTGCTGAAAGTATAGAAGGTGCAATTTTAATACTCATGAGCTGCCTTTTTTGCTAAAAAATAACTTATTTTTAAAACTCTGTCACCCTAAGCACCATCTGAGTAGCTATAGAAACTGAATACCGATACCGGCGACGGCTTATGCCTATTTAACTAGATCTTAAATTAGATAAAAAAAGGTAGTCTTGATAAAACTTATTTACAGCAAGTTTTTTTACATTTGGACTTTCTGTTTGTTCTTTTTTGTACCCTAATTTATAGCTTATTGAATCCTTGTATAAACTGATCGTTTTGTATGCTTTGTTCATCTCTCTAGGAAAGATGCCATTAGCTATTACGACGCATAACCCCGTAGCTGTTGCAAAAGCTAGAGTGGTAAATGCTAGATTTTGTAAAAAATTTCTTCCACTAACTTTTTTTTCCTGTATATTAGCAGAGTGCTGTTTGTTTGACACTTCTTCTAGATATTCATGCCATATGTGATTGCAGTTCGTACATTTTACCTTTCTTCCAGACGCGCCAATTTGCTTAGGAGATACTAAGTAAGTTTTAGTACAACTATTACATTGTATTTTCATAGCACTTACATATAAAGTAGTAACAAGCTCAAATGATACAGAGCTACAAATTTAATATCAATATATATATAACAAATGGAAGGTTTGCAACTAAAAAAAACACAGAGTGAGATAAAAGATATTTGGAAAAATAGAGAAAAATTTAATGACTGTAATCTAAAGAAAACAGCAAGAATAGCAATTAAAGAGGTAATTGAGCTCCTTGATAGTGGCAAAATTAGAGTAGCAGAAAAGCTATCAAGTGGAGAATGGGTAGTACATAAGTGGATAAAGCAAGCAATATTATTACATTTTCTCACTGAAGAAAGCAAAATAATAGACAATACCAATTGCTGGTTTGATAAGATCGGTAACAAGTTTAGTGAATGGAATGAGGAGAAATTTCGCCGGTTAAAAATTAGAGCAGTTCCTGGGTGTTTTGTTCGCCGATCTGCTTATATAGGTACAAATGTTGTTCTAATGCCAAGTTTTATCAACGTTGGTGCATATGTTGATTCAGGAACAATGATAGATACCTGGTCAACGATTGGTAGCTGTGCGCAAATAGGAAAAAACTGTCATATTTCCGGTGGAGTGGGAATAGGTGGAGTTCTTGAGCCTATTCAAGCTTCACCTGTCATTATAGAAGATAATTGCTTTATTGGAGCACGTAGCGAAGTGGCCGAGGGTGTGGTAGTGAGAGAAGGATCAGTCCTTGGCATAGGTGTGTTTATTGGGGCATCAACAAAGATTATTGATAGAGAAACTAGCAAGGTATTTTACGGCGAAGTGCCACCTTATTCTGTAGTGGTACCAGGGTCTATTCCATCGAAAAATAACATTTCAACCTATTGTGCAGTCATAGTAAAAAAAGTGGATGAAAAGACGAGATCGAAAATCTCTATAAATGAAATATTGAGGGATTAAACTATCTTACTCCTTGTCGTCACTTTTTTTATCATTATTACTAACCACAGTAATGGCATACGCGCATAACTCTGAGAAAGAGACTCCATTTTCTTGAGATAGTTTATATAATTTTTGTAGACTTTCTTTTACTTTATTAGGAATATTCCCTCCACGTTCTTTTACAAGCCAGGAATCTTGATGATGAATTGGATGAGCATCACTTTTTGGATTTCCTATGTATATTGCAAAAGGTGAACTTTGTCCTTTGAAGTCACATTGTACAGTAAATTTTTTTATAGATTCAGCCATCTAAAGACCTCTACTTTTCTTTTTGGTCGATTTTATAGCAGGTGGAAGAGGTGGTTTCTTTATAAAATCTTGTCTATTGACAACACTTTCTCTACCTTCCAAAGCTCGGCGAACATCAGCTCTGCTTAATTGCGACTCTTTTGCTACCTTCATTCCATGCTTTGCCATAATATTAGCACATGCTAGTACTTTTTTTACCAATTCTAGATCACCATTTAGCATTTGAACTAGCACTTGAAACACTTCCGCTAAAGTTAGCCCATCAGCATTTATAACCTTGTTTTCTATAAAATTGACAGCTTCTTCAAATTTGTATTCAATACTATCATCTTGAGGTATAAGGGCAACATAATCGGTGTTTTTGTCGTCCATAACTGAAGCACTATTACTCACAAACTTAAGTTTATACTATATATATAAATACTCTACTATTTTATATTATGGCACGCTATAGTTAAACATTTATTAATAACATGCTCACTTATATACACGAATTAATTGACAAAAGTCAAGGATCAATATCCATCAGTGATTTCATGAATGCCGTTTTGTACCATGAAAAATACGGCTATTATACAAGTAAATTACCGCTTGGTAAGGATGGTGATTTTACTACCGCACCTGAGATCAGCCAATTATTTGGTGAAGTAATTGCAGTTTGGATAATGCATACATGGGAAAAATTAGGAAAGCCATCAAAATTTTCTCTAGTTGAACTTGGGCCAGGCAAAGGAACACTCATTCACGATATAATAAGAGTCACTAAAAAATACAGCAGCTTTTTTAATTCAATGTTGATCCACTTAGTTGAAATAAGCCCTACTTTACAGAAGATACAAAAGGAAAAATTAAAGGGTTTAGGTATTAATTGGCACAAAAATATTGACAACCTACCAGAACAACCAACCATTTTTTTAGCAAATGAGTTCTTTGACGCTCTTCCGATAGATCAGTTTGTATATCATGATGAGGGGTGGTATGAAAATATGGTGACAAAACAAGATGATGGCAGTCTCTTGGTGTCATGCCAGTGCGTGACACTGGAATCCAGAAAAAAAGAATCATGGATTCCAGTGTCAGCTACTCAGATGACAAATGGAAAATTTTTTAATGGTGCAGTGGTGGAAATATGTTCAGTTGGGGTTGAAATATTAAAAAAACTTGAGAAGAAGATATATAATAATAAAGGAGCTGCTTTGATTGTAGATTACGGTTATGTATACCCCGCATATAAGAGCACTTTGCAATCGATAAAACAACATAAGTATGCTAATTTTCTTGAGAATGTTGGTAATAGTGATATTACCGCACTTGTGAACTTTCAAGCGTTAAGAGATCCATTAAAGCATGTAGATTGTGAGATTTTAACTCAAAGGGAATTTTTATATCTTTTTGGCATAAAAGAAAGAACCCAGGCTTTAATGAAAAGCGCAAGTGATGAACAAAAGAATAGGATCTTTAGTGAATTCTTAAGGTTGACTGAAAATATGGGCACTCTTTTTAAAGCAATGCTATTGATATAGCTAACCCAAGAAAGGTTTCCCTACATCATACCGCCGCGATATCTCAGCATAGATTCCGCTAACGAGTAGCGGAATGACGAGCTTATTGTCATGCCGCCGCGAACCGTCATACCGCCGCGGTATCTCAGCCGCTAACAAGTAGCGGAATGACAACAATCCTACGTCATACCGCCGCGGCGCTAACAAGAGATCCCGCTAACAAGCAGCGGGATGACGGTTGTCTCCTAGCTGTCATCCCAGTACTGGTAGACTCAAATCACAATGCTCGTATAGCTGCAACCCTGGAGGTACTGTTTCTCACCCACTGCAAATATTGCACGGTACTGTCCACTTGGTCGTCGTGGCGCGTTTCAGGAAACATTAAAATCTCATACTCAAAATCGTTCAGCCATACTGCTTGATGTGGCAGAAAAACCTTGCCAGACTCTATAATCGGAACAATTTGATGAAATCGAGTGAGCTTGTCATCATGTGGCACTATTTCAATAATCGGTAAATCACTGTTTGTCTTTAGCTCTTGCACCAATTGCTGACCACTCGTTTTTGCTTCAATCAAAATTGCGTGTGGTGACCATCTTGCAGCTAGTGACAAAACCTGTTCTTTAAGCTTTGGATACTCAAGCTTTGCGCGATATACGTCGAGTAAATAGAATTTATTATCTATTTTTGCCCAGGTGGTGCAGACACTAAAGTTGCTCATGTTACTTGTTGAAACCGCAGTATCCCAACTTTGTGTTATATGCGAGAGATTATCAGGAAATTTTTTATAGCGTTTCAACCACTCTGGTTTAATTATACCACTTGAAAGCGGCAGAGGGTTTTGTTGATATTGAGCAGCAAAAGCGTAACTCCCAAGTTCAGCTTTTATTATCTCAACTTCTTCTTTTCCTCCATCGAGGGGATATAGCAACTGACCTTCTTCTCTTGAATATAATATCCTTACAGGTGACGCTGGTTTATTATATAATCGCCTGGTCGCACAGTGCTGAGCTACTCGGATGACAGGAACGGGAGGCATTGGCTTTTTGATTGAATAAATAACCTGCTTATTTTCAGAAATCATTGGCAAACAAATATGATGCCATATGTTTTTTGGCTTGGAGAGAAGGTGTCCAGTTAAGTCCTCCTGGTGTAGCCTGTGCATTACAAGAACGATGACTCCTTTTTTTCTATCGTTCAGCCTGGTTACTAAAGTCTGATCAAACCAGTTTGTGGCACGCTTTCTAAGCGTTTCACTCAAAGCTTGAGCAGAACTGAGCGGATCGTCCACAATGATAAAATCACCACCTTCACCAGTTAGTGTTCCACCAACTGATGTTGCGATTCTGTATCCTCTCTGCACTGTTTGAAATTTATATTTTGTATTCTGGTCTTTGGATAGTTCTATCTCTGGAAATAGCGCTCTATACCAACTAGACTGCATCACGCACCTGGTGTCGAGCGAGTGCTTTTCGCTGAGCCGCTGAGAATAACTTGCAACTATTATTCTCGCAGTTGGTTGGTTTCCCAGTATCCATGCGGGCCACGCAACGCTTATGCACATGGACTTCATCGAGCGCGGAGGCATATTGAATATTATTCGTTTCACTTCACCAGCGCTCGCTGCTTCCAGCCTATCTGCTATGACTTTTATATACTGATAATCGTTATACTCACACCCCGGCACTACCGTTTGAAAGCACAGTTCAATGAATTTTAGAAAGTTCATGATATAATGTTGAAACCAACGCGTGACGCTGGGATGACAAAAAAAGGAGCACTGGAATGACACCCTACTTAACCGTCATACCGCGATTCATTCGCGGTATCTCTTAACATAGATCCCGCTAACAAGCAGCGGGATGACGAATTACTTAACCATCATCTACACCGTCATACCACGATTCATTCGCGGTATCTCTTAACATAGATCCCCTACTATACCTTAACATAGATCCCGCTAACAAGCAGCGGGATGACGAATTACTTAACCATCATTACACCGTCATACCGCGATTCATTCGCGGTATCTCTTAACATAGATCCCCCTACTATACCTTAACATAGATCCCGCTAACAAGCAGCGGGATGACGAATTACTTAACCATCATCTACACCGTCATACCGCGATTCATTCGCGGTATCTCAAAGCATAGATCCCGCTAACACGTAGCGGGATGACGGTTGTTGTTTAGCTATAAATATTAAGAAATTTACCAAATGAAAAAAAAGGCAAAAGAAACCCTGGGGTTATTATCCGCTTTAAAATATTGGCGTTTTTTATGTTTTAAACGCTTGACAAGCGAGATTCAGCCGCTTTTAATTGCAACTAACTTACGCTGCAAATGTTTAAGAAATTTACTAAGCAGAAAAAAAGACAAAGAATCCCCGAGTTAGCTAGTCTTTTACTATCTCTGTCGAGTATTGGCATTTTTTGATGTCTTGTAACGCTTTATAAGCGCGTTCAGCTTATTTAGATAAAAATCTAGATGTAGATGAAGTTTTGTAAAGACATACAGTATCTATATACTGCAAAAAATTGAACATAAGACGCCGATACATTAAGTAATCCTTACCTTTTAATCTGCAGATTGGCGAAAGCAAATACAATAGCTTCACTATCATGATAAGGGCGCTGGCGAAGGGTGTCAAGTAAGTTTTTTCGTTTCTATTCCCAATAAAAGTTTGTTATATGGTTATGCAAGAAGTTTAATACTCATAGTTTCAAGCATATACTGAAATATTTCATTAGCTATAGCAACATCTTGGCGTGGGGCTTTGCCGTGTTCTATAAACACAGAGATTGCATAGCGCGGGTTATGGTAAGGGCCATAGGCGATAAATAACTTATGACTTTCGCCCTTAGAGTTTATTTCTGGTGTACCGGTTTTGCCAGCAATTTGTATACCGCTTAGCCCTTTCTTATAGGTTCCAGTTTTAGAATTCACCACATCAAACATAGCTTTTCGAACTATGCTAAGATGCTCACAATCCACATCAATATCGGGAAAATCTTGTATCGTTTCATTCATCTTAATGCGGGGAATTACCTCTTTTCCTGTTGCAATCCTCGCTGCAAGAACTGCAAGCTGTAGTGGTGTTGTAAGCATATACCCTTGTCCTATAACTAAGTTGATAGTGTCACCTAAATACCACTGCGAATATAGCTTTCGTGTACGCCAATCTCTATCTGGCAACAACCCTGGAGCTTCTTCTTTAAACGTTCCAATCAGTGGCCCACTTCCAATACCAAATTTTCTGGCCATTTCTACCAGAGAGTCTACACTTATTTTTTTCCCTATATTATAAAAGTAAGTGTTGCATGATAATGCCATTGCCTCATTTAAAGATACATACCCATGGACTTTGCTTTTCAGACAACGAAATTTCCGCTCACCTATTTTCATATAGCCCTTGCACGAGAATTTCTCTTCTGGTGTTATTATCCCGTCTTTTAAACCCGCAAGCGCAACTATTACTTTAAATATTGAACCAGGTGGAATTTGATATGATAACGCACGATTCACAAGCGGTAATGAAGGAGCATTCAAGCTCTCCCAAGTCTCATTTGATAGCCTGCTAGCAAAAAGATTATTATCGTAAGAAGGTGAATTATATAATGCTAAAATTTCTCCATTATTTACATCAATTACCACTGCGGAGCCTTGGTGATCTTTAAATACCTCTGCGGTTTTCTCTTGCAGATTAATATCAATTGTCAGTTGTACATCTTGTCCGTCTTGTTGTGGTATGCTTGATAATTCTTTTATGACGCGTTTTTTAGAATTTATTTCCTGCTCAGATTTTCCTGACTTGCCTTTCAATATATGATCATATGTATATTCAATACCGCTGATTCCTACTTCGCTTATGCCTTGCTGTCTTTTTGTATATCCGATTACATGAGAACACATTGAACCAAACGGGTAATAACGTTTATAAAGAGCAGTTATTTTTTCTGACGATTTTGCTATTTTAGACTCGACTTCTGATAATGTCTGCAAATCAACTTCCTTACCAGAACCATCAAACAAAACAACATACGAAATTTTGTTCATCGCAAGTTCAATGCTATTCCTATCTAAAATTTTGCCCCGCTTAGGCATAATAGTAGCAACTCTTATTCTATTACTATTAGATAGTGCTTCGTACTTTTGTCTGTTTCGTATTTGTAAATTATATAACCTGCAACTAAAAACCGCAGAAATGGTAAGCTGAATACCACCTAATATGAATGCTCTGCGGTTAAAGACTTTGTTTTTTGTCCACATAACATTCCTTCAAAACGCACTTTTTTCCCCTCTTTTATTGTTACACTTCTGGCTTTTACCGTATTACAAACCCTTTTTTCCCACTCACTTAAGGTCACAAACTTATAACCTGATTTTTTTAGTATTTTAATAATATGAGGTAAAGCTTCAATTGTGTTTGACCTGTTATTGTGATCATGAAACAGTATAACTGCTCCATTATGTACATTACTTAAAACTCTTTCAACTAAAGTTTCTGGCTTATCACCTTGCCAATCTAGCGAATCAACTGTCCATAATATTGAATACATATTTAATTGATCAGTATTTTCAATCAGATTATCGTCATAACATCCATATGGCGGACGAAACCATTTTACATCTTGTTTTATTGCATTTTTAATTGCTGTATTTGTCTTTTCCAATTCTTGCAATTGTTCCTCACTTGAAAGTGATGTCAACTTCCTATGCGACCAAGAGTGATTGCCTAACTCATGACCTGATTCATGAATTTTCTTTACTATTTCAGACGTTTTTTCATTTATACGTTCACCAAGCACAAAAAATGTTGCTTTTGCTTCATAGCTTTCCAGAACATTAATAATATCGTTTACTCTATTGTTAGACGGTCCATCATCAAACGTAAGCGCAACAAACTTATCGTCGTTATTCAATAATTTTTTTATATTACTTAAATTTCTATATGATAGATCTAGATTACAACTGAGCCCACAGTATGGTAAATTAAAATTACAATCACTACAAAAAGCCGTACTTGAATATAGTAAGAAAAAAGTGATTATCCTTATAAACATTTGTAATCAGCAAAGTGATAGAATACTACACTTTTTTGCTAAGTTAAGCCATCTTTAATTGCTGTAGCCTTTACTTCATCGCTTCTTTAATATATTGTATTAACAATTTTATATAATATATTATGATTGCAAATATAAATACCGTTGCGCTTCAGGGAATTAGCACAGTAAATGTCAATGCACAAATTCATATGGCAAATGGTATTCCAGCTTTTAATATTGTTGGATTGCCAGATAAAACTGTTGCGGAATCCAAAGAACGCATCAGAGCAGCGTTAAATTCAATCAATCTACTACTACCTCCAAAAAGAATTACAGTTAATCTCTCCCCTGCGGATTTACTGAAAGAAGGTAGTCATTATGACTTGGCTATTGCTATTGGACTACTTGTTGTAATGAATGTGATACCAGTTGAAAAAGTTCAGTCTTATATCATTATGGGTGAGCTTGCCCTTGATGGCAGAGTTATTCCAGTTTCAGGAGTGCTGCCAACAGCGATCAATGCAAAACAGGCAAATAAAGGAGTAATTTGCCCAAGGGGAAATGGAGTAGAGGCTTCATGGGTAAAGAATGTTTCAATTCTAGCTATAGAGAAATTAACTGATATTATCAGACACTTTAAGGGTGAGCAATTAATTCAGCCAGTAATTTTTAAATATAGTGATGCACCCAAAGAAAAAAGATTGGTTCCCGATATGAAGGATATTAAAGGCCAAGTTGTTGCAAAAAGAGCAGCTGAAATTGCAGCAGCAGGTGGGCATAATATGCTTCTTGTTGGCCCTCCTGGTACTGGAAAATCAATGCTTGCTAAGCGCTTTATAGGATTGCTGCCTGATTTAACCGAACAGGAGATGATTGATGTTAATATTATTTCCAGCATAACAAAAACTGGTAATGAAATATTCAAAGTAACTCGCCCCTTTCGTGAACCTCATCACTCATGTTCCATGCCAGCAATGATAGGAGGAGGAAAGAATGCAAAACCCGGAGAAATTACCATGGCTCACAATGGCGTGTTATTTCTTGATGAGCTACCTGAATTTCCAAGACTCGTGCTTGATTCTCTGCGCCAACCACTTGAAGATAGAAAAGTTACCGTTGCAAGGGCAAATGCTCACATAACCTACCCTGCCAATTTTCAACTGATAGCTGCAATGAACCCTTGCAGGTGCGGTTATTTAGGTGATGCAAGCAGATCGTGCAACAAAGCTCCAAAGTGTGGCACAGATTACAAAAACAAAATATCAGGCCCATTGCTTGATAGAATAGACATATGCATTGAAATGCCAAACGTTAGCATACTCTCTCCTGAAATCTCTGTGGAGGGAGAAAGTACTAAAATTATAAGAGAAAGAGTGATAGCAGCAAGAAAAGTTCAAACTGAGCGCTATAGTGAATTAAATATTCGTTGCAATTCAGAAGTAAGCGGTGAAGCATTTAATAAATTTACTGAACCAGATCAGGCAGGGTTAGAATTGCTAAAATACGTACTGAAAGAAAATTACATTTCCAATCGAGGCTACACACGCGTATTAAAAGTTGCAAGAACTATTGCAGATCTTGCAAAAAGTGAAGAAGTAAAAAGAGCACACATTGCTGAAGCGCTCAATTACAGAATAAAGGTATATTAAAAAATTAGTTTACTTGACAGGCAATTTTTTTTACTATATGCTTCCTTAATGAAATTTTAACATTCTATTTAAGGAGTAGAGTTATGGCATTAACAAATTATGAGTATAGAAAAGAGGATGGCATTTTTCATGCTATTTCAGAAGGATATATACAAGCTGAAAAATACTGGGGAATTCCTGGTGCTGCTGGTGGAGCTGGTCAGTACGCTATGCATAATAAAGGGAGAACAGCATTATTTCCGCTTGCAGTTGCAAGTGTTGTCTTTACAGCAATGCATATGAAAGCAGGCTTTGTTAGTGCAGCAGAAGCTTCTGGGTTTCTTGCTAAGACTGCCAGTTACTTTGTTGGAACAAATCAAGCAATAGCTGCTTCATTACCTGGATTTATCGGAACAGGTGTTGCTGGTCAGATAGTTGCGGGTGCCATAATGGCAATTGCTGCAGTTGCTGCTGTTTATGGGACATATCAAGTTGCCTCAAAATTAAAAGATGTTGCAGTTGAAGCATTGAAAGGGAAAGATCAGACAATATAATAATCTTCAACAAAATAAAAAGGGATAGGTTTCTGTCCCTTTTTATAAACGTTTTCTATTTTTTGCATCGGTTAAGTGATGTCATCTAAGAATCTAGTTATTATAATTAACGGCACTTATTAGTATAAATGTTAAGAATAAGTAAATCCCGTTTACTATTTACGCCTATAGAAGTGAAAAGTATTTGCATATTATTAAAAAAGCGGTAACTTATTATCAAGTGAATTCGCTAAATTTGAGTAATTTAAATGTCTATTGATCTTAGTCTGCCGGAGTTGCCTATATTACACCCAAGGATTACCGTTGTGGGAGTGGGTGGTGCTGGTGGAAATGCTGTGAATAACATGATCCAATCTAATTTGCAAGGAGTGAATTTTGTTGTCGCAAATACCGATGCTCAAGCACTAGAAAAGTCGTTATGTGATAAAAAAATTCAGCTTGGCATTAATTTAACTAAGGGGCTTGGTGCTGGTGCTTTGCCTGATGTTGGCAAAGGTGCAGCAGAAGAGTCAATTGATGAGATTATGGAGCATATAAAAGATAGTCATATGCTTTTCATCACAGCAGGAATGGGCGGTGGTACTGGAACCGGTGCAGCACCGGTAATTGCAAAAGCAGCCAGAGAAGCAAGAGCCGCAGTTAAGGATAGAGCGCCAAAAGAAAAAAAGATATTGACTGTTGGAGTTGTAACTAAACCGTTCGGTTTTGAAGGTGTGCGCCGTATGCGCATTGCAGAGCTTGGACTTGAAGAACTGCAAAAATACGTGGATACACTTATTGTCATTCCAAATCAGAATTTATTTAGAATTGCAAATGAAAAAACTACATTTTCTGATGCATTTAAACTTGCTGATAATGTTCTGCACATTGGCATCAGAGGAGTAACTGACTTGATGGTCATGCCAGGGCTTATCAATCTTGACTTCGCTGATATAGAAACAGTAATGAGCGAGATGGGCAAAGCGATGATCGGCACCGGAGAGGCAGAAGGAGAAGATAGAGCAATTAGTGCTGCAGAGGCTGCAATATCTAATCCATTGCTTGATAATGTATCAATGAAAGGTGCGCAAGGAATATTAATTAACATTACTGGTGGCGGAGATATGACTCTGTTTGAAGTTGATGCTGCAGCCAATAGAGTGCGTGAAGAAGTAGATGAAAATGCAAATATAATATTTGGTGCTACTTTTGATCAAGCGATGGAGGGAAGAGTTAGAGTTTCTGTTCTTGCAACTGGCATTGATGGTCGCAATAATAAATCAGAAACTTCACCTATAAGTCAGAGCGAAGACTCAGAGAAAGAGAAATTTAAGTGGCCATATAGTCAAAGTGAAAGTACACAAGACAAAACACTGGAAACAAAACCAGCTGAACAGGTAAGCGAAGGAGCTAAGTGGGGCAGCAATATCTATGATATACCAGCTTACTTAAGAAGAAAAAAATAATGCAATTTTGGCTACTCAAGTCAGAGCCAAGTGAATACTCATGGCAAAAAATGGAAAAGGATCAGGTAGTTGAGTGGGATGGTGTGCGCAATTATCAAGCTCAAAATTACATGAAAATTATGAAAGCAAGCGATCTTGCGTTTTTTTATCATACAGGTAAAGAGAAAGCAATACTTGGAATCGTTGAAGTATTTAAAGAGTATTATCATGTTAATGATCCCAAGTTCGGATTAGTGAATGTAAAGTTTTTGAAACCTTTAAATAACCAAGTAACGTTAAATAATATAAAACAAAACCCACTTTTGAAAAATATGACTATATTAAAACAACCACGTTTATCAATTGCCCCAGTTTCGGAAATTGAATGGAATGAAATAATAAGGATGAGTGATGTGTAATACCTGTCATTTCAGTTCCTAAATGATGTCATCTCAGCACACAACGCACAGCTGTATGAATATTTGTCTCGAAGGCAGTGCATTAAACGTTATAGCCGATTTTGCATCAAACACAAAGGTGTCATTCCAGTGCTTGACACTGGAATCCAGCCTTAATGCAACCACATTAAAGCCGTTGTGTTTTAATATAAGATTAGCTACTTTTATATTCACTAACTTGATGTCTAATCAAAATTCCTGGATTCCAGTGTCTAGGCACTGGGATGACATCCTTCTAGTGTACAATATTCGTACAGTTGTGTACATGACACAAGGGTCTATAACTCTTCTTTTTTGGATTCCAGTGTCAGCTATTTGCATGACACCCTTACTGATGTGTCACTCATGTTAGAAGTAAATATTCTTGACAAGAAATGGTGCAGCATTATAGAAAATCCTAAAAATTTTGTATTAGGCGTCATCAATGCTTCTCTAAAAGAATTAAAAATAGACCACTATAAACCAAATATATCAATAGCTCTGGCTGATGATGACTTGCTACATCAACTTAATTTAAAATTTAGAGAAATGGATAAGCCAACTAACGTACTATCATTTCCGTATGAACAATTGTCTAATGAGTGCGATTTAGGAGACATAGCAATTTCAATAGACACAATAAAAAGAGAATCGCATGAGTATTGTATACCCATTCTTGCTCACATTGCACACATGTTAGTGCATGGATTACTGCATTTACTTGGTTATGATCACCAAAAAAAAGATGAAGAAATTATAATGAAAAATCTAGAAAGAGAGATTTTAGCTTCGCTTGGCTACAATATGTGCACGATTTAAAAGGAATTTAATAAAAATATAGTAGATGATAATAAAATATGTTATCTACAAAGGGTTTTAGCTATAAACAATAAAAGGTAAGTGATATGGTTCAGTTTTCTTTGCCAAAGAATTCTAAAATTAATCAAAAGGGCAAAATTTATCCTATTCCTGCTAGAGCAAAAAACATCAGAAGATTTCAAATTTACCGTTGGTCTGCTGATGACGAGAAAAACCCTAGAATAGACACATTTTTTATTGATATGGATAATTGTGGCCCTATGGTACTTGATGCATTAATAAAAATAAAGGATGAAATAGATTCGACTTTAACTTTCAGACGTTCTTGTAGAGAAGGCATATGTGGATCTTGTGCCATGAATATTGACGGAACCAATACTCTTGCATGTACTAGATCTATACATGATATAAAAGGTGACGTAAAAATATATCCATTACCTCACATGTATGTAATAAAGGACCTAGTCTCGGATTTGAGCCAATTTTATGAGCAATACAAATCAATTAAACCTTGGTTACAAGCAGATAAGCCTGCCCTACCAAATAAAGAATACTCTCAATCTTCTGAAGATAGAAAAAAATTAGATGGCTTGTCCGACTGTATATTATGTGCTTGCTGTTCGACTGGTTGCCCAAGCTACTGGTGGAATAGTGATAAATTTTTAGGACCAGCAATACTATTACAAGCTTACAGATGGATTGCTGACAGCCGTGATAATAAGACAGGTGAAAGACTTGATGTTTTAAACGACCCATTCAAGTTGTATCGTTGTCATACAATAATGAATTGCACAAAAACTTGTCCTAAAGGACTTAATCCAGCAAGAGCAATAGCGAAAGTAAAACAGCTCATGGTAGAGAGAGAAGGAGTTTAAGTATTATCTTTTGCATTCTTCGTAAGAGAACAGCAAACCTTCCGAAGCGTAGGGTATTGTTAATACCCTGAACGCTTTTCCATTCGTGAAATGCATCGTATCATCATACGATTCAAATAATTTTTTGAACAACTCATGTCTTTGATTACTAATAGTTTGAAAATCCTCTTTTTCTAAAAGCTTTTTAGATTCGCAGAGGTAAAGCATAACTTCATGATAAGTTGGGTAAGATGCCAAAAATTTTGGGTCAAATTGAAAGGTTTTTATAAAAGCATTATTATAAAATTTTAGCTTTTGATTCTTACTATATATTACTATAGCAACCGGTAACCTCTCAAGCAAATTTTTCTGTGTAGCTAAATAACTGTTTAATTCAGTATATAATTTCTCTGCATCACTAACATCTTTCCCATACATTACTATGCTACCAGAACCTTGTATTGGAATTTTAACAAAATCGAAAACCTTAGGTTCGTTCTTATAAGTTATGACATGTCTTCCTGGTTTTGTGCTATGAGCGCTACCGGTAATAGCAAATTTCTTAGAACCATCTACATATTTATCATAAAACAAGTTATAAAATTCCACCTTTCTACTCTTGTTATATCTTAGTATTGGAAATGGTAAAGAGTTGAAAACGTTTTTATAGCTCTCCACTTCCTGTGTAAGCTTACTATTTTCTAACTCAAGTCCGTTAGCCTTTATCTTACAGTCTGAGACATTCCTTATCCATAACAGCACACCTATCACATTGTTAGAATCATCTATTATGCTTCTACCGTAACATATGCAATAAACCTCACTGTCTTTTGACTTTAAATCTAGAGTAAAAGATTTATTTATTTCCTTTGCCTCAACAAAATTTTTGATTAAGCTTTCTGATTGCTCAAAAAAATTCACAAACTCATTAAATGAGTAAAAAACAGTATTAAGCAAAATTAGTAAATTGGGAGAGAACTTTTCTATACGTTTTTTTGCATCCCAAATATAAAACCCATCATTCACAGTATCAATTAAATTATTTATGATAACATTTTGATGCTGTAAGTTCCTAATCTTATTACTAATTTTTAATTTAGAATAAGAGAGAAAGAATAATATTAGAATCAATATTAAAACCACTTCATACAAAAAAAACATAGCACTTTTAAAACAAATGTAAAAATTTGTAGCCGCTCAGAATTATGCTGAAGAGGTATATAAGTAAAGATTGCCTAACATTTGAAAGCCCAATCTCTTATAAAGGTTCACAGAAGATTTCATACAATGTGCTACTATATATTTGCATTCAAGCTGTTTAGCTATCTTTATTCTTTCTAAAACCATTTGGGTACCTATTCCACGATTCCTGTAAATTGGTAAAACTCCATCACTATAAAAACCAGCTACGCTGTCTTGAACATAAAGACCGCATGTCCCAATAATTTCATTATTTAGTGTTACAAGAAAAAATCTTAATCTTGAGTTCTTATCATCATAATTTGATAATCCGCGAAAAAATGTGCTGACAATTCCAACGCCATGATAAAAAATTTTAGAAGTGTGTAGATCTAACTGTTCTAAGAGGTTGCTACCATTCACAGCATTTAACCTCAAGTTTGGAATAACATCAGCAGGTAAAAAGTAATTTTTCATATTAAGTAAAGCTTTTTTTGGTGTGCTAACGTGTTTTATTTCACACTTTTCTAAAATATCTCTTATTTTCATATGTGAATTTATTACCCATGTTGCTTCTATATCTCTTGTTCTGAGATAATCTAGAGTTTTTTGTATAGAAAGCTCGGTACATTGATCTCCACAGAACACAAAATTAAATAATGACTCCCTGGTACCATTTATTGTAAATATGATGTTATCAAATTCATCGTGTACTTCCCACTCAGATAAATTCGCTGTGTACAGTATATAATCCTTTAGATTTTGAACAATTAAGCTTGAATAATAAATTTTTTTATCCTGCATACACCAACAATAAACAATAAAAGGCTCCTATAAGAACACAGGCTAAAATTGCAGCTATAACGTCATCTAGCATAATACCTAAAGGACCTTTGGTATTTTTATCGATTAAATTTATAGGCCACGTTTTTATTATATCAAAAAACCTAAAAGAAAAAAAGCACAACAACAATGAAGAACAATTCATCTCTTGGCTTAACAATATCGAAACTAAAAGTATCGTCAGCAATTGACCAACCACTTCGTCAATTACTACCTCTTTTGGATCACATGAAGTCTTGTAATGTTTTATATAATTACCTGTAGACCATAATCCAATTAAGAATAAAAAAGAAATAATTGCTGCACCTAAAATTTTGTTGCTCAGGATTACAGGAACAAGCGGAAAAGAAGCCAAACTACCCACAGTACCTGGCATTTTTTTTACTGTTCCAGACAGCCACCACGTTGATATTAATTTATATAAAAATTTCACAATATATCCAAATACAAAATTAACTTATAAGAACAGAAATAGTATCCTCTATAGAGGCGCTTTCATACAATAATCTATAGACCGCTTCACATATAGGCATTTTTATCTTTAGCTTTCCTGCTAAATTAAATATGGACTCAGCAGTGCTAAAACCTTCAATCACTGACTTGCCTTCTGACAAAATCTGCTGAACATTAAAGCCATTGTCACTATTACCTATTTTAAACCCAAAAGATAAGTTTCTTGAATTCAAGGATGTGCATGTCATAATTAGGTCACCCAGACATGCTGGCCCAAGTAGTGTATTTATATCCACACTACCGTCACCAATTTTTGCTGAGTATAAAGCCTTAATTTCGCTCATACTTTTCGTAATCAATGCTGCATGAGCATTAAACCCAAGTTTACTACCTAAAACAATCCCACACGCTATAGCAAAAACGTTCTTTAACGCTGCACAAATCTGTACTCCTATAATGTCGTTACTAAACTCCAATTTAACATTTTCTTGTTGCAGCTCTGATACTAGCTTTGAACCTAATGTGTTATTTTGGCATGCAAGAACCATTGAATAGGGTAATTTTCTTGCAACTTCTACAGCAAAGCTAGGACCTGAAAAAATAGCAATAGGATTGTTAGGTAAAATTTCATTTACTATTTCACTAGGTAATTTTAATGTAGACTTTTCTATTCCCTTACAAGCTAAAATTATTGCTACATCTTTTTTCAGATTACAATTATGCAATTGCTGACATACCTTCCTCAGAGACTGAGTGGGAACAGCGAGGATTGTTACTGAAGCATTAATTGTGTCTTCAATAGCCAATTTTACTGACACATTATCAGAAATTCGACAACCGGGTAGCTTGTCACTTTCTCTTTTCCCGTTGATTGATTCAAATGTAGTTTCATTGCGAGTCCACAAAATCACATCTTTCTTACTACCTAATGAAATTGCGATTGCTGTACCCCATGCACCAGCACCTAAAATTGATATTGCCACACAATATTCCTGAAAATATTACTTATACTTTAAAATAGTAGGATAAGTAAATTAAAAATATAACACAGACATATAGAATAGTTAAATATTTATTAACCGAAGTATTCTTTTAATAATAGTAACTTTAATTCAATATTTACTAAAAATATTATTACTATCATGGTATGTCTATTATATTTTAGATCTATTTATATAACTTTGGAACAATATATTTACTATTAATTAATAAGTGTAATTTTGATCATTTGTTAATAAAAATTTGATTTATTACTTTCCTTAGTTATATATATTACTAAAATTATAAATTATTTATGGGGTGTAAAATATGCGTATATTATTAATTGAAGATGATCAAGTAAGTGCAAAGACTGTGGTTAACGCCTTAACTTCTGATGGACATTTCTGTGACGTTGTTACTTCTGCACAAGATTATAACAATAATATGGTTTCCTCAAACGGAGATTACTATGACCTAGTTATTTTAGATATACACTTGCCTGGTGATATTGACGGATATGATATATTGCTAAGACTAAGAAGTGCAAAAATCAAAGTTCCTGTCTTAATACTTTCATGTATATCCGCTGTCAATCACAAAGCTAAAGGACTCGGGTATGGTGCCGATGATTACTTAACCAAACCATTTCATAAAAGTGAGTTATTAGCTCGAATTAAGGCCATAGTGCGTCGTACTAAAGGCCATCCTGAATCGGTGATAAAGATTGGTAATATAAATATCAATTTTGATCACAGGATTGTTGAGGTGAAAGGTAAAACGGTTCACCTTACTAATAAAGAGTATTCTATGATAGAATTGCTAGCACTGCGTAAAGGAACAGTATTAACAAAAGAAATGTTCTTAAATCATCTTTACAATGGCTTAGATGAACCTTCAGATAACAAGATAGTTGATGTTTTTATGTGCAAATTACGTAAGAAACTTGAAAGTGCAAATGATGGAAAAAGCCACATAGAAACCGTTTGGGGCAGAGGGTATGTTCTGAAAGAGTATATTGATGATGAAGAATATTCTAATGTTAATGTAGGCGAAAGTAGTGATGGCTATCAAGCAGAACAAGTGAAGGACAACGCATGAAATGCCTATACATTTAAATATAGCATGGCTTATATCGCACGTATCATGTGAACGCCTAGGTGAAATATAAGCCGAGTTCTGTTTATGTAGCTATTTATCTGGAGTAAATGTTACCATTTACCGCATGCGATTTACCCGAGTAGATATGAGGAAAACATAAAATCTACTTCTATTTAATCTTGCTCCTAGTGTTGGTTACTCGACTACCAATGTTGCCATTGCCATGGTGTGCTCTTACCACACCTTTTCACCCTTACCTAAGAATATTTTAGGCGGTAATTCTCTGTAGCCCTATAACTGGAGTTACCTCCGGCGGGCATTACCCGTCACTATTTTTCCTTGGAGCCCGGACTTTCCTCTGCTATGTTTATCACACAACAGCAGCTACTTATTTCACCTAGGAATTATACTTTAACATGAAAATCACAAAAGCAAAAGACAATTTCCTAACAGTCTACATATTAAAAACATTTAGACAAATAGCTAAAGGTGATATTCCGGCACATCATCACTATCCCAAGATAAGCTTTTTTCACTTTTAGACTCCGCTTCAGTTAGTCAAGAGCCTGGTCCACCGCTTGAAGACGATGAGCTACTTCTTGATCGACTACTACTTTCTACTGATATACTATTTAGCACTGTTTCAGATTGATATATAGTTCGCATTCTGTTACCAGTGGTAAAAATTTCTTCATCGCTACTTGAAGATGATCGCCTTCTATAACCCAAATCAGTTAGTTCTAATACAGGAGCAGCATTACGACCCTTAACATATCTATATGCTATGAATCCTATAATTCCAACAATACCTATTGCTCCAACCAAAGATCCCCCTATCATTCCTGCCTTATTAGACCCTATAGCAAGTTGAGTAGGTTGTGGTGAAGAAGTAGACTGAGGAAGTAAAGTCGTGGTGAATATAGGAGTTGTTGACTCTTTTGTTCTAGTACTTGGTATACTAAATACTGTTTGTGTAGTTTTCTCTGAGCTTGTTGTTGGCGCAGTTGGTTCCACTGTTACTGTGCTTGTTTGAGTCGTTGACTCTGTTGAAGGTTTATTCGTTGTAGAAGTAGGTGCAACGGCTTCTGTTGTTGGCTTCACTGTTACTGTACTTGTTTGAGTCGTTGACTCTGTTGAAGGTTTACTCATCGTAGAAGTCGACGCACCAGTCGCTGCTGTAGGTTTTACAGTACTTGTCTCAGTCCCTGAAGTTACTATCGGCACACTAGTTGACGTTGTAGCAACCGTGGTCGCTTGTGAAGTAGTAGTTGTTTTTGCTACTGTCGTTGACTCCGTTGAAGGTTTACTTATTGTAGAAGTAGGTGCAACGGCTTCCGTTGTCAATTTAGTAGTCTTCACAGCGTCGGTTTCTGCTGTGCTAGTAATTGCAGCAGTCGGCGTTTTCTTAGAAGTCACAACCGTTTCTGCAACAGTTATAGGAGCCACGGTACTACTAGAAATAATATCTGGCGTTAATCGACCGTTAATGATATTAACAAAATCACTGAGAGTTTTGATGCTATTTGCCGGTATTATTGTTGCTTCAGAAGATTTTCCAGAGCCGTTTTGATTAAAAGTTACAATATTTTCTCCACTTACCGCAGTTACGATAAAACCACCCTGACCGTTGCCTTTAATATATAATTGCTCTATAGGATCTGTAAATTGATAGATAGGAAAATCTGACACTGATCCATTTTTAAGTAGAGTTGCTATATGTAACCTCTGCTCATTAGCTGATTGGTCATTTTCAAGAAAAGCAACTAGATCATTTCCTTCCGTTTGTTCAACATACTGCAAAAAGCTTATTTCATGTTCTCTAGAAAGAGATAGTGCTTTATTATCTATTTGACCTTTTCGATTACCAAGTAAAAAGCCATTAACTCCATCCTTCAGACCCTGAATCACTTTAGCCATATCAAATTTAAAAATACGTGTTTTTCTCACCTCTTGATTTTCCTTAGTAATCCTTTTGCTCACTTGCGAATAAAGCATCGTGTTTCCATTTAATGCCAATTGCCCCTGATTATCAAAATTGAACAATTTTCTTTCTGTAACACCTTTTTCTCCAGTCAATACCTTAAATTTTCCGCTCTCGCTTGACTTTAAGTACCAAGAAACTAAAGTTTGATCCTTTAAGTTATGGGCGATTACAATTACGTCACCATTACCAACTTTCACTGCTCTTGGTTGAAAGTAACTATTGCCCACATTTGCAAGACTATTATTATCAATATTCTTTTGTAATTTTCTTTTATCTAAATGTTCAACTGAAGGAGTATTAACTGATTGTTTAATTCCGTAAGTGTTAAAAGATAAGCCTTTAACGCATTTTTCTCCTTCTTCGCTAATTCCTTCTTCAGGAAAGATAACTCCAACTTTATCTATTTCAGCTGAATCTTCTATTAATGTGAGAGATAATTGATCTTTGAATTCATTTGCTACGCTGATATTTGTACCACATTCGTATGTTTTTGATTGATATAATGGACTAATAAGTAATTTTACTTTACTGCTCCCATTACCATTATCTTGATAGCTGAGTCCGTAAGCAACTCCATTCCCCTCAATTAATTCTACGTTTGTTGGATTAAAACCTATCGCTTCTTTAATTTCCGGTGTATTTGAGTTGATCCCGAGCAATCTTCTTAATATAGACATAATTTTATTTAAAATATTAATAAAATGCTATTATGATTACTCCTGTGTGTTAATGTCAATGAAAATTTTAACTAAAATTAAAAAATTAATATAATATTTTATACTAAAAGGTAAATATAAGCTTGAAGAGAGCTAAGAAGCTTTATGCTATTTCTCAAAAAACCAACAATTGCAATCATTGGTTCTACAGGTATAATCTGTTAAAGTTTACACGAGTCTCATGAATGATAGAAAAAGAAGAGCAGTTTAGTTTTACATCAGAAAACCTCAAGAAAGCGGGAAAGTTTATAGAGAAGTATCCCAAAGGTAGAGAAGGTAGTGCTGTTATGCCTTTACTATATCTGGTTCAAGAGCAATGCGGATGGGTTTCTGAATCTGCTATGCGTTATGTTGCTGATATGCTGCATATTCCACATATTCGTGTATATGAAGTGGCAAATTTTTACACCATGTATAATTTAAAACCAGTAGGCAAATATCTAATACAAATTTGTAGAACAACTCCTTGCTGGTTGTGCAATAGTGAAGAAGTTTTAAATACCTTTAAAAAAAAACTTGGAATCAATATCGGTGAGACTACTAAAGATAATTTGTTCACTTTAAAAGAAGTTGAATGCCTAGGTGCATGCGTTAATGCTCCCGTTGTGCAGATCAATAATGACTTCTATGAAAATCTTACTCCTGAGAAAGTAGAAAACATCATAACAGAACTTTCAGGCAAATAGATGAAAGAAGAATTTTCATTCAAGAGAATCAAGCAATCAGGTTCTGCAAGAGTTGGAACAATTAAAACTCCAAATGGAAGCGTAGAAACCCCCGCTTTTATATTCTGCGCAACAAAAGCTGCAATTAAAGCTGCAGATATTGAAAGAATAAGTGAAGCTGGTACCCAAATCATACTTTCCAACACCTATCACCTAATGCTTCAACCAGGAGAGAATACTGTTGCAAAACTTGGTGGTTTGCGCAAGATGATAGGATGGAATGGGCCAATGCTAACTGACTCAGGTGGATATCAGATATTTAGCTTAGGCCACGGATCAGTTTCGGAAGAGATAAAAGGAATAAGAAAAAAACAAAAAACTTTGATCAAAATTAATGAGGATGGGGCAATTTTCCGTTCTTACATTAATGGTAAAATTTATTGCTTAACTCCTGAAAAATCTGTACAAATTCAACAGAAATTAGGTGCAGATTTAATCCTAGTTTTAGATGAATGCACTCCATTTCACGTAAGCAAAGAATACACAGCAAAATCAATGCTCATGAGCCACAGATGGGCTGAACGTTCTTTAAATGAATTTGAAAAAAACAATAATGGCAAGCAGGCACTGTATGGAATTAGTCAAGGCGGAGTGTATCAAGATTTACGTAGAGAAAGTTGTGATTTTATCAACGATTTGCCATTTTTTGGTCAAGCAATAGGTGGATCACTTGGTCAAAGTAAAGAGCAGATGCATGATGTAGTTTCTTTCACTATGGACCACCTGAAAAAAGACAGGCCTACTCATTTGCTTGGTATTGGTGGAATTGTGGACATCTTTCGCGGAGTAGAGCTTGGAATTGACACGTTTGATTGCGTGCATCCAACCCGCTTAGCAAGGCATGGTGGCGCACTTGTTAAAGTAAAAAACAGAAATTCTATTTCTTCAAAGTGCAAAGAGCATATTAATTTGCGGAATCAACGATTTGAGCTGGACAACAACCCAATTGAAAGTGACTGTTTATGTTTTACCTGCAGAAAACATTCAAGAGCTTATATACACCATTTACTGAAAGCTAAAGAGCTCCTGGCTTACACGCTCGTTACCATTCATAATATTTTCTTTATGAATAAGTTAATGGCATCAATAAGGCAGGCTATATTAGATGATAGGCTAGATCGGGAGAAAAATAATTGGATTAGTGAGACACCACTACACTGTGAATTATACACCTAGTTCATATTTTTCTACGCTTATTTTATATTCCCTAAAACAGAAAAAGCCTTCCTCTTCCTACTCTTTCTTCCTTGGCTAATCCATAGTTAGCGTTTTTTGCACATGTGCGTTGCATTTTTTAATCTTCTTTAAAAACTTGACAATACATGACAACACTGGTATGTTAAAAATATAGTTTTTGTGAGGTATTTATGGTTAACAATAAAGAAAAACATCAAATAGCGTTTTGCGTTTCAGCCGTTACATTCTTAGCTGGGTTATCATTAATCGCAACTGCAATTGCAGTGGGTACCGTACCTGCTATAGCTGCTTGTCTAGTGATAGGAGGAATTTTGACTGTCTTGTCTGGTGTGCAAGCAGTAGAAAGCTATTTATTTTTACGAAACAGCGAGAAAACTTTGAATAAACTGATAAGTAATATACGCGATGAACCAGAAAGCAAACTTTTTATAGAAAGGATTTTGCAACCGTTCATTGAACTTTTTAGTGAGCTTAAGCAACATAATTAAAGTACACTAAGCTTTAAGCATAGAAACCACTTTATCGTAACTTGGCAATGATTCAATTTCTCCAATTGCAGCTAGAGTGGTTTTTTCATGCTGAGATAACAATTCTTCTGCTGCTTTTTTTACGTTAGCAGTGGTAACTGCACTAATTTTTTCTATTAATTCATTTTTACTGATGTACCTATTATAGTTACCGTAGTAGTGTCCCAATGTTTCAGCACGTGAGCTAACACTTTCGCGTGACATTAAAATTTGGGATTTTACTCGCTCTTTCACTCTATTTACTTCTTCTTCCTTCAGATCATCTGTAGACAACTTCTTCAACTCTGTCGTTATAGATTTTAAAAGCTTATCTAAGTTACTACTGTCTGTACCAGCAAAAATGGAAAACATTCCTGTATTAGTATAGCTGGAATTAAATGAATAAACAGAGTAAGCTAATCCCTGCTTTTCCCTTACTTCCTGGAATAAACGTGATGACATTCCGCTCCCTAATATAGAATCAAGCACTTGAAACGTGTGATATTTATCGTCATGGCGAGAAACACTAGGTAGACCAATTAGCAAGTGTACCTGATCTAATTTACGATGTTCTAAATACTCACCACCAGTACAGCTCGCATTTTGGCTTTTTTTCAGCTTTTTAGAATGAATCTTTGAGAGAAAATCTTTGGTTAATGCAACAACTTCTTCATGTTCAACATTTCCTGCAACGGCAAATAGCATATTCTCACCAAAGTAATGCTCATTTATGTAATTATCTAGATCTCCTCGAGTAAAAGATTTTACAGTATTTTGCGTGCCTAAGATTGACCTACCAAATGGTTGGTCTTTATAAGCTGCCTCAAAATATTTGTCGAAAATAATGTCACTTGGTGAATCATTAGTTTGAAAAATCTCTTGTATTACAACACCCTTCTCACGTTCCAATTCATCTTCTGGAAACGTGGAATTCATCAATATATCTATTAATATATCAATACCAGTTTTTATGTCTTTCTTGAGGACTTTTGCATAATAGGTGGTGCTTTCCCTACCGGTGCTAGCGTTGAAAACTCCACCTATGTCATCAAAAGCTTTTGCAATTTCAAAGGCAGTTCTTGTCTTCGTCCCTTTGAAAGCCATGTGTTCTAAAAAATGGGATATTCCATTTTGCTTTGCACTTTCTGCTCTACTGCCAACACCAACTCGTATGCTTAAAGCTACGGAATCAATATCACGCACCTGCTCAGTTATTATGCGCAGACCATTATCTAATTTTGTTACCCGGGGTATATTCATCTCATATATTCTTCTAAGTTCTCTTCTGCAAAATCCCAATTAATCAAATGATCAAGGAAAACTTTTATGTAGTCAATTCTACGGTTTTGACAATCTAAATAATAGGCGTGCTCCCACACATCCATAGTGAGTAGTGGCACTTGGCCATAAATTATTGGCAAATCTGCATTTGGAGTTTTGGTGATTTTGAGCTTTCCTAACCTACCTTTTTCGAGCACTAACCATACCCATCCACTGCCAAATTGGCTTACTCCATGACTCGAAAATTCTTCATAAAATTTATCAAAGCCACCGATATCGTCTTGAATTTTTTTTGCTAGAAGACTACCATCTTTAGGCTTACCACCACCATTTTTTTTCATTGAATTCCAATAAAAAGTGTGATTCCAAACTTGTGCTGCGTTATTAAATATAGGCAAGTTGCCGCTATTACCATGCACTTTTGTTATTAATTCCTCAATTTTTACATGTTGATAATCCGTATTTTCAACTAGCTCATTGAGTTTATTTAAATATCCTTTATGGTGCTTATCATAATGAAAATCCAAAGTTTTTGCAGATATGTAAGGCTCCAAAGCTGTTTTATCATATGGTAATTCAGGTAAAGTAAAACTCATGCCAACCTCTTTATTTTTGACCTACTTGGATGGTAGGGCAATATATGCTTTTGTGCAACATATAATTAATAGCTAAAACATTTAGGTATCTATTTCATTATTCTAAATTATACTACAATAACGATTATTATATAAGCCATAGAAATGGATTAAATGCAAAAGTTACTTGACACCCTTCGCCAACCCCCTTATCATGAAACTGAAGCTATTTATTTATCTTCTCTGTACAGATTAAATGACAAAAAAACTCACGTATCTGGCGTCTCATGTTTAATTTTTTGCACTATGTGCACCTTATGTCTTATAAAATTTCTACCTACATAAGCTGAAACGCGCTTATAAAGCGTTTAAAACATAAAAAAACGCCAACTTAAAAAATGGATAGTGAATAACTAGCTACCCTAGGGTTTCTTTTGCCTTTTTTTCTGTTTAGTAAATTTCTTAACGTTTATAATTTAGATTAGTTGCGGTTTAAAAGTAGCTGAATCGCGGTTATTAAACGTTTAGAATAAAAAAACGCCATACTTGAAAGTATAATGTAAGTAATTAGCCAACCACGGGGCTTCTTTTGCCTTTTTCTCCGCTTAGTAAATTTCTTAATGTTTATACGGAAGGTGTCATTCCAGCGCGTGACGCTGGAATCCCCAAAAAAGGATGATGTCATCCGAGTAGCTGACACTGGGATCCAGTTTTCCATATAATCTCATCGAAAACGTTGTAACCACTTTCTATGCTAGTTTGCTTGTGAGCAACCTGGATCCCAGTGTCTGAACACTGGGATGACATCATAGGGGCGCTGGCCTGACAATCGTCATTCCGCTACGTGTTAGCGGGATCTAGAGATACCGTGACGGTATGACAAGGGAGAACAGTTGTATTCCTGCACAATTTATTCTCATGACAAAAACGTCTTAACTTTCTCTCTACTTTTTCTGGGTAAGGTCAATTTTGTGAAAAAATGGATTGAATTATAGGCAGATTTGGCTATTATTTGTAATACATGGGTATTGGATAAAATGTTTGAATTTAGTTCTGTGCTGCTAGCTCGAATTCAGTTTGCCTTCACAATAGGCTTTCACATTATATTTCCTGCTTTCACGATCGGGCTTGCAAGTTTTCTAGCCTTTTTGGAATGGTGTTGGCTTAAGACTGGTGATACACGTTTCCGTGATGTTTATAAATTCTGGATCAAGATTTTTGCCGTTGCTTTTGGCATGGGAGTGGTATCTGGAGTTGTAATGTCATATCAACTTGGTACCAATTGGTCAATTTTTTCTGACCGCACAGCCAATGTTCTCGGCCCTCTATTTTCCTTTGAGGTTTTAACAGCCTTTTTTCTGGAGGCATCTTTTTTGAGTATTATGCTATTTGGATGGAATAGAGTAAGTTCTCGTATGCACTTTGCTTCTACTTGTATTGTTGCAGTGGGAACGCTTATTTCAGCTTTTTGGATTATTGCAGCCAACAGTTGGATGCAAACACCCGCTGGATTCACGATTGGTGAGAATGGTCTACTATATCCAACCAATTGGTTAGAGATTATTTTTAATCCTTCTTTCCCTTATCGCTTTATTCATATGGTAACAGCAGCCTATCTTACAACAGCTTTTGTGGTTGGTGGTGTAGAAGCATTTTATCTTTGGAGAAAACGACATGCTCCTCAAGCAAGAATTATGCTTGGTATGGCAACCATTATGGTAGCTTTAGCTGCACCATTTCAGCTGTTCATGGGGGATAGGCATGGATTAAATACACTAAAGCATCAACCTGCTAAGATTGCTGCAATGGAAGGTATATGGGAAACCGAAAAAGGGGCTGGCTTACTTTTATTTGCTTATCCGGATCAGCAAAATGAAATTAATCACTACGAGATAAAAATTCCTAATCTTGCCAGCTTGATCTTAACACATGATTTTTTAGGAGAAGTAAAAGGATTAAAGGAATGGAAAAAAGAAGATAGACCACCTGTAGTATGGGTATTCTGGTCCTTCCGTATAATGGTTGGAGTTGGAATTTTAATGATCATAATTGGGTTAGTAAGTGTTATACAGTATCTTCGTGGCAAATTATTCCAAAGTTGTTTCTTACATGGATGGTGGATATCAATGATGCCGTCTGGGTTCATAGCGTTACTTGCAGGTTGGTTCACTACTGAAATTGGTCGTCAACCTTACACTGTATATGGAATTATGCGCACAATTGAATCATTTTCACCTGCGATTACCGGTCCTCAGGTTGCATGGTCTTTGATTGCATTTATCGTTATGTATACCCTTATATTTGGAGCAGGCAGTTACTATATCCTGAAACTTATATACAAAGGAATTCCTGTCATTAAAGAAGAAGAGCAATTTTATAAACACGGTATTGGAGCTTCAGTGATTGATGCTGGTACATCTGGAAAGGGCAACAATCATGTTTGATTTTTCTTCCTTAATTAATTTACCCCTAATCTGGGGACTACTAATTGCCATAGCTGTTTTACTGTATATTTTAATGGATGGGTTTGATTTAGGTATTGGTATTTTACTTCCTTTTGCACCGTCAGATAAATGCCGTGATCACATGATAAGTTCAATTGCACCATTTTGGGATGGAAACGAAACATGGTTGGTACTAGGTGGTGGAGGGTTGTTTGCTGCTTTTCCTCTTGCATATTCAATATTAATGCCTGCTTTTTATATTCCAATCATTATTATGCTGCTTGGCCTTATAGTGCGCGGAGTATCCTTTGAGTTTCGTTTTAAGGCAGAAGGAAAATACAGGCGATTATGGGATTATGCCTTTCATTTTGGGTCACTTGGTGCTGCATTTTGCCAAGGCATGATTTTAGGTGCATTTATACATGGTGTAGAAGTAAACGGACGCAACTTTTCTGGTGGCCAATTTGATTGGGCAAGTGCTTTTAGTGTAATGACAGGCGTTGCTGTGATATTTGGATATGCACTTTTAGGTTCTACATGGCTCATAATGAAGACAGAAAATATAACACAAGAATGGGCACGCAAGGTTGCTTCTTATACGCTTGGTTTTGTAGGTATTTTCATGGGACTAGTGAGTGTAGTGACACCATTTTTAAATGAACGTATTAAAAACTTTTGGTTTAGCATGCCAAATTTTTATTATTTATTTTCTATTCCATTACTCACATCTTGGCTATTTTTCATGCTGTGGTTTGATCTTCAGAATACTAAACGGGAGTACCGTCCATTCTTTCTCAGTATTGCTATTTTTTTTATGGGATATTTAGGTTTAGGAATTAGTATCTACCCATGGATTATACCTTTTCAATATACCATTCTGGATGCAGCTGCTTCTGGGCCAAGTTTATCTTTAATGCTCATTGTTATAATACCGCTTTTACCAATCATTTTAACTTACACTGGTTATTGCTATTATGTCTTTCGTGGAAAATCAAATTATGAACACACATATTAAGGAGTTAGTGACCTTATGGTTAAAACGTTACCCTTAAATCAAGCAGTCGTTCTGGCAATGGCGTCAACTTAAGAGCCTTCATTAGCAAATCCTCCTATGGATTTTCTGACTTCTTGTCATATAAGTAGCTTGACGCTGACATTCAGTTTTCTTTATAATTTTCTTTGTGAAAGAACAAAAATGCTTATTTGTAACGATAGCTGGCTTACCAAATGCTGGGAAGTCTACATTAATTAACAGCATCATAGGCAAGAAAATTGCAATTGTCACCCCTAAAGTGCAAACAACAAGGACGCAAATAAGGGGTGTTGCAACATGCAACAACACACAAATTGTCTTTACTGACTCCCCAGGAATTTTCTCAGCAGAAACAAAACTTGAAAAAGCTTTAGTCAAATCTGCATGGTCGGCAGTTAAGGATAGTGACATCACTTTGTTGCTTGTTGATGTAAGCAATTATTTGAAAAATATAGAAAGAATTAAGACTATATTTATGCGGCTGCAGCGCACAAAAGGCAGATGCATTTTGGTTATCAATAAAACTGATTTGGTAAAAAGGCCTGAATTAAAGATGGCGCATGAGCATCTGAATTTGCTTTATAAATTTGAAAAGGTTTTTATGATATCAGCATTAAAGAATGATGGACTTTCTGATTTGATGAATTACTTGTCTGAAGTTGCATCGGTGAGCCCCTGGTTTTATGAAGAAGATCAAATAACCGATTCCTCGACAAATTTTTTATCAGCAGAAATTACGAGAGAAAAATTATTCTTGAACTTGCGTGAAGAATTGCCATACTCTACAGCTGTTATAACTGAACAATTTGAGGAAAAAAAAGATAAGAGTTTAGTCATCAAACAGATCATATTTGTGTTGAAAGATAGTCATAAAAAAATAGTGCTAGGAAAAGATGGCAGTAATATTAAAAAAATTAATATCGAAGCGCGTGCTGAACTAGAAAAATTATTTGAGTGCAAGGTACACCTCTTTTTATTTGTGAAAGTGCGACCTTGGATCGACCGTCCGGAGGAGTATATAGGCAATGCTTAATTCTTTATTGGTATTTGATATTGAAACTATACCAGATGTAAATTCCTGCAAAAATTTACTCAATATTAGTGATGATAGTAGTGTAGAAGAGAAGAGGGATGCATTAACAAAATATCATCTTGAAATAACAAACGGGCAAAACTCTTTTCTGCGTCAGCCTTTTCACCTTGTTGTAGTTATTAGTTTTTTACTTTGCAATATAAGCTACCAGAGTGGTTATGAGGTGTTCACACTGCAAGAAATAAGATCTGGAGGCACACTAAATTCCAGTGAAAAGGAGCTAGTGAAAGGATTTTTTAACTACATATCAGAGAAAAAGCCAAGATTAGTTTCGTTCAACGGACGCACTTTTGATATACCAGTGCTGAAGTATCGTGCTATGGTCCATGGCATTCAAGCGGAATATTTTCATAAAGCTGGCGATAAGTGGAATAGTTACAATCAGAGATATAGCAGTGATTGGCATTGTGATTTGCTCGAATCCCTCTCTGATTTTGGAGCTTCTGCGAGAGTAAAAATGAACGAAGTTTGTGCAGCATTTAATCTTCCTGGTAAGATTGGAGTTGATGGGTCACAAGTTATGGGCTTATACGATAGCGGCAAGATACAAGAGATTCGAGATTATTGTGAAACAGATGTAATTAACACTTATTTGATTTACTTAAGGTTCATGCATCATCAGGGAAGGATTACTACTGAAAGCTACAACAAAAGTGTGGAAGAGCTACTTTTAGAGTGCGAAAAAAAAGAATACCTAAAGAAATTTAAAGAAGAATGGCAAATAACTTGTGGTGGAAAAATTTTACTTCCATAGAATAAATAGTCGAGTTATAATGCACTAACAAGCGAACCTCTGTACTAAATTTTGGTTAATATACACGTTGAGCATATTAAGAAAGTTGCTTTTAAGGTATTGCATTTTACTTTTATTTTCGTTATAAGGTTGCTTTAAGTTGAATTTTCAACATTTTTATACTATTTACATTTAAGATATGATTTCGAAATTTTTTGGGGGCACTTCATGAAAAAGTCTATATATACTAGAACTGCTCTAGTTTCTTTATTAACTTTATGTTCTTTCAGCAGTTTTGCAGCTGACTTTCCTGATGAGAGTATGAAGGAAATAAAAAAGCAAGAGAGCACAAAAACTTCTGGAAAAACAGAAGTTATGAAAACATCAAATAAAAAACTGAAAGAAAAGATGGACAGAATATGTAATGCTGATCCAAGAAAAAAAGCTGAAGAGCTTAAGAAAAAGGAGGAGATGAGATTAGCAGCCGAGCAGAAGAAAAAAGAGGAGATCAGGCTAGCAAATGAGAAAAAAGCAAAGCTTATAGAGGATTCAAAAGTGAAAGCTCTAAACGCTAAGAATTCTAATATAGAAAAAGGTAAAGTTTCAAAAACTAAGCGTTCTAAAACTAAGAATGCTAAAGTTGAAGCTAAAGATGTAAAGAAGGATATAAAAGTTGTTAACAAAAATACAGAGGAAAAAGGTAAGGCAAGTCCTGTTGTTTCAGTTGGTGGAGTTGATATTATCGATACCAATCAAGGGCAAAGTAATTTAAGAATAACTTTTGGTGGTGTTGTTGATGCTCAAGGTTATGGCAAAGCTGGACCAAGTGGTAAAGAGTATGAACGTTATAACGTTATGCCAAACAGATCTACAGAGTATTATAATTCCACTCCAGATATAACAAGAGGAGCAAATCCAATATTCTATGAAGGAATAGGAAATATTGGTGATTACAGCAACGATATGGGTATGATTGCTGATGCAATATTGCACCTCAGAGCAGAAAATAAGAATGAAGATTTAGGTCTTCTTTATGGTGCTGACGTGCAGTTTCATGTCCCAGTGACCGAAGGTAAGGGAGCTTCACAGGGTGTTTATGCTGCAAAAGGCAGAAGTGCGCATGTGTTTGTTAACTCAAAATATGGTGACGTGAAGCTTGGTTACCAATTTGGTCCTGAGGCTCTGATGAGGCTTGATGCAACAAGAATTGCGACTGTTGACGGAGCTGCAGATAGTGACTGGTTCAGAAAAGTGAACTTAGAAGGAAGCGCTGCTAGCTTTCCATTTTATGTAACACCACGTCTTTACACTGAAAGTTTTTCGAGTGAAAGTGAAAAATTCTCTTTCCGCATGGCAGGGAAATATAACAAAGGCGTTATGACTACACTGCCATTTAGAGTTGCCTACTACTCACCAAATTATATGGGCGCAAGATTTGGTATCAGCTACTCACCTCGCTATGATAGTAGCTTGTTTACTGTAAAAGAAACAGTTCCTTTTGAGGAGGATAAAAATGGTACTAAGGTGATAAAGCATAAAGAAGAGATAAAGCATGTTGGTCCAGACTATGAGCACATAGTAAGTGCTGGTGCATCATATGAATATGACTTTGATAAACATAACATAAAAGTTAAAACTTCTGCAGTTGGTGAATATGGCTTTCCAAAGCAACCAAGTAAAGATAAGCATCTTTATAAGGAATTTGTGGAATATAATGACCTGATGGGTGTTAATTTGGGTGTAAGCGCTGATTATAAGATTAATGAAGATCAAGGCGTAAAATTTGCTGCCTCTTTTGCATACTTGGGCAAATCTGGTCAACCGAAGGGTATTAAAAAATTAGTTGGTGATATCTATACGGAAATTGATGGTAAAGGTACTACTGATGATGACAAGAGAGTGAAAGGGCTGGAAGCTCAATTTGGTAAAGATAGTATAAACACCATGTATTGGACCGTAGGAGCTGGGTATCAACATGAGAATATCTACACAAGTTTGACGTACTTTGGTAGCAGAATGAATGATGGAGATATGCTTCACGATGGCGCACTTGGCGTTCAATATGATCTATCTCCTGCATGCAGTAAGAGCAAATTTGTTCCTTACGCAGCTCTTCATTATTTTATGACTAACGAGAAACAAAACGCAAATCATAAGATTACAAAAGCAGGTAGTACCACAGAAGAGGCACCTTCTAACCAAGGAATTCTCCTTCTTACTGGTGTGAAGTTTTCTTTCTAGCCAGCCAGTACACACCACAGTTAACTGTGGTGTGTATTTCCAGATGAAAATTTTATATTGAAAAAATTTCCAATATATGGTATAATAGCTTAAAGTAGAAGTAACAATATCATGGATATAACAGTAAATCTTGATGGAGAATTTGAGGAAATAGTACAGTCCCATTCCATGTTACAAAATCGTTCCGTACCACAACAAATCGAGCATTGGGCTAAAATTGGTCAAGTTGTTGAAGATAACCCTGAGCTAAGCTATAACATCATTAAAGAAATCCTTTCAGGCATCGAGGATGCAAAATCAGGTGATGTTGAGAAGTATAAGCCTTTGTAGCCATATTCCATAAGTGCTCCTTTTCTATCGTCTCAGTGCCAATTTTTGTCATTCCAGTATTTCTCTCCTTGTTATCCCAGCACCCCTCTCCTGTCATTCCAGTGCTTGACACTGGAATCCAGCTTTTGATCGAAAATGTTGTATAATGCACAATCAATTTTCCTGGATCCAAGTAGTCAAGGCACTGCCTTTGTCTTTGAGGCAAAACCGGCTATAACACTTAACATACTGCCTTTACAAACAAATGTTTGTAAAGCTGTATGTCAAGCACTGGAATAACACCCTATGGTCACCGGAATGACGCTTTATGGCTACTTAGATGATGAGAAAAGAACACACTGCCCTTATTCTACTGGCCGTATAGCTACTTTCAAATTTAATCAATTAAGCAGGAGGCCCCTATGCAAACCACACTAAAAAATCATTTAGCTGGAGAATTACTTACCACTGCTACGTGCTGGAAATTAAAGCTCGCAGGTGGAGAAGTAATGGGATTCACTGACTATGATGAAGATTTAAATATTGATAATATACTCTATAAATCTTCAAGTGGATTTACAGCCAGTAGTATAATATTAAACAGCGATTTAAAAACTGATAATCTAGAAATTGAAGGGATATTAAATAGTGGTGATATTAAAGAAGAAGATGTTTTATCAGGAAAGTACGACTTTGCAAATATTGAGATATTTCTTGTGAATTATAAAGACTTGACCCAGGGGACAATGAATCTACATTCAGGAACTTTTGGTAAAGTGACATTAAGTAGTGGAAGATTTATTGTTGAAATTAGAGGGCTCTCAGCAAAGCTTGAGAGAAGCATAGCAGAATTATACTCTCCTGCATGCAGAGCACAATTTTGCGATGATAAATGTAAAGCCGATACTAAAAAATTTAGTAAAATAAGTACAATCACTAAAGTAATAGACGAAAGAAGATTTGAAGACACGAATTTAACTGAGAGTGATGAATATTATAAGCACGGAGTAGTAAAATTCTTTGGCTCAATAGCGTTTGAAGGTGTAGTAAAAGAATATAAAAATAAAGTAGTTACGTTGTTTACTTCGCCTCCATACCAAATTTTTGCTGGAGATAAATATTCAATACTCGCAGGTTGCGATAAAACATTTCCAACTTGCAGAAGCAAGTTTAACAATACTGTGAATTTTCGTGGTGAACCCTATATACCAGGTTTTTATATTGTTTAGCAGTACAATTTTCAATATTATGAATAAGCATGGAAAGGTGGCTGAGTGGTCTAAAGCACACGCTTGGAAAGCGTGCACATATGAAAATATGTCGGGGGTTCGAATCCCCCCTTTTCCGTATGTTACTTCTAGAATAGTATAAAACCCCCGGTCGCGCACACAACTGTACGAACATTGTAATATGGTACAATGTTACAACTATGCGGTGGTAATTTACGATAAATTCATGTAGCCATTTCAAATTTAGCCATACCAATGTCAGTAAATTGATTAAGCAAATAACACTTGAGTAGCAGTTCCTTCCCACGATTAATTTCAGATTTGTTCCGAAAATTAAACCCGAATGTTTGTTTCAGTCGCGAGAAAAAACTTTCTACATAAGATCTTTTTCCGTAGTTTGTTTGCCTTTTCCACCTCTTCATTCCATCTTCGCTGTATGACTTTATTAGTCTAATTGCAGCATTTCTCTCTGCCATACTTTGGATGTTCTGCTGCATTGTTTTTTTGGAGGAATTTTTGTCTTTATGCCGCATTCATCACACAATTTATAGAGTTTATGTCTGTCATATGCTCTGTCTGCATATAGTGCTTTTATGGCATGCTGAAAATTATAGCTCTTTTCATAAAAGTCCGGATGTGATAGGATAAGGGTAGATGATGATAAGGAGGTTGAATGCCAGCAGCATATAGTTATGATTTAAGAAAAAAAGCAATGGAAGCACTAGACGAAGGAGAAAGCAGAGAAACAGTGGCAGCAAGATTTAAGATTGGACGAACTACTTTATGGGAGTGGCAGCAAAGAAGAAAAGAAACAGGAGACTTTCAATCAAAAAAACTTGGAAATGGGGGTTACAATCACAAAATTACCGACTGGGATACCTTTGCCAAATTTGCCAGAGAACACGGAGGAAAGACTCTATCGGAAATGGCTAAACTTTGGAACAACGTTAGTATCCAAACGATCTATCGAGCCCTTAAAAAAATTGGATTTACGCGCAAAAAAAGACATATGGATACAAGGAAAGAAACGAAGAAAAACGTGCTGAATTTTTGAAAATTATAGCGACAAAAGAACCTAAAAACTTAGTGTATATAGATGAGTCTGGCATTGATAACACCGAAGACTACCCCTACGGATATTGCCAGAAAGGACAGCGGTTTTATGCCTTAAAATCTGGAAAGAAAACTCAACGAATCAGTATGGTTGCAGCCTTAAGTGGAAGAAAGATAGTTGTTCCGTTAACCTTTGAAGGCCACTGTAATATGGATGTTTTTAATGGATGGTTTGAGCAATTTTTGACACCGATCTTGGAACCTGGACAGACTGTCATTCTTGACAATGCTACTTTTCATAAGTCTGATAAGATTATCGAGCTTGCTAAAGGGGTTGGTGCAGAAATTTTGTATCTGCCGCCTTATTCTCCAGATTTCAACAAAATTGAGCATCATTGGTTTGCTATAAAAAACAGAGCCAGGAAAAACATTCCTCTATTCGAATCCTTTCGTCGTGCTGTTGATTCTGCCTTCCTATGACCTGTTTGGACTATTATGAGAAATGCTATAACTCCTTTAAGCAAATCGCAAGCTCCATAGTGATCAGACCGTTACTGTATTTTGCAGCTATGGCTTTTTTGCTGTTTATATTCAACATTACATGCAATTTTCTTGTCTGTTCATAGCCACGATATTTTCTGTCAGCGCTATTTTCCTTGCTGTGTGTTGTTATAAATGCTGATGCTTGTGCTATCTATGGCAATTTCGATATCTTCCATATTATTTTTATCAATTCTGCAATCATTGATCTTAATATTAAGTTTTTTTTGAAGCTTGCGAATAGCTGATAACTGCCAAATCTCTTCCTATTTGTTGCAAATATCCTTTTATAAACCCGACTGTTTGTCTTAAGCCAATTCTAAAAAGATTAACGATTATATGCACTAAAATCACAACTTTATCACTATAAATATAGTTGCCGCCCTGCATTTTTGGACTATTTTCATACCAATTTTCGATAGCTTTATCGATGTAACGAAAAATATTTCCTCTTTTTTCTAGAAATTTGTTATATTCATGGCAGTTACTAACTCTCATTTTTTGTGGCATATTTTTCCTTAAGCGGTTAAATGGCTATTTTATAATGAATTTTGTCAGTAGCCACCAGATTTTTTCAGTTGCGATGCAACAGAGCCATCCCAGTGTCAAGCACTGGGATGACAGGAAAAGAGGCTATTTGGATGACATCTTTCTTCTTGGTATAAATTACTTTTATATCTCAATGTTCGTACAGCTATGCACGTTGCCGCATAGTGGATGAGGTGTACTACCTCTAAGAGTATACATTATCTCACATAATAATATAATATTTCGTTCATAAATCAACGTTTTTAACATGCAGCAAGAACATTTCCGTTGTAATTAAGGTTCTTAAGATGTATATTAATGAATCTTGTTTTCAATAAATAATGAAAGTAATAATTGTCATGATAATGTTATTGTGTAGCAGTTACACAATGGCAAGCGAGAGAATAAGTCTAGTGGATAAAAAACTATCTCAAGGATATGTAGCTCCAGTGCTTACAGAAAATAGCGTTATTTTATCAGACAAGCACGGCGCTTTATATTCCTTTGATATTGATAACTCAAAGGCTATGAATTGGAAATTACACCTCTCACACAGAAAAAAAATTAGTAACATGAGCCTATTGCGTCACAGAGGAAACGTTTTCTTTATAGTGGATAACGTTCTACACACAATAGATGCAAAAACCGGCGAGATTCAGTGGGAAAAAGAATTGAGAGCTCCAGTAAGAGGGAGAGCAGCAGTAATAAACAATAAATTGGTAGTATTGACTATTGATAATTATCTGTACGTGTTTGATATAAAAGATGGCAGCTTCGTTTGGGCTTATCAAAACGGTATCAATGAGGTTCGAGGTTTGTATTCCATATCGCCAGCAATTTCTAACGATAAAATAATAGCGCCATTTTCAAATGGTGAGTTAATAGCTTTTAATGAAGACGGTAAAAAATTGTGGAGCCAAAAATTGGCTACAAACCTTTTGGATACACAGCTCACAGATGTAACTACTACACCGAGAGTGCTTGGCGATACTTTAATAGCTACAAACAATTCTTATATTTATGGTATTGACGTAAAATCAGGGAATATTTTATGGTCAAAGTCACTGCAAGTAAAAAGTGTATCAGACATTGAATCATATTACAGTCCTCTTATTCCTCCAAAGGAGCAAAAAGAAGGCGGAAGAATTTTTATAGTTACTAAAGACGATAAAATAATTGGCCTGGATATAAAAAATGGAGAAACAGTCTGGGCATCTGATTTAATAGAAAATACGCAATTGTTTGCTCCAATTATGCATGCCCATACACTGTGGGTGACAAGCAATAAAGGTTCAATGTTTGCTTTTCCGGGATCTGAAAGTGCAGGAAAGGTAGTCAAAGTACCTGGTAATGTGTTTCACACTCCAGTGTTTACTCGCAATAAGATATATGTAACAACTGAGAAGAATGGTGTTTATTCTTTAGAAAATAGGTTTGTTTTTTATGACTGATTATGATTTAATTGTTATAGGTGGTGGCCCAGGAGGCTATAAGTGTGCTATCGCTGCTGCAAAACTTGGATTGAAAGTTGCCTGCATAGATAAAAATAGCATTTTTGGTGGTACGTGCCTGCGGGTTGGGTGCATACCCTCCAAAGCATTGCTCCATTCTTCCTATCAGTATGCTCACACGAAAAATGATCTGTCGAAGCTTGGCATAAAAATTAAGGACGCAAGTTTCGACTTAAAAGAAATGCTAGGCTATAAGGACGCCAGAGTTCAGGAACTTGGAAAAGGTATAGAATATCTGTTTAACCTTCACAAAATCACTAAAATCAATGGGCTTGGGAAAATTACTTCTTTTGACCAAGGTAATCTTGAAGTTTCAGTTGAAGGTAAGGTGCTGAAGACAAAAAATATAGTAATTGCAACCGGTTCTGATGTTATTTCTTTGCCAGGAATTAATATCGATGAGAAAAGTATTATTTCATCAACTGGTGCATTATCTTTAACTGAAGTACCAAAAAAACTTGTCGTAATCGGAGCTGGGGCAATAGGGCTTGAAATGTCTTCTGTATGGAGGAGGCTAGGGTCTGAAGTCACTGTAGTAGAATTTTTTGACAGAATCGCTGCAGCAATGGATGGAGAATTAAGTAAGTCTCTACTTTCTAGTCTACAAAAACAAGGAATAAAATTTTTACTTAGCACTAAAGTTGAGGAGATAAAACAAAGTAGTAATTCTTTGAGTATGAAAGTTTGCTCTGTAAAAGATAATCAAACAAACACTATAGAGGCGGATAAGGTATTGGTGGCAGCAGGACGCAAACCATGCACTGAGAATCTTAGTATTGATGAAAAAATAGAAAAAGATAATCGCGGTTTCGTTCAAGTTAACAACAGATATGAAACTAATGTGAAAGGAATATTTGCTATTGGTGATGTGATCGGTGGAGCAATGCTTGCTCATAAAGCAGAGGAAGAAGGAGTGGCAGTTGCAGAGATAATAGCAGGACAGTCACCTCACGTTGATTATGGAATCATACCATCTGTCATTTACACTCACCCTGCGGTTTCTTCGATTGGTAAAACCGAAGAGGAACTCAAAAATGCTGGCCGTAAGTACAAAGTTGGTAAATGTCAATTTGCTGCAAACGGCAGAGCAAAAATCACTGATGATGCTGAAGGATTCGTGAAAGTGCTGACTTGTAGCAGAGCAGATACAATACTAGGTGTGCATATCATAGGAGCATACGCTGATACGCTAATCAACGAAGCAGCGGTTGCAATGGCATATGGTGCAGCAGCAGAGGATATATACAGAATTTGTCACTCTCATCCTGATATAAATGAAGCCTTTCGAGATGCGTGCATCGATGCTTTCTTTAAAAAATAATTGTGGACCTCGGTTCAATCATTGAAAAATGGTATGAGTGGCTGAGGTGCAACAGATCTTATTCACCAAACACTTTAGAGTCATACATGAGGGACTTGAAGGATCTTATAAGTTTCCTAAATACTCACATTGGTGGAGAAGTAAATGTCGGCACTTTGGAAAAATTGAGCGTACCTGAGTTAAGAAGTTGGCTTACCTCTCGTTACGCAAGAGGTGTAAACGCAAGATCCAACACTCGAGCACTCTCAGTAATCAGAAATTTCTTCAAGTACATAAAAAATAACCACAATATAGACAATGAAGCTGTATTTTCCTTATCAAGGCCAATTCAGAGAAGAACTCTGCCCAAAGCATTATCAATACCTAATATAAAAACTTTATTGAAAGAAATGAAACTATCCGATCTGGGCGAACCTTGGGTGATAAAAAGAGAAATTGCAATTATCGTCCTGCTATATGGTACAGGCTTAAGAATCAGTGAAGCGTTGAACCTTAGGGTTAGTGATATTAACAATGAAAGTTTAATAGTAACAGGTAAAGGAGATAAACAAAGGCAGGTATTCATTCTCCCAGTAGTAAAAAAATGTATACAAGAATATGTAAAAGCCTGTCCTTACCTTGATGAAGCACAACATCTTTTTGTGGGAGTAAGAGGAAAAAAATTGGGAAGAACTTATGTGGCCAATCGTTTGCAAAAAATAAGGAGAATGTTAAATTTACCAGAAATTTTATCTCCACATGCATTTCGCCATAGTTTTGCTACTCATTTGCTTCAGGAAGATATTGACATAAGATCAATACAACAACTGCTTGGTCACTCAAGCCTGGAAACTACTCAAATTTACACTCACCTCAATTATCAAGATGTTTTTAACATGTACAAAAATTTTCAGCAGGGCATGGAGAAGAAATCAAAACTTTAACTTCGTTCTAAACCACCAAGCTGAGTGCTTTCAACATCACTAAGTATTGTGTTTGCTTTATATAAACTACAACATCCTAATAAAAAAAAAGCCAGTGCAACTGCTGTAAAGAAAGCACTTATTATCCCTGGATAATCTTCTATTACTAAACATGCAACAACAGTATATACTCCGAGCAATATAAAACATGCAGAAGCGTAGTTGCTTAGTTTTCTACCAGAAGAAATTGCTTGCGAGGATTTTTCGTTTTTATTACTACGGAGCAGTCTATTTTCTGATGAAAGCCTATCTCTTTCTTCCCTTACTTGTTCCAAATCTCTTTTTAATCGTGAAATTTCGACAGTGTCGCTTGCTCTTCCACACACAATTCTTTTAAATTCAATCAATTCACTTTGTTGAGCCGATTTTTCCTGCCTTACTTGTACTAAATCTTTTTCTAATTGTGAAATTTTGCCAGTTTTATTCGTTAGCTCTTGCTCTTTCTCTACAAGTTGAGCTTTTGTTCTTTCAAGCCCTTGTAAAAACTTCTCAAAATCTTCTGGTATATTATTCGTATTTGCAGGAAATTTTTCATTTAAATAATCTTTAATAGAGTTAACTGGATTATCAACACCCCCCAATGCAGCAGTAACAACTGCACGATTTATAAAACAATTATCTTCTACTAATTTTTTCACATCATCTAAATCTTTTCTATTAATAGTATCAGTTAATCGGCTCTGAATAGCTTGTTCAATTGTTTGCTTTAATTGTGCATACTGCTCGTAACTAAAATCTAGGTCTTTATGTTTTAAAAGTTTTGTCAATACTTCTTTTTCATCTTCTGTTATCGTTCGTAAACATAATCGAATAATTAAGCTAAGTGGTGTTTTTATTCTTCCATCTTGGGTTCTTCTCCAGCAATTAGGATGAAGCTCTTGATTCAATAGTGTTTTCGCTTGGCAAATATTTCCGCTAGAAAGAGCAGCTAATAATTCTTTTCCTTTCTGTGCTTTTTGTATTTCTATTATCAAATGCCCAGCACGATTTTGTCTAGCACATCCCTCAGGATTTTGATGGTTTTTATTGGTTAGATAAGTGTTTATGTTTGGATGACTTAGTAAGAGTTGTAAAGTTTTCTTTTGTTGAAAGCACATTGCTAGATGCAAAACTGTATTGTTATTATTTTGTTCAGAAATATTAACATCTATGCTCCGGTGCAGTAGGAGCAACCTAATCATATTCTGATATTCTTTTTCTGTTTCAGAGCCTGCAGACAAATTAGTAACTATGGACATCAAAGGTGTCATGCCTTCTTTATCAAACGCATTAACATCCGCACCCTCTGCCAGAGCTTCTTTAAAATCTTCTAGGTTTCCATCATCAATAGCCTTAAATAGCTGTTTTGTTGATTCACTTAGCTGTCTTGAAGTTGTCGGATTTCGAGCTTGCGATGCCGTGTTATCACCACCTCCATAAGCTCCATAATATGCTACACCGTTTCTATAAGGCATACTAAACCCTCTTTATTAATGATTTACTAATATAATTATGTAAAAGAAAAGGAAAATTGCAAGCAATTTATCTAAAATCCTAGAATTAACTACGACTCCAAAAACTTTTCTGCATCAAGCGCAGCCATGCATCCTGTTCCTGCTGCAACTACTGCTTGACGATATACCTTATCTTGAACATCACCTGCAGCAAACACTCCTGCCCTACTAGTTAAAGTTGTTCCAGGTTTTGTAATGATGTAACCCTGCTCATCCATTTCAACAAAGCCTTTAAAAATACCCGTATTTGGTGCATGCCCGATTGCAATGAACACTCCATCCACTTTTAATTCTTGGGTTTTATCGATCTCTGCTGATTTAATCGCAATACCAGCAACCCTTTTTGGATTTTCTTCTCCAAGAATCTGCTCTACGGTATGGTTCCACATTACTTTTATTTTATCATTTTTAAAGAGCCTACCTTGCATTACTTTTTCCGCTCTTAATTTATCACGCCTGTGTATTAATATCACTTCTTTGGCAAATCGAGTTAAAAATATTGCTTCTTCAACAGCAGTGTTTCCACCACCAATCACAGCTACAACTTTATTCCTAAAAAATGCACCATCGCAAGTCGCACAAGCTGAAACCCCATAACCCTGAAATTTCTTTTCACTTTCTAAACCAAGCCACTTCGCTTGCGCACCAGATGCAATGATAATTGCATCTGAATAGTAGTCATTGATATTACCAGAAGATCTAAATCTATACTCATTAAAGTCCTCAAGTTGTTCAACGCTTTTTATCTCATCATCTATTATTTTTGCTCCAACCTTTTCTGCATGCAACCTCATTTGCTCCATTAGTTCTGGACCCTGTACTGAAACAAAACCAGGATAATTTTCAACATCTGTAGTAATTGTAAGCTGACCACCAGGCTGCATTCCCGTTACTACAATTGGCTCTAAGTTTGCACGTGCTGCATATATAGCAGCAGCATAACCCGCTGCCCCGGATCCAATAATAAGAACTTTTGTACTAAACTTATAATTCTTCACTATATGAGTTTAGATAATCAGCTACTCCTTCATCGCTTGCCTGCATTGCTGGCTTACCTTTTTTCCACCCTGCTGGACACACCTCACCATGCTCTTCATTATGTTTAATTGCATCAACGATTCTAACGAATTCATCGATATTACGCCCTAAAGGCAAATCATTTATCGATTGATGACGTACAATAAATTTATCATCAATAACGAAAGTTGCTCTCAGCGCAATTGAGTCATCATATAAGACCCCATAGTCTCTTGATATAGACTTTTTGATATCAGACACTAAAGTGTAGCTAATCTCTCCAATACCACCATCATTAACTGGAGTGTTTCGCCATTTATAATGTGAAAATTTTGAATCTACACTTATTCCTATCACTTCAACACCACGCTTTGCAAACTCATTTATTCTATTATTGAGCGATATCAATTCAGTTGGGCAAACAAAAGTAAAATCAAGTGGATAGAAAAAAAGGACAGCATACTTATTTTTTATGCGCTTACTCAGACAGAAATCATCAACAATTTCTCCGTCAGAGAGAACAGATGAAGCAGTAAAATCGATAGCAGATTTTGTTACAAGATTCATAATTAACCTATTCTTTTAAAATAACTTTAATTTTACATCTTGATAAACTTATATGCAAGTTTTCTTTGGTTTTAGTCCTATAAAAACTTCCTAAAATAGCTCTTCTTTTTTACCGATAAGATACAATCCAGGTTGGAATACTGAGTTGGTGAGTATAAAATTCTACGTCATGCCACCGCGAACCGTCATACCGCGATTCATTCGCGGTATCTCTAGATCCCGCTAACAAGTAGTGGGATGACGGTTGTCGTTTAGCTATAAATGTTAAAAAATTTACCAAACAAAAAAAAGGCAAAAGAAGCCCCGTGGTTGGCTAATTACTTACATTATACTTTCAAGTATGGCGTTTTTTTATTCTAAACGTTTAATAACCGCGATTCAGTTGCTTTTAAGCCGCAACTAATCTAAATTATAAACATTAAGAAATTTACTAAACAGAAAAAAAGGCAAAAGAAACCCTAGGGTAGCTAGTTATTCACTATCCATTTTTTAAGTTGGCGTTTTTTTATGTTTTAAATGCTTTATAAGCGCATTTTAGCTTATATTAGGTAAAAACCTAGAAGTTTTATAAAGACATAAGGTGCACATAGTGCAAAAAATTAAACATGAGACGCCAGATACGTGAGTTTTTTTGTCATTTAATCTGTACAGAGAAGATAAATAAATAGCTTCAGTTTCATGATAAGGGAGTTGGCGGAGTTTGTCAAGTAAGTTTTTCGCTTCTGCGGGCTACTTGAATAACGGCTACAATGTTCATACAGCTATGTACATAGCTGGAACCCAAAAAAAGAACCAAGTAGCCAAGCTACTTGGATGACAGAAGGTAATATAAGAAGTCTATTGGCTCTCGTATACCTTAGTGAAACTTAACAAGTTTATCTATAGTTTTAGTGATGATTCTTGGAGTATCCGGAGAAACTGCTGAGCTCAGCCTATTTAGTCGCTCTATAGCAAACTCGCTGTTCTCATTTGTTATGAAATCACATAAAATATTTTCTATATCCTTAGTAACACTTTCATGCTTCCTCAGAGGATGATTATGTGGATACCTATTGATGGTTCTGATGCTAGAATACTCAACAAAAGCTTGATCCTTAAAAGCAAGTTGTCTCAATTTCTCTTTGAATTTTCCTTCTTCCTCTTTTGCTAAAAGGCGAGACTTTATCAGTGATTTTATAATCAAATTTATAGCTTGATGCATTTCAGAATGCACTATAACTTTAATGGTATTTTCTTCTGCTATACAATCATAAATACTTTTTTCGCTCTTTAGTGACTCTATAAGCGTTCTGCTATTTTGTGAATTCAATTCCAAATTCTCTTCACTCATAGGAGTTATTATGAAGGTGTTCTTATTTACTCTGATGTTAAATTGTGGAAATCCTTCAGAAAAGGAAAATGCTACATCCTTAAATTCAAGTGCATGATTGTATGCAGCAAAAAGGGTGTGTGCTATAACACTGCTGGGCACCTTCATTCCATGTTTACTCAGGTGGTTCAATACATTTTCAACCTCATGATATGTAAAGTCTGTATCTTTTAGCAATTCAACAACTTCTATGCCGTTGTGTTGTTTATACTCTATTCTCACTTCTTCTGTAAAAAGTGTTTTAGCTGCTATATGTTTATCAAGCACTGTGAAAATCTTGATGAAATTCTCTAAATCTTGTTTGTTAACTAATTCGATACTAATTAAGTTTCTGCTAATAATTGAAATATTTTTTGTCATTTTTTCCCACTAAAAAAACTCACTGAATGAATTGTATTTTTAATTCATTAAGAATTGTTTAAAGTGAGCATACTAGTTTTCATTTACGTATTACACGACAAAACAAGATAAAAAGTTACATAAAATCATCATGTGGTATAACACACTCTCCACATTCATCATTGCTGTTTGTGTAGGTTGTGACATCAGTGTGATTGTCATTATTATTTAGCATATCATCCAACTTTCCTTCTTTTTCAAGATCCATCAATTTGTCACACCCCCCAATGTGCTTATCGTTGATAAAAATCTGTGGAACTGTTCTAACGTTATACTTTGATTTTATGTCGTTAAATAGATCTGAGTTTTTGAGCACATCAATTTCTTCATACTTCACACCTTTTTTATCTAGTAAATCCTTTGCCCTTATGCAGTATGGACAGCCCTTCTTTACATATATCACAACATTTTTCACAATTTATCTCCGTAGCTTACTAAAATATAGTTATTATATATAAGAAACATGTAAAAACATCAAATTGTATGAAAATTATTTATAATTGTGAGCAAGGGATAGAAAATAATATAGCACTAACCTTCGGAAATTTCGATGGCATTCATTTAGGACACGAGTTTGCAATTTCTACTCTAAAGAAGGTAGCACAAGAAAGAGGATTACCCTCTGCAGTTTTAACTTTTGAGCCTCACCCATCAACTGTTTTATTTGGTAGAAACAATTTTAGGTTAATAGACCAAGAACAAAAAAAGGAACTAATCAGCAGCTATGGTATAGATTACTTATATATTATTAATTTTAATAGAGGTTTTTCTGAGGTTAGCTGCGATGACTTTATCAGTGAGATTTTAATAGATAAATATGGCGCTAAACACATAATTGTCGGAGAAAATTGCACTTTTGGTCATAAACGATTGGGTAATATATTAACTCTAGAGAAATATTCTGAAATATATGGATACTCTTTGACTAAATTAGAGCCATTAACAATTGACGGCAAAATTTGCTCTTCTTCTTCAATAAGGGAGTATGTACAAAGGGGCGAAATAGAAATTGCTAATAAATTGCTCGGCAGGCCTTATCAAGTTTCTGGTGTTGTGACAAAAGGTGCATGTAGAGGTAGAGAAATAGGATTTCCAACCATAAATATTCCTATAGAAGATTGCATGATAAAACCTAAGTTTGGCACATATTACGCTAGAGTGACTTTTCCTGATAGTAATCCAAATTGGTTATATGGAGTAGTCAATATTGGTATGAGACCTACTTTTAAGGATCTGAAAAAGCCTATAATAGAAATGCACATATTCGATTTTGATGAAGACGTATATAGTCATAAAGTCAATATACAACTTTTAAAATTCATAAGGTCAGAAAAAAAATTCCATAGTATTGAGGAGTTAACAAAACAGATAAATTATGATATACTTAAAGTTTATAGGTTAAAGGCAAATTTATGAAAAAGTTATGCTTAGTTGTTATATTAATTATAGTATTGATTGACCAAACGAGCAAATTGTACATAAACTCATTGATTGATGAAGGAGAATCAATTGAGATCGCTAGTTTTATAAAACTAGTTGAAGTTTGGAATTCAGGTATTAGTTTTGGAATGTGTAGCGCTTTACCACATGGCGGTTTCTTTTTTTCAGCATTTTCAATACTAATAATTGGTATACTTGCATATTTGATATACAAGTCTGACGATCAGTCAACTTACCTTGGTTTTTCTCTGATGATTGGTGGAGCAATCGGAAACGTAGTTGATAGGATCTATTGGGGAGCTGTATATGATTTCATATATTTTCATATTGATGATTGGTATTGGCCAGCCTTTAATTTAGCAGATTTATCTATAGTTTGTGGAATGTTTACATTGTTATATAAGTGGTATATATACGATATGCTTATTTCTAAACAAAATGAGGAATAAAATAATTGTTTTTATATTAGGTCGAAATAATGCTTCATAAGTTTTTTAGTTTTCTTATACTACCTGTACTTTTTTTTACTTACCCAATTTCTTCGAATGCTTTAAACATAGAGCACAACATAAAATATACTAAACTCAGTAACTGACTAGATGTTTATGTTGTTTCTAATCATCGGATTCCAGCCGTTTTACATGCAGTAATATACAAAGTTGGGGGAATGGATGATCCAATCGGCAAAGCAGGATTGGCTCACTACTTTGAACATTTAATGTTTGAAACTACAGGAAAGTTCACAGATATAGAAGCCACTATGAGTAGCATTGGGGCTCAATTTAACGCGTTTACCACTAAAGAATATACCTGTTATTATGAGTTGGTCCCCAAAAAAGATTTACCACTTGCAATGGAAGTTGAAGCAGATAGAATGGGCAGCTTTAATGTTACTCAAGACAAAATAGATAGAGAAAAAAACATTGTGTTGGAAGAAAGAAAAATGAGATTTGATAATCATCCTAACAACTTGTTATGGGAAGAAATGAATAGTGCATTTTACCGTACTGGCTATGGTAGGTCTGTTATCGGCTGGGAGAGCGATATCAAAACTTACAATTTGGATGACATAACGAGGTTTCATGATAACTATTATCACTCCGGCAATGCAATATTACTGATTGTGGGTGATGTGGAACTTGATGAAGTAGTGAAATTAGCAGAAGAAAAATATGGCGAAATTAAAGCTAAGCCTGTAATGAGAAATTACCCAAATCAGGATCCAGTGCATAATGCAGGTCTATCGGTGACCTTAGAGAGCACTGAAGTAAAAGAACCAGTTTTATATTTTCGTTATCGTGTACCCTTATTTGAGCATATAAATGAAGCTTCCGCTGCTCATTTAGCGGTTGAAATTTTAGGTAGCGGCAAATCCAGCAAACTGTATAATGATCTGGTTTTAGATGAAGATGTGGCAGTATCAGTGTTTGCTTATTATAATAGCCTAGCTTTTAGTGATGGCTACATTGATATTCAGGTCATTCCAAAAAGCGGAGTTAATTTAGATATTGTTGAAAGAGAGTTAGATAATGCTATTAATAACTTCATGTCTAAAGGAATAACGGATGAGGAGTTGCAAAGCTCGAAATATAGATACAAAGCAGCACAGTTTGATAATCTATCTGACTTAACTCATATAGCGATGTTCTATGTGCCACACCTTGCACTTGGTATTCCACTTGATGAAATAGATATTTCATATAGCAAAATAGATGATGTTAATTTAGAGGATGTAAATAACAAAATTCGTACTATCTTTTCTTCCAATAAGTTAATTGGTCGTTTATTACCAAAAGGAGATAACAATGAGAATAAGTAAATTTGTACTTCTGTTTTTTTTCTACCTAAGCTTTAATTTACAAGCAAGTGGTAGCTTAAATATAGAGGAGGTTACTACCCGTAAAGGATTTAAGTTTTTATTTGTCGAAAACTGTGCTTTACCAAAAGTTTCACTGAATATATCATTTAAAGATGCAGGTTATGTGTATGAGAGTGCAGAAAAACAGGGGCTTGCTTGGTTTACTTCTCTTGTAATCCAAGAAGGGGCAGGAGAAAATGACGCTAAGGATTTTGCAAAAAAACTGAAGATCAAAGGAATAAATTTACTTTTTTACCCCGATTTAGAAAGTTTCGGAGTGTCATTAGAAACTTTGTCTGAAAATTTAGAAGAAAGTATTTCACTACTTAGCGATGCTATAATACGTCCTAAAGTTGACTCTGAAGGGTTGAATAGAGTTTTCGAGAAAGCCAAAGTTGATTTTAATAATCTTGAAAAAAATCCTTATTTTGTCGCTGGAAAAGAATTGGGTACGTTGTTGTTTAAAAAACACTCTTACTCAAAAAGTGTGTACAGTACTCTTGACACTATAATGAACATTACTAGAGATGATGTTTTAACATACATAAAACGTAATTTTGCTAAAGATAACATAGTTATCAGTGTTGCTGGTTGTGCAAAAAAAGAAGAAATTATTACATTATTAGATAAATATTTATCTAAATTGCCGTCAAAAAGATCAAAAGTGAGAAAAATACCTGTGAAAAATGATTTTGGTTCTGCAGAAAGTAAGAACATTTTTATGGATATACCACAAAGTGTGATACTTTTTGCTCAAAAAGGTATAGCTTATGAAGATCCAGACTACTATAATGCTCAAGTTTTGGTTAATGCGCTTGGTGGTATGGGGCTGAATTCAGTGCTGATGAAAGAGCTAAGGCAAAATCTTGGAATTACTTATGGTATTAGTGCCTCTATGGCTAGTTATACGCATGCAAATATTATAGCCGGAGGTTTAAGTACTGATAGCTCTACTGCCAGTCAATCCATATCTGCAATAAGAGATACATTGAGCAGGATAAAAAAGGAAGGAATTGATGAACAATTATTTAAAGATACAAAAATTAGTATGGTAAATAATTTTATCTTTTCCCTATCTAATAACGCAAACACAGCAGTGTTCTTGGCTAGTATGCAGGTACGTAATCGCGATATTAATCGTCTAAATAATTTTGTAAGTCTCATTAATGACGTAAAGCTAGAAAAAGTAAACGAGCTGGCAAGTTCTTTACTGGAACCCGAAAATTTATTTTTCGTTGAAGTTGGAAAAAACGCTCAGGGTCAATAATTAATACTTTCTGCTATTGATCTTACTGCTTCTACATAGCACTTATGCTCCTCAGCTAGAATGCGTTCTGAGAGGCTTTGAATATCATCAGCTGGTAACACTGGTACAACAACTTGAGCAATTATGGCTCCAGCATCAACTTCAGGAGTGACATAATGTACAGTACAACCTGTAATTTTTACACCTGCTTTTAGAGCTTGCTCTTGAGCGTTTAGGCCTTTAAAAGACGGAAGTAAAGAGGGATGAATATTTATCACCTTGTTATGCCATTTACTCAGAAAATCAGCTTTGAGAATTCTCATAAACCCTGCAAGGCAAATTAAATCAACCTTATGTTGAACAAGTATTTCGTGAATTTTACCAGCATCAAGCGGTTTATCTTTAACAATAAACGCTGAGATTCCTGCTTGCTCTGCTATTTTCAGACCAGCAGCTTCGCTATTATTTGTGATAACACATGCAACTTCTGCGGAAAAATTCTGATCTTGACATGCTTCTATTAAGGCCTGCATATTCGACCCCCTACCTGAAATTAGTATTCCGAGTTTTATCTTTTTCATTATAGCACAGTTAGTTTAGAATTTAGTTAATACTAACAAAACAGCTCAAAAGGAAAACTTATTTTATAGCAAAGAAGGCAGACTAAACTCTTTATATAAGTGGACCTCTAATTTTGAACCTCACTGGACAACACAAAATAACGAATAGCCCCATGTACCCAGCTAAAACTAGCTTTAATGCTTAGATATTGTGCTATTTTTGTATAATATACCACTATAAGTATATATTTTTGTAATCGCGTTATTATTTATTTAACAAAGTATTAGTATAATTTATTACACTGGATTAAATGGAGAAAGTTCAATGAGTAAATTACCGAACAATGCAAAAATAGGTAAATCTCAGGTTACTCAGTGGGAGGTAATAAAAAATTGTGAATATGCTGATAATTGCTTGTCAAAAATAGTAACTTTGTACGTTATTAGAATAACTCAGCTATCAGATTTTTATACGAGTGACGAACCTGAAATTAACACTGTTTTAGCAAGAATAAGCGTGACAAGTGAAAATGTATTTTTAAACAAGGCTACTACTATTGAAGTTATGGAAGGTATTTTTCCGTATAAATTTAACAGCAAGAAGAGAAATAACATATTAAGGTTAGAAGATTTATATAATTATTTATGTTCTATTGTTAATAATAGCCTTCCAAAAGAAATGCTTGAAAGTCTTGTAAGGGAATATAAGGATGCTGTTAACTTATTTAAAGCAATTACTTAACTGAACGTAGTATTTTTAAGATTTTGTTTTCTATTTCAGAAATGCCGCTTTCAAGGTTTTTATCTATCAAGCATATGGTAGACAAATACGTTTTTTGCTTGCTTTCAACATTGATAGTTAAAGTTCCGGGAGTGATTGTGACTGAATTGGCAAATAACGCAATGCTTTCGTCATTATGCCCTTTGCATTTTCTTAGGATAATAATCGGTTCAAGCTTAGATTTGAGTTGTAGCACCTTTTTTGTTACATAAACACTTGATAAAATGATTTGGTACATTAACCACGGTATATAACTTACTAACTTATAAAACGATAGTCTACTCGTACTATTTAAAATCTGGCTAAGAGCTCTTTCAGCGTTTATCAACCTTCTAAAGATAAACGATGTGAATATAGAGGAAAACACTCCACAAAAAATAAAAAACGGCTCAAAATAACCAGACAATACAGTCCATAGAACAAATAAAATTATAAATGACAGAGAAAAAAACTTGATTTCCTTCCTAAAGTTGAGGTTTTTCATAGTCTGTAATATAACTTAAATGACTCTTTAAGGAAAGATAATAACGAATATTTAGGTTCTTGACTTCTATGTTGAAAGATATAACAACTAAGTTATGTTTTTTAAGTGAGGAAGTTATGAAATATGACAAATTTATGGAAATATTAAAAAAAATAAATGACCTTTCAGATTTGAGCAAGGACAATATAGTTGAAAAAATAAAAGCTAAGTTACAAGAAGAAGATCCAGATTTATGTCAAGAGTGGGAAAAGAGTAAACCTGACAACGATAGTGGATCTGGCATAAATTACATATTTACTATATCTTGTGGTCAAAATTCTAAGAAAGTCAAATTGTTACATCTTGCTTCTTATTGGAACTATGCAAATGTAGCAAAAGCTCTGATTGAAAACGGGGCAGATATTAATGCAGAACATGATAATAAAATTACTCCTTTACATATTGCTGCTCACTATGGCCACAAAGATGTAGTAACCATTCTAACTGGAAAAGGAGCAATTGTTGATGCAAAAAATGGTGATGGATGGACTTCTTTACATTTTGCTGTTGAAAAGAACCACGAAAATGTAGTAAACACTCTAATTGGAAAAGGAGCAAATGTTAATGCAGAAAATGATAAAGGATGGGCTCCTTTACATCTTGCTATTACAAATGGCCACAAAGAGATAGTACAAGTTCTATCAAAAGCAGAAGGAATCAACGTTGATGCAAAAAATAGTGATGGGTGGACTCCTTTACATCTTGCTGCTGCAAATGGCCGCAAAGATATAGTAGAAACTCTAATTGAAAAAGGAGCAGATGTTAATGCGAAAGATCATTATAAATGGACTCCTTTAACATTTGCTTCTCAAAAAGGCCATGAAGTGGTAAAAGGAGCTCTATTAAAGGCACAAGAGAACATCAAAGCTTTGCATTCAGCTGTTAAACATAATAATGAGGAGGAGGTGAAAAACCTATTAAATAAAGGAGTAAACGTTAATGCAAAAGATGATGATGGATGTACTCCTTTACATCTTGCTCCCAGAGAGGGCTGCGAAGATGTAGTAAAAATTCTCATTGCAAAAGGAGCAAATGTTAATGCAGAAGGTATTGTGGACGAGACTCCTTTACATCTTGCAGCCAGAGAGGGCCATAAAGATGTAGTAGACATTCTAATCGCAAAAGGAGCAAAGGTTAATGCAGAAAATGATGATAGATGTACTGCTTTACATCTTGCTGCTGAAAATAACCACATAGAGGTAGTAAAAATTCTAGTTGAGAAAGCAGATGTTAATGCAGAAGGTATTGTGGACGAGACTCCTTTACATCTTGCAGCCAAAGAGGGCCATAAAGATGTAGTAGACATTCTAATCAAAAAAGGAGCAAAGGTTAATGCAGAAAATGATGATAGATGTACTGCTTTACATCTTGCTGCTGAAAATAACCACATAGAGGTAGTAAAAATTCTAGTTGAGAAAGCAGATGTTAATATAAAGGATGCTGATAGATGGACTCCTTTGCATGTTGCTGCTGAAAATGGCCACGAAGATATAGTAAAAACTCTAATCGCAAAAGGAGCAAAGGTTAAGGCAAAAAATGGTGATAGACGTACTCCTTTACATCTTGCTGCTAAAAATGGCAAAATAAAAGTGGTGGAAGTTCTGCTACACACTGAAGCAGACCCTTCATTAAAAGATGTTGATGGAAAAACGCCAAGAGACCTCACTAAAGATCAAGGTATAATTCAGCTTTTAGAGGAAGCGGAAAAAAAGCAAACGTTAAAAAATGAGAATAAAAAAACGCCAAAGGATCTTACTGAAAATAAAGATGTAATGCAGCTTCCAGAGAAAAAGGAAGAAAAACAAATTGGAAAAAATGCAATTGTGAAAGAAAAAGAACAATCTGCAAAAAATGCAATTGTAAAAGGTGTTATTGTGTGTTTTGTAACTGCAGTGATAGTTGGTGTTGCACTTGCATTTGCTACTGCCCTATCTGTACCAGCAATAATTGGACTAGCTGCAGGATCTGCGCTCATAGTTGGTGCTGGTCAATATATAATGTCAAAGCCTAAAACTGAAATGAAAGAAGTAAAGGAACTTGTGCCTAGAGAGACAGAAAAAGCACTTACTTGATTTTTGTTATCCTGTTGCTATCAGACTAGCCTGGCACCTTATATTTATTGGGATAACTGTTTTATTATGAATTAAGTCAAAAACTCTGTAATATATTGAAGCTTAAAGATATCTTTAGATATGGAAGTTATTGCAGAAAATAGGAAAGCAAGGTTTGAATATTTCATCTTAGAAGAATTTGAAGCGGGTATGGTCTTATTAAGCAGTGAAGTTAAATCGCTAAGAGAAAGAAAAGTAAATATTTCCGACGCCTACGTTGTTGAAAAGAATAGCGAAGTATGGCTGCACAATATGCATATTGCAGAATATAAAGCTGCGAACCGAAAAAATCATAAACCAAAAAGGGAACGTAAATTACTCTTGCATAAAAAGGAGATAAATAAACTAATTGGTCAAATCAAGACTGCTGGGATAACTGTTGTGCCGCTTTCGGTCTATTTTAACGATAAAGGATTTGCAAAAACTAAAATTGCCATTGTAAAAGGAAAAAAACTCTACGATAAGAGAGCAACCATAAAACAGAGAGAGTGGGATCGTGAAAAAAGTAGATTGTCTAAGAATAATTTATAGCAAAATATGTCTTTAAATCCAGTAATTTTCAGCATCGGTCCTGTTTCTATATATTGGTATTCCTTAGCCTACGTTTTGGGTATAGTGTTTGCATATTGGTATTTACATAAGCTAGATGACCAAAAAATATTTACTAAGAATTTTTACGATTCGTTATTAACAGCCACTATTGTAGGTATTATCCTTGGAGGTAGACTTGGCTACGTATTGATATATGATCCAGTTCTTTATATAAGCAACCCTATCGAGATATTGAAGACCTGGGAAGGAGGGATGTCATTTCATGGCGGTGCTATAGGAGTTTTGCTTGCAGTAATAATCTCCTGCAGAAGACATAACATTCCTATATTTTATGCACTGGACCTAGTTTCTTGCGGAGTTCCCATAGGTTTATTTTTAGGTCGCATAGGCAATTTTATAAACGGAGAGTTATTTGGCAGAGTTACAACTATGCCATGGGGTATGGTATTTCCAGAGAGTGGTGATAATTTGCTGCGTCATCCAAGCCAGCTTTATGAGGCACTTTTTGAAGGACTGCTACTTTTTGCAGTTGCAAATTCACTGTTTTTCTTAACTAGAATAAGACTGTATCACGGTGCGTTAACTGGTATTGCAGTTATGTGGTATGGAATAGCACGTTTTTTCGTTGAGTTTTTTCGCGAACCAGACTATCAAATTGGCTATTTGTGGCTTGATTTAACTATGGGGCAGTTGCTTTCTATACCTATGGTTTTGCTAGGAATGCTTGTATATCTAGGCGCATTAAATTTAAAATTTAATACGAAATCTGTCACATAGAGAAAAGGTGAGTTCAATAGAAAAATGTAGCCAGAAGCCCCATATTATGCACAATTGTACGAATTTTCTGCGTTGCAGTAGAATGAATCGGTGGGCTTTGTTGCATCGCTAGCTATGATGGATTAAAGACAAAAAAGGTGGAGAATATCAGTAGCTTATTATTCTGGTATTTACAACAAGAACGGTCAGTGAATACCTAAATTTGAGTAAAAGAAATTTCACTACCACTCACTAATCCGGCTAAAATTCAAGAATTTCAATGCTTTAGCTATTTTCAATAGAATTAAATTTATTAATATAAATAACAAATTACTATTCTTAAATTTGATCAGATTGATTGCAAAAAAACAAGATTTTCAATAAGTTGCTTATAATCCTAATTATAGTTAGCCTTTCATAAGTAGCGATGCAACAAAGCCATCCCAGTGTCAGCTACTTTCATGACACCATTTGCTGTGCAGTTTACCTTCAAAAATGAATGTTCGTACAGCTATAGAATGAATCGCGGTATGACGTAGCTTCGCTATAGGCAACGAAGGAAATATTAACTATACTTCTTTTTACCATTGTTTATATTTCCTATTCACATATATTAATATTTTACTCACTTAAAGTAAGCTAACTACCGTTATTAATATTTTTGTAATAAAAATTGTATATGGTGCATGTAATCAAATTAAGAGGAAGATTGTGGAAATTACGCCATCAATAAAAAAAGAATTGAAGCAAAGTACTCTATATGTTTGCCTAGAAAAATGCAAAAGTGCATTTTGGTTTATCTTTTGGTTTAGTGCGGGAATCAATTTATTAATGTTATTCCTACCACTTTATACCTCTCAAGTGCTTGATCGGGTGATATCGAGCGAAAGTGTACCAACACTAACTATGCTGACAATTATCACTTTATCTGCATTTGCATGTTCTGCAATGCTTGAAACTTGTCGATATTTAGCCATGGCAAAAATAGGTGATTGGATCGATAAAACTGCAACACCAGATCTGATAGTAAGGTCAATCAGGCTAACGTCAGTGCAGAGCTCAACTTCAAGTGGTGAAGCAATACGAGATCTCGGAGTGATAAAAAATTTCATTACAGGAAATGGTATATTCTCACTGTTTGATACTCCATGGTCGTTAATTTACCTTGTTGTGATTTTCATGATACATACCTCCACGGGGTTTATAGCTATTACTGGAATTATTATATTAGTCTCTATGGCAATATGGAATGAACTTGCCACTAAACGAATATTACAAGAAACCAACGAAGAAACTATACGGAATATCAATGCTATAGATGTTGCAACAAGAAATGCAGAAGTGGTTGAAGCTATGGGCATGTCAGAATTCATAGTCTCTGATTGGTGTAAACGAAATGATCAGAATCGAGCAATGCAAATTAAAGCACAAAATCGCTCTAATGTAATTACTGGAATCACTAAGTTTTTGCGCTCAACTCTGCAAATATCAGTAATTGGAACAGGTGCATTACTTGCAATCACAGCTCATAAGACTGCCGGTAGCATCATCGCTGCTTCAATTTTAATGGGTAGAGTATTAGCACCATTTGATGCTGCGGTTCATACTTGGAAGTTTTTAAATCAGGCTAGAATGTCATATGGAAGGCTACAAAGACTTATATTAACATCGCCAAAAAGAGAGCAAACGATGGCTCTACCAGAACCTGAAGGAAAATTGGAATTTGATAGAGTATTTTTTACTCCTTATGGAAGCAATAAGCCGACAGTAAAAGGAATATCATTCATTATAGATCCTGGAGATGTAGTTGGTGTTATTGGTGCAAGTGCTTCTGGTAAATCCACTATCGCAAAATTAACTGTTGGTGTATGGAAGCCAATATCTGGTGTAGTCAGACTAGATGGCGCTGATGTATATACTTGGAATCGAGAAAATTTTGGTAATTATGTTGGCTACTTACCTCAGGATATTGAGTTATTTAACACTAGTGTCAAAGCTAATATTGCTCGCATGAGGCCAGATCCAAATCCTGAAGAAATAATCAAAGCAGCAAAAATTGCAGGAATACATGAACTAATACTAAGCTTACCAAATGGATATGATACAACAATAGGAGGTCCTGGAGGAGTAACGCTCTCTGGCGGCCAAAAACAGCTTCTTGGACTTGCCAGAGCTTTTTATGGTCACACAAAACTTTTAGTACTTGATGAACCAAACGCTAACTTAGATAGCAATGGAGAGGCATGCTTAATTAATGCAATTGGCATTGCAAGAAAACAAAATACTACTACTGTTATCATCACTCACAAGCTACCGTTATTGTCCGTAGTTGATAAGGTGATCCTCATGTCAGATGGTGTCATTTACGCTATGGGACCAAAAGATGAGATTTTGAGCAAATTAGTTGCTCCATCATCAAGTACCACAGAAGATGAGCGCTCTTCAGCAAATGGTTAGTTTACTTACAATAAATTCTGTATCTGAAATAACAACTGTTCCAGAAAAATATATATTTCTTTACCATTAGAAATAATATTACAAGAATAGTAAATAGATTAATAACTCTTATTAATTAAAGTCAATCGGCAGATATAGCTAAAGTGGCTTAGGTTTACCTACAATTTGAAAAACAACAAATTCGTCTTAATGAATTTTCTTAATTTATTATCTAAATAACTTAATATTAGTGGTAATTTTATAAAAAAAATTATAATATAAATAATGTTGCTGCGAAAATTTATAACAATATTTCCCTCTAACGTTTAATGAATTTCAATAAATTGCCTTTTTAATTCTAGATAAGTATATGCTTTGTTAATATGTTTAGTTCAAAATCCAAAAGTAAGTTTATGCTTTCTATTGGAGAAGAAGGCATAATGTTACTATATTTTAAAAATAATACTTTAAATAAAAGGTATTTTGTTAAGGGCAAAAACGATAAAGCAGTTTCCGATTTAATTTCATGTCTTTCGTCAGATAAAAAAGCACCTTTATACCTGGTGCTTAATCATGCAGATCAAAATTACTCGCTACAGTTTATTACAAGGGCAAACAAGATTAGTGCCTATCTATCAGCAAAAACAAAGATGGAGCATTTTTCTCGTAATAATGACATAAGTTCAGTTTTTTTGGTTGAGAAGCCAAACAAATTCAATCAAAACTGGTGCTATCTTCTTGTTTCATCAAAAGCAAAGCATTTAGTAGAATATTGGTTGAATGTGTTTATTGAGATAGGCTCCAACTTTAAGGGAATATTAATGTTTCCTATAGAAATAAGTAATATAACAAAAAAGATTCTACATAAAGATCCTAATAATTGGAAAATTATAGTTGCTGCAACTAAAACGGGAGGCTATAGACAAGTGGTTCTTAAAGAGAATAAAATGGTATTTACGCGCTTAACATCATTTACTAATGATAATTTACCAGGAATTATCGCTGGTGGAATATATCAGGAAGTGCAAGATACTATTCGATCCTTAACTAAGTTTGGGTTTGAAAAAAATAACCCTATCGACCTTTGTATCATAGTGTCAGAAGATATCAAAGCTAGTTTATCAGTCATAAATTTTTCAGAGAACAGTGTGAACATATTAACTCCATATGAGTTAGGCAAACTATTAGGAGCAGAACTAGCTATAAGTGAAAAAGATAACTTTTGCGATACCATAATTTTGTTTCATAGCTTTAAGAATAAATTAGCAGCTATTTTTAATACAAAGGAAACTAAAGAATTTTATCTATTCAATTACCTTTATTTAAACTCTCCTCGAATTTTTCTATACTTCGCCCTGGTTTTAGTTATAACAAACACCCTTTGTTTGCTAAATTTGTATTCAAATTTCAATGTCGCTGATAATTTATCAGCAAAGCAGAACACCTTAAATAACCAATTAACAAAACTTAGCCAAAGCTATAATGTAAAAAAAATAGATGAAATTTATGATTTTATTAATATCAATAATATTTTATCAAAAATAGAATACTCTCCTCTTACACAAGTTAAGTATGTAGAAAAGTTAAAAATACCAGGTATAGAGCTTCGATCATTTGAATGGAATTATAATGAGGCAAAAAGTTATATTACCACAACTTTAAAGTTTAATTTTCAATCCGGTAAAAATATTTCTCATCAATACGAGAAACTACGAAAAAATTTAAACGATAATTTTCGTACCTATGACATTAATATTTCTAGCTTACCTGCTGCTAAAGAGCAAAATCTATCTATTGATGTTGAAATAGGAGAGGCAATGTAGATTAATGACTATCTCTCAATTAAAAAGAAAAGCTACAATTCAGTTTATATCGTATTTGTTATTATCTGTTGGATTAATAGGGTTATTAACATATGTTGTTATCTATAACGAAAAGATTTATAATAAAAACCAAATTGAGATTGATAAAATACGTTTTATTAATTTACAGATTACTGAGATTCAAAAAAAGGAAGTCATTCTAAATAAAAATCTAGATTTATGGAAAAAAATTTCCTCTTCAAATTTACATAGTAGCAGATACATTGCAAATTTAAATTTCGAGCTTAGCAAGTTATATAAAAAGTACTATATATTAGAACCTGAAATATCAATTTCTATACCCGAAGAAGTTGAGCTCCACAACAAAAGTGAACGCACAAAAGTAATAAAAAGTGAAGTGGCCCTAAATTTAAGCTCAATCAGCGATAAGCATATTTTTTTATTTTTACAGTCTATTCCAAATCTGCCTGGTTATGTTATGATCAAATCTCTTATTTTAAACAAGCAGAGAAATATTGATGCTGCAGCTATGAACCAGATTTTGAGTGGTAATATGATAGAAATAGTGAGAGCTAATATAGTCTTTGATTGGTATACTATATTAAGTAGATAAGATAATGAATATAAAGCTGTTTTTTATTTTTACGCTACTCATTTCCAATGTTAATGCATATTGCAGTTGTGAAGATATTATAGAAAGCATAGGAATTTGTAAGAAGTATTCTTGCCGACAACATATTAGCAATGAAGATCTTATTGAGCATAAAATATTAGGATTAAATAGTGAAAATTTATGCGTATATATAGAAAAACAAGGTAATGATGAAATGGTTTGTCATCATTCTCAGTATGGAATGATGATAGAAAAAAGATATTTTGAAAGTATTCTTAAAGTTGGCAATCAAGAAATCGACGATTTTATTGATATAGCAAATTTGCGTGCAAAAGAGTGTTTCTTTATCAACAATCAAAAACTAAGCTATACAGATCGGGACGATATAATAAGAGAAGCAGTGGAAAGTGACTTTGACGTTTTGTCACAATATAGTAACGTAAAAAGCATTTTTTTTGATGAAGAGCCAGTTAATAGAATGGTCAATGAAATGGAAAAGTTCAATTTAAGATCTTCAAGAGCTGTAAAAGAGGAGGTATCAGATAATTTCAACTGTAAGGTAGTGAGTTTAGACTCAATCTTATATCTTTCTCCCGATACATGGAAAATATGGGTAAATGGAAAACTGTTTATAAATACTAAGGATTTAAAAGTGCACTCAGTCACTGAAAATTATGTAACTTTTGTATGGACCGTAGATCAAAAAGCAATAAAAAAGCATGCGAATGATTCTCAAAATGTATATTTTGGATATGGGAGTATTATGTTTACGCTTTATCCAAAACAAAAATTTGACTTGGATGGCTTATCTATTAAATAACTTAAATATATATGCGCTTGTAGCTCAGTTGGATAGAGCGTTGCCCTCCGGAGGCAAAGGCCGTGGGTTCGAATCCCTCCAAGCGCACTTTTAATTAAATTTGACAATAGTATTTTCACATAAGATAATAAAAGGATTTATTTAGAGCATAATTATGTCTGGTGGTACCATAAACAAAGTCATACTAGTTGGTAATTTAGGAAAAGATCCTGAAATTAGGACTACACAAAATGGAAAAGAAATGGCAAGTTTTTCAATAGCCACGTCTGAAAGTTGGACTGACAAACTTTCCGGTATGCGCTCTGAAAAGACAGAGTGGCATAATATCGTAATTTTTAGTGAAGGATTAGTAAAAATCGTCAAAGATTTTGCACGCAAAGGCAGTAAAGTTTATGTTGAAGGTTCTTTGAGAACTAGAAAATGGACTGACCAAAACGGTGGTGAAAGATACACAACAGAGGTGGTTCTATATAATTTTAATAGCGCTCTTACTCTCTTGGATTCACGAAATAGTGCGCCAAATTCTGATTACAAGCCAAGTGAATACAAACAAGGTGAAACAGAACAAAAAGATAAACACGAAAGTTTTGACAACGATATAAAAGATGAACTACTCGACGATGAAATACCATTTTAACAATTTAAATTGAAATCTACATTTTTATGGACTGCTTGTGTTACTCCTTTTAATTGCAATGGGGATAGCATAGATTATAGCAGTTTGCAGCGTTTACTGACAATGCAAGTTAAAGCTGAAAATGGCGTAGTGTTGCTGGGTAGCACAGGTGAGAGCCTATCGCTTACTGATTCTGAAAAGCGTACATTAGTTGAATTCGTATGTAAGCTAAAATTAAATACGAAAATTATAATTGGCGTACCAGGAGTGAATCTATATCAGACTCTTGAATGGCTTGATTTTTGCAAGGGTATGCCTATTCATGGCTATCTAATGACAACTCCCATTTATGCAAAGCCCGGAATTATGGGGCAGACTTTATGGTTTGAAAAGCTACTTGAAAAAGCACATGTGCCGGCTATGTTTTACAATATTCCATCGAGAGCAGGAGTGAGTCTTCACGCTGAAACTGTACGCAACTTATCCAGTCACGAAAAATTTTGGGCTATCAAAGATTCAAGTGGCACTGTTGATACTTTAACTCAGTATAAGAAAGTTGCACCAAATATTGAGGTCTTTTGCGGAGATGATAATATGATATCCGATATGGCCGCCTATGGTGCGGCTGGCCTGGTTTCCGTTGCTTCCAATGTTTGGCCATATGTAGCACATGAATATGTTAAGAAGTGCCTCAATGGCAGGAACCCTCAGGCAGATATCTGGCAACAGGCTTGCGAAGCGTTATTTATTGCCAGCAACCCAATACCCACTAAAGCACTTTTGCATGATATTGGGCTCATAGAACATCAAACTGTCCGCCTACCACTCAGCACAGAAGACTTGCCTTCTGTTGAAAAATTGAGGCAAGTCAATAAAATGATTCTTGGATGGAAAGAATTGGCTACTCTCTAAATAGTCTTGCAACTTTGATTTAATATACAATCCAAGTTTCATTTGAACACTCCCAAACTTATCACTTTATGCCACTGGTCTTCATCTAAAATTTCTACACCTAATTCCACTGCCTTTTTATATTTGGATCCTGGTTTTTCTCCTGCAATTAGGTAGTCAGTTTTAGCAGAAAGATGTGAGCTGACCTTTGCTCCTAGAGTTTTGGCTCTTACTTTTGCCTCTCCTCTACTCATAGCAAGTAGCTTACCAGTAAACACTATAATTTTATTATTTAAAACAGAGTTACTAGAGTTGGAGCTCACAGGAAGAATTTGAAGACAAGCAGTAAGATCATTTAACATTTTGATGTTATGTTCCTTAGAAAAAAATGATTCCAAAGATTCAGCTACTTTTTTTCCTATGCCGTCTATACCTACTAGCTCAGTATTATCTGATGACAGTTCAATCATCGAATTATACCAATTATCATAAGAAACATAATAATCTGCAAGCAATTCTGCTGCAACTTGGCCAATAAATCTAATACCTAAAGAAAATATAAACCTATCTAGAGTTATTACCCTTCTGCTTTGTATAGCATTTAATAAATGAGCTATTGATTTCTTGCCCCAACCAGACTGTTCTTCCAGATTAAATTCATCCAATCTTTCTTCTAAAGTAAAAATATCGGGAATTTGTTTTATCAGACCAAGGTCGTAAAAAAACTCTATCTGCTTATCACCAAGGCCAACAATGTCAAATGCATCTTTCGATACAAAATGCTTTAGTTTTTCTATTATTTGAGCTTTACAGGCAAATTCCTCAGGACATCTTACTGCAGCCTCTCCCTCAACCTGACGTACTTTACTACCACATTCAGGGCATACTTCAGGAAACACAAATTCAGGTGTATTTGGAAGACGAGAATCTCTGCTTACTTCAACGATCTGGGGAATTACATCCCCTGCCCTTTTGATTGTTACAATATCTCCCTCTCTTATGTCTTTACGTTTTATCTCATCTTGGTTATGCAGACTTGCTCTACTAACTAGCACCCCACCAACATTGACTGGCACTAAATCTGCAACTGGAGTTAAAACCCCTGTTCTGCCCACCTGTATAAATATCTTGTTTAACTTTGTTTTTGCATAAACCGCAGAAAACTTGTATGCAAGTGCTGAGCGCGGTGCTTTGTGAGTATTCCCTAGACGATTTTGTAGTACCAAATCATTTACTTTATAGACTATTCCATCAATATCATAATCCAAGTTATAGCGACAGTTATAGACTTCATTATAGAACTTCAGCATTCCATCTAAACTACTCGTTAAGGACTGATGCTCATTTACGCAAAAACCAAGTGCCTCAAGCTTATTTAGTACCTCACTTTGACTTTTCTCTGCTCCACCAATCAAAGAATAAGCAAAATATCTAAGAGGTCTGCTTGCTGTAATGTTTGCATCCAATTGCTTTAGAGAACCAGCGGCTGCATTTCGAGGATTGGCAAATTCATCGTTTTCATTTAACTTTAAAAAGTCGCTGTTACTGATGTATATTTCACCTCTTACTTCTAGTCTTCCTTGCACACCTTGCAAAAACTTAGGAAAGCCTTTTATTGTTGCAACATTGTGAGTGACATCTTCCCCTACAAAACCATCACCTCGAGTTGCAGCTTTAACAAATCTTCCATCCTCATAAATTGCAGAAAACGACAACCCATCAATTTTTGGTTCACATAATATCTCTATTTTGTCCTCAATTAAAAACCTCTTTATTTTAGACAAAAATTTCTCTACACCTTGTTCATCATAAGCATTCTCAAGGGAAAGCATAGGTTCTTGATGTTCCACCTTAGAAAACCTCTCATCAGGTGGAGCACCAACACTATCTTGTGTTGCATAAATTTCTGGCTCTATTTCAGCTAACTTTTTCTTCAGTTCATCATATTCAGCATCACTTATTTCTGGCTTATTTTTTTGGTGATACAAAACATTATGATAATTTATTTGATCTTGCAGTTTTTCTCTCATCTTTTCTAAGTTAGTCATGATACCAATATAATGCTACATTAGCCTTTGTCGTCAAGCTGTGAATTTTCTTGAATTTATCATATGGTCTTAATCCATCAAATATCAAAGGTGCCACAATGCTATAGCCATACTTATTCTTCTCTTGCTCAATTGTATTAGCAGATCTCGCTTGCTCTAGCCATATATTTATATAAAATTAAAATAAATTAGAGTAAACAATATTGCTATTTAAATGCTAACAAGATTCGCTCCAAGCCCAACTGGCTACCTCCACGTAGGAAACGTACGAACTGCCTTGGTTTGTTGGATGTACACACGCAATCAAAATGGAAAATTTTTACTCCGTTTTGATGATACTGACCTTCAGCGTTCAGATGTCAAATATATAAATGATATCATACAAGATTTGAAATGGATTGGTATCAATTGGGATGCAAGTTTCAAGCAATCAGAGCGCTTTGAGCGTTACAATGAGGTGTTTTTGCAGTTAATAAAAGAAGGGCATATTTATGCATGCTATGAAACAAGAGAAGAGTTAGACATTAAACGAAAATTGCAGTTAAAACAAGGACTTCCCCCTGTATATGACAGAAGCGCGTTACTTCTAACTGAGCAAGAGAAAATTAGTTATGAGCAAGAAGGAAGAAGACCACATTTTAGATTTAAGTTGGATAGAAATGAAGTTGTTAAATGGAATGATAAAGTTAAAGGCGAAATAAATATTGCAACCAATAGCATCAGCGACCCTGTGGTAAAAAGAGAAGATGGAATGTACACATACATGTTACCTTCTGCTATCGATGATGTTGACTTTAATGTAACCCATGTTGTACGTGGGGAAGATCATGTAACTAATACCGCAGTGCAAATCCAAATGATTAAAGCATTAAAAGCGAAAATTCCTATGTTTGCTCACCTTTCTCTACTACATTTTGATGATAGCAAAATATCCAAGCGAACCGGCGTGCTGGACATTAAATCTATAAAAGAAGGTGAAATTGAACCGATGGCACTAGTTAGTTATTTAGTGAAGCTTGGAACATCCAATCCAATTGAAGCTTGCGCCTGTATGCAATCTTTGATTGATTCATTTGACATTAAAAAATTTAGCTCAGCATGTACGCAATTTAGCTTGAGTGAAGCATACAAGCTAAATAGCAAAGTGCTGCAACAAATGCCATTTGAAATTATACAAGAACGTTTAAATCAAATTGGAGTGGACTCCTCAGAGTTTTGGTATTTTATAAAGAACAATATAGAAAGGTTTTCTGAGGTGGCCAAGTGGTGGAGAATATGCAAATCTGATATAGAGCCTGTGATTTTTGATAAGGAGCTTATAAAAATTGCGTTCAATGCATTGCCTCAAGACGATTATAATGAAAACACATTATCAGAGTGGGTCACAACTATTCGGCACACAGTAGATATAAAGGCAAAAGACCTATTTATGCAGTTGCGCTTAGCTTTAACAGGAACAGAAACAGGACCAGAGCTCGCTAAATTATTAATTTTTATCGGCAAAGAAAATATCATTGCAAGGTTAAAAGAAAAGTGAAAACTAAAGAATTATAGCTAATGCAATCCCTACGTCATACCGCGATTCATTCGCGGTATCTCAGCCGCTAACAAGAGATCCCGCTAACAAGCAGCGGGATGACGGTTGTCGTTTAGCCATAAACATTAAGAAATTTACCAAATGAAAAAAAAGGCAAAAGAAGCCCCGTGGTTATTATCCGCTTTAAAATATTGGCGTTTTTTATGTTTTAAACGCTTGACAAGCGAGATTCAGCCGCTTTTAATTGCAACTAACTTACGCTGCAAATGTTTAAGAAATTTACTAAGCAGAAAAAAAGACAAAGAATCCCCGAGTTAGCTAGTCTTTTACTATCTCTGTCGAGTATTGGCATTTTTTGATGTCTTGTAACGCTTTATAAGCGCGTTCAGCTTATTTAGATAAAAATCTAGATGTAGATGAAGTTTTGTAAAGACATACAGTATCTATATACTGCAAAAAATTGAACATAAGACGCCGATACATTAAGTAATCCTTACCTTTTAATCTGCAGATTGGCGAAAGCAAATACAATAGCTTCACTATCATGATAAGGGAGCTGGCGGAGTTTGTCAAGTAAGTTTTTGTATTTTAATTTTAGAATTTTATAGGCTTTTGTTCTCATGAAAATTATGTTCTCATGAGTAAATTAATGTTATCCTTTTTTGTTGATCTAAAGTTTCTTATGTTCATACACTTACGTGTTCATAGTGTTTATTCGCTTCTTGAAAGCTCGGTTAAAATTGAGGAGCTGATCGGCCTTTGTTTGCGAAATAAAATGCCAGCGGTTGCAATTACTGATTCAGGTAACTTGTTTGGCTCGCTCGAGTTTTCAGAATATGCGGCGAGTAGGGGAATACAGCTAATAATAGGATGCAATATTATAGTTAAACATTCAGAACAAAATTTACCTATATTATTGCTTGCAAAAAATGAGCAAGGGTACACTAATTTAGTCACTTTGGTGAGTGAGTCTTTTAGAAAGCGCAAGAATAACAGCGATATTCCTTACGTTGATTTTGATGAGCTATTGAATTTAAGTACGGGTCTGATCGCTTTAACCGGTGGATGTTTGGCTCAACTATTGTTGGGGCAAGATAAAGAAACGGTTGAAAAACTGCTTTCAGCATTTAATGGTCATTTATATGTTGAATTGCAGCGTCATGGGCTGAGCAAGGAGCTAGAGCTTGAAGAAACTTTAATAGATTTTGCTTATCAGCGCAATATACCACTAGTTGCAACGAACGATGTGTTTTTTCCAAATAGGTCTGACTATGAGGCTTATGATATATTAACGTGTATATCGGAGGGGAGTTATGCCCTGGAGAATAACAGAAAGAAGTTAACTACCGAGCATTACTTCAAGTCTGTGGCAGAAATGGAGGAGCTGTTCAGCGACATTCCCGAAGCAATTCATAACACTTTAGTGATAGCTAAGCGGTGCTCTTACATGCCAAGAAGCAGGCAGCCTATTTTGCCTAAATTTCCTTGTCGAGAAAATAAAACTGAGAATGAAGAACTGAGGGAGCAGGCAGTTGCAGGATTAGAATTCCGTATTGCGAATGAGACAGACATAGACCTTAAACAATACTACGATCGGCTGAATTACGAACTGAGTGTGATAACTTCGATGAACTACGCTGGCTACTTTTTGATAGTTTCTGATTTCATTCGTTGGAGCAAAGCAAATGGCATTCCAGTTGGTCCAGGAAGAGGCTCTGGTGCTGGATCAATTGTTGCTTGGGGCTTGCAGATTACAGACCTTGATCCAATAAAGTTTGGCCTAATATTTGAAAGATTTTTGAATCCTGATCGTGTATCGATGCCTGACTTTGATATCGATTTCTGCCAAGAGAAAAGGGACCTGGTTATTGATTATGTTCAGAAAAAGTACGGTTATGTTGCTCAAATAATCACTTTTGGTAAATTGCAGGCAAGGGCAGTATTGCGTGATGTTGGTAGAGTATTGCAAATGCCTTACTCTCAAGTGGATAAAATATCTAAAATGGTTCCATTTAATCCAGTAAATCCTGTAACTTTATCACAAGCGATAGAGTTTGATCAAAACCTGCAGAAAGAGCGGGATAGTGATGAGGTAATTGCAAAGCTTCTTGATATATCGCTAAGGCTCGAAGGAATATATCGTCACGTTTCAACTCATGCTGCTGGAATTGTAATATGTGATCAAAAGTTGGAAAATTTTGTTCCTGTGTATTATGATCCAAATTCAGCTTTGCCAATCACTCAATACAGCATGAAATATGTGGAGAAAGCTGGGCTAATAAAATTTGATTTTCTTGGGCTTGGTACGCTAACGCTAATAGATCATGTATGTCGTTTAATTAATCGTGATGGAAAAAAGATTGATATTTCTTCAGTTCCTTTAAATGACCAAAAAACCTATGAGATACTCTCAAGCGGTGATTCAATTGGAGTGTTCCAGCTTGAAAGTTCGGGAATGAGAGAAGCTTTAATTAAACTAAAACCGGACTGTATTGAGGATATTATCGCTTTAATTTCCCTTTATCGTCCAGGACCTATGGATAACATTCCAACTTACGTTGCAAGAAAGCATGGACTTGAGAAGCCAGATTATATTCATCCGTTACTTGAGGAAGTATTAAAAGAGACATTTGGGGTAATAATTTACCAAGAACAAGTGATGGAAATAGCCCGTATTCTTTCCGGGTATAGCTTAGCGGAAGCAGATCTGCTGAGACGTGCCATGGGTAAGAAAATCAAGGAAGAGATGGATAAACAACGTGAACTTTTTGTCCAAGGGGCAACAAAAAATGGCGTTGATTATGACAGGGCAAGTTATATCTTTGACCTTGTTGCAAAATTTGCTGGTTATGGGTTCAATAAATCTCATGCTGCAGCATATGCGGTTATATCTTATCAAACGGCTTACCTTAAAGCTAATTATCCATTAGAATTTTTTACAGCACTAATGAATCTGAATATTGATGATAGAGATAAACTGAATTTATTTTATCATGCAGCAAAGTTTAGTGGCGTTACCGTTCTTTCACCTGATATAAACAAGTCTCAAGCTGAATTCTCAATAGAGGATGAACGCATACGTTATGGTATTGCTGCCTTGAGGAATGTTGGTTTTTCTATAGCGGAAGGAATAGTGAACGTACGTTCAAGCGCTTGTAAGGACATATGGGAATTCATTCAAAATTCAGGTCATACAATAAATAAGAGAGCGCTAGAAAGCCTGATTAAATCCGGAGCATTCGATAGCGTGCATAAGAACAGAAAGCAGCTATATGAGTCAATGGACACGCTGATTTACTTTGCAAATAAAAACAAACAGGATAGAGAATCAAGTCAAGCTGCTTTGTTTGGTAGTCTTGATGTCCTCAAACCGAAACTTGAGAATGTGGAAGATTTTGATGAAGAGGAAAAATTAGAACATGAGTTATTTTCACTAGGATTTTATTTAACTAATCATCCGCTTGAAAAATTTAGAACTCTTCTGGAAAAGTTAAATATTGGGTTTATCGGAGAAAATAGAACAGCAAAAACTGCTGGGGTAATATTAAATGCACGTATGAGAACTTCAGAGCGTGGAAGGTTTGTTATCCTCACACTTTCTGATCCCCATAACGTTTCTGAAATAGCATTCTATAATAATGAAATAATAGAAGAAAAAAGAGATTTATTTTCACCAGGAACATTTGTGATAATTGATCTTGAAGCTTCGGAAAATACAACAAGATTGGCAGGCAAAGATATATCTGAGTTTACAAAAAGAATCACTTCTACAATAAAAGAATTAGTTCTCACCACTGAGTGCACGGATTCGCAAAAAGCCGCTATGGAATTAAACGCAATATTGAAAGATGAAGGCAGAACCAAAATAATGCTAAAACTTCTTCTCGAAAAACATAAAGTGAGCATCTTATTACCAGGTGCGTACTCAATTGCTCCTCAAGTTATGTATGAAATATCTAACTTAAGCTGGATTAAAGGCGTAGAAATTAACACAAATAACTTGCTTATATAAAAAAGCTTTATATAATGAAATATTTAATCGGTATTAAAGGAAGATATAGTGAATCTTTATGAATTTACTTTTATAGCACAACAAGGATTGTTACAGCAAGAAGTAGAGGAGATGGTCCAAGAGCTAGCTGTTTCATTGAAAAATATTAAAGCAGATGTTATGTTCCAGCAAATCAGGGATATTCTGAAAAAAGGAAATGACAAGCTTACAACACAAGAGTTAGAAGTGCGTGCTGAAAACATTAAAGAAGGTCTAGTTGCTTACTCTGATTTCTTGGAAGATCTTACAAAAATTTTATGGGTTGAATTGGAAGAAGATCTTTCAAATTTGAAAGAAGTGAAGTCAAAAATCGATAAAGAGTTGAAAGATGACCTAAAAGATTTAGGAATAACGCAAGATTTTACAAAATTTCTAGGAGGCAGTACTAAAAGTGCGTTTATCCATAACGCAGTAAATGCTTTGAAGAGAAATATTTCAGAACATCTAATAAAGATTTTTCAAGATATTTTGAAAGATTTTAGAATAAACGGTCCAACTCAATCGAGCAAAGCGTTGGAAATGCTTTTGAAAAACATTGAAGCATCAGGATTAATCAAGTATGAACATTGGGGTCTTTTGGATTTTGCATATCACAAAAATAAAATGAAGAGCGGTCATTATTGTATAATGTGCATAAGTTCTACTGCAAGCATTCTGGATGAATTTATGCGTAGAATGAAACTTAATGAGAACGTTATTCGCCACTTTCCTGTGCAGGTTGATAAAATTTTTGAAGGTAAATCTCATATGATGAATAAACAAATTGAGGAGCAAAGCGCATAATGATGAAAAGACGAAATAGTTTTAATAATTCTTACGTATCTGTAAATAATAGGACTGGCTTTAGGCGTTCTAAAGTTTGCCCTCTTGCTGCGTCTAAAGATGAAGACATAGATTATAAGAATATAGATTTATTATCCAAGTTTACCTCTGACTATGGTAGGATATTACCTAGAAGATTAACAGGCGTATGTGCAAAAAAACAAAGGAAGTTACGCTTAGCGATCATAAGGGCACGTTTTTTAGCTCTTATTCCTTACTGTACTAAAAAAGTTTAGGTAATTTATGTTGATAATTTTAAAGGAAAATATAAGGACTTTAGGTAAGCTTGGTGAAGTTGTCAAAGTTAAACCAGGTTATGCACGTAATTTTCTTTTTCCACAAAGAAAAGCGGTGAAAGCTACCAAGGAAAATTTAACAAAGCTAGAGGAGCAACGTTTATTACTGGAAGAAGAGAATATAAAAAGATTAAATGTAGCAAAAGAGCTTGCATTGTCACTACATGATAAGTTTGTGGTATTGATAAAGCAAGCTTCAGAGGATGGTAAAATTTTTGGTTCTGTAACAACACGTGAAATTGCGAAAATTTTACTACAAGAAGGACATGTGATAGATCACCGTAGTTTATCTTTTGGTGGAGTAAGCATCAAAAACTTGGGTGAATACCAAGTAAACGTAGAATTACATAGTGAAGTAGTAGTACCAATTACTATATACGTCGTAAAATCCGAAACAGATGCAAATGAGCTAAGGCAAGTAAAATTGCAAAATCAGAAGTCTGAGCAACAAGAGGCAGAGCAAGATGCGAATAAAGAAGCTACTGATGGTGATGATAGCTGATCAAAGATGATCCCTTGTTATAGTCGTAAAGAAATGTCTGCCATGGCTAAGCTGGTGTCATCCCAGTGCTCCCCTCATGTCATCCCAGTGCGTGACACTGGGATCCAGTTTATTTCATCATGGACATTATTTTATGCTTCTAGAATCCGTTGTCCATTGAATAATTTGCAAATACTTTTATATCTGGATTCCAGTGTCACGCACTGGAATGACACCATTATTGGAATAAATCAAAAATGATTCCCCGCTATAGCAGAAAAGAAATGTCTTCCATTTGGGAGGAAAATAATAAATTTAATATATGGCTTAAAATAGAAAAATTAGCGTGTGAAGCTCAAGCAAAGTTAGGAGTGATTCCGAATAATATTGCTGAGAACCTCTCTGGTGCTATTGAATTTGATGTTGAATGTATCAACGAAATTGAATCCATTGTAAAACATGATGTTATAGCTTTTCTGACATATGTTGCTGAAAAAGCGGGAGTTGATGTTCGTTATCTTCATTATGGAATGACAAGTTCTGATGTTTTGGATACATGCCTTGCGGTGCAACTGAAAGAGTCCTGTGATATTTTGCTCGAGAATCTAAAAAATTTACTTGCAGCATTGAAAAAAAAAGCTGAGGACTATAAAGATATTGTTTGTGTTGGACGCAGTCACGGAATGCATGCAGAACCAACAACTCTTGGAATAAAATTTGCCAGATTTTATGCTGAATTTAAACGCAATTATCAGAGATTAATTAGCGCGCAAAAAGAGATCTCAATTTGTAAAATATCAGGTGCAGTAGGCAATTTTGCAAATGTTGATCCGTTTGTTGAAGAATATGTAGCGAAAGAAATAGGACTCATACCTGAAATCATATCGTCTCAAGTCATTCCTCGTGATAGACATGCTATGTTCTTTTCAGTTTTGGGAGTGATTGCAAGCTCAATAGAAAATGTTGCTGTTGAAATTCGTCATTTGCAAAGAACTGAAATCGGCGAAATTTCTGAGCATTTTTCCACTGGGCAGAAGGGAAGCTCTGCTATGCCACACAAATGTAATCCTATTTTAAGTGAAAATCTGACTGGACTCTCACGTTTAATACGCAGTTATGTTTTTCCTGCGTTAGAAAATGTTGCATTGTGGCACGAACGTGATATATCACACTCGTCTGTGGAAAGATGCATTGCTCCTGATGCTTGTATAACAATGGATTTTGCTTTAGTGCGATTAACAGATTTGATAGATAAATTGGTGATCAATAAGGAAAACATTGAAAAGAACTTAAATTCTTCAAAAGGTTTAGTTTTCTCACAGCGTGTATTGCTTGAGTTAGTAAATAGTGGTTTGGCGAGGGAAGAGGCGTATAAAATTGTTCAGAGCAATGCAATGAAAGTGAAACAAAACAACAGTGATTTTCTGGCCGAATTGAAACAAGATAAACCCTTACTTAAGGTTATTAACTCGGAAAAACTTGAATCTTTGTTTGATTTGAAGTATTATACGAAACATATAGATCGTGTGTATAATAAGGTTTTTAATTAGGCTGAGTAGCTCAGTTGGTAGAGCAGGAGGATCATAATCTCTTGGTCGGGGGTTCAAGTCCCTCCTCAGCCACTCGAACTAAACTATGTTTAGCAAAGCAGTGCTATTGGTGAAACCCAGTGTCAGTTACTTGGAATGAGTTGTATATCCACTCAGGTGAGGAGACAATGGATAAGAGATTGTGAAAAGGGTTTAGCTTTTGGCCTATGATCTCTTTAAATGACAGAATTTCACTACAAAACTTAACTTTCTTCTATGCAGTTAGCTAAGTCAAGAAAGGTGAATCTATCTCTTGTTGTAAACGCAAGATCGACCACTTTACAATATTGTTCTTTATTCCAACTGAGGTGCTCTGGTAAGTGTGGAATTGATAGATCTTCAAATATTTTTTGCAGGTGTTTTGCAGGTAGTAAATTTTGCTTAATTAAACTGGAAATATTATGCCATTCTTTACAAATAATCTCTTGGATTTTTTGCTGCATAATTTGCTTCTGTTCAAAAGTTCTTACAAATTCGATATTATCAAAGCACTGAGTTATATGTTTTACATCTAAAGTGGTCGGTTTGATAATCGGGTTTTGTATTGATAATATCTTTTCCTGCAAATTAGCCATGGTAATCGTCGTAACAGCAATTTTTTCGCCATGTAGTAAGGAATGATCTCTTGTTACCATTTCCATTGCGTGAGCTATCATATGCTCTCCTTGGCTTGCAGAATAGCTGCCTTTTGATATTACCATTCCAAGTCCTGAAATTAGTAGAACTTCCATAAGTAATAGGACCACTTTTCTACTTCTTTTAGTAAGCGCCGTATACTCTCTTAGCAAAATTTGCTCCAAATCGCGAACAAGTGTAAAAGGTAATTCATTGTATTCTGTGCCAAGCAACAAATGAGATAGTAGCCAGTCAGCCTGAACTGTTGAACGACAAATGAAATCTGCAAATCCGCTTAATGTGAGACGCAGTGGTGCATTGGCAAGTATGTCTATATCTATATATACTGCTCTTGGAAGATGTGCTTTGAACGATTTTTTATATCCATTTACTAATATTGAAGCATTTGCGGATGTATATCCATTCATAGAAGCGGCTGTTGGGAAGGATATATAATCTTTTTTCTCGAGGTAGCTTGCATATTTGCAGATATCGTTAACGGTGCCGCTACCAAATGCAACTATTAAGTCACTGTCTTTTGCTTTGTTTCTAACTAGATTTACGGTTTCAAGAGAGGCAGCTCTGCTTGGTATCATTTCTCTACCTGGTGTCATCCCAGCGCGTGACACTGGAATGACAGGTGGGGTTGGAATAATTAAATGAGAAATTTTATTAAATACGTTTTTGTTTAAAAGTTTTGCTGTATTTTCATCTGCAACTAGAAAGATGTCATTTCCGTGTCGTGTGCATATTTCATAGATATCATCAGCAAGGTGGTAATCTGTTATTACTTCCCTTAGAAAAGTTTGTTGTGCTTGATGTAATATTTGTTTTAAATAATGCATAGAGTGTTTACAATATAGCAATATAATTATTTTAAGGTTGACATGAAAATTGACCCTGTAGAGCTAACTAAGAAATTGATCTCTTTTGAGAGTATAACACCAAGGGACGGCGGGGCAATAGAGCATATAGCAACAATCTTCAAGAAAAGTGGCTTTGATTGTGAAATTTTAGAGTTTGGTGATAAAGTTAAAAATCTTTATGCGAAATATATAAATGGAGTACCAAATTTGTGCTTTGCTGGGCATGTTGATGTTGTACCACCGGGTCAGTTAAAAGATTGGGCATTTGATCCATTTAATCCAGAAGTGAGGGATGGAATGTTATATGGAAGAGGGGCCGCTGATATGAAAAGCGGAGTAGCTGCATTTATTGCTGCTATGGTAAATTTGATTGCAGAGAAGTTTCAATTTAATGGTTCGATAAGTGCATTGATTACCAGTGCTGAAGAAAGCATGGAAGAATATGGAACAAAGGCAGTTTTGGAATGGATGAAAAGTAAGCAAAAAAAGGTGGATTTCTGTGTGGTTGGCGAACCAACCAGTAGTGAGAAATTAGGTGATACCATAAAAATAGGCAGAAGAGGTTCTGTAACATTTGAATTAATTTGCCATGGAAAACAAGGGCACGTTGCCTACCCAGACCTAGCAGATAATCCAATATATAAGGTAATATCGATATTGAGTAAGGTAAAAAATACTACTTTTGATCATGGTAATAAATATTTTCAGCCTTCACATTGCGAAGTTACTACTATCGATGTTGGAAATAATACTAGCAATCTAATACCTGGCTCAGCAACTACACGTTTTAACATTCGATATAACAATGAACAAACACCGGGTGGCTTATATAAGCTGATTGATGAAATATGCTCCAGTGTAACTAGCGATTATAAACTTTCTGTGCATAGCAGCAGGGACGTTTTCCTCTCTACTCCCGATAGAAATACTGATATTATGCTTGATGCAATAAGTAAGGTTACCAACATTGATGCTATACTTAGCACAAGTGGTGGCACATCTGACGCTGCGTTTATCAAAGATGTTTGTCCAGTGATTGAATTTGGTATAATCAACAAAACTGCACATCAGATAAACGAATGCGTATCAGTAAACGATATACACAAGTTAACAGCTATATATAAGGAATTTATAGAAAATTATTTCAATCCCACTAATAAAATATTGAATCAGGTCAACGTGGTTAGTAATATATCTAGTGGTCCATTGTTAGCTTAGATGTAATCAGATCTCTTGCATAACTGTTGTTTGAATAATAACTTGTATCATTCCAGCAAAATGTGTCAAGTAAGTTTTTTCGTTTCTATAGCTACTTGGATGACAAAAGAAGAAATACTAGACTTTATACCTTTTGCACTCAAATTCACATAAATCATGAATTATGCACGTTTCACACGAAGGTTTCTGTGCTTTGCAAACATATCTACCATGCAAAACTAGCCAATGATGAGCATAAAGCAGGTATTTTTTGGGAACCACATTTAAAAGAGATTGCTCTGTTTTAAACACATCTTTTTCTTTCACAAGCCCAATTCTATTGCTCACTCTAAAAACGTGAGTATCAACTGCCAATGTTGGAATGCCAAGCCCCGAATTTAAGAACACATTAGCGCTCTTTCTCCCCACTCCAGGCAAAGACACCAAATCATCAAAATTAGTAGGTACTTTGCTGTTGTATCGTTCTACCAATATTTTACTAAGCCCGATTATATTTTTTGCTTTGGAATTATATAAACCAATACTGCTTATGCATTTTTTCAGCTCACTCTGCCCAAAGCTCAGCATTTTTTCTGGCGTATCAGCGATATTAAATAGTTCTCTTGTAATTTTATTAACGCTTACATCAGTTGTCCGCGCTGATAAAACTATCGCAACCAGTAACGTAAAATGATTGGTATAATTTAGCTCTATTTTTGGCGCAGGATTTGATTGTTGAAACTTTTCAAATATTAGTTCTACTTTTTTTGAGTCCATTTCATTTACCACACCTCTTTTAAATATTTAAACAAAGAACCCCTCTTTCCCATCATACAAATACAATTTGTCCATTCTCACCACGTCAAAATTGTGTTCTTCAAGTTTGATTAGCAAGTTATTCACATCACTATTTGTAATAGCTTGCTTTTCATTATTTGCGATAAACCTACAGGTTATTTGATCACTTGAAGGTTTTGAGTTTCCTGGCCAAATCGCAAGACCTTTTGAGTATATTGCTATCATTTGCAGATTACTCGATTCAAATAACCTAACTATTTGGTCAAAGTTGCTGGATTTGTCCCAAGCAAGCGCTATATCACTACCTACTAGCTTTTTGGTTTTATAGTCCTGTTCATAGCTATTTTGTATTTCACTTATTTTGCTATTTGTACTGCTACCGACTGTAAGCTCAGATAATGTTTTCGGTTTTTTTCCTAGATTATCTATAACGGCTTCTGCAAATTCTTTGGTACCAATTTTCTGTTTACTCTTTTTCTCTTTATATAAATCGGCGGTATGTATTCCATCCTCCAAAGTCTTGAGCCATGCATCGTAAATTAGTTTTGCAGTACTCACTTGACTGATGTAGACCAACATATGCACTGCAGCATTCAAAAGTCCAGAAGGATTAGCTATGTTTTTTCCTGCAATATCAGGAGCAGAACCGTGCACTGCTTCAAACATTGCATATTCATTACCTATATTGCTACTTCCAGCGAGTCCAACAGATCCAGAGGTTTGCGCCACAATGTCCGATAATATATCGCCATATAAGTTCTCGGTTACTATAACATCGAAATTCTCCGGTTCTGTGGCAACACGTGCCATCCCAATATCGACTATATAATGTTCTGCCTTTATGTCCGGGTATTCCTTTGCAATACGATCAAACGCCGCATGGAAAGTTCCGTCAGTCATTTTCATTATGTTATCTTTAGTAAGACAAGTTACCTTCTTTCTACTATGTTTTTTTGCATATTCAAAAGCGTACCTGCATATTTTTTCTGAGCCGGATCTAGTAATAATTTTAGTGCATTGGTAAGAGTCACCAGTGAGCCTGTGCTCTATTCCGGTGTAAACGTCCTCTTCATTTTCACGTATTACTACGATATCAAACTTATCGAATTTATTTTCTATAACAGGATGATATGAAATGCATGGTCTGATATTTGCATATAACCCTAGGTTCTTTCTGAGCGCTACATTTAAGCTTTTGTGGCCTTTACCTTGAGGAGTTGTTGTCGGAGATTTTAATAATATTTTTGTCCTTTCAATTGATTCCCAACCACTTGGAGAAATTCCGTGAGACCATTCTTTACTGTAAACACGCTCACCTATTTCAATAATATCTATTGAGATTTTCGCTTCTGCTTCGTGCAATATCGACAGCACCGCTTCCATAATTTCTGGTCCGATACCGTCGCCATATGCAACTGTGATTGGTGTTGACATAACTTCCCTAACTGTAAATGATTTAATGTTAATTCAAATAATAGAGTGACACAAGTAGCTAATATTACCCAAATTAGTATATTTACGGTTATTTAATAACGTATTTTTATATTATATGATGATATTATGAAATATAGGTGGGGTTATGAATACTGAAATAAATGTTAAAGTAAATTATGTAGGGTTTGCAAGGCGTATTGTGGCAGAAGTACTTGACTTTCTCATATTTTCTCCTGATTTTATCTATGTTGTATTTATGTTATTAAGTGATGAAGATTTTGTTCAGGAAATTGAACAACTAGTAACAACAATATCACTTGTAGCTTATATAGCGATCTCAACATTAGTACTAACAGTATTCAAAATATTAATGATAACAAAACTTAGTGGTACCCCAGGAAAACTATTGTGTGGTATGCATATTAAAAATGCTAATACATTTACAAATGCTACCCTAATGCAAGCAACAATAAGATGTATTTCTAAGGGAAGCATCTGGATTATTTTTCGCTTTTTGCTTCATCTGCATTATCATGGTTATACTTTTCTATATCTTTTAATTGTGCTAATTTTATTTTTGTTTGCAGTATTTGATCAACGCAAACAGACTTTTTACGATAAAATTGCAAAAACAGTAGTGATAGACTATAAATCTAGTTGATATTTTTCTTTATAGGTAGTACATGGATAAAAAAGTAAACTACTCAACGATGACAAGACGTACTCTAGCATTTATAGTTGATTGTATTTTATTTATCGCAATACCATTTGGTTTAATGGCGGTGGGTTTCTCACTTACACACGCAATACAAGGGATCATGGGTGCAATAATTGTAATCACCACGATTGTATTTTCTTTATTTTTAATGATACCATGTATATTTCATATATTCATGCTAGTAAAATTTGGCGGCACTCCAGGACACTTGTTATTTAGCATGCGTGTAAAAGACAAAGATACATTTGAGTCAATCACTACAATGCAAGCAATGAAAAGGACTATAGCTCTTTTTATAATTTATTGCATATCACTTTGTAATCCCATTTTATTCTTAGCTATACTAATCTTAGTTTTAGTATGTGCAGTAGGTGATGAACATAAACAAGCTTTTCACGACAAAATTGCAAACACGGTAGTGATAGATTATAAACCTAGTTGATATTTTCCTTTAGCTGTCTGCCACCAAGGGTGTCATTCCAGTGTCACGCGCTAACTTAAGGTAAATTGCCAACTTAACTATAAATATATTTTGGTAAATCCAAATTATTTTAGCTATAAGAGCGTTTTACTTTTTGCTCAGCATATCCATCATAACTGGCTTACTTTTAGTGATTCATGGAGTTAAAAAAGTCAGCATTGCTCTTTGTTAAAAGTAGTTTGTCACGTAAAAATTCCATTGCTTCAACGGGTCCCATAGGATTGAGTATCCTACGCACCACCCATATTTTATTTAGTATAGCCTTATCAACTAATAGCTCTTCCTTCCTTGTTCCGGATTTTGTAATATCAATAGCTGGAAATATACGTTTATCAGAAAGTTTTCTATCAAGTATGATCTCAGCATTTCCTGTACCTTTAAACTCTTCAAAAATAACTTCATCCATTTTTGAACCAGTCTCTATAAGAGCTGTGGCGATTATAGTTAAAGAACCCCCATTCTCAATATTACGAGCTGCTCCAAAAAAGCGTTTTGGTCTCTGCAGTGCGTTTGAATCTACACCACCAGTTAGAACTTTCCCAGACGAAGGAATAACCGCATTATAAGCACGTGCAAGTCTAGTAATATTGTCAAGTAGAATTACCACATCTTTTTTATGCTCAACCATTCTTTTAGCTTTTTCTATTACTATTTCAGCAAGCTGTACGTGACGGTAAGCAGGCTCATCGAACGTAGAACTTACTACCTCACCTTTTACAGAACGTATCATATCTGTTACTTCTTCAGGTCTTTCATCTATAAGTAACACTATTAATTCTACTTCAGGGTGATTTATAGCTATAGAGTTAGCCATTTGCTGAAGCAATACAGTTTTTCCTGTGCGAGGTGGAGCAACTACTAACGCTCTTTGCCCTTTTCCAAGAGGAGCTACTATATCTATAGCACGCATGCTTAAGCCTTTTTTATCATCACCATTATTACACTCAAGTACTATGCTTTCCTCAGGATAAAGAGGAAGCAAATTATCAAAATGGACGTACTTTCTTAATTCACTTACTTCAGTAGAGTTTATACTTTGAACCTTAGTTAAAGTAAAATATCTCTCTTTATCACCAGGTGGCCTTATTTCTCCATATGCCATATCTCCTGTACGTAAATTAAACTTCTTTATTTGCCCGTTAGAAATATAAACATCATCGGTACTTGGGGCATAATTTGCACTTGCTGAACGTAAGAAACCAAAACCATCAGGCAATATTTCCACTATTCCACTCCCTGTGGTTATGCCTCCTTCTTCACTCATTTTTTTCATTAAGCTGAATATTATTTCCTGCTTTAGCATTCTACCATTGCTTTTACCGTTAGTTGAAATTTTTCTTTCTTCAGCTAACTCTAACAATTCTTCTGCTGTTTTCTCTTTTAATTCGCTCAGATCTAATGTTTTTCTGTTTTTCTCAGTACCTTCATTAACCATCTGTTTTACTGTATCGTTATTGTAAATTTGCTCACTTTTTTCAGGTTGAGCTGTAACCTTTCCTTTTGCCAAAACATCTTCATTGATTGTTGTCATAATCCTCCAAAAATTTTAATTGATGCTTACTAACCTAAAATGTGACTATAAGATAATAAATTAGGCTGAGTTAGTTTCAGTGCGTATTAAGCTTAATTATCATTAAACCCCGTACTTTACTTACATTATACTAATAAACACTAGCAAGTCAAGTTAATTTAATGTTAACAAAGCACAAAAATTTGAGGATTTTCAATAGCTATTCTTTATATTTTTTTAACCTTTCTTGCTTCTCCTCTTCTACTTTTGCTTTTTCCACTTCTGCTTCTAAATTTTCTTGACTACATAAGCCGAGTAGTACAGGATCTTGGGGTTTTATATTTTGCATGTTATGATGAGATCCATCTCTTACCTGCTCAACTGTGTAATTTGTTGTACTAATTAATTTAGCTATAACGTTATTGTCCAAGATAGGAAATTTTTTTACTAAATAATAAATCGCATCAGGTTTATCTCTACGTCTTGCCGTAGAGGCAAAGCCAAGAATGCTACCAATCGCTTTACTCCTTTTTTTTATATTTTTTATAATCAAATTTGGTACACGATTTGGATTTTTTTTGCAATCATCAATTTCTTTTTCAGTAATTATTCCAGAAATAATAGGGTTATATTTTTCTACTTCTATTTCCTCATCAGCTATGTCTTGTACTTCTTCAAGGGCCAATCTGCAACATTGTGCTATTTGATTAAAAGTTAAACCAGTGTTGTCTACTAACCAAGCAGCTATTTGCACTAGAAACTGTTTATTTCTATCGTTATTGCCCTTAGAAGATTCCATTGACATCAAAAAAGCATCTCCCATTTAAAGTATCCCTTACTGTTATACAGAGCTAAAATATAAACTATTAAAACTAAAAAAGCATTAATTTTGTCATTCAATAACTTTTTGTTTGTCACTTCCCACCTCTTAAGTTAATTAAATGCGCTTACCTTTAAGCATATTTCAAACAAAATATTTCCCCTTCCTAAGGTATAGTATAACTCAGTTAAACATATGTTCCTATTTAAGATTAGAGAGTTAAATTTTAAGTTAATATATTGTAATATTATATATATTAGCTAATAAAGCAACAGGTTTACAAGCATTAAATTATCACTATTCTATAATTAATCATTAATTAACTGGGTTTAAAATGAATGTTAAAAATTTTTTCACTAAAGTAACCGTTGTCCTTTTAGCTTGCTTGTTAATCTTCATGGGAATTGGCAACCTTTTATCAGGTGATGATGAAAAAGAAGAGGTAGCTAGGGTTGGAAAAGAAGTTATAACGTCAGATGAGTATAAATCACTATATCAAAATTATGAAAAGCAAATTTCTGGATCTGATGCGAGTAGAGAACAAGTAAAAAAGCTGAAATATGATTTGCTTAACGCACTTATAGAGCAAAAACTATTGTTTAACCTAACTAGTGAGCTGGGGTTGACAGTTGGAGAAGAATCTATAAAAAACCATATTAAAAACACCAAATACTTTCAAAATGATAAAGGTGAATTTGACAAAAATAAATTCTATGAAACGCTAAATGACCTGCATATGACAGAGAAAGAGTATATAGCAAAGCTAGAGAAAGTCCTGCCTGCAATGATGTTCATGACTTCATTATTTAAAGATAATTATCCAGTAACTTTTGGCGAGAAAATTGATGAGCAGATATACAAAAGTCGCTACCAAACTAGAGTAGTTGATATTGTTAAAATAACTGAAGATGCAGTTACAAACATTCCTGAACCAGATGATCAAGCCTTACTTGATTTGTACGAAAGAAATAAATCCCATTTTTATTATCCTGAGTATCGAACTGCGCAATATATTTCCCTAGGCCAAAAGTATTTTGAAGATCAAATCAAGATCTCAGATGAAGAAGTTGATGGTATAATAGAACAACAAGAACTTAAAGATCAAAGAGATATATTCAATGCAATATTTTCTACCAAAGAAGAAGCTGAGACAGCAAGAAGAGCATTTGAGGAGGGTAAAACAAGCTTTGAACAGATAGTAGAAGAGTTTGGCAAAGCAAAACTTGAGGAAACTAGAGTAAATAATATAACTAAGGATTTTTTACCAGAAGACGTGAGAGAGAAGGTATTTGCTCTCAAAGTAGGTGAAGTAAGTGAAGTTTTAGCAAGCAGTTTTGGTTGGCACATAGTAAAAGTGGAAAGTGCGCATCAAATCTCTGATGAAGACTTAGTTGATTTAAAAAAAGACATAAAGTCAGTTCTAACTAACCAAAAGTCTTTTGAAAGAGTCAATGATTTCATAAACCAAGTGAACTATAAGATATACAATGGTTCAGAAATTGAAGAAATATTGAGTGAATATAATTTACCTATACAAACTATTGGTCCAGTAGATGCGAGTGGAAAAGATCAAAGCGGTAATAACGTAGGAGATTCTGGTGATTTGATTTCTTTCATTTTTTCGCGAGAAAAGGATCAGAAAGGTTATTTTAAGGGCGTTGGGGACGCTGTTGTTAGTGTAAAAATCGTCGATATCGTTCCACCCAAATTGCAAAGTTTTGAAGAAGGCAAGGCATTAGCGGTAGAGCTTTGGCGTAGTGAGTTTATAAAAGAAAGAATGTTTAAATTCGGGCAAGAGGTTGCAGTTCAACTAAGAGAAAAAACAGATTTGGAAGAAATTCAAGGTGTGGAATTAGTTAAAGGTCAGCAGATGCACCGCAATAAAGTGGATCAACAAAACTACCCCTTTTCTTTTGTAGAAGAGATTTTCAATATGAAAACAACTGGTTCAGTGACAGATCCTATTCAATACAATAATGAAATTATAATAGGTGTTCTAAAAGAAATGCATTCATCAAATGGCAAATTAAACACGCTTGACACCGGAAAACGTGTGATGATATCGCTAAAAGAGCAATTAATTAGCTATCTGGAATCAAAGTATAAAGTCGAAGTTAATCACGCTATACTTGATGATATATAATCAAAAATCTTATAAGTTGCTTCAAACGCATCCAGTGCCCAGACACACAACTGTACGAACATTGCGATTTGAGAGCAATCTTCACTAGAAAGGATGTCATCCCAGTGCCCAGACACTGGGATCCAGGAATTTTATTAAGTTGGTAAGCATAAAAGTAGCCGTTTTATGTTAAAATACAACGTTTTAATGATTAAAAAAAGGCTGGATTCCAGTGTCAAGCACTGGAATGACACCATTTGCTGTGCAATTTACCTTCAAAAATGAATGTTCGTATAGCTGTGCGCCCGGCACTGCCCTACATTATTGGTAATTATATTATAAGGTGCAAAAGTTGTATAATTCATTTGACTTAAAACGGCTCATTGTATAAAATTGTGGCTAATATATGAATAAAGGTTAACATGGCAGTTAAAATAAGGTTGGCGAGGTTTGGCGCAAAGAAACGCCCTTTTTATAGGATAGTTGTAGCTGATTCACGAGCACCAAGAGATGGGCGTTTTATTGAGAAAATAGGACAATATGATCCAATGTTACCAAAAGACAATAAAAATCGTGTTGTGGTGAAAGCTGATAGATTAAAACATTGGCTAAGTGTAGGCGCGCAGGCAACTGAAAGAGTACTGTGGTTTATCAAAAAAGGCATAGTAACTTTAGAAACAGAACCAAAGAAAACAGAAAAGAAGAAAGTAGAGAACGAGAAAGCACAAGGGCAAGAAGCATAAGTCTTTTAAAATGCTAATAACAAACAGCGATAAATTAGACGATATTGTATCTTCTGATTTGTCAGCTATGAATGACTTTGTCTTCAAAAATGTCAATGATGAAGATGCTAAGCTTGCTACTGATATTATATCTCATCTTGTTAGGTCAGGTGGAAAAAAAATAAGGCCTAAACTAGTTTTTATTATATGTAAAATGCTAAACTATTCTGGGAAGAATAGGATCAACGTTGCTGCATCGGTAGAGTTTATACACAATGCTACTTTACTTCATGATGATGTGCTCGATGAAAGTGAGGCACGCCATGGAGTTAAAACAGCGAATAAGATTTGGGGGAATAAATCAAGCATTTTAGTTGGTGATCTATTGTTGACTCTAGCATTTAGATGGCTTATAGAGTGTGGAAATTTAAATATTCTCTCTATTTTATCTAAAGCATCGCATTTACTTGTGAAGGGTGAAATAAAGCAGATGACAGCACGCTTTGACCCCCACACAGTCAGGGAAAATTATTTTGATATCATTGGAGAAAAGACAGCATCTTTATTTTCTGCATGCTGTGAAGCTGCATCAACAGTATCTGGTGCAACAAATGACGAAACAGAGAGGCTAAAGAATTTTGGTTTTAATTTTGGTATGGCATTTCAAATAGTTGATGATATGCTCGATTATACTGCTAATCAAGGCACTTCTGGAAAACAAGTCGGAAAAGACTTTTTCGAAGGTAAAGTCACCTTACCTGCTATTATAGCATACGAAAAGGGCAGTCCAGCAGAGCAAACATTCTGGGAAAAATGCTTTTCTTCAGCTAGACACAATTTTGACCAAGCATTACACTATATTAATCACCATAATGCCATTCAGCTTTCTATGGAAAAAGCTAGACACTACATTAATATGGCACAAAATGATATTAGTACTTTTTCTGATTCTTTTTATAAAACTACTTTAATTAACTTTTTAAATGCGAGCATAGAAAGACGAATGTAGCTGGCGCTTGATATTTTCAGATTAATTGTTATATATTTATTAGATTCTTAAGGGTAATGATATGTCAGATAGCAGTAAGGAGAAAAAGAAGAAGTTTGCTGATATGGTAAGTAGGCAGAAAGGTGACGACCAACAAAGTGATAACCATAAGCAAACTGATGATTTAAATGAAGATCTCAATACATTAAAAGAACGTGCAGTTCAGCTTGAAGATCATTTACGCCGTGCTGTTGCAGATAATGAAAACGTCAAACGTATAATGCAAAAGCAAATTAGCGATGCAAGTGACTACGCAGTCACAAAACTTGCACGTGATATGATCGACTCGTGCGACAATTTAAAAAGAGTAATGGAAATTTTGAAAGACGGTGATCCTGTTCATGAGGGGATTAAAGTAGCTTATCAAAAAATTATAAATGATCTAAAAAAACATGGAATAGAGGAAGTAGATCCACTTGGTGAGCTTTTTGATAGTAATTTACACCAAGCTGTTGTGGAAAGAGAAGACAATGAAAAAAAGCCTGGCACCATTGTAGAAGTACTACAAACTGGTTATACTATCAAAAATAGGTTGCTCCGTCCTGCAATGGTTATTCTTTCTAAGAAATCTGCTGATTGTGGAAGCGATTAGCATGAGGTAAATGTATAATGACAAGTATTGTCTTTTCAGGTATCCAGCCAAGTGGCGTACTACATTTAGGTAATTATCTTGGTGCAATCAAACAGTGGATAGACTTACAGGATAAATACAAATCTCTTTTTTGTATTGTCGACCTACACGCAATCACAGCAAATAAGCTTCCCGCAAGTGAATTAAAAAGTAATATTTTCAAAACAGCAGCAGCTTATATTGCATGCGGAATAGATACAGAAAAGTCCATTATTTTTAGTCAGTCCACAGTTAGTGGTCATGCAGAACTGGGCTGGCTGCTTGGATGCTATACACCAATTGGTTGGCTTAATCGCATGACTCAATTTAAAGATAAAGCTGGCAGCGATAAACAAAAAGCCTCTCTTGGATTATATAGTTATCCAGTACTTATGGCTGCAGATATATTGTTGTATCAAACTAAATACGTTCCTGTTGGTGATGATCAAAAACAGCATTTGGAGCTTGCACGTGATATTGCATCAGCTTTTAACAATCATTATAAGCTGGATTATTTCATCGTACCTGAAATCTTAACTTTGGATTGCACATCAAGGATAATGAGCTTAAGGGATGGCACAAGCAAGATGAGTAAATCTGATCCTTCAGAACATTCGTGCATTAACCTTGATGATACGGATGACTTAATTGTCAAAAAAATAGAAAAAGCAAAAACAGATTCAATTCTAGGCTTTGCTACTTTAAAGTGCCGACCAGAAATAAGCAATTTGATAAACATTTATTCAGTGCTTAGTAATGTAAATGCGAAAAAAGTATGTGAAGAAGTGAACAAACATGACATGAAGCACTTCAAAAAAGAGTTAGCTGATTTAATTATCAGTGTTATATCACCCATACGTGAGAAAATGAATGATCTTTTAAAAGACCAATTCCATTTACATGAAATATTAAAAAAAGGCACAAAGAAAGCAGCAGAAATTGCAACCCATAATATAAAAGAAATCAAGGATATTATTGGATTTGCTCAATATCTGTAAGGTTCCAAAGTGTGATGGTGCGAACCGTCATACCGCCGCGGTATCTCAGCCGCTAACACGTAGCGGGATGACGGTTTTTCAAATTGTCGGTAAATCTAAGTCAGTTTAGCTATAGGCAGCAATTTTCTGTATTTATTTTAAGTTGAAGAAAGCTCAAATGAAAAATCGTGTTTTGCTAAAAATCACAGAATGCAGTCTGGTTACAAAATTCTCTAATGGTCTTAAATAAAACTTCCAGTGAATGATTGTCAGACATATTGTGCTCTGCTGATTTTATTAAGTGTACTTCAACATCGGTTGACTTAATTTTTTCAGCTAAATTCAATGAAGTTTGATAAGGAACATCTTTATCATTAATGCTATGCAGCAAGCGCACAGGACAGTTTATATCTATTGTCTTTTTGTTTAAAAGAAGGTTCTTTCTGCCATCTTCGATCAAATTTTTAGTTATTTTGTATGTACAATGCTCTGAAGTAAAATCTATTACACCTTTAGAATCTAGTTCTTCTTTTTGCTTGCCTGACAATTGCTTGAATATCAAATCTTCAGTAAAATCGGGAGCAGACGATATACCAATTAGTGCTGCAATTTTTTCTGGAAATTGAAGGGCAGTGAGCAACATCAGCCATCCTCCCATACTTGAACCTATAATTATTTGTTTATCGCTAGTTAATTCACTCATTACTTTAGCACAATTTTTTTGCCAATCACTTATCGTGTAATCAATAAAATTACCACTTGAATGACCGTGACCAAAATAATCAAATAGCACAAGTGCTACGTCATTTTCTTGGCAAAATTTGTAAATAGCAGTTGCTTTAGTTCCATCCATATTGGATGCAAATCCACCGAAAAAAACTACAGAAGCTTTCTTTCCTTGTAGCTTTCGATATGCTATGTGACCATTATTTCCATCAAACAATTTACAATAATCCATACTACTTTGGCAAAGCAACCGGGCTATCACTCAATTGATGCAAATAACTAACTAGATCTGCAATTTCTTGTGGATTGGAAATACCTGCAAATGCCATACGTGTACCTTTTATATAGGCTTTTGGGTTCTTTAAAAAGGCAAATAGCTCCTCATACCCCCATTTTCCACCTCTTTCAAGCACTGCTTTTGAGTAATTGAATGAGTTACCAAGATGGGCCTTTTTATTTCCAACGATGTTCCATAAGTTTGGTCCTACTTTATTCATTCCACCTTTCTCAAAACTATGGCAGGCTATACATTTTTTTGCTGCTGATTTACCTTTCTCAAAGCTAGCATTCTGCATGAGCGCTCCAATATCAAGCGCCACTTGCTCGATTTTTTGCTGGAACTCATTGCTGCCAGCAGCTACTATCGTTTGGTGTTCAATCTTATATTCTTCTGGACTGTAAAGCATATCAACTACATTACTAACTATCATAATGATTAGCCCAGAAAGTAAAATCGATGCTGCAATCTTATTAAGCTCCATAGTTAATTTTTATTAAGTAACGTTACTTAAATTATGCGAATATTTTCGCAAATAGCAACCAATTACCTTGAAGCTCGCTAAAGATGAGAGTCTCTATAGCTGACCCAAGAAAGGTTTTCCTACGTCCATACCGCCGCGAACCGTCATACCGCGATTCATTCGCGGTATCTCAGCCGCTAACAAGAGATCCCGCTAACAAGTAGCGGGATGACGAGGTTCACTGCCATTAAGTTAAGGAAAGAATGGTTAAAAACTGAACTAAAAAGTCAGAAATAATTAAGGATTTATGACAAATACTGAAACAGAATAGAGTAAACTTTAAAGCAGATAAACTCTGAAGTGTAAATTACTTAAGAAATAGTTTGTTTAGAAGTCATTTTACAGGAGCTATGGCAATAAGCTACCCAGTTATTATCAGAAGATATGAATACTACCTCTAGTCAAAATATGTGTTTTCTAACCCTTTTTTGGTAATTGAACGAACGAAGATAAGGTACCTTATGACGATCAACTTTCCTTCCCTTTCTTACCGCCAAAGTGTTCATCAAAAATAGCTTTGATAATTGATCCATAATGCAGTCAGTATCTGATTCCGTAGCAAAAATGTCGAAAGCCAAGTTTTTGATCGCGTTAAATGAGACAGATTTGTTAATGCTCCTCTTAAGCTTATCATCGGTTAAGTCCATATTCAACGCTTCTTCTACATCTTCTGTCATAACACTTTCTAGGTTGCTAATAAAGATAGCTGACCAAAAATCCTGTTTAACAGACTCAACACTTTTTCCTGTAAAATTTTCTAGACTTAGTCTTCCTTTGAGTTTTGCAAAAAATGTCTCAACTCCCCAGCGTAAAAAATATAACTCCTTAAATCCTCCAGTTTGAAACTTTTGTTCATCCATTAATGATGTAGCTAACACTTCAATTTCACCAGATGGCAGTACCACTTTGAAGCGTTATTCCACTATTTTCTTGTTTTATCTTACGCTGAGCACATATGGTAACCTCAACACTAGATGGGCTTTTTTCTTCAAACATAGCATTCACTTCATTAAAAGATGATCTGGGACATCGAATGACATAAGCAATTTTTCTTTTTGTAAGGCTAGAAAGAAATTTATAAGATAAATATACAAATCAGTAAGTCATTAGTATTTACAACTTTAAGCATTTCATCTGCTAAGTTAATTTCATGAGTGTTACCTCTATCTAACACTGACCTTATGGCAACATTATTTAGCACATCTTAACAAACCGCAAAGGTTGCACTTGCATAATCACCTAAATCTTTTGGTTTTTGGTTACGTATTTTTCTTGAGCCAAATTCATTTTTTATTTCAACGCTTGTTGGTAAAATGATTTTGGAGGCATCAAGAGCTAACACTCTAAAGCCAAAACAAGTTTTAAATTTTTGGTCTTGGTAGTACAAGGAAACCACACCTTCGTTAATTTCTGAAAATGCACTGTGTTTCATTTTTTTTCTTGCTTGACTAAAAGCACTAGCAGTAACGGTATAGTCTTTTTTCCTATATAAAATAAATTCGTTTAGTATTACTTGCAGCGACTTTACACTTTTTCTTAAAATTAAGATAAATATGTCAATAAAAGATAACTTCCTCTTTCTCATAAAATCTTTTGAAGATGATTTATGGGATTCTATAAATTCTAGACTTGCCAATTCATTTTGAATAAATTTTATTACTGCCTTTTTTACTCATACTACCTTTAAACTTATTGGTATACATCATTATCCCATAAAATCTATCTTTTTTCCTTAACTTAATGGCAGTGAGACGAGGTTATCGTCATGCCGCCACGAACTGTCATACCGCGATTCATTCGCGGTATCTCTTAGCCGCTAACAAGTAGCTGGATGACGATTGTCAGGGTGTAATCCCAGTGTCCCTATGATGTCATCCCAGTGCCCAGACACTGGGATCCAGGAAAGTTTGCTTGTAAGCAAGCAAACTAGCACAGAAAGTGGTTACAACATTTTCGATGAGATTATATGGAAAACTGGATCCCAGTGTCAAGCACTGGGATGACAAAAAAAGGAGCACTGGAATGGCACCATTTGTTATGTTTAACAAAGTTCGTACTTAGCTTCATGTTAGCCATAAATATTTAAGAAATTTACCAAATGGAAAAAAAGGCAAAAGAAGCCCCATGGTTAACTAGTTCTGACACTGGTTTCCATCCAAAATGGTGTCATTCCAGTGTCAAGCACTGGAATGACAAAGGAGAGCAGTGTCAGCTACTTGGATGACACCTTTTTTCTACTTAGTGTGGGTTATACAAGAAGTCTATTGTATGGCTATTGCTGGTCGTATATTACTTATAGCTTATCTATTCAAATTGCAACTTTGTTTTTCATAATTAATTATTGACAGAAATTATTAATTGGGTTATTATTAAATTATCGTTAACAAGTGAGGCAAAGAAATGATGATATCCAATAATTCTTCATTGCTAAAAGATAGTCAGGAGCTTACTAAAACTAAGCAGACTATATGGAAACCTTTAATTGCTGTTTCATTATTATCTATATTTAGTTTCATATCTGGTCAATATCTTCCTTATGTTATTATAGCAGTTTCTGGTTCTGGTCCTATTGCAGCAGTTCCTTTAGCAATTTTTGCTGTTTCTACGGTTGTTGCACTTATTTCAGTGACATATCTTGTTAAACTGGCTATTTCTAGAGATGATAATAAGAAAGAAGTAGGTCTTAATGGACAGAAATTCGGCCATACTCCATCTCAAGAACCACAAAAATTTGTGTGTAAAAATTGTACTAATCTGGAGAATAAATCAAATGTACCTACTCCTCAATCACCTCCAGTAACGTTTGGAACACAACCAAATCCAAGTGTCAGTGTACCACCGCCGCCACCTCCTCCATTGCCACAAGATGCTGCACTACCACCTCCGCCTCCGCATTTTTTTACAGCTTCCAAGCGTACGGAGTAACCTAAGAATGATGCACCGAAGAAGGCTGGTGAACCTGAGAATAATAATCATTCTACTCTGTTTGAACAGATAAGAGGAGGTACTACGTTAAAAAGAGTGGGCAGCAACAAAATTTTACAAATGAATTGAAAGCAAAATTAGAAAGTAGTGGGGGCACTGACAAAAAAGAAACACCAGAAGAGTTTGCTGCAAGAATAGATAGGGAGCAAGCAGAGAGAAAGAAGTCGGATGATAATGATTCAGATTGGACAAAGAGACTTAAGGAGAGAGCAGCAGTCATGCAATTCTCAGATAGTGAAAGTGAGCATTCTGATTCTATTAGCGATTCAGATTGGACTACAGATGAAAGCAAAGACAAACAGAAAGAGATAGAGCAGGAAAAAGAGGAGCAGACAAAACACACAAATTCCCCATCAAGCAAGGAAGAAGGAAGCGGGGGTCTTGACAGTGGTATAGGATCTAGAGCCACATCTCCGATACATCCTGAACAAGAAACAGAGGAGTCACCGGTACCGCCAAGTTCGTGTGTTGATTCACCACAAGTAAATAATGTTGACTCAGTGGATAATGAGGTGCAAGATTCACCTCCTCTTTCTGTTGAGGATCGCATAGCACAGTTTGGTGGAAAAGCGTTGCGATGCCAAAAGGAAAATGTTGTACAAGGACTATGATAACTATGAAATGGTCAGCCATGCACTTCCCTTCCTTTTCAAAATAAGTTTACCTACAGGTCTGATTGTATTAAGATTACTTAATACAATCAGATCTATTATATGCGCTTATCCAAATATTACCTGCCAACTCTAAAGGAAAAGCCTGCCCATGCTAAAATTATCTCCCATCAATATTCTTTGCGTGCAGGTTTAATAAAGCAGATAGCATCTGGCATCTATACGTGGTTACCACTTGGTCTCTTAGTGCTTAAGAATATTGAAGATATTATCAGAGATGAAATGAACAAATCCGGTGCTATTGAAGCATTAATGCCTTGTGTGCAACCAGCAAGTCTTTGGCGAGAATCAGGGCGTTACGATGATTACGGTAAGGAAATGCTACGCATAAAGGATAGGCATGAGGAAGATATGCTTTTTGGTCCAACGCATGAGGAGATAGCAACTGATTTAATTAGAGATGTGGTAAAAAGTTACAAAGATTTGCCACTTTGTTTATACCAAATTCAATGGAAATTCCGTGATGAGGTAAGACCACGTTATGGTGTTATGAGGGGCAGGGAATTTTTGATGAAGGATGCATACAGTTTTGATGTAGATTACGAAGGTGCACTGAATTCATATAATTTGATGTACAAAACTTACATAAAAATCTTCAAACGCATGGGATTTACTCCAATTGGAGTTCGAGCTGATACGGGGCCAATTGGAGGAAATTTGAGCCACGAGTTTCATATATTGGCAAACACTGGTGAGAGCACTTTATATTATGACAATAAATTTTCTGAACTACTAGAGAGTGAAGATATTGAAAGTTTAAAGAGTATATACGCAGTTGCAGATGATATGCATGATCCTGAGACTTGCCCTATATCACAAGAGCAGTTAAATGTTAGTAAAGGTATTGAAATAGGGCATATTTTTTATTTTGGCGACAAATATTCAAAGCCTATGAAGGCAAGTGTTACTTCTCAAGATGGAAAAAATGTCAATATACATATGGGTTCGTATGGCATTGGGGTTTCAAGACTTGTTGGTGCGATAATAGAAGCTTTTCATGATGATAAGGGAATTATCTGGCCGGAGGAGGTAGCTCCTTTCAGAATTGGTTTAATCAATTTACAAATGAAAGTAACGGAGGCTGCAGATAAAATATACAAAGCTTTGAAGAGCGATGAAGTGCTTTACGATGATACGGAAGGGAGTGTAGGAGTAAAATTTTCTAGAATGGATCTGATAGGCTTGCCGTGGCAAATAATTGTCGGAAAGAAAGCAGTAAGTGAAAATATAGTTGAAGTAAAAAATAGAGCAACTGGAGAGGTAAAGGAAATGCAGATTGAGGAAGCAATAAATCACTTTAGCGCAAAATGATACACGGTATCGGCACTGACATAGTATATATACCAAGAATATTGAGAATATTACAAAAATACGGGGAAAAATTTCTCAATAGAATCTACACTGAAAAGGAAATAGAGCTAAGTAGAAAGTATAATAGTCAAGAAATGCGAGCAAGGTATTTTGCTAAACGCTTTGCAGCAAAAGAAGCTTTTGTTAAAGCACGAGGTAGTGGTCAGGGTATTACAATGAAAGATATAGAAATATACAATGATGTAAGAGGCAAGCCATATCTTACCGTTAGCAAGGATTTTATCTCCAAAATTCATCTTTCTTTAAGTGACGATGGAGATTACGCTACTGCATTTGTTGTAATTTGCGTCTATAGCTCACACAGATAAAGTTTACTCTTTTGTCATCTTATGGCTTACTGTATGAACATTCATTTTTAAAGGTAAACTGCACAGCAAATGGTCAGTGCTTGACACTGTCCTCCTTTGTCATCCCAGTGCCCAGACACTGGTTTTCTGCAATCTCATCGAAAACGTTTTTCTATGCTAGTTTGCTTGCTCACAAGCAAACTTTCCTGGATCCAAGTAGTCAGGGCACTGGGATGACATCTTTGTTGTGTTTAACAAAAACAAATGTTCGTACAGTTGTGGAATGAATCGCAGTATAGCTATAGCATACACAAACGACTAGTTTGCCAAAAAAACATAGCGGTTTTTCTATGATTTTAGTATAATTCTAGCTTTACCTAAACAAAAAGATGAATTATTTAATGGACTGTGTTTTAACGTCTCTTTCCTTACCATTTTCAATTACTGAGAATTATTTATTAATTACTGCGTTGATTCCACTTTTAAGTGCGTTAGTTATTTTTTTTACTGGTAAATGGCCCGGAGTGAACAATAGTATTACTGTCACTTCTTCTGTACTTCTGTTTACGTATACGTGTCTGTGCACTTTATATTGGGTATATGGTGATCATTCTCAATTTATTCTCATGGATTTTGGTAATAATTTGCACATTAGTTTAAAGCTAGAGTCTACCGGAGTAATATTCAGTTTATTAATATCGTTTTTATGGGTGCTGACCAGTATATATGCAATATGTTATATGCAGAATAACTATGCTGATAGCAATCACTCAAGTTTTCTATGCTTTTTTTCAATATCGATTGGCTGTGCAATGTTTATTGCTTTTTCTGGAGACTTGCTCACTACATTTGTCTTTTATGAGCTTCTAACTATTAGTACATACCCTCTGGTTACTTACAACTCAACAAATGAATCAATGATTGCAGGACGCTATTACTTTGGCGTGCTATTTTTCTCTTCTTTGGTATTATTTTTTCCTGCAATAGGCCTTTTATATCATGAATTTCATACTTTAGACTTTGTAAGCGGTGGAATATTCAAATTTGATACTTCACTCATCACTTTCATTGCAGTGTGTTTTGCTATGCTGATTTACGGAATAGGAAAAGCTGCATTAATGCCAATGCATTTTTGGTTACCAAAAGCAATGGTTGCACCAACTCCTGTGAGTGCACTACTGCACGCTGTTGCTGTTGTGAAATCCGGAGTTTTCATCATCATAAAAGTTATATTATACACTTTCGGCGTCGATAATATGCAACGTTTTGTGCAGCAAAATTGGTTTGCTGGAGGGTGGCTTCCGTACGCTGCTGGATTTACTATTATTACTGCATCATTGATTGCACTAAAGCAAAAAGAATTAAAGAAATTGCTTGCTTACTCTACCATCTCTCAATTGTCGTATATTATATTATTCGCTTCAATTTTTAGTGATCTCAGCATGAGGGTTGCAATTTTTCAATTAGTTTGCCACGCATTTGCAAAAATCACTTTGTTTTTCGTTGCCGGAGCAATAATAACGAGAGCAGGTGAGAAATATATAGATAAGATTTACGGTATAGGACGCAGTATGCCAATTAGCATGACAGCATTTGCTATAGGTGCATTGTCTATGATAGGGGTGCCGCCTGCTCCGACTTTTTGGGGTAAATTTCTCATTTTTCAAGCTGTTTTCAACTCTGGCAATGTAATACTTTCTGTGTTTGTAACTCTAGTGTTAATTGTTAGTACTATACTCAACGCTCTGTACTTTTTACCGATAATTTACAACGCCTTTTTCTTAAAACCTTCTCAGAATTACTTTATTAAAAAAACACCAATTCTTCTAGTTTTACCTCCAGTTATTACTGCTATGTGCACTTTGGTTATTTTTTTTAGCTACCAAGTAATATTTTAAAATCTGTATTTATAACCATTAACAATAAATTTAAATGGTATTATACCAGCCAGAGTTGCTTTTATATTCGACAAAGTGAAGCTAATCTCCACAGTATCCTCCTTATTTTGCTCGGTTGTAAAAACTACAGTAGCATTTCCAGCAAATGTAACTAAGTCCTTGGTCGATCGATCAATAGATAATGTTATTACATTTATGTTGGCGATTTTTCTTTTAGATAAAGACAAATTACCAGCTTCATTATTCGTTTTTTCCTGAAAGCCTTGATAGATTTTATGTATAGAATTGTTTCTTATAAAATTTTCTTGGTACTTCGGTTCAACGATCTTAATGGACTCGTATATTTCAATGTATTTACTTATTAAGTACCTCGCTGTGGAAGTGTATTCATCTTCCTTTTTACTGAAACTAAGCTTATGCATTGCAGAGAACTCATCTTCTGTGTGGTTCATATACTTCACAAAATTTAAATCTTTTTTAATAGGAAATAACAGGTATATGTTTAATGTTAATAAACATAAGCATACTAGGAGAAGCGATACTATTAATGCCATCCAAGATCTTTCTGCTACACAAAACAGATACCTATGGCAGTACCATTCGACTGCTTTACTGAAATAACTTTTGTTTTTTACTGATTCAAGCAATTTATCTTCCATAACACAATACTACCAGACCTAATCGGATCATTATAATAACAATAAGCTTAGATACTCTAAAAAAAACTTTAAAATATGTCTAAATTTTCCCAAATAGGATGAATGATTATATCACCTTGTTCTGCAATGAGGTAGAATTTATCGATTTTGCTCACATCTATATTTATCATTTTTACACTGAAATTTTCAGGATCATAAGTATTACTTTCTACACTTTTGTGATAATTATAATAATGTAATTTATTTTGATCATCAAAATAACCAAATTCATCAGCAAAGGTTCCCACTTTTCTACCTTTACCACTTTTGACTAGCTCAAATAGATCAATTACATGGTTTTGGGATCCAGGCTCAATAGGCCCTTCTGCAGCAAAAAATTTAGGTGCATGACCAATGTATTCCTTAAATTTTAGATTATGAGTCTTTCTTACACTACCAAAATCCACAAATTTATATTCATCTGAAATACCAGAATATTGTGGATCATACTTTTTATATTCAAAAAACTCATTACCTAAAAAATTACAAAACGTTAATTTATAATTATCATGATCGGATTTTACGACTTTAAGGTAATGAAAATCTCCAGGAATCTTTACTTCCTCTTCCGTAATATGATTACGTACAACAAGCTCACCATTTAGCATATGATAGCCAATTTTTGGCAAAGTAGCTATATTGATTGTCTTGTTTAGCTTAAAATTTGCTTCATAAATGCCACTTAACAACTCCTTTCCTTTTTCTAGGGTTATGTCTTGATCTGAAGCTATATTCTTAATTAAGCTTAATTTTTTCTGCATGTTCAATATGGCTTTCGTCAAAACTTCTATTGATTGCCATACAGTTAATTTATTATCAGTCAAATTATATACTTCGAGTATTAAATTAACAGAATTTTATCATGAATTTATGTTAAAAGTATTATACTTTGTAAACTTATGTCATGATATTAACTACATTAGCTAAAACATGCTTTTTATCTAAGTGGAGTTGCTTTGCGGCAACGAAAAGTTCATCTATTTTTTTCCACTGACTTAGCAGAATTTCAACACCATTTACCTCTCTCTTTATGCTTTCTAAAATGAAGGCCTGAATTATATATGATGCTAGTTCTAGTTCGATTTCGCTATTAATTACTTTATTAATCATATTGGGATTCTTTAAATCATGAAGAAATTTATAAAAGCATTTGTATGCTTCATAAGCATCACTACTTATTGTATTTATTATCATTCCTGGCATTCCAGGAAATAAAGTAATCATTTCGTCAAACGTTTGATTATCAAATTTACATTGAGATGAAGCAACTTGCTTTGTTTCATCATAAGTTAATGGGAGTAAATTTAGCTGAAAGCACCTACACCGGATAGTGGTTTGTATATCATATGGCTTATGGCTAATTATAAATATCTTAGAATTTTTTGGCGGCTCTTCTAATATTTTCAATATTGCGTTTTTAGCGTTATTAGTCATTGCCTCTAAGCTATCTATTATAGCTATTTTGTGTTCTGATTGAATGGGACTTAAGTGTAGAAAGTTTTTCATTTCTCTGACTTTTTCTATTCCGATAGTATCACCTTCAACAATGTGTAAGTCCAATGCTACTTCATTATAGTTTTTTATGAGTAACCAATTGGAGAAGGATTTTGCAAGTGTTGCTTTTCCTATACCTTTTTTACCACAGATCAGCCAAGACTGAACAGATAAGTTGTTCATTATTTTTTTTTTGGCTTGGTTGTGGCCTATTACTTTTTTCATTCTTTCTCCTATAGATTTTAGTTTGAAAATGCGTTGTTTACTGTTTGTAATGAAATTGCACCTTCCCTTAAAACCTTAATCTTATCTTCGGTTAAGTCAATAATAGTAGATTCTATACCAGAAACTAGTTCGTCATCTTCAATCACTACAGATAAATGTTGCTTAATGGATTGTGGTATATCGTTTGCCTTACATACACTTTCTTTTCCTGAAATATTTGTACTAGTTGCAACTATTGGAACTTTCAGTTTGTTTAGTATTGAAATTGCAATAGGATGCTCAGGAATTCTGATACCTATACTATCTTTAAAGAATTCGTTTGGCAATATGTTGTTGTTTTTAAGTGGTAAAATATAGGTAATTGGTCCAGGAGAAAAGTGGTTTATTAAATCAATATATCTTTCCTTTACCTTTGCTATTTTTGTCAAATTGTAAATATCACTAACAAATATAGACAGTGGTTTATTTTGAGAGCGTTTCTTTATCTGATATATTTTTCCTATAGATTCATTATCTAGTGCATTACAAGCAAGAGCATACACTGTTTCTGTTGGAAAACACACTAATAAATTGTTCTGTATTGCATTTATTATTTTAGATACCATATAGCTAAAAACTTATTCATAACAACTAGATCAGTTTTGTTGCACTGTATCTTATATAGTAACTGCTAGTTTTTGTAAACGTAATGCAACGCAGCTTACCATTTGTTATGCAGATTTGCTACAACCCAAACTCTTCATTGACTTTATCAATTATTGCCTGTGGTGGATCCTCTCCCCATCCTGAATACAAAATCTCTCCATAGTCTGCAACATCTATAGAGCCAGTTCTGCTTTTTGCTAGAAACATTTCTCTTTTCTCTTTATCAACTAATACATAATGCCACGCTGATTTTCCACGATCTTTACCACGGACTAAGTATATAAGATCTGACCTACTTCTTTTTGTTGCATCAGCAAAAGATCTTTCATTGACAGTTCTGCTTTTACTTTTTATGCCGCCACTTTCAGAAAAAGCTTCCTTGGATTCGGTTTTTTTGCCTGCTAATTCAGAAATTTTTCCTTTTTCCCCTAATGCCCGTTCTTTGGTGTTTTGAGACGAATACTTACTGGAAAAACCTTCCCCTGTACCGCCAGGAGTCCTGTTTGTGAAACGCTTAGTAAATGAATTATTGTCGTTGTTTTCTGCCATAAAAATCTCCAAACTTTAGATTGTAGAATCCAAACTTTTACTACACTTTATCATATGTTAATTAAATTAATATAAATGAAAAATAATATAGTAATTATTACAGGAATTACGGCCTCAGGTAAATCAGAATTATGCGATAACCTGAGAGAAAAATATGGAAATATTAGTATAATAAATTGTGATTCAAAGCAGGTATACAAAGAAATTCCCATAATTACTGCTCAACCACTAAAGCAAGAAGAATTTTATAAATTATATGGTTATGTTTCAGCAAAAGAAAATTATTCCGTGGGTCTATGGTTAGAGGATTTAGAAAAAGAAGTTAATCACGCATTAGAAAATGCTCAAATACCTATCATCACTGGAGGAAGCGGGCTTTACATCAGCAGTTTAATCAAAGGCTTATCATCAATGCCACAAATAAGTCAGAAAGTAAGGAAAAATGTAAGCGAATTAAGGAAAAATTTAAGTAAAGAGGAGTTTTACAAATTAGTGCTAAGCAAAGATCCAAGGATTCAAGGTAAAGTATTCATGAATGACTCGCACCGCCTTTCAAGGGCACTTGAAGTTATCACTGAAACTGGCAAGTCGATTTTCGTATGGCAGAAAAATCGACAGCCTCCTTTATTCAATAATTTTAAGATATATACAATTTTGCCTAAACGTGAGGATGTATACCAAAAAATAAATTCTCGTTTTATCAAAATGATTGAAAATGGAGCAATTGATGAAGTAAAAAAGCTACTTAACATGAACCTAGCCCCACATTTGCCAGCTATGAAAGCACACGGAGTGCCAGAAATTATAAAGTACTTGAAAGGTGAGATTACTTTAGACGAAGCGATACAGATTGCTCAAACCAATACAAGACACTACGCGAAACGTCAGTATACTTGGTTTAAAAATCAATTTCCGAGTTCTAAAGTAATTGATTGTGCAAATAAGCTTACAGAGATTGAGATATCTTAATCATTATCAAGGCTAAGTCCTACCCTTATCGTGGGTAAGTGACTCTACACTGTTCACTTTCAGTTGCTTATCCAAGTCATGCTCTATTTTCAACTTAAATCCTAGCTTCTCGCAGAATTCGTAAAAATACTCCTTAATGACATCAAATAAATTTCTGCCATCAATTTTGTAATCTCTCAATTTTCGAGGAACAGTGAGCGACAATTTACCATCTTCATATGTTACATCTTTGTCACCTTGAGACTTAAGTGTGAATTCTAGCGAGCTATCCAATTTACATAATTCTTCTTCCAGTTCTGCAAAAGTGCGAACTGCAATTTTTTCTTCAATTCTGATTGCCGCATGACTTGGATCACTACAATTAATATGTGTTACATGATTAGACTGAAACAATAACCCATATGTTTCAGCTAAATGAAGGATAGGTCCTCCTTTACCATACAATGCACCCACATAAGCAGCCTGGTTACAATTAGTGATTAGTTCTTCTAGAATAGAATCATTTGGAACTTCTGCTTCAGCATATTCAAATAGCTCTGTAAAAACTTGTTTTACAAATTGGCGGTACTTATTTTTGTCATTTGAAATGAGGTTGGTATGTTTATTATATAATTCATCAACAAGCTCTTTTGTTATAACTTTGTTCTGAATAACAAGTTTCATTCTTGGAAGATCTACGTACATAGTTGCACCAGAATTCGCTTCAGCATTATCTTTACCAGCCCTCAACCTGCTAAAACCAAACTTTTCTGCTTGAGCTCTTAGTGTAACTATTGGATTTTCCTTTTCTTTTGGTGTAGAGCTGTTCATCATTAATACCTTGATATAGACTGCTAATGGTATAATAATACATAAAAATGATTAATAAGTTAATAAAATACCTACTATAAGCCCTATGATAGCAAATATAGTTAGGGGTAACTTAGGCTTACCGACGATTTTAAAAACAACAAATTCGTCATTCCGTTACGTGTTAGCGGCTGAGATACCGCGAATGAATCGCGGTATGACGTTAGAGAGCTGTGCTAGCTATAGTGCATACCTGACCATAAGGTGACAAGATTTTAAAAAGGCTCTATAACAGTTTTACACATGTATGAATCTCAATGAGCAATCAGATTTTTCTAAATAGCAGGCTGGAGAATATACCTAAGTTCCATTCCGCAATATTGCCTAAACTTTGTGGTGGGGACAAGGTGGTGGATCTGCTGTTTTATAAGCCACTTAGTTATGTGGATAGAAGCAAGTTACTATCTGATGCTCGAGTTGGAGAATTTACAACTTTCATTGCAAAAGTTTATGAACATCAGTCGCCCACTTTTAGAGGTAGACCATATAAAATAGTCGTTGAAAGTGAGAGTCAGTATATATTCATAGTCTTTTTTAATTACTCAGTTAAGTATTTATATAAACTATTTCCAATTGGAGCGAATGTGATCATCAGTGGCAAACTCGAAAAATTTGCTGAACATTGGCAAATTACTCATCCAGATTACGTGTCGCTTGACATCAACCAATTTAAAGAAATAGCTTGCATAGAGCCAGTTTACCAATTATGCCGTGGCATTACCAATAAGCGCATTGGGAACATAATAAGCTCTAATCTAAAGGAATTGCCTGATTTACCAGAGTGGATAGATGATACATTAATCAAGCAAAAAAAATGGTTAAGTTGGAGGGAAAGCATCATAAAGTTGCACAGACCAAGCTCATTGGTGGAAGCTGAGGTTTGTAGAAAAAGGCTTGCTTATGATGAATTGTTTGCGTATCAGCTAGCGCTGAAACTTGCAAGAAAAAATCATGTGAAAGAAAGGGGAAGAGAATTTATAATATTGAGTAAATACAAAGAGCAAGTTTTAAATGAATTGTCGTTTCAATTAACAAATGATCAAACTCGTGCAATAGATGAGATCTCAGAGAGACAAAAATCCAAGTATCGCATGATAAGCTTGCTGCAAGGTGATGTTGGTAGTGGCAAAACCGTAGTTGCACTTTTTGCAATGATAAATGTGGTAGAAAACAACATGCAGGCAGCTCTAATGGCACCGACTACTATCTTGGCGGAGCAACATTATAATTGGATTGAGGAAGTTTTATCCTGTACCGATATAAAAGTTGCGCTGCTTACTGGTAAAACTTCGCGCAAGGAAAGAAAGATTATCATGAACGAACTTGCAAGTGGTGTTTTAAATATAGTGATTGGCACTCATGCACTATTTCAAGCTAACGTTACATTTAAAAATTTAGGGCTTGCAGTCATAGACGAGCAACAGCGATTTGGAGTGATGCAGAGAAATCGCTTGGTAGGAAAAGGAGAAAATGCCGATATACTTTTCGTTACTGCAACTCCCATTCCAAGAACTTTGCAGCAAGCTATGTATGGTGACGTTGAATGTTCAATTTTGAAAGAAAAACCAAAATCCAGATTGCCAATAAAAACTGTAACTATGAACATTAGTAGGGTGCCAGATGTTATTGAAAAGCTAAAAGGTGCTATAAACAGGGGCGAAAAAGCATATTGGATTTGTCCATATATAGAAGAAAACGAAGAGACCAATATTGCTGCAGCAGAGATGCGTTTTCAGGAATCACAAAAAACATTTCTTGATAAAGTCGGGATAATACACGGAAAATTGACTCAGGAGCAGAAAGATCAAGTTATGTTTTCCTTCAAAAGGAATGAATTTTCTCTGCTTGTTGCAACCACTGTGATAGAAGTTGGTATAGATGTGCCAGATGCAACCATCATGATTATAGAAAATGCAGAGCAATTTGGGTTATCACAATTGCATCAGTTAAGAGGCAGAGTAGGACGAGGAAACAAGCCATCTTTTTGTGTATTATTATACGATAATTTAAGTAAAAGCTCGTCTTCAAAGTTAAAGATCATGTGTGAGTCACAGGATGGATTTTACATTGCTGAAAGGGATATGATGCTAAGAGGCAGTGGAGATATTTTAGGGACAAGGCAATCAGGATGTATGGAATTTAAATTTGCTGATTTATATCAGGACAAAGAGCTGCTCAATCTCGCGTATAATAACGCAAAAGGCGCAATGGCTGATTTTGAATTACTGCTTGATATATTTGAATATAGGAGTAGATTACATTTTTCAAAATTTCAGTAGGAAAACCAGGTAGCCCGCAGAAACGAAAAAACTTCCTTGACAAACCTCGCCAGCCCCCTTATCATGAAACTGAAGCTATTGTATTTGCTTTCGCCAATCTGCAGATTAAAAGGTAAGGATTACTTAATGTATCGGCGTCTTATGTTCAATTTTTTGCAGTATATAGATACTGTATGTCTTTACAAAACTTCATCTACATCTAGATTTTTATCTAAATAAGCTGAACGCGCTTATAAAGCGTTACAAGACATCAAAAAATGCCAATACTCGACAGAGATAGTAAAAGACTAGCTAACTCGGGGATTCTTTGTCTTTTTTTCTGCTTAGTAAATTTCTTAAACATTTGCAGCGTAAGTTAGTTGCAATTAAAAGCAGCTGAATTTCGCTTGTCAAGCGTTTAAAACATAAAAAACGCCAATATTTTAAAGCGGATAATAACCACGAGGCTTCTTTTGCCTTTTTTTTCATTTGGTAAATTTCTTAATGTTTATGGCTAAACGACAACCGTCATCCCGCTGCTTGTTAGCGGGATCTCTTGTTAGCGGCTGAGATACCGCGAATGAATCGCGGTATGACGTAGATTGCTGTCATTCCAGTGCTCCTTTTTTTGTCATCCAAGCAGCCTCCTATGGTGTCATCCCAGTGCCCAGACACTGGGATCCAGCATTTCATGCAATCCCATCAAGAACGTTGTATTTTACATAACACTTTTATGCTTACCAACCCAGTGTCCAATCAAAATTCCTGGATCCCAGTGTCTGGGCACTGGGATGACATCATAGGGACACTGGGATGACACCATAGGGGCACTGCCGTCATAAAGGAACCAGTGTCAGCTACTTGAATGACATCATAGGGGCGCTGGCCTGACAACCGTCATCCCGCTGCTTGTTAGCGCCGCGGCGGTATGACGGTCCGCTGCTTGTTAGCGAGATACCGCGAATGAATCGCGGTATGACGGTGTAATGACGGTTAAGTAATTCGTTATCCCGCTGCTTGTTAGCGGAATCTGCTGTGGCGACATAAACTCAAATCATTCAAATTTTAATCCAAAGAGGTATCATTATGTCAAACAACTTCAATTTTAAAGAATTTTTTAACCACTATGAAACAAATAGTACGTCAGATGATATACAAAGGTATTATTTGCTGTGGAAATCAGTAATAGCGCAGGCAATGATTGATGCAGCAAGTAACTGTAAAAAAACAGAAAGCTTGGTAGAAAAACGTAAGGCAATTTCTTGGTTGTCAGACTTTAGTCAAGATTTTGTGCACACATGTATATTGGCTGATTGTGATCCGGTATACGTAAAAAATAAAATACAGCCAACCTTAAAAAGCCTTACTAGATAAAGCCTTTTTATATACTTAATGAGGTTTACTCCTTTTACCGAAAAAAATATAATTCAATCTCCTATCTATAGTTGCCTCTATATCTTTGATTAATAGCTGCTTTATCATGTTTACTTTTCGCTTTGCATCTTGAGCTTGACGCTCATTGTTACCACTGTTATTGCTGTAATTATTCTTATCACTATAACTACTGCCACTTGGTTTGCTACTGTTACTGAACTCACTACCCTTTTTTCTTCTTGTGTTGAGTATCTGTATTATCTTTTCCTTTAAAAAGAACTTCCAGCCTATGCCAAGTAATAATTTATAGAGAAAATGCGGAGTAAGAAACGCCACTAATATTCGAATAGAAATTCCGTAACCGAGATCTTCCCTATTTTCATAATACCACTTGCAATATTGAAACAAACGGTAAAACGCATTTTTGAAAGAGCAAAATTCTACAGCATACCAAAAACCATTGCTGAGAAACATGAGCACAATGCTGAATGTGTAAAGATACATTGTGAAGAGAAACAGTTTCACAATTATATCTTTTAGACTACCTAATATATAATTCAATAATCTTAATTTATAGAAAAGTGATATCATTTCACACCCACTTCAATATGGCTGGGGTGGAAGGATTCGAACCTTCGCGTGGCGGTATCAAAAACCGCTGCCTTACCACTTGGCTACACCCCAATACTACTTACATCAATAACACTATTAGCCCAATTAGTAAAAGATTTATTTGCTTTTTCTATGGGCATCACAGCAATAGCTGGCTGATCATAAGAATGCATTGCTTCGATTTTTTCTACAATTTTATCAACTTGATCATTTTTGCTTTTCATAATTGCTACTATTTCACAACTACTGTTAATTTCACCCTTCCATAAATACAGAGAATTCACTTCAGGAAATATATTTACACATACAATTAATTTCTCGTTTAACAATTCTTCAGAAACAGTTTTAGCCTCCTCAAAATTTGAAAAAGTTGTATAAACCAAAACTAAATTATTCATTAGTAGCTACATAAATGCATTGCTACTATACTCTACCGAGATTTATTCATCAAGAGAAAATAACGCCAGCGCGTACTGTATGAACATTTGTTTGCAAAGGTAGTATGTTAAGTGTTATAGCTAGTTTGCCTCAAACGTAAAGGTGTCATCCCAGTGCCCCTGTGATGTCATTCCAGTGCTTGACACTGGAATCCAGTTTTCCATATAATCTCATCGAAAACGTTGTAACCACTTTCTATGCTAGTTTGCTTGTTTACAAGCAAACTTTCCTGGATCCCAGTGGGCTTTGTTGCATCGCTACTTATGAAAGGCTAACTATAGTTAGGATTATAAGCAACCTATTGAAAATCTTGTTTTTTTGCAATCAATCTGATCAAATTTAAGAATAGTAATTTGTTATTTATATTAATAAATTTAATTCTATTGAAAATAGCTAAAGCATTGAAATTCTTGAATTTTAGCCAGATTAGTGAGTGGTAGTGAAATTTCTTTTACTCAAATTTAGGTATTCACTGACCGTTCTTGTTATAAATACCAGAATAATAAGCTACTGATATTCTCCACCTTTTTTATCTTTAATCCATCATAGCTAGCGATGCAACAAAGCCATCCCAGTGTCAGCTACTCGGATGACACCTTTCCTAGCAGAGAAATCACAATGTTCATACGGTTGTACGCATACCGCTGGGATCTAGGATTTTTCTATAGTTTAAAAACAAAAAAAGGACGTTACTCATTGAGTAACATCCTTTTGGAGAAGGTAGAAGTTTTACTTATTGCACTGTTCCTGGAGTTGCTGTAGCTCTTGAGTTGACAGGTTCTGCACTAGGTTGATCTAGAGATGCGTGTCGTTTTGCCAACTTTTCTTCGAGTTCTCTGTCAAATTCTCCTTTTAAAGGAAGAACTTGTTTTCTTGTTAGCGTAGAAGAACCAGAACCCATTCCACTGTCAGTAGAATTACTGTGAGTGAGAGTTCTGTTACTCAAACTATCCAGGTTTTGCTCCACAATAGGATCACTGAGAACATCTTCACTGAAAGAACTTTGTCCATTTAAGTTAGTCAATGAGGCGCTTCTAGGTAGTTCTGGTGGAGCAACTGGAGTAAGCTTAGGAGTTAAGCTACTAGATGAATTGCTTCTACGGACTGTTGCAAAGTTCTGAGAATCTGAATCAGAGACAGTAGCAGTACTTTCAGTTCCTATAGAATTTAGTGAATTGCTTTTTGACAAGCTGTTAGATTGTTCAGAGCCTTTTCTTCCCAGTGAAGAGAATGATGATGACACAGACCTAGTTAAACTTTTGACAGAAGGCCTGTTAGCTTTTTTCTCTGCTCTGTCAAACATATTGCTTACGCTTGAGTACAAATGATTTTCTCTACATTCTTTAATAACCTTCTTAATTTCATCGTGATGTTCAGAGAAAACACTGTCGATGAAATAACTACCTTTAGGTAATGACCTTTGTGTTAACAAGTTATGCAAGCTTTTTTCATTTAAATTATTAATGAATTCTTTCTGTACTTGCCATCCAGAAGTATGTTCAATCTCCCCTGATTTTGCCTTCTCTGCCATTTTTAAATCAATTTCTGACGATATTCCAGAAAGTATATTTTTCACTAACCCAGAATTATTTCCTTTATCAGCAAAAATTGCTTTCATATCATTTCTTATTTCGTCAGATTTCTTAATTGCATCTGGAGTAAACCTTTTTACCTTATCTAAATAGTCCGTCTCACCAGATGCCTTATGGAACTTATTTGCCACTCCTTCGCCTACAAAACTAGCGCCTTTTTTCAGTGAATCTACTGAATGTTCATAACCTTCTTTCACCTTATCTTTAACATGCATAGCACCATCTCTAACTTTTCCGGCAGCGTATGTTGATGCGTCCTTAACTTTCCCAGCAGTATATTTCGCCCCATCAACTGTTTTTTCTGCTGACCACTTGAGCCCTTTATATCCAGATTGAACTGCTTTTACAGCGACTTTTACAGCGAAATATAAAGCAAGACCAACTATAGCACCCGGTATAGCAAGTGTTGCACCAACTGCCAAAAGTGGTAGTACTGCCGTAAATAACCCACTTGCTGTACTTACTACAAGAATCTTATCTCCTTGTTTCATCTTAGAGAATTCTGTATCTCCTTTTAACAGGTCAGTCATTCTTTCTTTTAGCTTCTTGTGATCATTAGCAATATCTGAATTTGGTAGATTTTGCATCGTTTTATTCAAATCAAAACTATCTTCTGGTTGGTTTTGTTGAGTTCCAACAGAATTTGAATTTTTTTCATTAGGTGACATTTTAAACCTCACTATTAATTAAATATATTATAATTGTATTCCTTGATTCTTAAGTTAGTGTTAAATTGATTGCCAGTATTTATTTGTCTTCAAATAATTTCGCTTGACGTGTTTTATGGTAGCGTAGAAAATTAGGTCAAGAAGCTGAAGCATTTATGAGGTATAGAAAAAGAACACTCATCTTTTTAGCTGTTATAACTTTAATAATAATGGTTTTATTATTCAGCTATCATTTCCATTTTCACGAAGACGTAGTGCACTTAAAGAGTGACAAAAAAGAATTCAAAAAAAAGCCAGAAAATTCCATAGAGTCAACCATACTACATAGAGAAAAGGAAGTGTACGATCATGTTTTCCATCCTGATGATTAATTTGTAAATAAAATAGCAATTTATGTTTGCATTTTCTTATTAAAGAAGTAATATTAGCGTATTAATTATAGAATCAATCATTATGTTTGATGATAATAATCCTTGGAATCTGGGAAAGAAACCGGTAGGGAACAAAACTCCTAATAATGAAGATATTTTAAGTAAAGCTGTATCTGATATAAGGTTCTTTCTTAATGGATTAACCAGAAACAGGGGCAAAAAACCTTATTTCATCATTTTCATTATTTTGCTGTTCTATGCTTGCACTGGCTTTTATATTGTCCATCCTAGTGAAGAAAGTATAGAACTTACCTTTGGTAAATATTCTAATACGGAAACACCTGGTTTGCGTTATCACTTCCCCTACCCTATTGGCAAGGTTTTTAAAGTGAACGTTAAGGAAGTAAATCGTGAAGAAATTGGGGTAAGTAGTTCTTATGGGCGAGATACAGATCGCGGTGAAGGCGTGATGCTAACTGGAGATGAAAATATAGTCAACGTTAACTTCGAGGTTCAATGGCGCGTTAGAGATGCTAAGGACTATTTATTCAAAGTGCGGGATTACAAACCCGGTTTCAGTGTTAAAAATGCTGCTGAAAGTGCCATGAGAGAAATAATAGGTAAAAACACGATCTCTTTTGCACTTGGTCAAGGCAGACCAGAAATTTCTAGAGATACTAGAATTCTATTGCAGCAGATTCTTGATGGATACCAAATGGGCATAGAGATTTTATCTGTTCAAATGAAAAAAATTGATCCACCAGAAAAAGTAATCAGTTCGTTTAGAGATGTACAAAGTGCTCGTGCAGACAAAGAGCGTACTATAAACGAAGCATATGCTTATAATAATGATATTATACCTCGAGCAAAGGGTGAAGCGATAAAGATAAAATTAGATGCACAAGCATATGAAAATGAAATAATAAATGAAGCAAAAGGTAATGCAAATCGCTTTTTATCTCTTTATGAGGAATATAGACAGAATCCTTCTCTCGTTAAGAATCGTATTTATCTTGAAACTATGGAAAATATTTTCAGTAAGGTAGACAAAGTTGTTGTAACTGATGATCTGAAAGGTATGTTTTCTTATTTACCTCTTACAAATTTAGGAAAATAACCATGAGTAGTAATATTAAAATTGTTTTTGTTTCTGTATTTGTTGTTTTATTGATTGTTTTATTTAATTCAATATTTGTTGTGCAAGAAACAAAGCAAGCGATAGTTATACAACTCGGTAAAGTTGTAAGAGATGTTAGGGAAAGTGGCTTATATTTTAAGTTACCATTCATAAATAGTGTAGAGTTTCTTGATAAAAGAGTTTTAGATTTAAGTCCTGATAAGATCCCAAGGGAAGTGATAACAGCGGATCAAAAACGTATTATAGTAGATGCATATGCAAAATATAAAATAACAAATCCTGTTATTTTTTACCAGGCTGTGAGGAATGAATCAGGGCTGGTTAGAAGATTATATCCGGTTATAGAAGCACACATAAGAGAAAATATAGGCAGATTTTCGTTGATTAGCTTGTTGAATGAAAAAAGATCAGAAGTTATGCAATTGATTCAGCGTGGAGTTTATTCTGAAGCTGAAAAATTTGGCATAGAAATAATAGACGTAAGAATTAAGAGAGCAGATTTACCAGAAGAAAATAGTTCTGCAATATTTCGCCGTATGCAAACTGAAAGGGAAAAAGAAGCAAAAGAAATTAGAGCAGAAGGAGAGCAAGCTGGGCAGGAAGTTAGATCAAAAGCTGATAAATTAAAAAGGGAAATTATCTCCAGTGCAGTAAAAGAATCGTACGAAATAAGGGGCCGTGGTTATGCTGAAGCAACTAGAATTTATAATGAGGCATTTAAGGTTGATGAAGAGTTCTTTAACTTTTATCGCTCTATGAGCGCTTACAGTAAATCATTTGCCGAAAATAATACTAAATTTGTACTTTCACCAAACAATAACTTTTTAGATATTTTAAATAAAGGATGGAAATAATTTATGAAAAGTAAGGCATTTATTTTATCTATATTTGCATATTTTCTAATTGCGTTTTCTTCGTATGCTAATATGTTTGATTGGAATGCAAAAAAGGTCGTTGATGCTAGCACTACTGCATGCAACTGTAATCAAGGACTTGCCGATTTAGTGGAAGAACTCATTCCTGCGGTTGTAAATATTTCAAGCGAACAAATCATCAAACAAGAAAATAACAGCAGAACTAGAGTTCCATCTATGCCAGGAAATAATTTTTTTGATGATTTTAGAGAGTTTTTTGAGCATTTTGATCAGTTTTTTATGGATAGGGGCCCTAGTGTTAACAAAGAGGTGGTGTTGCTTGGTTCTGGGTTTATTATAGATAAAGGTGGAACTATAGTAACCAATTATCACGTTATTAAAAACGCCAAAGATATCACAGTTACTATGAACGATAATACTTATTTCAAAGCAGAAGTTTTAGGCTATGATGCAAGAACTGATCTTGCTGTGCTTAAGATTAATTCTGATAAAGATCTTTCTTCTGTTGCATTTGGTGATTCTGATAAAGCAAGGGTTGGTGATACGGTTATGGCAATAGGTAACCCATTTGGTTTGGGTGGCTCTGTAAGCACAGGAATTATATCTGCAAGGTCCAGGGACATTAGTATTGGCACTATGAATGAATTTATTCAAACTGATGCTGCAATTAATAGGGGTAACTCTGGAGGACCGTTATTTGATTTAAATGGAAAAGTTATAGGTATTAATACTGCTATCTATTCTCCATCTGAGTCTGGCGGCAACGTGGGTATAGGTTTTGCCATACCATCTAATTTAGCTATGTCAATTATTGACACATTAAAAAGTGGCAAAAAAATAAAACATGGTTGGCTTGGTGTGCAAGTTCAGCCTATAACGAAAGAATTTGCTGAGTCCTTGGGTTTAAAAGATATAAAAGGCGCATTGGTTGCAAGTATAGTAAAGGATAGTCCTGCAGAAAAAGGTGGAATTAAGGTGGGTGACATATTATTAGAATTTGATGATAAAAAAATTGATAGAATGACACAACTGCCTCAAATGGTTTCAAGAACTGAACCTGGAAAAAAAGTACAAATTAAGTTACTTAGAAAGAGCAAAGAGGTCAATATTAAGGTTGTGATTGAAGAATCTGCAAATGATGGTCAAGGTAATAATCAAGAAGAAAACAAATCAACATCCGATTACATAACTGGTTTAACTGTTTCAAACCTGCCAAAAGAATCAAAAGAAAGTAATCCTACAAAAGGTGTGATAGTTACTAATGTAGATAGTAACAGTAATGCCACGTTGCGTGGTATTAAAAAAGGAGACATTATTATCCAATTAGATGGAACCGATATAGAAAATACTAATGATTTTCAAAAACAAGTTGATTCAGCAGTAAAGAAAAACGGTAAAGATTCAATAATGTTGCTCATTTACCGCAATGGAAATCAATTCTTTACTTCGATAAAGTTGAAGAAATAGCACTCGTAGGTTATTTACTAAATTAGCAGCATTGTAAGCCTGTCACTGTAACACCTCAATCTTACAAGACAAATCAAAACTATTAAAGTCTACATTCCATTCACTAAAATACACATATGGATAATATAAATTTTCTAAAATTCATTGAACTGTGCTTTCAAACAGTGGTGCCAGGATGTGAGTATAATGATTATCAGTACATAAAAGTCATAGCAGATAGGCTGGAAGCAGCGAATGCTGGCGAAGTAAGGCGCATAATATTCAATATGCCTCCGCGTTCAATGAAGTCCATATGTATGAGTGTTGCGTGGCCCGCATGGATACTGGGCAACTGCAAGAATAATAGTTGCAAGTTATTCTAAGTTGCTTAGTGAAAAACATTCGCTTGATACCAGGTGCATAATGCAATCTGATTGGTATAAAGAACTATTTCCAGAGGTAGAACTATCCAAAGACCAGAACACTAAATATAAATTCCAAACAGTGCAGAGAGGATTTAGAATCGCAACATCAGTTGGAGGAACATTAACCGGTGAAGGTGGTGACTTTATTATTGTGGATGATCCGCTTAACCCTGCTCAAACTTTGAGTGAAACATTTAGAAAACGTGCCACAAACTGGTTCGATCAGACTTTAGTAACGAGACTCAACGATAGAAAAAAAGGAGTAATTGTGCTTGTGATGCATAGGCTCCACCTGGAAGACTTAACTGGGCACCTCTTATCTAAGCCAAAAAACATATGGCATCACATTTGTTTGCCAATGATTTCTGAAAATAAGGAGGTTATTTATTCAATTAATAACCATACTGGTGTCATTCCAACCCCCCCTCCTGTCATCCCAGTGCCCAGACACTGGGATCCAGAAAATTCAACCGCAAAAGACTGGATTCCAGCATCAAGTGCTGGAATGACACTACCTGCAAGAGTATTATACTCAAGAGAAGAGAATGAGTTATTATATCCCCTGGAGGGAGGAAGAGAAGAAGTTGAGATGATAAAAGTTGAACTCGGGAGTTACGCTTTTGCTGCTCAATATCAACAAAACCCCCTGCCGCTTTCAAGTGGTATAATAAAACAAGAGTGGCTAAAGCGCTATAAAAATTTCCCTGATAATCTCTCACATGTATAGCTCTTCTCATAATAATCCAAATAAGGTAAGATATGGATTTATGGTAGTGGGGTTTGTATGCCAGCAGCGTATAGTTATGACTTAAGGAAAAAAGCAATGGAAGCATTGGATGAGGGAGAAAGTAGAGCAACTGTTGCCAAGAGATTTAAAATTGGAAAAACGACTTTATATGAGTGGCAGAAAAGGCGTGAGGAAACAGGAGATTTTCAGTCAAAAAAGCCTGGAAGCGTAGGATATAACCATAAAATTACCGACTGGAATGTCTTCACCGAATTTGCAAAAAACCATGGCGGCAAAACTCAGTCAGAGATGGCTAAACTCTGGGGCAATATCAGTCGACAAACGATTCACCGCGCACTTAAAAATATTGGCTTTACAAGAAAAAAAGACCTACGGATATAAAGAAAGAAATGAAGAAAAGCGAGCTCAATTTGCAAAGGTTATAGCAACAAAATATCCTGAAAATCTTGTATATATTGACGAATCTGGGATAGACAATACAGAAGACTACCCATACGGATATTGCAGAAAAGGAGAGAGGTTTCATTCACTAAAATCAGGTAAAAAAACTCAGCGTGTCAGTATGATTGCAGCTCTAAATAAAAAGAAAATCATTGCTCCATTGACCTTTGAGGGATACTGCAACAAGGATGTTTTTGAGGCTTGGTTTGAGCAGTTTTTGACTCCAATTTTAAGGTCTGGCCAAACTGTAATTCTTGATAACGCTGCTTTCCATAAATCTAAAAAAATCGATGATCTTGCTAAAGGAGTAGGTGCTGAAATTCTTTATCTTCCTCCATATTCTCCAGACTTTAACGAAATTGAGCATCATTGGTTTGCTATAAAGAACAGAGCTAGAAAAAATATCCCTATTTTTCAGTCTTTCCGTCAAGCTGTTGATTCTGCTTTTTTATGATTTGTTCTGACTATTATGAGAAGAGCTATAATTAAGAAAAGTTTAGGAATAGAATGTGAGCTTATGGATCCATTGACTTGTAAAGTTCCACCCTCAAAGCAAGCTTTTTCTAAAGCAAGATATAAGATTTGTCATACAGGTTTTAAAGAATTATTAGGGCTAAGCATCCAAACAGCCTATCAAGATGAGCCTGAGTATGGAACTTGGAGAGGCTATAGGCTTATTGCAGCAGATGGTTCTGGTATTCGATTACCGAGCTCTGAAGAAATTGTATCCGAGTTTGGCCGTTTTAAACCAAATGGAACAACAGGTATAATGCCACCATTAGCAAGGGTTTCTTTGTTTGTTGATTTATGTACTTCGCTGATTTGCAGTGCTCGCCTTGCGGCTTGGAATGTGGGTGAGCAAACGTTAGCAGAAGAACAATTACCTGAAGTCGTTACTCAAATGCGTTCATTAAATCAAGATAGATTATTATTTATCTACGACCGTGGCTACCCTTCATTAAAATTCATTCAGCAGCATTATGAATTGAAAGTAGACTTTATTTTTCGCTTGCAAAAAAGAAATTATAGCAAGCTATGGGAACGAATTTCATCTGGTGAATTAGATTTTGATTTTGTGCTAGAAAATAAAACGAAAAGCCAAAAAGTAAGAGTAATAGTGCTGACATTAGCCAACGGAGAAACAGAGGTATTGGTTACTTCACTTTTTGATCGAGAAAAATTTACTTTGGAAGATATCAGCAAAGCTTATGTATTAAGGTGGCATATAGAGGAGTGCTATAAACGACTCAAAATAGGTGCAGAGTTAGAGAATTTTTCTGGCGTAAATTTAGAGGCTGTATTACAAGAATTTTGGGCAAACTTAGTCATGTGTAATATATTGTCGCTTCATATGTGTGATGCACAAGGGCCTTGGAATCCAGATCAAATTGCTGAGTATCGTTTAAATTTTTCGGTTTTATTTGGTGTAATGAGGCAGAAACTCTATCAGGTACTTATTGCGCCAAAAAACTTTCAAGCCCTTTTTGATAGAGCAAGTATACGCGCTAAAGTTAAAATCCGACCGGGACGATTGTATAGCCGCGATAAGGTAGATAAGCCCAAACGCCATCATGTCTTTAGGAGAGTTTGCTAATGAAAGTTCTTAAGTTGACGCCATTGTCTGAACACTTTCTATACTACTTAAAGTAGGCTTTTCGTTTTTCCTAAAGTATAAACTTAGATAAATCAAGCTGCTTCGAAATTGACTCAAGTTTATCTTTTACATACTTGCTGTCTATAATGAATTTTTCGCTATTTTTCTCAGAAGCAATGAAACTTATCTCATCTAAAAGCTTCTCCATAACAGTGTGAAGCCTTCTTGCGCCTATATTTTCCACTTGCCTATTAACTGTAAACGCTATTTCAGCTATGGTTTTTATACCATCATCAGTGAACTCAAGTGTCACATTTTCTGTTTTCATTAAAGCTATGTACTGCTTTAACAAACTAGATTCTGGTTCCTTTAATATTCTTATTAAATCTTCTTGAGTAAGTGCCTTAAGTTCTACCCTGATCGGTAATCTGCCCTGCAATTCCGGTAAGAGGTCAGATGGTTTAGACTGATGAAAAGCACCAGATGCAATAAATAATATATAATCTGTTTTTACATGGCCATACTTAGTTGTAACAGTTGTTCCTTCAAGTAATGGTAACAGATCGCGTTGCACTCCTTCTCTGTTTACTTCACCTTTTACTTCTGTACGCGCTGCAATTTTGTCTATTTCATCCAAAAATACTATACCGTCATTACTAACAAGATCAATGGCTTCTTTGATTATCTTATCTTCATCCATTAGCCCTTCACTTTCTTCATTAATTAATATTTCACGCGCTTCTTTTACCTTCACCGTAATAGTTTTTGTTTTTTTGCTCCCGTTAAACATCTTGCCCATTATTTCTGTTACATTCATCACACCAACTTGCCCACCTGGCATACCTGGTATATCGAAAGTAGGTAACATACTCTTGCTCTCTCTGACGTTAATAGAAACTTCTCCGTCCTCAAACTCTTTATTCCTCAACCTTTCTCTAAAAATTTTTTTACTCTCTTCGGTTGCATTTTCGCCTACCATAGAGTTTACTATTGTTTTCTCAGCTAAAATTAAAGCCTTTTTAGCTAAGGCTTTACGGGCTTTCTCTTTAACTAAAACTATTGCTGCATCAACTAAATCGCGTATTATCGAATCAACGTCACGTCCAACGTACCCTATTTCAGTAAACTTCGTTGCCTCAATTTTTATGAACGGTGCACCGGCAAGTTTTGCTAAGCGACGAGCTATTTCAGTTTTACCAACCCCTGTATGACCGATCATCAATATATTCTTAGGTATGATTTCATCACGCAATGGAAATGGAACCTGATTGCGACGCCAACGATTTCTGAGCGCAATAGCAACAGCACGCTTTGCATCATCCTGTCCGATTATGAATCTGTCCAATTCTTTAACTATCTTCTGTGGTGGCAGGTCATCTAACAAAACTTGAGTGCTGTCATTAACTTGAACATCGCTGTCATTTGAATCAAAACCACTCTTAGTATCTTTATAGAGGTTATCTTTTTCATCGTAGGTGTCACTACTACAAGACCGCCCTTCTGAAAGGGTTATGGGCTGATTGGAAAAATTGGTGCATAAAGTTTTTTGCTTGGAAGACATATCACTCCTCTATCTTTTCAATAACTACATTATGATTTGTATAAACACATATATCGCCAGCTATCTTCATAGCCTTTTTCGCAATTTCCTCTATTGATATTCCTTTAATGTCAATTAAAGCTCTTGCTGCAGATAGAGCAAAATTTCCCCCAGAGCCAATAGCTGCGACTCCATCTTCAGGTTCAAGAACATCACCTGTTCCCGTAATTACTAATGAAATAGATTTATCTGCAACGATCATCATAGCTTCTAATTTCCTCAGATATTTATCCATTCTCCAGTCTTTTGCAAGTTCAACACATGCTCTCATTAATTGCCCTGGGTGCCTGTCAAGTTTAGATTCTAATCTTTCAAAAAGAGTAAATGCGTCGGCTGTTGCCCCGGCAAATCCAGCAATTACGGAATCACCAGAAAGACGCCTAACTTTTTTTGCTCCAGATTTTATAACAGTGTGGCCCAGTGAAACTTGCCCGTCACCTATTACTACTACACTTTTATCTTTTCTAATTGATAATATAGTAGTGCCATACATTTTATTGTTATCGTGTTGAATCATTTTTCTATCACTTTAAATAAGAATCTCATTATACTTTAATCTTTAGTCAAATTTACTAAATATGTTCAACTATAGCTTATAATATAATACCTTCCTTATAACATTTAAAGTGCAGATGCAAAACATAATTCACCCAGATTTGGAAAAAAGTATAAATAATTGGTTCGAAGCAAAATTTAATGGCCTTACATCGCCATTTTATAGCTCTATAGATCTTAGAAACTCCAGCTACAAAATTGTCCCAGTGGACGCTAATTTATTTCCTGCAGGATTCAATAACTTAAGTGAAGAATCAAGAACAATGGCAGCAAGATTGATAAAAAGCTACTTTAAAAGACACCAATACAAAAAGGTTCTTATAATACCGGAAAATTATACACGCAATAAAATGTATATAGAAAACGTATTTGTTATAGAGAAAGTACTGCAACTCGCAGGTTTTGAAACTAGAATTGGCCTTTTACATAATGAAGTATACAATTTAATAGAACAGTATGAAACTGTTGTGAAAGAAAACTCTCTGCTAAAGACAACTTCAGGATTTGTGCCTGATGTTATTATACTGAACCGTGATATGACGAGCCACATTCCAGACACGCTGAAAGACGTAAAGCAAGATATAGTACCAAGCCCACTATACGGTTGGCATAGCAGGCAGAAATTTAAGTATTTTGAAATCTATCAAGAATTAGCATCTGAGTTTTGTGGCGAATTTAAAATAGACCCATGGCTAATTTCTGTGCTTACAGAGAGCTGTGATGGAGTTGATTTTGATGATGATTTGTCACTAGGAGCAGTAGCAACTAAAGTTGACCAAATATTATCTCTAGTGCAAAAAAAATATGAGGAACATGAAATAAAAACACAACCTTACGTTTTTATCAAAGCAAGCAATGGTACATATGGGATGGGCATTATAACAGCAACAAGTGGAGAGGAAATATTAAACCTCAATAAAAAAAAGCGTCATAAAATGAAAAAGATAAAAGAAGGAATAGCAATCAATAGCGTTATTATACAAGAAGGTGTACCAACCATTGACATGTTTAAAAGCAGTTCTGCAGAACCGCTAATATACTATATAGGAGATACTCCAACATGTTACTTATACCGATGTAATAGCAGAAAAGATGTATATTCTAGCTTGAATGCCACTGACTGTGAGTTTCATGATGTTAGCCAGGTTGTGGAAGGTAAAATTCTGTCACTTTGGAGTATTGTTAGCAAATTAGCAGTACTAGCGTTGGCAGTAGAAATAAAATCTTTTCACCTCTAACCCTTACATTCCCACAGCGTTACCATCGGGCAGATCATTACCATCATTACCGTGCTGAATATGGTTATGGCCAGCACTATCAAGTTCAGTGGAAGGATCATCATTGACAGGTTGTTGAAACAATTTGTCAAGCTGAACTGCCAGAAATACTGCACTATATATTATGCTAACTGTTACGCTTAAGTTGAAATTATAGATTATACCATTACCTAAGTTTATTGGTATGGTTGCAGTCTCCATTCTTTTTAATATGAAGTTTAACAAACCTAATGACAAAGTTAATGTGCTGATAATAAGGTCCTTCTTACACTCAGCAGACTTTTCAGGATCCTTATTATCTAGGTATTTTCTCCATGAATAATAGTAGCTTATAGGTTCCGAAATAAACAGAAATAGGATCGTTGATGTTAAGTGAATGTGACTTATTACGTCTGCATTACTCCTAGTAAAAAAATGGATGACTTTCAACATCATCAATGCTTCTATGATGCTGCTTGCAAGATTAGCCGATTTACCCACAATTTTTGCCAGCTCTTTTTTACTCTCAGGGTTTCTGTAATCCTTAATTAGATCCTGTAGAGTAAATGCAGAATGGGCAATGTATAGAATAGATGTCGGAAACTTTACTAGTCGAGCAACATTCCGTATAAGAAAGATATTGGATCTATTATTGTCAATGAACTCGCAGCAAAATTGCAGTGAAATCTTACACAATAGGGCTGTTAAACCTGTTGTGATGCAGATTACCTTCCTGATATCATGATTATAAGCATCATGTACCTTTTGTGCAACCGTATTTGATTTTTCTTTTAGCTTGCTTGGCATGAAATAGTTAATAAAATAATAACTTTCTGTTATTCTATCACATAAAATCCTAAAAGAAAAGCACTATAAATCAGGGCTTTAAGGGAGATTTATGCATAAATCAGCCAAGCATTTAATAAACAAAGAATCGGCACTGAGAGTTGGCACGCGAAAGTAATATCCATCCTTGATAATTGCTTTATATTCTATATCAAGTTCAACTAGAGTTTCTGAATGCTCAGAAACAAAAGATATAGGTGATAGAACTACAGGTACACCATCAATTTTTGCGCGTAATAGCTCACTTTCAGTGCTTGGCTCTAGCCAGTTTACAGGACCAATCTTACTCTGATAACATATTGACCAATCTAAGTTATTAATAGCTAACTTTTCTACTATTAACTCTACGCTTCTTTCTACCTGTGAAGCGTAAGGGTCGCCTTTTTTAATAATACTAAGAGGTAAGCTATGGGCTGAAAATAGGACTCTTGGTTTACCGATTTTGCTAGCCAATTTATAGTACTTAGCTATCAGATTAGCGTGAGCTTCAATAAAATCTTGGTTATCATAATAACGGTAAATCATTTTTGTATTGCATTTTAGGCCATACCGTTTAGCATTTTTTTGCCAATTCTCGATGGATGACAGAGTTGTGGTAGTTGAATATTGTGGATACAGTGGCAGCAGAATCACTTCATCAGGATCAAACTGTTTTACACTTTCAATAACTTCGTCAGCAAATGGACGCCAATAGCGCATGCAGATGAATACCTTGTGTACATGGTTTCTATTTTCGTTTAATTTTAGTTCTAAAGCATTAGCTTGCATTTTTGTATTCTCTAGAATTGGCGATTTACCTCCAATTTCCTCGTATATTTTTCGTGCAGTATTTTCTCGTTTCGCAGATATAAACTTTGCTAAAAGAAACCGAAAGGGATTCGGTAGATTGATTATTCTCCTGTCATAAAAAAGGTTGAATAAAAAAGGACGGACCGCATTTAGTGAATCAGGCCCGCCAAGATTAAATAAGATAACTGCCTTTTTCACCTACGCACTACTACAACAAGTTACTTTCGGGGTACCTATAAAATTAGCTACACACTCATCAAATTTAGTTATAGGCACTAAATTTCTCACATTTGCATACAATAAGTGGCCAAATCTCTGCATGTTACTCTGTGTGGATTCAAAACTTCTATCAAAAAACAGATCAACACAAAAACTTGGCACGGTTTCAAGAAGTTCAACAGCAGCTAAAGATAGCATTATACAACTTTGCAGGACCTTCAAAAGAACCTTTAGAGGGAAAAGTAAAACTTTAACGAAAAGAGAGGTGCTACTCGTTTCATTCAGTGGTTGCCCTGAATTGGGCGAATTATACTCGATGTGTTTTCTATTTTGATCAAAAATAGGAAATTTTATAGTATCTTTCTTAAATTCCGCGTCTATTTCTTTTCTACTATGGTTAGTGATTTTTTCCATTAACTTCTCACGCAGATGAAAAGTTCTGACAATAAAACATGTGGCAATCATTAAGGCAGCACATAAAAGTGCGCATTGCATGAGGCTCATACTGCCTAGCATAGCTGGCAGTGCAAAACAAACAAGCGGTGCTATGATTGTCATTTCAAGAGATGGAATAGTGTTTCTTTTCATTGCAAAGGCAGCACCTTCTTTTAATTTTGTATTATGATGTGAACTATATTCCAAATAACTTAAAAATGCCAGACTAAAAGTCAAAAACCCTTTTGTTCCACACAAAAGCGATGACTTAAAGTTACTTACTAATTTTTTAGTAGTAGATTCAGCTTGTTTAGTAGTGTTATTTTTACAACATTTACCCATACAATACCTCCTTGATGATTTGTCCTTAATTATAGATAAAAAATCACTTCTATGAAATTAAAATTTGTAATAAAATAAATCTATAAATGTACTATTCTATATAAGGAAATAATATGGCAATTGAGAAGACACTTTCAATCTTAAAACCTGATGCAGTAAAAAATAATATTACAGGCAATATAAATTCCTACATCGAACAATCTGGGCTGAAAATCACAGCACAAAAAATGATGTTACTAACAAAAAAACAAGCAGAGCTGTTTTATGAAATTCATAAAGATAGGCCTTTTTTTGGGGAATTAGTAGAGTTTATGACCTCTGGTTCTGTGGTAGTTCAAGTTTTAGTTGGTGAAAATGCAGTAAGTAAATACAGACAAATCATGGGAGCTACCAATCCAAAGCAGGCAGATAAAGGCACAATCAGGGGTGATTTTGCTGATGATATTAGTGAAAATAGAGTCCACGGCTCGGATAGTCTAGAAAATGCTCGTAAGGAGATAGCTTTCTTTTTTGCTGAATGTGAGTTGGTGTAGTTAACTCAGATTGGCGTCATCCAAGTAGCTGACAACATAGAAACGAAAAAACTTGCTTGACACCCTCCGCCAGCCCCCTTATCATGAAACTGAAGCTATTGTATTTGCTTTCGCCAATCTGCAGATTAAAAGGTAAGGATTACTTAATGTATCGGCGTCTTATGTTCAATTTTTTGCAGTATATAGATACTGTATGTCTTTACAAAACTTCATCTACATCTAGATTTTTATCTAAATAAGCTGAACGCGCTTATAAAGCGTTACAAGACATCAAAAAATGCCAATACTCGACAGAGATAGTAAAAGACTAGCTAACTCGGGGATTCTTTGTCTTTTTTTCTGCTTAGTAAATTTCTTAAACATTTGCAGCGTAAGTTAGTTGCAATTAAAAGCGGCTGAATCTCGCTTGTCAAGCGTTTAAAACATAAAAAACGCCAATATTTTAAAGCGGATAATAACCCCAGGGTTTCTTTTGCCTTTTTTTTCATTTGGTAAATTTCTTAATATTTATAGCTAAAGTAATTTAAAAGTCCGTGAAGGGTGTCATGCCAGTGCTTGACACTGGCATCCAGTTTTCCATATAATCTCATCAAAAATGTTTATTTTCTAGCTACTTTTATACTTATCAACCCAGTATGCTTACTTACAATTAAAATTTCTGGATCCCAGTGTCTGGGCACTGGGATGACAGCTAGCCTGACAACCGTCATCCCGCTACTTGTTAGCGGCCGAGATACCGCGAATGAATCGCGGTATGACGGTTCGCGGCAGTATGACGTAGAGCTCACGTTAGCTATACTTTTATGCTTACAAACTTAATAAAATTCCTGGATCCCAGTGTCTGGGCACTGGGATGACAAAGGAGAGCTACTCGGATGATACCTTTTTCTACTTAGTTTGGGTTATGCAAGAAGTCTATTATAATCAGGCTTTAAGTGTGCGGAAGTAATTTTTTTCGTTAAAGTAAAAAATTTTTTCTATAGCTGATCAAAGTGGGATCAAGAGAAACTTACCACTTTCTTTACAAAGGGTTTGATGTTACCATTTGACTGCCTATTCTGAATTTATTGAATGAACGTTAACATAAAAAATCTAGTTCATGCTTTCTCTAAATTGCCAAGTTTAGGGCCATCATCATCACGCAGGTTAGTTATACATTTACTCCAAAACAAAGAAAAAGTTATGCTACCACTTGCATCTTTGATTAAAGAGCTAGCAGATCTTATAATAGAGTGTGAAGTTTGCGGAAATCTAGATACTAAGTCACCTTGTTCTATTTGTACTAACCCAAAACGTGACACTAAGTTACTGTGTGTAGTAGAAGAATTAGGTGATCTATGGGCGTTTGAAAAAGGAAATATATATTCAGGTTTATACCATGTTTTGGGTGGCAGATTGTCTGCAATAAATGGCATAGGTCCAAAAGAACTCAACCTTGATACTATTCTGAAAAGAGTGACAGAGTCTAAAATTGAAGAGATAATTATCGCAATTAATCCGACATTAGAGGGCCAAGTTACTGCACAATATATAATTGAATTGCTAAAAAATTTGGATGTGAAAATATCACGCCTTGCTTGCGGCATACCAATGGGCGGAGAAATTGACTATCTTGATGAAGGAACGCTGAGGATAGCACTTACTTCAAGACAAGAATATGAGTTAAATATAAAATAAGACATGTGCTTAAAAAAACTTATATCGCTAATAACATTCAAAAAGAAAAAAATAGTGCCACCACTTAAAGTGGTGGCTTGGGAAAATGACCACCTAAACTATAAGCAATTTTCAGGTAAATTCAACACTATAATTAAAACAATTGATCAGTCTTTTACAATAATATCTTTGGAAGGATATGATGGATGGGGCAAGACGTTTTTTTTGAAAGAATGGGTAAAAGAGTTAAAACAGCAAAATGAAATTGCAGCTTATTATAGTGCATGGGATATCAATGCATTGGACCAACCACTGCCTTCTTTTTTAAATTTCCTATTTGAAGATTTATTTGTATCGTATAAAGTAAAAAGAAGTGTTATACAACAGTTCAAGAACATAAACCAAGAGCTATTTTCTCTAAACACACTAGGAAAGCTGATCAGTAAATCTCCACTTGCTATGCTTTCAGTATTTCTTGATGCTGCAAAAGAGGCTGATAAAAAAGACATAGGTTTTGTCTTGAGTGAATTAAGTCTTCTCCAAAGAAGAAAAGAGAGTACTAGAGATTTTAAAACACAGTTAGCGGATGTGGTTAATAAAATCAGAAAAGACAAAAACATTTATATAATGGTGGATAATCTTGATGTGTGCCGTCCTAAATTCGTTGTCGATTTTTTGGAATCTATAAAGTATATGCTTGATGTGGAGGGGCTGGTTTTCATTATTTCTGTAAGTAAAGATAAGAGTAATGTACAAAGAGCAATCAGCACAATACTTGGACCAAATTTTGACCTAAAATCTTTTACTGATCTCTCTTTACATTTGCCAAAACAACCGATAGAAAAATTTACAAAAGAACTATTTGAAAATATTAAATTACCGAAAAAGTCAAAAAATTTGATTGTAGATAGTTTTATATTTTATGCAGAAAGCCTGTCACTATCGTTAAAAACAATAGAATACTGCGTAAAAAAAATAAAGCTGTGTCTTCTGAATCACACAAGAGAAGAATTACCTGATCCGAATTTGTTTTCATTTTTGGTAATACTGCAATCGATAAATATTGATATATATGAGGAATTAGGTTTTTCATATCAAAGAGCATTGGAAAAAATTGAAAATGAATATAAATCTTTAGTTCTAAATGGTCAAGAAGAATGGGAAAAACTTAAAACCTCTCTAGAAACTGCTTTTGCAGAGAGGGAGTCAAAAATTAACAAAGCTATAAAGGATATACTATTTTGAAAAGATACCCTACCTTTACATATACAAAGATAGGGTAACATTTGATTAACGCCCTTTTACTATGTCATTACCTTGTTCAAACTTTCTGATTAATTCGCTTACATTGACATTAGATAATTTTTTACCTGCAGATTTGTCATTATGTGAAGCATCAGGTTTACGAAGGTCTTCCTTACTGTTACTCCTAGTAATATTACATCTAACAATGTTTGAATTATTAGACTTATCGCTTACATCTGAAATATTGCTTTTTTCACTACATGAAGACGAATTACTCGACATATTGCCTAAGCTAAAGAGCTTTTTACCTTGATAGATTGGATTCCAATCAAGTGGATTATAAGTTTTTTTGCTAGTCTCAACCTTTTGGTTATTTTGCTGTTTAGGAGAAAAACCAAGTTTTTCTCTTTCTTTCTTGCTTAGCGTTTTGAGAAATTTTACGGTTTCTAATTCATCAGTTGCTTGTACTTTATGTAAATCAAAGCTTTTTTGATGGTTATAGCTCTTCTCATAATAGTCAGAACAAATCATAAAAAAGCAGAATCAACAGCTTGACGGAAAGACTGAAAAATAGGGATATTTTTTCTAGCTCTGTTCTTTATAGCAAACCAATGATGCTCAATTTCGTTAAAGTCTGGAGAATATGGAGGAAGATAAAGAATTTCAGCACCTACTCCTTTAGCAAGATCATCGATTTTTTTAGATTTATGGAAAGCAGCGTTATCAAGAATTACAGTTTGGCCAGACCTTAAAATTGGAGTCAAAAACTGCTCAAACCAAGCCTCAAAAACATCCTTGTTGCAGTATCCCTCAAAGGTCAATGGAGCAATGATTTTCTTTTTATTTAGAGCTGCAATCATACTGACACGCTGAGTTTTTTTACCTGATTTTAGTGAATGAAACCTCTCTCCTTTTCTGCAATATCCGTATGGGTAGTCTTCTGTATTGTCTATCCCAGATTCGTCAATATATACAAGATTTTCAGGATATTTTGTTGCTATAACCTTTGCAAATTGAGCTCGCTTTTCTTCATTTCTTTCTTTATATCCGTAGGTCTTTTTTTCTTGTAAAGCCAATATTTTTAAGTGCGCGGTGAATCGTTTGTCGACTGATATTGCCCCAGAGTTTAGCCATCTCTGACTGAGTTTTGCCGCCATGGTTTTTTGCAAATTCGGTGAAGACATTCCAGTCGGTAATTTTATGGTTATATCCTACGCTTCCAGGCTTTTTTGACTGAAAATCTCCTGTTTCCTCACGCCTTTTCTGCCACTCATATAAAGTCGTTTTTCCAATTTTAAATCTCTTGGCAACAGTTGCTCTACTTTCTCCCTCATCCAATGCTTCCATTGCTTTTTTCCTTAAGTCATAACTATACGCTGCTGGCATACAAACCCCACTACCATAAATCCATATCTTACCTTATTTGGATTATTATGAGAAGAGCTATAACTATTGGTATATCTGTATCCATTGCATTAGTATCTGTTTGCATTGCGTACGTAATGTCAAAACCTAACACTAAAATGGAAGAAACAGAGAGTTTTGTGCAGAAAGTTGGCCAGAATATATAGGTCAAGATGCAACTTTATTTTTAATAACCTCAACATCGCTAAATTCAAAAGTTTGGTTGCCTATAATTTGAAATTTCTCATTTCCCTTTCCTGCAACTAGCAGAATCATACCCTCGTTATAGGCAATATCTACGCCTTTCTCTATAGCTTCTCTCCTACCTCCTATCTCCAGTGCATCAGGGCAATGTAGCAAAATATCGTGGCGAATTTTTGCCGGATCTTCATCACGCGGATTATCATCTGTAATTATTACTTTATCTGCATACATTTGTGCTATTTTGCCCATTTCTGAACGTTTCGTCTGATCGCGATTTCCACCGCATCCAAAAACTAGAATTATTTTTTTGTTGATATGCCATTTTAAAGACAATAGGGCTTGTTTAAGCGCACTTGGAGTATGAGCGTAATCCACGAATGCAAAAGGTTTCACTTTTTCCATTCTTCCTGGTGGAGAAATGAGTTTTTCTACGCATATTTCTCTGTAATTTAATCCAGATATACCGATTGCACATAGCAGATTATATGCTTGAAATTTTCCTAAAACTGGGAAAAATGTATTGTAAATTTGGTTATCAATTTTTACTGTAAGATGTTGACCATTAGGGGTTGGTGTTTGCTCTAATAAAGTAATATCAGAGCCTTTTTTTCCATAAGTCACAACTTTATTACTGCGTTTTTCAGCTATTTTAAGCAATGCGCCGTATTCATCTATATCCGCATTTAAAATCGCTGTTTTTCCTTCTGGTAATACTTCGTAAAATAACCTTTTTTTAGTTTCTAAATATCCACCAAGACTTTTATGGTAATCTAAATGATCTTGCGAGAAATTAGTAAAAGCTGCAGCACTCAACTTTAATCCATGGATTCTGTATTGATCAATCCCATGACTTGATGATTCCAACACTAAGTGTTCTACACTTATACCACGCAATGTTGCGTAAAGGTCTTCTGCACCTGGAGTGGTAAGGCTGTTGCTATTACCTTTTCTGCCATTATTGATGCATGTTCCAAGTGTTCCAATAGACGCAGCATTATAGCCAGAGTTTTGCCAGATCTGGCGGCAAAATTCTACTACTGAAGTTTTACCATTTGTACCAGTTACAGCAGCAACATATTTGGGCTGTTTGAATTGATAAAACCTGCTGACTATTTCGCTGTATATTTCTTGAGGGTTTAGGTGTTCAAGCACTGCAAAACCCGGAGTATTTGTCATGCAAGTAGCTGACACTGGAATCCAGTTTTTATTATACAATTGCTTAGTGTGTTCATTTACAATTAAATTTTCTGGATCCAAGTAGTCAAGCACTGGGATGACATCTTTCTTGGCCCCTTGTATCACAACGTCTACACAGTTGTGTACGTAACACTGTGATTCAGTAGGAAGGATATGGATTCCAGTATCGCATGTTGCGTATTCTTTACTCCTTTCTGACACACAAACAAAAAGATAACCTTCCTTGACTCTCTTGGGATTACATGTAACGCCCTTGATTTCAATATCAAAGTTAACATCAATAATGTTATGCAGTAATTCTCTCAGTTTCATCTGCCAGCTTTGATATTCAAACATGGCAGTCTTGCTAGTGCAGCATTTAAATCAGAGATCAAATCCTCAGAATCTTCTAGTCCACAAAATATCCGCATGAAACTTCCACCATAATCTGAATTCATTACAGATCTTGACATAGATCTACGATCTATTGGTAATATCAAACTGTCACACCCTCCCCAAGAAGCACCAATACTAAAAATTTTCATATGATCAACCATGCAGCTTAGTTCTTCACATGAATATTCTCTATCCAGTATTATACTAAATACGCTACTTGCTCCTTTGAAGTAACTTTTCCATAATTCGTGTTGAGGATGGGAGGGAAGTGCTGGATACAAAACTTTTTTGATTTTTGAATGTTTTTCTAGCCACTTTGCCACTTCCATTGCTGTATTTTGGTGCCTTGCCATACGTGCATGCAGTGTTCTTAGTCCCCTATGTGCAAGGTAGCAGTCGTGCGATTGAATGGTTACTCCATAATTTTTATAGCTCTCATAAAGCAATTTAAAAGTTTCACCTTCAGCAACCATAGCTCCCATCACTAAATCTGAGTGACCGGCTAGATACTTTGTCACCGCATATAGTGCAACATCAACTCCATAATCAAGCGGCTTAAATAACAAAGGAGTGGCCCATGAATTGTCACAAACGGTTACAATTCCACGTTCTTTAGCAACTTTTACTATATGCTCTATATTCGAAATCTCAAACGTTACAGAACCAGGAGTCTCGATCATTATCAATGAAGTATTACTCTGAATTAAATCAGTTATATCCTGTGTTGGATCATAAAAAGTTACTTCTGTTCCTCTTTTTGGTAGCTCATTTTCTGCAAACCTCCTAAGCCTATAATAACTATTATCTTGAATTAAAACGTGCGAGCCTGCTTTAGCGAAAGTTAGAATAGCAAAAGTAAGTGCAAATAGTCCGGAAGGATAAATAAGCGCTTGTCCACTCCCTTCAATTTCAGCCAGTGCATTTGAAAGATAATGAACAGTAGGAGTACCAACATTACTGTAGCTATAATCCCTTGCAACACCATCGTTGATTACATCGTATATACTTTCTCCATTTGCTGCATTTAAGTAGTCCTTGTAAGTAGGGAATAATATGGTAGAAGAATGATAAACTGGCGGGTTCATGGAACCTTTATAGTCATTAAATTTTCTTCCTGCTTTAACTAATATAGACTCTTCCTTCACATTTTTATTATTTATTTTTTAAATTGTACTCATCTTGCGTATATAAGTGAAGAGAAATTGCATGTATTAGCTCTATCTCACCCTTCAATAACTCATAAATCAACTTGTGTCTTTTTAGAACGCTCATTCCAATAAAGCCGTCAGATATTAATATTAATTTAATGTGCGAAGGTAATGTTGAAGATGAAGCAAAATAATGATCAGCATGCTTTGCTGATTCATCGATAATGTTGATATCAATTACATCTATCGAATCGCGTATCTTTTCTTCTATTGTTTTAATAATATCCATAATGGTTTCTTTAAGCAACAATATGCTCCTCTTGTCATCCCAGTATCAGCTACTTGGATGACAATCGCAATTACTTATTCTCTTCTTTATTATCTATGTCTTGATAATCAGAATCTACTACTTTTTCCTCTTTATCATTTGGATTTCCTTCTGATGAAAAGCCATTTTCAGCACTATTTTGTTGAGATGCTTGATACATAGCTTCTCCAAGTTTCATAGATAATTGAGAAAGATTAGTGACTTTCTGCTGTATTGAATCAGCGTCATCAATGTTATCAGATTTACTAACTTCTTTTAATTCGTTAACTGCATTTTCAATAGCAGATCTATCTTCTGGTGAAACTTTATCACCATACTCTGTCAGAGACTTTTCTGTAGAATGGACTAAGCTATCCGCTTGATTCTTCACTTCAATAAACTTTTTGCGCTTTTCATCTTCTTGCGCTTTTTCTTCAGCTTCTTTTACCATGCGATTTATTTCATCATCAGATAAACCACCTGAAGATTGAATGCGTATTTTTTGCTCTTTTCCAGTAGCTTTATCTTTTGCAGAAACGTGTGCTATTCCATTTGCATCTATATCAAATGTCACTTCAATTTGTGGCCTTCCGCGCGGAGCAGGAGGTATCCCTTCCAAACTAAACTGACCGAGTAGCTTATTATCAACTGCCAGTTTTCTTTCACCCTGATGCACCTTAATTGTAACAGCTGTTTGGTTATCTTCTGCAGTTGAAAACACCTGAGATTTTTTAGTAGGAATTGTAGTATTACGCTCAATAAGTGGAGTGAATACTCCTCCTAGAGTTTCAATACCAAGAGAAAGTGGGGTCACATCAAGTAGTAACACATCTCTTACATCACCTTGAATGATCCCCGCCTGTATTGCAGCTCCAATTGCTACAACTTCATCAGGGTTAACTCCTCTATGTGGATCTTTGCCAAAGAATTCTTTAACTTTCTCTATGACTTTTGGCATACGAGTCATGCCACCAACAAGAACCACTTCGCCAATTTGACTAGCAGATAAACCAGCATCCTCAAGAGCTTTTTTACAAGGAGCCATAGTTCTTTCGATTAAATCATTCACTAAGCTTTCAAGTTTTGCTCTCGTTAATTTCATATTTAAGTGTTTTGGACCACTTGCATCAGCTGTAATAAACGGTAGATTTATTTCCGTTTCCATTGCACTTGATAATTCAATTTTCGCTTTTTCAGCAGCTTCTTTGATTCTTTGCATAGCCATTGGATCATTTTTCAAATCAATGCCATTACTTTTCTTGAATTCATCTAGTAAATAACTCACTACTCCATTATCAAAGTCTTCACCTCCAAGATGGGTATCACCGTTTGTTGCTTTCACTTCGAAAACTCCATCACCTATTTCAAGTATTGAAACGTCAAATGTACCACCACCAAGGTCATATACTACTATTGTGTGCCCATGTTTCTTATCAAGACCATAAGCAAGTGCTGCAGCAGTCGGTTCATTTACTATTCTGAGTACATTTAATCCGGCAATTTTTCCTGCATCTTTTGTTGCTTGACGTTGAGAGTCGTTGAAGTATGCTGGCACTGTTATCACAGCATCTTTTACTTCCTCTCCAAGATAAGCTTCTGCTGCCTCTTTCATGTTTTGTAGTATAAATGCACCAATTTGACTAGGAGAATATTCTTTATTATCAGTTGTTTTAACCCATGCATCACCACTTTTTGCTGCAAATACTTTGTATGGTACACTTAGATTTTTCATCTCAGGATCACTATATTGACGGCCTATTAATCTCTTAGTAGCAAAAAAGGTATTACTTGCATTGGTGGTTGCTTGCCTTTTTGCTGGAGCACCAATCAACCTTTCTCCTGAAGAAGTCAATGCAACTATAGATGGAGTAGTTCTTGCCCCTTCTTTATTTTCTATTACCTTTGTATCCTTGCCCTGCATTATTGCAACACAAGAATTTGTTGTTCCGAGATCTATGCCTATTGCTCTTCCCATAATGAGTACCCCATTGTAAATATTATCTGATATAAGAATATATAAGTATAGGGCTCATTAATTACAAGCCCAATTTAGGTTTCTAATTAGTTATTAGAACTTAAAAGGCGCGAAAGCCACTTAGTCAGCCAAAAATTGCCTCGTAGTTTATTTGAATTATCGGCTTCTTCATTGCTGCTATCCCCAATTTGGTATCCAGAGTTCTGTAATGGCTTATAACCGTTTAAATTAACATCATCTCCTTGTTTTAAAACAAATGTATTTATATCTAAACTGTTATCAATACTAACGTTCAATGTAATATTAAACTCTTTTTCGATTGTAGAAACTGTATTGCGTTTGTTATTAAAAATGTGCGCTATAACTGCACTGTGTGCTACTAAATCAAAAGACTTATTTCGATTCTTGTTAGCAATATATTGTAAATCCCTTAGTATTGATGAAACAATTACTTCGTTTGATTTTACTCTTCCAGTACCTTTGCAGTGTAAACACTCTGTAGTATTAATTTCTTGTATGTTTGGTTTAATTCTTTGTCTTGAAAATACCATTAAACCAAAGTCATTTATGTAGCTAAATTGAACTTTAGCTTTATCATCTTTAAACGCTTGCTTTATAGCAGACTCAACAGCTCTGCAATACTGATATTTCAACATATCAATAAAATCGACTACTATTAATCCTGATAGGCCCCTAAGATTCACCTGTCTTGATATTTCAGGTACTGCTTCCATGTTGGTTCTATAAGCTGTTTCTTCTATGCTATCTTCTCCTGTCATCTTTCCTGAATTCACGTCTATCGAAACAAACGCCTCAGTTAAAGTTATTATCAAAGACCCACCAGATGGCAATTCTACTCTATTGCCATATAACTCAGAAATTTGATCTTCGATTCCGTAGTAAGTAAAGATCGGAGCATAACCTCTATACAATCTATAGCGCAACTTACTACCTTTTAGTGCATTGTTAGCATATTGCCTAACTGCCTCAAAAGCTTCCTTTCCAGACACTATAACTTCTATACCATCGCTACAAAAATCACGAACAGATCTCATAATTACATCTGCTTCATTGTAAATTAATGATGGAACGTTTACAGAGAAGGCATTTTTTTGAATGCTCTGCCATAATGAGGATAAGTAATTGTAATCCTGCTCAATTTCTTTCTTATTTTTTCCTGAACCAACAGTTCTTACTATTAAACCTGACCTTTTTGGCAAGTTTATTGAACTCAGTATCTCCTTTAACTGCTTTCTGACATTAGCATCTTCAATTCTGCGAGACACTCCACCTTTACTCATGGAATTTGGCATGAAAACACAGTATCTACCCACTAAAGTTATGTATGTTGTAAATGAAGCTCCTTTATTGCCTCGTTCCTCTTTAGTTAGCTGAACCAATACTTTTTGATTTACTGAAATAACATCTTGTAATTTGTATTTTTTATATAAAGGTACCTCTCTTACAAAACCACTACCTGACTCGTTGACATTCTTACTAGCTGCAGAATCTGAAGAGACATTTGCTATGGTATCGTTCCCTTTTTCTGTATAATCGTCATTTGAGTAGCTCTCAAAGATAGTTTCCTTTTCTTTTTCTGGAATATTGAAGTAATCTAGAGATATCTCGGAAAAAGACAAAAAACCTTGCTTATTTTTTCCATATTCGATAAATACGGCTTGCAAAGAAGGCTCTATACGCTTTATATAAGCAACGTATATATTACCTCTTAATTGTTTTTTTTCCTTGAATTCTTGTTCAAATTCTACAACCTTATTATTAACTGACAAGGCAACTCTTACCTCATTAGAACAGGTGGAATTTTCTATCAATAATAACCTTTTACCACTATTTACCACTTATTTACCGTTTGCTTTTCATTCTGAAGTTAACTTCATGCTACTTAATGCACTGTTGATTGTCAAGAATTTTACGATCTGCATTATTCGGTTGACTTTTAGTGTTTTGCGTAATAAACTCGCATAGAATTTATTATATCATTATAAGTATGGCGAAAAAAAATGCTTCTTTGCTCGTTAAGTTAGTTAGCACTGCAATCAAGACAACAAAAACTGGTGAAGAAAAATCAACAGGTTATTTTTATGTAAAAAAGCGTAATCCAAAAAAGCTTACCAAAAAACTGGAGTTTAGGAAGTATGACCCAGTAGTCAGAAGGCATGTGTTATTTAAAGAAGAAAAACTAAAGTAATTTTTTTATAAGGGATTTTATTATTATGCAAAATTTACAATTAAGTTATCCTATAATAGTAGAGTTGGGGGATGTGAAAGATACAAAACTGAAATTAATAAAGGTCATTGCACAATTAATAAGTAAGAAGTACACAACACAGAAAAAAGCAGCAAACGCTCTAAAGATTGATCAACCTAAAGTATCTCAAATCAATAGGTCAAAAATCGAAGGGTTCTCCTTAGAATACTTGCTTAACTTATTGATTGTATTGGGCCAAGACATAAACGTAAGAATAAAGCATAATTCTAAACCTGCATAATATGTAAAGGACAAATAAATGCAGAACAATAAAACAGTAAGCTAAAAGGGAACTTATTACTCAACAAAACAAGACTTAAAATTTTGTGCAATGTTATTGATTATAGCTAGATATGCATCTTTTCCAGGCTCTATGTCTGATCCAATAGGATCAAGAACTACCATTTTTGCGTCATTAGAAAGAGCATTAGGCTTTATGCTGTCTTCCTGTGAATGAGCAAATATACATTTAACGTTTTCTTCCTTCATTATCTTTTTTAGCTTCATTAAACTCCTCATACCTATGTAAGAATCCTCTTCTATGGAAAGAATGGCGCTTGGGTGATTTAAACCAAAATATTTTTCAAAATATTGATAAGCATCGTGAGAGACGATATATTTTTGATTTTTAAAATCATTCAGTTCTTTCATGATTTCTTTTACTTCTTGGTCTATTTTTTTTATAGCTTTTGTTGCATTAGAGTTGTATCGATGGGAATTTTCTTTATCTATGTTAGACAATGTTGCACTTACAGAAAGTATCATGCTCTTTGCATTTTCGGGACTCAGCCAAATGTGTAAATCTTTTTCATCTTTAATGTGAGTAATTTTTCTAGAAAATGAATGTGGCCGAGTAGGAAGTAGGTTGATTGCCTTTGACAATTGCACTAGTTCTTTATTATTTTTGGCGAAAGTTTGAACAAACGTCTCTAAGTTATCGTCAACATAAAATATAACGTCACTTGATTCTAAATTACTCGCATCAGATGGCTTTAATATATAATTATGCGCAGATGTTGCATAGCCAAGCAATTCCGGTTCTAAAATCCCTTCTGTAATAGAAGCTACAAGTGAGTGGATAGGTTTGATTGTAGCTACAACTTTTAAATTGGATGAAAAGGCGATATTATAGTATAGTGTAAATGAAAGTAATAGAAAAAAAGTCAGTAAATGTCTCATATAAACGTTGAGAAGAAGTTAAATTTTGTCAATAAATTGAATAATGTCAATAATCGTGTTCTAAAAATAGAAAATCTTGCTCTCACATATGATGGTAAAAGAATCCTTGACAATATCAATATGTTCATGGAAAGAGGAGACATAATTACAATACTTGGTCCAAATGGTGGAGGTAAAACCTCTTTAGTGAAAGCAATTGCTGGCATAAATAAAAGCTGTACCGGTCATATCGTATTTGCTGACAACATAAAAATTGGCTATATGCCGCAAAATTTTAGTATTAGTAATTTGATGCCAATAACAGTTGAATATTTCCTTTTAAATAGCTCCTTGAAAAGACTAAAGAAAAATCAATCCATTATTACAGAAACGATAGAGTTGGTTGGTATCGGTAACATTTTGAAGAATCAAGTGTTAGAAATTTCTGCAGGGCAAACACAATTATTGCTACTTGCACGTTGTTTAATTGCAGAGCCTGACTTGATCATTCTAGATGAACCAGTTAGTGCAATGGATATTAACGCGCGGGCTAAATTTTATGATATTATAAATAAAATAGCAAAAAAACGATTGGTATCGATTCTTATGACTTCTCATGATCTTAACTCTGCTCTACCATCCTCAGATTACATAATTTGTATAAATAATACTATCTATTGCCAAGGCAAGCCTGATGAGATTATGAAAAATAGAACCCTAAATGAAATATTTAGCAGTTACGCAGCGAAATGATTCAAAATATTTTGCGTCTTCTGCACATAACTACGGTGCTGACGCGTTACAATATATTACCTTATTTACTTCCACCATCAAAAAAATCAATAAATAAAATACAAGGCCACAAGCTAAAGTGTGCTCTTGAAAAATTAGGTCCGGTGTTCATTAAGTTTGGGCAGTCTATCTCATCACGTACTGATGTTTTAAATGAAGATATAACAAATAACTTGTTATTGATATGTGATAGATTGCCATCATTTTCACATAAAATAGCAGTTAAAACTATAGAAAGTGAGTTTAATTGTAAATTGAGCGACATTTTTTCAAGCTTTTCTGAAAAGCCAATTGCAGCAGCATCGATTTCTCAGGTGCATAGAGCGGTTACAACTGAGGGTAAGGAAGTTGCTGTGAAGGTTTTAAGGCCAAATATTGAGAAAACATTCTCAAGAGATATAAAAATGCTTTCTTGGCTTGCAGAAATTGCAGAAAAATTTAGCGAACAATCAAAAAGGCTGAGGCCAATTGAATTAGTTAAAACTTTTGCTGAAATTTGCCGATTAGAGTTAGATCTACGTTTTGAAGCTGCTCACTCTTCGGAACTAAAGAAAAACACAAAAAATGACAGAGGTTTTTATGTACCTGAAATAGATTGGAATAGAACTGCAAAAAAGGTTTTAACATTAGAATGGATAGAAGCAACGCCAATATACGAAGTTGAAAAACTGAATAATCATAAGCAAATAGCTATCAATCTTATAGAATCGTTTTGTAATCAGGTATACAGGGATTGTTTTTTTCATGCTGATATGCATCCTGGAAATCTAATGGTTGATAGTAATAACAATATTATTGCTCTGGATTGTGGAATCATGGGTAGAATAGATCGTGAGACATGCTATTACGTTATAGAGATACTCAAAGGCTTTTTAAATCGGGATTATGATCACGTTGCAAAAATGCACTTTAAAGCTGGTTACGTTTCATCACAGCATAGAAATTTTGTCACAGCTTGCAGGGCAATAGGTGAACCCATTATTGGGCAGCCTATACAGAAGATTTCATTTGCTAGTTTACTTGCTCAGCTATTAAAAATAACTGGTGATTTTGATATGAAAGTTCAAACACAATTGTTATTGCTGCAGAAAACTATGATTTTACTGGAAGGGACATGTAGAAAGATCTACCCAGAAATCAATATGTGGAAAGTAGTTGAAGCGTGGATAAGCAGTCAACATGAAAGTAAAATAGGGTATAGGGAAAAAATTAGAAGTTCTTATCCTGTAAAAACAATCCAAGGGATATTTAGCCTTATAGAAAAATTAAACCTAATAGCTGATAAAAAATTAGAAAACATCCAAATTAAAAATAAATCAAATGGAAAAGTCTATTTTTTATTGTGGTTTGTAATTATAATTCTAATCGTTAAACTTTTAATTTCTTAAACTATGGGAAAAAACTGCGTCAAATCCAATTTTTATTCAACTTAATTTTTAATCTGCAGGAGCCGAGTTGAGAATGTCCAATTTTCCACTTTCTTTATGTATCTGTTCAGCAGAGTGGCAAAATAAGGTAGACGAGAAAAGACAACTATAGGAACAAATGGGTGTCATGCCAGTGCGTGACACTGGCCTCTTGTTTCAATGTTAAACAAAATACCATAGAATTCAAAAAGACAATTCCTAGAAAATTTCTACATCTAAAAAAGGCATAAGTTATGTTAATGCTGTTTGAATGAGATGATATAAAGATAAGCCAAATTTTTACAAAGAAAACATTTCAAGCAGCAAGACACCTTTGATTGAAAGAGAGCACCAAATTTATGGGGTGAGTAACTGTGCTATTTCAACTATAGTATCAACTATGTTTTTTAAAAATTTTTTTATTTGTGTAATTTTGCAAATTATATGGGCAATAAAAACCCGTTTGTCATAGAAATAGAATTTTATATCAAACAGCTACCACAGCAATTTCTGCTTAAGCTAATGAATATGTGCTTTAAGTCTGTGTGGACGCACATATTCATTAGCCAATTTCAGTTACCGTTGTGAAGATTTTTAAGTATGCAAATTAATTGCTTCTTTAAGTCTTGTATTAGCAATTACTATAATTTTACGCATTAGGGCTGTTATAGCCACCATCTTCTTCTTACCACTTTCAACAAGATTAGAATAAAAGGCGCCAAGTATAGATTTTGACCTTGTAGTAGCCATAGCGGCTGTAAAGAGCTTTGAACGAACGTTACTTCTACCACCTGTAATCCTTCGGTAACCAACAGCTTTACCACTTTCTTTTGGATGCGGTGCAACTCCGGCAAGACTTGCTACTTCTTTTCTATTTAAGTAACCAAGCTCTGGCATTAAACACAAAAAATCTTGTGATAACTTTTTACCTATTCCAGGAACTGTTTTAAGAATTTTTTGGCGTTGTTGTAATTCGCGGCTTTCATCAATAATCTTTTGTATAGTATCATTGAGTTCGTTTATTTGACTATCGAAAAACTCAATGGTCTTTTGACAGCTTTCTTTTATATGATCATTTTCCGGTGCTTCAAGTCTGCATTTTTCTTGAGTTCTCATTTGCGTAATATCATCACGACGTTGACAAAGTGCAGCCAAAGTTGATTGTTCTGTAGAGGTAGGTACAAATAGAGAGATAGTTCTATGGCGTTCAAATCCATATTGAGCAAGAGCTCTTGCATCTAGACTTTGCTAAAGTTCCGTGAGATAAAATAAAGCTTTTTACTTTACGAGTATTAGCTCGATGCACGGCAATATTTTTGTCGGTAAGAAAATGTGATAAGCCAAGCTCATATTTCCCTGTATTTTCTAAAGTCACTAAAGCATTAGGTAGAATATCTGAAAACTCTTGAAATAATTGTTGCCAACCAGAAGCATTATTATCAAATTCGACAGCATTCTTCTGTTTGTGAATTGCAACGACATTTTTAAATTTTCCGATGTCAATGCCAATAAAATTTTGATAAGATGTAACCATAATAAACCTCGATAGTTTTAGTTAATTTAAGATTGTAAACGGGTGCATATATATGTCCCAAGCAACTATTCAAACGTATCGAGAGATAGGGCTAGCGTACCTTGATACCAACGGTTGTAATACCAATTTCCTTTCGGTCGCGCACGCCCGCTATTCCTAGTGAGCAGGGTTATCTTTCTCTCTTATCTCTTTTATATCACGTTTTTAACTTACAATTGCCTTAGATGGAAAATAGAGATATTACATAAAATTTTAAATCCGGTCTCAAAGTTGAGGAATGTAGACTTGGAACAGCAGAAAGATTAATGAGGTATTTAACAGTCATGAGCATTATTGCTTGGAGAATTTTCTTTATTACATCAATTGCAAGAACTAACCCAACATTACCATGTACTGCCTTATTAGCTGAGGAAGAATGGAAAGTTTTATATGTTAAAATACACAGGAAACCATGTCCAAATATAGCCCCTACTATAAAAGAAGCCGTTTCGTGAACTTGGAGGTCATTTAGCAAGAAAAAGCGACCCAAAACCAGGACCAATTACTCTTTGGAAAGGATATAAACGTCTCTTTGATTTAGCAGAAGGATGGCGACTTGCTCACGAACCTCATATTTGTTGGTAATAGTAAGATTTGAGAGGTTGTCCACAAACCAAGGAATACGTAGTATATAAAGAAAGAATATTGAGGTAAGAGATGAGGAAAAAATATCCAACAGATTTAAGTAAAAGGGAATGGGCAAGAATAGAAAAACACTTCAGAGTATCGTACAAGAAAGGAGGAAGGCCACCAAAATACAGTAAGTGTGAGATAGTAGATGCAATTCTTTATATACTGCGCACAGGATGTCAATGGCGCTATTTACCACACGATTTTCCGCCGTGGAAGGCTGTGCATGAACAGTTTAGAAGATGGAAAAAGCAGGGAATTTTTGAGAAAATGAACTATGATATCACTAAATATAGTAGGTCAAAAATGGGAAGCCGAGCGCATGCATAGTGGACAGTCAATCGGTAAAAACCACGGAAAAAGGTGGGTCAAAGGTTATGATGGTGCGAAAAAGGTAAAGGGGAGAAAAAGACATATAATCACAGATACTCAAGGATTTGTGCTTGGTTGCTATGTAGGAGCTGCAAGCGAAAATGACAGAGATGGGGTGAAGATGGCATTGGACAATATGAAGGAAAAATACAGCAATATTAAGAAAATGTGGGCTGATATGGGATACCAAGGAAAAGATTTAAAGGATTACGTAAAGAGAGAATATGGGATAGATATTGAAATTGTCAAAAGGCCTCCATGTAGGTTTTGGGTGCATAAAGATACACCACTAGAACTATTGCCACAACGGGATCCTGGATTTTCAGTACAGCCGAGAAGGTGGGTGGTAGAGAGGACTTTTGCTTGGATCAATAGAAATAGAAGGCTATCAAAGGAGTACGATTTACTTACAACATCTACTGAAAGTTTCATATATCTGGCTATGAGTAAAGTTATGTTAAGTAGGGAATATGCTTGATTTACTGGTTTGTGGACAACCTCTTAAATTCTTGAAAGCCTGTATGGCAAATCTTATACCTTGCTTTAGAAAAAGCTTGCTTTGAGGGTACATGTCAATGGCTCCATAAGTTCACATTCTATTCCCAAACTTTTTTTAACTAACTTTAAAATCATAGAAAATACTGTCGAAAAAGGAAGTTTTCTTGTTCGTGTAAAACTCAACACAATGGATTTTCTGAAAAGTTTTCGAGTATATTATATTTTTAATTTGTAGAATAAGGTTTTTTCCTTTTTGCATATTTCACCTAAAAAGGACACATTTTAGACTTCTTTGTTGAAATAAAACAGAAACAAAAGTGCTGTCCCTTGCACTCTTTGGATAATTTAATGATAAAAAATTTGGAGAGAAATTTTATACACTATCGCTGATATTTTTCCTTAAGTTGACGCCATTGCCTGAACACTTACCTAATGATGAAGCTATCGAAAACATAGCAAAGAGACTTCAAAAATCTATAGACGATGCAAAAAAGCACAAGGTCATGTTTAGTGTTGATGTATTCCAAGGAGAAAAAAGTCATCAATAATAGATTATTCGATACTGATCTTATACCACCTCATGGAGCAAGATAAAAATGTTACTGAGACTGGAAAAGAAAAACTACGGCCTCTTATGTTAGAAATGTTTAATCTAGTTTCAACAGGCACTGATGTGAGCCAAGAAGTTCGGAGATTATTGCCAGAAGATATACTGAAAGAACGCGGCGAATATTTGTCACGTCTAAAACAAATTGTAAGTGATAGTATTGAAAATGACAAAAAAAAGGAATTGTAGTAGAAAGAGATAATAAATTTTATTATGTACAGTGTCCAGAAAAAAGTGTGATCACTCCTGCAAAATTTATGAACTCCCCGGAATTTAAGGACTTAGAATATGGTGCATTGCGAATAGGAGAAGGAGATAATCTAATCTGAATAAAAAGCTGGCAATATCATGATATGCAAGGCAAAGTAAAAATGACCTTTAGGGTAGGCGATGAAAAGATCGAAATGATTTTATCTTCTGAAAAAGCTGAAAGTTTTGGTAAAATAATGGTACATATGGATGACAAAAGTTGTGAAATCTTCTCAAAGTACCTAAAAGAGCTAGAAAAAGAACCTCGTATAAGCAAGGTTGTTGAAGCTGCTAAAAGTTTTGCACAAACGAAAAGCAGTGCAGTTAGTCCACCTCTTTCTAATATGAAAAGTGTTGACACATCGCAACATTTTCAAAGTAGTGACCATGAATCACCAGAGCATTAACAATTATCATACATACATTGTTGCATATAGCAATAGTGTATGTGTATAGTTAGTAGGGTTTGTAAACTTAATAAAGTCTACAACTAATTTGAAAACTACTTTATTGTATGCAAGACTTTAAAATACTAGAAAATCTAAAAACCAAAGCACTAGAAGCTGAAAAAGGAGGCGGTTCTGACAGGATTACCAAACAACATGAAAAAGGGAAATTAACTGCTAGAGAAAGGCTCAGTATATTGCTCGATGAAAGTTCTTTTGCAGAATACGATAAATTCGTAAAACATCATGCAAATGATTTTGGCATGCAAAATGCTAATTTTTTAGGTGATGGGGTAGTGATTGGTCATGGTACTATTTATGGCAGAAAAGTTTTTGTTTATTCTCAGGATTTTACTGTCTTTGGTGGTTCACTTGGTGCGTCACATGCAAAAAAAATATGCAAAATTATGGATATGGCAATTAATGCCAGAGTTCCAATTATCGGACTAAATGATTCTGGTGGAGCCAGAATTCAGGAAGGAGTAAATTCTCTTGCTGGTTATGGAGAAATTTTTCAAAGAAACGTAAATGCATCGGGTGTTATACCACAAATTTCTTTAATTATGGGCCCATGTGCAGGAGGTGCAGTTTATTCCCCAGCATTAACTGACTTTACTTTCATGGTGAAAAACAGTTCATATATGTTTATAACCGGGCCAGATGTAGTAAAAAAGGTTACCTACGAAGATGTAAGTTTCGAAGACCTCGGTGGAGCAAAAATTCATACAAGCAAAACAGGAGTAGCGGATTTTGCATTCAATAATGATGTTGAAATGCTGCTAAAAATGCGTGAATTCTTTACTTTCTTACCAGCAAATAATCAAGAATCACCAAAATCTGCACCAATCTGTAATGATGTTGACGACATTGATGAATCCTTAAACACTCTAATTCCTACCAATCCTAATACTCCTTATGATATGTATGAACTCATTGAAAAAGTTTGTGATGAAAGGAATTTCTTTGAACTGAAACCTGATTTTGCTCGTAATATCATAACTGGTTTTGGTAGAATTGGAGGAAATACTGTTGGTATTGTTGCAAATCAACCTATGCACCTTGCAGGATGTTTGGATATTGATTCTTCAAGAAAAGCTGCGAGGTTTGTAAGGTTTTGTGACGCATTTAACATTCCGATCATCACACTTATTGATGTTCCAGGATTTTTGCCGGGTACAAATCAAGAATACAATAATATAATACAACACGGAGCGAAACTGCTTTACGCTTACGCTGAAGCGACCGTGCCGAAAATTAGCCTTATCACTAGAAAAGCGTATGGTGGTGCATACATTGTTATGAATTCGAAACATCTAAAAGGTGATATAAATTATGCCTGGCCAACTGCTGAAATAGCTGTGATGGGCCCTGAAAGTGCAGTTGAGATTATATTTCGACACGAAAAAGATCAGCAAACGTTAATTAAAGAATACAAAGAAAAGTTCGCTAATCCATTTTTTGCTGCATCACATGGATACATTGATGACATTATAGTGCCAAGTAAAACAAGGTATCACTTTTATAAAGCATTAGAGCTACTCAAAAACAAGAAGGTAGAAAGGATATGGAAAAAGCATGACAACTTACCTCTTTAACTTTCTTTTAAGCCTTGCTTACAAGTTATGCAATATTATAAGTATAATCAGTGTGCCGTTACCAAGATTCGAACTTGGGACCTCGTCATTACCAATGACGTACTCTACCACCTGAGCTACAACGGCAAGTTCACATATTATGATAATGAATAACATAAAAAAAAATAAGGAAAAAGAAGAAGAGAGAAAAAGATTAGCGAAAGCTTTAAAGCAAAATATTTTAAAAAGAAAAAAGCAGCAACAGAGTAGACAAGATGCCAGAATTACCGGAAGTGGAAGTAATCTCTAATTTTTTGCTTGATAAAATTAAAAACAAGCAAATTAGTAATGTCATAGTTAATAATTGGAATTTACGTGCCCCAATAACAAAAAATATTGATGATGTGCTAAAGGGCAGAGTCATAAATGATATTAAACGTAGAGGTAAGTACATAATCTCGAATACAGATGATAGTATGGCTGTCATCATACATCTTGGCATGAGCGGAAAGCTTATATATGCTGACCACGATCAAGTGCGGAATAAGCACGATCACGTGGTATTTTTATTTTCCGATAATACTTCAATAATCTTTAATGATCCAAGAAGATTTGGATTAGTTATTACTTTAAGCAAAGAACAAGAAATAAATTTTTTTGACGGTTTCGGAATAGAGCCCCTCACGGATGAATTCAGTGGAGACTATTTACAGGAGTTGCTGAAAAACAAAAAAGTGAATATCAAATCAGCATTAATGGATAATAAATTAATAGTTGGCGTAGGGAATATATATGCTTCTGAAAGTTTGTTTAGAGCCCGCATATCACCACTCAGGTCAGCAAAAGACTTGACCTATAGAGAGTGCGAAAAACTTGCTGCTGAAATAAAAAATACTCTGAGTGACGCAATTGCTGCAGGTGGTTCAACACTGAAGGATTATGCACAGCCATCTGGATCTGCTGGATACTTTCAAAATAACTTTTATGTATATGGTAAAGTTCAAAAACCTTGCAAGATTTGCAATAATATCATAACACTTATACGACAAAATGGCCGTAGCACTTATTTTTGCAACGCGTGCCAGAATTAAGATTTTATTTTTTGATATGATATTTTCACTTGAAAAAGATCCATTTGATTTGTTTTCAAAGTGGTACAAAGCAGTACTTAATTCTCCGTGTGAACAACCAACTGCAATGACGCTAGCAACTTGTAGCAAAGACTGTATTCCATCTGCAAGAGTGGTATTACTAAAGGAATATAGCAAAGAAGGTTTTGTGTTTTTCACTAACGTAAACAGTAAAAAAGGGAAAGAATTGACTGAGAACCCCAAAGCTGCGTTAGTGTTTCATTGGATAGAATTTGCTAGGCAAGTGCGAATTGAAGGAGAGGTTAAACTTCTAAACGATGAAAGAACTGACAAATACTTCTCTTCTCGAGCGCTGGGTAGTCAAATTAGCGCATGGTGCTCAAAACAATCGAGCGTTTTGAAAAATTGGCAAGACTTCGAGCAAGCTATCAAACTGAGGGAGAAGGAATTTTACAACACACAAGTTCCCCGTCCTGACTTTTGGGTGGGATTTTGTGTAATCCCAAAAGTAATTGAATTTTGGCAAGAAGGTGAATATAGGAAGCATATTAGATTTAGATACACTCTTGTTGAGGGAAGCGATTGGAAAGTGGAACAACTATATCCTTAAAAATGGTTGCGGGAGTAGGATTTGAACCTACGACCTTCAGGTTATGAGCCTGACGAGCTACCGAGCTGCTCCATCCCGCGTCGTTGTTTATTTAGTTATTATATATACAATAATAGAAAATAAAAGAACAAAATCACCCCATGGTTGTAACTTTTCTCGACATAATAGTTAGTTATATACGTCATAATGAAAAATATAACTTGATACTGTGGCTTCCTGTTTTTCAGTGTGCAGGAATTTTAACCTATTTTTCCCTAAGTTTTGAACCAAGCTGCATATCTATTTTTCTTTTGCTTTTACCCACACTAATTTTGATTGCAATATTGTATAAAAGGTACGCGATATTGTGTATCGCTTTAATTGCAGTGCTCATAGGATTTACAGCTAGTAAATTAAGAACAGCTTTAGTTGATACTCAAATTCTTGATAAAGAGAGATATGTAAAAGATATCGTTGCCACAGTGAAGGATATTAACGACAGGGGCTCATATAAACAATTTCTGCTTTCTGTTGAAAAATCCCCTACTATCTCAAAATCCTCTCCTGTTATCCCAGTGCCCCCTTTTGTCATCTCAGCGCCCTCTTCTGTCATCCCAGTGCCCCCTTTTGTCATCCCAGTACTTGACCTTACCCAGAAAAAAAAGATATGGATTCCAGCGTCACGCGCTGGAATGACACCGGATAGAGCTCTAGATAACATCAGAATATCAGTTAGAACCAAAGTGGAAAAAGGCATTAAAATAGGCGATCAAGTAAAATTATCAGCAAAACTCTTCCCTCTAAAGATTGCGCCTTCGGAGTATGCATACGATTTTGCAAGAATAGCATATTACCAGAAAATAAGTGCAACAGGTTTTGCGACAAGCAAAATAGCCCTACACAAAAAGGCTGAAGCAAGGCAATTTCTAGAGTATATAGAATCTTTCCGTCAATACATTTATGAAAACCTGCAGCAAAATATCAAAAAACCACATGCGGATATAATCTCTGCATTACTGATCGGTAAAAAAGATGGCATAGATCAAAAAACTATGGACGCGATACGAGATTCAGGTATAGCACATTTGTTTGCCATATCTGGTTTGCATTTATCATTCGTTGCTGGTCTGTTTTTTGTAGTGTTTCGTAATTTATTCGCAATATCTGAAACTTTGACTCTTAAGTATAACACCAAGAAAATATCTGCATTCCTTACTATCTTGCCAACCACGTTTTATTTGTTGATTACCGGTATGCAAATTTCTGCTCAGCGTGCCTACATCATGGTGATTTTAGTACTCGTTGCAATAATGATAGAGAGAAAATATCGAGGGTTAATAGCAATTGCGTTTGCTGCTGCAGTGATACTTATCATAGAACCTGAAGCAATTTTAAAGCCAGGCTTTCAGATGTCATTTTCTGCTGTTTTGGCACTGGTTGCCAGTTATCAGATCAATGCCAACAAATTATTCAAAATAAAAATAATGAAATATTTTGTGTCGATAATGATCAGCTCAGTAATAGCAAGTTTAGCAACTGTTCCGTATACGATATATAATTTTAATTATTTTTCAATTAGTGGCATTATCACAAATTTAGTTGCTATACCAATAGTTACATTAATTATTATTCCACTTGGAATAATTTATGTCTTATTGATTCCTTTAGGTATTGAATGGATTATAGCGCCATTTATAGAGCGCCCAATTGACAGTATCTTGTATATAACAAATGCAATCGCTAGTCTTCAGTATTTGGTTATTCCCATTCGTACTTTTCCTGCCTCATCAATTATTATAATAACATTTGGGTTATTGTGGCTGTGCTTGTGGGAAAGAAATTGGCGTTTTTTGGGATTTTTTTTTATTGTACTAGGTATTTGCTTTAGCGCTGCATATAAAACCCCCGACATCCTAATAAATGCTGATAATGTTGCTGTAAAAGAAAGTGATAACTTACTATATTCTCTCACCAGGAAAAATAGGAACTTTGTTGTCAAAACATGGGCGAAGCAAAATGTGCAGAACCAAATTTTGAATCATAAAAAATACAATAACTCAGATAAAAGGCTAAAGTGTAACGATTATGGCTGCATATATAATAAAGGAAATAATAAATTAGTGCTGCTAGCTTATAAAAAAGAAGATATTTCAGAAAATTGTGATAAAGTTGATTTAACAATTCAATTAAGTGAATTCGACTATTCAGCTTGCAACGCTAAAATTATTAAACATGCTGATCTAGAAACGTATGGCACACATTCTGTTTGGTTAACAAATCGTTACGTAAAGATTAATACAGTGCGCTCCAATAGGCCTTGGCACATGTTGAAAAATTAAGAAACTTGATTTTAAGGTTTGGTTAATGTATACCTAAATAAGTTTAAACTAGAAAAATGTTATGGTTACAGACACTCAAGATCCTTTCAAAGACTATTTTGATTTTTTAGGATTTAGAAAACTTTCTGACCAGCCCAGTAGAATTTTGAGCTCTATAAGAAAGTATTCTGGTACTATATCGATAGCAAGTACCATTGCTACTCTTATAGCATTTACTGCCTTTTCTATTCAGCCTGTTACAGTAAGTATTGCTGGGTTTGCGTTCACGCCAGCACCTCTTGCCTTTATTCCTCTTGCAGTTTTCTTATTTACTGCTGTTATAAACTTTATAAATACACAAAAAATAAAAGAGAATGAGATAGATAAAAAAGTAGGAAACTATCAAGTTGATGAACAGTACAGCCAGATTGTTCAAGAAGCCGAAAAAATTGAAATTGTAACAAATTTAGATCGTAAGAGGAAAAAGCTTTCAATAGTTTTACCAAATTCTAAGACGCAGAGAGAAATACTAGAAGATATAGAAGCAGAAAATAGAAATAGGATTCTCTTGTTTACTGGATCATATGTATTTGGTACTATTATAGTAGTTTCAGCAATATCACAATCCATTAATGCTCCAATAATATTAATAGCTTTATTAGTCGCTATTCTTTTATGCATCATATCAACACTTAGCAATCTAATAAGTAATAGCGTGGATCATGAAAATCATACTATTAGAAAACACAGTTCTTTAGGTCTTCTATTTCCATACTGGTCTGGAAAGGGCATGGTTGTATCAGTAGTAGAAAATAAGCTTGGTAAAAGGGAAAATGAACTAATATCTCTAATGAAAAAACTACTTAGTCCGCTTTGCAACTCATTTGACAGTAACCTTAAAAAAGCTTGCGATTTACTTGATAATAGTCTTTTAAAGCCTGCAAATATTAACATTAAAGAAACGCTTGATCACCTAAAAAAAATCAGAGAAGACATCAAAAAAGATTTAGATTGGCTACATGCAGAAATTTCAGAAGTTTTAAACAACACTAAAGAATTGACAAAAAAAGCACATTCACTAGATATTGAAGGTACTTTTTCTAGGTTAGAGAATGCTATTAAAATTGCTGAAGATAAGATTGAACGATTTGAACCAAGCCGCTTTGTAGGCTGGCTTCAATCAACTACGCAGTCTAATAATAACGAGTTCCTTAGCATGCTAAAAAAGTTAAAAGAGGATACAGAAGAGGAAAAAACGGAATTGAAGGAGCAATTAAACGTAGTAAGGAATGAATTAGAAGAAATAAAAAAGAAGCAAGCTCAACCAAGTACGCCTGATTTAGAAGCTATAGCACTTCTCATAATAGTCCAAAAAAGGTAAGATATGGATTTATAGTAGTGATGGTAAGCATGCCAGCAGCATATAGTTATGACTTAAGGAAAAAGGTAATGGAAGCATTGGATGAAGGAGAGAGTGGAGAAACTGTTGCCAAGAGATTTAAGATTGGAAAAACAACTTTATATGAGTGGAAGAAAAGACGTGAGAAAACGGGAGATTTTCAGTCAAAAAAGCCTGGAAGCGTGGGCTATAACCATAAAATTACCGACTGGAATGCATTTACCGAATTTGCAAATGAGCAAGGTGGTAAAACTCAGTCAGAGATGGCTAAGCTTTGGGGCAATATTAGTAGACAAACGATTCATCGAGCACTTAAAAATATAGGATTCACAAGAAAAAAAAGACCTACGGGTATAAAGAAAGAAATGAGGAAAAGCGAGCTCAATTTGCAAGGGTTATAGCGACAAAAGAACCTAAAAACTTAGTGTATATAGATGAGTCTGGCATTGATAACACTGAAGACTACCCCTATGGGTATTGCCAGAAAGGACAGCGGTTTTATGCCCTAAAATCTGGAAAGAAAACTCAACGAATCAGTATGGTTGCAGCCTTAAGTAGAAGAAAGATAGTTGCTCCATTAACCTTTGAAGGCCACTGTAATATGGATGTTTTTAATGGATGGTTTGAGCAATTTTTGACACCAATCTTGGAACCTGGACAAACTGTCATTCTTGACAATGCTACTTTTCATAAGTCTGATAAGATTATCGAGCTTGCTAAAGGAGTTGGTGCAGAAATTTTGTATCTGCCTCCATATTCTCCAGATTTCAACAAAATTGAGCATTATTGGTTTGCTATAAAAAACAGAGCCAGGAAAAACATTCCTCTATTCGAATCCTTTCGTCGTGCTGTTGATTCTGCCTTCCTATGACCTGTTCGGACTATTATGAGAAATGCTATAACAATGGAAATAATACTAATAAATTATTAGTATTAGAAAATAAAGTCAAAGAACTACGTGACACAGTTAGAAAGTTAGAGCTGGAAGCAGAACAAAATAAGCTGCAGCAAAAGAAGGAAAAGTTAGAGCAAAAAAAATCTGAACAAGAAAAAACAGATGAATGGAAAGAAAAAATCAACGGCAAACCAAGTGACTTTCTATATTATTTATTAGAATCTATTAAGCTGGAAGAAAAAGATAATAAAGAAAAAAAGGTTGAGGCAACATTACGAAATTTTGATAATAAAATAATAATTCACTGGAAAGATGGCTCTCAAACAATTTGCCATATTAAAAAACAAGGTGATCTTCCTAGTACAAAAGTTGATTTTGTAGATCAAAATATTCAAGCAGCATTTGCAGTAGCTCGCGCGGGGTAGTTGTTATAGACCACTTAGAAGTAACCTTAAGTGTTAATAATGATAAAGAGAAATTAAGGTTAGACACCTATATAGCTGAAAAATGCAACATATCACGCAGCAAAGCGCAAAGATTGATACAAAATGAGCAGGTGAAATTACTTGGCACACCGATAATTAATAATGACCACATAGTAAAATCAGGTGAAGAGTATATAGTACATCTCGTTCAACCTGACATATCCACATCAATTGAGCCTAATTATGACATAAAACTTGATATCGTCTATGAAGATGAGGACATTATAGTTCTGAGTAAACAAAGTGGATTAACAGTGCACCCAGGTGCTGGGACAAACAATGATACGCTTTTGAACGCAGTTATCGCTCACCTTAATGTAAGACCAGGAATTGTTCATAGACTCGATAAAGATACTAGTGGGCTAATGGTAATTGCAAAAAATGAAGCAGCCCATAGTTTTTTGTCTGAATTGTTATCGAATCGCAAAATAAAGCGGGAATACTTAGCAGTATAGCTCTTCTCATAATAATCCAAATAAGGTAAGATATGGATTTATGGTAGTGGGGTTTGTATGCCAGCAGCGTATAGTTATGACTTAAGGAAAAAAGCAATGGAAGCATTGGATGAGGGAGAAAGTAGAGCAACTGTTGCCAAGAGATTTAAAATTGGAAAAACGACTTTATATGAGTGGCAGAAAAGGCGTGAGGAAACAGGAGATTTTCAGTCAAAAAAGCCTGGAAGCGTAGGATATAACCATAAAATTACCGACTGGAATGTCTTCACCGAATTTGCAAAAAACCATGGCGGCAAAACTCAGTCAGAGATGGCTAAACTCTGGGGCAATATCAGTCGACAAACGATTCACCGCGCACTTAAAAATATTGGCTTTACAAGAAAAAAAGACCTACGGATATAAAGAAAGAAATGAAGAAAAGCGAGCTCAATTTGCAAAGGTTATAGCAACAAAATATCCTGAAAATCTTGTATATATTGACGAATCTGGGATAGACAATACAGAAGACTACCCATACGGATATTGCAGAAAAGGAGAGAGGTTTCATTCACTAAAATCAGGTAAAAAAACTCAGCGTGTCAGTATGATTGCAGCTCTAAATAAAAAGAAAATCATTGCTCCATTGACCTTTGAGGGATACTGCAACAAGGATGTTTTTGAGGCTTGGTTTGAGCAGTTTTTGACTCCAATTTTAAGGTCTGGCCAAACTGTAATTCTTGATAACGCTGCTTTCCATAAATCTAAAAAAATCGATGATCTTGCTAAAGGAGTAGGTGCTGAAATTCTTTATCTTCCTCCATATTCTCCAGACTTTAACGAAATTGAGCATCATTGGTTTGCTATAAAGAACAGAGCTAGAAAAAATATCCCTATTTTTCAGTCTTTCCGTCAAGCTGTTGATTCTGCTTTTTTATGATTTGTTCTGACTATTATGAGAAGAGCTATAGTTTGGGGAACATTATCTTCTCAGCAAGGCACGATAAAAACTAACATTGCTCCCAAACGCGGTAATAAAGAAATGATGTGTGTAACAAAAATCACAGGCAAATTAGCAATCACTCACTATTTAGTGCAAAAAGTTATAGGACAAGTAAGCCTCGTTAAATGCACTTTAGAGACAGGCAGAACACACCAAATTCGAGTCCACATGAGCCACATAGGACATTCCATAGTTGGTGATCAAGTTTATGGAAAAAATAGTAGTAAAAGCACAAAATATGCTAAAAACTCTAGTTTCATTCGTAATTTCAATAGACAAGCACTACATGCTTATACACTGGGCTTATACCACCCAAAAAGTAAGGAATACATGGAATTTGTCTCTGATTTACCGCAAGATATAAAAACTTTAATTGGTGAGTTTGACAACATATCTTAATAACATTCGTATTAACCTATCAATATTATCATCCATGTTATCAGGAAGTTAATTAATGAAAGAAAAACTGCTGCACTACCTAGATCTTTCACCTTTTTTGAAAGTATGTGTTGTTCACTGGAAATACGCTCAATTGTCGTTTCAAAAGCAGTGTTAACAATTTCCACAATTAACACCAGGAATAGGCTGCTTATCATTACTGCACGTTCTAGATTACTTACATCCAAAACAAACAAAATTGAGACACATACTATAAAAAGCAGTAACTCCTGTCTGAACGCAATTTCTGATATAAAAGCTGATTTTATTCCTTCACAAGAGTATTGAATTGCTTTTATTAGACGAATAATGCCCTTCTTCATTATTATTCACAAAACCCTTTAATCAAAATTTTAACTCATTTGGATTTGCTACACCCTATAGCATTTTTATCATTTGTTCACCCTATTGGTTTTGAAATTAAGATTTACTGCAACTACAATAAGTACTCTTATCATCACATTTTGGTGTTAAGTCAGGATAGAACGTGAGTATAGCATCATTCTTTCTTACAAACACTGATTGATAATTGTCATCTTCCATTTCATATAGACACATTCCATCTTTTCCTAATTCCTTAAACGCCTTAGTTGCAGAAATTATCGGCATGAAGGTTATATGCGTATCCATTTGGGCATTTAACTTTCACTTCCCCATCCTTACCCAAATATTTCATTCCAAATGTATAAACCGGCGGCTTAATATCTGATTCATTGCACAGGATTCCAACTGCCCATTTATCCTCTTGAGCTTCAACATATCTACCTACAAAATGCATACCACCTAATTTATCGTTTGGCTCACCACAAAAAATATGTCCAAACCCTATAGTTTCTTTTTCACTTCCACTATTTGTAAACCAAATGTTAGCCAGTTCATCTTTAAGTAACTCCAAATCCGCATCTGGCGTAATCACTTATATATTCCTTTCACTACTTCTTGATGCTGCGGACAACTAAGTAAAATTTTGAAATCTTCTTTATCTGGATGTGCTCCCCAATCTCCACAAACTTTCAACACTCCTCTATCGAAGTCAGTTAATTCTGAAACGGTGGCTGGTTGTGAACTGAAAAATGGTTCAAAATTGACTTCAACATTTTCTTCTACATAGCCGGTGTGAAAATAATGATCCTTAATATAAAAAATAAATCCTATTATTGGTATTATTAAACACAAAATTAGTTTAACTGTCTTCGACATAATCACGTTCACAAAAAAGCTAGCCTATAAAAAATAATTTAAAAAAGTTTTAATCTAATCGTTTTTGCAGAGCAGCAACTCCCGGCATTTCATCGCCACTTAACCAATCTAAAAATGCTCCTCCACCAGTGGAAACATATGTAAAATCCTTATCGGTAAGGCCTGCAGCGCTTATTGCAGATAGACTATCGCCTCCCCCTATTATGCTGGTTAACTTTCCTTTGTGCGTTAAGTCACTTACGATTTTCACTACCCCTATTGTACCACTTGCAAAAGCTGAATGTTCAAAAACACCAATAGGTCCATTCCACAGCAGAGTCTTACTGCTTGCTATTATACTGCTTATTGTACTCAAAGTTTGTGGTCCGATATCCAAAATTATATCACCGTCCAAAATGGACTCAGTTCTTCTTGAAATACTAGTGCTGTAATCAGAGTTTACTGCAACCAGAACGTCTTCTGGCACAACTATTTTGCAATTGTTTTTATTTGCTGTTTCAAGAATATTATGCAGAAGGTCGTCAACACCATTTTGAAAGAAAGATTTCCCTATATTTACTTTGCTAAATGACAAAAAATTATTGGCTATTGCACCACCTAGAACTAGGTAATCAACCTTTTCTGTTAGCTTCATAAGCACTTTTATTTTAGTTGATATTTTAGCTCCCCCAACTATCGCAGTAATAGGTTTAGCTTTAAACGATACAGCTTTTTCAAGATACTTTAGCTCATCTTGCAAGCAAAACCCTGCATAAGAGGGTAAAAATTCTGTAATGCGTGAAATAGAAGCGTGAGCTCTGTGAGAGCAAGAAAATGCATCATTTACATATATATCCGCCAGAGATGCTAATTGTCTGGCAAAGTTTGCATCATTCTCCTTTTCCCCTTCATAAAATCTTAGATTCTCCAGTAATATTATATCTCCTGCATCCATAGCACTCACTGCTTTTTGCACTTTTTCACCAACGCAATCATCAATGAATTTCACTTTTTTATTTAGTAACTGTGATAAAATGTCAATTATATTTTTTAGTGACAGATTATCGTCTCTAGCCTTTGGGCGTCCGAAATGCGATATAATAATAATCTTTGCACTCGCATTCACTAAATACTGAATAGTAGGCAATGCTCTCAAAATACGAGTGACGTCACGAATTTCTCCATCTTTTATAGGAACATTGAAGTCAACTCTGAGTAAGACGGTTTTATTGTGAAGATCACAATTTTCTATACTAGGTATATTCATTACAAAATTGAAGCTATAAAGTCACTATACAGCAGTTTGATCTAAAGTAAAGTTTTAAGCTTACGAACGTTTAAGGAAATTTGCATGCCAAACGCTTGACACTGGAACCTTATCGTCATGCCATCACGAACCGTCATACCGCCGGGTATCTCTTAGCCGCTAACACGTAGCGGGATACTTGACCTTTACAGGGATGACGATTGTCGTTTAGCCATAAATATTTAATAAATTTACTAAACAGAAAAAAAGGCAAAAGAAGCCCCGTGGTTGGCTAATTACTTACATTATACTTTCAAGTATGGCGTTTTTTTATTCTAAACGCTTAATAACCGCGATTTAGCTGCTTTTTAATGCAACTAACCTTTAGTCATAAATGTTTAAGAAATTTACTAAACAGAAAAAAAGGCAAAAGAAACCCTAGGGTAGCTAATTATTCACTATCCATTTTTTAAGTTGGCGTTTTTTGATGTTTTAAATGCTTTATAAGCGTATTTCAGCTTGTATAGGTAAAAACCTAGAAATTTGATAAAGACATAGAGTGCACATAGTGCAAAAAATTAAACATGAGACGCCAGATACGTTGAGTTTTTTTGTCATTTAATCTGTACAGAGAAGATAAATAAATAGCTTCAGTTTCATGATAAGGGGGCTAGCGAAGGGTGTCAAGTAAGTTTTGCATTTGATCCGTTTCTATGACTTAGATGCCAGTGCCTGCTACTTGACTCTCGGCTGGGTCGAATTTGTATAGCTACATTGTCGGTAAATCTAAATTGCTTTAATAATTTTGATTGAAAAATAGTTTTTCTATTATATAAATGCTACTTTAGGGTAATCAAAATGGAAGACGATAAATATAGCCTAGGTTTAAGGGTTATCCATTGGTTGATGGCTGTTTTTATTATCGGTATGCTTTGCTCTGGACTTTATATGAAAAGCTTACCACTTAGCAATGAAATTAAGTTCAACATATACGCTATTCATAAGGCTTGCGGTATCACTATTCTTGGATTAATCATAGTACGCATATTTTTTCGCGTCTTTACTTATGTTCCACCACTTCCAGCAAATTTTTCTCGGTTTGTAATCAATATAAGTAAAGCAGTACACTTTGGTTTATATTCTTTGATGGTGCTAATGCCACTATCTGGCTATGTCATGTCTTCTGCTTCTGGCAAACAGATCAAATATTTTTTTCATATCCCTTTGTTGATTAATCAAAACAAAGATCTAGCTAACACGGCTAACGAGCTACATTCGATGCTTGCATATTTTATGGTACTCTTTATAATCTTACATATACTTGGCGCCTTAAAACACACATTTATAGATAAACAAAACATTTTTAAACGTATGATATAGGTTATATGTTAAGTAGCCTCTGGAAAAAAGGAACAGATTTTCTTGGCAGTGAGTTTGCTATAATGGGTGGTGCTATGAGCTGGGTTTCAGAGAGAAACTTGGTCTCAGCAATCTCAAACGCTGGTGGTTTTGGTGTGATTGCATGTGGTGCAATGTTCCCAGACTTACTGGAAAAAGAAATCATAGAGACACAAAAATTAACTAACAAGCCATTTGGTGTAAACCTAATTACTATGCACCCAAAGTTGAGTGAGTTGATAGATGTGTGTATTGAAACGAAAGTGAGCCATATAGTGCTTGCCGGTGGACTGCCAACAAAGCCTAATATAGAAAAAATCAAGGGTGCAGGCATTAAAGTTATGTGCTTTGCACCAGCATTAAGCCTTGCGAAAAGGTTAGTAAAAATGGGAGTAGATGCATTAATAATAGAAGGAATGGAAGCAGGTGGGCACATAGGGCCAGTCAGCACTTCTGTTCTTGCACAAGAGATATTGCCTCATTTTAAAAATGAACAAATACCAGTGTTTGTTGCAGGTGGAATAGGAAGAGGCGAAATGATAGTTAATTACCTGGAAATGGGGGCAAGTGGCTGTCAAATAGGTACATTATTTGTCTGCACTAATGAGTCAATTGCCCACAAAAATTTTAAGGAAGTGTTTATTAAATCAGCCGCACGTAATGCAATACCTTCTGTACAGATAAGTGCTGATTTTCCTGTAATTCCTGTAAGAGCTATAGCCAACAAAGCAAGCGATGACTTCATGAAGCGTCAAAAAGAAGTTATTGATGAATACCAAAAGGGACAGATCTCAAAAGAAGATGGGCAGCTTGAAATAGAAAAGTTCTGGGCTGGAGCTTTAAGAAGGGCAGTGATTGAAGGAGATGTTGAAACAGGATCTTTAATGGCCGGCCAAAGTGTTGGCATGGTTGATAGGGAAAAGCCTGTAAAAGAAGTAGTGGATATGTTAGTTCAACAAGCAAAGAATCATATTAATAGCAAATCTGTAGAAGTAGAAAGCCCAGAAAGCAAATAGTTAAGCGACCTTCCAATAAGCAAGTTGCCGCAATTATTTATAATATGGCATAATTGCCCAGTTTTAATGTAAAATTAACGCTAAAAAGGTATCTATACATTTTATTATGTATGGAGGAATGTTATGCACAGTCCCTTTAAAAAACCTAAGAGTAAGGAAGGAGATATTAACCAACAATTGAGCAACACTATATACAAAAAGGTAACAGCAGAAAATTATCAAGAAAATCAAGATGAGACTTCCAAAGAATGCAAAAGGTTGTTCAAGCAGGGAGCTAGTCCTAAAACATTGGCTGAATTGGAAAAAATACTGAGAGAACGACAAAATGAGCAGGCTATTGCAAAACACTTAGAGTCATCCAAGCAAGGAACTAGCCCTGAAGCATTAGCTGAGTTAGAAAAATCAGTGGGGAAAAAAAGAGAACATTATAATAATTATATCCAACACTTTCTTCCAGCGTTGAAAGCAGAAATAACAGAGTCAAAAAAACTAGACTCAAAAAAAAAGGCAGCAATAGTACAAACAATTTTGGATATTACTAACAGGAGCAGCAGTGTAAGCTCAATACCAAATGCTGTTGAAGAAAATATTGAAGATCAAATGCAGCTAAAACATATTGAAGAGCAAAACAACACACAAGAAACACCCTTGAATGTAGCTGAGAAAAAAAGTGGTGATAATAAAATACTTAGTAATTCAGATGTTACAGAGGAAGTGTTTGAAAAATGTAGCAAGGTTGTGAAAGAAATAGAGGAGAAGCAAACTTCTAAACTCAGTAGTGGCAATGACTCAGATAGTGGAATAGACTCACCTAGAACGAGTAAAGAAAGTTTGAAATCACCAGTAAGTAGCAGAAGGAGCAGTTTAACTTTAGTAACAAGCACTTCATCTGAGGAAAGTTTAAACTCAACATTGAGCTCTGTTGAAGGAGATAATGGCTTACAACCAGAGGATGAAGGAGAGACAAAATTAGCACACCTAACTAAAACAAGGTCCAAAGGGCCAAGTGGACGAAGATCTCCTTCTAAACATCATGAGAAGAAAGATCCAATGCAACCCGAAGAAAAAGAGGAGAAAGCTGTTTCAAGCAAACAAGAAGCTTCTAAAGATATCCTATCTAAAAAACAATCCAATGATAGAAATCTTCACGTTGCACTTGCAGCAGGTTGTGCTCTTCTAGCAGTGGGATGTCTTGTTGCAGCAGCAATAGCAAAATTAGGAATATTGTGTGTCATAGGAGCAGTATTTGCTATAGAGGCAATAACTACATGGTATTTAACCCCTTCAAGTGAATTAACATCCACCAATTTGAGTCGTCCTGTTGATGATAAGAGCTTACAGCATGTTCGCAGCGGTAAAAATTAAATATGTGTTACTTGTAGTGGATAAGTGAATTCAGTTCTTGCCTATTGATATAAAAGTTGTTATATTTGAGGAATGTTTAAAAGGTGTTTAGTTGATGCGCATTCAATTGAATAAAGTTTTGGTTTTTATAGCCTTATTAAGTTTCATTTTTGCATCATATTCTAGCGAAGCAAGTTCGGCGAGTGATGAATTAAAGGGTATACAAGAAACGGTAAAAAATTTTGTTTCTTCATTTTCAGTTAAAGATACTGTAGAAAATATGAGTCCTTCAACAATCATAGGGTTGTGTATAGCTGCAGTGATACTTGCAGTAGTGTTCAGAGGTCTAATCTTTTTTATGATAATGTTTGGTGTACTGGTCCTGATGTTCGGTAGTACAGAAAAGGCAACAGACTACTTAAAAGAAAAATTTAACTTTACAAAAGATATAAAATTACAATCCGATAGCGAAAAAAAAGATAAAAATTAAGATAGTATTTTTATCTTTTTTAATTATCTTTATTGAATACGCATATGCAGTTAAAAGTACCAACAGTTAACTCTAAGCTTAAAAAAAAGAACAACTTAGCATTACTAGAAAGCATTGATTTAGATTTTGTTCCTTATGCTTGTCATTACGATGAAGAAACCATACTCACAAAACAGGGAGAATTGTTAAAAATAATCAAGTTAGAAGATTATTCTTCTGTTGATAACTACAGCGACCTCAGAACTGAAATTAGAAAAAGCATATCAAAAAATATTAATAGCCTGTATTTTACCGTTTGGATTCATACCGTTAGAAAGCGCAATAAACTGAGCTTGAAATGGAATAAAACTGAAGACTTCTCTGACAACCTACATTCAACGTGGTTTAATAAACTAACTGATAGTAAATTACAGTATATAAATGAACTATACATTGTAATATTGTTTAGCGATTTTGGCAAGCATACTAATAATTCGTTTTTTTTCAATAGAATAAAGAATAAGCATAAGTTGTCTTTACAAGAAAGCCATCAGGAGTTGCAAAAGATAACTGACGTAATTCAAAATGATTTAGGACCTTTTGGAGCTAAAAAACTGAGTCTAAGGTTTAGTGAAGGTAAAATATATTCTGAAATGATAGAATTTCTCCACTATATTGTTACATTAACGCACAAAGATTATCCAATACATGAAAGGGACCTGTCGCAATATATTAGAAATTTTAAAATAGCTTTTGGTTTCAATACGTTTCAAACAATATTTGAAAATCAACAGAAATTTGGCTCTATTTTCAGCATAAAAGAATACCGGGAAATCTCTTTAGGTAATATAGATAGATGCTTGCAGCTTGAATCTGAATTTATCATTACAGAAATAATGATATTTACTAGTAATAACAAAGCAATAAAAGAATTTAAAAAACAAATCAACATGCTGCAAATTAGTGAGGATAATACCTTACTTAAAAGCTCAGGAATTGAAGAAATAATAGAGCTTGAAAAGACCTCTAGTATAGACTTCTGCCAACAGAAAATTATTTTTACAATATTTGCAGATGATAGGAATAAGTTAGCTGAAAGTATTAGTGATTTATCTTCTATAATGTCATTAGTTGGCTTCATGATGTTTAGAACTGATTTACATATGGAAAGTCATTTTTGGGCACAACTTCCAGGCAATTTTGCTTTTATTACGCAACCGAAAAATATCTTAACAAAATACGCTTGCAGCTTTGCTATGCTGCACGATTTTACGTCAGGTACATTAAAAGGAAGAAGGTGGAAAGAAGCGGTAATGATTTTTTTCTCAAAAAAAGGAAATCCTTACTTCTTTAATTTTCATGGAAAAAGAAATAATGGCCATACTACGATACTCGGAGCTCCAAATTCAGGCAGAACTTCACTCATTAATTTTCTATTATCAGAATCAAGAAAGTTTAACCCAAGAATTGTCATATTGGATAACACTGGAAAATCAATAATTTTTACTAAAGCAGTGAGTGGTAAATATTACATAATCGATCCAAAATATAAGGACAAAAGCCTAAAATTTAATCCACTAAACATTGAAGATAGTGCTTCCAATCGCAATATGTTGGTTGAACTGATCAGAAGAATGGTAGCCGATACGAGCTTGGTGGACGTAGAAGAAAAGATAAGAAAAATTGTGGATTCTATATTTGCTATACCCAAGGAATCACGTTCTATTTCACAAATTTCTGAGGTGCTCTTGCTCCTTGGGGGTAAGATAAGTAGATGGTGTGACGATGGTGACTTTGCTTACTTATTTCAAGATGGTAATGAATCAGATATTGACTGGGAAACAAAAATTATATCTCTCAACACCGCAAACCTTACAAAACAAAAGGAATGTATGTCCGTGATACTTTACTATTTTTTATATTCTTTTGAGGCAAAATGTGATGGCTCGCCTGCAATACTTGTTTTGGATGAAGCATGGGAGATAAGTAATATTTTTCCTACAGAGAAAGAGTTTGATAACTGGATGCAAAGAATGACGGAACTAAATGTTGTAGTAATCCTAAGTACTGAAAATTTAAATCTCGCATTTGCTAGCAAATTTACTCAATATTTAGATAAACATGTTGATACAAGAATCTTGATGCCGAACGTCAATGCAAATAGATTATACATGAAAGCATTTTCTTTATCAAAAGAGGAGCTGAATATAATTCTGCAGACGCCAACGCAGGAAGGTTTATTTTTGATAAAACAGTATAAAGGATTAGTAACTTTAAATTTAGATTTAAAGAATATGCAAGAAATACATGTACTTTCAGCTAACAAAGAGACGATAAAGTATATGTACGAGGCAATAAAGGAAAAAGGAGAAGAAGTTAATGAGTGGTTACCGGTATTTTATGAGAAGTGTAAGGCTTAATTTCTTATTGATATTTTTTTTGATACTTGGTCTTTCGTATCAAGGATATGCTGATTGTCCAACATTTGTAGAAAGTAATACTTGGTGGGAAGCAATAGTTGGTGGAGATTGGGTAAAGGAAATTAAGGTGCAAGCAATAAAAGATCAAGGAGTTGATGGTTACTTTAATCCCAAAATTAGAGTATGTGCTTATGATGGACAAAGTTATTGTTATGACTTACAAAGTGGGGAATCCTGCCGCCAGATATATGGAACGCAAGGTACAGGAGCTGGAGTTTCTGCTGCAGCTTTTATCGACTGGGAAGGAGATAAAACAAAAGCTGGAGGAGAAATTGCTCGGGGTCTTAAATGGGAATGGGCAGACGGTGTTACTGATGAGGAAAAAAGAAGATTCGCTAACTCTCCTAAAATATGTGCTTGCAGTCAAAAAGGGGCTTGTATGTCAGGAATTTCTTCATGGGGTTCTAGAGTATTTTCGGGTGAGAATATTTTCCGTCCTGGGGAGATGGAAAAAGTCTGTGATACCTGCTACCAAACGGCAGTAAAATGTGCTCCTGTTCCACTTGCACCTGGCCCCCCTCCATTTTGTGAACAACTTGCAATGTCGCTTCCACAAGTTAGAATTGTTCCTATAACAGATAAAGACAATGATTACTTTAATCCTAAGGTTAAGGTAATCATTGGTGATCTGAAAGGAAGAGACGGAGAGATTGGAGAAAAATTAGATTTCCCTAAAGGGTATGGAGAAAATAAAGCTGAGTGGCGCTCTATTTTAGACAAAGATGGCATCACGTACTACTTCAAAACTTATAGAGAAAAAGATAAGCTCTGCGCTGAATACCTTGGAACTCAAAGTATAGATGAAAACAATCCACAGTTCATCCGCTGTTTTCCTGCACCACCTGCTCCAGAACCTGAGATAGTGGAGATAGTAAATGCAAATACATTGAAAGTAGAAATGAAGATGAGTGAGAGCACTTGTGCTAAAGCACATGGAACCTATAGTAATGGTTCCTGTACTTTTAATGTTAATACTGACCTCAACCATCCTATAAACATTGGCCCCCTATCTTTAAAAGTAGTAAAACCAGCAATAGTAGCAAAAACAACTGATAGTAATATTGATAATATTATAGAAGGTATATTAGAAAGTAATCCGCAACAATTTAAAGTTCTGAAAGAATATGGCTATGTTCCTGATGTGCAAATTAAATGTTCTAAAGGCGGAAGTTTTTATAGTTTTAATGATTTTGAGAAAAAGTTAAAAGACAAATCTATTCAATGTGAATTTAATAACTCTGGGCAGCCGGAAATAGAAGTAAAGTATAAAGGAAATTCTAACAGTAAAATGCTTTGTCTTTCTGGATGGCAGCCAGAACCAGAGGAGTTTGTTCTTGAAAGAGAAAATAAAATAATACCACTAAAATTAATGGGAACAAGATATACTAAATACAATGCTGTTTACTCCAAGGAATCAAATCAGTTCTATTATCTTCCAAGCAAGGAAATAGTTTACCCTTTGAAAGAAACTCAAGAGAGGTTGGATAAAATAATATTTAATAAGCAAGAGTATGTTTTCTTCCCTGATGAAAATGAGCAGAAGAAGGAAGAATGCAGTTATTGTGTGAAGAAAGATAGCAAAATAGACGAAGAATTAAAATCTGGTGAAGGACTGAAAGTAGTATACAAATTGACGGATGTAGAGCATAAAGAAGGATGTGAGCAAGGTGATGATGGTTGCATCTGCTTTGATGGAAAGTGTAGCCGTTCAAAACAATATTTGAATAAAAATGAAGATGATAAGCCATTCTACTTAAGGTATGAGGAAGTGGATTGTAAAGATAAGGATGGTAAAGTATTAAGAGATGAAAAAAATGAAGTACGAAAGTGTACACAATTAAAAGATCAACTGATTAAAGCAAACAGAACAGAGGTTTTTTACGCTGATAAATTGTGTAGGTTCGATTTAGAAGGTCTCAAAGAGAAGTTAAAAGAGATAATCGAGAAACAACTGGAAAAAGAGAAACAAGAACCGGAAAAAAAGAGCGAAAAGTCCCATGTTTTTGGAAGTGGAGATTATGATGTGGATGGCTCACAAATAACATCTAGCCGTGTTGAAATAGAAGTGTGGGGATGTGGTGAAGCAGGTCACATAAAAGATACACCTTACACTTACACACCTAATTCCACTGAAAGTAGAGTAGGAATGCCAGGAGATTATATTAAAGCTGAATTGGAAATTGATCTTGATTATCCTATAATTAACATTAAAGTTGAACAGGGAGGAGGTAACAGGGAAAAGGAATATACAGATAAGGATGGGGGTCCTATTTTTATAAGAAAGTGTCGTTTAGGTAAACAAGAGTGCAAGGATTTAATCACTATGGGAGGCGGAGGCATCTATAAAATATATGAGTATAAGGATTATACCGAACCAATAATTGATGATAGTGTAAAATTAAAAGAAAAAACCACAACAACAGGATTGCGGGTTACTGAAGATAATAAAATAATATATATAGAAAATGGTGAAATCAAGCATGAAACAGTAAAGTGTAGCAAGGGTTTTGGAAGCAGTAAACCTGGTGCAGGTGGTTGCATTGATAAAAGCAAAAGAATTTATGGTAAAGGCTCTGCAGGGCAGGTGAAGGTAACGCCTATTATAAAGGGATTTGACATAAACATAATAAATGATGCTATTGAAAAAATGATAGGAAATCGATATGATCCCGGGGAGGTTAGGGATTTTTCGAGGAGTGAGTTTGACACGAGTTTAACTAAGATGATTGAAGAGGAACTCAAAAAAGAATTGTTAAGGTAAAAAGATATAACTCTGAAAATTATGCTCTCGTTTTAATAATTAATTAAAGTAAAGCATGTAGTAAATGGTGTAATTGCTGTATCTTAACAAAAAGGTATAACGAATGTAAGGAGGGTACTTTATGTCTCTAAAGAATAAAATTTCTGAGCTAATAGAACAACAATTTAGCATTAAATACCATGACAATTATTTGGCTTACGCTATACATAAGTGGGCTGCAAGCGAAATATCTAATTCTATTGCTTTTTGCATAATTGGTTGTGGAAATTGCAAGATTGGATATCAAGATGCTGCAAATTCGTTCAACATAACAAAAGAAGAAATTGAACAAGGCAATATTGCAAGCATAGAAAGTAAAATAAAAAATGAAGCTGAAAAATCAGGTAGCGAGTTTTCTGAGTTGATTTCTAGAATGGATCAATCGCTAAAAGAGCAGAGTGAAAAGTCTATTGTACAAATTTTAGATTCATCCGCTGAGGAGATGTTAAGGAGTTTCTGTGATAGCCCTGTACAGTCTCCAGAGCCTCAAGAACCCTCTGCTTCATCTGAAGAGCATGCTACAGAAGGCCCAGAAACTAGTGTTAATTCAGATCTTTTGTCAACCTAATCAACCCCATATATATGTTTTTTTTGTACCCATGCTTTGCGTTTCGATGAGGACAGCAAACACCATTTTTCACTGCATTTTTTTATTTCTATTACAACAAACTTGTCTATTTTCATAGTAATCTTGCTATCTACACTCTGTTTTTGATATCCATAAGTATCTTCTTTTAAAATCGCGTAGCGCTTATCACTAAGAAGATTGCCTTTTATCCATCCGCAGTCTTCATCTATATCGCAGACCTTTTTCCAACTCTCAAACTCTTCTATCACTTTCAGGGGCAGATTTTTGCAAGTGTATATCCATTTTACAGGATAGTGAAACCCTGGCCCCGTTCTCATGTTGATCTTATTTGATTTGGTTGAAACAAAGTTGTTAGCAAACAAGCTATGGCTAAATAATAAAAACAATAGGATAATAGTACTGAACCAAGATCCCAGTGTCACGCACTGGGATAACGTGAGGGATAGTGTAACAGACTTATTCATCATAATTCACGATTAGGTTGACATAAGATAAAGAGTAAATTAAAAATTGAATAGATCTTTAAATGCAAAATCAATGCCTATAGAAATATTAATGCCTGCTCTTTCACCAACAATGAGCAAAACTGGAGGAAAAATTGTAAAGTGGCATAAAAAAGAACAAGACAAAGTTGAAGTAGGCGATGTAATTGCTGAGATAGAGACTGATAAAGCCATAATGGAGTTTGAATCTATAGATGAAGGAGTTTTAGCAAAAATTTTAGTAACAGAAGGAACAAGTGGCGTGCCTGTAAATCAACCAATAGCTTTAATGCTGGAAGAAGGAGAAGATGAAAGTGCACTTAACAACTATACTTCAACTTCCATCAATAGTGCAGTTAAAAAGGAAGTGACAAAAAGTGCTGTTGATAATCAAAAATCAGAACACCAAGATTTAAACGGAAAGCCAATAAGTCATTCTTCGGTGTCATTCCAGCGCGTGACGCTGGAATCCAACCCCTCAATGTCATCCCAGTGCTTGACACTGGGATCTAGAAAAGAAGAATGGATCCCAGTGTCAGCTACTCAGATGACAGAGGGTTATGCAGAAGGTAGAACAAAAATAAGCCCATTAGCTAAGAAAATAGCTCAAAATGAAGGGGTTAATGTGCAGCAATTAAAAGGTACAGGACCATATGGTCGCATAATTAAGGCTGATGTGTTGGAGTTTTTAGGCAGTGGTATACATACTGAAAGTCCTGAGAAAGATACCATAGTTGAAGTAAGCAACATGCGCCAAGTGATAGCACAGCGCCTGACTGAATCAAAACAGAATGTTCCACATTTTTATTTAACTGTAGACTGCCAGGTTGATAAGTTAATATCGTTAAAAAACGAGATTAACTCAGCAGATGAAAACAATAAAGTAACAATTAATGATCTAATCATAAAAGCTGCAGCTTTCAGCATGAAAAAATTTCCTGATATAAATTCTTCGTGGATAGATAATAAAATACTGAGATATTCAAATATAGATATTTCAATCGCTGTGGCACTTGAAGATGGGCTAATTACTCCTATAGTAAAAAATGCTGATAAAAAGGGTATTTTATCTATATCAAAAGAAGTGAAAGATTTAGTAAGCAGAGCAAGATCTGGAAAATTGAAACCTGAAGAGTTTCAAGGAGGAGGGTTTACTATCTCCAACTTAGGGATGTTTGGTATAAAAGCCTTCAGTGCTATAATCAATCCGCCGCAATCTTGCATTATGGCAGTTGGTGCATCTAAAAAACAACCAATTGTTATGAATGAGAAAATAGAAATAGCAGAAATAATGACAGTAACGCTCTCTGTTGACCATAGAGCAGTTGATGGGGCACTCGGAGCAAAGTTTTTAAATGCCTTTAAGCATTATATAGAGAATCCTCTGGTGATGCTTATTGAAACTGCGGTAATCTATTAGCATTGTTATTACAAAATTAATACCTCTAAGTTTATACTTTTATTAGTTAATAGGTTTAGAGGTAAAAAAATGAATACTACAGTAGAAAAAAATAATCCAAAAATTTTTCCTCAAAATGAAGGAAAGATTAACTCAAAAGGCATAGTTGCCCCACCTGTTCCTCCGAAATCTTCCCAAGCTAAATTTACTGGAATAAAAGCAATTTTTGAGCGAAATGTACCTCATTCTCAAGCAAATGATAGTAATAAAACAGTGAGTAGCAATCTTGGAAGAACATTTGGCCCAACAATGCAAAAACTCATGGAAGACAACATTCATAGCACTCCTAACAAACAACGCCGCAATTCAGGGGATAGTGGTATCAGTGATATTAGTAGCAGCACTTCTGATGATGAGGATAGAACAATAAAAGATAAAATGATGGAAAATGTTAAGCAGGATATAGCTCTTCTCATAATAGTCAGAACAAATCATAAAAAAGCAGAATCAACAGCTTGACGGAAAGACTGAAAAATAGGGATATTTTTTCTAGCTCTGTTCTTTATAGCAAACCAATGATGCTCAATTTCGTTAAAGTCTGGAGAATATGGAGGAAGATAAAGAATTTCAGCACCTACTCCTTTAGCAAGATCATCGATTTTTTTAGATTTATGGAAAGCAGCGTTATCAAGAATTACAGTTTGGCCAGACCTTAAAATTGGAGTCAAAAACTGCTCAAACCAAGCCTCAAAAACATCCTTGTTGCAGTATCCCTCAAAGGTCAATGGAGCAATGATTTTCTTTTTATTTAGAGCTGCAATCATACTGACACGCTGAGTTTTTTTACCTGATTTTAGTGAATGAAACCTCTCTCCTTTTCTGCAATATCCGTATGGGTAGTCTTCTGTATTGTCTATCCCAGATTCGTCAATATATACAAGATTTTCAGGATATTTTGTTGCTATAACCTTTGCAAATTGAGCTCGCTTTTCTTCATTTCTTTCTTTATATCCGTAGGTCTTTTTTTCTTGTAAAGCCAATATTTTTAAGTGCGCGGTGAATCGTTTGTCGACTGATATTGCCCCAGAGTTTAGCCATCTCTGACTGAGTTTTGCCGCCATGGTTTTTTGCAAATTCGGTGAAGACATTCCAGTCGGTAATTTTATGGTTATATCCTACGCTTCCAGGCTTTTTTGACTGAAAATCTCCTGTTTCCTCACGCCTTTTCTGCCACTCATATAAAGTCGTTTTTCCAATTTTAAATCTCTTGGCAACAGTTGCTCTACTTTCTCCCTCATCCAATGCTTCCATTGCTTTTTTCCTTAAGTCATAACTATACGCTGCTGGCATACAAACCCCACTACCATAAATCCATATCTTACCTTATTTGGATTATTATGAGAAGAGCTATAAAGTAACTTAAGCTTACACTCTTTCACTTTTTATTTCATTTCAATATAGTTCAAACTGAGCCACTGCTGAGTGCTGTAGCTAGTGCAAGTCAGGTTTTCCTACGTCATACCGCCGCGGTATCTCTAGATCCCGCTAACAAGCAGCGGGATGACGAATTTGTCGTTTATCAAATCGTCGGTAAACCTAAGTCACTTTAGTTATAGTATCAAACATAAAGGTTGCAATATTATGTTGGCTGCTAAAATAGCACCAAGTGCACACAATGAATACACTTTCTCTGCCCTGTGACCCACGTTTATCATTATCTTGATAATACTTGTTATAATTGTCTTTACTCTCAACTCCACAAATTACATCTTTCACAGGTCCTAGCACATTATCAACGTAACGTACAGATTTATAGAAACTATTTTCTGGAACTAGTGTGTTATCTTCTGCTTTCTTAGCAGGTACAACTCCATATTCAACGTACCTTCTAAAGTATCGATATACTGACATTCTTATCTCCAAATCATAAATATGCAACCTAGCCTAATATAATTAAGAAATAGTTTATAATAAATACGTTTTAAGATACCTGCCTGTAACACTTTCTGGAATTTTTGCCACTTCTCCTGGAGTTCCAGTAGCAATCACTTCTCCGCCTTTTATTCCGCCCTCTGGTCCGATGTCTATTATATAATCTGCAGTTTTTATAACGTGCAAATTGTGCTCGATAACTATAACAGTGTTTCCCAGATCGACTAATCTATGGAGTATTTTTAGTAAGTTATTTATATCTTCAAAGTGTAATCCAGTTGTTGGCTCATCAAGAATATACAATGTTCTTCCGGTAAATCGTTTTGATAGCTCTTTGGACAGCTTTATTCGTTGTGCTTCACCCCCAGACAACGTTGTTGACGACTGTCCGAGTTTTATATAGCCAAGCCCCACTTCCTGCAAAGAAACCAACTTTTCTTTTACCATTGGAAGGTTTTCAAAAAAATCACAAGCTTGATCTATCGTCATATCAAGCACATCAGAGATTGATTTTTCTTTATAAGTAACTTCCAATGTTTCCCGATTATACCTTCGTCCTTTACACTGCTCACACTTCACGTAAACGTCCGGTAGAAAATGCATCTCTATCTTTAAGTGCCCATCACCTTTACAAGCCTCACACCTTCCCCCTCTGGTATTAAATGAAAACCGGCCTATATTATACCCCCTTGCTTTTGACTCCGAAAGACCTGCAAACCAATTTCTTATATGAGTAAACATACCGACATATGTTGCTGGATTTGACGCAGGAGTTCTACCAATTGGCGACTGATCAACTTCTATAACTTTATCTATATATTCAAGGCCTTCTATCTTATCGCATTGGCCATACCGTGCAGACGAATGATGTATCTTATGTGCTGAATATTTATATAACGTTTCTATGACTAAACTTGATTTTCCCCCTCCTGATATTCCAGTAACACAAATAAGATTCCCTATAGGAAATTTAACGTTCACATTTTTTAAGTTATTTTCACATGCATTTATTACTTTTATGAACTGAGTTGCTTGCTTTCTTCTTCTTGGAATTAAAATTTTTTTCTCTCCACTCAAATATTGCCCTGTTATGCTCCCTGAATTTCTTTGCACCTGGTCTGGTGTTCCTTCTGCAACAACTTTTCCACCATTTACGCCAGCTCCAGGACCAATATCAATCGCATAATCAGCAGCCATTATTGTATCTTCATCATGCTCAACAACGATTACAGTGTTACCCATGTCTCTCAAGTTTTTCAGTGTAGCAATTAACCGATCATTATCGCATTGATGAAGGCCTATCGAGGGTTCATCAAGCACGTACAGCACTCCTGTTAAACCAGAGCCAATTTGTGAAGCAAGTCTGATCCTCTGACTCTCACCGCCAGAGAGAGTGCTAGATTCTCGATCAAGCGTTAGGTAATTCAACCCTACATTCTTTAAAAATGCTAGCCTCTTGATTATTTCATTTAATATTTTACTTGAGATTTGCTTCTGTTGTTCTGTGAGCTTGTCTGGCAAATTTTCAAACCACTTAAGGGATTCATCGATGCTGAGCCTAGATATTTCACCTATATGTTTGCTATCAATTTTTACTGTAAGCGCTTCTTTTTTCAATCTATAGCCAGTACATTCTCTGCAGTGAGTGACAGAGCAATATCGCTCAACAAGTGTTTCATCATAATCCATCTGGTTCTCCAAGATACTGATCAAACCTTGAAATTTATTAGAGCCAAAGAGTATCATATCTTTTACTTCTTGATCTATGTTCTTCCACGGAATATCAAGGTTAAATTTGTAGTTTTCAGCCAGTGATAGAATTGCACTTTTTAGAAATCCATAACCTGTGTGCACTTGACGGAACATTGATCCCACTGGCTTTAAAGCACCCTCAGATATTGAAAGAGTTTCATCCGGTACTATTAGCTTTATATCAACACTTAGTTTTTTACCAAGCCCATTACACGAACCACATGCACCGTAAGGGCTGTTAAAAGAAAATAATCTTGGTTCTATTTCCTCAAGAGTGAAACCAGACTCGGGGCATGCAAAATTCTCTGAAAAAGTCAGAATTTGACCATTTTTATACTCGGAATTATGGTTGTCAGGTAGGTTTACTATTTCTACATACATTAGACCATTACCAAGTTTTAGTGCGGATTCTATACTACTTGGCAGTCGATTTCCTATATCGCCCAATATTGATATTCTATCTGCAACCACAAAAACGTCGTGTTTCTTGTTCTTATCGAGTTTAGGCAAGTCATCTACATTGTACACTTCACCATCTATTTTGAACCTTACGTAACCTTGTCTTTTAATTTCCAATATCTCTTTAAGATGTTCTCCCTTTCTACCACGCACAACAGGGGCAAGTATATATATCTTAGTTTCTAAAGGTAACGCAATTATAGTATCTACAATTTGAGACACCGTTTGTTTTGTTATTGGTAATCCAGTTGCAGGTGAATAAGGAACTCCTATTCGTGCATATACTAAGCGCAAGTAATCGTAAATTTCGGTAACAGTTCCAACTGTTGACCTTGGATTTTTTGAGATCGATTTCTGGTTGATAGATATTGCAGGAGAGAGACCTGTAATCGACTCAACATCTGGTTTATCCTGAATGTTGAGAAATTGACGCGCGTAAGCTGACAGGCTTTCAACGTACCGGCGTTGGCCTTCTGCATAAATCGTATCAAATGCAAGGCTAGACTTGCCAGAACCACTTAGCCCAGTTATAACAACTAGCTTATTTTTCGGTATATTGACGTCTACACCTTGCAGATTATGTTCCCTTGCGCCCTTAACTCTGATAAAATCGTCCATATTATACCATATAGCGTATTAACCATTATAGCCTCAAAATACGTGAATTTATAGTGATATATTGATTTTCTATTGATTTTTTCAACTGTTACGGAAAATTAAGCAGCGTTTGATAAATCGTCATTCCGCTACTTGTTAGCGGCTGAGATACCGCGACGGTATGACGGTTAAGTAGGCCAGTGCCCCATAAGTGTTGAAAGTAACACAAAAAAGACATAAAGAACTATTATTGCAAGAAAATGGAGGCAATAATGGATCAAATAGAAAGAGTACTAAATTTAATAAAAGATGAGGATTTAGAAAGGCTAGGAAAATTAAGTGAAGTAGATAAATGTAATACTAAATTGTTGGGCAAGATTATATTTAAAGGTCTAATGAAGTTAATATTAATGGGGCAAAAAACAAGCCTAAGAGCGCTAGAAATGGTAATAAACAGGTGTATAATGGATAAGAATAGCGATAAAAGTACAGTAACATACAGTGGTTTGTCAAAAAGGTTAAAAGTTATAAATCCAGAATATTTTAAGGGAGTATATATTGATTTGATGAGCAAGATTAAAAAGCTATTACCCCAAAAAACATCAAATAACTTACATAAGTTTGATTCGACGATCATAAATTTATCGGGATATCTCATAAAAGATGGGCTAAAAATAGGCGGTAAAAGTAACGACAGTCAAGTTAAAGTGAGTGTAGGATTAAAGGATCAATTGCCGACAAGTATAAGATTTTGTAAAGGACAAGAAGAAAGTAGTGAAGATATAGCATTAGTGAGAGCAATTAATGAAGCTAAAGTTGAAAAAGAGGATATTTTATTATTTGATAGAGGAATCAGAAAAGTTGGAACTTTTGCCGAATTTGATGAAAAGGAGTACAAATTTATCACAAGAGTTAAAGTAGGAAGAAAACATGATGTTATAAGCAGGAACAAAGTTATAAGAGAACAAAAATCGGATGGATCAGAGATTTTAGAAGATATAATAGTTAATCTTTATCGTGCACGAGGTAAAGTGGCAGAAAAGCATGATCTACGGCTAATAAAAATCAGAAATAAAATTGGAGATGAAATATGGTTTTTGACAAACTTGTTTGAAATGCCAGCTTATGAAGTAACAGAGCTATATAGGCGCAGATGGGATATAGAAGTGTTCTTTAAATTTATAAAGCAAAATCTTGGATATAAGCACTTTTTAAGCCATACTATGAATGGCATGAAGGTGTATATTTACATGATCGGCTTTGTTATTTCTTGTTTATAAAATCAAAAATAATCTACATGGGTTCAAAATAGCATTACTGCAATTCACATTGGATCTAAATGACTCTTTTATACGTTCGATTGTTTTACTGTCGGGAGGTAATTTACATGCCGTTGATCATCTCATATCACGTTATTTTTGATACTTTCAACACTTATGCCCAGTGCCCCTATGATGTCATCCCAGTGTCAAGCACATAGCTGTACGAACGTTGTAGTTTAGGAGCAATTCCCACCAGTGGGCCAGTGCCCAGACACTGGTTCTATGCAACTTAATTAAAAACGTTTGTTTTAGCGTAAGACAACTACCTTTAGCTCATCAGCTCAGTTATAAGCAAAATTTCTGGATTCCAGACTGGAATGACACCATTTGCTGTGCAATTTACCTTCAAAAATGAATGTTCGTACAGCTATGTGTCAAGCACTGGGATGACACCATTCTTTTTTCTGGATTCCAGACTGGAATGACACCCCCCTGATAGGCTCAAATCATAGTGTTTGTACAGTTGTGGGTTTAGGCTACCTATAAATTCTAAACTGTTGTTACGTATTAGGACCACCAAATACACCCCCAGGACCCAAAGTCAGTTTAGCTATATCAGAAAACAGGTTATGTGGAAATCTTAAAATACTTCTTGTTCGCCAAGCAAAATAAATACATTCCTACAAACAAGCAGATGCTCAATACTGACACATAAGAAAACTTAAAAATTAAATCTCTAATGTATATTGATAAGCATTTACCTGCAGAAAATTTGTATAGTAATCCAACACATACAACGGCACTATCAACCACTGATGCTATAATTAAAGTAATGAGATTTGCCATATGAAAATTCAACTTGGACTTCAATTTTTCAAAAATAATTATGCTTGAGAGAAGAGATACTAAAATTGCAGTATATGAAATCAATATCATCAAATTAAAACTTTGCCATTTAAAAACACAACATAGCGCTGTACACACTATTAAGTTGTACGTAGCTTTGCTTCTGCCATAAAATTCAACCATTGAATTTACAACTAAAGCAGCTCCCACAAATAAGGCAGCACATATCATCAATTTATTTGAAGTGTTGAGTAAAGAAAGACTGATAAACAGGAGTATCGATAAAATAGACATAATTACCTACCCAAAATTAATAACATACATTCATTCTAAATAAACATTACATATAGTAAAAGAGTTATTTAGCATAATAAGAAAAATATTTTATATTAGCATGCCACATCTTTCAGATCTACTTTTAAAACATCCTTTATGTTTAGCACCTTTTTCTCTGTTACTTTGCCAATACATGAATAAACTGCACCTTCAAACAATTCTTCAAACCTCTTCTGATTTTGTGGTGCAATAGTAACCAAAATTCTACTTTGCGATTCAGAAAACATTATTATCTTGTTTATTATGTCTGTATTTTGTATTTTTCCTATTGGCACTAGTGAAAGATCGATTTCAGCACCAAGGTCTCCTGCAATTAGCGATTTTGCCAGAGCAATAACTAATCCGCCTAAGTTTGGTGCAATTGCAGAGGCAATTATGCCATCTTTTATTGCCTGGTTGTAACGCTCATACAACTTCCTAGCGCTCTTTGCATCAACTTTTGGTACGTTGTTATTACCTATTCCACTATATAACTGATATTCAGATCTACCAAGTTCATCAAGTGTTTCTCCAAGTACATATATCAAGTCTCCCGGCATTTTCACATCAAGCGATACCGCATTTTCAATATTTTCTATAATTCCAATTGCTGAGATGAGTAATGAAGGTGGTGCGGAGATTATCACTTTCTCGCCATTTTCATCATATCCCTTGAAGTCATTGAACATACTGTCTTTTCCGGATATGAATGGTGTTTTAAATGCAGTTGCAAAGTCGTAACAAGCCTCTGCAGCTCTCTTTAGCTGCCATAGCCTTTCTGGATTATAAGCATCACACCAGCAAAAATTGTCGAGCAACGCTAGATGATTTATATTTCCTCCTGCGGCTACATAGTTGCGTATCGCGGTGTCAATTGCACATGCTGCCATGTGGTAGGTGTCAATTTCTCCATAACTTGAGCCAAATCCTTGCGATTTTACAACACCTTTATTTGAAGAAAGAACAGGCCTTGAGACAATAGCTTCGCTGCACATTCTTCCCTTGCCTTGCAGTGGTTTTAACACTGACGATCCTTGAACCTCATGATCATATTGCACCACTATGAACTCTTTGCTGCAAATGTTTGGTCTGCTCAGCATTTCTTTTAGTTCAGTTTCTTGGCTTGATGTCATGCAAGTAGCTGACACGCAAAGGGTGTCATGCAAGTAGCTGACACTGGAATCCATTTCACATTCAATTCCACCATTAGATGAGTTTTGGCGTAAAATGTTTGCAGGCTTTACCTGCTGGATCCCAGTGTCAAGCACTGGGATGACAGGAAAGGATACAGCAGACTCCTTAGACCACGGCTTTGTCTGTAAATGCACTTTAGGATTACCATCATGCAGAAATTCAGTTCCGATATCCATTATTACTTTCCCTTTAGGACATTTAACAACAGCTTTACCACTCTCATTGAACTCTCCAATCACACAAACCTCCACATCATGTTTTTTCATGATTTGCTTAAACATAGGGAGATTTTCTTCTGGCACTGCTAAGGTCATTCTCTCTTGTGATTCTGATATCCATATTTCCCACGGAGCCATACCATCGTTTTTAAGGAGAACCTTGCTCAAATCAACTTCAAATCCGTCTTTTCCCATTTCACCAATAGATGATGATAGACCGCCTGCTCCATTATCCGTTATTGCATTATAAAGATCAAGATCTCTTGCTTCCAAGGCGGCGTTGGATAATTTTTTTTGTGTTATAGGGTCACCAATTTGCACAATTGTTGAAGGGCTGTTTCCCGACAAAGCCTCTGAGGAAAACGTTGCACCGTGAATTCCGTCCCTTCCAACTCTTCCGCCAATAATTACGATTTTATCGCCGTTTTTAGGCCCTTTGATGTGTGAAGGTGCGTTATTTATGTTGCATGGAATAATTCCGACACTGCCAACAAAGACTAACGGCTTTCCACAAAATCTATCGTCAAAATATACCGATCCAAGTTGTGTTGGAATACCAGAGCAATTACCAGCAACATTAACACCGTGAATCACTTCTTTCATTATATATTTTGGCGGTAAGATCTCATCAGTGCGCTCTTTATCCCTATAAAACTTGCCTTTTGCTTCTTTGGCAAAGCAAAAGTAATAGGTATTCATTATAGGCTCTGCGCCTTTACCGAAACCAACTATATCACGATTTACTCCAAGCACTCCAGTCATTGCTCCACCAAATGGATCAAGAGCTGAAGGGCTATTGTGAGTTTCAACTTTATCTACGATTAAGTAATCGTCATCAAAAATTATTCCTCCGGCATTGTCGGAGAAAACTGACACGCATATGTCAGAATTTATCTCACGCGTTGCACGCTTAATGTAATGTGCATATAAGCCATCTTTTATTTCATCAATAGGAGAGCAGAAAATGTTGTGCTTACAATGTTCAGACCAAGTTTGTGCTAGGGACTCAAGTTCAATATCATATGGATTTCTATTAAGTTTTTTAAAGTAATCCTTTATAGCTCTCATTGCTGCCAGCGAGAGCCCTAAAGTGCCGTTACCATCGATTCCATCTCTGCTGATTTTCTCAAGTTCTTGGTCACTTACATTTAAATCAACAGATTTAGCTCCATTACTACTTGATATCACTCCAGTGCTTTCTCCTGTCATTCCAGCTTTTTTTTCTGTCATCCCAGTGCCCTCTCTTGTCATCCCAGTGCTCCGACACTGGGATCCATTTTCTTTTTCCTGGTCACGCGCTGGAATGACACAGGGGTGGGTATCTCCAGCTCTTCCTTCTGTCATTCCTGTTTCCCCCCCTGTCATTCCAGTGCTTGACACTGGAATCCAGTTTTCATTATACAATTGCTTGAAATTTTCTGGATCCCAGTGTCTGGGCACTGGGATGACACCAGGTGGGGTATTCGATTTACCATAATATTTCCAGCTATAGTTTTTACAGATAAGCGTGCAATACTCAGTGATAGGGTTGAATTCTTGTTTTATATCATCTTCAGTTGGCAAATTCCCTTGACTTAGAATCAATTTTGAACTTCTTGTTTTGATATAAACATTTTCATCAATGTAGTCCTTGTTTATTAAATATTCTCTAACAATTTGTTTCGCTGTGTTGCCTACATTGTCGGTCATGCCAGGTAAAAAGCTTATCTCCAAGCCCCACTCAGCTTGTGGTTCTATGAAGTCATATTGAACTTCTTCAAGGTTTTCGTTGTAGGAATAATAACGGCAGTCTTGTATGACTTTATTATAAAATAGCCCACAAATTTCTTCATATAATTTTGGTGGTAATTCTTTGTGTATATAAATCGAGTAAACGTTGACTAACCATCTGCAGCCAACTTGCTCACATTTATTTAAAACTTCTATTCTGATGTTTGTCATGTAATGTTATAAAAGATTTTAATATATAATAGCATACAAGCACGTTTATATTTTGAATAATTTCTATACAATAAAAGTATTGTATTAATTGTTACTGTTAGTGGGAAGAGTTTTTACCGTTAATGTGGATGAATCCCTTTTCGATGTGCTGGTTCAGCATATATTTTCTGAATATGAAAGAGAAAAAATCCCTGAAGTAAAGATCATACTTCCTTGCAAGAGGGATGTGATAGCGCTGCTGAGTGCATTCAAGAATTATAACGCTAAAAAATGCATAATTTTGCCAGAGATAGTTTCGCTAGAGAACATCGATGAGGAGGATTTAATATTAAATCTTGATAGAGTCAAAGTTATCAAGCCAACAAAAAGGACGCTGCTACTCATTCAATTCATATTGGAGTGGAATAGAAAAAATAATGATAATTTTCCAATTGATTTAGCTTATAGCCTGCCATCATTGCTTGATAAAATTCAGTATACCCAAATGGCAGAGTTCGATGAACATTCAAAAAAAATAGAAAGTTTCATAAATTTACTTATTGAAACATGGAATAAAATTTTAAAAGATTTAGGAGTAGTAGATATATTAGAACATAAGAGTGATTACATAAACAGTATGATAACCTCTTTACAAAAAGACCAATATATAATCTTTGTTGGAATTGGAAAGGATAAGTCGTTAATTAAGGCTATATATGATCTGCCATTTGGAAAAATAATTTTGCCTAACCTGAATTTGAAAATTAAAGAGAAAGACTGGAAATTGCTTGATAAAAAACACTATCAATATTGCCTGAAAGATCTACTCGATTATTTAAAAGTGGATAGAAGGGATGTTAGTTTTCTGCCAGAAGCGTGTTCTGGTGTCATCCCAGTGCCCAGACACTGGGATCCAGAAAACTTAACTTTAAATGAGCGCACCAGGTGGCTGTATAATGAAAACTGGATCCCAGTGTCAGCTACTTGGATGACAGAAGAAAGGGCTGGGATAACAGGAAGTCCTGAGGAATATCTAGATTACGTCTTTGATACAACTGCCGATCTAAGCAAAGTTAGTAGTGGACATGTTGGCAATATTGAAGTCATCACTTGTGATTCCAGAGAGGAAGAAGCACAAGTGACATCATTAATTATAGAAAATGAAGGTTATGAAAACATTTCTTTGGTCGTCTTTGATAAATTACTTGCAGCTCGTATAGCATGTTTATCAAGGCAACACAGTGCCATACCGGAAAATTACCCTTATATAACGCTTCTGCTTTATAGTATCGAAGTTTTGACCTCAAATTGGAGCAGTGTGTCATTACTTTCGCTCCTTAAACATAGGCTAGTGACTTTTGGTTACACTCAAGAAGAGTACACTCGGATTTTATCTGAATTTGAAATAGAGGTATTACGCAACTTTAGTACAAATGGCCTGAGCGATATTATAAATGCTATCAATGCCCATAAAAAGCTAAAATACAAAGAAGATATATTACTTATTATCAGTAAGTTAGAGGTTATATTTAATCCTTTACTTCGTTCTATAAATTGCTCTATTTTCGATGTGGTAGCAACTCATTTGCAGTGTATTAATATATTATCTGGTATAAATTTTTCAGAGCTAAATAGTGAAATAGGTAATTTTACCTGTAATTTTTCAAATGCATGTGAGGGTGTAGAAATTAAATGCTCCTTAGAGTTATATAGCCAAATTCTGACCTTATTTTTAGAGAAAGAGTTTTTCTCTGTAGCAAGTGACTTGAATAAATTCAGCTTATATCACAACAAAGTTGTGATACTTGCTGGATTTAATGAAGCGCCAAGCTTTCAAAGTCCGCTTTTGAATGCACTTACGAGAGAAAAATTTAATCTTCCTTCTGCGCAAGAAGAGCAGGGGTATTTTTTTTATACTTTACACAATTTGTTTTGTGCAAGTAAGGTTTATATTACAAGATCGCTAAGCCATAGAAAACCAATGCTATTGCAGCGTTTGGAAATTCTGTTGCAGGGGTCAAAATATCCTTATCGTGATTGGCTAAGGATATTAAATACGCCTGAATGTACTGTTCCATGTACTCAGCCTATGCCAAAACCTCAAACCGAAGTTAGAAAAGAAAAAATGCAGGTGATGTCTTGCAGTGCAATAGAAAAGCTAATTCGTAATCCTTATTCATTTTACGTTGAGTATATACTGGGCCTTAAACAATTAAGAGACTTGAATTTTAAGCCATCGATATTGGAATTTGGCACTATGGTACACAACATTCTTGCAAGATATTTACGCAACAAAAAATCTCCAATGAGCATTGCACGAGAAGCATTCTCGACTAGTCAGTTTAATTTTTCAAATATGTGGTGGGTAAGACTACAAAAGATAATTCAATCTTTTGTCGAATTTGATGAAACTCGAAGCAATTATGTTGAGTTGGAAAAGAACTTTTCCTGTCCGATATTTCATATTCCAGCGCGTGACACTGGTTCTTGTGATCAGTATGAAACTGCTTGGATGACAAATAAGCCACAAGAAATTTCACTGACAGCAAGATGTGATAGAGTTGAGTATCTATCAAGTGGGCAAGTAGCAATTATAGACTATAAACTTGGTTCACCACCTTCCAATGAAGAAGTGATGTCGGGGTTTTTTCCGCAATTAATTTTACAAGCCTTAGCGGTAGAACATATAACAAAAAGAGAAGTCTCAGAACTTGCTTATTGGAAACTTGATTATGATAAAATAAAAGTTATTTCTATACAAAATTATAGATACAAAATGCAAGAATTAAAAAATGATCTGCCTGGTTTTTTATCTAACTATTTAAGTAATTCCACACCCTTTATTGCCTCTCCATATTTTGATAAATTCCTGAGATTTAACAGCTATAAACAGCTAGAAAGGGTAGGAGAGTGGTTGTAAATGGTGTCATCCGAGTACCTGACACTGGTTTCTATCCAAAAGGGTGTCATGCCAGTGCGTGACACTGGGATGGCTTTGTTGCATCACACTTTATGAGATGGTGATTTATGGTAAATTCATGTAACTATCTCAAATTTAGCCATACCAATATCAGTGAATTTATTAAGCAAATAGCATTTGATTAGCAGTTCTTTTTCTCGATTTATCTCAGATTTATTCCTAAAACTAAATCCGAATATTTGCTTTAATCTTGAGAAAAACCCTTCAATATAAGATCTTTTCCCATAATTTACTTCTTTTTTCCATTCTTTCATGCCATCTTCACCGTATAATTTTATTAACCTAATAGCAGCATTCCTGTCAGACATATAATCTATTTCTGGATGTTCTGCCGCATTGTTTATTGGTGGAATTTTTGTCTTTATATCATATTCGTTACACAACTTATAAAACTTGTGCCTATCACATGCTCTATCTGCATATAGTGCTTTTATGGCATGCTGAAAATCAACTTCTTTTAGCAAATCACAAGCTCCATAGTGATCAGAGTAGACACCGTTACTGTATTTTACAGCTATGGCTTTTTTGTTGTTTATATTCAACATTACGTGCAATTTTCTCGTTTGCTCATAGCCACGATATTTTCTGTCAGTGCTATTTTCCTTGCTGTGACCAGGAGTGTTGTTGTATATACTAATTCCTGTACTGTCTATAGCAATTTCGGTATCTTCCATATTAGAGGTTGTCCACAAACCAAGGAATACGTAGTATATAAAGAAAGAATATTGAGGTAAGAGATGAGGAAAAAATATCCAACAGATTTAAGTAAAAGGGAATGGGCAAGAATAGAAAAACACTTCAGAGTATCGTACAAGAAAGGAGGAAGGCCACCAAAATACAGTAAGTGTGAGATAGTAGATGCAATTCTTTATATACTGCGCACAGGATGTCAATGGCGCTATTTACCACACGATTTTCCGCCGTGGAAGGCTGTGCATGAACAGTTTAGAAGATGGAAAAAGCAGGGAATTTTTGAGAAAATGAACTATGATATCACTAAATATAGTAGGTCAAAAATGGGAAGCCGAGCGCATGCATAGTGGACAGTCAATCGGTAAAAACCACGGAAAAAGGTGGGTCAAAGGTTATGATGGTGCGAAAAAGGTAAAGGGGAGAAAAAGACATATAATCACAGATACTCAAGGATTTGTGCTTGGTTGCTATGTAGGAGCTGCAAGCGAAAATGACAGAGATGGGGTGAAGATGGCATTGGACAATATGAAGGAAAAATACAGCAATATTAAGAAAATGTGGGCTGATATGGGATACCAAGGAAAAGATTTAAAGGATTACGTAAAGAGAGAATATGGGATAGATATTGAAATTGTCAAAAGGCCTCCATGTAGGTTTTGGGTGCATAAAGATACACCACTAGAACTATTGCCACAACGGGATCCTGGATTTTCAGTACAGCCGAGAAGGTGGGTGGTATAGCTCTTCTCATAATAATCCAAATAAGGTAAGATATGGATTTATGGTAGTGGGGTTTGTATGCCAGCAGCGTATAGTTATGACTTAAGGAAAAAAGCAATGGAAGCATTGGATGAGGGAGAAAGTAGAGCAACTGTTGCCAAGAGATTTAAAATTGGAAAAACGACTTTATATGAGTGGCAGAAAAGGCGTGAGGAAACAGGAGATTTTCAGTCAAAAAAGCCTGGAAGCGTAGGATATAACCATAAAATTACCGACTGGAATGTCTTCACCGAATTTGCAAAAAACCATGGCGGCAAAACTCAGTCAGAGATGGCTAAACTCTGGGGCAATATCAGTCGACAAACGATTCACCGCGCACTTAAAAATATTGGCTTTACAAGAAAAAAAGACCTACGGATATAAAGAAAGAAATGAAGAAAAGCGAGCTCAATTTGCAAAGGTTATAGCAACAAAATATCCTGAAAATCTTGTATATATTGACGAATCTGGGATAGACAATACAGAAGACTACCCATACGGATATTGCAGAAAAGGAGAGAGGTTTCATTCACTAAAATCAGGTAAAAAAACTCAGCGTGTCAGTATGATTGCAGCTCTAAATAAAAAGAAAATCATTGCTCCATTGACCTTTGAGGGATACTGCAACAAGGATGTTTTTGAGGCTTGGTTTGAGCAGTTTTTGACTCCAATTTTAAGGTCTGGCCAAACTGTAATTCTTGATAACGCTGCTTTCCATAAATCTAAAAAAATCGATGATCTTGCTAAAGGAGTAGGTGCTGAAATTCTTTATCTTCCTCCATATTCTCCAGACTTTAACGAAATTGAGCATCATTGGTTTGCTATAAAGAACAGAGCTAGAAAAAATATCCCTATTTTTCAGTCTTTCCGTCAAGCTGTTGATTCTGCTTTTTTATGATTTGTTCTGACTATTATGAGAAGAGCTATAAATACCTCATTAATCTTTCTGCTGTTCCAAGTCTACATTCCTCAACTTTGAGACCAGATTTTAAAATCTTATGCAATATCTCTATTTTCCATCTCAAACAATACCAACTAACTTTTTCAACAGCTTCTTCAAAAGTACTGACCGGAAAAAAGCATCCACTCTAGAGGACTTGCTTCGGGAGGAGAGTTTTTTTCAACAACATGAATTGCGTGAAGTTGTAGACTGAATAATGCTGTCGGTTTATATTTTATGTGACCTTCTTTACATTTTATATGGCCTTCATGTGATAAATTTTCCGAATCTAATTTCTAAAAACGCTGTCCTTTTTTGCTTGTTATCTCTAGCAGGGATTTCAACTTCTACTTTTCCAGCGCAAGGGAGGCCTTGGATAAATGACCATAATTTTTGCTTGTTCCTGGTATGCATGAATTTTTTATTTACATTTCTGTTGTGGCGAGCTCTTACTAAAATTGCTGAGTTAAGATTATGTGCAAGTTCAAAAAAATCATGCATATCTGCTTCTCTGTCACATACAGTTATAGCTTCGGTTTGGGCCAGATCTATAATATTATTTGTTTTCTTTAAACTTTCTAGCCATTTCATACTTTCTTTATCCTCAATATGAACGTTGTTACGATGGCTCTTTAGTCTTTTTTCTTCTTCAGAAATGAGTTGCCTCGAGTAAATCTTTTGATCCAGTATTCCCAGCTTCCGTACTAACAGCAAGGGCTGTATGCATTACTGCTCCTTTTCCAGCAATAGTTCCCAATCCGCTTATGGCTTGAGTATGAAATATAAGTTGTATCTTGAATCACAAGAATTCTTTTATGAGCTTTTGTTCTTTCAACTGTTTTATCAATGTGTGAAGCTAGAATATCGACTTCTTTTACGTTCTCATTTTGAAAAAAACGATATGCTGCTTTTGCTTCTGACCAACTTCCGCATGCCTCATTAATTGAGCTTTCAGGTAAACTTATCAAACTATCAGCAATCTTTACTAATCGGTCAGTTAATCTTTTATCTCCAAGTACAGCATCTCCAAATTCATTTTTAGCCCATTCATTACTCTCGTTTGCCATTTCTATACCCTCAATATTTGCAAACTCTAATATTGTAATATTTTACTTTTTAGTCCATTTATATTTGTGGGTAATAGTAAGATTTGATATGCTGCCAACACTTATGTTCAAATTAAAAATGTCATTTATGATACTAGCCACTTCACGCTTTGAGTTTTTGTAAAATCCGCTGAGTGCTGCAATTATAGACTTAACCCTTGGACCAAATGTATCTGGCGTAACACCTTCTGGTAACTTGCTACTTTTTCTTTTTCTGCATCTCCGACAACGACCATGTTCCAATTACTACATCAGGCCTAATTTCCGGAAGATCAACTTTTTGGTGAACATAAGGTTTTTCGCATATTACAAGCTCTCCTCCGCATTCGCAAATATTAGGCAACTCTATTTTTACTACTTTATCCGCTTCCATTGTGGCATGAAAATTTCCTTTATGCCCAACCTGATCGCCAACATTCCTTTCGCTTTTTGGCTTGTCCTTTTTTGTTTTGTACAATTCTTTAGAGCTCGGTAGAGATGAATTTTTCGAGTTTAAACCAAGCCTCTCTTTCAACTCAGTGTTCTCAATCCTCAAGGCCTTATTTTCTGCCTCTAACTCTTCTATCCTCCCTTCCAACTTTTCTATTTTTTGCTGTAAATTTTTGCAGAGTTCTCAAAGGTTTACCACATTACCTCACTTTTGCTCTATGATTATCTTTATTATCTTGCTTTGTCTACCTTATTCTACCACTCCGCTGAACGGACAATGGCGTCAACTTAAGAGCCTCCATTAGCAAACTCTCCTAAAGACATGATGGCGTTTGGGCTTATCTACCTTATCGCGGCTATACAATCGTCCTGGTCGGATTTTAACTTTAGCGCGTATACTTAAAAAGGGCTTGAAAGTTTTTTGGCGCAATAAGTACCTGATAGAGTTTCTGCCTCATTACACCAAATAAAACTGAAAAATTTAAACGATACTCAGCAATTTGATCTGGATTCCAAGGCCCTTGTGCATCACACATATGAAGCGACAATATATTACACATGACTAAGTTTGCCCAAAATTCTTGTAATACAGCCTCTAAATTTACGCCAGAAAAATTCTCTAATTCTGCACCTATTTTGAGTCGTTTATAGCACTCCTCTATATGCCACCTTAACACATAAGCTTTGCTGATATCTTCCAAAGTAAATTTTACTCGGTCAAAAAGTGAAGTAATCAATACCTCTGTTTCTCCGTTGGCTAATGTCAGCACTATAACTCTTACTTTCTGTCCTTTCATTTTATTTTTTAGCTTTTCATTTTCTAATATAAAATCGAAATCTAATTCTCCAGCGTTCCCATAGCTTGCTATAATTTCTTTTTTGCAAGCGAAAAATAAAATCTACTTCCAAATCATAATGCTGCTGAATGAATTTTACTGAAGGATAACCACGATCATAGATAAATAATAATTTCTTTTGATTTAATGAACGCATTTGAGTGATAACTTCGGGTAATTGCTCTTCCGCCAACGTTTGTTCACCTATATTCCAAGCCGCAAGACGAGCACTACAAATCAGCGAAGTACACAAATCAACAAACAAATTGCCAATGGTGCCTGTTGTTCCATTTGGTTTAAAGCGGCCAAACTCGGATACAATTTCCTCAGAGCTGGGTAATCTCATACCAGAACCATCTGCTGCAATAAGTCTATAGCCTCTCCAACTCAGGTTCATCCTGATAGGCTGTTTGGATGCTTAAATTCTTGAAAGCCTGTATGGCAAATCTTATACCTTGCTTTAGAAAAAGCTTGCTTTGAGGGTACATGTCAATGGCTCCATAAGTTCACATTCTATTCCCAAACTTTTTTTAACTAACTTTAAAATCATAGAAAATACTGTCGAAAAAGGAAGTTTTCTTGTTCGTGTAAAACTCAACACAATGGATTCTCTGAAAAGCTTTCGAGTATATTATATTTTTAATTTGTAGAATAAAATTTTTTCCTTTTTGCATGTTTCACCTAAAAAGGACACATTTTAAACTTCTTTGTTGAAATAAAATAGAAACAAAAGTGCTGTTTCCTGCGGCTTCTGGATAATTTAATGGTAAAAGTTTTAGAGAGAAATTTTATACACTATCGCTGATATTTTTCCTTAAGTTGACGCCATTGTCTGTTCAGATACAATGTTATAACTAGAGATAATTTTTAAATGATTGATATTTATGAACTACGACTTTTCTTGTTGTCCACTTGTTCAACATTACCCTTCTCAAGTTTACTATCTACTTCTTTTGTGTGTTCATCATCTATACTAGTTTCATCTTTTATCTTACTAGGGTAATCTTCCTGCGATTTTTTATATGTTTCCATGTTGTCATATATAGGGTTACTGATGATTTCTATTTTTTCAGGTGTGAAAATCCTTGCTAAAAATCTCCTTATTATTGGTATTGACCTTAAGAAATCTCTTAGCTTTGAAGATTCTTGTCTTTTGTTTAGAGACTGTTGGTCTATTTTAGAGGTTTTTACACCATACTTTTTATCATCAAAATTTATTGTAGGCTTTCTTTTATTCGAAAGAACACTTTGGGCCTTTGATCCATTGGTTCCTTCAGGCCCTTGAGGTGTAGAAATTGCAGGTTTAACCTTAGTTTCATCGTATTCCTTACTCATCTTTCATTTCATTATGTAATATTACTAATATTGCATAATAATAGCTAAATTACAATTAATTGCAAGGTAAAAATATTAAAACAATTGTAAATTTTGTCAGTAAAAATATAATAGAACTTTGAAATTAGAGGTTCATCTATATGGGATACAAAATTGCTGTTATTGGAGCAACCGGAAGAGTAGGGCGTGAGGTATTAAGCACGCTTGCTGAATTTCAAGATGAGGCGATAGATTGCGTTATTGCACTTGCATCGAAAAAATCAGAAGGGAAGAAGGTGAGCTTTGGTGACAAAGAGTTAACAGTTTTATGCCTTGAGGATTATGACTTCGTTGGAACTAATGTAGCCATTTTCTGTGCTGGATCTCATGTTTCTGAAGAGTATGTACCAATTGCAACACAGGCTGGATGCATCGTGATAGATAACAGTTCCCATTTTAGAATGAAAGAGGGTGTGCCACTCATTATTCCAGAGATTAATAAAGAAAAAATTATGGAATATAAAAACCACAACATAATATCCAATCCAAACTGTACTACAATACAGATGCTGCTAGTACTACATCTATTACACCAAAAAGCAAAAATAAAGAGAATCGTTGCTTCAACTTATCAATCAACTTCTGGTGCAGGCAAAGCAGCAATGGATGAGCTCTATGACCAGACAAAAAAAATCTTTATGAACGAAGCTAAAAAACCCAAGATATTCTCTAAGCAAATAGCATTCAATTGCATTCCCCATGTAGGAGAATTCATGGAAAATGGTTCTACAGAAGAGGAATGGAAAATGCAAGAGGAGACAAAAAAAATTTTAGAGGAAGATATAAAAGTTACTGCAACTTGTGTAAGGGTACCCGTCTTTATCGGTCACGCTATGGCAGTAAATGTGGAATTTGATCAACATATCACTGAAGAACAAGCTCGTGAAGTGCTAAGTGAAGCCGAAGATAGTGGAGTTTTAGTGTACAACAGGCGTGAAGATAGTGAATACATAACTCAAATTGATGTTGTACAGGAGAATGCTGTATATGTATCGCGTATTAGAAGAGACAATACTGTTGAGCACGGATTAAATATGTGGATAGTGGCTGACAACCTGCGCAAAGGCGCAGCATTAAATATAGTGCAGATTCTTGAGATTTTGATAAGAGAGCATTTGTCAATCAAGTGCATATAGAGCGCACGTACGTTGTAATTCGAAGGAAATTTGTATACCACATGGCAGCGCGTGACGCTGGAATGGCTTTGTTGCATCGCTACTTATGAAAGGCTAACTATAATTAGGATTATAAGCAACTTATTGAAAATCTTGTTTTTTTGCAATCAATCTGATCAAATTTAAGAATAGTAATTTGTTATTTATATTAATAAATTTAATTCTATTGAAAATAGCTAAAGCATTGAAATTCTTGAATTTTAGCCGGATTAGTGAGTGGTAGTGAAATTTCTTTTACTCAAATTTAGGTATTCACTGACCGTTCTTGTTATAAATACCAGAATAATAAGCTACTGATATTCTCCACCTTTTTTATCTTTAATCCACCATAGCTAGCGATGCAACAAAGCCGGCTGGATTCCAGTGTCAAGCACTGGAATGACACCATTTGCTGTGCAGTTTACCTTCAAAAATGAATGTTCGTACAGCTATGGAATAAATCGCGGTATGACGGTTCGCAGCGGTATAGTATAGCTCTTCTCATAATAATCCAAATAAGGTAAGATATGGATTTATGGTAGTGGGGTTTGTATGCCAGCAGCGTATAGTTATGACTTAAGGAAAAAAGCAATGGAAGCATTGGATGAGGGAGAAAGTAGAGCAACTGTTGCCAAGAGATTTAAAATTGGAAAAACGACTTTATATGAGTGGCAGAAAAGGCGTGAGGAAACAGGAGATTTTCAGTCAAAAAAGCCTGGAAGCGTAGGATATAACCATAAAATTACCGACTGGAATGTCTTCACCGAATTTGCAAAAAACCATGGCGGCAAAACTCAGTCAGAGATGGCTAAACTCTGGGGCAATATCAGTCGACAAACGATTCACCGCGCACTTAAAAATATTGGCTTTACAAGAAAAAAAGACCTACGGATATAAAGAAAGAAATGAAGAAAAGCGAGCTCAATTTGCAAAGGTTATAGCAACAAAATATCCTGAAAATCTTGTATATATTGACGAATCTGGGATAGACAATACAGAAGACTACCCATACGGATATTGCAGAAAAGGAGAGAGGTTTCATTCACTAAAATCAGGTAAAAAAACTCAGCGTGTCAGTATGATTGCAGCTCTAAATAAAAAGAAAATCATTGCTCCATTGACCTTTGAGGGATACTGCAACAAGGATGTTTTTGAGGCTTGGTTTGAGCAGTTTTTGACTCCAATTTTAAGGTCTGGCCAAACTGTAATTCTTGATAACGCTGCTTTCCATAAATCTAAAAAAATCGATGATCTTGCTAAAGGAGTAGGTGCTGAAATTCTTTATCTTCCTCCATATTCTCCAGACTTTAACGAAATTGAGCATCATTGGTTTGCTATAAAGAACAGAGCTAGAAAAAATATCCCTATTTTTCAGTCTTTCCGTCAAGCTGTTGATTCTGCTTTTTTATGATTTGTTCTGACTATTATGAGAAGAGCTATAACTCGTCACCCCGCTACTTGTTAGCGGCTGAGATACCGCGGCGGTATGACGTAGAAGCTATACTTTTATACTCACCAACTCAGTATCCAATCTGGATCCAAGTAGTCAAGCTATTCGGATGACACCCTCATAAAGTGAAATGAGATCCCGCTAACACGTAGCGGGATGACGAGAAAGGGGCTACTCGGATGACACCCTCATAAAGTGAAATGAGATCCCGCTAACACGTAGCGGGATGACGGGAAAAGAGGTACTGGGAGACATCCTTCCTGGTAGACCCAAATCACAATGTTCGCACAGTTGTGCGTCACGCGCTGCCGAACACTGTATGGTTATACAAGAAAAATTAAGGCTTAAAAGGAATTTTAAGTATCAGGACTCAAGGTTTTTATTCCTTCTTAATAAAACATAAAAAGCCCCTTTACCACCATGTTTTTTCGTAGCTTGTTGGTAGTATAGAACCATATGCTGGATTTTAGTGTCATTTAACCATTTATTTAAGTTACTCTTTATAGTGTCTGTTTTATTTGTTGCACTGCCGTATCCCGTAATTACCAATAAACATCTATTTCCTGCTCGATAATTTTTGATAATAAAATCTATCAATTTACAGTAAGCATCCTCTATATTATAGCCATGCAAATCGAGCTTATCGCTTATAAAATATTTACCCCTATCAACTTTTGATTTTGTGTTTTGGTCAAGACAAAATGATGAGTTACTATTATTGGTATTAAGAAAATTCCCTTGTAAGTCGGAGGTACCTTTATCAACCATAGACTTTATATTTACTTTATGATCAACTTTCAAAGTAACTTTTCCACATTCTATTGGCTTAACATTTTTTTGCCAATCCAACTCATCGTCCGACATAAACGCATTAATCGAATTGTATAATTTTACAACAATATCCAAACATAGTAAAATGTTGCTTATTCTATAAAAACCCGATTTTCGATAATACGATGAAATCGTCAAAAACTAATGAGAATTTTTGGCTGTATGGAAAGCACACCTGCATGTCAGCACTGAAGAATAAAAATAGGCAGTGTATAGAACTGTTAGTAACAGAAAATTTCTATAGAGAACATGAAAAAGAAATTAGGCAATGTGTAAATAGTAAGGACATTAAAGTTCGATTAGTAGAAAACAAAATACTTAATGACGTTTTATCTAAAGGTGCTAACCATCAAGGAATTGCTTTAAATGTTGCCCCTATTCTTTATAACTTAAGCATCGAAGAAGTAGCTGAAAGCTCAAACGACAGCTCTACTATAGTCATTTTAGATCAAGTCACTGACACGCACAATATTGGGTCGATTTTAAGAACTTCAGCTTGTTTTAATGTCAACGCATTGGTTTTACCACATAACCATTCACCGAGTGAAAATGCATCTATTGCAAAAGCAGCAAGTGGGGCTTTAGATATTGTTCCGCTAATATACGTTACAAATATAGTAAAAACTATGCAGTATTTAAAAAAGGTCGGCTACTGGTGTTACGGGTTTGATTGCAATGCTAAAGAAAATATAGATGAAATAAAGAGTCTTGAGAAAAAAAGAGTAATTATTTTTGGTTCTGAAGAGAAAGGAATGCGGAGGTTAGTTAAAGAAAATTGTGATTATCTTTTAAAGATCCCAATATCAAACGTAATTGACAGCTTAAATGTTTCAAATGCAGCAGCAATAGGCCTATATTCTATTTATATTAAAACAAATGCCAGCGCATAGCTGTTTATAATAAAAACACTTGATAAAAATGTGGTTTTATATTATAATGTGTTAAATAATGGACAAAAGGAGTTATATTATGTCTTATATGAGAAATGAACAGGATATTCGCTCTCAAGGCGTTTACTATAGCGCTGGGCTTAGAAGTTACCTAACTAAAGTATACAATTACATGGCTTTAGCTTTGGGCGTCACAGGGCTTGTTGCATTTTTAACAGTATTTTCTGGTCTTTTTCAAGTAATTTATTCTAATCCCGTTCTATCGCTTGTGGTAATGTTATCTCCGGTTGCATTGGTGTTCTACATGTCTTATAGAATTCAACACCTAAGTGCTCAGTCTGCCGTTACTATATTTTTCTCGTTCTCAGTGTTAATGGGGCTTTCCTTATCTTATGTTTTTATAGTTTATACTGCAGAAAATATAGCAAGGGCGTTTTTCATTACATCAATCATGTTTGGCTCTATGGCTTTATATGGCAATACTACAAAAAGAGATCTTACAAGTATGGGCTCTTTCTTGATTATGGGAGTTTGGGGGTTAATCATTGCGTCTATAGTAAATTTATTTCTTGGAAGTAGTCCTCTCCACTTTGCAATATCGTTCATATCAGTAATAGTCTTTACCTTAATGACTGCGTATGATGCTCAAAGAATCAAGGACGTTTATTATAAACATAATGACGGATCAGAAGTTGCTACTACTAAATTGGCAATACTCGGTGCAACTAATCTTTATTTTGACTTTATTAATATATTTCTCAATCTACTCAGGTTACTTAACTTGTTCAACAATAGGGATTAGATGTTTTCCTTTTTAAGGAAAGGCAGTAAGAATTCTATAGTTTTCTTTTTAGTATCTTTAGTTGTGTCGATGATATGTCTTGCATATGCATCGGTACCTCTATATAGCATTTTCTGTAAAGCTACTGGGTATGGTGGCACAATAAGAAAAGTAACTAACACAACAACAAATATAACTAACCAAAAGATCAGGGTCCATTTCAATGCTGATATAATGTCCGATCTACCTTGGGAGTTTAAATCAGAAACTAACTACGTTGACGTAAACATAGGAGAACAAAGTTTAGCGTTTTATTACGCAAAAAATCTATCTGATCAGCCTTCATTTGGAATGGCGGTGTATAACGTTACGCCTTTCAAAGCAGGTAAGTATTTCAATAAAATTGCATGCTTTTGTTTTGAAGAACAAATGTTGCTACCAAAACAAAAAGCAGCTATGCCCGTATCTTTTTATATAGATCCTGAGATAATGCTTGATAACAATACAAAAGATTTGAGCGAAATAACACTGTCATACACGTTTTTTAAGCTTAAGTAACAGAATGTTTGCAAACCATGTCATTTCAGTAATCAATAGGGTGTCATCCAAGTAGCTGACACTGGAATGACAGGAGGTAACGCAAGAAGTCTATTGATTGTGAAAACAATAACTTTGCAAAATATTAATTGTTAGATAACATAATCAAAGTTTTTGTCTTAATATTCATCATGGTTAGAGCTATACAAATTAAAAAAACTGGGGGACCAGAAGTATTAGAATTTGTAGATAAGAGCATAGGTGAGCCAAAAGGCGAGGAAGTCTTAGTGCGTCACACAACTATCGGCTTAAATCGTTATGATTTAGAGCACAGAAAAGGTACACGCAAAATTAAAAATTTACCATCAGTGCTTGGAGTGGAAGCAGTTGGGGTTATTGAAAAACTTGGTAAAAAAATCAGTGATGGATTCAAAGTTGGAGACAGAGTTGGATATTGCACAGCTCCTCCAGGGGCATATTGTGAAAAGCGCATTATACACCAGAAATATCTGATAAAAATTCCAGATGACATATCTGATGAAGTTGCTGCTGCAGTGCTGTTTAAAGGTATGACAGCTCACTATTTAGTTAATCAATCTTATAAAATCAGGCCTGGTGCTTTCGTGCTAGTTTATGGAGCTAATGGTGGCTTAGGGCAAATAATATGTCAATGGGCAAAGGATAAAAAAGGTGTAGTGATAGGTTCTGTAAGCTCTGATGAAAAAATGAAGATAGCTTTACAAAGTGGCTGCACATACGCAATAAACTACAATGATAAAGACTTCGTTTCTAAAATTATGGAGATTACGCAAAACAGAGGAGTAGGTGCAGTGTATGACCCCATAGGTTACGCTACAAGTAAGCTCTCTTTTGAATCTTTAGGCAGGTTCGGCATATACGTTTCCTATGGGCAGATATCAGGTAACGCTCCTATTAGTTTTTCTTTACTTAGTTCACGTTCGTTATTTGCAACTGGAACCTCAATATACCATTATAAGCATGATAGATTCACATTAGTGCTTACCACAATGGAAATCTTCGAGATGATAAGAAAAAAACTTTTAACTGTACGGATCAATAAAAAATATAAATTTGATGAAATAATTCAAGCACATCGTGATATGGAAAATAGAAAAGCGAGTGGGCTAAATATCATCAAAGTCTCTTAAATAAATTAGTAATTTAAACTAACCATTCATTAAATTATATCAACTAGAATTTCACATATTTCATTCTCCTTTTGGGGGAATTAAAAGCATATAGCTAAACTGACTTAGATTTACCGACAACCGTCATCCCGCTACGTGTTAGCGGAATCTATACCGCGAATAGACTTCTTGCATAACCCAAACTAAGTAGAAAGAAGGTATCATCCGAGTAGCTGACACTGGTTCCTTTATGACGGTAGTAGCCCCCCTTCTCCTGTCATTCCAGTGCTCTCTTCTTGTCATCCCAGTGCCCAAACACTGGGATCCAGTTTCACCTTATGATGGTGTCATGAAAGTAGCTGACACTGGTTTCCATCCAAGACGGTGTCATTCCTTACTATTACCCACAAATATAAATGTACTTATAAATAAAGTATTACAATATTAGAGTTTGCAAATATTGAGGGTATAAAAATGGCAAACGAGAGTAATGAATGGGCTAAAAATGAATTTGGAGATGCTGTACTTGGAGATAAAAGATTAACTGACCGATTAGTAAATATTGCTGACAGTTTGATAAGTTTACCTGAAAGCTCAATTAATGAGGCATGCGGAAGTTGGTCAGAAGCAAAAGCAGCATATCGTTTTTTTTAAAATGAGAACGTAAAAGAAGTCGATATTCTAGCTTCACACATTGATAAAACAGTTGAGAGAACAAAAGCTCACAAGAGGGTTCTTGTCATTCAAGATACCAGTTACATTGTATATAATAACCATAAAAAAACAAGCGGATTAGCAAATTTGTCCAGTTATGATACTGCAAAAGGTATTATAATGCATACAGCTCTTGCCGTTAGTATAGAAGGTTTGGTACTAGGGATACTAGATCAAAAAGTTTATTCAAGACCTGAAGAAACTGAGAACCTTAAAAAAAAGAGCGATCGCATTGAAGATAAAGAAAGCGTAAAGTGGTTGGAAACTTTAAGAAAAACAAATAATATTATTGATCCAACTCAAACTGAGACTATAACTGTATGCGATAGAGAAGCAGATATATATGACTTTTTTGAGCTTGCACATAGTCTTAATTCGGCAGTGCTAGTTAGAGCATGCAGAGATAGAGCAGTAAATAGAAAATCTCGATATCCTGAAAAAGGTGAGCAGAAGTTATGGGCATTTATTAAATCCTCTCATTGTGCAGGTACGGTAGAAGTTGAAGTTCCTGTAAAAGATAATAAGCCAAAAAGAACAGCACGTTTGGAAGTTAGATTTGGAAAGTTTATGATGAATCCATCTAAGAATAATATTAGGCATAAGACGGAAGAACTACCTAAATTACCACTTTATGCAGTTTATGTTGTTGAGAAAACTCCCCTTCCCTTAAAAAAAAACCGCTAGAATGGATGCTATTAACGAATCTTTCAGTTAATACTTTCGATGAAGCTGTTGAAAAAATTAGTTGGTATCAACTATGTTTTTTAAAAATTTTTTTATTTGTGTAATTTTGCAAATTATATGGGCAATAAAAACCCGTTTGTCATAGAAATAGAATTTTATATCAAACAGCTACCACAGCAATTTCTGCTTAAGCTAATGAATATGTGCTTTAAGTCTGTGTGGACGCACATATTCATTAGCCAATTTCAGTTACCGTTGTGAAGATTTTTAAGTATGCAAATTAATTGCTTCTTTAAGTCTTGTATTAGCAATTACTATAATTTTACGCATTAGGGCTGTTATAGCCACCATCTTCTTCTTACCACTTTCAACAAGATTAGAATAAAAGGCGCCAAGTATAGATTTTGACCTTGTAGTAGCCATAGCGGCTGTAAAGAGCTTTGAACGAACGTTACTTCTACCACCTGTAATCCTTCGGTAACCAACAGCTTTACCACTTTCTTTTGGATGCGGTGCAACTCCGGCAAGACTTGCTACTTCTTTTCTATTTAAGTAACCAAGCTCTGGCATTAAACACAAAAAATCTTGTGATAACTTTTTACCTATTCCAGGAACTGTTTTAAGAATTTTTTGGCGTTGTTGTAATTCGCGGCTTTCATCAATAATCTTTTGTATAGTATCATTGAGTTCGTTTATTTGACTATCGAAAAACTCAATGGTCTTTTGACAGCTTTCTTTTATATGATCATTTTCCGGTGCTTCAAGTCTGCATTTTTCTTGAGTTCTCATTTGCGTAATATCATCACGACGTTGACAAAGTGCAGCCAAAGTTGATTGTTCTGTAGAGGTAGGTACAAATAGAGAGATAGTTCTATGGCGTTCAAATCCATATTGAGCAAGAGCTCTTGCATCTAGACTTTGCTAAAGTTCCGTGAGATAAAATAAAGCTTTTTACTTTACGAGTATTAGCTCGATGCACGGCAATATTTTTGTCGGTAAGAAAATGTGATAAGCCAAGCTCATATTTCCCTGTATTTTCTAAAGTCACTAAAGCATTAGGTAGAATATCTGAAAACTCTTGAAATAATTGTTGCCAACCAGAAGCATTATTATCAAATTCGACAGCATTCTTCTGTTTGTGAATTGCAACGACATTTTTAAATTTTCCGATGTCAATGCCAATAAAATTTTGATAAGATGTAACCATAATAAACCTCGATAGTTTTAGTTAATTTAAGATTGTAAACGGGTGCATATATATGTCCCAAGCAACTATTCAAACGTATCGAGAGATAGGGCTAGCGTACCTTGATACCAACGGTTGTAATACCAATTTCCTTTCGGTCGCGCACGCCCGCTATTCCTAGTGAGCAGGGTTATCTTTCTCTCTTATCTCTTTTATATCACGTTTTTAACTTACAATTTTCTAAAACGAATGATAAACGTCTAAAATGGTATTACCAACTAAAAGGTGTAAGTCTGTACATTGATGCATTAGAGGTCTGAGGCAACTTTTGATGGTGTGCCAACAATGCTCTATCGGATTTAGATCAGGTGAATATGTTGGAAGATAAAGCAAATGACAGCCAAAAGACTCTATTAATGACTTTGTTTTGGGAGTTTTATGGAATGTAGCATTATCCATAACTATGGTTGTATCACGCTGTAATTGTGGAAGTAATCTTCGCTCTAACCATACATTAAATATATCTTTATTACACCCTCCTGTGAAGGTCATTGGTGCAATAAACTTCTCATCCACCTATTATACTCACTCTTTCCCGCTTTTTTCCTGGAACATCAGCATATATTTTTTCTCCTCTTGGAGCTCGTGCATATTCTCGGTATAGTCTATTATCAACTCCTGCTTCATCTATATATAAAATGCTACAGTGGTCTATTTTTGAGACTTTATCGATAAATTGCTGCCTATCTTCTTGATTGCGCTCTTGATAGAATGTGACTTTTTTTAAAGGTTATTTTTAGCTGTCTTAATCTATACCAAATTGCACTTATCCCAAAGCCAAGGTTTTGTTTCATTTCTGCTAGTGTGTGATCTGGGTGTTTTTTGACATATTCTTTGAGTATTTCTGGATCTATTTTTCGAATAAAACCAGTACTTTTTACCGCTTTGAGACCTTGGCCAGTAGCTTTCTTTTTTAGCCATCTATATAGTGTTGCTATCCCTATCTCAAAAACCTCTGCAACTTCAACCTTTGACTTTCCTTTTTCTACCAAAGACACTGCTTTTTCCCTTAAATCTACACTATATACCATCGCTTTCCCTACTTTAAAAAAACATATTATACCTTTATCATTCGCTTTCGAAAATACTATAGTTAGCGGAATGACGGTTTTTCAAATTGTCGGTAAATCTAAGTCAGTTTAGCTATAATTTCCTAAATTTGCTCACAATCTCTTGACTTGACACATATGTTTTTTTCCCAAATGTTACTATCTTCCTCCTTTTCCTTTCTCAATTTGTGCAACCATTTCCTTTACATTTGCATGCGTGAGAAGGGAATTTTTGCTGACATGAGATTTTGGATCAGATTTTGCTGTTACGTGTTTCGTTGCAGATCTTTTATTCTCTGTTAGAAATGAATGAGATTGTTTTTTCTTCACACCGATATCCGCTTGTGCTGCTGGAGTGGTTTTGCTTTCAGCAAGCTGTACATTAGCATTTCCTTTTGCTTGATTTTGCTCAAATTTTTCTTTTAATGCCTTTACTTTACTGCCCATCTCGCGATTAGCTCCTCCTTTCATAGTAGCTGCTGCTACTTTTGGTATCGCCTTACCAGCAGCTTTTTGTGCTGATTTCCTATTGTCTTGATTTTCAGATTTTAGTGGTACTCTTTCAGCTGATTTTTTAAGAATTACTCCTACTACTTTTGGCTCTGTGCTTACTTTTTGATTAGCACGGCTTAGATTTTTAGGCTTTGGCGGTACTGCAGGTTTATCTTTGATTACCACTTTCGATTCTTGTCTAACTTCTTGACCAGTAGTAAACATTTTTTTTGGCACTTGCGGTGGTTTTTGTGGTACGAGGGATTGAGGTTGTTGTTTCTGCTTACGTTCTCTTTTTGCTTCTATATGTTCTTTAGGAACTGTTGCATAAATTGGCTCTTCTTTGGGCGATTTTGAACTCTGCGAATTTTCTATTAAAATTTTACTCTTCTTCTCTTGATAATTTGATATCTCTTTGTATACAGACTCTTCATTTAATGAACTTCCATAGCCTGAATCTTCTCTCTGCTCATATAAAGGATTTTCCTTTTGCTTTTTCTCTTGATAATTTGATATGTCTTCATATTCAGACCCCTGATCTAATGAACTTTCATAGCCTGAATCCTCAGAAGGATTTTCCTTAGCATCAGGCATACTAAAACTATTAGCTCCTTTTAGTAAAGAAGATGTAGACTTTGCCTTGCTTTCTCCATCTGAGGATATTTCTGATTTAAAACGTACCTTCCTCGAATCTGGAGCAGCCGGAGGTGCTGTTGTTGGTCGCTTTATTTGCCTCATGCGATTACCACCTAATTTTTCTTTCGGCTGTTCTTCTTTTCGCAGCCCAAAAGTACCTTCCTTTTGCTTTCTACCTTCCAAACTCACTTCGTGTGATCTATCTTTTCCTTGACTCTTTTCACTTTGTTCTAAATTTAAAGAATCTTTTAAAATATTATTTTTTCTGAAATCTTTTTCTAATTGTTCCAAGAGATCAATTTTTTTTAAAATTCTTGTATACTTAGCTGCTGTTTCTAAAGTGAAACTTGACAACTCATCATTTACAAAATTACTTATACTACTGTTCTTGGTTGGAAAATTTTTTCCCAAAATTCTATTCATTAATGTTTTAAAAAGACCTAATGGCTGTTCTACATAATTGTTCAAGTCAGTATATATAACAAACTCAGCTATACCTTTTGCCTCACCTGTAAAACCTTCTAATGCATGAGATAAATCCCTTAACGTTTTGTTATATTGTTTCTCTGCATTTCCTAGCTTTACAGCTTTGATCAGAGAATCGAGATTTTTTTTATAGTTCTCACTTTTAAATGGATTATTCATACTAATTACAGCTCATTATTTATTAAAATATAGATCTAAAATATTAAGATCTAGTAAATGTTACTTTTGTAATTCATGTAGAACTATAGCTATAATAAGTAAGATTTCCCTACGTCATACCGCCGTGGTATCTCCAGATACCGCTAACAACTTACTATTACCAACAAATATGAGGTTCGTGAGCAAGTCGCCATCCTTCTGCTAAATCAAAGAGACGTTTATATCCTTTCCAAAGAGTAATTGGTCCTGGTTTTGGGTCGCTTTTTCTTGCTAAATGACCTCCAAGTTCACGAAACGGCTTCTTTTATAGTAGGGGCTATATTTGGACATGGTTTCCTGTGTATTTTAACATATAAAACTTTCCATTCTTCCTCAGCTAATAAGGCAGTACATGGTAATGTTGGGTTAGTTCTTGCAATTGATGTAATAAAGAAAATTCTCCAAGCAATAATGCTCATGACTGTTAAATACCTCATTAATCTTTCTGCTGTTCCAAGTCTACATTCCTCAACTTTGAGACCGGATTTAAAATTTTATGTAATATCTCTATTCTCCATCTAAGGCAATTGTAAGTTAAAAACGTGATATAAAAGAGATAAGAGAGAAAGATAACCCTGCTCACTAGGAATAGCGGGCGTGCGCGACCGAAAGGAAATTGGTATTACAACCGTTGGTATCAAGGTACGCTAGCCCTATCTCTCGATACGTTTGAATAGTTGCTTGGGACATATATATGCACCCGTTTACAATCTTAAATTAACTAAAACTATCGAGGTTTATTATGGTTACATCTTATCAAAATTTTATTGGCATTGACATCGGAAAATTTAAAAATGTCGTTGCAATTCACAAACAGAAGAATGCTGTCGAATTTGATAATAATGCTTCTGGTTGGCAACAATTATTTCAAGAGTTTTCAGATATTCTACCTAATGCTTTAGTGACTTTAGAAAATACAGGGAAATATGAGCTTGGCTTATCACATTTTCTTACCGACAAAAATATTGCCGTGCATCGAGCTAATACTCGTAAAGTAAAAAGCTTTATTTTATCTCACGGAACTTTAGCAAAGTCTAGATGCAAGAGCTCTTGCTCAATATGGATTTGAACGCCATAGAACTATCTCTCTATTTGTACCTACCTCTACAGAACAATCAACTTTGGCTGCACTTTGTCAACGTCGTGATGATATTACGCAAATGAGAACTCAAGAAAAATGCAGACTTGAAGCACCGGAAAATGATCATATAAAAGAAAGCTGTCAAAAGACCATTGAGTTTTTCGATAGTCAAATAAACGAACTCAATGATACTATACAAAAGATTATTGATGAAAGCCGCGAATTACAACAACGCCAAAAAATTCTTAAAACAGTTCCTGGAATAGGTAAAAAGTTATCACAAGATTTTTTGTGTTTAATGCCAGAGCTTGGTTACTTAAATAGAAAAGAAGTAGCAAGTCTTGCCGGAGTTGCACCGCATCCAAAAGAAAGTGGTAAAGCTGTTGGTTACCGAAGGATTACAGGTGGTAGAAGTAACGTTCGTTCAAAGCTCTTTACAGCCGCTATGGCTACTACAAGGTCAAAATCTATACTTGGCGCCTTTTATTCTAATCTTGTTGAAAGTGGTAAGAAGAAGATGGTGGCTATAACAGCCCTAATGCGTAAAATTATAGTAATTGCTAATACAAGACTTAAAGAAGCAATTAATTTGCATACTTAAAAATCTTCACAACGGTAACTGAAATTGGCTAATGAATATGTGCGTCCACACAGACTTAAAGCACATATTCATTAGCTTAAGCAGAAATTGCTGTGGTAGCTGTTTGATATAAAATTCTATTTCTATGACAAACGGGTTTTTATTGCCCATATAATTTGCAAAATTACACAAATAAAAAAATTTTTAAAAAACATAGTTGATACCAACTAATTTTTTCAACAGCTTCATCGAAAGTATTAACTGAAAGATTCGTTAATAGCATCCATTCTAGCGGTTTTTTTTTAAGGGAAGGGGAGTTTTCTCAACAACATAAACTGCATAAAGTGGTAATTTAGGTAGTTCTTCCGTCTTATGCCTAATATTATTCTTAGATGGATTCATCATAAACTTTCCAAATCTAACTTCCAAACGTGCTGTTCTTTTTGGCTTATTATCTTTTACAGGAACTTCAACTTCTACCGTACCTGCACAATGAGAGGATTTAATAAATGCCCATAACTTCTGCTCACCTTTTTCAGGATATCGAGATTTTCTATTTACTGCTCTATCTCTGCATGCTCTAACTAGCACTGCCGAATTAAGACTATGTGCAAGCTCAAAAAAGTCATATATATCTGCTTCTCTATCGCATACAGTTATAGTCTCAGTTTGAGTTGGATCAATAATATTATTTGTTTTTCTTAAAGTTTCCAACCACTTTACGCTTTCTTTATCTTCAATGCGATCGCTCTTTTTTTTAAGGTTCTCAGTTTCTTCAGGTCTTGAATAAACTTTTTGATCTAGTATCCCTAGTACCAAACCTTCTATACTAACGGCAAGAGCTGTATGCATTATAATACCTTTTGCAGTATCATAACTGGACAAATTTGCTAATCCGCTTGTTTTTTTATGGTTATTATATACAATGTAACTGGTATCTTGAATGACAAGAACCCTCTTGTGAGCTTTTGTTCTCTCAACTGTTTTATCAATGTGTGAAGCTAGAATATCGACTTCTTTTACGTTCTCATTTTAAAAAAAACGATATGCTGCTTTTGCTTCTGACCAACTTCCGCATGCCTCATTAATTGAGCTTTCAGGTAAACTTATCAAACTGTCAGCAATATTTACTAATCGGTCAGTTAATCTTTTATCTCCAAGTACAGCATCTCCAAATTCATTTTTAGCCCATTCATTACTCTCGTTTGCCATTTTTATACCCTCAATATTTGCAAACTCTAATATTGTAATACTTTATTTATAAGTACATTTATATTTGTGGGTAATAGTAAGATAAATAATAGTGCAAATTTTTCTATGATATGCGGTAGTGGTGTATATGTAAGATCAATTGCTCGTGATCTTGGAATTGCATTAAATTGTTTTGGACACATTACAAAATTAAGAAGAACTATGGTAGGTGACTTTAGAGAAAATGAATCAGTGACAATTGAGCAACTTACTAAAAAAAACACAACAACTTACTCTCCGATGTCATCCCAGTGCTTGACACTGGGATCCAGATATACAAATACTTACAAATCATGTAATGGACAAAAGATTCTAGGAGCATATGTCAAAAACAATGTTCGTGATGAAATAGGCTGGATCCCAGTGTCAGCTACTTGGATGACAGAGGGGGGTGGGATGACAGAAGATGATGGAGTGACAGGGAGTAATACAAAAAGTTTCGTCATCCCCATTGAATCGGCTTTAAAATCGATGTTCAAAGTTGAAATTTCCCTAGAAGATGCGGGGAAAATCAGAAAAGGTCAGGAAGTTGTATTAAATAACTTGCGTAATTTAAAGAATCATGATATTTGTTGTACGGTGGTGGGTAGTGTACCTATTGCAATCTGCAGTTTTATTTATGGTTGTGTGAAACCTATTCGTGTTTTTAATATTTAAAATGAGGTTTAGATGTCGATAACATCCGAAAAGAAAAAGAGTTTGATAAATATATATGCAATTAAAGAAGATGATACAGGCTCATCTTTTGTACAATGTGCAATTTTGACCGAGAGGATCAGTAACTTAACTGAGCATTTTAAAGTGCACAAGCATGACCATCACTCTAAGCGTGGTTTACTTATATTGATAGGTAGAAGACGCAAGCACTTAAATTATATAAAGCGTAAATTTGGTAATGAAGCCTATCAGGAATTAATAGAGAAGTTAGGCATTAGAAAATAATCGAGGAATTTAATATGTTTAAAATTATAAAAAAATCTATAGAGTGGGGTGGTCGTGCCTTATCTTTAGAAACAGGAAAAATAGCACGCCAAGCTCATGGTTCAGTAGTTGTAAATTACGGTGATACTTCTGTTTTAGTAACTGTTGTACGTAAAAAGAAGGAAGAAAGCGTTGATTTCCTACCTTTAAATGTGCAGTTTATCGCAAAAAGCTATGCCATGGGTAAGATCCCTGGCGGGTTTTTTAAAAGAGAAGGCAAGCCATCTGATAGAGAAACTTTAATCTCAAGAGTAATAGATAGAAGTATAAGACCACTATTCCCAGAAGGATTTCATGATGAAATTAGTGTGGTGTGCAATCTATTAACTTATGATACAGTCAATCCTCCTGAAGTGCCAGCATTGATTGGTGCTGTTGCAGCTCTTGCAATTTCTGGTGTTCCCTTTCACTTTACTATAGCTGGAGTGATGGTTGGTTGTGATGAAAATAATAACTATATACTCAACCCTTCTGTTCAAGAGATGAAAGCAAGCAGCTTGGATCTGTTTTTGTCTGGTGATGAAAATTCAATTTTAATGGTTGAATCAGAAGTGAAAGAGCTCTCTGAAGAAAATGTTTTTAATGCAATAAAATTTGGCCATGAACACCTTAAGCCTGTCATTAAGCTCATAAAAGAGTTTGCTGATACAATTGGCAATAAACCTGAGAGCTTTGCCCCTATTGATGCATCAGATATAACACAAGAGCTCGAAAAATACGGTAAAGATTTTGAAAAAGCATATTCGCAAATAGTAAAACAAGAGCGAGTTCAAGCTCTAGAAGCGATCAGAGAGAATATATTGAATACTCTTAAAGAAACTGGAAAAGACGAAAAGTTAATTACGTATGCAGTAAAAAACTTTGAAAGATCTTTAGTACGTGAAATAATTAGGAAGAAAAGTGTAAGGATAGACGGTCGTAAGCATGATGAGATACGTCAGATAGAAGTTGAAGTTGATATTCTGTCCAAAACTCACGGTTCTGCACTATTTACAAGAGGCAATACTCAGGCACTGGTTGTTACTGCTCTTGGCACCACTCAAGATGAGCAAATTGTGGATGATATTGAAGGGGATAGACGTGAGCATTTCATGTTGCATTATAACTTTCCCTCATTTGCTGTTGGAGAAACTTCTGCTGCGCGTGCACCAGGAAGAAGAGAAATCGGTCATGGCAAACTTGCTTGGAAAGCAATTCATCCTGTTTTACCCGATAAGTCTGAATTTCCTTATACAATAAGAGTAGTGTCCGAAATTTTGGAGTCTGATGGTTCTTCTTCTATGGCAACAGTTTGTGGGACTTCTCTTGCTTTAATGGATACGGGTGTGCCAATAAAGGCCCCTGTTGCTGGAATTGCTATGGGTCTCATCAAAGATAAAGACGAGTATGTAATACTTTCCGATATACTTGGTGATGAAGATTATCTTGGTGATATGGACTTTAAAGTAGCAGGAACTAGTGAAGGGGTTACGGCGCTACAAATGGACATGAAAATTTCTGGTATAAGCTTTGAAATTGTTGAAAAATCTTTAGAACAGGCAAAAGCTGGAAGATTACATATTTTAGAAAAAATGAATGCAGTGATTTCAGAACACAGTGATGATGTCAAAGACCATGCACCAAGGATGTTATCATTTTACATAGATAAAGACAAAATTTCTGCTGCTATAGGTTCTAAGGGGAAAAATATACGCAGTGTGTGTGAAAGAAGTAATGCAAAAATTGAAATAGGAGATGATGGTAAAGTTTCTGTTTTTGCTACGAGTGGCACTGAAGCTGAAATTGCAAAGAGTATGATGATTGATTCAATAACAGAACTAGAACAAGGTTCTATAGTTGATGTCAAGGTTGTAAGAATAGAGAAGTCTATTGTAGAGCTTGAATTTCTTAATGGCAGAAAAGGAAAAATGCACATAAGTGAAGTAGCTAATGAACATATAGATTCTATAGAGAGCGTACTTAAACAAGATGATACTTTCAAAGCACTAGTAATTGACTTCGAAAAAGGTGGGTGTCCAAAGTTGTCAAGACGTCGGGTTGATCAAGAGACGGGAGAGTTTTTTGAAGGTGAGCTTTACAACGAGGAAAGGAAAGATGGTCCAAATGACAGGGATAATTATTACAATAATTCATTTAGTAGAAAACCTGGAGGAAGTCACCATAAGAGGCCTCCTCGTCCTCGTTCTGGTTTCAGCAACAGAAATAGGCCGAAATTTGGTAATAATGATTCATCATCAGGTTTTTATTAAGAGTAAACTTCTTGCGTTACCTCTCGTCATTCCAGTGCTTAACACTGGAATGACACCCTTTCTGGTGAAGGTTGTTCTCAAATCACAATGTTAGTACAATTGTGGTGTTAGCTATAGCTAACCCAAGGTATCCGTTCAGCCAATGGCGTCAACTTAAGGAAAAATATCAGCGATAGTGTATAAAATTTCTCTCTAAAACTTTTACCATTAAATTATCCAGAAGCCGCAGGAAACAGCACTTTTGTTTCTATTTTATTTCAACAAAGAAGTTTAAAATGTGTCCTTTTTAGGTGAAACATGCAAAAAGGAAAAAATTTTATTCTACAAATTAAAAATATAATATACTCGAAAGCTTTTCAGAGAATCCATTGTGTTGAGTTTTACACGAACAAGAAAACTTCCTTTTTCGACAGTATTTTCTATGATTTTAAAGTTAGTTAAAAAAAGTTTGGGAATAGAATGTGAACTTATGGAGCCATTGACATGTACCCTCAAAGCAAGCTTTTTCTAAAGCAAGGTATAAGATTTGCCATACAGGCTTTCAAGAATTTAAGCATCCAAACAGCCTATCAGGATGAACCTGAGTTGGAGAGGCTATAGACTTATTGCAGCAGATGGTTCTGGTATGAGATTACCCAGCTCTGAGGAAATTGTATCCGAGTTTGGCCGCTTTAAACCAAATGGAACAACAGGCACCATTGGCAATTTGTTTGTTGATTTGTGTACTTCGCTGATTTGTAGTGCTCGTCTTGCGGCTTGGAATATAGGTGAACAAACGTTGGCGGAAGAGCAATTACCCGAAGTTATCACTCAAATGCGTTCATTAAATCAAAAGAAATTATTATTTATCTATGATCGTGGTTATCCTTCAGTAAAATTCATTCAGCAGCATTATGATTTGGAAGTAGATTTTATTTTTCGCTTGCAAAAAAGAAATTATAGCAAGCTATGGGAACGCTGGAGAATTAGATTTCGATTTTATATTAGAAAATGAAAAGCTAAAAAATAAAATGAAAGGACAGAAAGTAAGAGTTATAGTGCTGACATTAGCCAACGGAGAAACAGAGGTATTGATTACTTCACTTTTTGACCGAGTAAAATTTACTTTGGAAGATATCAGCAAAGCTTATGTGTTAAGGTGGCATATAGAGGAGTGCTATAAACGACTCAAAATAGGTGCAGAATTAGAGAATTTTTCTGGCGTAAATTTAGAGGCTGTATTACAAGAATTTTGGGCAAACTTAGTCATGTGTAATATATTGTCGCTTCATATGTGTGATGCACAAGGGCCTTGGAATCCAGATCAAATTGCTGAGTATCGTTTAAATTTTTCAGTTTTATTTGGTGTAATGAGGCAGAAACTCTATCAGGTACTTATTGCGCCAAAAAACTTTCAAGCCCTTTTTAAGTATACGCGCTAAAGTTAAAATCCGACCAGGACGATTGTATAGCCGCGATAAGGTAGATAAGCCCAAACGCCATCATGTCTTTAGGAGAGTTTGCTAATGGAGGCTCTTAAGTTGACGCCATTGTCCGTTCAGCGGAGTGGTAGAATAAGGTAGACAAAGCAAGATAATAAAGATAATCATAGAGCAAAAGTGAGGTAATGTGGTAAACCTTTGAGAACTCTGCAAAAATTTACAGCAAAAAATAGAAAAGTTGGAAGGGAGGATAGAAGAGTTAGAGGCAGAAAATAAGGCCTTGAGGATTGAGAACACTGAGTTGAAAGAGAGGCTTGGTTTAAACTCGAAAAATTCATCTCTACCGAGCTCTAAAGAATTGTACAAAACAAAAAAGGACAAGCCAAAAAGCGAAAGGAATGTTGGCGATCAGGTTGGGCATAAAGGAAATTTTCATGCCACAATGGAAGCGGATAAAGTAGTAAAAATAGAGTTGCCTAATATTTGCGAATGCGGAGGAGAGCTTGTAATATGCGAAAAACCTTATGTTCACCAAAAAGTTGATCTTCCGGAAATTAGGCCTGATGTAGTAATTGGAACATGGTCGTTGTCGGAGATGCAGAAAAAGAAAAAGTAGCAAGTTACCAGAAGGTGTTACGCCAGATACATTTGGTCCAAGGGTTATAGCTCTTCTCATAATAGTCAGAACAAATCATAAAAAAGCAGAATCAACAGCTTGACGGAAAGACTGAAAAATAGGGATATTTTTTCTAGCTCTGTTCTTTATAGCAAACCAATGATGCTCAATTTCGTTAAAGTCTGGAGAATATGGAGGAAGATAAAGAATTTCAGCACCTACTCCTTTAGCAAGATCATCGATTTTTTTAGATTTATGGAAAGCAGCGTTATCAAGAATTACAGTTTGGCCAGACCTTAAAATTGGAGTCAAAAACTGCTCAAACCAAGCCTCAAAAACATCCTTGTTGCAGTATCCCTCAAAGGTCAATGGAGCAATGATTTTCTTTTTATTTAGAGCTGCAATCATACTGACACGCTGAGTTTTTTTACCTGATTTTAGTGAATGAAACCTCTCTCCTTTTCTGCAATATCCGTATGGGTAGTCTTCTGTATTGTCTATCCCAGATTCGTCAATATATACAAGATTTTCAGGATATTTTGTTGCTATAACCTTTGCAAATTGAGCTCGCTTTTCTTCATTTCTTTCTTTATATCCGTAGGTCTTTTTTTCTTGTAAAGCCAATATTTTTAAGTGCGCGGTGAATCGTTTGTCGACTGATATTGCCCCAGAGTTTAGCCATCTCTGACTGAGTTTTGCCGCCATGGTTTTTTGCAAATTCGGTGAAGACATTCCAGTCGGTAATTTTATGGTTATATCCTACGCTTCCAGGCTTTTTTGACTGAAAATCTCCTGTTTCCTCACGCCTTTTCTGCCACTCATATAAAGTCGTTTTTCCAATTTTAAATCTCTTGGCAACAGTTGCTCTACTTTCTCCCTCATCCAATGCTTCCATTGCTTTTTTCCTTAAGTCATAACTATACGCTGCTGGCATACAAACCCCACTACCATAAATCCATATCTTACCTTATTTGGATTATTATGAGAAGAGCTATACCACCCACCTTCTCGGCTGTACTGAAAATCCAGGATCCCGTTGTGGCAATAGTTCTAGTGGTGTATCTTTATGCACCCAAAACCTACATGGAGGCCTTTTGACAATTTCAATATCTATCCCATATTCTCTCTTTACGTAATCCTTTAAATCTTTTCCTTGGTATCCCATATCAGCCCACATTTTCTTAATATTGCTGTATTTTTCCTTCATATTGTCCAATGCCATCTTCACCCCATCTCTGTCATTTTCGCTTGCAGCTCCTACATAGCAACCAAGCACAAATCCTTGAGTATCTGTGATTATATGTCTTTTTCTCCCCTTTACCTTTTTCGCACCATCATAACCTTTGACCCACCTTTTTCCGTGGTTTTTACCGATTGACTGTCCACTATGCATGCGCTCGGCTTCCCATTTTTGACCTACTATATTTAGTGATATCATAGTTCATTTTCTCAAAAATTCCCTGCTTTTTCCATCTTCTAAACTGTTCATGCACAGCCTTCCACGGCGGAAAATCGTGTGGTAAATAGCGCCATTGACATCCTGTGCGCAGTATATAAAGAATTGCATCTACTATCTCACACTTACTGTATTTTGGTGGCCTTCCTCCTTTCTTGTACGATACTCTGAAGTGTTTTTCTATTCTTGCCCATTCCCTTTTACTTAAATCTGTTGGATATTTTTTCCTCATCTCTTACCTCAATATTCTTTCTTTATATACTACGTATTCCTTGGTTTGTGGACAACCTCTAAGAAGTCTAATAGCAAATTTTTAAGTTCCTCTTTAACTCTTTAACCAGCGGGCTCGCATGAGGAGAGGAGAGTAAAGGTCCTCTTCCATAGATATCTTCACACTTTTTTCTTCTTCTGTAGTTGGCGGATGAGTAAGAAAGTGAACCTTTGGTGCACCACTAATTATTGCCATCGGTGTTTGCTCTGCCCCTTCTCCCATAACTAAAACAGCAGATGTTGCCAGTGCATCAAGAAGATTGACTTGTGTTACTTGGAGTGGTTGATTATAAAGATCTGGCTTGCCTATATAGGAATAAAGTGGTTCAAATCCACACCAACCAAGAGCAACGCCCGTAACCCCAAGGCGCATAGGTGTTATGTTACTATCTGTAATCAAAATACCAAGATGTTTTATGCAGTGTTTTGTCTTGAGATAATTCCATATTGACAGAGCTGTTTTCTGAACATCTTTTGGATATAGAATATACACCTCATTACCATTTGATTCATCAATACCAGCAGATGGAATTAAGATATTGTCTTTAATCGTTAAATAGATGCCGTAAGAATTATGGTCTACACCAACAATTGCATCAGCTTCTCTTTTGATTAGCTCTTCTTTAGAACAAGCAGTTTTGCAAACCACTTGTTTTTGACAAACAGAAATGATTTTTGATGTGATAGCAAGAACAACTTCCTCTCCTAGCAACTCTGAAACATAGCGATCAAGAACCTGCTCTAATACTTCTCCACATTCAATGCGGTGGGTATAAATTGCTTTAACATGCATATTAACGTGTTAGCCTACATATAGTATAATCTTTCGTTTTGGTGAGAATAGTTTTATGCCATCCATCAAGAAGTGTTAAGTTGAAATATACATCACCTTTATAGGGTTTGTAAATTTCTGTCATGATGAACTCTGAAATTAGATTATATTCTAAAAAAAGATGCGCTATTTGTGCTCCACCAATCACAAAGATTTGAGGGTAACTCCAATTACTTTGGATTGACAAAAACTCTTGCATAGAAGAAATAATAGTGCATTTTACTCCTCTGTTAAAACAAGAATTTAATTTGTTACGAGAAAAAACAACAGGGATACGATCCTTCAATATGTTTTGAGGCATAGTTTCAAATGTTTTTCTTCCCATAACAATAACTTGTTTGTCAGTCACCTGACGAAAATGATCTAACTCACTTGGATAATGCCAGGGCAATCCATTATTTATTCCAATTACCCCCTTGGGATCAACAGCCATAATTCCGATAACTAGCATCCCTGTAAAGCAGCTTGAGCTACAAAAAATCGCATGTGATCACGCACATTATGCACTCGAAGGAAATCAACCTTGTTGTGCAATGCAGATGATAAAGCAATTGTTTCTAAATCTCGATTAAAGACAGGTTCTGTAGAAAAAGAAGAAATAAATGACTTTCTAGAATGACCAACCAGAACTTTGCAGCCAAAATTTTGTAACGTTTCTATACTGCGTAAAATCTGGATATTCTGGTACATAGATTTGCCAAAACCAATACCAGGATCAATAATGATCGAGCTTTGATCAAAACCTAGAGCTAGTAATCTATTAATGTTCCTTTCTGCCCAATTATTTATGGTATCAATTGGATCAATGTCACTTGGGATAATGTTGTCACTATGTGGTGGTATGGAGAGTGAATGCATAATAACGATACTACATCCACTGCTAGCAATCGCTTTTAAGGTATTATCATCTAGATCTCCCTTCTGATCGTTTACCCAGGCAATGTTGTAGTGCTCCAAAACATTCAAAATAACATCTGGCCAGAAACTATCAATGCTGACTTTAATGTCACCAACTTTCATATACTGATTGAGATTATCAAGCACTGGTTTTAAGCGTGCATATTCTGCTTTTGGAGTTTGTATTGAGGAGCCAGGTCTTGTTGATTGAGCACCAAGTTCAACTATGCTTGCACCATCTGATAACAGCCGCAGTGCCTGCTTGGTTGCTTGATCTGCATCATAATAAAGACCACCATCTGAAAATGAATCAGGAGTAATATTAACAATACCTACAAGCTCTGGTGAAAGCGTAAAACTCCTTAAAAAGCAATCCTTAATGTTAGGGTTAATAGTACCAAACGTTTTGTTAACTACTGCCATGGGACTCAGCATTGCCATCAAGTGGAGCAAAAATGGTCTGTTTATCAATTCTGGGTGAGGAATCTTAAGGTAGGATGTATCAAGTGTCAGGTTATCCCATAACAAAATATCCAAATCAATAATGCGAGGTGCCCATTTTTCATAGACCTGCGGGCGGCCAATGTCACACTCAATTTGTTTAAGGCCCTTTAACAGCTCTTCAGGAGAAGAAGAACAACTTCCGTATACAACCATATTTAGAAATGGCTTGTCCCATTCAGGTGGAGCATCATTTGGTAAAATAGCCTTAGTCTCCAGAATAATTGAAGATTTTAAATCTTTAAAATAGCGCTCCTTTAGTAACTGAGCAGCTTTTTGTAAATGGGAAAAGCGATTTCCTATATTTGAGCCAACAGAAATGTAAATCATTCTTGCAACGCATTATGATAAGTAAAGAAAACACCTCCATGCACACCAGGAACTGGTGGTGCAGTTTTGTGAGTAGTCACCCTGATAGAAGAAATAATATGCTTTTTTTGCAGCAAAAAGTCGTTAATCATCCTGTATATCCCATGAGTTAAATGTTCGATTAAATTAAATTGCTTGCCTTGAACGAAATATTGAATGTTCCGTACTACCTCCAAATAGCAGAGAGTATCTTTAAGCTGATCAGTTGTAAGCCCTAAAGGAGGAGATTTAAAAGTGAAACCAATATCAATACTCACCAATTGGGGAGAAAACTTCTCTTCTGCGCTACATCCTAAATGAACCCAAAGCCGCAGATCAGATATAAGAAGATTACATGCAGACATTGCATTCCAATATCACTGAGTTTAAGCTACTTACAACTACTAACACACGCTAGCATTCATCATTCCATCAAGAAAACCCCACAAGAGCTTTGCTCCCTTTTGAGCACCCTGCATAACTTTATCTTGCTCTTTTTCATCTAGATCTTCAATAAGATTTGCACACTCCTCAGAATGCCACTCATCAGCATGCATATGGACCGTAAAAAATTGAAGAGAACGCTCATCACTTATTGAATAGTGTTTTTTTAAACCTTCAATTTTAGACTTGGAAACCTCTGGAGTTTGACGTTCGTAAGCGTACAAGGCTCCAAGACCTGCCGCAAAACCTGATCTTACAATATCAAAGTAACCATCAACTAACTCCTGTGTCTCTTTAATCTGTGCACTTTCACGAAGATCAGATCGCGCAACGCCAAGCCCTTCAGCAAAACGTTGCCATAATTCTGGATGATTTTCATCACCTTGTTCTTCTTCTATCAAATTACCAAGCAAAACCTGTCGCATTTTTAGATCTGGGCACAAAAAATGTATACCACTGATATAACGAGGAAACGCAGCAACGTGGTGATAATATTCTTTAGCATAGGTTTGTAAAGCTTGCAAGCTTAAGCTTCCTGTATTCCATGACTGGTAAAATGGATGATTTAGTAAGTGCAATTCATCTAACTTGTTATTTAGAGACTTAGTAAATTTCATTATTTCCTCCATTATATCAACATATAGTTCATATACTACAGCTTTCTCATTGTTACGATCATGCTAAGATCAACACAATGGTGGGATTGGTAGGACTCGAACCTACGGCCAATTCGTTATGAGCGAACTGCTCTAACCGACTGAGCTACAATCCCTTTTATCAATATTTATAATACACACAAAAGCAAATTTGTCTATTAGCTTATTTCACTATCAACCCAACTTGACAAATCATTTGTTGCACCAATTTTGCGTGCAATTTCCTTACCATCTTGAAATATGATTAAAGTAGGTATAGATTGCACTCCATACTTACTTGGCACTTCAGTTTCTCCATCTATATCGAATTTGCAGATCTTAATCTTGCCTTTTCTGTCTTTAGCCAACTGTTCAATACGTGGCATTAGACTTTTACATGGCCCACACCATTCTGCCCAAAAGTCTATCAGAACAAACCCTTTATAGTCAGTGACTTCAGATTTGAAATTTTGATCATTTACCGATGTAATATCATCACTCATAAAATACCTAAATTTTTGTAAAATATAGCGTATCTATTAGCAGTTAATCAACTAAATTCTTACCGCAGAGCTTGAAAAATTGCCCTAAAGTGTTTTGCATAAACAAAAAACTTCTATTACATCTGGTGGTTAAAGATATCCACGTTTTCCCAACCCATTAAGTCTAACTCAATACGAGTAGGAAGAAATTCAAAGCACTTTTGGGCCAATTCTTTTCTATTTTCACGTTCCAGCATTAAGTCTAGCTTTTCCTTTATCCTGTGGAGATACAAAACATCAGATGCAGCATAACTTTTTTGTTTGTCTGTTAAATTTTCATTTCCCCAATCAGAAGATTGCTGCTGCTTATTTAGTTTGGTATCAAGCAGCTCTAAGCACAACTCTTTTAAGCTATGATTATCTGTGTAAGTGCGAACTAAACGTGAAGCTATCTTTGTGCAATAGCACGGAAGTGCCCAAGTTTCCAAGTAATAACGTATTATGCTCACATCAAATCGCGCGAAGTGAAATATTTTAGTTATATTTTTATCCTCTAATATTTTTCTCAAATTTGGCGCTGTATAATCGTTCTTGAGTTGAACTAAGTGAGCGTTGCCATCATTAAAAGAGAGCTGCACAAGGCATAATCTATCTCTGCTATGAAGTAGCCCCATTGCCTCGGTATCAACAGCTATAGACCTTATATCATCTGGTATTGAACTAGCTGGCAAGTCGTCTTTATATAAAAATATTCCCATAAAGCTTTGTGGAATAATTAAAAACTTATGATAATCAAAAATAAGCCTTAAGTATACGAAAAGATCATAGAAGGAACCACGCAAATTTATGGGCTCTCACATTTTTCATGTACACGGGGTTTACAAATCGCTGTATATGCCTATAATTAAGTAAATTTAGGTTAATTTAATTGCGGGAGTAGCTCAGTTGGTAGAGCGCAACCTTGCCAAGGTTGAGGTCGAGAGTTCGAACCCCTTCTCCCGCTCTTTGCTTTCAAAATCATTTCGTCAAAAATCCCTTGACAAACTCCGCCAGCCCCCTTATCATGAAACTGAAGCTATTTATTTATCTTCTCTGTACAGATTAAATGACAAAAAAACTCACGTATCTGGCGTCCCATGTTTAATTTTTTGCACTATGTGCACCTTATGTCTTTATAAAATTTCTAGGTTTTTACCTAATATAAGCTGAAATGCGCTTATAAAGCATTTAAAACATCAAAAAACGCCGATTTAAAAAATGGATAGTGAATAACTAGCTACCCTAGGGTTTCTTTTGCCTTTTTTTCTGTTTAGTAAATTTCTTAATGTTTATAATTTAGATTAGTTGCGGCTTAAAAGCAACTAAATCGCGGTTATTAAGCGTTTAGAATAAAAAAACGCCATACTTGAAAGTATAATGTAAGTAATTAGCCAACCACGGGGCTTCTTTTGCCTTTTTTTTCGTTTGGTAAATTCCTTAATATTTATAGCTAAGAGAGCCCAAGAGAGGTGTCATTCCAGCGCGTGACGCTGGAATCCCAAAAAAAGGATGATGTCATCCCAGTGCGTGACACTGGGATGGCTTTGTTGCATCGCTCAAGTGAAAAGAACTGGCAGTTACTGACAAAATTCATTATAAATAGCCATTTAACTGTTGAAGAAAAAATATGCCACAAAAAATGAGAGTCAGTAACTGCCATGAATATAACAAATTTCTCCAAGAAAGAGGAAGCATTTTTTGTTATATCAATGACGCCATAGAAAATTGGTACGAGAATTGTCCAAAAATGCAGGGCGGCAACTATATTTATAGTGATAAAGTTGTGATTTTGGTGCATATAATCGTCAGTTTCTTTAGAATTGGTTTAAGACAAACAGTCGGGTTTATAAAAGGGTATTTGCAACAAATAGGAAGAGATTTGGCAGTTATCAGCTATTCACAAGCATCAAGAAGGTTTAAGAAACTTAATATTAAGATAAATGATTGCAGAATTGATAAAAATAATATGGAAGATATCGAAATTGCTATAGACAGTACAGGAATTAGTATATACAACAACACTCCTGGTCACAGCAAGGAAAATAGCACTGACAGAAAATATCGTGGCTATGAGCAAACGAGAAAATTGCACGTAATGTTGAATATAAACAACAAAAAAGCCATAGCTGTAAAATACAGTAACGGCTGATCACTATGGAGCTTGTGATTTGCTAAAAGAAGTTGATTTTCAGCATGCCATAAAAGCACTATATGCAGATAGAGCATGTGATAGGCACAAGTTTTATAAGTTGTGTAACAAATATGATATAAAGACAAAAATTCCACCAATAAACAATGCGGCAGAACATCCAGAAATAGATTATATGTCTGACAGGAATGCTGCTATTAGGTTAATAAAATTATACGGTGAAGATGGCATGAAAGAATGGAAAAAAGAAGTAAATTATGGCTTATATTGAAGGGTTTTTCTCAAGATTAAAGCAAATATTCGGATTTAGTTTTAGGAATAAATCTGAGATAAATCGAGAAAAAGAACTGCTAATCAAATGCTATTTGCTTAATAAATTCACTGATATTGGTATGGCTAAATTTGAGATAGTTACATGAATTTACCATAAATCACCATCTCATAAAGTGTGATGCAACAAAGCCCACTGGGATCCAGGAATTTTATTAAGTTGGTAAGCATAAAAGTAGCCGTTTTATGTTAAAGCACAACGTTCTTGATGAAATTACGGCAAGGCTGGATTCCAGTGTCAAGCACTGGAATGACATCGTTTACTATGTGATATCGTGCCATATTGCAATGTTTGTACAGTTGTGGAATGAATCACGGTATGACGTAGGGCTATGCTAGTATAGGTACATTATATGAAGAAGTACTAGCGTTGGGAATATTAGAAAAAAAATACTTACACTAAAAGAAACTTCAGTAGTAAATTCAAAAAGGAAGTTTAAACCCAGATGGTAAACCCATCATACCTGCAAGATCAGAAGTTGCATTCGCCATATCTTCTTCTGCTTTTTTAACGGCATCATTAAACGCTGCTGTTACTAAATCCTCTACTATATCTTTTTCCTCATTTCTCATAAGTTCTAAGTCTATGTTCACCTTTTTAGCTTTATAGCTACCTATTTTTATGACTTCCACTAATACAGAAACTTTGCCACCACCAGAAATACCTTGAAACTCTTTTCCAACATATTTTTCTTGAGCTTCTGCAAGCTTTTTTTGCATCTCTTGCGCTTGTTTCATTATTTGACTAAAATCCACAACTTACTCCTTATTTTCTACATTAACTACTTTTGCACCTTTAAACGTGTCAAGGATATCCTTAACTGCAGGTGCATAATTTAAATTACTCACTTCCCTGTTTATATAACCTGTATCAACTGCAATAACCCACTCTTGCTGAGTCACCTGGTTTAAGTAATTTTTTAAATCATTGCAAAAATTACTATCCAACTTAGATACAGCTTTTAATTTTAAATATCCAGGTTTACAATCTATTAATTGTAGATTATTATACAGTTGTTTGTAAAGATAAATTTGGTTACTCCGCCTTAATAGTTGCAAAACTTTGTCAAAATCATAATTTTGTTGCTGTTCATTTCTTACATTACGTGTATTTTCCGGCTGTGCATTCTGCGAAAGAATTTTTTTGACCACCTGTTCCGGAGAAGGCAGATCAGAAAGATAACAGAGGCTAATTAACATCATTTCAGCAGCAACATCGTTGCATGTTGAAGTTTTTATATCTTGAATACCTTTAAGCAACATCTTCCACAATCTCGAAAAAAATATTAAAGATCTCTTTATACTTAAATCTTTTATCCTATTCTTTTCATGCTCTGTAACTGCATTATCAATCTCTTTTGTAATCAAAAAACGGCATACTAACTGAATTGTTTGCAATAGACCTTCAAAAATACTAAGTGGGTTTGCTGTTTTTACCGCCTTGTCAAACACTGATAGAGCTTTCTGTAAATCACCTTCTAATATTGCCCCTAATAGATCGAATATAATATCTTTATCCACTAGGCCAAGTATGTCTGTCACATTTTTAGTGGATATTGCACCATCTTTGCTATATAGCACTGCTTGATTCATCAAAAACAAGGCGTTACGCATTGAATTTCCAGAGTGTCGTGTAATTAATTCTAATGCTCCCTTTTCAATGGAATAACTCTCTTTTTGTGCAACATCATTTAAACGTTCCACTATTTTAGCTACAGGAATGTTGTGTAAATCAAATCTTTGACAACGTGCAATAATAGTTATTGGTATCTTTTTTATTTCCGTAGTTGCTAAAATGAACTTTACACTAGATGGTGGCTCTTCTAGGGTTTTAAGTAATGCGTTAAATGCACTGCTAGATAGCATGTGTACTTCATCTATAATGTAGACTTTGAATTTAGAGCTTATAGGTGAATAGCAAATATCTCCCAGGATTACTTTAATATCGTCAATGCTAGTGTGACTTGCTGCATCGATTTCAATTACATCTGGATGGCTTGAATTTTTTATTGCTAGACAATTTTCACATGATCCGCAAGGTTCAAAAATTGGCCCCAGGGAACAATTCAAACATAAAGCTATTATCCTTGCAGTGGTGGTTTTACCAACTCCACTACTACCAGAGAGCAGTATAGATTGTGGGATTTTGTTTAAAATAAAAGCATTTTCTAATACACGCACTAATATATCTTGACCTACTAGATCTTTGAAGCTACTAGGACGATGTTTTAATGCTATATTCATAGCCTCGGATAAAACAAATAATGAAATAGGTATGCAACCCAAAAAGGTTCTGATATGGCTGCTTCATTTCTGATCTGACCAAATTACAGAGTTTTTGCCTGCATACCTTATAAAATATTATACTTTTTTTTTTATTTAGCAAGGTATATCCTATGTTAGTTTTATAATTTGATATGTCAGATTTTTTGCAGTGCTATTTTGAAGTAAACAAAAAGTTAGTTGTCATGCAAGTCACTACAAGATTGTCACTCCAATGTTTATTTATGTCATTTCAGCGCTTATTTATGTCATCCCAGTGCCTAGGCATACAGCTGTATGAATGTTGTGATATAAGAGCAATTTTTACCGAAAAGGATGTCATCCCAGTGCTTGACTACTTGGATCCAGAAAACTTAACTGTAAATGAGCGCACTAGGCAATTGTATAACAAGAACTGGATTCCAGTGTCAGCTACTTGCATGACACTACCTGCTACGCAAACTTCTGTGGACTACAAAGAAAGTTCGTACAGTTGTAGGTCAAGCCATAGAGTAACAAAAAAAGGATATTGGTATAACAAAAGAGGAACACTATGATTTTATATCATTTTCCTCTTTGTCCATTTTCACGAAAAGTTAGAGCTTTTCTAAAAGAAAAAAAATTAGGCTGTGATCTAGTGTATGAAAATCCGTGGGAAAAGCGGAATGAATTTATGGAGATCAATCCAACCGGGCAAGTACCAGTGTTAATAGATAATAACTTTGTAATAGCGGATAGTAATGCCATTTGTGAATATATAGAAGAGACTTACAATAGCGACGTCAAATTACTTGGTTCATCCACTATTATTAAGTCTAAAATACGCGCTCTAATCAATTGGTTCGATAACAAATTTTACAATGAAGTTACTAAGTATATTATGAATGAAAAAGTAATTACTAACCGCAGCCCTGACTCTAGATTTCTTCATGCAGCTCAGCATAACCTGCCTTGCCATATGGAATACATCGAACACTTAATTAACAAGAACGTTTGGCTTGCAACTGATAAGTTCACTTTAGCTGATATTACTTTAGCATCGCATATTTCCGTAATGGATTATGTAAGTAGTTTTCCATGGGAAAAAAGTAAAATTTTAAAAGAATGGTACTCCATTGTTAAATCAAAGCCTTGTTTTCGTGAGATATTATTAGAGAGGATTTCTGGTTTAATCCCTCCTAAACATTATGCTGACCTTGATTTTTAACTTATGTTAGCTTTAAAGCTACAGTCATTCCTTCATCAGTTGGAATCAATATAGAGAAATATTTTTTTTCATCTGATAATCTATTATTAAACTCCCTCATGGCATGCCATGATTTTTCTGATACTTCTTTTGGAGGCGATTCTAAAAATACTGTGTTAAACAGTAGAGTGTTATCTGCAACGATTAGCCCATCTTGTTTAATGTATGACTCTGCCCAATCTAAATATTTAGGATAACCACCTTTATCAGCATCGATAAATATCATGTCAAATGGTGCTTTTGCTGATAATTCATTAAGTTTTTCCAATGCATTGCCTTCTATTAGAGTAATTTTATCACTTAGATTAAAAGCACTAAAATTTTTTTTTGCTATTCTTGAGTGTTGAGGGTTATTTTCTATTGTATATATGTGACCATCTTCCAGTAGAGCTTTTGCCATGCAAATCGACGAATAACCGTATAACGTGCCAATCTCAACAATACTTTTGATTTTTTGGATTTTTATAAATAAACTTAATAGCTTTCCTTCTTCAGGGCCAATTTGAATATGTTGCTTTTTTTCAAGAATACAATATTCTTCTATTTTTTTATATTCTTTTGCAAATAGATTTCTTATGTATGACAATTTTATACTAAAATTATTACGCATATATTATAAATTAGGGAGACTTAATTCATACACAATTTATAAATATAATAATATAGTTTAAAATAATAAAAACATTTATTTTAAGTTATTATTTCATAGTATAAAATTTTAAGTGACAAAAATTATTATATATCGTACTATAGTTAACTAGTATAATAAACAGTCGATTATTATGCTAGAATTAAAGGGATTGTTTATGCGCATTTCTCTTTTTAAAATATAATTTTTATAATCAATTAGAGGGGGTTATATGTCTTATACTATTGCTGGTGAAGTTGAAACGTTAAACAAAAAATCTAACAAGAATGAAGGGGTTATGTTACTACATAATCCAGCTTATCGTGAAAAGTATAAAGAACGTTTTGATGAAGCTCAGAGAAAAGTTATGGATATGGTTCAGTTTTATGATGGGACAATAGTATTAATAGAGAATAAAATCGCTATGTATTACTACACTTGGCACAGTAAAAAAAGAGAGTTTGAGCGTAAAAAACAACAAACAGTAGTGAAAAACAATGACTCAGCATAGAGTCTTTTATATGGTAAGCTACAGTGGTATTACTTCACTATAGCTTTTCCATATAATTTATCTATCACATTAGTGAAATATTTCAGCTCTTTATACCCTCCATGTTTAACTTTATTATGCTCTATATATGATTTATCATCGTTAAGCTTGATGAAAAATATTGGAGTGGCTGTGATACCAAGTTTATTAATTGCCAGTGATTTATCATTTACGATTTTATCCATTATTTTCTTATCATTAATGCATTGGTTAAATGCATCTTGCTTTAAGTTGCTTAGTGCAGCAATTCTTTGTAGTAAAGTCAAATCACTTAAATTGTAGTAATTCCACGAATCTATTGAGTTAAAAACAGCTTTGTTAAAATTAAAGTAGTCTTCTTGTTTTTCGTAGCAATGACTTAGCATTGCAGCCTTTAGCCCTCTGTAATCCAAAGGAAAATGACGAAATATATATAACATCTTACCTGTGTCTATATATTTCTCTTTAATTTTAGGAAAAACATTCCTATGAAAAAGAGAGCAGTGATAACAAGTTAATGAAGCATATTCTATCATTAGAATTGGTGCTTTTGGATCTCCTAATAATTTATCATCAGGTAATGGCGATAATAGCTCATTTGATGTTATTTCATTGGGTTTTTTTTGAATGTATTGGTTATCGGATAAATCTTGCTTAACAACTGCATAAGAATTAACACTTATGAAAATTAATAAAAACAATAGTCTAAAAATCATTACAATATAAACACTTAACTTACTAAAAAAAATTATACATTTATATTAATAATGTCAAGATAACTTTTGTTTAGCAAGGCTTTCAGCCCTATCTTTAAATGCAGCAATTATTTTACTTTGTGTATACTTATATACTGAGTTTAATAAAGTGGAAAATGAGTTGGACTTAAACTTAAACTCTATATAAAACTTTACCATAGTTTTATTTTCATCTATGGGAATGAATTGCCATTCATTGTATAGATGTTTAAATATTCCATTTGATGATACAGCTTTTATCCAACCTTCATTTGTTCCACTTGGAGAAAGAGAAGTAACTTCTGATGTATATCTACCTTTAATTCCATGAAAAGCTGCGAGGAGATCCACAACCATTTGGTTGTTAATTTTTTCTTTTATATAAACGGCTTTGCACCAAGGAACAAAATCAGGATACCTTTCAACATCAATTACAATTTGGAATACTTCATTAGGCAAACATAGGAAAACACCCTGTTCTTTGTATTGATGAAGCATAAATGTTAAACCAATCAAAATAGGATCCGTATCTACCGTCAGCCTTAGTAGATTCCTGAGACTAAAGTTAAGGTGGGCATCGCGTATCAATTTCAACGAAATTAACAGAGGCAATTCCCTTGACTAGAAATTATCGCTCGGGAAATTTAACTTAACTCATAACGCATAGAACAGACCCTTAATTAATTGTAGATGATTTATACAAGGTGTGTCTATAGATATATTAAAGCTAGCGATTATTATTTAATCTTTATTAAACTTTGCATTCTAAGTATCATAGCTAATAAATATATCTTATGAACATTACTAAAGTTTTAACTATCATTGTTTTTATTGTAATTTCTTCAAGTGCTTACACTAATTGTACAGATCACAAAATTTTTGTGCATACTATGAAGCAACAAGTGGATGGTATATCTACAAAGGAGAATAAAAAAAACCGGGAATGTGTGCAAAAAAAGCTTCAGGAGGTCATTCAAAACAATGTTAACCTCAAAGGAATATCGCAATTCGTTATAGGGAAACATTGGGCTTTAGTTAAACAAAAAGAAAAAGAAGATTTTTTAAGAGAGTATGAAGTGTATCTTACGCGTTTGTGCGTTAAAATTTTATATAAATACATGCATGATAGTGAAATGATCATAATGAGTACAAAAGCAGTTGACGATGAAACTTGCTTAATTGGTACAAGATTTTCTTACGGTGATGAAGAATTTACAAATATTGATTTTAAAGTTACTAAAAATAACAGTTCTTTCTTGATAAGTGATGTTGTAATGAGTGGAATAAGTATTGCTATTAATCAACGTTATCAATTTAGTGAAAAAATCGACACACATGGCATAGCAAGTGTGATAGATGAATTAAAATGTAACAACAATCTATGATATATATGCCTCATTGGCCTAAGCCACTTGGTAGCAGGCCGAATGATTTTTCTCTTGATCGCATAAAAGGCTTTCTTAGCAAACTAGATAACCCCGAGAAAAAAATGCCTCCCGCAATTCATATAGCTGGAACTAATGGGAAAGGCTCAACACTAGCATTTATAAGATATATAATGCAAGCAGCAGGGTATAAGGTACACGCATACACTTCTCCACATTTGGTGAATTTTAATGAAAGAATAGTTATTGCAGGCAGTTATATCGACGATAATGAATTATATAGCTTGTTAGAAGAATGCCGTGCCGTAATTGCAGAACAACCTATCACTCTATTTGAAGCTGCAACTATTGCAGCTTTTTTAGCTTTTTCTCGTCATAAAGCCGATATAACTTTAGTTGAAGTGGGTATGGGTGGAAGACTTGATACAACAAATGTTATAGATAGTCCGATTTTAACAATCATTACTTCCATTGCCCTTGATCATACAGAATATCTTGGCCCTACTGTAGAAACCATAGCAGGTGAAAAAGCTGGAATAATGAAACCTAATATTCCTTGTGTAATAGCACCACAAAAAAAGTCTATAATGAATACACTAGAATTCCATGCAATAAATAAGAAATCTCCTCTGTATAGAGGAGGCCTTGAATGGAATTGCAAAAAAAAGAACAACAAAATGGTTTTTCAATCAGCTATTCAATCAATAGAATTTCCTTTGCCATCTTTAAAGGGTGATCATCAGGTGATTAATGCAGGCAATGCTATTGCAGCATGTAGTATTTTAAGTGGAAAGTATGAATTTGATATTGGAGAAGAGGATATCACTTCAGGTTTACAGTGCACTTATTGGCCTGCACGACTGGAGCGTATAAAAGAGGGCAATTTAATTTCTTTATTACCAAAAGATTGGCAATTATTTTTAGATGGTGCGCACAATAATGACGGTGCTAGAGTGCTATCTCAGTGGGTAAGAGATAACTTTGCTGAAGGTATCTATGTGGTTTTTGGTGTTACTCGTAACAGAAATGTAGAAGAGTTCTTAGAACACTTATAGCTCTTCTCATAATAATCCAAATAAGGTAAGATATGGATTTATGGTAGTGGGGTTTGTATGCCAGCAGCGTATAGTTATGACTTAAGGAAAAAAGCAATGGAAGCATTGGATGAGGGAGAAAGTAGAGCAACTGTTGCCAAGAGATTTAAAATTGGAAAAACGACTTTATATGAGTGGCAGAAAAGGCGTGAGGAAACAGGAGATTTTCAGTCAAAAAAGCCTGGAAGCGTAGGATATAACCATAAAATTACCGACTGGAATGTCTTCACCGAATTTGCAAAAAACCATGGCGGCAAAACTCAGTCAGAGATGGCTAAACTCTGGGGCAATATCAGTCGACAAACGATTCACCGCGCACTTAAAAATATTGGCTTTACAAGAAAAAAAGACCTACGGATATAAAGAAAGAAATGAAGAAAAGCGAGCTCAATTTGCAAAGGTTATAGCAACAAAATATCCTGAAAATCTTGTATATATTGACGAATCTGGGATAGACAATACAGAAGACTACCCATACGGATATTGCAGAAAAGGAGAGAGGTTTCATTCACTAAAATCAGGTAAAAAAACTCAGCGTGTCAGTATGATTGCAGCTCTAAATAAAAAGAAAATCATTGCTCCATTGACCTTTGAGGGATACTGCAACAAGGATGTTTTTGAGGCTTGGTTTGAGCAGTTTTTGACTCCAATTTTAAGGTCTGGCCAAACTGTAATTCTTGATAACGCTGCTTTCCATAAATCTAAAAAAATCGATGATCTTGCTAAAGGAGTAGGTGCTGAAATTCTTTATCTTCCTCCATATTCTCCAGACTTTAACGAAATTGAGCATCATTGGTTTGCTATAAAGAACAGAGCTAGAAAAAATATCCCTATTTTTCAGTCTTTCCGTCAAGCTGTTGATTCTGCTTTTTTATGATTTGTTCTGACTATTATGAGAAGAGCTATAACACCATATATCAAACTACTATGTGCGGTTTGTGTTAAGTCTGAACCTAAAGCAACAAATACAAATTTGATTAGGGAAAAAGCCAATAACATAGGAATAAAAGCAGTTGAATGTGAATCAATTGGCGATGCAATATCAAATCACATATTAAAAGCCTCTATCCAAAACGTCAAAACCATACTAATCTGTGGCTCATTGTTCCTAGCTAGAGATTTGAGTATGGAGAATAGCTAACTTTGATGATATTAACTGACCGATGGGGAAATAACTTTGATTGCTCATAGTACTGCTTGGCTTTTCGTTATCGACTTCTATAAACTGATCATCACCTTTAAATTGCTCCTCAATTGAATTTATAGTTGTCTTTTTGAGAATGTAATTACTTGCAGCATTGAAAACAGGTGAAGTAACAATTAAAAGCGTGAATGGTAATGAAAGTAATAAGCCGGATAACATCATAGAGTTAGTTATACCAAAGCCGTTGGCAACTAAATCTAATCCCACACCGAAAAACATTAAAGATGTACAGATTATGTTGCTCAAAATAACTGAATTTTTTAGCCACTTTAATTTAGTCCTATCACTCTTTGAAAAATTTTCGCATTCTTGGTCAAAGTTAAACAATAATAAAATATTAGTCTGATGATTAAACTCTTTCCCATTTCTAGTATAAATGCTCTTAACAGCTAGACTCAAAATAGATCCTGCTAACAAGGGAGCAAGAAAACCTACTGCTATTGGTACATTACAAGAAATACCATTAATTATTAAAAATGCAATTGATGTGAAGAATACTAAAAGACTTCCTAAGAGAGATGAATAAGAAGAATATTTTGAATAAGCAGTTACATTATTGTTAATTGACTGCTGCTTATTATAGAGTTTATTTCTGCGCTTATCATCTAAGTATTTTTGCAATTCTTCATAACTGCAACTCCACAACTTACCGCGTAATTCTTTTATTAAATTATTTCTTTTATTGAGACCTTTCTCCAACGGCTCTATTATAAATTCTTCAAAAAATGGCTTATTTGATGCAATAACCTTAAATTTCTCCTCTGCTTCTTTATTGTTTGGGTTTTTATCTGGGTGATATTTTAACGATAATTTACGGTATCGTGCATTGAACTCTTTCCTAATAGTCTCAATGCCAAAATTTACCACATCCTTTTTCTGAATACCAAACGTTAAAAACAACCGCTTAAAAGCGTGATACTCATTTTCATTCAAAACATTTCTAGCCATATTACACCTACAAATTAACTAACTATTAATGTTCTATAATATACATATTTCCAAACTATGTCAATTATTTCATAAATATCTCTGGTAAAAATTATTTCTGTTATGACTAGCATGATAAGTGTATGAAGCAACCAAAATTGTCATTACAGCGCTTAGTGTACGACAGTGCTTCAACATTTAGGGTTGCAGTTTTCATGGCAGATCTGAGTAGCTGACCCATCTAAGAGGTGTCATTCAAGTAGCTGACACTGGAATGGCTTTGTTGCATCGCACCTTATACGGTAGTAATTTACAATAAATTCATGTAGCCATTTCGAATTTAGTCATTTCAGTGTTGGCTACTTGGATGACACCACCTGCTATGCTGCAAATTGCAACGTTCGTACACTAAAGTATAGTGTGTTACTAACGAAGGCAAACAAATATCTGCTTTATGAAAACGTTAATATTTTTCATTGAAATAATACATAAATACTAGAAAAACCTTGGCAGGTTATTCGCGTTTGATTATCATAGAGAATTATATAAATTAATAAATGATCTATGGCAAGTAACCCAGAAGAAAGAAATAGTGATAAACAAAAAGCGCTAGATAACGCAATAAGCCAGATTGAAAAAGCATTCGGTAAAGGTGCAATAATGAAGTTGAAGCAAAACCCTGTAGAAAAAATAGACACAATATCCACAGGATCAATTGCGCTTGATTCGGCTCTAGGTGTTGGAGGTCTGCCAAAAGGGCGTATAATTGAAATATTTGGTCCCGAGAGTTCTGGTAAAACCACTCTTGCCTTGCACGTGATTGCTGAAGCACAAAAAAAAGGAGGATCATGCGCATTTATCGATGCAGAACATGCATTGGATGTCTTATATGCTCGCAAACTTGGGGTGAGCACTGATGATTTAGTGATTTCACAACCAGACACTGGAGAGCAGGCGTTGCATATTGTTGAGTATTTAGTGTGTTCTGGTGCGGTTGATGTGATAGTTATTGACTCTGTCGCAGCATTAACTCCAAGAGCTGAAATTGAAGGTGATATGGGTGATCAACATATGGGGCTGCAAGCAAGGCTTCTAAGTCATGGGCTACGGAAACTAACCTCTGCCGTTTCAAAAGCGAACTGTATATTGATATTTATTAATCAAATTCGTATGAAAATAGGAGTAGTGTATGGAAATCCTGAAACTACCACGGGTGGAAATGCATTAAAATTCTATACTTCTGTAAGGCTTGATATAAGAAAAGTTGGTGTAATAAAAGACAAAGAAAATATTACAGGTAATGAAACAAGAGTTAAAGTTGTAAAAAATAAAGTTGCTCCTCCATTTAGAGAAGCGAAATTTGATATAATGTACAATGAAGGTATATCAAAACTCGGAGAAATAATAGATATGGGAGCAAAGCTTGGTGTGCTTGAAAAAGCAGGCGCTTACTATTCATATAACAACACACGTCTTGGGCAAGGAAGAGAGAATGTAAAAACTTACCTAAAAACAAACAAAGAAGTCGCAAATGAAATAGAAACGAAAATCAGAGATTTACTCAGAAATCATGATAATTCTATCATAATAGACGAGGATAGTGAGCAACTTTTAGAAGAATCAGTTTTCTGATCTAAACTTAGGCATTAGATTTTGTGTTGGACGGGTTGTTACAGTATGACGGTAATTCTATGTGCTAATATAACAATCTGTAATGTTACCTTGTATCAAAAAGACTTTGCTGAAGCAGTTAAAAAAAGCTTTTCATGAGAAATTATAAATGATAAATTATTAACAATAGGTTATTGTTAATAAGATTATGTGTTTTGGTTTACCTAATATAAACAGGGAAGGTTATTCATTTATAGTAGTTTCCTTTATAGTAACGTGTATAGCATTCTCTATATCTTGGGGGTTTGGCGTTACGTGCTTGTTTCCGACATTATTGTGTACTTATTTCTTTCGTGATCCAGCAAGAGCTGTGCCAAACAATAAGAATCTTATATTAAGTCCTGCTGATGGTGTGATTTCAAAAATTGAAGAAGTTAATTATCCTTTATCAGCAGAAAACGGAGAGGAGAAGAAGTTTACGCTTGTTAGCATATTTTTAAGTGTTTTGAACGTCCATGTGAACCGTATACCAATATCTGGTACGATAAAGGAAATGAGTTATAAAAAAGGCAAGTTTGTATCCGCAATGAGCAATAGGTCTAGTAATGAAAATGAAAAGCAGGTTATTGTAATTGAATACGAAAAGGGGAAAGAAATTATTGTGGAGCAAATAGCTGGATTAATTGCACGTCGTATCGTTTGTAATTTAGGAATATCCCAGAACGTAAAAGCAGGTGAAAGGTTTGGAATTATAAGGTTTGGCAGTAGAGTGAATATCTATGTTCCTGCTGATACAGAAGTCAGAGTTTCAGAAGGGCAAACTGTTATTGGTGGTGAAACAATTATAGCAAACTTAAATAAGGAAAACGTTCAAGAGAAGCTTACTTTTGACGTTATATGAATAACGATGGAAGTAACAGTAGATTCTTACCTATTACTAAATTATTCCCAAACTTTATAACTTTATTGGGTTTATGTTCTGGTCTCACTTCACTTAAATTTACATTTAATGAACAATGGGAATTCTCAGTAATTTTTATCATCATTGCAGCAATAATAGATGGAATGGATGGCAGAATAGCTAGAATTCTAAAATCAACTAGCGATTTTGGAGCCCAGCTTGATTCTTTTGCAGATTTTCTAAATTTTGGTGCAGCGCCTGCATTTCTTTTGTATTTTTGGAAGCTAAACGAAATCAAAGTCATAGGTTGGATTTTAGTAATGATATACGTAATCTGCATATCAATAAGACTTGCAAGATTTAATGTTTCGCTACACTCAGAACAACCATACTGGGAAAAATTTTTCTTTTCTGGTGTTCCAGCTCCAGTGTGTGCTTTACTTTCTTTGTTACCAATAATTATTACCTTTCAATCTCATGAGAGTGAATACTTACTTCTCATAGAGCGATTTTTTAACACAAGAAACGTAGCTTGTTACTTTCTGGCCATTTCATTTTTTTCGATAAGTCACATTCCAACTTTCTCTGCAAAATATATTTATATTCCCAAAAGCCTATCCTATATATTTGTGTCATTTTTTGGAGTGCTTATTGTATTTTTCATCAGTAAGCCCTGGATGACTCTACCAATTTTAGGTATAGTGTATACACTTACTATTCCAATAAGCATCGGGTTTTACATATATTTTACATATAAAGCTCGTTAGCTAACAAAAAATAGAAAACTGCATGATTTTGAAGATAAGTGAACTATTAAATTCATTTCTGTATATAAAGATATTCAACATTCCATTTATAATTATTTGGGTAATTGCAACTGGAATCTTTTGTACTGCCCAGTTCAAATTCATTAACTTTAGGTTACTTAAATATGGAATACAGACGCTATTTAATCTAAAGTGTAATAACAATAACAATGGCATAATCACTCATATTCAAGCATTTGCAACAGTAATTTCAGGAACAGTTGGTCTTGGAACAATATCAGGAGTTGCAATAGCTATCACAATAGGGGGCCCAAGTGCAGTTTTTTGGATGGTAATTACCGGAATACTTGGTATGTCGATAAAGTTTGCCGAGGTGGTGCTTGCATTTACTTATCGCTCTGAAAATACAACTGGCGGGGCTTTTTATTACATGAAGTACGGGCTTGCAAAAATTGGATTTGCAAAAACTGGTAGATTTCTTGCCTTCACTTATGCGATTATGCTACTTATTGCAATGATTTTGGGCGGTATACCATTTCAAGCAAATCAAATAGCAGCACTATCAAATAACCTCCTAGAATACAACGCATCCATTATTATATCCCTGCTTGTCTTTATTGTAATATTGGGAGGAATAAAGCGCATTGCTTTCGTTTCAACGAGCTTAGCACCAATTATGATAGTGCTATATGTGGGTATGTGTATATATTTAATTTATGTAAACGGAAGTAATTTGCTGAATGCTCTATCCATAATATTCCAAGATATCTTCAATAAATCAGCTATAGGAAGCGGAGTATTGAGCGGATTAATAGCCGGAGTGAGAAGATCAGTGTTTGCTAACGAAGCAGGTACCGGAACAGCAGCTATAGCACATTCAGCTGTAAAAGAAGAAGATCCAATTAAAGTTGGGTGCGTTGCAATGATTGCACCACTTATAGACACAATATTAATCTCATTTTTGACTGGTATTGTGATAATTATCACTGGTATGCATAGCACTGATAACGTGGGTGATATTACACTAATTAGTTCGATATTTTCAACAGCTTTGCCCTTGTTCAGCAAGTTAGTTTTTCCGCTAATGATGTTTTCCTTTGCATTTTCCACAATAATAGCTTATTGTTACTACTGTGAAGTTGCTTTGCTGTATTTATTTGGTAGTAAAAAAATACTGATACCGTTCCAAATTCTTATAGTGGTTTCAGTGTATATCAGCTGTATGTCAAAGAATATAGAATTTATATCTTATCTAGGTGACAGTTTGTTTATGTGCCTTATGATTCCAAATGCTGTTGCAATATATCTACTAAGAAGGGAAGTTTTGAATACAATAGATTCTTATTACAATTCTAAAGGGTATTAACATGATTTATAGATTGCTTTGTATGGTGTTATTTTGCCTATTGTTTAATGATGTGTACGCTGCTTCAGGTTTTTATGAAAGTTATGACGCTGTGTTGAACGGAATAAATAATTTCATGAATGAAGTACTGTTTTTCAAGATCCTTTACGTGCCATTTATAATCCTTCTACTAGTTTTTGGTTATGTGTTTCTAACATTACGGTTTGGATTTCTCAACATAAGAATGTTTAAGCATGCATTTGCTATTTTATGTGGAAAATATGACACGAATCACCATGATGGTCATATTACGCATTTTCAGGCATTTATGACTGCACTTTCAAGCACAGTAGGTCTTGGAACTGTTGCTGGAGTCGCAATTGCAGTTTCAATGGGAGGGCCAGGAGCGGTGCCTTGGATGATGATTACAGGTTTTTTTGGTATGTCAGCAAAATTTGCTGAGGTAACGTTGGCGTTTAGACATAGAACAGAAGATCAGGACCAATTGTTTAGTGGTCCCTTTCAGTATATAAGGAATGGTCTGGAAGAATTTGGATTTAAAAAACTTGGTATTGTGCTGGCTGCCATGTATGCAGTATTCTTTGTATTATCAGGTCTTGGTGGAAGTGTAGCGTTTCAAACCAATCAAATGGTTTCAATATTATCTGGCTATTCAAGTTGGGTAGATGGTCACTCTTGGTTTCTTTCTTCCATAATCTCTGCGCTGCTTGCTCTAGTGATTATTGGCGGAATTAAAAGGATAGCTAGAGTATCTTCTGCACTAGTGCCTATTATGTCACTTATATATATCTTTAGTTGTATTATTATTATTGCATTTAATATTCATAACCTTGGTTATACGTTAAAAATATTATTTTCCACTATGATAGATTTCAATGCTGTTGGTGGAGGGATGGTAGGAGCATTCGTTGCTGGAATTCAAAGGGCAATCTTTGCCAGCGAAGCGGGTGTTGGTTCTGCTTCAATTACTCATGCAACAACTAAAGATGAAGAACCAGTAAGAACTGGGCTTGTTGCTATGATAGAACCATGCTTTGACACAATGTTAATTTGCTGTTTAACAGGAATAACAATAGTAATAACAGGTGCATACCAGACTAGTGTTGGTGAAGGGATATTAATTACTCAAAAGGCATTTGAGACAGTTTCTCCATGGTTTCCTATACTTTTAACCATAGCTGCACCTTTGTTTGCATTTTCTTCGGTAATTTCATTTGTATATTGTTGTGAAATGGGGTGGTTATATTTGTTTGGTGCAAAAAGTATAGTGATATATCGCATAGCGGTAATAATTGTGGCGTTTTTCTCTGGCCTTTCTAAAGACATAATGGCTATTGCTAATATTGGCGGAACTTTATTCTCTTGTTTAGCTCTTATCAACATGACAGCGCTTATACTGTTTAGTAATCAGATTAACGAGGAAGTTCAGTGCTACCTAAAAAGGCTGAGGAATAATAAAATCAATTAAATTTTGGCATATGCGGAGAGGTATAGCTATAATAAGTAAGATTTCCCTACGTCATACCGCGATTTATTCGCGGTATCTCAGCATAGATCCCGCTAACAAGCAGCGGGATGACGAAATTTTGCGATTATTAATCAGTAAATTTTACCTGTGTTAGTTATAGTCCTTACACTATCCTACATACTCGGTTCAATACCGTTTAGCTTAATTATTACAAGAATAAAAGGGATAAACTTAAGAGAAGTAGGTTCAGGAAACATTGGTGCTACAAACGTTGCAAGGACGGGAAATAAATTTCTTGCTGCTTTGGCATTATTTCTGGATTCCTTTAAGGGATTTATTGCCGTTTATATAGCACAACAATTTTGTGATAATAACGATTTTTATATATATGTATCTGCAATTTTAGCAGTTTTAGGACACATGTTTCCTATTTGGCTAAAATTCAGTGGAGGAAAGGGCGTTGCAACCACTCTAGGGATACTGATAGCATTTAACATTGATATTACTTTAGTATTCGTAATAATTTGGATAATAGTCTTTCTTGCCTTTAGATACCCTTCCCTTGCTTCACTCAGTGCTACTTCAACGGCTGTAGCATGGTCCTTTTTTTTTCAGAGGAATTTGTTCTTAACATTACTAATTATAGGAGCACTGGTCTTCCTAAAACACCACAGAAATATTGTGAATCTTCTGCAAGGTAAGGAAAATAAATTTTTATAAGTGTGCTGACTCTGTTGCTATATTACTAACAGATACTTCATGCGAGAAACGACTTGAGACTACTTCTTCTACTTCTTTTATCATTTCTTCCATGTTTTTTCCACTTTTCTTACATGCATCATCAAGTGCTAATTTTAGTTTACGTATATCATTCTCTTCTAGCATCTTATTCATTTCTTTTTTCGTTATCTCTAATTTTTTTAGTAAGATGTTCTCCATTATCTCTCTCTCATCACCTTCATACTGGCCACTTAGTCTGCTATATGCAATGCAACACTTCTTTTCTCGCGGCAAGGTTGACAGACCCCGCAATGTAACATCCACTTGAACTTCTATAGAGTTAACTTCCCTAGCTTTTTCAGCAGCTTCTGACCTAAATTTCTCAACTTCTCCTATTATTATTTTGTTAGCTATTCTTTTAGCTCCATCCAAAGATGAATCCTTGAGAGAAAAATCTGTCTCGAGTAGATCTCGATTTAATAGCTCTAAGAATACTTTTTTTCCGATGTTTTCGAGTAAACTTTCTTGGTCACCTAAACCATGCTCCTGCAGTTTATTTCTCATGTGCTGAACCAGCTCACAACATTGTAATTTATTTAACTTTATAGAGCTAATATTTTTCATTAACGTCAGCACAATTTGTTCACTATATTGAGAAGTAATACTCAATAATTTTCTCATTAAAGGAATACTTACTTCTGAAATAAAATCATCAACTATTTTTTGACTTTCATCGTCTTCATAACCATTTTGAACGTCATACCAAGCCTTAAAAATTTCTTTATTGTTTTTCTTGTTTTTTAACCTGTCTAACATGAACTTACGTGCTTCATTTTGTGCTCCTGGAAGTAATATTTGCCTAGGAGGAGTAAATCTAATTTCTGGATCAGGATGAATACCCTCTAGCGTGCTTAACATTCTATAGATAATACCGGTGAAGCAAGTGTTAGGAATTCGCTCTTTTCTAGAGAAAGTTTGGCTATCAAGCAAATTTGTAATTAACGCGTCTTTTTTATTTTTTACAGCTTCTCTGTCTCCATCATTGCAGGCTTTCAGAACTAAAAGTAAAATCCGTCCACCTGTAAAGCGGGAGCTATACTTTTGATCATCTTTGCAAAAGTCATTTAAAAATGTAATTACCCTTCCTTTATCCTCATCACTAAATTGACGATAATTAAGTTCATTTAAATCATTTATATATTCAATAAATTGCTTAAATTCTCTATCATTAATAACGTCTTCGGATACTTTTTCACCATACTTATCTTTTAATTTATCAATATTTTTAATGATATCATCATTTAATTGATGGGGCAGTAAATGTTCAAGCTTAACATCAAAACTATTAACCATACCACGTAAATTCTCTTTTATACCTTCCAAAAAGAAATTTATAGAAGCTTTAAGCAGCGTAAATGGGTTAAAATCTTTTGGCCTTAGTTCACTCTGCAATAAAATTAATAGCATTGTAAGTGGTATAGTTCCCAGTAACGAAATAAGCAAGAAAGTGGTAGTGAAAGTTAGATATGTTATGAAAGCAGAAAACAAGAGGAAGGCTGCTACCTTGATTGTATTGTTCTTAAAAAATATTTCCCAATATTCCCTTTTGCTCATTTTTTGCTGTTTTGCCGTTTTTATTTCTTTGTAGATATAAAGAGTTTTAATTTCAGACCTGAAGAATATAGTACCAAGAGAAAAAAGAACATTAACGGGATTAGTGATAATGCTTAAAGAAACAAAAGTTGCAAAATAACTAACAAACTTTAGCTTGCTAGATTCCTTTGAAGGAAATTGTATTTGAGAAATGCCTATCATAGCCTACCTTTGACATCATTACACTCTAGTAATAGCATAATAATTTAAAACGTCAATGTTTAAGTATTTTATTATCCGCACACTCATCGTATTCGATCTCGACTGTAGAGTGTGCTATCTCGAACCTATTTAGTAGTATTTTTTTTATCTCATACAAAATATCAGTGTGTTGTGCATCTTGCTTTACTTTGGCATGCATGGTAATTATAAAATAATTATCAGACAGTGACCATGCATGTATGTGGTGCACATCTATCACTTCAGGTAATTCTGATGTGATCTTACTTTTTATTTCCTCAGTAGATATCCCTTCAGGTGTACCTTCAAGAAGTATGTGGCAAGAATTCTTTAGAATTTTGTAGCCACTATTCAAAATGATTACACTGACAAATACCGATAAAATCGGATCCACCATTTGCCATCCAGTAAACATGATAATTATGGATGCAAGTATAGCAGCTACAGAACCTAAAATATCTCCTATAACGTGTAGTACAGCACTTTTTATGTTTATATTGCTCTCGCATTTACTATGCAATATAAAAAAGACTATGATATTAGAGATCAGGCCAAGTGTAGCAATTACTAACATTACTTTCCACTCAACATTTACCGGAAAAATAAATCTTTTTATTGACTCAATTATAATGATTACTGCAATGAAGAATAAAGTTAAACCATTAACAAATGCTGCAATTATCTGCAACCGATGATACCCGTATGATCTCTGCAAATCGGATTTCTTAGCTGAAAACCTATGTGCTAACCAACTTAAAACCAAGGCAAAAAGGTCAGTGAGCATATGCCCTGCATCTGATAATAGAGCAAGCGAATGTGAAATTATTCCACCTACTATTTCCATAAACATTGTTATCGCAACTATTATTATGGAATAGATTAAGCGCTTGGACTGCGCTGCTGAGTGTTTACCGTTATGCACTGCTGTCATATAAAATCTTTTCATAAACAAAAACGTGGGTAACACTGGGTTCGAACCAGCGACCGCTTGCACGTCAAGCAAGTGCTCTACCAACTGAGCTAATTACCCATCGTGGTTTTAGTATAGTGCTTTGGTGGAATGAAAGTCAATAAACCACTTTGCTTTTGTCCTTGTCCAATGTGATTCCGGAATATAGCTGTATAGAATTTCAGCCATATTCTAAATTTTACATATTAAGTTAATTATCTATACTTTATTTATTAAGATATAAATTATATTAATACAGGGATTTACGTTTTTTTTAGGGAAATTACTTTATGCTTGATATTGAAAGATCAGCAAATTAGAGGTTAAAATTATGACAATTAGTCAACAAGTAAATAAAAATATAACTAAAGCAGAATATTTCAACAATAACGGCAAAGGGTTTAATTCGCCACATGTTATAGAAGTTGAAGATTTATAGCTCTTCTCATAATAATCCAAATAAGGTAAGATATGGATTTATGGTAGTGGGGTTTGTATGCCAGCAGCGTATAGTTATGACTTAAGGAAAAAAGCAATGGAAGCATTGGATGAGGGAGAAAGTAGAGCAACTGTTGCCAAGAGATTTAAAATTGGAAAAACGACTTTATATGAGTGGCAGAAAAGGCGTGAGGAAACAGGAGATTTTCAGTCAAAAAAGCCTGGAAGCGTAGGATATAACCATAAAATTACCGACTGGAATGTCTTCACCGAATTTGCAAAAAACCATGGCGGCAAAACTCAGTCAGAGATGGCTAAACTCTGGGGCAATATCAGTCGACAAACGATTCACCGCGCACTTAAAAATATTGGCTTTACAAGAAAAAAAGACCTACGGATATAAAGAAAGAAATGAAGAAAAGCGAGCTCAATTTGCAAAGGTTATAGCAACAAAATATCCTGAAAATCTTGTATATATTGACGAATCTGGGATAGACAATACAGAAGACTACCCATACGGATATTGCAGAAAAGGAGAGAGGTTTCATTCACTAAAATCAGGTAAAAAAACTCAGCGTGTCAGTATGATTGCAGCTCTAAATAAAAAGAAAATCATTGCTCCATTGACCTTTGAGGGATACTGCAACAAGGATGTTTTTGAGGCTTGGTTTGAGCAGTTTTTGACTCCAATTTTAAGGTCTGGCCAAACTGTAATTCTTGATAACGCTGCTTTCCATAAATCTAAAAAAATCGATGATCTTGCTAAAGGAGTAGGTGCTGAAATTCTTTATCTTCCTCCATATTCTCCAGACTTTAACGAAATTGAGCATCATTGGTTTGCTATAAAGAACAGAGCTAGAAAAAATATCCCTATTTTTCAGTCTTTCCGTCAAGCTGTTGATTCTGCTTTTTTATGATTTGTTCTGACTATTATGAGAAGAGCTATAAATATTAAAGTAGAGGTTTATTCTCACAATTTAAGAGCAAGTAAAGTTGCTAACATTGAAAGTGAGATAAGAGAAACAGCTACTAATTTTAAAAACGCATTCGAGTTAGAACGCGGCAGTTCAGAACAAACATTTAAAATTTACATGTTTGATGACAAGGATGATTACACTCACCTTGGCGGAAGCGAGCGTTTCGGTTCTTACCTTGGAGACGAAGGTGGTAAATGTTACTACAAAGGGAAAGCTGACGTTTTTGCTGAAATGTACGTCTACCAGCAAGGTGGCGTTCATAACCTTCAGCATGAATTTGCACATGGTTTAACTTACTTGGCTACAGGAGGCAAATCTTTACCTACAGTATTAATGGAAGGAATTGCAGACTACTTTGAGCATCATTCAGATCATAAATTCAATTCTCAAGGATCAAGTATCGACAAAACTGAAGCTGCAAATTTGGATTTAGATAAAATTTTAAGTTTAGAATACTCAAAGGACAGCGAAGCAAATAGCTTGGTTTATAAAACAGGTCATGCGTTGATAATGTACTTACAGGAAAAAGATCCTAGTTTATTAAGAGACTACCTAGATGCTTTACGTCAAGGTAACTCAGATGAGTCAAAAAGTTTCTTGAAAGACATAAAAGGACACGATACTGACTTCAAAAGTTGGCTTGCTGAGAATGATACAGAAACTGCAATGGAACATCTCAACGCTTTGCAAGTTACAAAAGGAGATTTCATAGCAATTGGTCAAGAAATAGTGGGTGGAGAAATTAAAAACGTATCCTACTATAAAGCAAATATAGAAAAAATGGATGGAGAAAACGTTGGAAGTTTTTCTCCTGTAGAACACGTTGCATTTTATGATGTTGCTCGTGCTATAAATAGGGCAACAAATGATACACTTGATATATCAAAGGAATATCATTTCCTCAAGGTAGTAAAAACTTCCGATGGACAGGATAAACTAACTTACTCTGACCAACAAGGTAATGAATATCGAAACAGTCAAGAGTATAAAAATCAGGCTTTAAGGGTACTATCAAAATATGATACAGAAGTTAAGAATCAGGTAGATGAATTTGATAATTTGAATAAAGAACGTGGTGAAATGTATCAAAAATATCATAAAGGAGAGATTACTATTGAAGAGTTACGTAATGAGGAAAATACAAAATACAGACCAGCATTTTTAAAGTTTGATCAACTAAAAAACAAAGCTGTTGATAAGATTGAAAATAATTCCCAAGCAGCAAAAATATTAGATGGGCTGGTCAATATCGATCCAAACTTAATCAGAGGTACTCATATTGATCTACAAGAAGGTAAGATTTTTTCTATGCAAGCTCATGGTCAAGGAGATATGGGTGCACTGTCTATATATGACGGAAATACAAAGCTTGGAGAATTATTGAGCGAATCAGGATTTTTTAAGCAAGTTGAAGGCCAAACTAAAGAAACTTTCGTTTTTGAGGATATATTGCACAACTTAAATGTTTCATACGAAGGTGGTGCTTACATGCCAGTTACAAAAGAAAATGGTCATTATAAAGCTTCCCTAATAGATGGCAGAACAGTTGAACGCGATGAATACTTTGATGAAGCGCATTTACATGAAAATGAATTGTTGCATCCTAGCACTGGACATATTCAAAAAGATTTAGATTCTCTGCTCCTTAGAGGTACCAAAATTTTGAATCATCAGGATTCAGAACATGCTCAATATTCCGATGAGCAAAAGGCAAATGGAGTAATCGTGGAAAAAGGAAAATTATTGGATAATAAGGGAACAGATAGAACAGACGATGATGTGTACGAAGCGGTTGTAAAGCAAGGAGACGAGCGCTTACATGAATTTAAAAATATGGGCTTTTATATTACCGAAAAAGGTGATCTATTTATTCATGACCATGGAGCAAATGTAAGGTTTCAACTACCACAAAGTATTACTCACCTAAAATTAGTGGAAAAAGATGGAGCATATAAGCTTGTTCCGGTGACGAAAGATGGGAATGAACATCCAGTAGGTATGCCAAATATATCAGACGAATATAGATACATAGATCCAATATTTGCACATGAATATGAAAAGAGAGATTATTCTCATAAACATGTAAATGTGGGCCTTATAAACTTAGAGAAATATGGCTCTGGCAAACTTTTTGCTATAAAGCACGACCCAAATGATTACCACATACAAAGAAACTCTAGTGGTGAAATAGTTAGAATAAAAGATCAAACATATTTCACTAAAGTAAAATTGTTTGATGGTGATGAAGAAATTGGAATGTTGTCTAATAACTTTCACAATTTTAAAGGAAAAATATTCTTTTCTGCTGACTACAACTACAGTTATAACGATTTCCTAGCATCTGTTTCCCCTCAAGTTGAAATTGAAGATATGGGAAATGGAAGTAAAAAAATAACTTTTGATCAAGGCAGTGGCGATATCGGTGATACTAATAGAGGCTACACGGACTATCAGAGAATATATACAAAAACCGAAAGTTCAAAAGGGCAAGTAAGTGAAACTAAGACAGAAGTTAACATGAGTCACAATACTACTAATGTTATTGCACAAGCTGCTGAAGAGAAAACTGCATCAAACGACAATAGTGAAATGCAGTCTGATCAGCCACAAATTCCAACAAGGGCAAAAAGGTCAGCTTCAGTGGAGGAGAAAGAGCAAGAACAGGTAGTATTAAAAGACACAATTCTAAAAATAGAAAAGAGCTACGAGCAGGACTCAGAAGGAAAGCACAAGGCAAATGTAACGATAGATTATAATGATGTAAAAGCCTTATATGATAGAGCGGAAGGAGCAGAAAAGCAATCTGTGTTAGATTTTTGGAACAAACTGCACACATCAGAATACAAGGTTGGTGCTTTGCCGGAAGACAAATACTATTTTGAAAAAGGCAAATTCGTAATCCACGATAGTGATACGAAAAAGCTTATAGTGTTACCTGAAGATAAGGTGTCCATCAAGATAATGAAGGATGGTGATAGTTATAGTTTAGCTATATCAAGTGGTAATGGCAAAGTAATAAACAGCATTAGTAAAATAGATAATCCAAATTACGAATTGCTGTCAGATTCAAGTCATTTCAATTCAGGGGAGCAAGATAATATTGTATTATCAGATCAACATCACGAATATAATCTTTATCTAGAGAATGGTTTTGTGAAAATGTTCGATTGCGCAAGCGATCACATTTATCACGACCACAACTCGGCCTATATCTAATACATACAAGGAGGGCAGTGCCCTCTTCTTGTCATTCCAGTGTCAAGCACTGCCGTCTTGGATGGAAACCAGCGTCACGCCCTGGAATGACAGATCCGAGTAGCCCCTTCGGTGTCATCCCAGTGCCCAGACACTGGGATGGCTTTGTTGCATAGCAACTGAAAAAATCTGGTGGCTACTGACAAAATTCATTATAAAATAGCCATTTAACCTTGAAAGAAAAAATATGCCACAAAAAATGAGGGTCAGTAACCATAGCGAATATAACAAATTTCTAGAAAAAAGAGGAAATATTTTTCATTATATCAACGAAGCCATAGAAAAGTGGTACGAGAATGGTCCAAAAATACCAGGTGGCAACAATATTTATAGCGATAAAGTTGTAATTTTGGTGCACATAATAACTTGTTTATTTAGAATAGGCCTGAGGCAAACAGTTGGGTTTATAGCAGGATACCTTGAGCAAATTGGGAAAAATTTGCAAGTTATCAGCTATTCACAATCATCAAGAAGGTTTAAGAAACTCAATATTAAGATCAATGATTGCAGAATTGATAAAAATAATATGGAAGATATCGAAATTGCTATAGACAGTACAGGAATTAGTATATACAACAACACTCCTGGTCATAGCAAAGAAAATAGCGAAGATAGAAAGTATCGCAGCTATGAACAGACAAGAAAATTGCATGTAATGTTGAATACAAACAGCAAAAAAGCCATAGCTGTAAAATACAGTAACGGTGTCTACTCTGATCACTATGGAGCTTGTGATTTGCTAAAAGAAGTCGATTTTCAGTATGTCATAAAAGTACTATATGCAGATAGGGCATATGACAGAGAAAAGCTCTATAAGCTGTGTAATCAATATGGTATAAAAACGAAAATTCCTCCGAAAAACAACGCAGCAGAGCATCCAAAGTTAGACTATATGGCTAAGAGAAATTCTGCAGTCAAGCTCATAAAGTCATATGATGAAGATGGTATAAAGAAGTGGAAAAAAGAGATGAGTTATGGAAAAAGATCTTATATAGAAAGTTTTTTCTCGCGACTGAAACAAACATTCGGGTTTAGTTTTAGGAATAAATCTGAGACAAATAGAGAGAAGGAACTACTTGTTAAATGCTATTTGCTCAATAAGTTCACTGATATTGGTATGGCTAAATTTGAGATAGCTTCATAAATTTATTGTGCGTTACCTACTATCCGAAGTGCGATGCAACAAAGCCCACTGGGATCCAGAAAACTTAACTTTAAATAAGTGGCTGCATAATAAAGGCTGGATTCCAGACTGGAATGACATCATCTGCTACACACTTGAATGACAAGAGAAGAATTCTGAAACAACAAGTTTCAAGGAAATCTTATGTAAAATCTAGCATTAACAAAAATTATACTATTTTCATGCATGCTATGGTTTTTGTAATTAATGGAGTGTGATATGCCGGCTAGTTTAAAATTTGAAAGTGCTGCAGGAACAGCAGCAGCAACTCTGGCAGAAGTCAAACTTGTAACTTTGGCAGATAATACGGGTAATGAATATACTTTGGATATAACCACAAATGATCTTAAAGTGGGATATACACCAAATGGTGGTCAAATAACAGAGCACAAAATAACTGGTCTATCAACAGCTCTGGGAAGTTTACTTAGTACAAAAGATAATAAAGAATCAGTTCTAGTAGATACATTAGGAAACTTTCTTGATAGTCCAGATAAAGCAAAGTATGATGGTCAAAATAACCAAACAGTAAAGGAGTTCTTAGTAAGTAAAGGGCTAAAAGGAGCAAATGGAGATAAAGGGCTAAAAGGAGATAAAGGAGACACCGGGCTAAAAGGAGAGAAAGGGGATACTGGTCCTAAAGGAGAAGATGGTAAAGATGGAGCTCAAGGGCTAAAAGGAGATAAAGGAGACACCGGGCTAAAAGGAGAGAAAGGGGATACTGGTCCTAAAGGAGAAGATGGTAAAGATGGAGCTCAAGGGCTAAAAGGAGATAAAGGAGACACCGGGCTAAAAGGAGAGAAAGGGGATACTGGTCCTAAAGGAGAAGATGGAGCTCAAGGTCTAGAAGGCCCAAAAGGAGATAAAGGAGACACCGGGCTAAAAGGAGAGAAAGGGGGTACTGGTCCTAAAGGAGAAGATGGAGCTCAAGGGCTAAAAGGAGATAAAGGAGACACCGGGCTAAAAGGAGAGAAAGGGGATACTGGTCCTAAAGGAGAAGATGGTAAAGATGGAGCTCAAGGGCTAAAAGGAGATAAAGGAGACACCGGGCTAAAAGGAGAGAAAGGGGGTACTGGTCCTAAAGGAGAAGATGGAGCTCAAGGGCTAAAAGGAGAGAAAGGGGATACTGGTCCTAAAGGAGAAGATGGTAAAAGTCCAACAGCTGCTGAAATAGCTGCTGAGAAAGTCTTACAAGAGCATGTAACAAAGATAAGCATACAAAGTCCAGAATTTAAAAGAGCTGTGCAAGAGGAAATGTCACAACCGTATTTTGAGCCTCCAACAAGTGATGATGCTGCACTTAATTGGACTTGGTAATACAGCTTAGATCCAAGTAGTCACGCTACTTGGATGACGTCATATGGTCCTCGGATGACGGAAAAAGGACTCGGATAACACCCTACAATGTCATTCCAGCGCATGACGCTGGAATCCAGCCTTTTCATAATCATTAAAATGTTGTATTTTAACATAAAACGGCTACTTTTATGCTTACCAACTTAATAAAATTCCTGGATCCCAGTGTCTGGGCACTGGGATGACAAAGGAGAGCAGTGTCAAGCACTGGGATGACACCCTACTAGCAGAAGTTACTCTCAAATGTTTGTTCATGTTAGCTACAAACATTAAGAAATTTACCAAACGAAAAAAAGGCAAAAGAAGCCCCAGTCATTGTTTATTTTCAGTATTGGCGTTTTTTAAGTCTTAAACACTGCAGTTTAGCTGCTTTTAAGTGCAACTCACTTTAGTTTAAATGTTTAAGAAATTTACTAAGCAGAAAAAAAGGCAAAGAAAACCTAGGGTAGCTAGTATTCAAATTCTCCCTTGTTCTATTTGACGTCTTTTGATGTCTTAAACGCTTTATAAGCGCGTTTCGGCTTGTATAGGTAGAAACCCAGAAGTTTTATAAAGACATGAGGTGCACATAGTGCAAAAAATTAAGCATGATTTACGCCAAATACAAAGTTCCCTTTGTCGTTTTAATCTGCAGATTGCGAAGATAAATAAATAGCTTCAGTTTCATGATAAGGGCGCTGGCGGAGTTTGTCAAGCAAGTTTTTCGTTTCTGCGGGCTACTTCCACATAAATTAATAAATAGGAAAATTACTACAAATCCTTTCAACTTTAGTTTTTACTGCTTTTTCAACATCTGAGCTATTTTCGCTGATTAATCCCTGAACCACTTCATTTATTAGATCAGCTATCTCCTTAAAATTTTCTGCCTCAAGTCCGCGTGTTGTCTCAGCAGCGGTGCCAAAACGGAGCCCTGAAGTGATGGTCGGCTTTGCTGTATCAAATGGTACAGAGTTTTTATTACAGGTAATACCGGCTCTCTCAAGGCTATCTACAACGTCTTTTCCAGTTAATTTCTGCGATCTTAAGTCAACTAGCACTATATGAGAGTCAGTGCCACCGGTTATAATGTCAAGTCCATGCTTTTGCAATTCTTGAGCCAGCACTTTCGCATTTTCCACGACTTTCTTGCTATAAGTCTTAAACTCTGGTGCTAATGCTTCTTTAAATGCAACAGCTTTTGCAGCTATCACATGCATAAGTGGCCCGCCCTGCAATCCTGGAAAAACTGCGGATTGAATTTTTTTGTGTAATGCTTCATCATTGGTCATCACTATTCCACCACGAGGACCACGCAAAGTTTTGTGAGTCGTGGAAGTCATAACATGTGCATATTCAGCAGGGGATGGATATTCGCCCGCTGCAATAAGCCCTGCATAGTGAGCAATGTCTGCAAGCAAATAAGCACCAACTTTATCTGCAATCTCGCGAAAGCGTTTGAAGTCCATTTTTCTTGGATAAGCAGAAGCACCAGCTATGATCAATTTCGGTTTATGCTCCAGCGCCAGCTTTTCTATCTCATCCATATTGAGCAGATAAGTGTCTTTATTTACTGTATATTGAATCGACTTAAACCATTTACCAGAAAGGCTTGGCGCCGCACCATGAGTTAGGTGCCCACCGCAACTCAGTGACAATCCAAGTATTGTATCACCTGGAGTAAGCAGTGAAGCAAACACGGCTTGATTTGCCTGAGAACCAGAGTGAGGCTGAACATTTGCAAATTTTACACCAAACAACTTACAAAGTCTTTCTATAGCCAGACTTTCAACTTTGTCCACATGCTCACAACCACAGTAATATCTTCTGCCTGGATAACCTTCTGCGTATTTATTAGTCAGAAAAGAGCCTTGTGCCTCCATTACCGCTTTGCTTGCAAAATTTTCTGATGCAATTAATTGCAATTGTGATTTTTGGCGTTGTAATTCTTTTTCTATAAACTGATAAACCTCGTTATCAAAAGACTTTAAACTATTTTTAGAGCCACAGATTTTCTTTAAAACACTCATCATAGATCAAACCTCGCTTTAATTTTAAGATGCACAAGCAATTTTAAGACTGCTTGTCCTGCTTTTTTAACCATAAGAGCCCAAAAACAGCTATTAGCAAACATACAGGAATAATAGATGTTGCTTTTATCAGCAATTCAGCACTATAAATAGGACTTCCATGTATAATCGCTTTATCCCAATAAGAACCTATTACCTTCGCAATTCCAGTGTGAAAGAGGTAGCCAAAAACCATAACTATCATATTTGATACAGCTGTAGTTAATCCTATTAAGTTATTATTTACATAACTTAATGCTTTGTACAGTGTTACTATTTGATATCCAGAAGCGAAACCTATAACAAGAAGTGCAGGCAATACAATATACAATCCGCCAGCCCGTGTAAAAAGTAAAAGGAAACTAGCAATCATTGCAAAGGAACAGACAATAATAACTTCATAATGTCTATTTGGGTATTTTTCTAATATGTGAGCAAAAGAGAGCAATCCAGCTGCAAATCCTACATATATAACAGAAGAAATTGAAGACGCTAGATCACCGGCCATTTGATATACCTCACATAAAAAAGCTTTTGTCCAAGCATCAGCAAAACCTTCTAGTGGACCTACCATTAAGCCACCAAAAAAACTAATTAGAATGATATATTTATTGAAAAGCACAGTTTTTAGATCCTTCATGCTAATTTTTTCTTTTCGAAAGTCGTAAGCATTGTAAGGAATAACTAAAAATAAAGATAAAGCGAGTAAGAAACCAAACCCTGAAAGAATATAAATTACGTAATTCCAACCAAACTCATCAAGCAAAAGTTCTATTGGTAGACCACCATATATTGCCCCTAATAGCCCTATAATAACAGATATGCTTGCCATTTTTGCTGATTTTTCTCGCGAAAAATACATACTGGCAACTTTAAATACTCCTATTGCTGACGCAGACGAGCCAATCCCAACAATTATTCTACCTAATACTGAATAATACCACTCATCAAAGCACACAAGAGGTAATGTTCCAATAGATACCAAGACAGCACAAATAGGTAAAACAATTTTTGGACCGAATCTATCAAAACAAAGACCAACAGGGATATGAACTAGTGTAAATCCCACATAGTAGAGACCATTAAATTGCCCTAAATCTGCAATGCTTATATTAAATTTTGTTATTAATACAGGCGCAATTATGTTTGGCATGACACGTAACACATACTGGTACGCATAGAAAAGAGATACTATCAACCATACAAAAAAATTACTTTTCGACATACCTACCACCTAATAAAACCCAATTACAATTAAAACAAAAATATCAAAGTAAAATAAAGTATTATATTTCATAATAACAAGAACCTTAAATTAGTACATCTAACGATTTTATCATACGAGCCTTCGATAAATTATCTACTTATTACAATCAACTTCTCTAAAATCTTTATTTTTTAACCATAAGAGCCCAAAAACAGCCACCAGCAAACATACAGGAATAACTGATGTTGCTTTTATCAGCAATTCAGCACCATACACAGGATTTCCTTGTATTATTGTTCTATCCCAACACAAATCTACTATTTTTGCGATCCCAGTGTGAAAAAAATAGCCAAAAACCATAACTATCATGTTTGACACAGCTGTAGCCAGGCCTACTAAGTTATTATTTACATAACTTATCGCTTTGTAAATGGTAACCACCTGATATCCAGATGTGAAGCCAATAATAAAAAGCGTAGGTAATACAACATACAAGCCACCAATCTGAGTAAAAAGCAAAAGAAAACTAGCGATCATTGCAAATGAGCATGCAATTATTACTTCATAATGCTTATCTTTATATTTTTCCAATAAATAAGCCAAAGAGAATGATCCTGTTAACATTCCTATCAATATTACGGAAGAGAGAGAAGATGCCAAGTCTTCATTCATTTTATATACTTCAAAAAAGAATGCTTTCACCCAACCATCGGCAAAACCTTGCATTGGACCGACCATGAGTCCACCAAAAAAGCTAATTAGAATAATATGCTTGTTGAAAAGTATGTTTTTTAAGTCTCTAATGCTAACTTTTTCCTGTTGAGCATTGCTTTCAGGCGTTACTAAGAACAGCAACAGAGCAAGTAAACACCCAAATGCTGAGAATGTATAGATAACATAATTCCAGCCAAATTTATCGAGTAAGAAGTCTAAAGGTAACCCGCCACATATCCCTCCCAAAATTCCTATAATTATAGATAAGCTGGCCATTCTTGCTGATTTTTCTTGCGCAAAATACATGCTTGCAACTTTAAAGATTCCAATTGCCGAAGCGGATGACCCAATTCCCACAATTATTCTTCCAATTATTGAATAACTCCACTCATCAAAGCATATAAGCGGTAGTGTTCCGGTAAATGTCAAAACGGTACAAGCAGGTAAAACAAACTTTGGTCCAAATCTATCAAGGAAAAGACCAATAGGTATATGAGCTAGCGTATAGCCTACATAGTATAACCCACCAAACTGGCCAACATCTGCAATACTTATGTTAAATTTTGTTATTAATTCAGGCGCAATTATGTTTGGAATTACGCGTAATATATATTGGTATGCATAAAACAGTGACGTCAACAACCAGATTAAAAAATTCCTCTGCAACATGAATCTCAGCTAAAATTTAGGATTATAGATACTTTAGTTATAAAAAACAATACTATATTAATCATCTAAATCTGCTTAGCTCTTTTTACAGCTTATAACTTTAAGTAACCAAAAGCCTATCATTCCTATTAGTAGGCATATAGGTATTATTAACATAGACTTAACCATTACATCAGTTCCATAAAATGGCTTTCCATCGATAATTTCACCGTTCCAATAAAAATTCATTATATTTGCAATAATGACGTGAAAAAAATAACCAAAACTCATAACTATGGAATTATCTACAGATCCTGCACTTGCTACTGCTTCGTTTTTTACACAACTTACAACTTTAGCAGTAAAAACAATTTGGTATGCAGAAGCAAGACCAATAATGAATAGTAATATACATGCCAGGAGTTCACTAATATTGCATATAAAAAGTAATAAGAACACAATTATCATGGCCATAGCACAAGAAATTATTATTCCATAGTGCTTGGTTGGATTTTTTGCTAATATGTAAGGAAGTAATAAATGCCCAAAGCCAAAGCCTATTAGTATCCATTTTGAAATGCTATATGCAATGTGTCTATCTATAGCGTACATCTCATGCAAGAATGTTGCGGACCACGCATCTGCAAAGCCTTCTAATGGTCCAACCATAAAACCGCCAAACAAACCTATCAATAAAATATCTTTATTAAATATAACTTTGCTTAAATTTTTAATATTTAATTCTTCGTCTGAGGTGCCAACTTTAGGTATAGATATAAAGGTAGTTAAAGCAAGCAATAATCCAAGCATTATACACACAGTAAATAAATAATCCCACCCAAACTTATCAAGTAAGACATGTAATGGTTTGGTGGCAAATACACCACCTGAAATGCCAATAATAACCGATATGCTGAACATCATGGCAAATTTTTCTCTATGGTAATAGATTCTTATTATTTTAAAGAGTCCAAGTACTGAAGCAGAGGATCCAATACCAGTAATTATTCTTCCAATAATAGAATAACTCCAATCATTAGAACTGACTAAAGGTAAAGCACCTAAAGATGTTAATGCAATACAAATCGGTATAACAACTTTAGAACCAAATCTATCTAAAAGAATACCTACAGGAATATGTGCTAACACATAACCTACATAATACAGTCCACAAAATTGTCCTATTTCTGTTGTTCCTATATTAAACCTTACTACCAATTCAGGAATTATAATATTTGGAATTACGCGTAATATATATTGGTATGCATAAAACAGTGACGCCAACAACCAGATTAAAAAATTCCTCTGCAATACTTTACCCCAAAGCTGGCATTATAGATACTCTGTTTATAGAAAACAATATTTTTATGAATACTTATTTTAATTTACCGGAATTTTATACAGTTGAACTCATAGCCAACATAAGTAGTTTATGCATTAACTAAATTTTCCAGGTTCAAGTTTGGATGATAGAAAAAGTTCACTTTTTCTATTTTTAAAAGAGACCTTTTATTTTACTTATAATTTTTTCTACCATATCTACAACTGGCTCATGAATAAGGTATATGAAAAAAATTACACCACAAATGATAAGTATATTTATGATTTTACCCTTATTCATCTTTATCTTGAGCTTTACTTTTGTTACAAGATCCATTTTATTTATGTTTTTATTTCATGCTGACAATTATATCTTAAATACCATAATTTTCAGTAAAATTTGACTTCAGAAGTATTCTATTAATTCAATATTAACCTTTTTATGTGTAAAATAGTTAATATAATATTAAAGCAGGCTGATGAATATAAGCACGATAGATAATACGCTGCAAAATTACATAACAAAATACATTGAACAAACATTCGCTACACACGTGCTAGGCAATAGATACGACAAATTGTATAGGAAACTTCTAAGTGGTATAGAAGAGATAATAAAGCTTGCTGTAAATGAAGCAAAACACTACGATGAAAATTTAGAAGATCTATATAACGATTCAAGATTTAATAAGAAATTTATTCAAGCTGTTGCTAAACATCAGGTGTCGGAATTTTTAAATACTTATCCGAAAAGAAAAGAAATTGTTGCAGAATTTTACAATGAACATCACATTAACGAAAGTGATTTAAAGACTCTGGAAAAGGGGAAAGATTTAGTAAATAAAATAAATAACATTAACTTACTGCAACAAAATGAAAAAAATGAGGAATTCAATATTAGAAAGACACTTGCTCAATCAATAAAAATGCCTTCCATAGAAAAACACAAGTTAGAACATTCAAAATAACCTTGGCGAAGTATGGCAAAATATACAACTTATGGATAGTCTATTTCATTTTAACTCCTGGCACGCTTTAGTAATACTATCACATCCAATTTCTAATTGTTCCTGAGAGGTTGCATAAGAAATTCTGATAAAATTTTCTAGACCAAATGCAATTCCTGGAACCACAGCAACCAAATGATCTCCCAGTAAGTATTCAGTAAAATCTAAATCATTATTTATTATCTTACCACTTTTTGTGCTTTTACTGAGCAATCCTTCACATGAGACAAATAAATAAAACGCACCTTGTGGAACAGACGCTGATAATCCCGGGGCAGAATTTAGCTCTTTCACCATAAAATCTCTACGACTCTTAAAAATCCTTGTTCTTTCTTTCAAAAAACTATGATCACCGTTTAATGCTGCTGCTGCTGCTGCTTGTGCTATCGAATTTGGATTAGAAGTGCTTTGAGACTGCAGCGTAGAGATAGCTTTTACCACATCACTTCTACCTGCAATATACCCTATTCTCCAGCCTGTCATTGCATAGGCTTTTGATACTCCATTGACTACAAAAACTCTATCATAAAGCTTCGGCTCAACCTGAGCGATAGTAAAAAACTTTTCGTCGTATATTATATGCTCATAAATATCATCTGTAACGACATTCATATGTGGATATTCAAGCAATATTTGTGCTATGTCTTTCAATTCATCACATGTGTACACAGCTCCTGCAGGGTTGTTCGGTGAGTTAAGAATTAACCATTTAGTTTTTTTAGTTATCCTGCTTTTCAATAATTCCGCTGTCAGTTTAAAATTTTGTTTGCATTCTACTACAACTGGCAAGCCGCCAAAAAGACTTACCATATCAACATATGAAACCCAATAAGGAGCTGGAATAATAACTTCATCTCCAGAGTTAATTGTTGCCATGAACAAATTGAATAACACCTGCTTAGCACCTGTACCAACACAGATTTGGTTAAGCGTGTACTCGAGGTTATTATCCTTTCTTAACTTATTAATTATTGCTTCTTTCAGCTCACGCGTTCCATCAACAGCAGTATATTTAGTCTTACCTTCACTTATTGCTTGAATAGCTGCTTTTTTTATATGATCTGGAGTATCAAAATCCGGTTCTCCTGCAGCTAAAACACAGATCTTTTTTCCTTCATTTTTCAACTTATTTGCCTTATCAGTTACAGCAATCGTAGGTGATGGTTTTATTAGGAACATTCTTTTTGCAAGGTCTGACATATTTTACTGAAGCTAAATTTAAATGATAAACCCCGTACAACAAAAAAGCTAGGAATTTTGTGTATTGTATTAGTAGCTTTTTACCAGGTTTACCAACGCAGCAATATTTTCAACTGGAGTATCAGGGAGTACTCCATGTCCGAGATTAAATATGAAGGGTAAATCTCTAAAGCAATCTATTATACGTTTTGCTTCTTTGATTGCTTCCGTTTTATTATAGGCTAAAAGATTAGGATCAAGGTTTCCTTGTAGAGGGATGTTTAGATTCGCTTTCGCCCATTTTATTGGAACATTATAATCTATACTTACTGCAGATACACCTGTTTGTTCGCAGTAATCTTTATAAAGATTTCCAGCAGACCTTGGAAAACCTATTATTGGAAAATCAGAAAATCTATCCTTTATTGCCAAGATAATTCTCTTTGTTGGTTCGATAACATATTCTTTAAACAATGGTTCCGATAACGCACCAGCATTACTGTCAAATAGCTGAATAACATCTGCTCCAAATTCTATCTGTTTAATTAGATAAATAATCGTTACTTCCGTTATTCGTTCAATTATTTCCTTCAAACACGAAGGATAAAAATTTAATACTTTGGAAAAAGTTTTGCTGCTCCCACCTTCTATGATGTATGAGGCTACTGTCCATGGTCCACCAGCAAATCCTATGAGAGATTTTTCTTTTGGTAATTGGCTTCTGACTTTTTTTATAGCGTTTAGAATTGGTAAGGTTTTAGTTTCAATTTCTTGTGGACCCTTCAATTCCTTAGGACTTTCCACGGGTTTTATTATTGGACCTACACCGCGTACGAAATTCACGTCACAACCCAAAACATCAGCTATTATTAAAATGTCTGAAAAAATTATCGCCGCATCCATGTCAAATCTTGTCACCGGCTGTAACGTCAATTCTGTCACTAAATCTGTGTTGTAGCATATCTCCATAAAATTATTCATATTTTCTACTGCTTTGCGGTACTCAGGAAGAGACCTGCCAGCCTGACGCATTAGCCAGATAGGCACTCTTCCACCTGGCTCATTTCTCTTAATAATTCTCGCTATTGTTGTTTTGCTGCTTTCCAATCTATTCTATTTATTCTTTTGTATATTAAAGTATAGTAGTAATAATAGTTCTATCAATAACTTGTTACTAACTTAAAATTCAGTAAAAATTGGCGTTATTCAACTTGTGGATAAATATGTGAGTAACTTTCGTATATTATTGATTTTCTGTTATGATTTATGTGTATAAGTAAGGTGTTTAGAGTGTTAGTAATTTTCTTTTATGGAAAATACTTTACCATCATGCATTGTTACACAACTATGTATATGTTGTTGAAAAAGTTGTTGATCAATTGTTGGTATTTTATATCAACAAATAATTCACAAATTAATTTGACATTATTCACATGCTTATTAAACATTTAATAACAGTTTTCTTGATAAATCTAATCTGAAAACGTTTTTGCCATTACAGGGAATAAATTGAGTAAAAAAAGAACCTTAGTAGAAAAAATAGCATATAGAATTTTTCTCTTCCTTTTCAAAAAAGCTTCTGTGTTGAAAAAGTGTGCGACTGAGGCATTAATGAAAGATCTGCCAGACCTTAATATATTTAATGGTCTATTAAAATTCCGCGATTGTGGTATAATGGATATAATGACTCCACGTACAGAGATATGCGCAGTAGACATTGAGTCAAGCGAGCGTGAAATAATAAAGAAGATAAAAAACACTTGCCACACTAAAATACCAATTTATAAAAATAACTTTGATAACGTAATAGGCTTTTTTTATGTAAAAGATGTTATTTTTAATAGGGATAAAAATTTCAATCTGAAACATATTATACAAAGCGTAATATTTGTTCCACCCTCGATGAAGACAACTAATCTTTTTGTTAGGATGAACTCTTCTAAATCATGCTTAGCTATCGTATTGGATGAATATGGTGGAACTGATGGTTTAATTTCAATGACTGATCTTATAGAGGAACTAATACCAAACATTGATAGTGAAAACGAAATAAATTCAGAATATACCATTACTGAATTGTCTCAAAATAAGTTTGAAGTATCAGCAAGGGCTCTTATAAAAGATATAGAAGAGGATCTAAAAATAGAATTACGTGACCCTGAAGAAGATTATGTTACACTTGGTGGTTTGATTCTTTCGATTGCTGGTAAAGTGCCTTCTGTAGATGAAGTCATTAAATATAAAAATGGTATGAAGTTTATCATCAAAGATGCAAATGAGCGCTACATTAATAAAATAGTACTAGACTTAAGTGATTACAAAAATTAGATTTGGTACCCCTTGTCGGGGAATGCCTTGACACGAAGAAAAAGTTGTAATAACCAAATATGCAACTCAAGTTATAGTTAAACCTATTTCCAGCAAATTATTTTCGCAAGTATAATGCATTTCAGTGTTATAGTACTCTAATAATAAAGAGGTCATATAGATATTAATATCTTTTGTATTTAAATTAGTGTCATTTTTTTTGATTAATTTGTCTACTAATGATTTGCTTATTGGTTTGTGTTCATTTAGAATTTTTATAGTTAATAGCATTTTATCTTCTGTTTGACTCAGTAAAACAGATACTAGTTCGACTTCCGCCACTGCACTGGCTATAGTTAGCACCATATTGGAAATTATCTTATTTATCTTTTCAATTAAATCTTCCTTATTTTTTGCAGAGTATGCGTCTATTTTCCACGTAAGCTTTACTTTTTTTTTAATAAATAATTTTCGATATTAGATTTGGTCTTATCAAAGCTATAATTATCCATTGAAGAAGAATATGCCTGCTTCATAACTTTATGTTTATATATTAAATCATCGGAGCTTTCTTTAAGAAACAACAACGCTTCCTTCTGCGCATCAGCATCATTCTTATCTATTACTTCAAGCTCTTCTACGCCAAACGTTATTCCATTCATAGAGTTAGCAAAGTCATGAAGCAGCCGTCCTGATAGCAGTTCCGTTATTAACAGTATGTTTTTGGTATTTTCGTTCATTGGATAATTATAAATGATTTAAGTTACCCTATATTGGTAAGTATATAATAGTCAATTAAGAGAAAGTTTCGTTGCACTTTTTATATCAAGGCATTAATATAGTATTAACAATTTTAAAATTTATAAAAGGATTATGAATACTTATACCAGATCAGGAATAGATATTGAACTATATAATAAGTTAATAAAAGAAGTCAAGCCTATTGCTCAAGAAACTACTAGAGAAGAAGTAATCAGCGAAATAGGTTCATTTTCTGCGTTATTTGATTTTGCTGCACTAAGTAGGAAGTATGACCATCCAGTACTCGTTTCCTCAACTGATGGAGTAGGTACGAAACTGTTGATAGCTCAAGAAGTGAATAAACATGATACTATAGGTATAGATTTAGTTGCAATGTGTGTAAATGACTTACTTGCACAAGGAGCAACGCCTTTGTTTTTCCTTGATTACTTTGCAACAGGCGTTTTGACCAAAGATGTTTTATTATCTGTGGTTAAGGGCATTGCAGAGGGGTGCAAGCAAGCTAAAATAGCATTGGTTGGTGGGGAAACTGCAGAAATGCCTGGAATGTATGGTAATAATCACTATGACCTTGCAGGGTTTGTGGTTGGTGTAGTTGATCGAAAGCAAATTCTTCCAAACTGTAGTATGATGAAAGCAGGTGATTATATAGTTGGCTTAGAGTCAAGTGGAATTCACTCAAATGGGTTTTCTTTAGTGCGCCATGTTTTCAAAAGCTTAGGTATAAATTATAACGATACATCTCTATGGAATAATAAATCTTGGAATGAAATACTACTTGAACCAACAAAAATATATGTTGATTCTTTGTTGCCTATCATGTCACAAGTAAAAGGTATTGCGCACATCACGGGTGGTGGTTTGGTAGACAATATTCCGCGAATTCTTCCAAAAAACTTATTTGCAAACATAGACATTAATTCCTGGAAATGGCCAGATATATTTTTATGGCTAACAAAGGAGGGTAAAATAGAGAAGAAAGAAATGCTAAAAACATTTAATTGTGGTATTGGTATGGTATTGATCGTAAGTTCTGAGAATATGCAAAACGTGAAAAATCATTTCCAAAAACGTGGAGAAAAAATTGAAATTATTGGAAAACTTGATGAGGCATGTAACCCTCCACTTGATAGAGTAGTATTTAGTTAACCTAACTCTACTGACAATCTTTCCGCAACTTCTAAGTATGCTTTTTTCAAGTTGCCTAAATTCAAACGAAAGACGTCTTTATCTAGCTTTTTATAAGTATTTTTATCCCATAACCTGCAGTTATCAGGGCTGATTTCATCGGCTAAAATGATTTTAGTACTGTCATTTATCAATCTGCCAAATTCCAATTTAAGGTCAACTAGATCTATGCCTGCATTTGAGAATAAATCAATTAGGATTTCGTTGATCTTTAAAGTTGTAGTTTTTACTTCATCCATTTCTTTGCTAGATAGCCAATCAAAATACAGTATGTGATTTTCATTTACCATTGGGTCGGCTAGGTCATCATTTTTGTAAAAAAACTCGATTATAGGAGATGCAAGCCTCTCACCTTCTTTGATATTAAAACGTTTGCAAAAGCTGCCAGCTGCAACATTCCTCACTACTACTTCAAGAGGTATGATTTTGAGTTTTTTGACTAGCTGCTCTCTTTCATTCAGAGTTTTTATAAAGTGTGTGCTAATTCCTGCTTTCTCAAGCTTTTCCATGATAAAAGCACTAACATGATTATTAATTATTCCTTTGCTCTCAATAATTTCATATTTTTCCTTATTGAATGCTGTAACATCATCTTTAAAGTGCTGTATAACAGTTGATGAGTCTTCAGTTTCAATAATGGCTTTCGCTTTACCTTCGTATATCGTTTTATTCAGTGACATGCTTAATTTAACTATATATTATATCAATTTACTGTTCTTAGAGTATAGCCCCAAATAACTTAAAATAAACCTTAATGGCATTCAATGTTACAATATTAACCATATTTCCAGAAATGTTCCCCGGGTTTTTGAACTATTCTCTTGCCGGAAAAGCGTTAGAAAAAAAAATATGGAACCTTGAAGTAATAAATATTCGTTCTTTTGCGAAAGATAAACATTCAACTGTGGATGATGTTCCATATGGAGGTGGAGCAGGAATGGTTATGCGTTCTGATGTAGTTGGTGATGCAGTAGATAGTATGCTCTCTGTTCATAAAAACACTAAGTTTATTTACATGACTCCATCTGGAACTAAGTTTAATCAGAATATTGCCAGAGAATTATTAGAGTTTCCTCATATAACAATATTGTGTGGTCGATTTGAAGGTATTGACCAAAGGATAATTGATGCGTATACTCCTTATGAGTTAAGTATTGGAGATTATATACTTTCAGGAGGTGAGCCAGCTGCAATGGTGGTTCTTGATGCATGCATTAGACTTCTTCCAGGTGTAGTAAATAATACCGATAGTATTACTGAAGAAAGTTTTAATTATGGTGGTGGTGTACTTGAATATCCTCAATATACTAGACCTGAGCAGTGGAAGGGATATAAAGTACCTGAGGTTTTGTTATCTGGCAATCACAAAAAAATAAGTGATTGGAGGCAGAAGCAGTCTCATGTTATAACAAAAAGGCGTAGGCCTGAATTATTGAATGGAGAGATAAATGACAAATTTACTTAAAAAATTTAACGAACAGCAAATGCAAGTGTTAGCTAAAGAAATACCAGAATTTCGTCCTGGCGATGATTTGAAGGTCACTTTTAAAGTAGTTGACGGTACAAGTGAACGTATACAGATATTTGAAGGTGTATGTATATCAAAAAGGAACCGCGGGTTACATTCTTCTTTTGCAGTCAGAAAAGTGAGCCATGGAGAAAGTATAGTGTCTCAGTTTTTTGTTTATTCTCCTGCACTGGTTTCAGTGCAAGTGACAAGAAAAGGAAAGGTTCGTAGAGCAAAACTGTATTATCTGTGCAAACTATTTGGAAAAGCTGCAAGGATCAAAGAGCGTACTACTTATGTTAAAAAGAAATCTAAGTAGATACAATAGGGAGTGATGTCAATTGTGTCATCTCAGAACTCTCTCTTGTCATCCCAGTGCGTGACACACAACTGTACGAACATTGTGTTTGCCTCCCGCTGTGGTGTCATCCCAGTGCTTCGACACTGGGATCCAGCATTCATTATTCTCCTTTTGGTTTGTGCTTTCATGGAAAATGTAAAAATTATTTGCAGGCAAAGCCTGCTGGATCCCAGTGTCAGCTACTTGCATGACAAAAAAGGGGAAAGTTTTTTCAAATCCTCGTGTAAAGAAAAGTAAATGAGTATAAAGAAAAAATTCCTTAAATTACTTCAGTCAAGGCGTGTACATGCTCGTATAAAAAGGAAAAATAAAAAGAACAGAGCGCTACGCTTTTGTTCTTTCACGGCACTAGTTATCTCACTTGGCTGTCCTGTGTGTATATTGTTGAGTATATTAGTTAACTCTTACAGTGCCTTAACAGTAACGAAAATTTTATTGCCAGTTGAAATAAATGCTGATCTTGCTTTGGCGAGTAATCCTAGTGATTTGCGGTATAAGTCCATTGGCTTACTCAACGATTCTTTACGTAAGGTGTTTGGAGGAACTGATTTTAAAGACGGTGACGAAATTTTAAGTCGTAATTCTTACAAAGAACTAGAGAAATTTTTTCGTAAGAAAGTAAAAGATAGTGGTGAATATGAGATCTGGTTTACCGCGTCAAGTATAATTAATTCAATAAATAAAGATAAATATTTGAATGATCGTTATGCTAAATTACTTGATTGGCTAAAAGAAAAGAGGAGAGTGAAAAAATTTTTTAATAAGTCTTTATTCCTTAAATCTGACTCTCGTGAACCTGAAAATGCAGGGATTTTAGGAGCGTTTATCGGTTCATTAATGACAATTATAGTGTGCCTAGCATTAGCATTACCAATAGGAATTATGTCGGGCATCTGTCTTTACGAATTTATGCCTAAAAATAGGCTAATGACTAATATTGTAGAAATTAGCATAAATAATCTTGCTGCAGTGCCTTCAATAATATTTGGTGTAGTGGGCTTAACTCTCTATCTTGGCATATTTGGGCTACCACGCTCTTCACCACTTGTTGGTGGAATGACTCTTTCATTTATGATGTTACCTAATATTATAATTGCAACAAAAAATGCCTTTGCGAATGTTCCTATTACGATAAAAGATGCAGCGTTTGCGCTCGGTGCACCTCACATCAAGGTGATATTAGATCACTCTTTACCGATTGCGTTACCAAGAATAATACATGGTACTGTGCTTGCAATTGCAAGGATTTTAGGTGAATCTTCTCCTTTACTTATGATGGGTATGGTGGCATTTATTGCTGATACACCTACGTCCTTTTTCGATCCGGCAACTGTTCTACCTGTGCAAATATACATATGGTCAAGCAATCCTGAAATTGCATTTGTTGAACTTGCTGCTATCGCAATTATAGCTTTATTATTGGTGTTATTTGCGTTAAATTTAGTAGCAAATTTTGTAAAAAGGAAATTCGAATTTTTTAATTTTTAGCAATTCATGAAAATCACAGTCCTATCTGGTTATGGCTTAAATTGCGAAAAAGAAACTGCATTTGCATTTATGGAATGCAGCAGAAAACTTGGTATTGGTAATATTGAAGTAAAAATCGTTCACATTAACGATATCATAGATAATCCAGGTGAACTGAAATTAAGCAATATACTTGCAATTCCAGGGGGTTTTTCCTATGGTGATGACACTGGTGCTGGTAATGCGTTTGCTTTACGTATTAAAAACAACTTGTTGGATGAGTTTCAAGAGTTTTTATCTCAGGACAAGCTGATTATAGGAATATGTAATGGTTGTCAGATATTAGTAAAATTAATTCCAGAGTTCTCTAATCTAGCTTTAATCCATAATGATATAGGCAATTACCAATGCCGCTGGATTAGAGTGAGAGTTAATCCGCAGAGTAATTCTGTTTGGCTACGGGGCCTGAGTGAACTATATCTCCCTATTGCTCATGGGGAAGGCAAATTTTTTATGGATCAAGATATTTTGAACCAATTGATTGAGAGCAATTCCACCGCATTACGTTACATTGATAAAAATGGCAACTATGCTAACCTACAATTTCCTTACAATCCGAATGGATCTACATACGACCTAGCAGCTTTATCAGATAAAAGTGGAAGAGTGCTAGCTTTAATGCCCCATCCAGAAAGGGGAATATTTTTTACCCAGCAAGATAATTGGCCCCTTGAAAAAGAAAAGAGCAAGCGTTTAGGTGTTGCTGTGCCAAAATATGGCGATGGAATGCTTATATTTGAAAATGCACTGAAGTATTTTTGTTAAAATTTATTGATAGGGGTTTATGGTCGAAATTATCCTCTGATATTATAAAAACTTACTTGACACCCTTTGCCAGCCCTCTTATCATGAAACTGAAGCTATTTTATTTAACTTCGCAATCTCTGCAGCAGATTAAAATGACAAGAAAACTTGTATTTGGCGTACTATTGTTTAATTTTTTGCACTATGTGTACCTTATGTCTTCACAACATTTTTAGGTTTTTACCTATATAAGCTGAAACGCGCTTATAAAGCGTTCAAGACATCACCCAACGTCAAATTTTAAAATAGAGAGTGTAATAACTAGCTACCACGGGTTTTCTTTGCCTTTTTTTTCTGCCTAGTAAATTTCTTAAACATTTATAGCTAAGGTTAGTTGCATTTAAAAGCAGTTAAATTGCAGCGTTTAAGACTTAAAAAACGCCAATACTGAAAATAGACAATGACTAGGGTTTCTTTTGCCTTTTTTTTCATTTGGTAAATTCCTTAATATTTATGGCTAAACGACAATTGTCATCCCGCTACGTGTTAGCGGGATCTATGTTAAGAGATACCGCGGCGGTATGACGGTTAAGTAGGGTGTCATTCCAGTGCTCCTTTTTTTGTCATCCCAGCGTCACGCGCTGGTTTCAACATTATATCATGAACTTTCTAAAATTCATTGAGTTATGCTTTCAAACGGTAGTGCCGGGGTGTGAGTATAATAATTATCGGTACATAAAAGTCATAGCAGATAGGCTGGAAGCGGCGAGCGCTGGTGAAGTGAAACGAATAATATTCAATATGCCTCCGCGTTCGATGAAGTCCATGTGCGTGAGTGTTGCGTGGCCTGCATGGATACTGGGAAATCAGCCAACTGCAAGAATAATAGTTGCAAGTTACTCTCGGCTGCTCAGCGAAAAGCACTCGCTCGACACCAGGTGCGTGATGCAGTCTAGTTGGTATAGAGCGCTATTTCCAGAAGTAGAACTATCCAAAGACCAGAATACTAAATATAAATTTCAAACAGTGCAGAGAGGATACAGAATTGCAACATCAGTTGGAGGAACATTAACCGGTGAAGGTGGAGATTTCATCATCGTGGACGATCCGCTCAGTTCTGCTCAAGCTTTGAGTGAAACGTTTAGAAAGCGTGCTACAAACTGGTTTGACCAGACTTTAGTAACCAGGCTCAACGATAGAAAAAAAGGAGTCATCGTTCTTGTGATGCACAGGCTACACCAGGAGGACTTAACCGGGCACCTTCTCTCCAAACCGAAAAACATATGGAACCATACTTGTTTACCGATGATTTCTGAAAATAAGGAGATCATTTATTCAATCAAAAAGCCAGCGCCTCCTGTTCCTGTCATCCAAGTAACTATAAATGAGCGCATCGGGTGGCTGTATAATAAACCAGTATCACGCATTGCACCTGCAAGGATTTTATACTCAAGAGAAGAAGGTCAGTTGCTATATCCCCTCTATGGAGGAAAAGAAGAAGTTGAGATGATAAAGGTTGAACTTGGAAGTTACGCTTTTGCTGCACAATATCAACAGAACCCTCTGCCACTTTCAAGTGGTATAATTAAACGAGAGTGGCTGAAGCGCTATAGAAATTTTTCTGATAGTCTCTCATATGTCACTCAGAGCTGGGACACTGCAGTTTCAACAAGCAGCATGAGCAACTTTAGCGTCTGCACCACCTAGACAAAAGTGGGCAATAAATTCTATTTACTCGATGTATATCGCGCAAAGCTTGAGTATCCAAAGCTTAAAGAGCAAGTTCTGTCACTAGCTGCAAGATGGACACCGCACGCAATTTTAATCGAAGCAAAAACAAGTGGTCAGCAATTGGTGCAAGAGCTAAAGACAAACAGTGATTTACCAATTATCGAAATAGTACCACATGATGACAAACTCACTCGATTTTATCAAATTGTTCCGATTATAGAGTCTGGCAAGGTTTTTCTGCCGCACCAAGCAGTATGGCTGAACGATTTTGAGTATGAGATTTTAATGTTTCCTGAAACTCGACACGATGATCAAGTGGATAGTACCGTGCAATATTTGCAGTGGGTGAGAGATAGTAGCTCTAGGGTCGCAGCTTTACGGGCATTGTGATTTAAGCCTACCAGATCCAAGTAGTCAGCTACTTGCATGACACCCTGACAACCGTCATCCCGCTACGTGTTAGCGGGATCTAGAGATACCGCGAATGAATCGCGGTATGACGGTTCGTGGTGGTATGACAGTTCGTGGCGGTATGACGGTTCGCGGTGGCATGACGATAACTTCGTCATTCCGCTATGTGTTAGCGGCTAAGAGATACCGCGGCGGTATGACGGTCTGCGGCGGAATGACGGTTAAGCAATTCGTCATCCCGCTACATGTTAGCGGGATCTCTTGTTAGCGGATGAGATACCGCGAATGAATCGCGGTATGACGGTTAAGTACGTGTTAGCGGCTAAGAGATACTGCGGCGGTATGACGTAGAGCTCGCGTTAGCTATAAGATTAGCTAAATTCTGCACGTCCATAAAAAACAAACCTTCTTTTTCGTCTTGAACGCTAATAATAGCGTGAGTGTTAAAAGGTAAAGGATCATTTGTATGTCCATGGCCTACCCCTTTCATTGTAAATACAGGAAAGTTAACACTTTTTGCAAACCTTTCTTTTACAACTTCAACAAGGTTATCGTTATAGCAGTTAACGAAATCCCCAAAGATTACTGCATGTACTCCATCAAAGATGTGAGCTTGTTTTAGGTGATCTAAACTGCGCTCTATTGCGTATGGGTAGACTCTTATGTCCTCTAAAAATAGAATTTTACCTTTCGCATTTATTTGCCAAACAGTTCCTATACTGTTTTCAACTAAAGTCATATTACCACCGATGATTTTAGACTTTAATCTGCCATCTTTTAGTCTAATGCCATTATTTATCGTCTTTAGGTTATCAAATCTGATAGAATCCCGCTTGTTAAGAATTAACTCTTTCAATTTTTCAACAGAGCTTTCAGAAACGGAGTTATTTACTATCATTTCCAACATGGTGCCGTGAAGAGTTTGCCAATTATATTTAGCTTGTAGATAGATGTGCAAGGCAGTTATATCGCTATAGCCTATGAGGATTTTTTTGTTTTGAGCAATCCTTTCTTTTTTATCATTGGGTAACTTTTCTAGATAGGGAATTAACCGAGAAGCCCCTTCTCCTCCTCTGATACACCAGATTATTTTACTATCACCGGTTAGTGCACTAACCAAATCATTTGCTCTGAATTCATCAGAGTTGGAATAAAATGGATTATCATTACTATATATTTTCTCCGAAATATGGGGATTAAAATCCAAAGCTTCTACATATTCTTTTATAGTAGTCAGATCTAATTCTTTTCCCTTCGAAGAAGGAGCAATAATATCAACTTGGTCGATTGCATGAATACCTGTGTTAGCACATAAAGTGAGAATGAAATATAAAAGGTAAACAATCATTAAAATATCTTATAAAACTCTTTTTTTAGTATATCATCCAATTCAGAGAGTGGAACTTTCACTCCTAGTTCTTCCATTGACGTGACGCCATAATCTTGCAGTCCACAAGGAATAATACCCTTATAATGAGAGAGGTCTGGAAAGACGTTAAGCGCTATGCCATGATAAGTTACCCATTTTCTTAAACGGATACCAAAAGCTGCAATTTTTTTTTCTACTCCGTTATGGTTTACCCAAATACCTATTCTATCTTCTCTAAACTCTCCAAGTATATTAAATTGCTTTAAAACATTTATGATCCACTTACTTAGATCTCTAATATATAGCTTTATATCGCATTTGTTTCTTTTTTTAAGGTTTAACATTAAATATATAATGCGCTGTCCTGGACCATGATATGTGTGTTTACCACCCCTTCCTGTTTTATATATGGGAAATAGTTTTTCAACAATATCATCAGCTGTTGCACTGATTCCTGCAGTATAAAGTGGAGGGTGCTGGAGTAGCCATACCAATTCGTCTGCTGAATTATTGTGAATTTGTTGAATTTTCTCTTCCATGGATTTTACAGCACAGTTATAATCAATAAGCTGATTAGATATTAGCCATTCTGTCATATTCTATTTCTTTTTTTTTAGTATAGCAGTTCGTTTTTTCCTGTTATTCCAGTGTGTGACACTGGGCGCAGCCTTTCTTATTCCTAATATACTTAATACTAACTTCTGTGCTATTTCTCCTTAACAAACATAGTACATGACAAATGTTTAATTATTTGTCAACACAGGTCCTCTTTACGTATAGGCAACTTTTTTTATTGAAAAATTCAGAAAAATGTTGTATAATTATTAGTAGATTTTAGGTAAAATATATGGCAAACTCAAAATTTAGCATAACTTTCAACAACGAAATTTCAGAGTGTCTTGCTGGACTGGCTAAAATAAGAAATAAGTCCATTAAAGAACTAACAGAGAAGCTAATACAAGAAGCAATTGAAAATGAGGAAGATAAAATACTAATTGAGCGTGCTGCTAAACGTAATGTTTCAGGTGTAAAGAAAATTAGAAGTGAGGATGTAGACTGGAATACAATATTATCTTCATAGAAAGCGTTCTTGAGAAAGACCTTCCAGCTCTTCCAAAAACAATAAGATTAAGGATCATAAATGCGATAAATAAGCGCCTTACAGTTGATCCCATTAACCTTGGTGAGCCATTATATTACAGATTTAAAGGACAAAGAAGATTAAGGGTAGGTGATTATCGCGTTATCTATTCCGTAAATATTATAAAATATGAAGTGGTTATCACAGAGATAGGACACAGAAAAGATATTTATAAGTAAGTACATCATATAAATATTAAATATATTTTTACTCCTTCCTGATTCATTTTCTACCTTAGGTGGCTTCGCTCAGCTCAAAAAAAAAGCTCATTCTTTTTGCTACCCCTTATTGTGCCTGCCATTTAACTACTGTGTAGAGATTGCTCTCAAACATAATGTTCGTACGTTAGTATATCCTTCCTGTGACACCAATTGATATAATTCTACCACAAATTCAATTTTTTAGGAGGCATATATGAATCTCAATATTTTTCAAAGAAAAAAAAGCGCAGTATTTACTAAATATTCTGCTTTGCAGCTAATGATGGAGCCAAGTTGGAGTAAGCGTGATTATGTAAGTTTTGCTGAGGAAGGTTACATAAAAAATGTTATTGCCTTTCGAGCAATCAATATGATTGCAAGTGCTGCATCTTCGGTACCTCTTACTCTCTGCCAGCTTACTGAACAGGGAAAATCGCAACTAAAAGCCCATCCATTACTGAAATTACTTTATTCTCCTAATCCAATGACATCAAAATCGGAATTTATTGAGGGGATTGTAACTTATCGGTTAGTTAACGGCAATTCTTATATATTGATGGTTGAGTCACAGAATAGTAGAAAACCACCAACAGAGCTTTATCTTCTGCGCCCAGATAGGATTGAAATTGTTCCAGGGAGAAATAACGTTCCTTATATCTATCGTTATACCATAAATAACAACAGTTATGACTTTAAAGTTGATAAACTAACTGGATGTTCAGCAGTGTTGCACTTAAAGACCTTTAATCCTTTGAATGATTGGTATGGGTTATCACCAATTGAGGCAGCTGCATATAGCATAGATCAACATAATCAGGCGGGTGCTTGGAATCAAGCGATGTTGCAAAATGGGGCAAGACCAAGTGGTGCAATAGTTGTAAAATCAGCAAAAGATGGAAGTGGTGGAAGTTTAAGTCAAGAGCAGTACCAACGCTTAAAAGCGCAGATAAATGATCATTATTCAGGTTCTATAAACGCTGGAAGACCGATATTGCTTGAAGGAGGCTTGGAGTGGAAAGAAATGAGCTTATCGCCAAGGGATATGGATTTTATTGAGTCCAAACACAGCTCAGCTCGTGATATTGCGCTAGCTTTTGGCGTTCCACCGCAATTGCTTGGCATACCGGGTGATAACACTTATAGCAATTTAGTCGAAGCACGCTTATCCCTCTGGGAGCAGACGGTTTTACCAACGCTAGAAAATATTATCTGTCACCTGAATTCTTGGCTGATACCAAGATTTGGTGAAGATCTGTGCTTGTCGTATGACAAAGATGCAATAGAAATTCTCATGGAAAAAAGACAAAAGTTGTGGAAATACGTAGAAAACGCAAGCTTCATGACGCTCAACGAAAAGAGAGAAGCATTTGGCTTGCCACCACTGCCAGGTGGTGATGAGTTAGGTTAAGTTTGTATCCGTTCAGATGAGTTCATTGTCCCCTAAACCGTACGCCTAAGTAAATCAACTATTTTTCTTGCCAACCAGAGCGGTGAAGATTTGGTCTACATCAAAACTCATCTTAGGACGCCAAATAGGGCCATCCAAATGCATATCGATATAGATTGGATTACTATAATTTGGTGGTATGAAAAAGAACCTGAATATAGAATTTAAAGTGAAGTTAGATAAGGTTAAATTAGAAGAGATCGACCCTGATGCTTGATCAATCCCGAACTGTAAACTAGTTGAACATATACCACTCTTAATACTTGCTTTTCCGCTAATATTTTCAAAAAATGTCTTGCCATTATATATATCAACATAAGCAAGTGTGGAAATTTCAGATTTATTCTTACTGCTTAACAAATTAGTGATAAATGAATTAAAATCCACATTAGTAAATTCTATTCCCTGTGCTTGTAAATTTATATCTCCTGATAAGTTACTAGCCCAATCATGAAAACTTTTTCCTTGAGTTTTGATTTCACCATTTAAGCTTACCTGACCATTTACATTGTCAATTCCTATAACCTTACCAATCTTTTTAGTGTCCAAATTTACAATAGAAAACCTTGTATTTATTGAGTCTGATCTTAAATAACCCTGAAAAAACACTTGCCCGCGTTCTAATACGTAACTTGCCTGCCTGATAGTGATAGTGTTGTTTCTCATTACCGCATCCAAATTAAAATCTTTCAAAACATTATGCTCGGTTTTAAATTCTGCAGTATTGATTTGCACATTTGCATCAAAGCCTTCTTTATCATCCAAAAAATCAAGCTGCTTTGTTGACCATTGAATTTGATCTATCTCATTTCTTGAATTTCTTTTTACCTCTACTAAATTTGGTGATTTAAAGATATTTCCATTAAATTTACTGCCCGTAAGGTTAACATCTAATAAAGGTTTGGCGTATTTTTGATCTGCTAATATTTTTGCATTACCGGTAATATCGAAATCTTCTCCAGATAGTTTTATTTTATCTGCAACTAGCTTACCTTTTTCCATTTTTAGCAAAAAATCCAAATTTTTAATTTTCGTATCATTCAATGTAAGGTTATTAACACGGGCCTTTATATTTGCATCATACTGAAAATTTTTCAGCCATTGCATTTTAGGTAAACTGCTAAATAATGAATGATCATATTTATCTGCATCAAGATTATGCATGCTAAATTCACCATTGACCACATTGTGTTTTTTTGTATGGCTTACTCTAATTGACCCTTGCAAGGATTCCTTATTATTTAGCAGTCTAATGTCTGAGATAGATAATATTCTTGGTGCAAGGTGCAGTTTAGAACTTAGTGTAAATTGATTTTTCTGGTTTTCTTTCATCTTTATAGAAGGGAAAAAACATGAAATGAATGACCCAAAATCATTTCCTTCGACTAATAAATCGCCGTTGAATTCAGATAGGACATTATTGTTTGAGATCTCTCCTGATAAGTAAGATATATTATTGATTCCAGGAAATTTAAGAAGCGTATTAACTTTTACTTTGCCATCAGTGGATTTTAGTACAGCACGGAAATTGTCCAATATTTTGTTTTGATATTGAATGTTAGAAGCTTCCATATTAAAATTTAAGCTCAAGTTCTTTGGCACAACTGCTCTAAAACATTCCAGAAGATCCTTCATATTCATTGTTCTTTGTGAATCATTTTGTATGGAATCTAAATCAACTTTACTGAAGCTAATATTGAAATTAGTGTGATTGCCTTTTCTATCATTTTGTATTGTACCGCTGGCTTGCATGCTTTTGGAATCAATTTTTAAGTCAGTTGCCGTAAACTCACTTTCATTAAGACTTATATTGGATGATATCTTGATATTTTCGCTAGGAATAACACAAGAGAGAAAGCTAAGATTAATGATTTTTGCTAAATCACTCGCAAAACCGGAACTATTATTGATCGTTAGTGTTAAATTACCCTGGAGTTCTTCTTGATTTCTATTACCTGTAAATAGCAAATTTACAAAATTTGATTCAACACTAATATATACATTCTTTTTTGTGATATTAACCTTTCCTGAAAAATCGTAATTATTATCACCTACCTTTACTTTACCAGAGAATTGCCTATTTTTTTTTACAGCAACCTCCTTTATGTTAACAATGCTGCTATAATTAGCGAAATCATTCTTAAAACTTACTTGGCTGTCTTTTATTACTAAATCGACTGTGTTACCACTGGCTTTTGTATTTATAATATTAATTAAATTTTCTTTATTGCTTTTCATGCCAAACAATGTGATTGACTTTGGTTGCAACGAAAATAAAAACAACGATAGGAGTGACGGTTTTACCTCAATTTTTCTTACACTAATTAAATCTGACAACTTTTGCTCTTTATTTTCGTTGTATTGTACGTATACATTATAAATAGTGAGCTTTGGGGTAATCAACGAAACTTTAATTTTTCCCCCAATACGCACTTCAGCATCATACGTCCTCTCCAACTCTTTTATAATATATCCCTTGTAGCCACTCCAATCCTTAAAAGTTGCAGCAACATGCATGAGAATTAATAGCAGCGAGATTGATAATATAGCATATAAAGAAAGTCTCATAATTTACACATGCTTAAAGTTTCCCTTAAATATTAAATAGAGAATACCAAAATAAACAATAACACTCAAAGCTATTAAAGTCGCTAAATAAACAATACGAGCCAACATTTTATCAAAAAATAATCCTGCCAACAAAGAATTAAAAATATAAAGGGCTATTGACATGACTGCCGTTGCTACAAAAATTTTCATGACATTTAACAATAACGCTTGGCTAACCTTATACATTTTATTTATTGTTAAATAACTAATTAATAGAATAGAGTTTATCCAAGTGGAAACGGAAGTAGCAATAGCAATCCCCGTATGCTGATACTCGTTCATTAACAAAAGGTTTAGCACTACATTAATTCCAAGACACATTAGCGAAAATATGGTTGGTATTTTCAGATTGCCTTTAGCAAAAAATGTAGGTAGCAATACTTTATTTATAATAAATGCAGGTAAAGAAAGAGAAAATGCTATTAAAGTGGGAACAGTTTGCTGCACTGCATAATGATCAAACCGGCCGTAAGAAAAAAGCGTAAGTAAAATTATGTCGGGAATAATGATAAAGGCAGCAGTTGTTGGCATAATTAACATTAATCCTATGTTGAGAGCCTTGTTCTGTATTTTGACTATATTTTCAGTATTATCCACCTGTTTTGAAATTAAAGGAAGAAGCACTGTACCAATTGCAGTACCGATTATTCCCTGCGGTAGTTGATTTAGTCTATCGGCATAATATATATAGGACACCGCATTTGGTATAAAACTCGCCATGATTGTATCAATCCATAAGCTTATTTGAGTTACACAATTGTTGATAATTGCAGGTATCACACGCTTAAAAAATAACCTTACTTCATTGCTTAATTCAAGGCTAAAAGAAAAAGCTGCCTTTAACTTGTATGCACTAAATAGTATCAAAAGTAGCTGGAAAATTCCTCCTATAAGGACAGCTATAGAAAGGTTGTGCGCTGGAGTTTTTACGTAAGGCACAAACAAACTGATGATTAAACAGAGATTCAAAACGATTGGTGCAATAGCTGTTGAAGCAAAATGCTGCTTTACTTGCAGCATTCCACCAATAAGTGATGCAATTGAAACAAAGATTATGTAGGGCATCATAATTCTTGATAAAGTAACAGTAAGGGTAAACTTACTTTGGTCAAATCCAGGAGCAAAAATTTGAATCATATAAGGGGAGAAAGTTTGCATGATAAGGCAAAAAATTACTAAGATAATAAACGTAATGGATATTACACTACTTGCAAAATTAAATGCCTTTTTATTATCATATGATTCTGTCGAATATAATGGTATGAATGAGGTAGTGAACGCTCCTTCTGCAAAAAATGCTCGAAATAGATTGGCAAAACGAAACGAAGAAAAAAATATGTCTGCAAGAGAGTTCGCACCAATAACCGTAGCAATCAATACATCTCTTATTAACCCTGAGATCCTTGAAATAGCCGTAAAAAAACTAAATGTGAAAATACTTTTAAACATACCACTACTTCATTAGTGTCAATACAATTAACTATAATGGTAAAAGTATCAATGAAAATATTTATTGGCTAAACTTAAAACCCTCTGCAAAAGGAGAGTTAAATAATCAATTGACTATTTGCGCTCTTATGTTAGAAATTTTATATCTTGGCGGGCGTAGCTCAGTTGGTAGAGCGTCAGTTTGTGGTACTGAATGTCGCCAGTTCGATCCTGGTCGCTCGCCCCACTAAAACCCGATAATTTGAAAAACCGTCATCCCGCTGCTTGTTAGCGGGATCTAGAGATACCGTGACGGTATGACGTGAGTTAGCTATACATTGGCCACTGATGATTGAAATAGTTAATTACTGTAAAATTTGACATTAACCGCTAATAGTTAGAATATTAGTAGAGTAAGAATTACTCAAGAAGGCATGCATAAATATGATGTAGTAGTAGTAGGTGGTGGTCATGCAGGGTGCGAAGCTGCTGCTGCTGCAGCTCGCCTTGGTGCAAACACGCTGCTTATAACTCATAAAATTTCAACTATAGGGGAAATGTCCTGCAATCCAGCAATCGGAGGAGTTGCAAAGGGCGTTGTAGTCAGGGAAGTTGACGCTCTTGATGGAATAATGGGAAGAGCAATCGATCAAGCAAGTATACACTCAGTCATTTTAAATAGCAGCAGAGGTGCAGCAGTATGGGGCCCGCGTGCACAGGCAGACCGAAAATTATACAAGCAAGCAATACAGGAAATTATTCTAAATTATAATAATTTGACGGTAAAAGAAGAGTCGGTTGACGATTTTCTTATAGAGAGTAATAACAATGGAGAATTGTGCATTAAAGCTGTAATAACAAGCTCAGGGGAGCATATACTGACAAGTAAAGTCGTTCTAACTACAGGGACTTTTCTGCGGGGTGTGATTCATATAGGAGAGCAGGTAACTCCTTCAGGGAGAATGGGAGATAAGCCTGCCGTAGAACTTGCAAATACGTTGAAGAAATATAATTTTAAATTAGGTAGATTGCGTACCGGAACTCCGCCAAGGCTTGATCGTGGCACTATAAACTGGTCAATATTGCAAGAACAAGTGGGTGATAATCCACCTGTGCCGTTTTCTTACTTAACAGAAAAAATTAATCAACCTCAGGTATCATGCTTTATTACCCATACTAATGAAAACACGCATAAAATAATTAGAGAGAATCTGCACAGGTCAGCTTCTTCGTATTTGGATGATATTATAGCACCAAGATACTGCCCATCCATTGAAACTAAGGTTAAAAAATTCGCAGAAAAAAGTAGTCATCAAATATTTTTAGAACCAGAGGGCTTGAATGATGATACTATATACCCGAACGGAATTTCAAATTCATTGCCTATTGAAGTGCAGTGTGAAATGATAAAGAGTATCAAGGGACTTGAAAATGCAGAAATACTAAGACCTGGATATGCAGTTGAGTATGACTATATTGATCCACGAGAACTAAGCCATACTCTTGAAACTAAGAAAATTAAAGGCCTATATTTTGCTGGCCAAATTAATGGCACTACTGGATATGAAGAAGCAGCAGGGCAAGGAATTATTGCCGGAATTAATGCAGCACTCTCTGCATCTGAAAAAAAAGAAAGCTTTGTTCTTCATCGCACAGACTCATATATCGGCGTAATGATAGATGATCTAGTCACCAAAGGGGTGATCGAACCTTATAGATTATTTACCTCACGTGCAGAATATAGGCTAGCTATCAGGTCAGACAATGCAGATAGAAGATTAACACAAAAAGGTTATGATATTTCCCTTGTTTCGCATGAGAGATACTCCGTTTTACAGAATAAACTTGAATCCATTAAGCAGCTTGAAGAGGAGTTAGGGAGTCTGACGATTACTCCTGAGCAGCTTAGGTCTTATGGTATCAAAATATCTTATGATGGGATAAGAAAAACGGCACTAGATTTACTTAGCTATCCAAACATCGACTGGAATAAATTACAAGAAATATGGCCGGAGTTAAGCAGCATCACGCGCTGGGATGGCACCGCAATGGGTAGCATAACTAAGAATGAAATATGCGAAGCGGTTGAAATTGAAGCAAAATACAAACCTTATCTAATAAGACAAGAAGCGGATATGAAGTTTTTACGAGAGGAAATTAACACTCAAATTCCAATTGATTTTAACTATTCACAAGTTAAAGGCCTGTCAAGTGAAGTAATAGAAAAGTTGCAGACGATAAAACCAGCGACGATTGGCATTGCAAAGCAAATACAAGGCATCACTCCTGCAGCGATAGTGAGCATATTAGTGTATTTGAGAAACAGGAAAACGAAAGTGGCTGCTAATTTTGTATGAGGTGTTCTATGTCAAAAATCGAAGAATTTCGTTCTTTTATGCACGAGATAAACGTTGATGCATTTATGTTGCATACTAAAGATGAATATTTAAATGAGTATTCAGAGGAGCTAACAAAGCTGTGTGGCTTTACAGGAACAAATGGGCTACTTATCGTTACAAAAGACAACAAGTGCCCATTTTTTACGGATGGACGCTATATCACACAAGCTCGCAATCAGCTCGATCGGGGCAATTTTCAAGTATATAATATACAAGAAGAGGATCCACGCGAATGGATAAAAGCAAACTTAACATCGACTGCCTCACTAGGTTATTATTTGCAATATTTTACCATAGAAGATATAAGAAAGTATGAGAATATCTGTAAATTAATACTCTGTTTAGCTGGAAAAAAAAGTGACTGTCGAAAACAAGCAGTGGTTTTACATTCTATTGAATATGCTGGTGAAAGTAGTAAGGACAAATGTGAAAAAATAGCTAAAAGCATAGATAAAGAAGCTGAAGTAGTGCTTTTAACTGATCCAAATTCAATTTCGTGGTTATTAAATTTAAGAAATGAAAATGCTAAATATACTCCATGTATATTGGGCCGTGCTATATTGTATAAAAGCGGTAATGTTGGTTTGTTTATTCAAGATAAAGAACATTCAACTATAGAAGCAAATTTAGGCAATCATATAAATATTTTTGATATTAGTGAGCTAGAAAATTCGCTGCACAAGCTAAATTCAATAGTCATGGATCCAAGCACAACTCCAATGAGTATCATGGCTGTAATAAAAGATAAACAGGTAGCTGAGAGAGAAGATCCTTGTCTAATTTATAAAGCAGCAAAAAACCAAACTGAAATAGCTGGGGCTATAAATGCGCATATCAGAGATGGAGTGGCAGTTACAAATTTTCTATATTGGCTTGAAAATAATGTTGGTACAGAACTTGAAGCTGAAGAAAAGATTTTAGAATACAGAAAAGAGCAGAATTTGTTTAAGCAACTAAGTTTTCCAATAATTTCAGCATTTAATGAGAATGGGGCAATAATTCACTATCGTGCAAGCAGTAAGACGAATAAAGTAATTCAGAAAGATGGACTGTATTTGATTGACTCTGGTGGCCAGTACCTTGACGGCACAACTGATGTGACAAGAACTGTAGCAATTGGCAATCCAACTGATGAACAAATAACCCACTATACAATAGTACTCAAAGCTCACATTGCTATAGCAAGTGTCATCTTTCCTCCTGGCACTACTGGTGGAGAATTGGATATATTAGCACGTACGCATTTATGGAAATTTGGAATGGACTATATGCATGGTACAGGGCATGGAGTAGGAAGTTACCTATCAGTACACGAAGGACCACAAGCAATATCAAAAAGTAATAAAGTGAAACTCACGCCAGGGATGATACTTTCCAACGAACCTGGCTATTACATTCCGGGAGAGTATGGAATAAGAATTGAAAATCTGATATATGTTGACAGGCAAGAAAACGGCTTCTTAAACTTTAAACAACTGACCTCTATTCCATATGATAGAAGACTAATAAATGTGCAAATGCTTACTAAGGATGAAATTGAATGGATAAATGGCTACCATCAATTTGTCTATAAAAACTTAGAAAATAGCGTAAAAGATAAGGAATGGTTAAAGAAGGTATGTGACCCTTTATAAGCAAAGGAGCATTTTTTATTATTTAAAAAGTATTAATGCAATTGTGACAGGTATTTTGTATTGTTTTTAATTTTAAAATAATATATAATAAAGAACACGTATTTTTAGGTAGGTTATAATTATGATAGACAAAGGGCAAGAAGATGAATTTATGAAGCAGTATATGGATACTTGCAAAGAGCAAATAGAAAAATTAGCCAAGGATCCTGAATTGCTTAATCAGACTTTAAAACCATTTATGCAAATGTCTCAGCAGCTTATGGCTGGCGGTATGTTAGAAGGGGCTATGCCTGGCATGATACCTGATTTGGGCAGTATGGATGTTAACAAGATGATTGCTCAGATGAAGGAAATGATTGACTACATAAGAGGTAACTATAAGGAACTAATGAAAGAGCACAGCTCGCAGATTCAAGAGCTTGATGAATCCAGTAAAAAGCTAAGAGGCTTAGTTAAAAAATTGATAGAAAAGATCGAAAGTAAGTAAATAACATCTGGATTTCTGTCATTCTATATACAACTTTCTAGTTGGACGGTAAGTCGAGGTCAATTATTGATGCCATGAAAGTAGCTGACACTGGTTCCTTTATGACGGCAGTGCCCAGAGGTGTCATTCCAGTGCTTGACACTGGAATCCAGGAAACTTAACTTTACACCAGGTAATAAGAACTGGATCCCAGTGTCAAGCACTGGAATGACAGCAATCCTACGTCATACCGCGATTCATTCCATAGCTGTACGAACATTGTCTAGCAGGAGGGTGTCATCCCAGCGCCCCTATGATGTCATCCCAGTGCTTGACACTGGGATCTAGAAAAATTGATTGTGCACTATGCAACATTTTCGATCAAAAGCTGGATTCCAGTGTCAGCTACTTTCATCTGCCACGCGAATTGCCTGCAAATTGCAATGTTCATACAGTTATGAGCTAGTGTACATAATTGCACATGGGTTTTTACAAATTTGAAAATTAGTGTTAAATAAAAATATAAATGCAAAAGGAAAAGAAATGATTGAACTTAAAGGCCCAGAAATTTGTGCAGGCGGAAATAAGAAAAATTTGATTATTTTTTTACATGGTTGGGGCTCAAGTGGCGATAATTTCATTCACCTTGCTAAAGTTATGAGCAAGTTTTTACTGGGTTCATATTTTGCAGTACCCAATGCTCCGTTTGAAAGAGAAATAGGTGATGGTTATCAGTGGTTCAGCTTGGAAGATCGTAGTGAGGAAGCGCTATATAATGGAGTAAAAAATGCTACATCAATTGTAAATCATTTCATTGATACAAAATTAAAGGAGCTTAATTTAAAAGATACGCAACTTTCTTTAGTTGGATTTTCTCAAGGAGCAATGCTTGCAATACATACAGCTCTCACCCGCTCTCAATCCTGTGCATCAGTTGTTGCATACTCTGGTAGATTTCTTTCACCTTCAAAAACTGCACCAGAGATCAAGTCAAAACCTAACATATGTGTTATCCATGGTGATGCTGACGACGTGGTACCTTTTTCGTCCCTCGACTTAGCGGTTAAAGCTCTGAAAGAAAATGGAGTAAATGTTGAAGGACACCCAATTCATGCATTAGGGCATATTATTAATGAAGAGGGAATAAAATTAGGAGTAGAATTTATCAAGAAGAATTTTAAAAATTAATTTTCATGCACTTGTTTTGCTTTGGTTATGGATATGTAGCTAAATTTTTATCGAAAAAATTACTGAACTTAGGTTGGAAAGTCAGTGGCACATCAAGAAGTAAAGATATACAAAATGTAATCCTCTTTAATTATGAGAAGGTTAGCCAAGATCTGCTTAAAAGCGCAACGCACGTTTTAATTTCTATTCCTCCAGATGGTGATGATGTTGTGGAGAGATACGGTGATTGCCTGCAAAATGTTAAATGGTTTGGTTATTTGTCTGCAACTAGCGTCTATGGTGATCACTCTGGTAATTGGGTGGATGAGGAATCTGAAACAAGACCTATAGAAATCAGAGGAGAAAAGCGCCTTAAATCTGAAAAGAAGTGGCTAAATAGCAAACTGCCTGTACATATTTTTCGTTTAGCTGGAATATACGGTCCTGGTAGGAACGTGTTAATTGACTTGCAGCTTGGCAAAGCAAGAAATGTGAAAAAAGAAGGGCATTTTTTTTCTCGTATTCACGTTGAAGATATATCGAATATTTTATTTTCTTCCATGCAAAACATAAAACCTGGTGAAATATACAATTGTGCAGACGATTTACCCACTACACAATCTGAAGTGGTAATATATGCGACCAAACTTCTCAATGTTAGCCCTCCAGAACCAATTGAGGCTTCTTCCCTACCAGATTATGCACAGAGTTTTTATTTAGGATCAAAAAAAGTAAGTAATGTTAAAATTAAAAAAGATCTTAATGTCTCTCTAATTTACCCTAACTACAAGGTGGGATTAGAAAGTTTGCATGTAAAAAAAACTGAAATCACATCAGAATGATAGATAGGCTTATTGTCACTGCCATTAAGTTAAGGAAAGAATGGTTAAAAACTGAACTAAAAAGTCAGAAATAATTAAGGATTTATGACAAATGCTGAAACAGAATAGAGTAAACTTTAAAGCAGATAAACTCTGAAGTGTAAATTACTTAAGAAATAGTGACCTTACCAAGAAAAAGTGGAGAGAAAGAAAAGAGTTTTTTTGGGTAAAATAAAATTTTGGAGGATTAGAAATGGTAAGAGAATATACAGCAGAATTCAAATTGGAAGCTGTTAAGCTGGCAAATGAACAAAGAAAGGTAGGTCAACCAGTTGCAAAAGTAGCAAGAGATCTAGGAATAAGGGATAGTGTATTAGGAAAATGGATGAAGAAATATAACGAAAAAAAGTCAGCGGCAAATGCATTTCCAGATGTAGCACCTTATGACAAAGAGAGATTTGATTTACAGAAAGAGTTAGCAAAAGTAACAAGAGAAAGAGACATTTTAAAAAAAGCCCTGGCCAGTCAAAAAGAGTAAAATATTTTTTTATATAGTAACTGCTATAAAGTACAGGAATTATGTAGGATTTTCTGCTAGTGGCTACTATAAGTGGACCACAAGAAAAATAAGCAGTAGAGAATCAGCAAATAAAGAGCTACTCGAAGCTATTCAAAAAATATATCAAGTTTCTAAATGTAGATATGGAGCTCCTAAAATTCATGCTGAATTGAAGGCTTTGGGTAAAAGTTGCAATTTGAAAACGGTGCAAAGTATTATGCAGAAAAATGACATCAGGGCTATACTGAGAAGAAAGTTTAAAATTAAAAAACAACAAACAGATAATAGAGCTGTAGCTCCCAATATACTAGATCAAAACTTTATTGTTGATCAACCAAATAAAGTATGGGATTACTTACATCAAAACCAAGGAGGGATGGCTATATTTGGCAGCAATAATTCTCACGTATGGTAGTTAATGAGTAGTGCAATAAATAAACAATTGGTTATGAACTCTTTATTAATGGCCATTAATAGGCGTAAACCTGTTAAAAATCTACTGCTGCACAGTGACCAAGGTTCACAATATACTGCGCAAGGGTATCAATATCTCTTAGCTGTAAAGAATATAGATGAGTAATAAAGGCTGTTGTTACGACAATTCTGTTGCAGAAAGCTTCTTTAGCTCATTGAAAAGAGAAATACTTATTGATACTTCACAACACTCTGCTCAACAAACTAGAACTGCAATATTTGAATACATAGAAATTTTTTATAACAAACAACGTCACTATTAACTATTGCATTCCTGAGCATTTTGATTCATCATTCTCTTTGTGAAAAACATTCCAAACTTTCTCTCCACTTTTTCTGGGTAAGGTCAAATTTCTTCTACTAGGTTTTGATATTACATATGTGTACATCCCCATCATGAATGCTATTTTCGGTAAAATCTCTTACAACGCTCAAAAGCAGAAAAACAAAAACTTGATTTTCTCAGCTAAATAGTGGACCATCAAAAGCACGTATAAATATCTACAATGAAAGAAAAAACTTTCACAATCATCGATGGCTATGGTTTTCTTTTTAGAGCTTACTATGTACTACCTCACTTAATTACCACAACAGGAATGCCAATAGGTGGTGTATATGGCTTTCTGAATATGGTTCTTAAGTACATTGCCCATTCGGACTACTTAACTATAGCACTTGATGCAGGGAAAAAGAATTTTAGGCACAATTTATATCCTGAGTACAAAGCGAATAGAGTAACGCCTCCTGAGGATCTAACTCCACAGTTCACCATACTGAGGGAAGCTGTAGAAGCTTTTAACCTCAGCTATGAAGAAATTGAAGGTTATGAAGCAGATGACATAATCGCAACACTAGCTGCAAAATATGCCAACCACCAAGACTTTAAAGTGGTAATCGTTTCATCAGATAAAGATTTATTTCAACTCTTGAACCACAATATTTTAATATTCGACCCCATTAAAAATATATACATAGATGAAAAACAAATAGTAGAAAAATTTGGTGTAAATTCAAACAAGCTTCTTGATTTATTTTCTCTAACTGGTGATGCATCCGATAACATTCCAGGCGTTCCAGGAATAGGCCCAAAAACTGCCACTAAATTATTAGATGAATTTGATTCATTGAATAATATTATAGAGAACATTGATAACATCGAGCAAACGAGGATTCGTAATATTCTTACCGAACATAAGGAAAAAGCATTGATTTCAAGAGAGCTTTTATCACTATGCGAAAAAGTAGACCTTCAACATGATATTGCAAAATATGAAGTCCATTCTCCAAATATGGAGAAACTATTATCCTTTTTAAAGAAGTATGAATTCAATTCCTTAATAGGTAAAATGGAAAAGCTTTTTTCTTACAAAGGATCCAGCACAGAAGAAAAAATAGAGTATAGTAGTGAAGAGTTAGAGAAATTTTTAGAGCATTGTAGATATGAAGGCAGAATTGCAATTCATTACCACCTTGAAAACAATGTATTAAGTCTATCTTATAGCGAAAGTAATATTTTTTATATAGGGCAAGACAGCATACAAGATGCACTCATTATAATTAACTTAACTTTGCTCTCAAATGGGGTGCTTAAAATAATACATAACATTAAAGAGATCAGGAAAATCTTTCCTGCAGTAGAGAAGATTCTAGATTCAGTTGATGATTTGATGATAATGTCGTATAGCTTGGATACAGGAAAGCATGATCACAGTATTCCAAACATAGTTGCGCATAATTTGAGTGAAAATGCAGAAATTCTCTCGGCAAAAACTTTAATAGCAATTCATGAAAAGCTAAAGCAAAGGTTATTTCAGGAAAAATTGTTCACAATTTACGAGCGCTTCGATAAGCCACTTATGAAAGTAATATTTGATATGGAGAAAAATGGGATATTACTGAACATACAAAAATTACAGGAGCTGTCCGATAAATTTCAGCAGGTAATTGCCGTGCTTGAAGATGAGATATATAATTTGGCAGGAGAAAGATTTAATATTGCTTCGCCAAAACAATTAAGTGATGTTTTGTTCAACAAAATGGGGCTTAATAAAAAGAAAAAGTCAAAAAAATCTGGATCGTATAGCACCAATTATGAAGTTCTAGAGGCACTCGAAGAAGAAGGGGTAGAAATCGCAAGTAAAATCTTAAATTGGCGACATTTAAGTAAATTAAAAGGCACCTACACTGATGCATTAATAAAGCAAGTTGATCCACTTGATGGTAGAATACACACAAGCTTTTCAACGACTGCAACTGCAACTGGAAGGCTGAGCTCCAGCAATCCTAATTTACAGAATATTCCTATCAGAAGCGAAGAGGGAAATCTTATCAGACAAGCATTTATTGCGCCAAAAGGGTATAAGATAATTTCTGCTGACTATTCGCAAATAGAATTAAGACTCCTGGCACACGTTGCAAACGTTGCAGCATTTAAAGAAGCTTTTGCAAACGGACAAGATATTCATGAGATCACCGCAAGGCAAGTTTTTGGAGTGCAAGAAATAGATGAGCAATTAAGACGCAAAGCAAAATCCATCAATTTTGGAATTATATATGGCATTAGCCCATTTGGTCTTGCAAAGCGGCTTGGAATTACCATTGCGGAAGCTGCTGAATACATTAATTACTATTTTTCCTGTTACCCAGAAATAAAGGCCTATATGGAAAAAGCAGTGTCTATCGCAAGATTGCATGGTTATGTAGAAACTTTGTTTGGCAGGAGATGCTTTGTAAGAGACATAAACAATACAATTCCTTATATAAGACAATTTGCAGAAAGGGCAGCAATAAACGCACCACTGCAAGGCACCGCCGCTGATATAATAAAACGTGCGACGATTCAGCTTTTTGACCAATTAAAAGTAGGTAAAATAATCCTCCAGGTTCACGATGAACTACTGGTTGAAGTAGAAGACGAAAAGGTACAAGAAACAGCAAAACTTATGAAAGATATAATGGAAAATGCAATAGAAATTTCTGTACCACTTGAAGTAGAAATAAAAGTTGGCGACAACTGGGGTCTAAATTCCCTTAATTATGACTTAAACATCGTGAATTCTAGGAGTATAAATCATTTGAACTAATACGAAAAATATGTTAGAATAGAACATAGCAAATGCAAATAGGTCAGCCATGACAGGCCCACAAGTAAAAAGTTCAAAACCTCCAAAGTTACCTACTCAGGTAACTAACGAAGATGAGAAAATTTTTGAAAAAGAGGAACATCAGGTAATCCATGATGCCTTTATACAATTGCTAAAAAACAAAGTACAACCTAAAGAATTAAAGGAAGATGACGAGGCAGTACTCGCTTTCATGCTAAGTCAGAATCAAATTATATTCAATAATGTCAAGCTAGAAGATGTAGAACCACTCAGTGAAGAGAATTTTTCTCAGTTTTTACTTTCCGTATTTGAGAAAATTAGAGAGAAAAAATTAGCTAATGAGGAGAATCTCAAGAATGGTAAAATAAAAGAAGTAGTAGATGACTGTGTAGCTGATATACGCGGTACAGAAGCTAAAGATTCATCCATAAAGTTTGTATTGGAAATGCTGCTGCTGCTAATTGGAGGGATCAAAATAGACCCGAAAAATATTTCTGGCTCCTTTATGGATGGGATGAAAGAAAAAATACCATTCTTAGGTAAAGACAAGAAAGAAGAGGATGAACCACCACTCAGTGATGAAGAGATGGTAACAACGTTCTTAAGCAAGATCTTTTTTCCTGTCCTTCTTTCCACTATTCCAATGTTAATTTTTGGTCCTACTACACTCGGAGTAGTTCTTACTGCTATCGGCACAATATTTGCCATAAAAGGAGGAGTGGAGGTTCTTTTTTCAAATAACAAAAAAGGTACTTTGTATGACCCTAGCTCACAAGATAAAGATGATACAGAAAAGAGAGCAAAACTGAATGGAAAAATTCTCGAGGGCATTGATGATATTTTAAAAACCCCAGTTACAGAAGTTGAGAAAGGTACCTCTGTTTCTGAACAAATTTCCCAAGGAAAAGAAAAGAGTGAAAAACAACCTGTTCCTGAGCAAATTTCCCAGAGAAACAACAGGGAAAACGAAAAGAGTGAGCAGCGCGATCAATCTTGGACAGGAAAGGAAAACAAACGAAGGGAAGAACCACAGAGCAGCAAAGGTAAGACTACTCAGGTTTGCCAAAAGTGAATTGTGTAAGAGATCTGCTATTATTCTATAGCACATACAACAGGAGTATGGTCAGACGGATTTTCTAGCTTACGCAATCTATCATCTATGTAGCATGTTTCCAATTTATCTACAGCTTGTGGTGATAACAGCATATAATCTATTCGCATTCCTTGATTATTTCTGAGTGAATTGCCTTGATAATGCCACCAAGTGAATTGTTGCAAATTTGGGTGAGATATTCTAAACGCATCTTTAAACCCAAGATTCAAGATCGCTCTTAACTTCTCACGTTCTCTTATATGAAAGCACACTTGGCCATTCAATAAGTTTGAATCAAAGACATCAATTTCATCCGGTGCAACATTATAATCGCCAGCTATAATAGTTAACTCTTCATTCTTTAACAAAGTGCTCATCCTTTCATATAGATTATCAAAAAACTTGAGTTTATATTCAAATGCTTGAGAGTCCGGGCTTTGACCGTTTGGAACGTATACACTTCCCACCCTTACCTTCTGATTATTGTGCTTTATTATGCACTCTATATAACGCGCTTCTTGATAACCTTCTACGATATCAATCTTAAACTTCTCCAGTATCGGATATTTAGATAAAACACAAACGCCATTTCTTGCAACTTGTCCATAGACAGCACATTCATATCCCAGCTTCTCTATCTCTGCATAAGGAAATTGCTCTTCCATACATTTTATCTCTTGCAGCAAAATTATATCTATCTGACTATCAACTATAAAACTACAAAGTTGGTTAACTCTTTTACGTATGGAGTTTACATTCCAAGTTGCAATCTTTAGCATCAACAATCCTTATTAATTATATCAATTAAACTCTCCCCAGTAGGCAACCTCGATGTTATAATTTTTTTCCATTTGATTAACTTTAAACTATCAGCAATGTTCTTACTCATAGTATATGCAACTGTATTATTCATCACATGAGATAACCCACTTTTTAGAACTAATGAACAAAATATCCTTGCTGTCTGTGAGGAAAAAAAAGCAACACTATCAATTTTACCATCCAATAGTAAATTTTTACACCTATTAGTTAGATTCCTTTTTATAATTGTTTTATAGAGTACAACTTCTCTTACGTTAAAATCTTCTTCAGATAATCTCTTTTTTAGGTCACATGATACTTCTTGTCCTCTTATATATAAGAACTTTATTGCACTTGAATAGTGAGCTTTTATGAATGATATCAGACCATCAACGTTGCTGTCTGCTGAGATTATATCAGAAAATCCCAAATTTTTTGCAGCCTGCATGGTTGAATTACCAACTGTAATAATCGGAAAGTCATCCTCTTTGCATATTTGACTAAAAGCCTTTACACTGTTTTTACTTGTAGATATCACAACGTCAAATTCGTACGCAGATATATCAGGATTTAAGTACTTTATTGTGAATACTGGTTCTATAAAAACTTTGTATCCATACTTTCTCAATATATTTCTTGTATTGAACGAGTCCAATAAAGGCCTCGTTAATAAAATAGACTTCATTCTGATTTATTTCACTACTAGTAAAATAGTACCCTTTATACACAAATTACTGAATAAAAACTTTTATTTTGATAGCTTGAGCAATTATTCAAGTAATTGATGTGGAAGTAGGAGTACTAAGCGCTCCTACCCCAATAAGCCCACAATTTCTGCTTACACTTTTTTGACGCTAATTACATCGAACTCTTTTGAATGGCTTCCTTCAGTGGAATTATATAGCTAATATTCCTGTATAAGTTAAATAAGTTAATACTTAAGCTTGTACTCTTGCAGTATTTGAAGAGAGATTCTCAAGGACGTTTTTTGTCTGTGGTTCACTAATCATAGTTTGAACGATATTAGCTGCCATAATAACACAGCCTAGAATAAAAAAAGGCGTAGAAACAAAATAAATAACAGAAGACTCAAAAAGCGACATAGATGCAATACCTCCTATTAGAAATGAAGCACTGGATGCTATATCAAGATAGATCTTTGTTAACTTTTTTTGTCCTGGAGTGTTTTTTATGCCAGATTTCTTATTAAGATTCTGTTGTCGGGAATGATCATTTAGTGACCATATATTTAAAGCAAACGAAAGTGCACTGAATATAGTGCCGGCAATACTAAAATACAGACTTAAGACAGGAATATTCAAGACCAATGCCGCTATGTATCCAATGAAAGAGATAGTAGATAGTGTAGTAACTAAGCGTTTCGAGTAAGTTCGTACCTTCTTTCTGCAGGCTAACTTATTTTTTTCACTATACATAGCATGAATATTACCTAATATGTTATATTATAACATTAATTAATTCAATAAGCAATATGGAAGCTAAGAGTGCCCGAGAGAAGACTTGAACTTCCACAACTTAAAAAGTTACTAGCACCTGAAGCTAGCGCGTCTACCAATTCCGCCACCCGGGCTTTTTATAGTTTACTATGTTAAAGTTAAATAATATACTTAAACAATTTTTAGTTCAAAGGTAATGCCAAATCTAGATCAAATATTTTTTGCTCAAAACAATGTTAATATTAATAACGTATATAAAATAGTCAATAACGCTTTGAGCAATAGCGATGGTGGTGAGCTGTTTCTAGAATTTTGCCAGTCGGAGTCCCTGGTTTTTGAGGATAACATATTAAAACACATGGACTTGAATACTAGAAGGGGATTTGGTTTAAGGTCTTTTTGTGAAGATAGTACATCTTTCGTTTGTTCTTCTGAGATCAGCGAAAAAGAAATTAGTAATGCTGCTTCTATGGTAAAAAGCTCAGTGTCTTTAAACAAGACAAATTCAATAAATTTAAACGAAGAGACAAAAAGCCTATATTCGAGGATTAACCCTATAAATGAAATGGATCTGAATTCAAAGATTAAGCTACTCAATGAGGTTAATGAGTATGTAAGGTCCAAAAATAACTGCGTGAAGCAAGTAAAAATAACTCTAAGTGGAGAATGGCAAGTTGTACAAATAATAAAGGGTGATCACAGATTAAGCGATATCAGGCCTCTGGTACGTTTTAATGTGCTAGTCATTGTAGAAAAAGATGGCCGTACCGAAAGAGGTTCTGCAGGGCATGGTGGAAGGGACTCTTATAGTAAGTTTATTTCTGAGAAAAAGTGGAAAGAAGTTGCAAACCAAGCGTTAGAACAAGCACTGGTAAATCTTGAAGCAATTCCAACTCCAGCCGGAGAAATGACAGTCGTTTTAGGTCCAGGCTGGCCAGGAATATTGTTACACGAAGCCGTGGGTCATGGACTTGAGGGCGACTTCAATCGCAAAAAAGTTTCAGCATTTTCAAATTCTGTGGGTAAACAAGTAGCAGCTAGTGACATCACAGTAGTTGATGACGGAACTCTGCCCAATTTGCGCGGCTCTATCAGCGTAGACGATGAAGGCACTCCACCCAGTTATAATATATTGATAGAGGATGGGATCCTAAAAGGATACATGCAGGATCATATGAACGCTAAACTCATGGGTGTAAGCCCAACTGGTAATGGTAGAAGAGAAAGTTATAAAGAAGTTATTATGCCGCGCATGACAAACACCTATATGTTGCCCGGAAAGTATACACCGAAGGAAATAATATCTAGCGTAAAGAAAGGTCTATATGCAGTAAATTTCGGTGGTGGGCAGGTTGATATAACGTCAGGAAAATTTGTTTTTTCATCTTCGGAAGCTTACCTAATAGAAAATGGCAAAATTACACAGCCAGTAAAAGGAGCAACACTAATTGGTGATGGTCCAACAGTGTTGAAAAAAGTATCTATGGTTGGTAATGACTTAAAGTTAGATCCTGGTGTTGGCACATGCTCGAAAGATGGACAAAATGTGCCCGTTGGAGTTGGTCAGCCGACACTCAAAGTCGACGCAATAACTGTTGGTGGAACTGAGATATAGATAAGGGCTAAAACGGATTCCAGCGCACGGCGCACAGCTGTACAAACATTGTGATTTGGAAGCAATTGCCACCAGTAGGGTGTCATCCCAGTGTTTGGGCACTGCCTTTGTGTTTGAGGCAAAACTGGCTATAACATTTAACACACTGCTTTCGCAAATAAATGTTCGTACAGTTATGTGTCAGCTACTTGGATGACACTTTTGTACTTGATGCAAGATTATATCTTGAAAAAATTAAGTTTTAATGCTATAAAATAATTGTAAATTTTGTCTCCGTGGTAGCTTTATGAATGTTGAAAGTAAAAAAATACATGATACTAAAATAAAATTACCAATATTTCTTGATTATCAATCTACTACTAAAGTAGATCCCCGTGTTTTAGAGGTGATGATACCTTACTTTGGTGAGTTCAGTAATGCACACTCTCGCAGCCATTCATTTGGTTGGACTGCTGAAGAAGCAGTGGAAAAAGCAAGGAAACATATCGCTGATCTGGTGAACGCAGATAGCAAAGAAATTATCTTTACCTCAGGTGCAACTGAGTCAAATAATACGGCAATCAAGGGCGTTGCTCACTTTTATAAAAATAAAGGAAATCATATAATAACTGTCTGCACGGAGCATAAGTGTGTTCTGGATTCTTGTCGGCATCTGGAAAATGAAGGCTTTAAAGTCACATATTTGCCTGTTAAGCAAAACGGAATTATAGATTTATTAAAGCTTGAGGAAGCAATTACTGATAAAACAATTTTGATTTCAGTAATGATGGTAAATAATGAAATCGGAGTGATTCAGCCTGTAAAGGAGATTGGTGAAATATGCAGGAAGCGTAATATATTTTTCCACACAGATGCAGCTCAAAGCTTTGGAAAAGTTCCAATTGATGTTAATGAGATGTGCATTGATCTTATGAGTCTCTCTAGCCACAAAATTTATGGACCTATGGGAATAGGCGCATTATATGTACGTAGAAAGAATCCTCGTGTTAGGCTGATACCACTAATTAGTGGTGGTGGACAGGAAAGAGGCATGCGCTCTGGAACAGTTCCAACACCTCTTGCAGTTGGTTTTGGTGAAGCGGCACGTATTGCTAAAGAAGAAATGAAAAAAGAAACAACTAGAGTGGAAGAATTAAGGGATATTTTGTATAATAAGATAAAAGAAGCGTTTCCTGATATCGTTTTAAATGGTGATTATGAAAATAGAATTCCTGGCAACCTAAACTTGAGCTTTCCCTATGTTGAGGGTGAGTCTCTCATCATGGCAATCAAGGATTTAGCAGTAAGTTCTGGTTCTGCGTGCACGTCTGCGTCTCTTGAGCCTTCCTATGTCATACGGTCGCTAAATAATGGCCATGACCTTGAGCATTCATCAATTAGATTCGGCCTAGGCCGATTTACAACTAAAGAAGAAGTTTTGTACGCAGCAGATCTTGTTGCTAAAAATGTTGGCCGACTGAGAGAAATGAGCCCACTTTGGGAGATGGTACAAGAAGGAGTAGATTTGAACACCGTGAAATGGGACTCCCATTAAATGTATCCATTCCAATTGCAAATGCACTTTGAAATTACTCTGTACCGTTCACACTTAATTCTGCAATTCTTCAATCTCACTAATAGAAAGGCCAGTAAACTTAACAATAGTGGTAACATCAACATTATTAGCCAGCATTGCTTTTGCGACTTCAATTTTCCCTTCGATTTTCCCTTCCTCTTTACCAATTTTGATGCCTTTTTCAGTAGCAAGGTCAAGTCTGTATTCAAGAATGGCTTCTTCTTTGCGTAGATCCATTATTCTTTCTTCATACGCTACTAAATCTTTTTCATTCCAGCTAAACCTGTCTAATTCATCGTAGGCTAACTTTATTATTGGTGCTTTTTCTGCTATTTTCCTTAAGTCTTCTTCCGTAGTTTCATCTGCATATTTGAAGAAAAATAACCAACGATCCACTATGCTTTCTAGCTGTTCTTCCTTATTCTTAGGAAATTTCGGTAGTTCAATAAATACAAATTGAAAATCTTTTAAGTCATGCTCATTGGTTTTCTCATCTCTTATAGTGTGGCTGGATATATAATCAACTTCTTCAGGAAGTAAGTTACAATTTGATATAGCAATAAAGAAGACTTTCTTTAAATCAATGTAGTTGCCAGATTTATCTAATTGTCTTGAGTAAGCCTTAGCAGCATACAGTTGAGCTCGTTTTTCGAAGCCTTTATCGCGAGTAAGCTGCATTTCAATCACATACCTGGCCCCACTAGAATCCCTGCAAAGAACATCAACTATACTTTGCTTATCAGATGCAATTTCAGGATCCATTATAGTACTGAGGAATTCCACTTCTTGTATAGTATTTATCTCGGTAAATCCTAAAATATCATTCAAAAAATGTATGAGAATATTCTTATTTTTTTCAGTGCCAAATATTTTTTTGAAGGTTAAATCCAGCTTAGGGTCGAGAAACTTAGATAAAGCCATAGCCAAAGTGCTTAAAAATATTAATAATTATACACACAATTATTCAACCATATTTTTGAAGATAGCTATAGCTAACACGTCATAACCGCCGCGAACCGTCATACCGCGATTCATTCGCGGTATCTCTTAGCCGCTAACAAGTAGCGGGATGACGAATTACTTAACCGTCATACCACCGCGAACCGTCATACCGCGATTCATTCGCGGTATCTCGGCATAGATTCCGCTAACTAGTAGCGGAATGACGATTGTGCATCGTGCTTTGCTAAAAAAAAATCACAGAATACAGTCTGGTTACATTACTCTAGCTATACGCAACAACTTTACTTTCAACAATTTTATTAGCAATAATACGACTTTCACAATCAATATTTATTATATCAGATAGTGAATTAATATCAGTATAACTATCAAAACTTTCCATTGTTGATTCCACTATCTCTACTATTTTTAAAAAGCCAATTCGTGACTTCAAAAATTCATTAACAGCTATTTCATTTGCAGCATTGAGCACAATACTATTTGCTTGTGGAGCAGAAGAGTTTAACACTGCCATGCTAAGCTTTAGCGCAGGAAAACGTTTATGGTCTGGTTCTTGAAAGGTCAATTTTCCTTGCTCTGTTAAATCTAGTCTACAATTTAAAGCTGATCTTTCCGGCCAAGACAAAGCATATGAAATGGGAATTGCCATGTCAGTCTCTGCAAGCACAGCAAAGTTGAACCCATCCTTATAAGTTACAATTCCATGTACTATTGACTCAGGATGCACTATTGCTTCAATTTTATCCGGGCTGATATTAAACAAGTTATGTGCTTCTATTATCTCTAGTGCCTTATTCATCATTGTTGCGCTATCAACCGAGATTTTCTTTCCCATATTCCAAGTGGGGTGACTAAGCGCCTTATCTACCATGACATTTCTTAATTGCTCAAGACTATAATTTAAGAATGGTCCACCAGAAGCAGTAAGTATGATCTTTTCTACGCATTTGTCGTCATTTTGCAAAATTTGAAAAATTGCGTTGTGCTCAGAGTCGATAGGGATTATTTGTACATTTTTTTCTTTAGCTTTTTTGAGTAATAACTTTCCACCGCAAACAATGCTTTCTTTGTTTGCCAATGCAATGACTTTGGTACCGCTTTCTATAACTTCCATAACTGGCCCAAGGCCTGCAATGCCAACTATTGCAACAACTGAGAGATCAACAGGTATGGTAGCAATATTTGTAGCACCAATTGCTATTTTTACATCTGTACCAAGTAAACTTTCTTTCAAATCTTTGTAAAGCCTTTCATCGGAGATAGCAACATATTTTGCATTTAGCAGTTTTGCTTGGTGTGCCAGTAGAGCAAAGTTCGAATGGGCACTTAGTGCTTCCACTTGGTATTCTTCTTTTCTCTTTGAGAGCAAATCTACAGTCTTTTTTCCAACACTTCCTGTTGACCCTAAAACTGAAACCTTTTTCACTAAGACAAACTCATGTTAATTATAACAACAGCAACTTTTCTTATTAGGCCTTCTCGCATACTATTCAGCAGTTTTTAAGCGTTTAACCAAGTTCATGCCCGTGGTCATCACCAACAGATGGTGAAGGACCAGGTGAAAAAGATTGACCATGGTGATCACCTGCATCATGCATGTCTTGCAAACCATCAGCATTATGAGCCATTTCATTATTGGCATGAGGGTAATCATCTGAGTGAGGTCCCTCATCACCATGAGCCATATCCATTCCTTCTGATGGCATATCTTCCCCACCTCCACCTGAAAAATATTCTGCAAGGCCTTCAAGAAATTTTATGCCAAACATATTACCTGATTTTCCAAACAGCGTTACTAGACTACTACCACTCACCAAACCTTCAAACACGTTACTATAAGCAGCAATTGCTCCTTCATGAAAGTTGAACAACCATTTCATTCCATCGACAACTGTTGAAACAGAGTCACTATGACCAAGACCAAAACCACTTTTCTCACCAGCAGCCTCTTGGTGTTGCTGCTGCGCTTGCCATTCTGCAATGTTTGGACCTTGAGCTTCACTCATAAATTTTTACTCTCAACCTTAAGCTATTATTTTATCACAAATATTGCAAAATATCAATAGAGCTTTTGAATATAGCTAATACAAACAATTCTGTTATCTTATATAGGATCCAGTTTGAAAAAAATCTGAATTCCAATGTTCACTACCTTTTACAAAGTTAAAACTTAAAAATATGACTGTTAGCAATAGTGTATATATCTTTAGCTATATATAATGAATGAATTTTTTTATATATTCGTTATTAGTATTTTGTATTTCCTGAACAGTTCCATGGGAAATGATCTCCCCTTCATATAATACTGCTATTTTATCAGCTATTTTAAATGCGCTATGAATATCATGTGTAATCGTGATAATTGTAGGGTTAAGATCTCTAGATAATTTTATTATTATCTCGTTTACTATATCTGACATAATTGGGTCCAATCCTGAAGTTGGTTCATCCAAAATAATGATTTCTGGATTGTGTGCAATCGCCCTTGCAAGTGCCACTCTTTTTTTCATTCCACCTGATAGCTCTATTGGAAACATATCTGCTATGCTTTCCTCCAGTCCAACATCATTTAACTTCTCGATTGCTAGCTGTTTTGCCTCTTTTTTGCTGATATTAAAGCGCTTTTTATAATTAAAAGATATATTTTCCCACACTGTAACGTAGTCAAATAAAGCGGAATTTTGAAATAAAACCCCAAATTTATTTTTGCTTTTACTATTTATTTTAACAGACCCTGAGTCTGGAGCAAGCAAGCCGATAATTGTTTTTGTTAATACAGATTTGCCGCTTCCTGAGCCACCAAGTATGACTAATGATTCCCCTTTTAATATATCAAAATTTAGATCTTTTAGTACTGTCCTATCATCAAAAGATAAGCTTAAGTTCAATATTGATATTATGGGGTTACGCATGTATCAAAGTAATCATGTAGTTTGCTAAAATGATCAGTATGGACGATAAAACAACAGTTGATGTTGTAGCAACACCTACTCCTCGTGCACCTTCTTTGCAATGGTAACCGTAATAGCAGCTTTCGACAGAAATTATGGCGCCAAATGCAGTTGCTTTTATTAGCCCAGTTATAAAATCATACGTATTAAAGAACTGAGCTGTGTGTTTAATGTATATATTTAAATTGTGGTTAAATTCGAAGACTGCAGTGATACATCCTCCAAATATTCCTATTAAATCTGCACATACTGTAAGTATGGGAAATACTATGATTGACGCTAAAATCCTTGGTGCAATTAAATATTTGAAAGGGTTGATGTTCAAAGTTGTAAGGGCATCTATTTGCTCGGTGATGCGCATCGTACCAATTTCTGCTGCAACTGATGATCCAACCTTTCCTACCATTATTAAGCTGATCAAAACTGGTCCTAACTCTTTAATGATAGTGATCGTAACAAGTTTGGGTATTATCTGTTCTTGGTTAATTAATGGGTCACTCAAGCTACTTTGTAAAACTATTGCCGCTCCTATAAAAACTCCAGTGAGCCCAACAATTGGCAGAGAGAAAAAGCCTATCTCTATAATTTGTCTTGCTATGTTGCTAAAATAATATGGTGGCACAAGGCAGTGGTATAGAGATTGAATAAAAAATATGAATGCACTACCAAGCCTTAACAAAAAATTGATAAAGTACCTACCAATTATTCTAACACTATTTATATCAAAAAAGCTCACTTTGTATTCATTTTAGCTAGAGGTTAGTCTTACTGATTTTATTAAAATTTTTATTAACTTTATCGCAAAGTATAGCTGAGATATGTTTTAAGTTCAATATACTTGATGTTTTAATTTAAAGCTTAACCCAAGAAAGGTTTTCCTACGTCATACCGCCACGGTATCCACAACTGTACGAACGTTGTAGTTTGGGAGCAATTCCCACCAGTGGGCCAGTGCCCAGACACTGGGATCCAGCTTCTATGCAACTTAATTAAAAACGTTTGTTTTAGCATAAGACAACTACCTTTAGCTCATCAGCTCAGTTATAAGCAAAATTTCTGGATTCCAGACTGGAATGACATCATCTGTTGTGCAATTTACCTTCAAAAATGAATGTTCGTACAGCTATGGATTCATTCGCGGTATAGATTCCGCTAACGAGTAGCAGAATGACGGTTTTTCAAATTGTAGAGCCACTTTAGCTATAGAACTCAATTACATAAGCAAACCTTACTTATTTTACTATCCCTGTTTACTTCCTGTAAAAAACATGTTACTAATGAATTGAATTTTGTAGTAGAATGGAGGAAGTTTTGGCAGTTCCAAAAAGAAAAAAGTCAAAGTCAAGGCGTAATATGCATCGTTCTCATCATGCTATTGAGCCTAAGAATGTTGTGGTATGTTCAACAACTGGGGAATTCATGTTGCCTCATAACGTAGCAGTTGATGGCAGTTACAAAGGAAAACGGGTTTTCATCAAGCAACAGGCGGAGTGACTATTATGATATGTTACCTACGGTCAATAATAATATAGTTATTGCACTTGACGCTATGGGGGGCGATTTTGCGCCTCTTTCCGTAATTCATGGTGCTGGTTTTTTTTTAGACAACCTTGTTGACCCAGGCATTAAAGTTTTTTTTCATATTTATGGAGATAAGGAAGAAGTATCTCCTTTGCTTTCAAAATACAAAAAAGTAAGTAACAATTCTGAGTTTACTCATTGTTCTGACAATGTTCTTGCAAATGATAAGCCATCTTTTGCACTGAGGCATCGTAAAGACTCAAGTATGAAAGCTGCCATTGAGGCAGTAAAAAAAGGTAAAGCTTTCGGAGTGGTGTCTTCAGGCAACACCGGAGCATTGATGGCAATTTCCAGATTTATTTTAGGAACATTACCAAACATTTATCGTCCTGCTATTGCCTCTATCTGTCCAACTAAGACAAAAAGCTTCGCTTTGCTTGACCTTGGTGCAAATGTTGATTGTAATGCCGACTCATTATTTCAATTTGCGTTAATGGGTAGTATATTTGCAAAAATAGCATTAAAAATTGACAATCCTGAAGTTGCTTTGCTAAATATCGGCACAGAAGAAGTTAAAGGTAATGACTCAGTGCGCGGCGCTTTTGAGTTGCTTAAAAACGCTCCAGGCATTAATTTCAAAGGGTATATAGAGGCAAGTGAATTTTTAGAGGGTAATATAGATGTGATTGTTGCTGATGGTTTTGTTGGCAATGTAATGCTCAAAACGGCTGAGGCAACCGCTAGTACCTTTATCAATCTAATAAAGCAGGAAGTATTCAATTCGTGGATAGCGAAAATGCTTGTTGGTATATTGTTAAAATCCAAACTAAATAAAGCTTTAACGCGTTTTAATCCCAAAATTAGAAGTGGAGCTATGTTTTTAGGGCTGAATGGTATCATCATTAAAAGTCATGGAAATTCTGATGCTATTTCTTTTGCCCATGCCATAAAATTTGCAGTAAATGCAATTAGTGAAAATTTAAATCAAAAGATAATTAACGGGGTAAGTCATATTGAATAAAAGTTTCATATTAAGCACTGGATCTTACCTACCAAGAAAAATGTTGAGTAACAACGAAATTGCATCGATAGTTGAGACGAGCGATGAATGGATAAGGCAGAGAACAGGAATAGTTCAAAGGCATATAGCAGATGAAGGAGAACTAACGTCAGATCTAGCTGTAAATGCAGCAAAAAGTGCTATAGAAAAAGCTAAAATTTCAGTAGATGAAATTGACTTGATTATAGTTGCTACAACAACTCCTGATAAAACTTTTCCTAGCTGTGCAACGATTGTACAAAGTAAGTTAAAATGTAAAAACGCATTTGCTTTTGATGTACAAGCAGCATGCTCTGGTTTTATATATGCAGTTACAGTTGCTGATTCGCTCATAAAATCTAACAATAGAATTAAATATGCATTGGTTATAGGTGCTGAAATAATGTCTAGGATTGTTGATTGGGAAGATAGGTCAACTTGTGTACTCTTTGGTGATGGTGCTGGTGCAGTGGTGATGAAATCAGAAATGGGTAGAAGCGGCATCATATCAACAAACTTATACTCTGACGGCAATGTGGACATACTATGTACGAACGGAGGGGTATCCTCTACTGGTGATTCTGGAAAAATATACATGAATGGAAGAGAAGTGTTTAAACATGCAGTGGATAAGTTAACAGCCTTAATAGAGGAAACTCTGAAATGCAATAATTTGAAAATTACTGATATTGACTGGCTAATTCCCCATCAAGCAAATATTCGTATTATTGAAGCAGTAGTAAAGAAGTTAGATTTCCCTATAGAGAAAGTGATTAATACTGTTGATAAGCATGCAAATACCTCAGCGGCATCAATTCCACTAGCACTTGATTATGCAATACAAAAATCAAAAATAAAATTAGGAAACCTGGCACTGCTGATTTCAATAGGTGCAGGCCTAACCTGGGGTTCTGTGTTGCTGCACTATTAGACTTCCTGCATTACCTCCTGTCATCCAAGTACCCTCTTTGTCATTCCAGTGCCTCTTTCTCCTGTCATCCCAGTGCCCCCTTTTGTCATCCCAGTAGCCCCTTCGGTGTCATTCCAGTCTGGAATCCAGTTCTTATTGTACATTCACCTGGTGTAAAGTTAAGTTTCCTGGATCCCAGTGTCAGCTACTCGGATGACAAAAAAAGGAGCACTGGAATGACAGCAGTCCTACGTCATACCGCGATTCATTCGCGGTATCTCTAGATCCCGCTAACAAGCAGCGGGATGACGGTTGTCGTTTAGCCACAAATATTTAAGAAATTTACCAAATGAAAAAAAAGGCAAAAGAAACCCTGGGGTTATTATCCGCTTTAAAATATTGGCGTTTTTTATGTTTTAAACGCTTGACAAGCGAGATTAAGCTGCTTTTAATTGCAACTAACTTACGCTGCAAACGTTTAAGAAATTTACTAAGCAGAAAAAAAGACAAAGAATCCCCGAGTTAGCTAGTCTTTTACTATCTCTGTCGAGTATTGGCATTTTTTGATGTCTTGTAACGCTTTGTAAGCGCGTTCAGCTTATTTAGATAAAAATCTAGATGTAGATGAAGTTTTGTAAAGACATACAGTATCTATATACTGCAAAAAATTGAACATAAGACGCCGATACATTAAGTAATCCTTACCTTTTAATCTGCAGATTGGCGAAAGCAAATACAATAGCTTCAGTTTCATGATAAGGGAGCTGGCGAGGTTTGTCAAGGAAGTTTTTCTTTCCCGTGAATTCCCTTTGAGGTTGAATATTGAAAATTAACCGGAGAGTTGTGGATTACTTTGTATATGTCATAACAAGCCATGGCGCTCTCAGCAAAACCATTTAGTATTAATTTTAGTTTGCCTGAATAAATAGCTATATCTCCGATTGCATATATCCTATCTCTACTGGTTTTAAGTGTAGCTGGGTCGACAACTATGCGGCTATGTTCTAACTGTATACCCCAATTGTTTATTGGACCAAGATTCATTGACAGTCCAAAAAATGGCAGCAAAAAATCAGCGGATATTTCTTTTTCTTCCTTAGAGGCAATGTTTTTTACTATCACTGCGCTCAACTGCCCATTACCTCCTGCTAGTTCGTGTAATTGATATGGCACTACCAGTTCTATTTTTCCATCAATTTCAAGTGATTCTAATTTATTTCTAGTTTCAGGAGTGCAGCGAAATTCCTTTCTCCTATGTATCACATAAATTTTCTTCGCAACTTTAGAAAGTTCTACAGTCCAATCAGCCGCAGAATCACCCCCACCTGCAATGACTATAGTTTTGTCCTGAAAATCAGAAATTTTATTTACACTGTAAAATACAGATTTATTTTCATATTCTAATATACCACTTAAGGGTGGACGGTTAGGTTCAAACATTCCATTACCTGCAGCAACAATAACAGCCTTACATTTTACCTCTGTACCTATGCTCGTTATGATAGTAAAGTTTTCACCTTCGTTATTTGAAATCTTTTCTACTTTTTGACTTAAATGGTAAATAGGCTTAAATGGCGAAGCTTGCTCCATTAGCTGCTCAATTAATTTTTGGGCAGTAATTACAGGATAACCAGGTATATCGTATATTGGCTTTTCTGGGTAAAGAGCTGTGCATTGTCCTCCTGCTTGATCCAAAACATCTATTACATGACATCTCATATCAAGCATTCCCGCTTGAAAAGCAGTGAATATTCCAACAGGTCCTGCACCTATTATTACTATATCGGTTTTCATATTCAGATGGTAATCTATTTATAGATATTAGCTTTCTTCGCTAATAAGGTCAATTTACAAAGGGATGTATTTTTAAAAGATGTGGCTAGATTAGACAAGATTTCCAGCGTTATGAACCACATAGTCCAAATAAGCTCTAAAAATCAGCTAGCATAGCGAGATGCTGTGCGGACGGAATGGGATTCGAACCCATGGTACGCTCATCACGTACGTCAGTTTTCAAGACTGGTGCCTTAAACCGCTCGGCCATCCGTCCATTTCTTTTCTATCACAACATTTGATTTTAAGCAATCTATAAAAGCTTTACTTGCCCACGCAAAAGTTGCTAAACACACTACTCAATATTTCCTCAACATTAATAATTCCAATCACCGCACCAAGTTCAAATGCAGCAAGCCTCAAATCTTCAGATATCAACTCAATTGGATTATCGATATTAAAACGTTGTAAATGTTCCAGTGCTTTCTGCATGTGATTCCTATGTCTTTGCCGAGTGATTACAGGAGTGTCTCTATCATGCCCAAATTTTTCCTCTGCCTTCTCTTTTATGAGAGAGATCAATTTGTTTGTACCTATTCCCTTTAGAATAGAAATAGGTAGAAAATCTACATCGCCAATCAGTATATTTCTGTCACTAATTGCATCGTCAGCTTTGCTCAGAACATAAATGGTGTCATTTTGGTCTGATGTCATACAAGTAGCTGACACTGGAATCCAGCTATGAACATTGTTTTCAGCACATGTTTCTAGAATCCATTGTCTATTGCATAATTTGCAAGTATTTTTATATCTGGATCCCATTGTCACGCACTGGGATGACACCGTTTGTTGATTACAATATTTGCATAGTTGTGTGTCAACGACAGATGGTATATTGCCTGCGGCTTGATAGTTGACATCGTGTCGTTGTTCAAAAGGAAATAGTTCTATTCTTAAATCAGCTTCAAAAGACCTCTTTTTCGCTCGACTTATACCTTCTAATTCTATTGGATCTGAACTTTCACGAATTCCAGCAGTATCAGAGAGAATGATTGGGTATCCGCCAATGTCAATATGAGCTTCAAGTATATCTCTTGTTGTGCCTGCATATTCAGAAACAATAGCAATATCACGCTTGGCTAAGAAATTAAACAGAGTTGATTTACCGACATTTGGTTCACCAGTTATTACAATATGTAAACCCTCACGCAACCTTTCGCCCCGTCTATTATCATTTAAATGCTCTTGTATCAACTGCACGAGAGATTGCACTTCATTATTAATTTTTTCCAATTCACTTTTTTCTGCCCAAATGTCCTCTGGAAAGTCTATATATGCTTCGATTTTGGATTGTATCGTTATTAATCTTTGCCTCCAATTGCTGTATAGTCTCTCCAATTCTCCTGATATCTGCTTAATCGCTTGTTTAGCTTGCATTTTCGTCTCAGCATCAATTAAGTCTGCAATCCCTTCTATTTGCGTTAAGTCAAATTTACCATTTAGAAAAGCCCTAAGTGAGAATTCTCCAGGCTTGGCCATAACGAAAACTTTTGATAATTCCTCCAAGATGATTTTTATAACTGCCTTGCTTCCATGCACTTGTAACTCTATAACGTCCTCGCCAGTGAAACTGTTTGGAGCAGGGAAATAGATGATTATTCCATTATCTATCAATTGACTGGAATCATCATATAGATCAACTAAAGTAGCAAATCTTGGTTTAATTTCTTTCTTAATATGAAAATGATTTAAAGCTTTAAGCGCGTAGTTGCCTGAAATTCTGATTACTGCAACTCCTGACTTACCAAATACGGTCGACAAAGCGAAAATAGTTTCATTTGTGTTTGTCATTATTTATATAAACTACTTAGCAATGTTATACTTAAGGAACCAAAATACCTAATTTGAAAACATCTAAATTTTATTTATCTTGTCAATTTATAGTAATATAACACTATCATATTAATGAATATATTATATAAAAAAACTGTAAAGATCATCCAGGTGAAAATATTTATTTTGAAAACTGATAATATGATTTATAATGACTGACACAAGTTTTAAATATTTTATGCTCAAGAAATTAGCTTGGTACTGGTCTTTTGTAGAGTTAATTAAAGGGTTTGTTATTACATTAAAATATATGTTTAAGCCAAAGGTTACTTTGAGGTATCCTATGGAGAAGGGCCCTTTAAGTCCAAGGTTTCGTGGTGAGCATGCGTTGCGTAGGTATCCAAACGGTGAAGAACGATGCATAGCTTGTAAATTATGTGAAGTTATCTGCCCTGCTCAAGCAATAGTTATTGAAGCAGAGGAAAGAGAAGACGGTAGTCGCCGCACCACGCGCTATGATATTGATATGACAAAATGCATATACTGCGGACTTTGCCAAGAGGCATGTCCAGTTGATGCAATTGTTGAAGGTCCTAACTTTGAATTTGCTACTGAAACAAGAGAGGAGCTAATGTACAATAAAGAAAAGTTATTGCGTAATGGTGAAGTTTGGGAAGACGCAATTGCACTCAGGTTAAAAAAGAATAGGCCTTATTATTAATGTTCAGAGCTTATAACCCTGTTATCCATTATGATTTAGGGGCAGTGCCCACTAGGGGTGGTGTCATCCCAGTAGCTGATGCACAACTGTACGAACATTTGTTTGCGAGGGCAGTATGTTAAATGTTATAGCCTGTTTTGCCTCAAACACAAAGGTGTCATCCCAGTGCTTGACACTGGGATCCAGTAAAATTGATTGTGAACAAGCACACTATACAACATTTTCAATGAAATTACAAAAAAGCTGGATTCCAGTGTCAAGCACTGGAATGACACCATTTGCTGTGCAATTTACCTTCGAAAATGAATGTTCGTATGGCTATGTGCGTGACACTGGGATGACACCGTTGGAAGAAGCAAACCGCCTTCAAGCTACATGTCCGTATAGGTTTATTTATGGTTAGGATTACTTTTTCAACCGAACAAAAAGTAAAAGAATACAGTGGTAAAGTCATTGGCTTTGATATATTACAACCAGATGCTTTGAAAGAAGCAATTGCCTTTAAGGTAAATGGTGAGTTGCATGATCTCTCACGTGAAATTGAAGCTGATGCAGAGATAGAGGTGATACAACTGAGTGACGAAGCGGGTTTAGATATAATAAGGCATGATGCTGCTCATATAATGGCGCAGGCAGTGAAAGAGCTATTTCCTAATACTCAGATTACTATCGGCCCAACAATTCAGGACGGTTTTTACTATGATTTTGCTACAGATCGTACCTTCACTACGGACGATCTTACCGCAATAGAAAAGAAAATGAAAGAGATTGTAAAAAGTAACCACAGATTTGTTCGAGAAGTTTGGACTCGCAAGCAGTCAGTTGATTTCTTTAGTGGTATAGGCGAAAAATATAAGGTTGATATTATCTCATCCATACCAGAGGGTGAAAACCTAACTGTTTATAGGCAAGGTGATTTTGTTGACCTATGTCGTGGTCCGCACTCACCATCAACCGGCAGAGTTAAAGCGTTTAAACTTATGAAAGTAGCGGGTGCATACTGGCGAGGTGATGCAAAGGGCCCAATGTTGCAGCGAATATATGGTACAGCATGGAGAAATAAGGATGAATTAAACGCTTACCTTGAGTGCCTCAAAGAAGCAGAAAAACGTGATCACCGCAAAATTGCTAAGGATATGGATTTATTTCACATTCAAGAGGAAGCTGTTGGGCAGGTTTTTTGGCATGAACAAGGATATATTCTATATAATGTTCTTGAGTCTTACATCAGAAAGAAGCTAATAAATAATGGCTATTTTGAGGTAAAAACTCCTATTTTAGTAAGTAAAGAGCTGTGGGAGGAATCTGGACATTGGGATAAGTTTCGTGAAAATATGTTTATTGTTGACGAATCTGAGAATAAAAAGTTAGCAATAAAACCCATGAATTGTCCTTGTCATGTGCAGATTTTTAATTCTCACACCAGGAGCTACCGTGATTTACCAATACGTATGGCAGAGTTTGGCACATGCCATAGAAATGAAAGCTCAGGATCATTGCACGGACTGATGCGAGTGCGTGGTTTTACGCAAGACGATGCACACATTTTTTGTATGGAAGAACAAGTGAATTCTGAGACTATAAAGTTTTGTGACCTTTTAAAAGAAGTATATTCAGAGCTTGGATTTAATGAAATTTCTGTGAAATTTTCAGACCGTCCAGATATTAGAGCAGGTAATGATGAAGTGTGGGATAGAGCTGAAAAAGCGCTGCTTGAAGCCGTTAAAGAAGCAGGCTTGAGTTATAAACTTAACCCTGGTGAAGGTGCGTTTTATGGTCCAAAGTTAGAGTTTGTCTTGAAAGATGCAATAGGCAGAAGCTGGCAATGTGGAACATTACAAGTTGATTTCATTTTACCAGAACGTCTGGGAGCTTTTTATATAGGAGCAGATGGACAAAAGCATCACCCTGTCATGTTACATAGGGCAATTCTTGGAACTTTTGAGCGTTTTATTGGAATTTTGATAGAAAATTATGCAGGAAAATTTCCAGTTTGGCTTGCTCCAACGCAACTTGCTATTCTGACCATTACAAATGAGGCTGACGGTTACGCCACAGAAATTAGCAATATTTTAAAAGAACAAGGTGTGAGAGTCAAGACTGATTTGACCAATGAAAAAATTAGTTATAAGATACGTTTGCATAGTTCAAACAAGGTTCCTATATTGTGGATTGTAGGCAAAAATGAAGTTACAAGTAAAACTGTGTCAGTAAGAAATTTAGGATCGGAAAGACAGGAGTCTTTTTCTTTGGAAAAGGCTAATGAATCGCTGTTAAAAAGTATTAATTTGAATTAAGGGAGTTAAAGTTTGCAAGTTAAAAAGAACAATAAAAACAGAATTAATGGATTTATCACAGCTAAGGAGGTACGCTTAGTTGATCATAGTGGTGAAATGGTCGGAATCGTGCCAATAGAACGAGCTTTGGAATTTGCACAGGGTGTTGGTTTAGACTTGGTGGAAATTGCACCTGATTCAACCCCTCCAGTATGTAAAATTCTGGATTATAGCAAGCAAAAGTATGATATAAAAAAGAAAGCAAGTGAAGCAAAAAAGAAACAAAAAACATTAACTATAAAAGAAATTAAACTGGGTCCTAATATTGGTGATCACGACTACGAAACAAAATTGCGTCAAGCAAGAGACTTACTTGTCCACGGACATAAAATTAAAGTCACAATGAGATTTAGAGGGAGAGAGCTTATAAACACTGAAGTTGGACTGGAAAAATTAGAACGGCTAATTCGAGACACTGAAGATATCGCAAAGGTAGAATTGGCACCTAAAAGAGAAGGGAATCAATATTTTTTAGCTCTGGTTGCTAAGTAGCAAAACGGCTTAAGAAGTATAAGTAAAGTTAAATTATCGCTCTCTCTTTGATAACATGGCGAAAATGTCTTATTAATCCTTGAATCGGCCAAGCTGCAGCATCGCCAAGCGCGCAAATTGTATGTCCTTCTATTTGAGTTGTAAGGTCAAGCAGCTTATCTATTTCATCAGGTTTAATATCTCCTGCCACCATCCTCTTCATAATCCTCCACATCCATCCAGTACCTTCACGGCATGGTGTGCATTGTCCACAGGACTCATGCATATAAAAGTGTGATAACCTCTCTATTGCAGCTATTATATCAGTTGATTTATCCATCACTATTACAGCAGCAGTACCAAGCCCTGATTGTGCAGTTCTTAATGAATCAAAATCCATTTCAATAGTATCGCATATAGATTTTGGAATTAATGGCACTGAAGACCCACCAGGTATTACAGCAAGTAAATTATCCCAACCTCCTCGCACTCCACCTGCGTATTTTTCAATTAATTCACGTAGTGGAATTCCGAGCTCTTCTTCAACATTACACGGGTTGTTTACATGTCCTGAAATACAAAAAATCTTAGTACCAGTATTATTTGGTTTACCAAGAGATGCAAACCATTCTCCTCCGCGATTTAGAATATCTGGAACCATGGCTATAGTTTCAACGTTGTTTATTGTGGTTGGACAGCCAAAAAGTCCAACACCTGCGGGAAATGGAGGTTTCATGCGAGGAAAGCCCTTTTTTCCTTCAATTGATTCAAGTTGAGCTGTTTCTTCTCCACATATGTAAGCTCCTGCACCCCTATGGATAAATACATCAAGATCATAACCTGATTTGCAGGCATTTTTTCCAATTAAGTTTTCTTTATAGGCTTCCTCAAGTGCTTTTTTCAGAACTAAATATTCATTATAAAATTCACCCCTGATATAAATATACGCAACTGATGCGCTGATCGCTCTGCTGGCCAGGAGAATTCCCTCAAGTAACTTATGTGGCTCATATCGCAATATATCTCTATCTTTACATGTACCAGGTTCTGACTCATCTGCATTGACTACTAAATATGCTTTTGGGAGATTTTTGGGCATAAAGCTCCACTTAAGGCCGGTGGAAAATCCTGCACCCCCTCGACCTCTCAAGCCAGATTTCTTTACTTCATCAATGATTTTTTCTGATCCTAAATCCAGTAATTCCTTTGTTTTTTGCCAACCACCACGTTTTTTTGCACCCTCAAGTAGTGGAGTTTCTTTACCATTTAGGTTGGTGAATATTTTGTCTTGTTCTTTTAGCATGTTTTTCAAAATTTGTGAGTGATCCCGACGCGATTCGAACGCGTGACCCACTGATTAAAAGTCAGTTGCTCTACCGGCTGAGCTACGGGATCATTTCATTTTTCAGCTATACTAAACATCAATACAGTTTTTATCCGTTTTAATCAAACTAAAATTTTCATGTGTGGTTAAATGAATTATATAATATACTGCGTTAGTGATAATTTAGTTAAAAAATTTTTAAAGGAAAACTTCTTGTTAATTTTCAGTTCACAGATTTATTTGGATGGTGTGACGTATAACGCTAAGGAGACAAAAAAATAGAGAAGTGTGTACACCCTGCAGAATTTGTACACTATTTAGCAATAGCCTAATAGATAAATATTTCTTGCATTTCAGCCTGAGTGATTTATGCTTTAAACAAGAATTGGGGGTATAGCTCAGCTGGTAGAGCATCTGTTTTGCACGCAGAAGGTCAGCGGTTCGATCCCGCTTGCCTCCACCAATATAGGTTCTAACATATCATAAAGTCAGCCTATTTTAGTCCATGAGTATTTTACACTAGTTCCCTAAAAAATCCCTCTTTCTGTAACTTTTCTCTACGCAAGTAATATTTGTTATTATAATTCTGATATATACTAACTTAACAATAAATTAATCAATAAATGTTAGAATACTAACAATGAATTTATTGGTAACACCTATGAGTGGAAAAAAACATGTTTTTAAGATGGTGCCTGGAAAAAAGGTGCTTAACGAGACTGGATTGAAGATATTTCAAGATTCTGCAGATAGCGGGGGGTTAATTTTTGATAAACTTATTAAAATTGGGTTTATACCACTTGATGATAAAGACAATATAGCACTAGACTTACCTATAAAATTTTGCGATGCCTGGAATGATGGTCCGTTTAAACCTGTTGTATGTATAAAGGAAAATGGAAAAGATTTGGAGAAAACATCTTACCGTTGTGATAAAGAAGGAGATCTAATCACAAAGTGTAAATTTCCGGTCGTGCCATTTAGAAATGCTGATCTCGATTATGTAAATAACTCGCATTCCTTTGCATATCTCAATGACAAATTAATGAAGATATCAGTTGACTACAAAGTATCAGAATCTTCTCATAGTATATATCGGCACTTTCTTGGGATACAACCAGTGAAATATCAATATGTAACATGGGAAGAGTCAGGTACTAATAAATATTATTTCTCAGATGATCAAGGAAATATTATTGATACACCTGACAATAAGGCACTCCAATATATTAAATTACAGAGCAAGGAACAAACAATAAAAGATATAATATCATCTAATATACCAGAGGAGCTATCAAGCGCGTTTACCAAAGTCTTTATTCAGGACCTAACAGACGACCAACTAAAGACTCTTGCCAATACTCTTAGTAATGAGCAACTGCAAAAAATAATTCCTCAACTGAATTCAAATCAACTGCAGGTTCTTGCACAGAATTTAACGGATGGACAGCTACAAAAAATTATTCCTGAACTAAGCTCAAACCATTTGCAAGCTTTAGCAGAGAACTTAACAGATAACCAACTACGAGCTTTAGTAGATCATCTAACCAATCACCAATTACAAACTCTTGCTCAGGAACTAAATCCAGAAAAGTTACAAATAATTGTTCCTATTTTAAATGATGCTCAGCTTGAAGCTCTAGTTAGAGACTTAAATCCAGAGCAAGTAAAAGAAATTTTACCTCACTTAAAAGTGGATCAGTTCAAAGCACTTATTAAAACTTTAAATGACGAGCAATTTACAGTGCTTGCAAAAGACTTGGCTGAGCACCACTTGACGATACTTTCCAAAGAATTAGAAGGTGATCAGTTGAAAGCTTTAGTAAATAGTCTGCAAGAAGAACAACTGAAAGACTTAGTTAATAAGCTTGATCATGAGAAACTCGAAGCAATTGCTCAGGATTTAACTGATTCTAATAGGATTCAGATTATCATCAAGTCTTTAGTTGATAACCCAGACAAACTTCAAGCTTTTGCTCGCAATATGTCTAATGAGCAGTTTAAAGAACTTTTGGATAACGTAGGTGCAGAAGAGCTAAAAGATATTATTCACAAATTGCCTTATGAGAAAGTGACAGCTGTGATTGGTGATCTTGGCAGTAAAGATCAGTCTAAAGCTATTATTGATGCATTAAAAGGGGAACTTGAAGAGCAGAGTAAACAGAACAAGGAAATGATTGAGATGCTCAAGCAAATCAAGGACGATATGCCAGACATTGGACAGGCTCCAGACTTTACAATAGTAGACATTAATAATGACTCACTGTTATTTGTATAGTAGTGATTTATAAAGATAAGTAGTTTTTTTATAGGAGGTAACTATTATGAATAAAAATATAAAATTATATTCTAGTGAAGAAGTTGAATCAAATAATACATTACAACTTTCGAAGCCGAAGTTTGATAAACCAAGCTTTGAAAAGCCAGTAATAAAGAAGATTGTCAGTGGTAAAACAAAGGAAGAATTTGATATAACTAAAGATATGACACAAGAAGAGATTGATAAGATGCCACAAATTACATTGACCATCAAGCACCTTAAAAATTTTTATGATGGCTTGATAAACAGCATTAATAAGTATGACGAAAATATGGATAGTGCAATTCAAAGTGGTATAATAACACAATTATCATCAACCATAGATAGTATAGGCAGCAAGACAAGTAGTATAGACAGTGAACTTGCAGATCTTAGGGATTCGATTCCAGATATTGGAGAAGCTCCTCCATTACTCCATATTACTGGTGAAGAGAACGGATTGCTTTAATAAAAAAGGTAATAGCCTGATATCAGGCTGTTACCCTTTCCACATATCATTTCAATATAGCTGAGTTGATTTTGAAATTATAATTTTTTATAGGAGTTAGCATGAATAATAGTAAACAAGAAAGCAAAAACGAACTTAAAGTAATAAGCAAAATAGAAGTTAACACCAAACCTAAAGGTTATGATGAAACAGTTGCGCGAAATCCAGCGCAGCTTGGTTATGTCCACAAAGCTTTAGATAAATTAATCGCAGAGCTGAACACGAAATTCGTTCCTGAATTGGATGATGTATTGCATAACAATAGCAACTCTATCAGTCAATTAAATGACATGCTAACAGAAGAAAGGAGTAAGCTTGACGAGCTAATAAAAGAAATTAACGATTTAAAATCTTCGCTAGAACCGCCACCAATGGATGCTCCTGAATTCATATAAGAAAAAAAGTAATAGCCCAGTGGGCTGTTACTCTCTCTACATATCGTTTCAATACAGCTGAATTAGGGAATCTGTTTTAAAACTTTCGGCATATAGTTCTCATCATGTTTTGCAAACACTGTATCTGCAAGAAAAGTACTATTATCAAACATTTTACCTTGCACAACAACACCACTTTTTTCTGAAAACATTGGTGGAAGTATCCCTTGATATTTTACCACAACGCTTTTGTTAAAATCTGTCATTTGAAAAATTACTTCACTTTCGCTCCGTATCACGCTATTTTCAACAACCATTCCACCAACACGGATTAGTTTTTGACTATTTTGTAAAACTATTGCCTCACTTACTGTATAGAAAAATGAGATGTTTTCTTTGAGCGTTGTTAAAATAAAAAAGACTATGCAGCTTAAAAAGCAGAAAATTCCTGAAGTTATAAGTAATCGCTTATGTTTCTTCTTCATTATTATCTTTCAGGCTTTCTAGAATTTTTTTACTTTTAATATAGCAAGAAATGGTAAGAATCAGTTCTCCGGTAATCAATGTAAGACTAATAAGGTAAGCAAAAATCACATACGTGTTCATAATATATCGTTAATAAATAACTCACCTGCATCAAAATAAATTAAGCTTTCATCCTTTTGCTGCAACACCAATTTACCACTTTCATCTATATCAGCAAAAATTCCTTCATACAATTTGTCAGCTAACTTTACACTGATTTGCTCGTTCATCTTGAATGCTCTTGTGAGCCACATTTTTCTTATAGCATAAAACCCATCAAACAGCCATTGCTTTCTTAGCTTATTAAAATTTATTATTAATTTCTCTAATAGATCTATGTTAGACACAGATTCACCGTAATTGCTAATACACGTTGTTCCTGCAAGTGGTGCATGATTGACATTAATTCCAATTCCTACAATAAGCCAATTCGAATTGGATCTTTTTTCAAGCAATATTCCACTGATTTTTTTACTATCAACTAGGACATCATTTGGCCATTTATATTGAATGTTACTATCATCCATAAATGACAGTAAAGTATTTCCTACAACAAGAGCAGTCACAAAAGTCAATTCTGTTAATTTGCTGATGTCTTTAACTTGACTCGTTAAGCCTACTGTTATCCCAGTACCATCCGATGTCATCCCAGTGCTTGACACTGGGATCCATGCTTCTTGATTCCTAGATTCCAGCGTCACGCACTGGAATGACACCGAAAGCTGGCTTTCATTCAGATAATCGTTAAAGAGGTTTATCACCAAACTCGCATAGAAATTACCTTCTGGAGAAACCCAACTTTTTCCGGTGCGCCCCCTGCCTTCTGTTTGTTTATCGGCAATAATAACAGTTTCATTTGATATTCCTCTGTTAATTAAGTCCAGTGCTTTTCCATTAGTGCTTAAAACTTCTTTGTAATGATGAATATGAAAACCCTCAGGGATCACCTTGTCAGCCCTTTAGTTCAATGAGTGAGTAAAACGTACAAGAAAAGAACGAGGTTAATCAGTGAAGCCACCGAAGTGATAATGAATAGACCCTTAGAATAAGTAACCTTATTACCACTAGCTTTATCGAAATACATAGCTTTTATAATATTTAGATAATAGTAACACGATATAACACTTGCCATTACAAGGATCAAAGACAGGGTGATAAAGCCAGAATTTATTAAACTTTTGAATATAAAAAATTTAGCGATAAAACCCGCAAGTGGAGGTATTCCCGACATCGAGAGTAACAGCACAGAAAGATGAAATGCTACAATTGGGCGTTTCTTCCCTATACCAGACAAGTTTGCAATATCACAATCGTCATCGTCAATTTGTACGAGATATGAGAATAGCCCTATGCTTGTGATGATATATATCACCAGATACATTAAGGCACTATCTGTTCCTGCTTGTGTAAAAATAGAAAGTGAAGCAAATATAAAACCAATGTGACCAATTGAACTGTAAGCAAGCAGCCTTTTTAAGTTTTGCTGACGCAAAGCCCCAAAAGCTGAGATAAGCACAGACAATGCTGAAACGTATAAGAAAATAGGCTGAACATAACTTTTTACATTTACTAACTCTTCATTCATCAATCGAATTAAAAATGTTACAAGTGCAGCTTTTGGGGCCGTAGAAAAAAACGCAGTTACTATGGTAGGTGCACCTTGATAGACATCTGGAGCCCACATATGAAAAGGAGCAATAGCAAGCTTGAAACACAAACCAATAAGGATAAAAACTAACCCAAAAACTATTCCATAAGTTATCTGATGGCTTTGCAAGAATGAACCGAGCTCAGAGAAATTGACTTGTCCTGTATATCCATAAAGCAGCGACATTCCATATAGCATAATGCAGGAAGATAGTGCACTAAGTGTAAAATATTTCACTCCTGCTTCACATGAATAAGCTGAATCTTTATTAAAGCTCGCAAGAACATATAAAGATATACTCATCAACTCAAAAGCTAAGTAAAAAGAAATCAGACTATTTGCTGAAACTAAAGTTATCATGCCAAATAGTGCAAAAAGAATCAGTATTGAAAATTCATATTTATAGTCATATTTTGATAAATTCAGCATCAAAAGTATTAAAATTCCTGTGCTGAGAATTAACCCTTGGGCTGACCTGATGTGTAAATTGAGTTTTAACAACGAATTAAAGAGAAAAATTTCATTGTTTTCTGCCGAAATAATTAAAATAATCAAAGTTACCACTGTGCAGCCAAGTGCTAATAAGTTGATAGTTCGGCGGTTAAATATAATTCCAAGCAGTAGCAACACTAACGAGGAGATAATAGAGAACGTTTCCGGCAATATCTGTATATAATTCATAGCGCATCATATTTGACTAACAAATTTGCCATACATGGCTTCAAATAATTCAGTGCAAGGGTTGGGTAGAATCCAAGCAAAATAACAAACACTGCAAGCAGAATTAAGACAGAAAATTCTATGCTATCCAAACGGTTATTTAATAATTTAGAATAGCTAACCCCCCATATTATTTGCTTACATAAATTCAGCATATAAACTGCGCTTAAAATAGTGCCAAGTGCGATAAATCCTGTAAAAAACCCTATGCTCTTAAACATCCCAACCATAGCCAAAAACTCACCTGCGAACCCAGATGTTCCAGGTAGCCCTATTGAAGCCATTGAAAATAAAATGAACATAAAACCAAATTTTGGCATTGTGTTTACTATGCCAAAATATTTTGCAATCTCCAAAGTCCCAGTTCGAGTATATAGCATTCCAACACATAAAAATAAAGCAGCAGAAATAAGGCCATGACTAATCATTTGAAATATACTACCCAGTACTCCTTCCTCACAAAATGAAAAGAGGCCAGCGGTAACGATCCCCATATGTGCTATTGAAGAATAAGCTATTAACTTCTTTATATCATCTTGAGCAAACGCAACTAGCGAAGCATATATCACCGCAATAATGCTCAGCACAACAACGAAATTTGAAAAATACAAACTTGCCTGAGGAAGCATTGGAATAGAAAACCTTAAAAATCCATATCCTCCCATTTTAATAAGCAAGCCAGCTAAAATCACAGATCCAGAAGTTGGTGATTGTACATGCGCATCAGGAAGCCAAGTGTGAAATGGAAACATCGGTACTTTTATTGCAAAAGAAATAAAAAATGCAATCCACAGCAATGACTGCACTTCAAGATCAAGGCTTGGCACTAATGTAGCTAATTTTTGTATATTAAACGTCCCAAAAGTGCTATAGATGTACACCAATCCAAGTAGAAATAATAATGAGCCAGTTAATGTATAAAGAAACAACTTAAACGTTCCATATACCCTGTGTTTTCCTCCCCAAATGCCAATAATAAAGAACATTGGTATTAAAACAGCTTCAAAAAACACATAAAAGCTTATAGCATTCAGTGAAACGAAAAAACCGACTACAAAACTCTCAAGCAGTAGAAATAATGCCATATATGGCCTAAGGGTTGTATAACTCATTTTGCAGTTGTAGAGTATACAAATTACAAACAAGAAAGTTGTAAGCAGAAGGAAAAGCAACGATATACCATCTATCCCTATTCCAACATTTCTAATTGGGTAGCTGACAAACTGAAAGTCCGCATCGTTATAATCAAATTCTATACAAGCTACAATGCTAAGCAAAAATGGAAGTACAGCAAAAAATAGAGCAAGGAATCTTAAGTGTATAGATTGATGATTAATCCTGATTAAGGATAAAATCAACGCTCCTATCAGTGGAAGCAAAAATATACTAAGTAACAACACCTTCTATTTAATTCCAATAATATATAAAGCACCGATTATTAAAGTAACAAACATAATAAATGCATAATCAAATATATAACCAGTTTGTAACTTTATAGAACTTTTTGAACATTCATTAACCAACCTTACAACACCATTTGGTCCAAATGAATCAATAGCCTTAACATCAAACTTCCATAGAAGCCTAGATATAAACCTTATCGGTGCAATTATAACAAACTCATACACCTCATCAAAGTACCATTTATTCTGCAAAAACTTAAGTAAAAATTTACTCTTAATTTGCCTAATTACTTGATATTGGTAAATTAGGTACGCAAGTGCTATTCCACTTAGGCTTGTTAAGGTTGGCAGTAGTTTTATAAAGAAATTATGAACTCCATGCTCATCAATCATCACTAAACTTGATTTCCAAAACGCATTACTAGTTATGTTCAAAATATTTGCTCCCCATATTCCAGAAAATACTGATCCAAAAGCGAGTATCAGTAATGGTATAAGCATAATCTTTGGTGCCTCATGTATATTAATTTTACTTTGTTTTTGGCTGTGGAACACAAGAAGCAATAACCTCCAAGAGTAAAACGCTGTGAAGAATGCAACAACTAAGCTTATTACAAAAGCAAAGCTATCCGTGCTATAAGCATGTTCAATTATCAAATCCTTTGAATAAAAACCTGCAAATGGGAATATCCCAGAAAGCGCAAGAGATCCAATCCACATGAGAGCGTAAGTGCAAGGGATTTTCTTCCAGCAATTTCCCATTTTCTGAATGTTTTGCTCATGATGCATTGCATGAATCACATTGCCAGCACCAAGAAATAGTAGAGCTTTAAAAAAAGCGTGTGTCATTAAATGAAAAATAGCAACATTGTAAGCAGAAAGCCCACATGCCATGAACATATAACCAAGTTGACTGCAGGTTGAATAAGCAATTATTTTCTTTATATCGTTCTGAGTAATTGCAACGGTGGCTGCAAAAAAAGCAGTGAGTGCTCCAACGATAACTATTAATTCTCGTGCCACATTTGATAACTCAAACAATGGAGAACACTTTGCTACTAAAAATATACCTGCTGTTACCATCGTTGCTGCGTGAATAAGTGCAGAAACAGGAGTTGGCCCTTCCATTGCATCTGGCAACCAAACATGTAAACCAAGCTGTGCAGATTTACCCATACAGCCAATAAAAAGTAATATGCATATTATATGAGTTACTTTGAATTCACAGCAGAATGCCCTAATGTTCTGCGTGCCAAGAAGATCAGTTGTGTCAAAAACTTCAGTAAAATTCAAAGAGTGAAATGTATAATAAATAAGAAAGATTCCAATCAATAGTGCAAAGTCTCCTACCCTATTCACAACAAATGCTTTAATTGCTGCATTATTTGCAGAATATTTTTGGAACCAAAATCCTATGAGTAAATAAGAACATAGGCCAACCCCTTCCCAGCCAAAAAAAAGCTGCACGAAATTATCGCTTACAACCAGCACAATCATGCAAAACGTAAATAGCGATAGGTAAGAAAAAAACCTCGACTTCCCCTTATCATGCTCCATATAACCGATAGAGTAGAGATGTACTACCAGTGAAACGGTGGTAATAACAATAAGCATTAAGGATGAGAGAGCATCCACACTAATTGCCCAATTTACTTTTAAGATGCTCAATGAAAACAAAGGAAATAAACTCAAGTGATAATTTTCAGAGAAGGTGAGAAAAACATACCAAGATAAAACTGCAGATATTCCAATCCCTGCCGTTGTAACTAACTGACTTTTTCTAAAAAGTGCTGCAAATAGCGAACCAAAAAGTGGCAAAAATACTATTAATTTCAGTATATCCATCATACTTTCATTCTTTCATTAAATTTGCTTGTTCAACATCTATATTGCCACGGCTTCTATAATATACAACCAATATTGCAAGCCCAACTCCTGACTCTGCTGCCGCAACAGTCAACACAAACATCACAAAAATTTGCCCAACTATATCATTCATAAAGGCAGAAAAAGCAACTAAGTTGATATTAATTGCCAGCAATAATATTTCTATTGATAACAATATATTGATTATGCTCTTACGGTTGATGAAAATACCGCACACTCCAATAGTGAACAAAACAGCAGCAACTATCAAAAAGTGATTTAATCCTATTTCCATTCTACTCCTTTTCCAAATTTAGCCTTAATCAATTTTACAGATGAAGATTGTGTCAATTGCTTTAATACATTCTGTTTTTTAACTCCTTTTTTCTTGTCCTGCAAAGTAAGAGCAATTGCACCGACAATTGCAACAAGCAGCAGAATACCAGAAAGATGAAAAGCGTACATGTAGTCGGTATACAGCAAATTACCAATAGCTTTCACATTATTGGTATTATAGTTTATAACATTGCTTATATTCGGTGCTGAGCTGCGGATTACAAAGCTGATGACTAGAAAAAACACAACACACAACATAGCACCAAGAGTGCAATGCTTTGCAAAACCCTGGCGCAACCTTATGTAGTCAATATCGAGCATCATAACTACAAAGAGGAACAACACCGCAACCGCACCGATGTATACTATCATCACCATCATAGCAATGAACTCAGCTCCAAGGAGAATGAAAAGAACTGCAGAGTTAACGAAGGTGAAAATTAAAAATAATACTGCATGCACAGGATTTCTTACACTAATTACGCATACAGCAGATAAAATGCTGAGAATTGCAAAAAAATAAAAGAAAAAAGGCATCGATACTTTAACTGCAACAATAGTTACTAATTTAAAGTGACTATCGTGGTAAAGTCAATATTATATTAAACGTTTGAAAACATTGTACTACAAAGCTCCAGCTCCATTTTAAATTATTATAAAGCTGAAGAAATAGAAATGAAGGCGTACATATAAGCCATTCCAAACTCCACTTATCCACCCAACAAGCAGAAGTTCTGGTGCCAATACCTCAAATCAAGTTGTTGTTACTCGACATACACCTGAAACTACTAAAACAAAATAGATGTAAAACCTACGTTTAAATATGTAGTACTTGAGTGAAGCATTCTTTAACTGTTCTATTCAATAAAACCTTTACAATATTTCAATCATAGGTTTAACTTTACGAAGTTATAATCTATAGGGCTACGATGAACGATTATCTCTCACTGCTAAATCCAGAACAACAATCAGCTGTAACTAACATAGATGGACCAGTTTTGATACTGGCAGGAGCCGGGACGGGAAAAACAAGAACGATTACTTCAAGAATAGCACACATAATTAGAAACGGTCACGCTTATTCTGATGAGATATTAGCAGTTACATTTACAAATAAAGCAGCAAATGAGATGGTATCAAGGGTACTTGAGCTAACGGGCACAAACATACCATGGCTTGGCACTTTCCATGCAATTGCAGCAAAAATCTTGCGCCTGCACGCAGAAATTGTGGGCTTAAACCCCAATTTTACAATCATTGGTGTGGATGACCAATTACAGGTAATAAAAAATATTATCAATGAAATAAATCCTGATTACCTATCAGAAAAATGTAAGACCATTATGAATATTATTCAGCAATGGAAAGAGAAGTGCTTATTGCCATCTGAAGTGGAAGATATTCAATCATTTAGGCCAGTATATGTAACTGCACTCAAAGTCTATCACCAGTATCAGGAAAGGTTGAAATTCCTTAATTCTGTCGATTTTGGTGACTTATTGCTATATAACATACAGCTCTTTAATCAAAAGACCGAAGTTCTGTCCTACTACCAAAACAAGTTTAAATATGTTATGGTAGATGAATATCAAGATACAAATGCGATACAATATCTTTGGCTAAAATACCTTGCAAAAGAGCACTCAAATATTTGCTGTGTAGGAGATGATGACCAGTCGATATATAGTTGGCGTGGTGCAGAAGTTGAAAATATTTTGAAGTTTTCTGATGATTTTAAAAATGCAAAAACCGTTAAACTAGAGTGTAACTACAGGTCAACATCCCACATACTTGCAACTGCGTCATATGTTATCAATCACAATAAGACTCGCTTAGAAAAAAAATTGTGGACAACAAACATTGAAGGGGAAAAGGTAAATCTAATAAAATTATGGGATGGGAAAGCTGAAGCAAGGTTCATAAGCGAACAGATATTAAAGCTCAATAAATACAGATTTAGTGAAATTGCAGTGCTGGTAAGGGCCACTTTTCAAACTAGAGTTCTGGAAGAGTATTTTATAAAATATTCAATTCCCTACAAGATTATAAGTGGCGTAAAATTCTACGAACGTCAGGAAGTCAGGGATATAATTGCATATTTAAGACTTGTTACAAACAATAACGATGACTTAGCTTTCGAAAGGATAGTAAATCGGCCAAAAAGAAGCATAGGAGCTACAACTCTAAAGAAAATATACACGACTGCTCAGGATAACAAAATTTCTTTTTTTGAGGCAGCAAAAATATTAGTTAATAGTAATCAGGTAACCGAAAGAATTAAACTCTCACTCAACGATTTTTTAAATAAAATTAAAGCTTGGGAAGAAATAGTAAGCGTAAAACCACTGCATGAATTCGTTAAAATCGTAGCAAACCAATCAGGATATATTGAAATGCTTGAAAATGAGGAGGTAACAGGCTTAGCACGAATAGAAAATGTTAAAGAGCTCATCTCATCTTTAAAAAATTTCGATAATGCCACAACTTTCTTGGAGCATATAAGTCTGGTGATGGAAGTGGATAATATGAATAACGATGACACCGTATATGTTATGACTCTTCATGCAGCCAAAGGACTTGAATTCCCGTGCGTGTTTCTACCTGGTTGGGAAGAGGGATTATTTCCTCATCAAAGATCTTTTGATGACAAAAGTGGTAAAGCTTTAGAAGAAGAAAGGAGACTCGCATATGTTGGCATAACCAGAGCCAAAGAAAGGTTAATCATTTCATGTGCAGATAGGAGGGAAATTAACAACCAGTGGCAACCGATGCGCACTTCTCGGTTCATTAAAGAATTGCCAAGAGAAAATGTTGAGGTAATTAAAAGCAACATTGCCTACTGTTGAAGCTATAATTGCAGATAAACATATCTTACAAATCTGAATTACTTTAACTATATGTTTCTCCTGGCAAAAATTCTGTAACCGTTCACACTTAATTCTTCAATCTCATACCAATTTCTATTACATAACAAACAAATAGACAATAGAAGTGAGAAGGTTATACTAAGGCAGTATAATGATGGAGTTTTGGAATGGCATTGGTATCAGGTTGCAATTTTAGCTTACATTGTGCCAATCTTTCTTCAATTGCTGCTCGCATAAATTCTGCCTGTCTTTTAGTTCTGCAGTGCACTATCACATCATCCACATATCTTTCAAATGGTACTGTTGGGTGATTTTGTTTCATCCATATATCAAATGCATGGTGCATAAATATGTTTGAAATGATTGGGCTTATTGAACCTCCTTGCGGAACTCCTTTTTTCCCTAACTACCTTACTGCCATCTGCTTGCTGAATAGGGGATTTCATCCACCTTTCAACATACAGTATGACCCATTTGCAGTCTGTGTGCTTCTTGATAGCCTGCAGTGCTAAATTGTGGTCCAGATTGTCGAAAAATCCTGTAACATCAACAGCTTTCTTGGTAATCGTATCCTGTCTCCAATAAACAGCGGTTTTGCTATGTATCCTTGATCAGCAAAAAACTTACGTAAAGTTGGAGCCTTGTATTTAGCTTGAGTGAAAAGATTTAGAGCACCATCACGATCTTGAACACTTGCACTATGAACATCAGCCGCAATAATTAAGCCCACTGTATCTACAACAATATGACGTTTTCTACCCTTTATTTTTTTTTCAGCATCATATCCTCTGGATCCCCTTTTTGAGTGGTTTTTACTGATTGACTGTCAATTATTCCTACTGAAGGTGTTTCATTTTTACCAAACATTTTTCTTACCTCTTTTACTAGCATATTATGTATTTTTTCCAATTTGCCATTACTACGTCACCTGAGAAAATAGTCATACACCGTCTTCCATGGAGGAAAATCTTTCGGCAGCATTCTCCATTGACAACCACCTCTCATTATATACCTTATTGCATTAATAATTGTTCTGATATTGTGCTTTCTTGGCCTCCCTATCTTTCCTTGTGCAACATGTGGCTCCAAAATTTCCCATTCCTTATCACTTATATCACTTGGATACAATTTTCCCTCCTATTTTTTACTTACACTATCATATTTTTTTCCTCATTCCTTTTCAAGACATACTCTTAGACAACTGGACGTCAAGCCTATCCTAGTGCTGCATATCAAGCTCATACTCAGTATGTAAATCTTTGACTAAAGCTACAGCGCATTCTTTTTGAACAATTATACTGATTTTGATTTCAGATGTTGTGATAGCAAGTATTTCTATCTTTTTTTCGCTTAAAACCTTGAGTGTGCGGTGCATCACTTCAGTGTTAGACATAACACCAATACCAATTATTGAAATTTTAGCTACATTATCGTTTATAGCATAATTTTCATTCTTATTCAGTAACTTTTCCATTAAATCAATATCAAATTTGGAGATAACAAAACTTGACCCATGTATCATATCAATTTTAACGTTTGCTCCTGCTATATCTCTTAAAGTACGCAAGTTATTTGCAAGGTTAGTGAAAGTTACAAGAGCTTCATTAGTGCTATAAGTTATTCCAGTAATTAAGTATCTCTCTAGTACATCCCTTTTGTGTAGCACTGTGGTGCCTTCTACTTCCTTAAAAGTGGATAGCACTTGCACTTTAATGTTATGTTTCATTGCAAGTTGTACTGAACGATTATGCAGTATTTTAGCACCAGATGACGACATTTCCAACATTTCATCGTAAGAGATAAATTTGAGCTTGCGTGCCTTTGGAACAATTCTCGGGTCTGCTGTATATATTCCATCAATATCAGTAAAAATTTCGCAAGTTCTAACACCAAAGGCTACCGCGAAGGCAACTGCTGATATATCAGAGCCTCCTCTTCCAAAAGTAGTGATTCTATCATCATTTATACCCTGAAAACCAGCAATGATCGCAGCAGTATAACCCTCAGCAAAAGATCTTTTCACACGTTCAATCTTTATTGTTTTTATTTTAGACTCAGAATAAAAATCATCAGTTACAATTGGTAACTGCCAGGCAAGCCACGATTTAGCATTAACTCCGATCGATTGGAGAGTGATAGCTAATAGACCGCAAGAGATTTGTTCTCCTGCTGAAAGCATAACGTCATACTCTGATAACTCTTGTCTATAACTTAAATTTGAGATTTGCCTAGCCTGAAAAACCATTTGGTCAGTAAATCCTGCAACAGCAGATACAACAACGATTACATTACAACCTTTCTCAATATCGTTTTTTATCAAATTTGCAACTCGGTTTAAATCAGTTAGCGAAGTCCCACCAAATTTTTTTATGATTATTTTGTCCATAGTTACAATATAACTCTCTTCTGAAGAAAAATATAGTTTTTGTAGAGATAGCAGCTTGCAAGCCATTCAGAAAAGGGAAGACAAAGCTATAGCTAACGCGTCATACCACGATTCATTCCATAGCTGTACGAACATTCATTTTTGAAGGTAAATTGCACAGCAAATGGTGTCATCCCAGTGCCTAGACACTGGGATCCAGAAGACTTAATTTCAACCAAGTGGCTGCATAATAAAGGCTGGATTCCAGTGCCAAGCACTGGAATGACACCCTCCCTTGTGGAAATTGCTCTCAAATCACAATGTTCGTACAGCTATGGATTCATTCGCGGTATAGATTCCGCTAACTAGTAGCGGAATGACGAATTTGTTGTTTTAAAATTGTCAGTAAATCTAAGTTAGTTTAGCTATATAGCACGAACTAAACCACTAAGCAGCAGAAGACCTTGCATGACCTCCAAAAAATGTTTTTACTCTTTCAAGATAAGTAAGTGGTTCTGCAGGAATTTCTATCTCGTCTATCTTATAAGATATTGCTGCATCTATGACTTCATCTGTTATTAATTCTCTTAGCCTTTGTTTTATTTGCCCTCTCCGAATATGTTCTCCATAGTCGTTATAAAACTTTACATATAATTCCTTAAACACAAATTCTTTTATAGCATCTCTTGTATAAGAAATGCCATCCTTTACTTCATCACTCACGCTGCTCAAATCCACCCCAGAACTTGGTGAATACAAATTATCAAAATTTTCTTTCAAAACTTTTATTTTATGGTAGTGCTTATCCACATATTTCTCAAGAAATCTTTTAGTAGCATCACTAGCCAACTTTCCTATTGGCTGAGGCTCTAGTTGAGCTGCAAAATTATTTTCCGCTTTAAGACCACTTAATGCATAAATGATACGGTTGAGCATTCCAGGACCACATTGGCGATTACTTTCCTCAAAGCGAACCAGTAATATAGACTTCAATAATTCTATATCTGCATTTTACTTTCTTGCCGCAATTAAAACTAAATTTATAGCCTGTGTCAATGTCAATCCGGTTTGTGAATCTGCCCAATTTACCCACTCCCCAGTTTCATAACCATCCAATCTTAGATAAGGTTCTATCATTCGTTTTTGCTGACTTGTTAAACCGCTTATATAACTTTTAAACTCTTCATCCAGCTTATTTGACGGAGTACCATGTTCTTCCTTTAATTTTTTGGCACATTCAATAACGCTTTGCTGAAAACTTCTAGTATGAACACTCTGACTACTAGTGCCCACATCACTTACATTAAACAAAAAGCTTAGCTGCTTTACATTCAAACCCAAAGGTGAAAAGAGTTTTACTAATGGATATTTTATTAACTCAAGAAGTGCCACTGGGATTAATAATATAGTATTGATAAGCACTAAACATATTCTAGCACCTATTGCTCTACTATTTGATAACATTCTGCTGAGCTCTGATACCTTCGATGCACAGTACAAAAATGGTAATTGAATGCAATATATTAAATATATAGAGAAAAATAGAATCTTATCTTTCAACCCTATTGTTGGGTCATTATATACTTCAGAAAAAATGTTATCATCACTGTTTTCATTTTTGAAAGATTGATAGCTGCTTGTAATCTTTTCTGTAAAAATAGAACAGAGCTTATGCAGTCCGTAGCACAAAACGCAAGTGGCAAGTAAAACTGCAAGTGTTCCAAAAGAGGCTAATACTTCACTTGAAGTTTTAGCAAGAAGGAATGCATGAAGCACACTAATAAAGATCTCAAGTAAGTAGTCAAATAAAAAAATTGCTCCAATAGCAGCACCAACTAATAAAACATACCCACAAACAACCAAAAATTTTTTTAACCTTGGATTCATAACCCCCTCTTAATAATCTGTTAACATAATCTATTTTAGAAATAAATTGAGAAAAATGCAATTTTTTATAAAGATTGATTGAAATTTCTGAGCTTCAGTTATATTGTTAATCTATTTAGACAAAAATTATTGTGTCAAATAAAATAGGTTTTTGGGCTATTTTTGCCTTAGTGATTAGCAGCCAAATTGGCTCTGGAATTTTTATGCTTCCAATTAGCCTTGCTCCATATGGCATGTATAGCCTCATAAGCTGGATAATATCAGGGCTTGGTGCTATATCTCTTGCTTTGGTTTTTGCCTTACTCTGTGCAAAATTTCCAGAAACGGGTGGCCCTCACGTTTATGTAAAGCATGCTTTTGGCCCTGCTGCAGCTTTTTTTGTTGGTTGGACGTATTGGGTGATCTCATGGGTTAGCACAACAGCCGTAATAGTTGTGGGTGTTAGTTATCTTACACCATTTTTCCATGAAGATATTCAAAACGTACATCTGTTTTTAGAGATGTTATTACTTACAATTATTACACTAATAAATTTTAGAGGAGTAGCTACTGCTGGACGTGTTGAGTTTTTATTGACGGTGATAAAAATTTCTGTATTGCTTGTAATACCTATAGCAGCATTGTTTTTTTTTGATAGAAATAACTTCATCATAAGTGAAGAAATATCAAATCTTACAACATCGCAGATTCTTGCCCGTTCTACACTTATTACTCTATGGGGTTTTATTGGAGTTGAATTGGCAACAGCACCTGCAGGGTCAGTTGATAATCCAGCTAGAACAATACCAGGAGCTGTGGTACTTGGAACAATCTCTGTTGCTGTTGTGTATTTTATCAACAATCTTGCAATTATGGGATTAATAAATGGCAATGATTTAGCAAGTTCAAGAGCACCATATGTTGACGCAATAAAAATTATGGCCTCTGGCAATTGGCACTTGATTATTTCTATAACTGCGTTCATTTTTTGTGTTGGTACTTTAAACGCTTGGGTACTAGCTAGTGGACAAGTGGCCCTTGGCCTTGCAAAAGATAAACTGATGCCGCAGTTTTTTGCTCAAAGAAACAAGCACGGTTCTCCTTTCTGGGGCATAACAACTAGCTCAGTTGGAACTGCAACTTTACTAATCCTCACTTCAAGCAACAATTTTGCTAAGCAGATCACATCAATTATCGACTTTTCTGTAGTTTCATTTTTATTTGTTTACCTTGCATGCAGTCTTGCTTTTCTCAAAGTTATTGTGCAAGAAAAGAGTTGTTACAAATTTTTAATTGGCAGTATAGCAACAACCTTTTGCTGCTGGGTAATATTTGAAACTTCTGTGAATACCTTGCTGATCGCAAGCTTATTCACTGCAAGTGGCGTACCTCTTTATTTATTTTGGTATCGCAGAGTTTCTGTATAGCAAATGTTATGTATCTGTTCAGCCAATGGCGTCAACTTAAGAGCCTCCATTAGCAAACTCTCCTAAAGACATGATGGCGTTTGGGCTTATCTACCTTATCGCGGCTATACAATCGTCCTGGTCGGATTTTAACTTTAGCGCGTATACTTAAAAAGGGCTTGAAAGTTTTTTGGCGCAATAAGTACCTGATAGAGTTTCTGCCTCATTACACCAAATAAAACTGAAAAATTTAAACGATACTCAGCAATTTGATCTGGATTCCAAGGCCCTTGTGCATCACACATATGAAGCGACAATATATTACACATGACTAAGTTTGCCCAAAATTCTTGTAATACAGCCTCTAAATTTACGCCAGAAAAATTCTCTAATTCTGCACCTATTTTGAGTCGTTTATAGCACTCCTCTATATGCCACCTTAACACATAAGCTTTGCTGATATCTTCCAAAGTAAATTTTACTCGGTCAAAAAGTGAAGTAATCAATACCTCTGTTTCTCCGTTGGCTAATGTCAGCACTATAACTCTTACTTTCTGTCCTTTCATTTTATTTTTTAGCTTTTCATTTTCTAATATAAAATCGAAATCTAATTCTCCAGCGTTCCCATAGCTTGCTATAATTTCTTTTTTGCAAGCGAAAAATAAAATCTACTTCCAAATCATAATGCTGCTGAATGAATTTTACTGAAGGATAACCACGATCATAGATAAATAATAATTTCTTTTGATTTAATGAACGCATTTGAGTGATAACTTCGGGTAATTGCTCTTCCGCCAACGTTTGTTCACCTATATTCCAAGCCGCAAGACGAGCACTACAAATCAGCGAAGTACACAAATCAACAAACAAATTGCCAATGGTGCCTGTTGTTCCATTTGGTTTAAAGCGGCCAAACTCGGATACAATTTCCTCAGAGCTGGGTAATCTCATACCAGAACCATCTGCTGCAATAAGTCTATAGCCTCTCCAACTCAGGTTCATCCTGATAGGCTGTTTGGATGCTTAAATTCTTGAAAGCCTGTATGGCAAATCTTATACCTTGCTTTAGAAAAAGCTTGCTTTGAGGGTACATGTCAATGGCTCCATAAGTTCACATTCTATTCCCAAACTTTTTTTAACTAACTTTAAAATCATAGAAAATACTGTCGAAAAAGGAAGTTTTCTTGTTCGTGTAAAACTCAACACAATGGATTCTCTGAAAAGCTTTCGAGTATATTATATTTTTATAGCATTTCTCATAATAGTCCAAACAGGTCATAGGAAGGCAGAATCAACAGCACGACGAAAGGATTCGAATAGAGGAATGTTTTTCCTGGCTCTGTTTTTTATAGCAAACCAATGATGCTCAATTTTGTTGAAATCTGGAGAATAAGGCGGCAGATACAAAATTTCTGCACCAACCCCTTTAGCAAGCTCGATAATCTTATCAGACTTATGAAAAGTAGCATTGTCAAGAATGACAGTCTGTCCAGGTTCCAAGATCGGTGTCAAAAATTGCTCAAACCATCCATTAAAAACATCCATATTACAGTGGCCTTCAAAGGTTAACGGAACAACTATCTTTCTTCCACTTAAGGCTGCAACCATACTGATTCGTTGAGTTTTCTTTCCAGATTTTAAGGCATAAAACCGCTGTCCTTTCTGGCAATATCCGTAGGGGTAGTCTTCGGTGTTATCAATGCCAGACTCATCTATATACACTAAGTTTTTAGGTTCTTTTGTCGCTATAATTTTCAAAAATTCAGCACGTTTTTCTTCGTTTCTTTCCTTGTATCCATATGTCTTTTTTTGCGCGTAAATCCAATTTTTTTAAGGGCTCGATAGATCGTTTGGATACTAACGTTGTTCCAAAGTTTAGCCATTTCCGATAGAGTCTTTCCTCCGTGTTCTCTGGCAAATTTGGCAAAGGTATCCCAGTCGGTAATTTTGTGATTGTAACCCCCATTTCCAAGTTTTTTTGATTGAAAGTCTCCTGTTTCTTTTCTTCTTTGCTGCCACTCCCATAAAGTAGTTCGTCCAATCTTAAATCTTGCTGCCACTGTTTCTCTGCTTTCTCCTTCGTCTAGTGCTTCCATTGCTTTTTTTCTTAAATCATAACTATATGCTGCTGGCATTCAACCTCCTTATCATCATCTACCCTTATCCTATCACATCCGGACTTTTATGAAAAGAGCTATAATTTGTAGAATAAAATTTTTTCCTTTTTGCATGTTTCACCTAAAAAGGACACATTTTAAACTTCTTTGTTGAAATAAAATAGAAACAAAAGTGCTGTTTCCTGCGGCTTCTGGATAATTTAATGGTAAAAGTTTTAGAGAGAAATTTTATACACTATCGCTGATATTTTTCCTTAAGTTGACGCCATTGGCTGAACGGATACAATTTACTAAACAGAAAAAAAGGCAAAAGAAACCCTAGGGTAGCTAGTTATTCACTATCCATTTTTTAAGTTGGCGTTTTTTAATGTTTTAAATAGCGCATTTCAGCTTATATTAGGTAAAAACCTAGAAATTTTATAAAGACATAAGGTGCACATAATGCAAAAAATTAAGCATGATTTACGCCAAATACATTAAGTTTTTTGTCATTAATCCACTGCAGAGATTGCGAAGATAAATAAATAGCTTCAGTGTTATAATAAGGGGGCTGGCGAAGCTTGTCAAGGAAGTTTTTATGATTTATCTAACGAACTTTACACTTGCTAAAGTTGTACCATCTTGGTAACTTTAACTGAAAGAAGTTATTTTTTATCCAATATGAAAAAAGCCTTTATATTCACATCCTTAATAGCAATTATATTGATAGTTATTACTTATTTATACAGAAACGACGGAACTAATGACTCACAAGTGGTAAATGTTTATTCATCGCGCAAAGAAGAATTAGTACGTACTTTGTTTGATGAATTCACGAAAAATACAGGTATTAAAGTACGTTACATCATTGATGATTATTCTCAGCTACTTTCACGAATGGAAAACGGTGGTGAAGCTGACTTATTTTTGACTGCTGATGCAATCAACTTAATTCTAGCAAAAAAAAGAGGACTTTTATCTCAAGTAGATTCAGAGGTTTTAAAAAGTGTTATACCTGCAAGATTTAGAGACAGTGAAGATTATTGGTTTGGTCTTACAAAAAGAGCTAGGATATTGGTTTACAATAAAGAGTCAGTAGACCCTAAGGACTTAAGTACTTATGAAGATTTAGCAAATGAAAAATGGAAAGGAAAAATATTAGTGCGTTCTTCTACAAGTCCATATAACAGATCGTTAATTGCTTTTATGATTGCAAATAATGGTTTTGAAAAGACGAAAGAATGGGTAAGCGGAATTGTGAGCAATATGGCAAGAAAACCAAGTGGTGGTGATACTGATCAAATTTACGCCGTAGCAGCGGGTGAGGGAGATGTTGCAATAGTAAACAGCTACTACTTTGCGAGAATTCTTTCATCAGAAAATAAAAAGAATGTTGCAGACAAGCTAGGGGCTTTTTTTCCTAATCGCAACGATCACGGTGTAATGGTAAACATCAGTGGTGCAGCAGTAACAAAAAACGCAAAAAACAGGGAAAATGCTATAGTCTTATTGGAATTTTTAGTAAGCAAGCAGGCTCAAGAGTTATACGCTAAAAAAAACCAAGAATATCCTATTATTGAAGGCGTTGAAACTTCCGATATACTAAAATCTTGGGGAAATTATTCACAAAGTGATTTGCCTCTAAGTGAACTTGAGAAGCATCTTTTTGAGGCTGTTATGATAGCGGATGAGTGTAAGTGGAAGTAATCCCCAGCGCCACTAAACATTGGGATGAAAGATTTATGCTAATATACCTTACTCTTGACTCGCTGAACTTTTTCTTCCTTCTAACTTAATTTTGACTTTACTATCTTTTTCCGTTCTTTCACCAAAACAATTGCTGCACAAGAAGTCTATTGAAAAAAGGTAATAAGAAAGTAGAATAGGTTCAAGTAGTTGAAAAGGAAACTATGAACAAGAGAAGGAATTTGTTAAACATCTCAGACCTTACAGTCGATGATGTAGAAAATATAACTAAGTTGGCCAACCAGTACCTTAAAAAAGAAGTTGCAAATAGTCATATCTTGGAAAATAAGACAGTAATAAATTTATTCTTTGAAGATTCAACGCGTACACTTGCGTCTTTTGAAATAGCAGCAAAAAGCCTTGGAGCAAATGTTGTAACTTTGCCAATAAGATCTTCTTCTATTAACAAGGGAGAAGATCTAAAAGACATGATCAAAACATTAAATGCAATGAATCCTGATTACATAATAATCAGGCATAAAAGTAGTGGTATCATTAATACACTGGCAAAGTATGTTAACTGCTCGCTAATCAATGCAGGCGATGGAAGTAGTGAACATCCAACTCAAGCTCTTGCAGACTATCTTGTAATCAGCAATCACAAAAAGCAAATAAAGGACCTCAAAGTTGTGATATGTGGAGATATTCTGCACAGCAGAGTTGCAAGGTCAAATATAAGGTTGCTAAAAATGTTTGGAGCAGAGATAAACTTGGTCGCACCACCAACTTTGATTTGTAAGCATTTTCCTGAAGTAGATTCAGTCCATTATTCATTAATTGAAGGTATAAAGGATGCTGACGTAATTATGCTTTTGAGATTGCAGAAAGAGCGCATGAATAATAGTTCTTCAGAGAAAGAATATTTTTATTTGTATGGACTTGATTCACAAAAGCTATCATACGCAAAACCAGATGCGATTGTTATGCACCCAGGGCCAATAAACAGAGGGATTGAGATTAGCAGCGATGTAGCAGATTGTGTTATTTTACAGCAAGTAGAATTTGGATTGGCAATACGTAAGGCAGTGTTGCACTATTATAGGCCTTGCTAATATTAAAAGATGCTACACAACTAATGCAAAAAGGGGGGGCATGAAATGACAAGGCTTGTAAATGGTTTGAGAATGGCCATTAAGATGTTAAGGCCGAGGATATGGTGTGGAAGTTTTTACGAAAGCCTGAAGTCAATCAACAACCTTGCAGAACGGCAAATTAGACGGCTATCGTAAAAACAGCTTTTTCACCTGGTCGGAACATGGAGAAAGATTTGTGGAAAGAATGTTGTCGATATTTTTGACATCAAGTCTCAATGGCCAAAATCCCTTCCAAAAGTTACGACTGCTTAGTTCTTTATTCATTCTCACAATCCGTGAACGGTTACAACCTGGATTCCAGTGGGCTTTGTTGCATCGCTAGCTATGATGGATTAAAGATAAAAAAGATAGGGAATATCAGTAGCTTATTATTCTGGTATTTATAACAAGAACGGTCAGTGAATACCTAAATTTGAGTAAAAGAAATTTCACTACCACTCACCAATCTGGCTAAAATTCAAGAATTTCAATGCTTTAGCTATTTTCAATAGAATTAAATTTATTAATATAAATAACAAATTACTATTCTTAAATTTGATCAGATTGATTGCAAAGAAACAAGATTTTCAATAGGTTGCTTATAATCCTAACTATAGTTAGCCTTTCATAAGTAGCGATGCAACAAAGCCATTCCAGTGTCAGCTACTTTCATAACACCATATTACCTTAACAAAAGCAAATGTTCGTACAGATGTGCATCAGCTACTTTCATCTGCCACCTGCAAATTGCAATGTTCGTACAGTTATGTGTCACGCTACTTGGATGACACCGTTGAAAGAAATGAACCGCCTTTTTAAAATTGTTTTGAATAGAGGAATAACATTCACAAGTAAAATTTCATATTACCATTTTTTAATTTATGTATTATAATAAGCTTAATCTATAAGAAAAACAAAGTTGGAAAAGTTGGAAGAACTAAGCAAAAACTGGGTGATAAGAACGGGAAGATTTTTATCTTCATTGTTTTTTTTACTGTTGATTGCGCTATCAATACGTAGTTTTTTATTCGAGCCATTTCATATACCTTCTGGTTCAATGAAAAGCACCCTACTTGAAGGGGATTACATTTTTACTAGTAAATATTCATACGGTTACAGTAAACACTCATTTCCATTTTCTCCAAACATTTTTAGCGGCAGGATTTTTTATACCCCTCCAAAGCGTGGCGACATAGTAGTTTTCAAACCCACAAGAAATGACAGCATCAGGTTTGTTAAGCGAGTAATAGGAACACCAGGTGACAAAGTGCAAATGATAGAGGGAGAATTATACCTAAATGATCAGAAAGTAGAGCGAAGGCAAATTGAAAGTTTTTTTGATTATGAGTCGAATCGTAACATACCAAGATATATAGAAACGCTTTTAAGTGGCAAGGAGCATGAGATTTTGGTAGATAACATTTCTAATAAGCTATCATATAACACTCCGGTTTATTATGTACCTAACGATCAATTTTTTGTTATGGGAGACAATAGAAATAATTCTTTGGATAGCAGGTTTCCTGAAGTTGGTTTTGTACCAATGGAAAATATCATTGGGCGTGTAAGTATAGTTGGTTTATCATTTAAATTAGGAAAGGTCGATTGGTTACCATTTAACTTCAGACTACCTGTCGCTCTGAGATTAAATAGAGTATTGCACAAGGTTGTGTAAGCTTTTTCTACCTATTTGTTAATTCACACAACTCTAAAGAAGAATTTTCTAACTCGGCGATAGCGTTGTTAATTTCATTCAAGTCATTGCCTTGTAAAGCGTTTTTTGCGTTTTGTAATAGGTTTTTCAACTTTTGATCAGTGGAAAGGTTATTATTGTTTTCAACCAAGTGTATGAGTTTATTTCCATTAATTTTAGCACCTGCAAGGGAACGAGCCTTCATATCTTCATCAAAGCTGTTTATTGACTGGTTAACCATATTTTGAACATCAGCTTCACTCAAGCCAAAACTTGAATTTACTTCAACTGTCTGCTCGATTCTGGTAGCTTTTTCTCTTGCAGTAACAGTCAAGATTCCGTCAACGTTAACTGTGAATTCTATTTCAATTCTTGCAGAACCTGCAGGCAGTGGCGGTATACCTTTTAGTTCAAACTGCGCTAGAGATTTGTTATCCTCTATCATTTCACGTTCTCCCTGACAAACGTGAATTTTCATTGCTGGTTGCCCATCAACATAAGTTGTAAACTCTTTTATCTCTGAAACTGGTAGTGGTGTATTTCTTGGTATGATTTTTTCAACTATGCCTCCCATAGTTTCTATGCCAAGTGATAAAGGTAGAACATCCAGGAGAATATTCCTATCTTTTGAGCTCGAAGTTAAATCATGAGCCTGCAGAGCTGCCCCAATAGCAACTGCTTTATCCGGATCCACGTCATTTAGTACTTTATTTCCAAAGAGTTTAACTAGTGAATTTTGAACCAATGGTGTTCTAGTTGCACCACCAACTAAAATTACTCCTCTTATATCGTCAATTTTAAGATCTACGTCGCTTATAGTACGAGTAACTATATTGATAGTCTTATTGACCAAAGAACTGATTGCCTGCTCGAATTCTTCTCTAGTAAATTCGCATTTAAATAATTCACCGTTAATATTGAATTCAAAAGTGCCTACGGTGTTTTCGCTCAGGTATTCTTTTACAATACGTGATTCAATAAGTGTTGTCATGCAAGTAGCTGACACTGGAATCCAGTTCTTATTATATAACTTTCTAGTGTGTTCATTTGTAATCAAACTTTCTGGATCCCAGACTGGGATGACACTAGAGCATTCTTTGTTTAAACCTACCTTTTCTCTATACTTATCAATCACAATTGAACTCAGCAAATGATCAAAATCATCACCGCCGAGTTTGGTATCACCACCAACCGCAAGAACTTGAAACACTCCTTGATGCAATTTCAATATTGAAATATCAAATGTTCCACCACCAAGGTCATAAACTGCATATATTCCACTGTTATTGTTCTTTTCAATGGAGTAAGAAAGCGCTGCAGCGGTTGGCTCGTTAACGAGGCGAAGAACTTCTATTCCAGCTAATTTTGCTGCATATTTAGTTGCGTTACGTGCTGAATCGTCAAAGTAAGCTGGCACAGTAATCACTGCTTTTTTTACTTCCAGCCCCTTAGACTTTTTTACCCTCTCACATAAAGCTTTTAATATCTCAGCAGAAATCTCAATAGGAGTAAGATACTTTTCCTCTGCGCATTTTATTCTAATAACTTTTTCACTTTCGTTATCTATTTCAAAATAAACACCCATCTTGTTCAAATCTTTAACACTTTTACCCATTAAACGCTTTATTGAGTAGATTGCGTTTTGACCGACATCGTAGCCAGTTTTCAATGTATTATTTTCATATGAAAGAGCAGAAGGCAGTAGCTCTCTTCCCTGCTTATCTTTAAATATCTCCACATTGCCAGCTTTATTTACCATGGCAATTAAAGAATTGGTAGTACCAAGATCTATACCAAAAACTACTTCACTTGAATTTGGTTCAGAAATTTGAATCGGTTGCATTCTTTTTCACCTCCTCAAATGACTTATATAAATATTTCAATCTTAAGACTTGTGTAGCAGCTCCATCAAAATTCTTTACAGCAAAAGTGTTAATTAGGTTTTTAATGCAACCTTTTATTTTTTCATCAATCATCCTGCTTGCAAATTGTAGATCATCGCAGTCCAGCAAATATTCTCTTATTTCCATTGATTCACTTAATATTTCAGAATTTAAGTGGTCCTTTTGGCTTTTCACATCAAAAAAATCTAGCAAATGCTCGGCACGTTTTAGCGGTGACTTTAGTATCTGATAAGCTCTGTTAATATTTTCCATGTTTTGGGACTGTCTTTCATTTATATCAGTTTTGCTTAGCTCAATATATTTTTTCTCTAACTCATCAAAGCTGATATTGAAAGTTGGTTCAATTTCAAACAATGTAAAATAGCTGCTAGACATGAAAACTCTCTCCACAACCACATTTTCCTTTCTCATTAGGATTTTTGAAAACAAAACCCGATGAAAATTTTTCTTCTACATAATCCATTTCAGAGCCAAGAATAAACATGACGGATTTTGGATCGATCAACACTTTAACTTTTTGGTCATCACTGCAGTTTTCCTCAATTATCGACTCTAAAGGACGAGTATCATACGCATATTCAATATCATATTTTAAACCAGAACATCCTTTTTGTTTAATTAGCACTCTTATTCCTATTGCTTCTTCTGATTTCTCAAGGTTAGTATGCTTCTTTTGGTCCAATAAATACTTTATCCTTTCTACTGCTTTCGCAGTTATAGTAATAAGTTTTTTATCTTTCTTTATAGCGTTTACTCCTTGATATTCACTCATGCTTTAGTTCTCAATGTCCACCTTTATTTTGTTTACTTTGATAATCATGAATAGCAGCCTTTATAGCATCTTCAGCAAGCACCGAGCAGTGTATCTTCACTGGAGGTAAAGACAACTCTTCCACTATTTGAGTATTCTTTATCTGTGTTACATCTTCAATAGCTTTTCCTTTAATCATCTCTGTTAACAAAGAACTTGAAGCAATGGCAGAACCACAACCAAAAGTTTTAAATTTTGCATCTTCAATAACACCTTTGTCATTGACCTTTATCTGCAATTTCATTACATCACCGCACGATGGTGCACCAACTAAACCAGTACCAACATTTGGATCATTTTTATCCAGAGAGCCAACATTCCTTGGATTTTCATAATGATCTAAAATTTTCTCATTATAACTCATAAAATTACCTATAAACTGCTACTTTACATTATAACATATTTAGGTTAAAAACTAAAGTAAAATACACTCAAAAAGAGTAATTTTTGCAAAGTAAAATATGTGGTTTGTGAGTGCATTTTACTTTACAAATTCACGTAGTGCATGTCATTCTCTGTATTAAGTTTATAATTTAAAAAGGAGTATTCCCTTGAGTTTGTTTAGTAACCTTTATAAAGGCTTGTTAAAAACTTCTTCTCGCTTTAGCGACGGGGTGAAAAGTATTTTTTCTGGCAAAAAAAAATTAGATCAGTCGCTTTTAGATGAGCTAGAAGAATTGCTAATTAGCATGGATATTGGTCATAAAACTTCTAAGTTGATTATCGATAGGCTCACAAGCATCAAGTTTGACAAGGAAGTTGAGTATAATATTATCACGCAGCAATTAGTGAATGAAATAGAAGCTATATTAAATCCAGTCGTGCAGCCGTTAGTTTTGGATAAAAAACCCCACATAATAATGGTATGCGGAGTAAACGGTAATGGTAAAACCACAACTATAGGTAAGCTCGCATATAAATATAAGGAGATGGGAAAGTCCGTTATGCTTGTTGCATGCGATACATTTAGAGCTGCTGCTAGTGAACAATTAAACATTTGGGCAGAACGCTCTGGTTGTTCTATCGTTACTGGAGAGTACGGTAGCGATTCTGCGAGTGTGGCATATAGAGCTGTAAGTCAAGCTATGAAAGATAGCGTTGATGTTGTTCTAATTGACACAGCAGGAAGGCTGCAAAATAATGTGAACCTTATGGAGGAATTATCAAAAATATATAGAACGATAAAGAAATTGGATGACACTGCCCCTCATGACGTTATCTTAGTTCTTGATGCAACTACCGGCCAAAATGCTTATAGCCAATTAGAGGCATTTAGTAAGATGGTCAATGTTACCGGGCTAATCGTAACAAAGCTAGATGGCACCGCTAAGGGCGGAGTAGTAATTGGACTTGCAGAAGCTTATAAGGTAAAGTTACATGCTATAGGAATTGGCGAAAATATAGAGGACTTAAGGGAGTTTACTAGTAAAGAATTTGCTGAAGCATTATTTAATTGTAATTAAAGACTTCTCTTAATTCCCTTACATGACCAAGCTTAATTATCTCAATATCATGAGAAGAATAATTGCCATTTTTAGGCATAATTGCTTTTTTGAATCCTAACTTTTGTGCTTCTTTTAGTCTGAGATCAGCATGCGAGACATTCCTAATTTCTCCTGAAAGTGCAACTTCACCGCAGATTATTGAAGAAGTTGGCAGCGGTAAATTTACTACACTTGAAATAAGGGAAGCAGCAACAGCAAGATCAGCCGATGGTTCCTGTATTTTGAGTCCCCCTGCAATGTTTAGGTATACCTCTTTATCATGCAAAAACATTTTGCAACGAGCATTTAGCACCGCGATGATCATAGCCAATCGATTAATATCCCACCCAACTACTGCCCTTCTTGGGGTTGCCATATTAGTCCCTGCTATTAATGCTTGCACTTCCATTAAAATTGGTCTTGAACCTTCAATTCCTGCAAATACGGCGCTGCCAACTACTTCTCTGTCATGGGCCATCAGAAACAATGATGATGGGTTATCAACAGGTACAAGTCCTGCTTCAGACATCTCAAAAACACCAATTTCATTTGCAGGGCCAAATCTATTTTTAATAGTGCGTAAAATGCGGTATTGATTGCTATTTTCACCTTCAAAATATAATACCGTATCCACCATATGCTCCAAAGTTTTAGGTCCAGCTATTTGTCCATCCTTAGTTATATGACCAACTATTAAGAGAGAAATACCATATTGTTTCGCAAGAATGGTTAATTCATGAGCGCAAGTGCGGACCTGAGTTACAGTTCCTGGTGCTGATGTAATTCTGCTATCATACATTGTTTGTATAGAGTCAATTACTAAGAATTTAATACTTTTATTTTCCTTTATTGTTGCTACTACATCAGTTAAAGACACTGTAGACAAAAGCTTGATTTTAGGTTCATCTATCTTAAGACGCTTTGCTCTGAGGCTCACTTGCTCTAAAGATTCCTCGCCAGATACATAAAGACATTCAAAAGAGGAAAGTTGCACAACATTAGCTGCAATTCTAAGCAAAAGGGTGGATTTCCCAATTCCAGGTTCGCCACCAATTAAAATGCTAGCACCTTGAACGATACCCCCACCAAAAACTCTATCTAATTCTTCTATTCCTGTTAAAAAACGACTTGGAGTGATAATTTCGCTACCCGATAACGTCTTTATTAAAATTGGCGCAGATATACTTCTTTTGCCCGTTTTTACTGCTATTTCTTCAACAACTGTATCCCAATTGTCACATGCAATACACTTCCCTACCCACCTGCCAGTGCTATGACCACAGAATTGACATACATATACAGTTTTCATCAAAGCTAAAATTATTTTGTTGTAATTGTAATAAAAATTAGCCAAATAGGCGAGTAAATGTTGAGTTCCACAAGCGTTGTGGTGCGAAGATAATTGTCATAAGTTGTACCATTTAAATTCATGCACAATAATTGCACCCTCCAGGATCAAAGTAGCCCCTTCTCCTGTCATCTAAGTAACCCCTTCTCCTGTCATCCCAGTGCCCTGACTACTTGGATCCAGGAAAAAGAATGGTGTCATTCCAGTGCTTGACACTGGGATGGCTTTGTTGCGTTGCTCAAGTGAAAAGAACTGGCAGTTACTGACAAAATTCATTATAAATAGCCATTTAACTGTTGAAGAAAAAATATGCCACAAAAAATGAGAGTCAGTAACTGCCATGAATATAACAAATTTCTCCAAGAAAGAGGAAGCATTTTTTGTTATATCAATGACGCCATAGAAAATTGGTACGAGAATTGTCCAAAAATGCAGGGCGGCAACTATATTTATAGTGATAAAGTTGTGATTTTGGTGCATATAATCGTCAGTTTCTTTAGAATTGGTTTAAGACAAACAGTCGGGTTTATAAAAGGGTATTTGCAACAAATAGGAAGAGATTTGGCAGTTATCAGCTATTCACAAGCATCAAGAAGGTTTAAGAAACTTAATATTAAGATAAATGATTGCAGAATTGATAAAAATAATATGGAAGATATCGAAATTGCTATAGACAGTACAGGAATTAGTATATACAACAACACTCCTGGTCACAGCAAGGAAAATAGCACTGACAGAAAATATCGTGGCTATGAGCAAACGAGAAAATTGCACGTAATGTTGAATATAAACAACAAAAAAGCCATAGCTGTAAAATACAGTAACGGTGTCTACTCTGATCACTATGGAGCTTGTGATTTGCTAAAAGAAGTTGATTTTCAGCATGCCATAAAAGCACTATATGCAGATAGAGCATGTGATAGGCACAAGTTTTATAAGTTGTGTAACGAATATGATATAAAGACAAAAATTCCACCAATAAACAATGCGGCAGAACATCCAGAAATAGATTATATGTCTGACAGGAATGCTGCTATTAGGTTAATAAAATTATACGGTGAAGATGGCATGAAAGAATGGAAAAAAGAAGTAAATTATGGGAAAAGATCTTATATTGAAGGGTTTTTCTCAAGATTAAAGCAAATATTCGGATTTAGTTTTAGGAATAAATCTGAGATAAATCGAGAAAAAGAACTGCTAATCAAATGCTATTTGCTTAATAAATTCACTGATATTGGTATGGCTAAATTTGAGATAGTTACATGAATTTACCATAAATCACCATCTCATAAAGTGTGATGCAACAAAGCCCACTGGGATCCAGGAATTTTATTAAGTTGGTAAGCATAAAAGTAGCCGTTTTATGTTAAAATACAACGTTTTGATGATTATAAAAAGGCTGGATCCCAGTGTCTGGGCACTGGGATGACACCGTCATAAAGTAAATCAGCGTCACGCGCTGCCCAGTTCATGTTAGCTATAAATGTTTAAGAAATTTACCAAACGAAAAAAAAGACAAAAAATCCCCGAGTTAGCTAGTCTTTTACTATCTCTGTCAAGTATTGGCATTTTTTGATGTCTTGTAACGCTTTATAAGCGCGTTCAGCTTATTTAGATAAAAATCTAGATGTAGATGAAGTTTTGTAAAGACATACAGTATCTATGTACTGCAAAAAATTAAACATAAGACGCCGATACATTAAGTAATCCTTACCTTTTAATCTGCAGATTGACGAAAGCAAATACAATAGCTTCAGTTTTATGATAAGGGGGCTGGCGAAGGGTGTCAAGCAAGTTTTTTGTTTCTATTCCCAATGTTATATGGTTATGTAAGAGGTTGTCCACAAACCAGTAAATCAAGCATATTCCCTACTTAACATAACTTTACTCATAGCCAGATATATGAAACTTTCAGTAGATGTTGTAAGTAAATCGTACTCCTTTGATAGCCTTCTATTTCTATTGATCCAAGCAAAAGTCCTCTCTACCACCCACCTTCTCGGCTGTACTGAAAATCCAGGATCCCGTTGTGGCAATAGTTCTAGTGGTGTATCTTTATGCACCCAAAACCTACATGGAGGCCTTTTGACAATTTCAATATCTATCCCATATTCTCTCTTTACGTAATCCTTTAAATCTTTTCCTTGGTATCCCATATCAGCCCACATTTTCTTAATATTGCTGTATTTTTCCTTCATATTGTCCAATGCCATCTTCACCCCATCTCTGTCATTTTCGCTTGCAGCTCCTACATAGCAACCAAGCACAAATCCTTGAGTATCTGTGATTATATGTCTTTTTCTCCCCTTTACCTTTTTCGCACCATCATAACCTTTGACCCACCTTTTTCCGTGGTTTTTACCGATTGACTGTCCACTATGCATGCGCTCGGCTTCCCATTTTTGACCTACTATATTTAGTGATATCATAGTTCATTTTCTCAAAAATTCCCTGCTTTTTCCATCTTCTAAACTGTTCATGCACAGCCTTCCACGGCGGAAAATCGTGTGGTAAATAGCGCCATTGACATCCTGTGCGCAGTATATAAAGAATTGCATCTACTATCTCACACTTACTGTATTTTGGTGGCCTTCCTCCTTTCTTGTACGATACTCTGAAGTGTTTTTCTATTCTTGCCCATTCCCTTTTACTTAAATCTGTTGGATATTTTTTCCTCATCTCTTACCTCAATATTCTTTCTTTATATACTACGTATTCCTTGGTTTGTGGACAACCTCTTACCAACTTAATAAAATTCCTGGATCCCAGTGTCAAGCACTGGGATGACAAGAAGAGGGTACTTGGATAAGAGGCATTGCCCTCCTGGTAGGCCCAAATTGCAATGTCCGTACAGTTATGGATTCATTCGCGGTATAGATTCCGCTAATGAGTAGCGGAATGACGAATTTGTTGTTTTTCAAATTGTAGGTAAACCTAAGCCACTTTAGCTATATATAATAGAATTTCGCTTTCTACTATCTTTCCAGTTGTTTTATACATAATTCTCGAATTTTGAAAATTTGCTCCATATCTAATTTCTCACTTGTATAAAATTTGTTTTCTTACTTCGAGACCTAATCTACCACAACTTTTATATGGCGTTTCTTTCCTGCAGATAATTTTATAAATGGCTGATCTTTAAAGCTTTCGAAATTTATTACATGATCAATATTGTTTACAACATTATCATTAATCTTGCATCCGTTGCCCTGTATTAAACGCTTTGCAGCGCCTTTTGAAGGTTCAAAACCGGTGTCATGTAGTAGGTCTACTAAGGATATGCCGCTTGCAACTTGTTCTTTTTTTATGATGTAATCAGGAAGTAGTGAGCTATCTTCATTCTCAAAAGCAGAAATTGCAGCAAATTGTGCAAGTTCCGCTTCTTTGTCACCATGACATATTTTTGTCACTTCTGTTGCCAAGACCTTTTTTGCTTCATTTATTTCTTGATCCTTTAAAGACTCTAATTTTCTAATCTCATCAATTGGCACATCAGTGAGCAATCTTAAAAAACGTCCAACATCTTGATCATCAACGTTGCGAAAATATTGCCAGTAGTCGTAAGGCTTTAGCATATTATCATCAAGCCACACTGCTCCACTTTCAGTTTTGCCCATTTTTTTTCCTTGTGCATTTAATAAAAGAGGCATGGTAAGGCCAAATAGCTCAGGTAAATTCAACTTTTTTCCAAGTTCAATTCCGTTTACTATATTTCCCCACTGGTCTGACCCTCCAATCTGCAGACGACAATCATATTTTTTGTTTAATTCAATAAAGTCGTAAGCTTGCAATAGCATGTAATTAAATTCCAGAAAGCTTAAGGTTTGCTCTCTATCCAGCCTGGTTTTCACACTATCAAAACTTAGCATACGATTTACAGAAAAATAAGCTCCTATATCACGCAAAAAATCTATGTATTTTATGTTATCCAACCAATCTGCGTTATTTACTATCATTGCACCAGTCTTGCTGTCATTAAAAGACACCATTTTCTCTAATATTCTCCTTATACTGGATGTATTTTGATTGATGTTCTCTACAGGCAAGATGCTTCTTGCTTTATCTTTGAAGGATGGGTCACCAATTTTTGTTGTGCCACCTCCAAGTAAGACTATCGGCTTATAACCAAATTTTTGTAGGTGACAGAGCATCATAATCTGAATTAGGTGACCAGCATGAAGACTTGGTGCTGTGCAATCAAACCCAATGTATGCAACTATATAATTGCTCTGCAATAATAATTGATCTAGTCCTTCAATGTTTGTGCATTGGTATAGGTACCCTCTTTCTTGGATGAAATTTAAAAATTCAGATGCGTGTTTCATTTTATAAACCCCAGTCTATCCTGTCATTAATGCCGAAGGTAACCCTAATAGAGAAGCCAGTGCCCAGACACTGGAACTTAATTATAAACAAGCACACTATACAACGTTTTCGATGAAATTGCATGAAAAACTGGATTCCAGTGTCAGCTACTTTCATGACACCACTACCTGTGCAGGAGTTGCCTTCAAAATTACAACGTTTGTGCAATTGTGTACCAGCTATCTGGATAATCAATTCCATAACTCTTCTATTTTATAATACTCCCTTACTTCCGGCCTGAATATGTGAACCATTATGCCTTGAAAATTCAAAACCACCCAATTGCCTTCATCCATACCTTCTACATCTATTTTATCATGTGGCTTGAGGCTTTTTATTACGTGCTCAGCTAAAGCTTTAACGTGACGGCTTGAATCACCAGATGCAATAATCATATATTTTGCAATAACGGTTTTATTCTGCACATCAAAAGTTACTATATCATGACCTTTATTTTGATCTATTATCTCTTCAATTGTACTTCTTATCGATTTCATATCGCTAAGCATTGTTTACAGGTTATATGATTCATTTATAATTATATACTCAAAATTTCTAAATATGAACTATTTTCAACGCAACTACTTGTTAAAGGTATTACCTGCATCTATTTTATCATCATGTTTTTAGCATGTACAATGTATATACTTTTTATATAATTGAAAATAGCTTTTTACTAGTATTCATTATGGGCAAGACTCTCATCTACTTAATCGGCTTTCCAGGCAGTGGTAAGTTTACTACTGCAAAGGAACTGTGTAAAATCATTGGTGCAGTAATAGTAAGCAATAATCTATTCAATAATATTATATTTGATATTGTTAAATTACAAAACGCTGAAGTTCCAGATGACCTATGGGAAAAAATTTTTGCAGTTAGGGAAAATGTATTAGCAATACTGGAAAAACACTACGTAAAATCAAAACATTATATATTTACAAATGAATTGATAGAGGGTGATCCCTATGACCAAAGATTATATAACTCAGTGGTAAATTTAAGTAAAAAAATGGACATGGAAATTTTTTCTGTAGTATTACATTGTAATAATGAAAAACTAGTAAGACGTGTCCAATCAGAAGAGAGATATCAGGAAAATAAAATTACTGATCCGGATTTTGCTATAAAGAAAATTGAAGAGAAAAGGCTATTTATACCTGAGGGTTCGCTTGAAATTGATAACTCGAACTTGAGTGCAAAGGAAGTTGCAAAGAAAATTGTTGAAGAGATGAAGAAAGAAAAAAATGGAAAATTAATTAAAACTTCTGTAACAAATCATTTAAAAACAGAGCGTACTCGTGGTTGAGCAGAAAGATAAGTACCGTCCTTGTGTTGGCATAATGCTATTTAACAGACAAGGACATGCCTTTATTGGAAAACGCTTTGATAGCGATTCTTACTGGCAGATGCCACAAGGAGGTGTTGATGATGGTGAGGAACTGGAACAAGCAGCGTTACGTGAGTTGCTAGAGGAGGTTGGTACTAATAAAGTAAAGGTTATAACTAAAAGCAAGGATTGGATATACTACAACTTGCCTGAAGAAGTTATACCAATATGCTGGAATGGAAAATATTCTGGTCAAAAGCAAAGGTGGTTCTTAATGAAGTTTTGCGGAGAGGATGAGGACATTGATATTAATTATACTGGTCATCCAGAGTTCAAAGAGTGGCGTTGGCAAGGTATAGATAGTTTAGTAGCCAGTGCTATATCATTTAAAAAAGAAGTTTATAAAACAGTGATAGAAGAGTTTTCTTCTATAATAAAAGCCTCAACAATAAGCTCATGATAGTAGATTCTCATTGCCACTTGATTTATTTTTCTGACGATGAAATACCAAAAGTAATTTCAAGGGCAGAGCAAAATGGTGTAAAGGTTTTGCATAACATATGCGTAAGCATTGACGATGTTCCTAAGTTATTAAAAATTTCTTCATCCTATGATCAGGTCTACTCCTCTGTTGGTATACATCCGCTTGATGCTGCTATAGAAAACGGTGAGTGTATACATGTTGATGAATTAGTTGAATTTACCAAGAACCAAAAGGTAATTAGTATCGGTGAAACCGGGTTAGATTTTTATAAATCTGACAACAAAGACAATCAGAAAAAAAGTTTTGCATTACATATAGAAGCGTCAAGAATAACTGGACTACCTTTAGTTATTCACACAAGAAGCGCTGATAATGAGATGATCGATATGTTAAGGTCAGAAATGAAAGCCGGTGCTTTTAGTGGAGTAATGCACTGCTTTGCTTCCTCTAAAGAACTTGCTTATCAATCTATAGATTTGGGGTTATATATTTCATTTTCTGGAATTATTACTTTTAAAAATGCGAGCTTACTCAGAGAAATTGCACAAAATGTACCACGCGAGCGTGTTTTAGTCGAAACTGATGCACCATATCTATCACCTGAGCCTTATAGGGGAAAAAAGAATGAACCAGCAATGGTGAAATACGTTGTTGATTGTTTGGCAGAGTTGTGGAATGAGTCACCAGAACAAGTAGCGAAGGTAACCACAAGCAACTTTTTTAGGCTGTTTGAGCTATAAAGAAGCTCTATAAAACCATTAATTTGCTTATGAACCTAAAGATTTCACCAGCTCTCTCACCGAGTTTACAGACTTATTAAACATTTCTTGTTCACTATCATTCATTTTAACTTCTAGGATCTTTTCAATTCCGTTTTTTCCAATAATTACAGGAACACCAATAAACAAATCTTCTACACCATATTCACCATTAAGGTAAGCAGCACATGGTAATATGCGCCTCTTATCTTTTAAATATGATTCTAACATGCATATAGCTGAAGATGCAGGAGCGTAGTATGCAGATCCAGACTTAAGCAGATCAACTATTTCTTTACCGCCATTGCGAGTGCGTTCAACTATTTCATCGACTTTTTTCTGTGTGATAAGACCCATATCGATAATTTGAGTAAGTGGAACTCCAGCAACTGAAGCACAATTGATTAGTGGTACCATAGTGTCGCCATGTCCTCCAAGCACAAAAGCAGATATATCTTCAACTGAGATATTTAACTCACTTGCAAGAAAGTAACGAAAACGGGAAGAATCAAGCACTCCTGCCATGCCAACAATCATATTAGTTGGAAGGTTTGAAAATTTATGCACCACTGAAACCATGGCATCCAAAGGGTTGGTAACCACTATTACAAACGCGTTTGGAGAATATTTTTTAATATTTTCGCCAACCTCCTTCATTACTTTAGCATTGGTTTGCAGGAGGTCATCCCTGCTCATTCCAGGTTTTCTAGCGATGCCAGCGGTTATTATAATTGCATCGGAGTTTTTTATATCTTCATACCTATTTGTGCCAGTAATATTGACATTAAATCCATCAATAGGGGATGATTCTGCTATGTCGAGTGCTTTACCTTGTGGTATTCCATCACTAATATCAAGTAAAACAACATCACCGAGTTCCCTTAGTGCAATCATATGGGTGAGAGTTCCACCGATATTTCCTGCACCGATTAAAGATATTTTTTTTCTTTGTACTGTCATTTTCTACTCCTTTGTATTTACTTTTATGGTTTTACCTTCCCAAGGCGATAAGCTATCAAACATACGAAAATCTTGCGGTAAATCTATAGGATTATACACAACCTTTTTTGTCTCTATATCATATCTTACTTCCTCATAACCAGTGAGAGGGAAATCTTTTAACATTGGATGACCTTTGAATCCATAGTCTGTTAGAATCCTACGCAAATCAGGGTGATCAGAAAACTCTATTCCATACATATCAAACACTTCACGCTCAAACCACAAAGCCGTACTAAATATCTTCGCTACACTTGGAGGCATGTCGCTTTCACATAACTGAAGCTTTATGTGTACTCTAATATTATGCACAATGCTGAGCAGATTGTATATTAGCTCGAAGCGCTTCTCTCTATTTGGATAGTCAACCCCAAAAATATCAACTAATAGTTCAAACCTACACTTTTCATCATCACGTAGAAAGAATAGGTGCTTTTCAATTTCATCTAAAGTTGAATATATTACAATAATGCCATCATCTTTTTGAATGCACTCGCATTTGGTCTTTTTTTGTATATACTTTGCAGTTTTATCCATTCCGAGTCCGTTTTATTTTGTTTTGTAGGCATAGCATTCCATATAGCAACGCCTCAGCGGTTGGTGGGCATCCAGGGACATACACGTCAACTGGCACAATTCTATCACAGCCTCGGACTACTGAATAAGAGTAATGGTAATAACCACCACCATTTGCACAACTTCCCATGGAAATAACATACTTCGGGTCTGCCATTTGATCATAAACCTTGCGCAATGCTGCTGCCATTTTATTAGTTAGTGTGCCAGCAACAATCATCACATCTGATTGACGTGGGCTTGCACGAAACATTATACCATATCTATCAAGATCATAACGGCTGGATGCAGTATGCATCATCTCAACTGCGCAACATGCAAGACCAAATGTCATTGGCCACAATGAACCAGACCTTGCCCAATTCATTACATAATCTGTTAAATCACCAAATTTAGTGACAAGAAACCCTTCTTTTTTATAACGACCCCAGTCATCATTAGATAGAATTTGATTTGTCATAAACTACTCCCACTCTAATGCACCTTTACACCATTCATAGATAAAACCTATAGTGAGTATTGCAAGAAATACCATCATAGACCAAAATCCACCATAGCTTATCTTAGATAAAGAAACAGCCCAAGGAAAAAGAAAAGCAATTTCTAAGTCAAATATTATAAATAATATTGAAACTAGATAAAATTTAATGTCAAAATTTTTTCTTGCACTGGATAGTGGATTGAAGCCACACTCATATGTGGAAAGCTTTTCACCATCTGGCTTACTCACTGCAAGAAACATAGGCAATATACCTAAAGCAAAAGATACTACAATTGATACGCAGATAAAGATTACTATGGTTAAATATTCGCTCATTTAACAAAACATATAACACTATGAGTTTACATGCTTTCCTAACTTTTTACCACCTAAAATATGCACGTGAAAGTGTGGTACAACCTGCTCTCCATTTTCACCGTAGTTAGTGACTAATCTATATCCTGTTTTTTCTAGATTATATTTGTGTGCTATCTCTCTTACAGTTTTGAAGAAATCCGCTATTTCCTCTTCAGGAGCTTTTAGAATGAAATCATCATATGAAATATATTGATTTTTTGGTATAACTAAAATATGAACTGGTGCGTCGGGGTACTTATCATGAAAAGCTAGTACATTTTCATTTTCATGTACCTTCTCACAAGGTAACTCACCTCTTAATATTTGAGCAAAGATGTTATCGCTATCATAAACTTCATTGCTCATATTTTAAGAGCGACCTTTCCCTCTTTCTTCGTTTTTCTCTACATTAGGTGTAGATAGTGGTTTTATCGCTTCACCAGAAGCATCTTCAATATTTAAAGAGCTTACAAGTTCCCTTACTTTTACCATGTCCTGCTGTTCTTTCAAAAAGGGTTCTATTCCACTTACCCTTTTTCCAGTAATAACTCCTGGTTGTAAGTGATACATATCCCCAGGAACAGTTAGACTATGATGTCTTTCCTCTATTTTTTTAGCTTCACTCATAATACTCCCCTATAACTTATTTTTGCATTCCACAACTTTGCGACTTACCTGCTTTTATAGCTTCTTGCGCCCATTTTTTCTCACCTGAAGCTATAGTTTCTGAAGGCTGACCAACATCAGACTTCACAACTTTGTCTGATGACTGCTTTTGATTATCATATTCCTTATACAATTTTTCTGCAATACCATTCAGCAATTTTAAGTCTGTATGAATTTTAAATTCTCCACCAGTAATTCCTGCCAGCTTCTTAAGGTCGCCATTAATGCTATCAGCAATTCCTTGAAGAGCAAGCTTTTTTATCTCCTCTGGACTCTTTCCTTTATTTTTAGAGTCAGTTTTAATGTCTTCAATTATTTTTTTAACATCAACTTCAATTACAATTTTATTTTCTTCTCTATGTATGGTGATGTTTGAATACTCACTTTTTAGTGCTTTTATTTTATTCAATTGTTCATCATTCAAATAAGGTATATCTCCCGTCAGAGTTCTTGACACTAAAAAACTTACCTTTCCTATCCCTTTCTTTTGCTCTGTTATTTGTACACCAAGATCCTTACTAGCCTGTGTGGTTTCTATAGGTGGATCATATTCCCTTTCTTCTTCAGGTACATCTATACCAACAGCTTTCTTTAACGAAACTGTAGCATCATGTTTCATTTCACCCGTTGAAGCAAACGGCTTCTTTATAGGGTAAATAAGTGCTTTAGGCACAAGAGCAAACACCCGACCTGTAGCTTCTACACCTGTTTTAACTGCTCCGCCTATCTTAGCCCAAATAGATTCTGCCATACATACCTCCAAGGTAGTTTCTATAACTAAATACATTTTAATTATAGACGAAAAAATTTAAACTTCTATATCCATTATAAGATAGAATTATAGGGATTGCAACCATTATTTGCACATTGTCTAAAACATGTAGTATTTTCGCTACTTTTATTGTTCAATTTATTATAAAGAATACTCTAAATTATGTTTAAATGGAACACAAATAATATCATTGATGCAACTGGCGGAAGAGACGTAAATGGTTGTAATTGGATACATAGCTCAAATATTTCAACGGACACAAGAAGCATAAAAAAAGGTGATTTATTTATTGCCCTCAAGGGAAAGAATTTTGATGGCCATAATTTTTTGCATGAAGCGTTTTTAAAAGGGGCTGTCGCTGCAATAGTGAGTGAGGGTAAATATAAAAGTTTCCCTCTCATGATTGTACAAGATACCCTGAAAGCTTTGCACGATATGGCATCATACTACATTAGAAATGTTCTTATTGATGCTAAAGTTATTGCAGTTACAGGCAGTGTCGGGAAAACCACTACAAAGGATATGCTGCATACTGTTTTATCGCAATATGGAGTGTCCCATGCAAACGAAGGTAACTTAAATAATAATATAGGATTGCCTTTGACAATTCTGAAAGCTCCAAAAAACTGCCAGTACTTAATTCTTGAAATGGGAATGAATAAAGCTGGTGAAATAAAAGAATTATCAAAAATTAGTAATCCGAATATTGCAGTTATTACCAACATCGAACCTGCACATACTGAAAATTTTTCATCACTATTTGACGTTGCACAAGCGAAGTTAGAAATTCTGTATGGTATGAAAAATAACGGTACTTTGGTTTTAAGCAGAGATAATAAATATTATGATTATCTCTCATCACACGCCAATAGAAATGTAATAAGCTTCGGTAAAGATAAAAATGCTGAAGTTTGTTTACTAAACTTAATAAGAAACGATGAATCTTCTGTCATTTCAGCACTATCTTCTGTCATCCCAGTGCTTGACTACTTGGATCCAGGAAGTTCAATTGCAAATGAGCATATCAGACGGTTGTATAATAAAGACTGGATTCCAGCGTCACGCGCTGGAATGACATCAAACCGAGTTGCTAATAGATTAAGTTTAAAAATCAGGCTGAGTGATAATCAAATTATAAACTGTAATTTACGTGTACAAGGTGAGCATTTTGCTTATTCGCTACTTGCTGTTGCAGCAGTTGTGCAAAGCCTCGGACTTGATTTATCAAAATTACCACTTGCACTTAAGAATTTTAGTGTAGCGAAAGGTAGAGGCAATATTCATAAGGTCAAATACAATAGAAAATATATACATTTAATTGATGACTCCTATAACGCCAGCCCTGCTTCGATGAAAACTGCAATAAAAACTTTGAGTACATATTCTAATCAGAGAAAAGTAGCTTTGCTTGGTGATATGTTGGAACTTGGTGATGAAAGCATAGAGTTTCATACAGATTTGGTTAAGATTATCACAGAAAATAATATAGATAAAGTTTATACAGTTGGTAAATTTATGTTAGAATTGCATGAGCTTTTGCCAGATAATATAAGAGGCACGCATTTTAGTGATTCTAATCAATTGAAAAGTGATTTAGCTAACATTATTCAGAATAATGATGCAATTCTAGTTAAAGGCTCACGAGGAATGAAAATGGATCTTATTGTACGGGAATTCGTAATAAAATATTAAGCGAAATCATTGTATTAATTTACAGTAACAAATTATTAGGAACTTTAATTGTGACAAAACGTGTAATTATTTTTGGTGGAACGGGGTTTATAGGGAAACACATCGTAAGACGCTTGGCAGCAGAAGGATATTTAATAAAGATATTCACTCGTAATCAGGAAAAAGCTGCTTGTTTAAAATTGTGTGGCAATTTAGGACAAATATCAATATTTAAAGGCGATTTTTTTGATGAAAAATCAGTTCTGGAGGGTATGGAAGAATGTGATGTAGCTATAAACTTAGTGGGAATATTATATGAAGCAAAAAAGCACGATTTTTACGTTGTTCACGTTAAAATAGCTGAAAGGATAGCAAAAGCTGCAAAAATGAAAAATGTATCTATGATGATACATTTTTCTGCTATGGGAATAGAAAATAGCAAGTTGTCAAAATATGCCAAAAGTAAATTGGAAGGTGAAAAAGCTGTAACTTCAGCATTTCAAAAAGCAATAATAATTAGGCCAAGCCTTGTATTTGGTAAAGAAGACAACTTCTTTAATAAATTTGCAAGATTAGCAACTATTCTTCCTTGCTTACCACTAATTGGCAATGGAACAACTAAATTTCAGCCAATATGTGTAACAGACTTAGCTGAAGTGGTATATCGTATTATCAGTTTTAATAAGCAAGACAAGAAAATTTATAACATGGGTGGACCAAAGGTTTACTCCTTCAAAAGCTTATTGAAGTTTATTCTGAATGTTACTAACAGAAAGTGTTTGTTGATCAATGTATCTTTTCCAATGGCAAAGTTAATAGCTTTCTTTTTAGAAAATAAAATTATTTCTATGCTGTTAAAACCAATAACCGGAGATACGAACCCTGTGCTTACTCAAGATCAGGTGAAAGTTATGATGAATAGTTCAATCGAAAGGTCAGCTGACCTTGAAACAATGAAGGTTCGACCATTAGCAATTGAAAATGTAGTGCCAGAGTACTTGAAGATTTATAGAAAGTATTGATAGAAGAGTGTGCCCGGTGGGATTCGAACCTACGACCCACAGCTTAGAAGGCTGTTGCTCTATCCAGCTGAGCTACGGGCACACAACATATATAAAATGCTTCTTAGTACACGTGAAGTCAAGTATTTCGTGTGAATATGATGTTTATCTTGCGACACCTTGTCATTGCAGTTGTGTGTCACGCGCTGCTGAAATTGGATGCGAGAAGTCTATTTATTTTAGAAAATATTATATAGAAAGTTGCTTAACAAACTCTGCCAGCGCCCTTATCATGGCACTAAGAGTATTTCTGACTCAAAACTTGTTTTTGATCCGCGTGGGCTCAACAACAAAATCCAGTAAAAAACTCAGGTGTTTATTAGCGGATTATATAAAATTATAGCGGCTGCATGTCTTTTAAATTTTTTCTACATTCAGCCAAATCGCGCTTAAACTAAGCGTCAGCACATTATTACAGCGCCAACTTAAAGCATTAGAGAGTCAAAACTTGCACTACGGGGTTTCTTTGCCTTTTTTTTATTTGGTAAATTTCTTAAATATTTATGGATAAACGACAACCGTCATCCCGTTACTTGTTAGCGGATGAGATACCGTGACGGTATGACGGTTCGCGGCGGGATGACAAGAAAGGAGCAACAGAATGACAGAGAGTAATGCAAGAAAATAATTGGATTTTTTGTAATGCTACGGAGTCCAGTGTTTTCTACAAATTTTTACGTGATTTGTTAGCAAAATTGACAGTTGCTGAAATACTGGATAAAACGCTTGTATAGTGTTTAGTAGAGAAAAGTTATGAAATATGAACAGTGGATAAAAATATTAAGTGCAGTAAATGCTGATGGTGATTTAAATCAGAGTAACATAATCGAAAAGATAAAAGAGAGGTTACAGAGGATAGATTTAAGTACATTCCAGGATTGGAAAAATGATAGATTTAACATAAATTATAAATTCACCTTATATACAGGTCTTGCCTCTTTTAAACTTACATTGTTATATTTGGCTACTAGGGATGGCTGCAAAAAGGTAGTAGAAGCTCTGATATCAAATGGAGCTGATGTTAATACGAAAGATATGAATGGACTGACCCCTTTATATTGGGCTGCCAAAATTGGTCACAAGGAGGTAGTAAATGCTCTAATAAAAGCGGGGGCGGGGGTTAATATTAATGCAAAAAGTAAGAAGGAACAAACTTCTTTGCATAGGGCTGCTGAAACAGGCCATACGGGTGCAATAAATGCTTTATTAGCAAAAGGGGCTGATATTGATGCAATAGATGATAATGGAGAAACTCCTTTACGTTTGGCTATTAAAAATGGCCATACAAAAGCAGTAAATGCTCTATTGGAGGCAGAAGAATTTAATATTAATACGAGTGATGGTTTATGGAATTATGGATGGGCTCTTTTACATTGGGTTATTGCAAATGACCATAAAAAGATAGTAGAAGTTCTAATAGCAAGTAAAGCTAGTGTTAATACGAAGAGTGAAAATGGATGGACTCCTTTACATTGGGCTGCTGAAAATGGTTATACAGATGCAATAAATGCTCTATTAGCAGCAGGGGCTGATGTTGATGTGAGAGATTGTTGGCTTTACGATACTCCTTTACATTTGGCTGCTGAAAATGGCCATACAGATGCAGTGAATGCTCTATTAGCAGCAGAGGCTGATGTTAATTTACAAAACGCGCGTGGCAAAACTCCTTTACATTGGGCTACTAAAAATGCCCATAAAGAGATAGTAGAAGTTCTAATAGCAAGTAAGGCTAGTGTTAATGTGAAGGGTGAAAATGGATGGACTCCTTTACATTGGGCTGCTGTGAATGGCCATACAGATACAGTGAATGCTCTATTAGCAGCAGAGGCTGATGTTAATTTACAAAACGCAGATGGCAAAACTCCTTTGCATTTGGCTGTTGAAAAGAAACACAAAAGTGCAGCGGAGTTTCTGATAGCACATGAAATTAAGTTACAAGGTTCCAATGCACAAAAGCCAGAATATCTAGTACAACATAATTCTAATTTTACAAGGGAAATGTCAGAATATTGGAATAGGTGCCTAGGTGAATACGAAAAACTTGAGGAGGAAGATAAGTTACTACATGACTTTTTGAAGGAAAGTGACACTAGTACATTAGTAAGTATATGGGAAAAAAATGAAGATATATGCAGTAAGTTTGATAACCAAAAAAGCTTACAAAGGCAATATCCAGAATATGCTTATACTCTAATTAATAAAGCTAACGAAATAAAAAAAGAAATTTTTCTGCACAATCATGAGCCGCTAATTGATGCTTTATCAACGCATTATAGGCGTGATTTTCAAGCAATGATATTTGCTGGTATAGAAAACTTTTTTAAAGTTCACAAAGATGACTTTAGAAAAGAGTTAGGAAATGGAGGAATCACTCTAATTAACTTCGTAGATTTTGAAAATTTTGCAGAAAGGCATGCTCCTACATTGAAAGTAAGAGCGTTTGCAAAGGTTATAGAGAATAACCTATCAAGCGAGAGCCCTGATGATCAAAACATTGATCAAGCTTGTTCTTCTAGTGTTGATGAGCAAGTTCCTCAGCCTGTAAGTGAAATAACTGGCATTATTAAACACATAGGTGCAAGTAATAGTGAGGCTTCTTCAGAACTCGAAAGTAATGGTAATCAACAAAGTACACAACCAGAATTTTTAACAACCAACGGTAACTCTAGTAGCATAGCTTCTGAAAGTGGCAGTACTAAAATACTAGTTTCAGATCAAGAAAATGACATCCAGAACAATAATATACAACCAAGTTCACGAAGTGAAAAGAGAAGTAAACTGCCTGGTGTGGCTGCTTCTGCACTGGCAATAGCCGGGGTTGCTTTAGGAGTAGCTATTGCAGTTCACCTAGAAATGTTAGCGGTGGGAATAGCAGTTGGAGCTTGTTGTCTGGTTGCTGCTGCGATCATATACTATTGTAATGAGCCTTCAAAGTCGCTTGAAAATATCAACGTCCAAGGGTTTTCTAAAGAGGGTCAAGAACCTACTTTGTAAAATTCACAAGACCTATTAAAATATTTTTTTACTTTTCATTGTATATTTCTCAACATATTATCTTTAAGTACTAAAATAATTAACAGTATGGCGTTATTAATAGTTGAATCACCTGCGAAAGCAAAGACAATAGGTAAATATTTGAGTAAAGAGTTCAAAGTAGCTGCATCCTTTGGACATGTGAGGGATCTTCCAGCAAAAAACGGTTCTGTCGATCCGGATAATGATTTTGCTATAAAGTATGAGACCATTGAAAAAGCAGAAAAGTATATAAAAGAGTTAGTAAAAGCCGCAAGCAAAACATCAGATATATATCTTGCAACAGACCCAGACAGAGAAGGGGAAGCAATGGCTTGGCATGTGATAGAGACATTAAAAGAAAAGAAAGCAATCAGTAATGAAAACAACATTTATAGAGTAGTCTTTAATGAGATAACAAAAAGAGCAGTACAAGAAGCAATAAAAAATCCACGTGAAATTAATATGGATTTAGTGCGTGCACAACAAGCACGTAGAGCTTTGGATTATCTAGTTGGATTTAGTTTGTCACCACTGCTGTGGACAAAATTGTCGGGAAGCAAGTCTGCAGGGCGAGTGCAGTCTGTTGCATTAAAGATTATATGCGAACGAGAAGATGAAATTAGTAAATTTATAACACAGGAGTATTGGAGTATAAAGGCAGAAATGCAAAATAGCAAAGATGAGGCTTTTTTTGCTATGCTAAGCCACTATGACAATAAAAAGCTAGAAAAATTTGATATTAAGAATGAAGAAGAAGCAAAGAACTTAGTCAGGGAGATTGAATCAAGGCAATATGCTGTAAGCACAGTAGAACGCAAGCAAGTTAAGAGAAACCCGCTTCCTCCGTTTATTACTTCAAGTCTTCAGCAAGATGCAGTGAATAAACTGTATTTTAATGTGAAAAGTGTTATGCGCATAGCGCAAAATTTATATGAAGGTATCGATATTGGTGGTGAAACTGTAGGGTTGATAACTTACATGCGTACAGATGGGTTTCATATTGCAGATGAGGCTATAAACTCAATTAGAGGGTCAATTAAGTCATTATATGGTGATAAATATTTACCGCAGTCTCCTCGTAAATATGTAAAAAAGGTCAAAAATGCTCAAGAAGCACATGAAGCAATTCGTCCAACTGATATCAATAGAACGCCGGGTAGTATTAAGGATTACTTAACGCCAGAGCAATTTAAATTGTATGATTTAATCTGGAAAAGGACCATTGCAAGTCAAATGGAGTCGGCGATTCTTGATCAAGTGGTAGTCGAAATTAGTTCTACTGACCAGAAAGTAATTCTGCGAGCAAGTGGATCAAGTATATTCTTTGATGGTTTTTATAGAGTCTACCAAGATAACATGGAAGCCGAAAATGAAGGCCTGCTACCTGCCATGAAGGAAGGGGAAGCATGCAAGCTGATTTCAGTTGAGCCAAAACAACATTTCACTCAACCGCCACCTCGTTATAGTGAAGCAAGTATCGTTAAAAAAATGGAAGAAATCGGTATAGGTCGACCATCAACTTATGCAACAATTATTTCGGTATTACAAGATCGTGAGTACGTTTCATTGGATAGCAAAAGGTTTATTCCAAGCAGTCGTGGTAAAATCGTTACTATATTTTTAGAAACTTTTTTTCAGCGTTGTGTAGAGTATGATTTCACAGCACAAATGGAAGAAAAGCTTGATTTAATTTCAAATGGACATGCAGATTGGAAAAAAGAATTAGGCCACTTTTGGGTGCCATTTTTTGGTCATGTAAACTCTGTCAAGCAAATGACGCATGATGAAGTTTTCAGCGGCATTCACGATTTGGTAATCGATTGGTTTTGTTCAGAAGAAGGAAAAAAAGAGGTGAATACGAAATGTCCTGCTTGCTTAGGTGGCATATTGAAATTGAACTTTGGAAAAGCCGGGGTGTTTCTTGGATGTTCTAACTATCCTGAATGCAACCATACAAAAGAAATTACGGGCAGTAACGACAATTCAGAATATCCAAAAAGTTTAGGTATAGATGATATAACAAACCAAGAAGTGATGATCAAAAAGGGTCCTTTTGGACTTTATCTGGAGTTTAATAACGAGTTAAAAAAGAAAAAAACGGTTTCCATACCAAAAGATATAAATGTTAATGAGATTGATCTGAGCACCGCTACTCAGTTACTTTCCTTGCCAAAAGTAATCGGAGAACACCCTGAAACCGGAAAGGAAGTAAAAATAGGCCTTGGACGATTTGGATACTATATTTTCTATGATGGTAAATACTTTTCTCTTAAGAAAAGCTCCAAAGAGGTGCTGAATACAGAATTGAGCGAAGCTGTACAAATTATTGCAAACAGTCCACGCAAAGAGTTAAAATCTCTCGGGGTTAATGAAAAGGGAAAAGAAGTTTTTATCTGCAACGGTAGGTACGGATTCTATATAAAGTGCGGTAAAACAAACGTTGCTTTGGGCAAGAGTGCAGATATTGAGAGTATAGATCTGGAGAAGGCTTTAGAGTTGATTAAGAATAAGAAGTAGACTTTTATTGAAATATTAGGTAAAGTTAAAATATACTCTAATAATGCGGTGGGATAAATGATATTTTACACACAGGGCGACACTCCAGCTTTATGTAGGTTAGATTACACGGATGTAAGTAAGTTAGTAGGCATACCAAATATCACAAGACTTGATTTAACTGAGTGCAAGATTAGTGTTGAATTTGTAAAAGAATTAGCTGAGCTCAAAAATCTTACTTCACTTCATTTAGGTAAGTGCAAGATTAGTGTTGAAGTTGCAAGAGAATTAGCTAAGCTTATAAATCTTACTTCACTTGATTTAAGTGAGTGCAAGATTAGTGTTGAAGCTGCAGGAGAATCAGCTAAGTTCACAAATCTTACTTCACTTAATTTAGCTGGGCACAAGATTAGTGTTAAAGATGCAAAAGAATTAGCCAAACTTACAAATCTTACTTCACTTGATTTAGGTAAGTGCAAGATTAGTGTTGGAGTTGCAAAAGAATTAACCAAATTTACAAATCTTACTTCACTTGATTTAGGTAAGTGCAAGATTAGTGTTGGAGTTGCAAAAGAATTAACCAAACTTACAAATCTTACTTCACTTCATTTAGCTGGGTGCGAGATTAGTGTTGAAATTGTAAAAGAATTAGCTAAGCTCAAAAATCTTACTTCACTTGATTTAGGTAAGTGCAAGATTAGTGTTGGAGTTGCAAAAGAATTAACCAAACTTACAAATCTTACTTCACTTCATTTAGCTGGGTGCGAGATTAGTGTTGAAATTGTAAAAGAATTAGCTAAGCTCAAAAATCTTACTTCACTTGATTTAGGTAAGTGCAAGATTAGTGTTGGAGTTGCAAAAGAATTAACCAAACTTACAAATCTTACTTCACTTCATTTAGCTGGGTGCAATATTGGTGTTGAAGTTGCAAAAGAATTAACCAAACTTACAAATCTTACTTTACTCAATTTAATTGGTTGCAAGATTAGCAATGAAGTTGCAAAAGAATTAGATAAACTCAAAAAAAATCTTCCTTCACTTAATATAATTGGTTACAAGATTAGCGGTAAAGGTGCAAACGTAAAATTGCAGGATGAGGTATCAAACTCGCAAGAAAAACTTAAAAGCAGTAGCAAATACTATATTTGTGGAGCAACAGTTGGTTTAGTTATTGGTCTAGTTGCAGCATATTGTTTAGGGGCTGCTGCTTTAACTCCTGTTGGTGTTTCTGTTGCAGCGTTTATTGCATCTGCTGTGGTTGGCGCGTTACTCGGAGCTGGGGTGGGTTATGCTGTGAGTACATATCTTGAAAGCACTGAATTAAACAATATGCAACCACGAAGGAGTTGTTGAAGATCCGTGTTAAATTCTAGTACAGGAGCTTTTTTCTAATGCTAAAGTTTACAGTTGAAACAAACCACCTGGCCACGTGGAACTGATTTCAGTTTATCAGTTGAAACTTGATTTGAGCAGAATATGCATTTTATTGTGTTGCTTGGAGTAAGTGAGTTATCAACAGCAACTCTATCATCAAAAACAAAACACTCACCTTCCCAATTACCATTTTTATTATAAGTTTTTTCAAGGTAAGAAAGAATGCCGCCTTTAAGATGGTAAACATCACTAAATCCAAGGTTTTTCATATATGCTGTAGATTTTTCGCATCTAATTCCACCAGTGCAGTACATAGCTACTTTCAGGTCTTTACTCTCAGAAAATGACTCTGTCCACTGAGGAAACTCACGGAAACATTGTGTGTGTGGATTAATTGCATTTTTAAACTTGCCTAATTTCACTTCATACTCGTTTCGTGTATCTATTACTAAAACGTCAGGTTGAGAAGTAAAATCATCCCAATGCTCTGGATCAACATATTTACCCTTAAGGGAAATATCAAGATTGCTTACACCAAGATTCACAATCTCTCTTTTTAATTTTACCTTCATCTTGCTAAATGGTTGATATTCTGCTGCACTCTCTTTCCATGTAAGGTCCCTTAGCCTATAATCAGAACGTAGAAAATCGAATATTTTATCAATTGCGTTTCTTTCACCAGATATAGTCGCATTAATACCCTCTTCTGCAAGGAGTATAGTACCCTTTAATTCAACGTTGTCGCATGCAGTTTTTATTTCGTCTTTCATGTCATAATAATTAGAGAGTTCTACAAAGTGATAGAAAGTTGCAATGACGAAGCTCATGATTATTCACTTATCAACTAAGAACATGATATACAAAATTATAAAGATATTCAATAGTACGGCTGTTATAGCTAAAGTGGCTCTACAATTTGAAAAACCGTCATTCCGCTACTCGTTAGCGGAATCTATACCGCGAATGAATCCATAGCTGTACGAACATTGTGATTTGAGAGCAATTTCCACAAGGGAGGATGTCATCCCAGTGCTTGACACTGGGATCCAGCTTTTTTGTAATTTTATTGAAAATGTTGTATAGTCGTTTGTTTACAATCAATTTTTCTGGATCCAAGTAGTCTGGGCACTGCCTTTGTGTTTGAGGCAAAACCTGCTATAACATTTAACATACTGCTTTCACAAACGAATGTTTGTACAGTTGTGGGCGGTATGACGTAGGGAAACCTTTCTTGGGTTAGCTATAATTACTGGATATCTTCAGTTTTTACATATAACATTTTAATATAAAATATAGATTCAAATTAATGTTTTTAAGAGTATTTAAAAATATATTCTTATTTTTAGTAAGCATATTATTCGTCTGCCCAATATTATCATTAATATCAATCTTATTTACAGATACAGCAAATTCCGGATGGGTAATCAGCACACTTTTCCCTGAATATATACTGAATACGTTAATTTTGATGATAGGAGTGGGGGGAATATCCTTTATATTTGGAGTAATTCCAGCTTGGCTTACCACATTTTTTTCATTTCCTGGAAGTAAAATTTTTGAGATTGCTTTGTTCTTTCCAATATCGATTCCTGGATATATAGTAGCGTTCGTCTATGTAAATACACTAGAGTTTTCAGGTCCGGTGCAGAGCTCATTAAGAGACATTTTAGAGTGGAGCAAAGGTGACTATTGGTTTCCTGAAATAAAATCCCTAGGTGGTGGAATATTAGTAATGGGATTCAGCCTATATCCATACGTTTATATGTTAGTCCGCTCAAGTCTAAAGAATGTTAGTAACTCAGTCACTATTGCGTCAACACTTGGGTTCTCCTCATTGAAGAGCCTGTTTTCTGTCATCATACCCTCCATACGCCCATCAATTATAGCTGGGTTGTCTTTGGTACTAATGGAAGTAATTACAGATTTCGGCACACCACAGTTTCTTGCTATCGATACTTTTACGACAGGAATATATCGCACCTGGTTTTTACTGCATGACAAATATTCAACTACTGTTTTAGCAGTTGCAGAGTTGATTTTCGTTGCAACACTAATAGCTATCGAAAAAAAACTACAAAAAAAAGGAATATCCTACTCTTCAATCAATACCAATTCAGATTATCACAACAAACGGAGTATAAGTGGCGCTATACCGTTGATCTTTGCTTATCTTATGTGTGTATTGCCGATATTAATAGGTTTTATTTTGCCAATGATTCCGCTCATATATTGGAGCATAGAGAAGGGGTTTTTCATATACGAAGCAAGATTCTATAACATAATAGCAAATAGCATTAGTTTATCATTTATCACCGCATTAATCTCAATTAGCATTGCAATAATGATTGGATATACGGCGCGTAAAAATAAGGTAATCAACAATATAGCGCGTCTCATTTCTTTAGGCTACGCAATTCCAAATGCAATTATCGCAATTAGTATAATAATATTTTTAAGCAGAATATCCTCTTTCATTACTCAATATGTTGTGGAAATTAGCTTAGTAGGAACTATTGGCGCATTAGTTTACTCATATTTATTCCGTTTTTTTGCTATATCTTTCAAGGCGGTAGAGTCAGGGCTCAAAAAAACACCAAATGAAATTGAGTGGACTGCATATACCATGGGTCACGGACCTATTTCCACATGTTTGAATGTTCATATCCCTCTCATCAAGAAGAGTATATTATCGGGATTTTTGCTCGTATTTATGGATACTATCAAAGAGCTCACAGCAACACTCATTATAAGACCATTTAATTTTGAAACTATATCAACTAGAATATATGAACTTGTAAGCGATGAGCGCTATAGAGAAGCTGCCCCATTTTCGTTAATAATAGTTATAATAGGCTTAATCTCTACAATAACCTTATTTACACTTGATGATAAGGATAAAAAATAAACGTAACTGTTCACAGATTTCCACTTAATTCTTCAATCTCACTAATAGAAAGGCCAGTAAACTTAACAATAGTGTTGACATCAACATTATTAGCCAGCATTGCTTTTGCGACTTCAATTTTCCCTTCAATTTTCCCTTCAATTTTCCCTTTCTCTATACCTTTTTGTATACCTTTCTCTTCAGCAAGATCAAGTCTGTATTCAAGAATAGCTTCTTCTTTGCGTAGATCCATTATCCTTTCTTCATAGGCTACTAAATCTTTTTCGTTCCAACGAAACTTGTCTAATTCATCATATGCTAGCTTTATTATTGGCGCTTTTTCTGCTATCTCTTTTAAGTCCTCTTCTGTTGTTTCTTCTGCGTATTTAAAAAAGAAACACCACCTTTCTACTATACTTTCTAACTGCTCTACTTTATTTTTTGCGAATTTAGGCAACTCAATAAAGACAAACTGAAAATCTTTTAAGTAATGGCCGTTAGTTTTTATATCACGTATATTGTGAGTAGAAATATAATCAACTTCTTCAGGAAGTAAGTTACAATTTGATATAGCAATAAAGAAGACTTTCTTTAAATCAATGTAGTTGCCAGATTTATCTAATTGTCTTGAGTAGGCTTTAGCGGCATATAATTGAGCGCGTTTTTCGAAGCCCTTGTCTCTAGCGAGCTGCATTTCTGCTATATATCTATTTCCGTGAGAATCCTTGCAGAGAACATCAACAATACTTTGTTTATCAGAGGCAACTTCGGGATCCATAATAGTGCTAAGAAACTCAACTTCTTGTATTGCATTTATCTCAGTAAACCCTAAAATATCGTTCAAAAAGTGGATCAGGATATTCTTATTTTTTTCCGTTCCAAAGATTTTTTTGAAACACAAATCATTGCGAGGATCGAGAAATTTTGAAAGAGCCATGGCAAAAATGCTTGAAAATATTAATAATTATACACTATTATTAACAATTATTCAACCATATTTTTGAAGATAGCTAGTTTCTGTATTTATTTTAAATTGAAGAAAGCTCAAATGAAAGATCGTGCTTTGCTAAAAATCACAGAATGCAGTCTGGTTACAAATAAACTATTTTGACAGTTAATGGGGTCTAGTTTTGATGTATGGACTATCCAAAGAAAAGGGTGGTATCATAACTTCAAAAACTTTTATGCTTTCTTCATTCAGAAATTCATACTTACCCTGCATTATTCCTGACGGTACATTTAAGTATGTTCCACTTGTGTATTTAAATACCTCTCCAGATTTTATCACAGGCTGTTCTCCGATAACACCAACTCCGGCAATTTCATTTACTTTGCCCTTATAATCTATTATTTGCCAATGACGACTTAACAATTGAATAGTTGATTGGCTTTTGTTTTTTATCTTAACGTTATACATCCATACATAGCAATTTTCATAAGGAATGGATTGCTCTTCAATGTAAATTGGTAAAACTGTAACTTCAACAAAGTTGGTAGTCAATGTGTATTCTAGAATCATTATAGAATATTCATGATAAAAAGATAATATTCTAATTATATGCTTTTTTCATAGATTTTTCAAGTATACTTTAATTAGGAAATATCAATTTATAGTATGAATGAACCAGATGCACTGAGCAAAAAAGTAATAGGAATAATAGGTGGTGGACAATTAGGTAAAATGACTGCTATCGCTGCAACAAAACTTGGACAAAAAACACATGTTTTTGCCAGTGCTAAAGACGATCCGGCTTGCTCTGTTGCTGATGATTTCACAATAGCAGATTTCTCTAATAAGAAAGCTCTTGAATCTTTTGCACAGAGTGTGGATTTAGTTACTATTGAGTCTGAAAATATTCCATGTAGTGCAATTGATATCGATGTAAATTTTTATCCGGGTAAAAAAGCGTTACACATTTCGCAGAACAGACTGAGAGAAAAGGATTTTATTAAAAACTTGGGTATAAAAACTGCTAACTATAAGAGTATACAAAATTATAATGAGCTACTGAAAAGCAGTAGAGCTTTTGGCTATCCAATAAGGCTGAAAACAACAGAAATGGGTTACGATGGAAAAGGACAATATGTGCTTGAGAATGATTCTGAAGTGAAGCAATTTGCTTCCTTTGATTGGAATACAGAGTACATTCTTGAAGCAAGTGTTGATTTACTGAAAGAGGTTTCAATAGTCGTTGCAAGAGATAAAAACTGTAAAGTAGCTTTTTTTCCTATAGCAGAAAATTACCACGTTGATGGAATACTTGATACTTCAACAGTGCCAGCTAAAATAGATAGCAAATTAACTCAAGAGGTACAACGAGCTGCAAAGAAAATAGCAAATGCGCTTGATGTAATAGGAATTCTGGCTATTGAATTTTTTGTTACTAAAGATAACGAATTGTTAGTTAATGAACTAGCTCCCAGACCTCACAATTCTTGCCACTGGAGCTTGGATGCATGTAACGTTAGTCAATTTGAACAGCTAGTTAGGATAATATGCGGGCTACCTATGCAGGAAGTAGTATTATGCTTTCCTTGTATGACGAAAAATATAATAGGTAATGATATATATGATTCTCATAAGTATTTGAGCAACGAAAAAGCTAGTTTAACCATATATGGGAAAAAAGAGGTTAGGGATAAGCGTAAAATGGGACATGTCAATATAGATTTAAGTTAACAGTTTTTCTACGTCATACCGCCACAACTGTACGAACATTGTGATATGATGAGATGTTACATAGTAAACGGTGTCATTCTAGCACCTCTTTTCCCGTCATCCCGCTGCTTGTTAGCGGGATCTCATTTCACTTTGTGAAGGTGTCATCCGAGTAGCCTGACTACTTGGATCCAGGAATTTTATTAAGTTGGTAAGCATAAAAGTGGCTGATCTTATGTTAAAACACAACGTTCTTGATGAGATTACAGCAAGGCTGGGTTCCAGCGTCAGCTACTTGAATGACAGCAGTCCTACGTCATGCCGCCGCGGTATCTCTAGATCCCGCTAACAAGTAGCGGGATGACGATTGTCGTTTAGCCATAAATATTAAGAAATTTACCAAATAAAAAAAAAGGCAAAAGAAGCCCCGTGGTTGGCTAATTACTTACATTATACTTTCAAGTATGGCGTTTTTTTATTCTAAACGCTTAATAACCGCGATTTAGTTGCTTTTAAGCCGCAACTAATCTAAATTATAAACATTAAGAAATTTACTAAACAGAAAAAAAGGCAAAAGAAACCCTAGGGTAGCTAGTTATTCACTATCCATTTTTTAAATCGGCGTTTTTTGATGTTTTAAATGCTTTATAAGCGCATTTCAGCTTATATTAGGTAAAAACCTAGAAATTTTATAAAGACATAAGGTGCACATAGTGCAAAAAATTAAACATGGGACGCCAGATACGTGAGTTTTTTTGTCATTTAATCTGTACAGAGAAGATAAATAAATAGCTTCAGTTTCATGATAAGGGGGCTGGCGAAGGATGTCAAGTAAGTTTTTTCGTTTCTATTTCCAATAAAAGTTTGTATGCAATAACACAGAAGCATGCACTGCTATTCCTTCATTTCTTCCAATATAACCTAATTTCTCTGCAGTGGTTGCTTTGATATTTACAAATTCATCATCAATTTCTAATGCTTTTGATATGAATTTCTTCATTTCTACTTTGTAAGGCGATATTTTAGGCTCTTCACAAACTATAGTAATATCTAAATTAGACACGCTGTACCCTTTTTCTTTTGCTTTTTTAGCAGCAAAGTCAAGAAAGTGAGATGAATTGCAATCTTTCCATTCAGAGGAACTAGGAGGAAAGTGCTCTCCTATGTCGCCACATCCCAGTGCTCCGAGTATTGCATCAACGATTGCATGTATTGCAACATCACCATCAGAGTGCGCTTCTATTGCCATGTTGTGTTCAATTTTCACACCGCAAATTTTTATAAAGCTTTCAGCACCATTTTGAACTTTAATGAACTTATGTATATCATAACCGGCTCCGACACGAAATTTTGGCTCTTCAAAAAGAAGCTTTGCCATATTGATATCCTCTTTTGTGGTTAACTTAAAATTGCTTTTCTCACCTTTAATAATCGCAACATGTTTTTTGTGCTCTACCATTAGTGATGAATCGTCAGTAAATTCTTTGACTGATTGATGGCATGATAATAATTCTTTGAAATTAAAAATTTGAGGGGTTTGTATGGCTCTGAGCTTTCCTCTTGAAATCGTAGATTCAATAAAACTATTACTCACCAATGACATAGTGTCTTCAACTTCTATTGCTGGAACTACTCCTGTATATTGATCATTAATCATAGATTCAACCAAGTTATCTATCAGAACATCTGACACAAAAGGCCTACAAGCATCGTGTATAACTACAAAATCTGGGTTAACTTTTTGTAAGCTTTCAAGCCCTAGTTTAACTGAACTTTGCCTGTTTTCTCCTCCGTATACAGGGCTTAGTAATTTAGTGTCTGTAATTAGTGATATAGCTTTCTCATAGAAACTTTCATGGTCTCTATTAATTGCTATTCTTATGTAATCTATATATTGGTTAGCCAGAAATCTTTTAATTGTATGAAATAAAACAGATTTACCTGCCAGTTTTATATATTGCTTAGGAATCGTAGAATTGCATCTACTGCCTACTCCCGCTGCAACTATTAATGCTGCTATTTTGTATTTCTTAGCGCACATATTTCTTTTTGTAGAAGCTTTCCTCTCTATCCAAGATTCTTTCCGAAAAATAAAATTTCTGACATCATATAAAAGTTACTTCCCCTATTAACTAGCATAATTATAATAGCAAAAGAGATATTTAGAGAGCTCAAAATCTATCTTTGCCTGCGGATTAAACAACTAAATTTTAGTAAAAAACGATAGTATTACAAATCGTAAAATACTTTCAACATAGGAAAAATAAATTGCATATTTTTCAGTAAATTAGCTATGCTAAACACATGCAAAAACGTCATATAACTATTTGTTTCATACTGCTTTTTATAATAGGGATGTTATTCCTGATGCGTACTATGATTTTTCCATGTTTAATATCTATTATTATTGCATATTTGTTTAATCCGCTAGTAATTAAGTTTGAAAAGTATAGAATACCACGTTCATGTTCTGTAATTTTTATAATACTTGTTTTATTAATAGCTTTTATACTAGTCATAACATTTGTTTTACCTATTATATATGTTCAAATTACTTCAATATTAAATTTCTTAGTGAGTAAAGTGCCTTCATTAGAGCTTAAAGTAATCCCCTCTGTATTAGAATTTCTTAATATAAAAATCGAGGATAGCTTATTTGATCACTTATCTAAAAATCTAGCAGAAAATTACAGCAACTATGTATCTTATTTCGTGAATGCTCTTGATATTGCTAGTAACTTTATAATCCAAGTGTTAAGTTCAAGCTTTAACACGGTATCATTAATGGTGATTACTCCTGTAGTGTTTTTCTATATATTACGTGATTGGCCTTTAATTATAGAAAAAGCTAATAAATTAATCCCTATTCCTTACAGGGGAAAAATTGCAGATTATTTTTTCAAAGTGGATTTCATTATATCTAATTATCTAAAGGGGCAGGTAAATGTATGTATTGTCATGATGATCTTTTACTCTGTAAGCCTGAGCATAATCGGATTGAAACACTCTATTGTTATTGGAATTTTATCAGGAATGTTAACGTTCATACCTTACGTAGGGCCATTATTATATACCATTATTGGGTTTTTGAGCGCTATCACTCAATTTAGTGGATGGTTTGAAAGTGCTGCTGTTTTGCTATTATTTGGTGTTGGGCAATTAATAGATTCAAACATATTAGTTCCTTTATTAATAGGAAAAAAAGTTCATATACATCCAACTGTAATTATTCTGGGAATTACTATATGCGCTTCATATTTTGGATTTACAGGTATATTACTTTTTATTCCAATAATAGCAATGTTCAATGTATCAGTAGAATATGCAATCAATAAATATTTTAAAAGTGAGCTTTATAAAAACGGCTAACAGACCTTTTGCATAATCAATTTATGGTAAGAGGAGAAATGAGCCCAGAATACCTGACACATTTGAGGAGCGTAAGTAAATTTCTGCGCAAAAATTACTACCAGAAAGAGGTTACGTAAGAGGTTCAACGTGCAATTAAATTTATTTAACAACAATCAAGCTGATTATAGTCGGCAAAATTACATCGTCTTAGATGAAAATAAGCACGTGTATAATTCGGTAGTTAATGATTTATCTTGGAAATGTCTGATTCTTTTTGGACCTAAAAGCTCCGGTAAAACTCATCTTGCTCATATTTGGCAATCAATAAACGATGCAATTTTTATCAATGTGAATAACTTCGTAAGCGAGATTAGGTATAGCGATGCTTTTATTTTAGAAGACGTACAAAACATTAAAGATGAAGCAATGTTATTACATTGTTACAATTACATGAAAGAAAGTGACAAGAGGCTGCTAATCACTTCTTCAATTTCACCAAAAAAGCTTAACTTCAAATTAAGAGATTTAAGTTCTCGAATATTATCAACTATCAGCGTAAAAATTTTGCCTGCAAGCGAGGAATTATTAAGAATTATGCTAATAAAACGATTTTCAGATAAACAGTTAAAAATTGATTTAAAAGTGATTAATTATATTTTAGCAAGAATAGAACGTTCTTTCTATAGCATTGATAAAATTATAGAGAAGATAGATAATGAATCTATAGGGTCGAATGTGACCGTTCCTTTTATTAGCACTTTATTAAAAAAAGATGCCATTTGATTTCTTCTTTTGTAAAGGTGTATATTAAAAATTTATTAACACCCATAACACTAACGTAATTGAAATCTCTATCTGTCCATGTTAGAATTATAATCAATGTTATGTTATAATAAATATAGATAGATACAGCTAAGAAGTATTCTATATTTATAGTAGAGCTCACTTTATAAGGTGTTTTTTATAGATTTAACGTTATAATTTAACTATGATAAGAGTAAGATTAAATTTAAGAAAAAGGTTAAAGCAAAAGTTTGTGATGTTCACTCTATTGATAAATGCTTTATTTGTCTCATATTTTCTCATAAGAAACACAGGGAACACTTCTAATCAAATTATAGCCAAAGAAATAAATATAGGAGCTGATAATGAAAAATAAACAGTCGCAAAATAAAAAAGAAAATCTTTACATAACATATTACATAGATGCTTTAGCTTCAGAGAGGTCCGCTACACAAAATACTCTGGAAAGTTATCGTTCGGATTTACACCAGTTTGAAGAATTTTTATTGGAAAGCGGCACTACCTTGGTTGGTGTAAACAAAACCAATATTAAAGATTATGTGAAATCTTTATGTACACAAAAAAAATATAAAAGTAGCTCTATATCAAGAAAAATATCCGCTATGAAAAATTTCTATAAGTGTCTATTTAATGACGGAATAATAGATTTTAATCCAGCGCCGGCTAATGATGCTGAATTAAAGAATCCAAAAGTTTCTCGTCCTTTGCCTAAGTATTTAAGTGTCGAAGAAATATTTTTGCTAATGGACGCAGTGAGAAAATCAGCAAGCGAATCGAATAAAGAGATAAGCAGTAAAAGGCTATGTGCGATTTTAGATATCCTTTACTCTTCTGGAATGCGTGTTTCTGAACTAATTAGTATGAAATTATGTGAAGTGTCGCATTTAATAAACAGTAATAACAAAGAATGCTATATAATAATAAAAGGAAAAAGTGGTAGAGAGAGGCAAATTCTTTTTAATGAACAAGCATTGCAGAGCCTTAGAAATTATTTATCAGTTCGTGACAATCTGCTCTCTAACAGAAAGGAGTCTGATTGGCTATTCCCAGGTGATAAACCTAATAAACCAATTACAAGGCAGAGGGTCGGTCAATTAATGAAGGAGTTAGCAAGAAAATGCAATATTGATGAAAATAAGATCTCTCCACACGTGATTAGGCATTCTTTTGCTACCCATCTACTGGATAGCGGAGCAAATATTGTGTTGATACAGAAAGTTCTTGGCCATACTAACCTTTCTACAACACAAATATATACTCATATTGCTAACGAAAAGTTAAAGGACAAATTAGCTGATTCGCATCCTATTACTCAGATGATCAATAATTAAATTTATTGTTTTTAATTTGTAATAAAGTTAAATTTAAATAAATTTATGTGAGTTTGTGATTTCAAGTTTATTGTTTAATTTCTTTCTTATATTATGGGAGGTATTCTATACTTTCATTACTCTCCCTGTAATTTTCTTTTCTGAGTGTGTAATAACCATTTTCCTCGTCTGTTCGGTGAGAGTTGTATTATTCATGCTGCGTTTATTATGTGGCATTAAATATGAAGTGAGGGGAATGGAAAACATCCCTAAGCAACCTTTTATCATTGCATCTAAACACCAATCTCCATTTGAAACATTTATTTTTATACTACTATTTAGAAAAGCGGTTTTTATTTTAAAACGTGAATTGAAATGGATTCCATTCATTGGTTTGCATCTTATAGCGCTGAAAATGATTTTTATTAACCGTTCAGATGGTATCAGTTCTATACGCCATATAATCAAACTAGCAAAAATGCGTATAAAAGAAAATAGAAGCATAATAATATTTCCTGAAGGTACAAGAACAACTATAAACCAAAATATAAAATATCAACCAGGTATTGCTGCTTTATATAGCGTATTATCTGTTCCTGTGTTACCGGTTGCTTTAAACACTGGTTTGTTTTGGCCAAAAAGCATACTTTCTCTGAGAAAAAATCCCGGAAAGGCAGTAATAGAAATATTGCCCCCAATATATTCTGGGTTAAACAAAAATGAATTCTTGCAAAGTTTAGAAAAAATTATTGAAGAGAGAAGCAGTAGATTAACCATAGAAAAAACTGATATTGCAAATTAACAAAAAAACTTTATAATTAAAAGGAAAGTACAGTATTTTAGGTATTAATATATGGCAAATCATAAGAGTGCTAAAAAAATGATAAAGGTAATAGCAAAACGCACTTTAATAAATAAGATGCGGAAAAGTAAAACTCGCACCGCTATTAGAAAATTGGTTGATATAATCAAGTCTGGCGACAAAGAAAATGTTGTTCTGGCATTTCGGAATGCTGAATCTAATTTACACAAGTGTGTGAATAAAGGTGTTATTCATAGGAATACTGCTGCGCGTAAAATAAGTCGCCTCAATGCAAAAGTAAAAGCATTGATGACCGCTTAATACGGTTAATGTAAAGTTAACTGTATTAATATATACTCCTCAGTTTGTATATTCTGTATAAAATTTAAGTAGCTTAAGTGATGGATAAAAAAGTGCTATTAGAACTAAGTAATGGATTAAAAATCGAGCTACCTGTATTAAGCGGAACAACAGGTCCTGATGTGTTAAATATCAAGGATTTATATAAGATGACAGGATTATTCACTTACGATCCAGGGTTTGTTTCTACAGCTTCATGCTCTTCTACAATTACATTCATTGATGGAGATGAAGGAGTTCTTAAATATAGGGGACATAATATAGCTGATTTGGCAGAGAATAATAATTTTACTGCTGTGATTTATTTATTGCTCTATGGTGAATTACCCAGTTCAGAGCAACACAAAAAATTTCTTCTCAAAATACAAGAATCATCCAAAGTATCAGAGCAAGTTACAAATGTAATTAAAGCATTTCCAAAAACTGCTCACCCTATGTCAATCTTAGTTGCATGTTTTGCAAGTTTGTCAGCATCTTACCATGAAAAGCATGGCAACAATATCAATGGTGAAGATCTAGATTTTGGAATTTCTGCAATAGCGCAAGTTTCCACAATTATTGCAATGATTTATAGGCATATCAACAATCAGGAATTCATAAATGCTAACAATGAATTAAGTTACAGTGAAAATTTCTTAAAGATGATATTTGGCGATGCTGTTGATAATGATAAAAGCACCCTTTTTGCAAAAGCTCTGGATAAAATATTTACTCTCCATGCTGATCATGAACAGAATGCTTCTACGGCGGCTGTCAGATTGGTGGGATCGGCTGGTTCTAATCTGTTTGCAAGCCTCTCTGCAGGAGTTGCTACACTTTGGGGACCAGCACATGGTGGAGCTAATGAGGCAGTTATAAATATGCTAAAAGAGATAGAGCAAAGTGGAGATATAGATAAATTCATCGAAAAAGCTAAAGATGATAAAGATCCATTTAAATTGATGGGATTTGGACATCGTGTTTATAAAAATTATGATCCGCGCGCGCGTATATTGAAAGGCGCTTGCCATGAGGTTCTAAGTAAACTAGAACAAAATAATGAACTGCTTAAAATTGCAAAAAAACTTGAAGAAATAGCTTTAAAGGATGAATATTTTATTGTGCGTAAGTTATATCCAAATGTTGATTTTTACTCAGGTATAATAATGAATGCTATCGATATTCCCTCAAATATGTTCACGCCTATTTTTGCACTTGCAAGAACCACTGGTTGGGTTACTCAGTGGTATGAAATGATAAATGATAAAGAAACTAAGATCTGTAGACCAAGGCAACTCTATTTTGGTAAATAAATTTATTTTCACTTCATTAGACTTCTTGCATAACCCAAACTAAGTAGAAAAAAGGTGTCATCCGAGTAGCTGACACTGGTTCCTTTACGACGGAAGTGTCCAGAGGTGTCATTCCAGTCTGGAATCCAAAAAAAAGGATGGTGTCATTCCGTATCCGTTCAGCCAATGGCGTCAACTTAAGAACTTTCATTAGCAAACTCTCCTAAAGACATGATGGCGTTTAGGCTTATCTACTTTATTGCGGCTGTCCCGGTCGGATTTTAACTTTAGCGCGTATACTTAAAAAGGGCTTGAAAGTTTTTTGGTGCAATAAGTACCTGATAGAGTTTCTGTCTCATTACACTAAATAAAACTGAAAAATTTAAACGATACTCAGTAATTTGATCTGGGTTCCAAGGCCCTTGTGCATCACACATATGAAGCGATAATATATTGCACATGACCAAGTTTGCCCAAAATTCTTGTAATACAGCCTCTCCAGAAAAATTCTCTAACTCTGCTCCTACTTTGAGTCGTTTATAGCACTCCTCTATGTGTCACCTTAACACATAAGCTTTGCTCCAAAGTCTCGGTCAAAAACTCTGTTTCTCAGTTGGCTAATGTCAGCACTATAACTCTTACTTTCTGTCCTTTCATTTTATTTTTTAGCTTTTCATTTTCTAATATAAAATCAAAATCTAATGCGCCAGCGTTCCCATAGCTTAGAGGTTGTCCACAAACCAGTAAATCAAGCATATTCCCTACTTAACATAACTTTACTCATAGCCAGATATATGAAACTTTCAGTAGATGTTGTAAGTAAATCGTACTCCTTTGATAGCCTTCTATTTCTATTGATCCAAGCAAAAGTCCTCTCTACCACCCACCTTCTCGGCTGTACTGAAAATCCAGGATCCCGTTGTGGCAATAGTTCTAGTGGTGTATCTTTATGCACCCAAAACCTACATGGAGGCCTTTTGACAATTTCAATATCTATCCCATATTCTCTCTTTACGTAATCCTTTAAATCTTTTCCTTGGTATCCCATATCAGCCCACATTTTCTTAATATTGCTGTATTTTTCCTTCATATTGTCCAATGCCATCTTCACCCCATCTCTGTCATTTTCGCTTGCAGCTCCTACATAGCAACCAAGCACAAATCCTTGAGTATCTGTGATTATATGTCTTTTTCTCCCCTTTACCTTTTTCGCACCATCATAACCTTTGACCCACCTTTTTCCGTGGTTTTTACCGATTGACTGTCCACTATGCATGCGCTCGGCTTCCCATTTTTGACCTACTATATTTAGTGATATCATAGTTCATTTTCTCAAAAATTCCCTGCTTTTTCCATCTTCTAAACTGTTCATGCACAGCCTTCCACGGCGGAAAATCGTGTGGTAAATAGCGCCATTGACATCCTGTGCGCAGTATATAAAGAATTGCATCTACTATCTCACACTTACTGTATTTTGGTGGCCTTCCTCCTTTCTTGTACGATACTCTGAAGTGTTTTTCTATTCTTGCCCATTCCCTTTTACTTAAATCTGTTGGATATTTTTTCCTCATCTCTTACCTCAATATTCTTTCTTTATATACTACGTATTCCTTGGTTTGTGGACAACCTCTAAGTATAAAAGTAGCCGTTTTATGTTAAAATACAACGTTTTGATGATTATGAAAAGGCTGGATCCCAGTGTCTGGGCACTGGGATGACAAGGTATAAACCTTATCGTCATGCCGCCGCAGACCGTCATACCGCGCGATTCATTCGCGGTATCTCTTAGCATAGATCCCGCTAACGAGTAGCGGGATGACGATTGTCGGTGAACCTAAGTTACTTTAGCCATAAATATTCAAGAAATTTACCAAATGAAAAAAAAGGCAAAAGAAGCCCCGGTTACTATCTATTTTCAGTATTGGCGTTCTTTAAAGTCTTAAACACTGCAATTTAGCTGCTTTTAAATGCAACTCACCTTAGTTTAAATGTTTAAGAAATTTACTAAGCAGAAAAAAAGGCAAAAGAAACCCCGTGTTAGCTAGTTGTCACTCTCTAATCCTGCAAATCGGCGTTCTATACTGTCTTAAACGCTTTATAAGCGCGTTTTAGCTTATATAGCTAGAAATGTTGTGAAGACATAAGGTACACATAGTGCAAAAAATTAAACATGAGACGCCAAATACGTTGAGTTTTTTTGTCATTTAATCTGTACAGAGAAGATAAATAAATAGCTTCAGTTTCATGATAAGGGGGCTGGCGAAGGGTGTCAAGTGGTTTTTTAGCCACGTTTCCCTGTTATAATGTTCGTTTGCTTGACCTAAGATCCAGGAGTATTTAAACTGAACCCTATATAGTACTAAAAATGATAGGAAATCTAAGTGGAATAGTTGATGAAGTGCGCAGCGATCACATAATCCTGAATGTGAATGATGTTGGCTATATGGTGTATCTTTCAGCCAAAACTTTAAGTGCTTGTGCAATTGGAAGTAGAATCAAATTACTTATCGAAACCTATGCAAATAACAGAGAAAACACTACTCAGCTATATGGTTTTATAAGCGAAGAAGAACAGCAGTGCTTGAGGTTGCTAGTTAAAGTAAGCGGCGTTAGCTATAAAACTGCAATGTCAATTTTGGGCAAATTAACTCCAGAACAGCTATTTTTGGCAATTATGAATGAAGATAAAGTAGCACTCAAGATGAGCGGACTTGGCCTGAAACTCATAAATCGAATCATCACTGAATTGAGTGGCAAAGTGAGTAAACTAGAAATAAATAACAATAATTTTCATCCAATTAATGAAGATGCCCTTTCAGCATTGATCAATCTTGGGTATGAAAAAATGAAAGCTTATGATACGATAAAAAAATACAGGCCAAATCTGGACACTAAGGATATTATTCGCATGGCGCTTAAGGAGCTTTCAATACTATGAAATCAATATCGTGCGGTAAAGAATATACTGAAGATGTGCACAATATCAACATCAGGCCTGAACAACTTGATGATTTTGTCGGGCAAAAAGACTTAATACAAAATTTAAAAGTGTTTATAAACGCTGCACAGACGAGAACTGAAGCTTTAGATCACGTTTTATTATATGGTCCTCCAGGGCTTGGCAAAACAACTTTAGCACAAATTGTTTCTAAAGAATTAAGAGTTAGCTTTCGCGCAACTTCTGGTCCTTTACTTAGTAAAGCTGGAGATTTGGCCGCAGTGCTTACCACTTTAAATGCAAAAGATGTTCTATTTATCGACGAAATTCATAGATTAAATCGCAGCATCGAAGAAGTTTTATATACTGCTATGGAAGATTTTTGCCTGGACATATTAGTAGGTGAAGGTCCATCTACTCGCACTTTAAGGATAGATCTACCACCATTTACGCTAATTGGAGCAACAACACGGCTTGGATTACTTTCTGCGCCACTCAGAGATCGTTTTGGCATTCCTTTGCATCTTGAGTTTTATTCCTTTGAGGAGCTGGTTAATATTATAAAAAGAGGCGCAAGAGTTCTTTCTGCTGAAATTGAAGAGGATGCAGCACGGGAAATTGCCTGCCGTGCGCGCGGCACTCCAAGAATTGCTTTGAGGTTACTCAGAAGAATAAGGGATTTTGTTGAAGTGAAAGATGATAAAAAAATTACTTATGAAGTCGCTGATTCTGTATTACTAAAATTGGGTGTAGATAAAATGGGACTCAATAAACTTGATATGAATTATCTAAGATTTTTATTCAACACTTCAGGCCCTGTTGGAATTGACACCATATCTATTGCGCTATCCGAAGATGTTGGCAATATTGAAGAAACAGTAGAACCTTATTTAATCAAAATTAGTTTTGTAAAGCGCACACCAAGAGGGCGCGTTCTAACCGATCAAGCAAAGGAGTATTTGAGCTTTCAACATTAAACATCATAATTTATATTGACTAATTGGCGTGGTATCTATATGCTAACATTTATATATTAAAAATAATGGAGGCATATATGTTAACTAATAGCACTGAAACTGTATCTTTAATTGAAACTTCTTCTAATCTAAATATCAGTCCTTCTGATAATAATTCGATTTCGGATACTAAAAATGTACCTAAATCAACACTAGATGAGAATGTACCTAAATACGTCACTCTTAATAATGCAGAAGAATGGAATGAGTTCTTTATAATGCAGAACAACACTTCTACTAATACCACTAATAAAAAGAAACCAAAACCTTATATTCATAAGGATAGTAATGGTATATGTACATATACTGCTCGGGATGAGAATAAATATGGTGGTAAGAACATTATAGGCAAAATTGCTGAACAAATTAAAGAAGAGATATCTAAAAATATAGAAAATAATGATATAGAATTTATAAAACTTAAAGAAAGCAAAAATGAAGATAATATTATTGAGCCTGCCGTAAGAATTGCGATAGGTAGTAATACAAAAGAAATAAGCATGAGTGACATTCTAAATAACGATTTGTGTAAACAATATGGCGTGAAAGCAATTACATTATTGCTACCTCAAAGTAAAGCAAGGGGGCTACGTTGCCGGGTTGATGAACATGGAACAAGAATTTATGAAGTAGCTAATGGGTCATATCAAATGACTTTAAAGTGGAATGCTCAAGGAAAAGAATGTAATATTAAAATTAATATTCATGATAATGGCTCCGTAGAACTTATTGAGGGTAATGGTGTTACTATGGAGCAATTAGCTGCACATAAAGAAGTAAAAGTAGGAAGGCAATATGAAGCAAAGCCTTTACATGAAGTGTTAGCATCACAATTGCCACAAACACAATTACAACAAAGCTCTGAAGAAGTAAAATTTTTGGAGCAGCATTCAACAAATGTAGAAGACTTGAGCGGCGCATCACAAAAGCATCAAGCTCCTGCTGCTTCAAAATAGGTAAAGTAGTGAAAATTCAGTATAAGTTGCTTGCATCTGCAAGTAACTTATACTTTTATGATGAGCAACACAATACTACCAAGAAATTTCTACGAGCGGCCAACTTTGGTTGTAGCCGGGGAGTTACTAGGAAAGATGCTGAAATTTTCTAACTTTAGTGGAATAATAACCGAAGTTGAAGCCTATATAGGAATGAGTGACCCAGCTTGTCATGCAGCTAAGGGTTATACTAACCGAACCTCAGTAATGTTTGGTATGCCGGGGTTTTCATATGTGTACTTTATATATGGAATGTATTACTGTTTAAATATTGTAACAGAAGCAGAAGGGTTCCCAGCAGCAGTGTTAATACGGGGATTAAAGCTCATTGAACCGCTTGAGGCAAATTTAGGTGGGCCAGGAATATTGTGTAAAAGATTAAATATTACAAAAGAACATAACAAACAGGACCTTACTATAAGCCACGAATTTTGTGTTTATGAATCTCACCTCAAACCAGATTATGTGTGCACTCCGAGAATCGGAATTAGTAAAGGCCAAGAGAAATTTTGGCGGTTTAAAAACTTAAGATCTTGCGTAGACTATTTGCCAATTGGATAATCACCAGTGAAACAAGCATCACAATATTGTGGTGTAGCATTGTTACGCACTTCTCCTTTAACAGCCTGATATAATCCATCAATACTCAAGAAGGCTAGGCTATCTACTCCTATAACTTCCTTAATTTCCTCTACAGATTTATTTGCAGCAATTAAATCTTTGCACTCTGGCGTATCTATTCCATAAAAACAAGAATGCTTAATTGGTGGGCTTGAAATTTTGAGGTGAATCTCTTTTACTCCTGCATCCTTTAGCATAACTATTATATTTGTTAACGTACTACCACGCACTATACTATCATCTATTAAAATTATGTTTTTACCTTTCAAAGTGTGCTTATTAGCATTGAATTTTAATTTTATTCTAACTTTACGTACTTCAGCGGTTGGTTGTATAAAAGTTCTTCCTATGTAATGATTACGAATTATTCCCAGTTCCATAGGTAATCCTGAATGCTTTGCATATCCAATAGCTGCAGGTATTCCAGAATCAGGTATTGGTACAACCATATCTACATTGTTTTTTGGTGGGCTCTCTTCTGCAAGTATTCTTCCTATTTCTTTTCTTGTATCGTATATAGACCTATTCTTCATTATGCTGTCTGGTCTTGAAAAATAAACGTATTCAAAAATACAAAAACTTGATTTTTGCTGTGGGAAAGGAAACATTGAGGCTAGCTTACTACCCGAACTGATGGTAACTAATTCGCCTGGTTCTATTTCTCTAACAAACTCTGCATTTATTATATCAAGAGCACAAGTTTCAGATGCAAGAACGTAAGAACCGTTTAACTTTCCTAAAACAAGAGGCCTGATTCCAGATGAATCACGTACTCCAATAACTACTTCTTGATTGATTGCAACAAAAGAATAAGCACCTTGTATTTGCTTTAATGCATATATAAAACTCTCTAAAAAGCTATCTTTTTCACCGCTTGCTGTCAGATGCACTACTACTTCTGTATCAATATCTGACTGAAAAACGCACTCTTGTTTAATCAATTGTTCGCGTATCGGAGAAATATTAATTAAATTACCATTATGTGCTATGGCGAAATCCCCAAATTTGCCACTTTTGCTAAACATGGGCTGCACTCCAAATTTATTACCACTTGTTGAGTATCGAACATGACCTATTGCACAATCTCCAGGTAAGGATTTCTTTATTTCATCTATATCATCAAATACGCTGCTCACTTGACCTTGAAAGTGATAAGAGTGCAGCTTATCGTTGTTACTGGTTACTACGCCAAAAGACTCTTGACCTCTATGCTGCAAAGCGTGGAGAGCAAGTATAGAGTTAAAAGCAGCACTTTGGTTGCAACTTATGCCAAATACCCCACATTCCTCACGCATTTCATCTAGCATAAAAACTATTAAGTAAAATTTAATTTTACTTTAGCATAGGTAAAATACAAGCATTTTGTTGTTCATCTGCTTTTATTGCCAGCAATAATCCTATGCATATTAAGCTTGCAGCAGTTGTACTTCCTCCATAGGACAGAAATGGCAATGGGTCGCCTATCACAGGTAAGAGGCCCATTGTCATTCCGATGTTTATAAAGAAATGAGCACTAAAAAAGGCGAAAATGCCGATAGATACCGACTTAGAAAAATAATTTTTCGACCTATAAGCGATAGAGAAAATTATGCCAAGTAATGAGGTATAAAGCAAAATTAAAGCCATGCTACCTAAAAATCCCCATTCCTCACTCAGCACTGCAAAAGCAAAATCTGTACGTTTCTCCGGCAAAAATCCAAGTTGAGTTTGACTTCCGTTAACAAAGCCCTTACCAAGCAAACCTCCTGAACCAATAGCTATCTGAGATTGCTGCGCATTATAACCTATTCCAAGTGGATCCACTGATGAATCCAAAAACGACAATATCCTTTGCTTGTGATAAGGACGTAAAAAAGGCCAAATAGCCGGTACTGCAAAAATGCCAAGCGTTCCACATATTACCGAATGAGATCTTTTTATTATTGCTGTGAATATAATTGATATCCCTATAAATAACATTATCACAGCTGTGCCTAAATTAGGTTGCTTTAACACCAAGAACACGGGTAAGAAAATAATTATAAGTGCCTTAAGCAATCTTTTAAATTCCATCATTTTATATACACTCTGCTTATCAAAATAGCGAGCAAGCGCAAGTATTAAGCCTACTTTTGCAAATTCTGATGGTTGCAAACTAATTGATCCAATTCTTATCCACCTTGTTGCACCCATTATGTGTGAGCCAAAAAAATTCACTACTAATAGCGAAATCACTGCTGCTACATAAAAAAAGTAGGCGTGCTTCAAATAAAAATCTAGCTCTATGAATGACATAGCTATAGCAAGTAGGAAAAAGAAGGAGAATATGACCAGTTGGTGAATCGCAAATGGCACCCACTTTCCTCCAGCAGAAGAGTATTGAACAACAATGCCAACGCAAAACAGCGCTATCACGTTAATGACTAACAACCAATGAATCTTCTTCAGTCTATCCACAATAAAGACCTTATAACCTTAAAGTATAGTAAAATATGAAACAAAGATAAAAATCAAAAAACCAACTTCTCAACTACTAACCGAATTGGAGTGCTATATATTCCAGTTACTACTGTTAAAACTGCCATAAACAATAGACAGAAAAGCATAGGAAATGGCACATCATTAATTTTGTCCGGTGTCATTCCAGTGCGTGACGTTGCATCATTTTCAAAATACATTTTCTCTACCATCTTCCACATATATATCAATGCAAGGAAAGAGCCAGCAGCAAATGTTACAAGGGAAATCCACGCATGAGATTCGATAATTGCTTTCATTATATACCACTTGCTTACAAAGCCATTTGTTAAAGGCACACCGATTAATGCTAAACTGAGTAGAGTGAACGCAAGTGCTGTATAAGGCATTGATTTCTTGAGTCCCGATAAATTCTCTATTTTTGTTGTATCAAATTTGTAAGAAATACATCCTGCAGCCATAAATAAAGATGTTTTTATTATGCTGTGGTTTACTATGTGAAGAATTGCTGCAAATACACCTGTTTTTGAGTTAAAACTCAGTGCTAAAATTATATAACCAATTTGGCTAATACTAGAGTGAGCAAGCAGTCTTTTTATGTCTTTTGCGGTTATTGCAAATATCGACCCAAATATAACAGCGCAAAGTGCGAGGATAATTATCACGTTGCTTAGTGATGGTTTAAATAAGAAGAAATTTTGATGAAAAACAGTATAAAAGATTCTGATGAAAACATATATCATCACTTTTGTCACTGTGCCTGAAAAGAATATGCTAATGAAACTTGGCGCCTCACTATATGCATTAACCAGCCACCTGCTTAATGGAAACAGTGCCATTTTGATTGAGAGACCAATAAAAATGAACAACGTGCCAAGTTTTATGATGTTGTTATCGTGTAATGGAACTATTCTTTCAGCCATGTCAGACATATTGAGCGTTCCAGTCATTGAATACAAGAGCCCGATGCCAAATAAATAAAATGTTGCGCCTATTGTTCCACTAATTAGATATTCAAATGCTGCAACCAAGGCTTTTTTATCCCTTCCCATTGAAACTAATACATAAGAAGAAAGAGATGAAATTTCCAAGAAAACGTAAAGGTTAAATATGTCGTTTGTTACTAGAATCCCGAACAGTCCGCTTAAGCACAGTAGAAATAGAGAGTAAAAACCAGTGATTTTGTTTTTGCTAATTTCTTTTTCGTTAATATAAAAGCTATAAAGCACGCTAATCAGCGCTATAAAATTCACTAGGGTTAGAATTAAGGAATTTAACACGTCGATTCTTAACTCTATTCCATACGGAGGAGCCCAATTTCCAAGGTGATAAGTTATAATTTCACCTTTATATGTTTTAATGAGTAGTATTGATGAAATGATAAGAGTGATTGTTGTTGCAATAAAAGAAATAAACCAAGATACCTTGTGTTTCTTGGCAAGAAAGCAAAACATTGATGCAATTATTGGGATAATAACTTGTAAGATTGGTAATTGCATTAAATTGTTGTTAATATATCGTTAAAGTATTAGTATATATAATACTTTTTGTTTTAATACCCTTATGTTATCTAAAATTTGTAATGCAATAAAACGCCTATTACGAAGAGAAGATAAATTTGTAGGAAGAGATGAAAATGGAAATTCTTACTATGAATCAAGTAAAGGAAAAAGGTGGGTTATGTATAGCAGTGTTTCTGAGCCTACAACAGTGCCTCCGGAATGGCATATATGGCTTCACTATACTGATAATGTAGTACCAGTTAATAATAAAAAAAGAAAAGTAAAACATACTCCTAATTTAACGGGTACAAAAGATGCATACTATCCAAACCAAAAAGTGAAAAATTACTATAAAAGCTGGAGTCCTGATAACTAAAGATGCGAAGGTCAAATATACTTGAAATAACCGCTGGATTATTTGTATTAATTTTTACTATTTTTCTGATTTTCTTTGCTATTGATAAGCTATCTTACATAAAGAAAAACTATAAGGATTGCTATAAAATATATGGTCTTTTTGCTAACGCTAACGGTATAGGAGTTGGTGATAGTGTCAAGATCTCTGGTGTAGATGTTGGAAGCATAACTGGTGTATCACTTGACAAAGCTACCTACGTAGGACGAATCGATATGTGTATAAGCAAAGACATAAAATTGCCAATTGATAGTTCAGCTCTGATCACTAGCAGTGGAGTTGTTGGCAGTAAATTTGTTAATATATCACCTGGATCAGATATTAAACTAATCTTGCATGGTGGTAAAATAGAGTATACTCAAGCTGAAGCAAATATGGGTGGAATAATGGACAGAATTCTTGGTATGTTTACAAAGTGAAAATGGCAGGATTCCAAGTATATCCGTTCAGGTAAAGCCTCCTGTAGTTCTAAAGTATTTAAGGAGTTTGCCTTATTTCTTGCCTTTTCTACCGCTTGCTTTGGGGTTTATAGTATAGAAAGTGCCTTAACAGTTGCAGTGCATGTCTATTAATGATAAAATGAAAATTAATTCATTTTGATATTATGACTGGTTTACTGTTTGCCGTACTATTGTTCCTCTGTGGTAGTGATGCACTTGCAAAACAGGAGCCACGTTCAATAGCTGGAGATAATCACATAAAGGTAATAAATTATAACCCACAGGCTATACATAAGTATACGGGTTTTTATGGTTATCAGTCCAGTATATTGTTTGAACCAGGGGAGATAATACAAAACCTTTCAATGGGTGATTCAACTGGTTGGCAACTTCTTCCTCAAGGTAACAGATTGTTTATTAAGCCCATAGATGATATTGCTGATACTAATGCAACTATAATTACCAATAAAAGAGTTTATTACTTTGAACTTCATGCTGAAGAAGCAACTGGACTAGATGATCCAAGATTAGCATATGAAGTAAGGTTTCTTTATCCACTATTTAGCAGTGATGAGATTTACACAACAAATAACGGTGATATCTTCGAACAAGCTAGTCATACCATTATTCCTGATATCAATGATATTGAAGTTGTAAAGAAGGGATTAAATTTTAATTATTCCATCTCGCACGTCAAAGGTAGTCAGTCAATAATACCAATTAAGGTTTTTGATGACGGAAAATTTACATATCTACAATTCAATAAAATAAACTCTGATTTTCCGGCAGTTTTTATGGTTGATTCTGCAGGATATGAGTCTTTAGTAAATTTCCGTACAGTTGATAACTACCTGATAATCGAAAGGGTAAGTTCAGTGTTTACCTTAAGGAATGGATCGAGTACAGTTTGCCTATTTAATGAAACCATACCTTTCAAAAAAGGGTAAAGGCTATAATGCCCGAGATATGGGTGCAAAATTTTTTCTATGATGTTCTGTAATTCCATAAAGGCCAATAGCGTTAAGGTGCTCTTTTGTCCCATATCCTTTATTTTTATACCAATTATATTCAGGATGCTTATTGTGCAATTCTTGCATAAGCCGATCTCTCGTAACTTTTGCAACGATTGAAGCTGCTGCAATTGATGTACTCAAATTATCACCATTTACTATGGATTTCACTTGCCATTTCACTTCAGGTGGTTGATTACCATCAACTAGCACATAATCTAATTCTAGGTCCAAGTCTATCAACGCACGTTTCATTGAAAGTTTTGTTGCTTGCAAGATATTGTATGAATTTATTTCTTCTACGCTTGCCATTCCTATACCAAATTTTGCAACGGATATTATTTTTTCATATAGGACTTGCCTACATTGAGGAGTCAACTTTTTCGAGTCGTTGATTCCATCAATAATTGTATTTCTATCAATAAACACTACGGCTGCGGATATTACTGGACCAGCTAGCGGACCTCTTCCAACTTCATCCACTCCTGCTATCACTCCTGATAATTTATTTTCTAATGTAAAGTCTGGGTATTTCATAGGTTTTTATAATAAGAAAGTTATAGTAAAAACTGAACAGATAATAGAAATTATCCAAAATTTCATAACGATTACATTTTCTGACCATCCCTTCTTTTCAAAGTGATGATGCATTGGTGCCATAAGGAAAACTCTTTTTCCTTCTCCATATTTAAACTTTGTATATTTAAAATATGATATCTGAATAATAACAGATAGAGTCTCTATTACAAAAATTATTCCAATAACGGCAAAAAGCATTTCTCTTTTAATTAGGACACTAGTTAACCCTAAGGCTGCGCCTACCGACAAGCTACCAACATCACCCATAAATATTTTTGCTGGATGTGTGTTAAACCACAAGAAACTTAGAATAGCTCCTATAAATGCAATGCAGAATAAAGTAATATTCATATCTGCTTGAGTTATATATGCAATTAGCCCCAAAAAAGCAAAGGAAGTGATGACTTGAGTTGCAGCAAGGCCATCCAAACCATCTGTGAGATTCACAGCATTAGCAGAGCCGACAATTACAAATGCAGCGAATGGGACATATAGATAGCCAAAATCGATTATTATTTCTTTAAATAGGGACGTTTTTGTAAAACCTTCAGCAGAGTATAGCTTAAGTATAAACACACCAACCAGAGCAACAATAAACTGAATAAGTATTTTGGTTTTTGCACTTAAACCTCGATAGTGATTTGTCTTCAATTTTAAATAATCATCAATAAATCCAAGTAGAGCAAAAAATAGAGTTATCAATATCAGCAGCAAAATTTCTGGTGTTAACTGAACCCAGAGTAAAATTGGTAATAAAGAAGAAGTCAGTATTATTATTCCGCCCATAGGTGGTACATTCTTTTTTGTTATTAAATGACTTTCTGGTCCACATGATCTAATTGGTTGCCCATCTTTGCTTATTTTTTTTAGAAGCTTTATAAAATAGGGAAAAAGAATAAACCCAAAAACAAATGAGGTAAAAAATACTTTTGTAGCTAAGATCATCTGCTTACTTAAATTGACTAAGTGTCATACCACCTATAGCTAATAAAGTCAACTTCTGTCATCCTATAGCCTGACCCACAACTGTACGAACATTGTGATTTGGGCCCATCAGTAGGGTGTCATCCCAGTCTGGAATCCACAACTGTACGAACGTTGTAGTTTGGACCACCAGTGGGGTGTCATCCCAGTGCCCAGACACTGGTTCTATGCAACTTAATTAAAAACGTTTGTTTTAGTGTAAGACAATTACCTTTAGCTTATCAGCTCAGTTATAAGCAAAATTTCTGGATTCCAGACTGGAATGACACCATTTGCTGTGCAATTTACCTTCAAAAATGAATGTTCGTACAGTTGTGAACCTGTGGCAGGTATTACATAAGAGCATTTCCCTCTTCTAAATTAAAACGCACTTTTGCCTCCTTTGCAGTCTATACTTTAGATGTATTTAATTTACAAATACTAATTATTTATTAATAATGGTGATATGTAAATATAGTTATAAAATAATTGTTACACTTGAATTCCTTCCTGGTTTCTGTTGTTATCAGAACATTTAAAACACTTTAAGAAAGCTGCTTAGTTAAATTAACTTAGACAAGTAAATAGCAGTTTTGCAGCCTGTTTTTATGAATGATGATAAAATGTTGTAGCCAAATGCGCTTTCAGCATTGTGCTGAATTGCAATATCTTTGTGCTCTAACTCCTCGTCGCGAAATTTACTTATAGTTTCTCTTAATTCCCCATCTTCTAAATGTGAAACTTGCTCTTTGTAGTGCTCCCCGATAACTTCTTCAACTGCAGCAGTGCAAGCCATAGCAGCTTTTTTGCCCATAATGGCAGTTGCAACGCCAAGCGACACTCCTAAAACACGCCAAACAGGCAACAAAACAGTAGGACGAACTTTTTGCTCTTTGATTTTCTCATTAAAATAGTGAAAATGCTTTTTTTCCTGCTCTTCCATTTCAATTATTTCATTGATTATAGAAGATTTCTTAAGAATAAATTTTTGACCAGAATAAATGCAAATAGCTCCATATTCTCCAGCGTGATCTACTCTAATTGCCTGTTGCAAGAACTGATTGTTGCTGTACCTTAAATTATTTAGATTTCTTTCTTTCTCCACAATACACCTTACCTGATACGAACAGAGCTACTATGAGATAAATTAGATTCCATGTTGCTAAGGAAACACCTAGAACGTAATGAGGTCTGTCACAAGATGGAGAGTAATTAGGATTTAGTAGATTATTTCTGAGCTCTTCTATACTAACGTTACCACTTGCTTGCTCTGTACAACCTAAAACATCATGAAATAAGTGGAGTTCAAGACCTACATGATAAAAAGATATTACTGCACCTATGAGGTAGCTGCAAAACATTGCATAGATTAGAATTTTGTTGTCTTTAAGCATGCACGCTACTGCAAGTAATCCGGCGATATAGTAAACTATTCGCTCGTATGTACATAACTTGCATGGCAGCATGTTGAAAAAATATTCTAGCACATATGCAAAAATTAGAGCAGCGGCACTCGACAGCAGAAAGATTGCAGGAATTCTGGAATTATTACACATAACTTTAAGTAAATTATCCCTGAAAGTATAAAGCAGAGTATTCATTTTACATAGGGATTTTTATTTTTTTTCAAAAGCAATCTAACTGGCACACCGTCTGCAAAGAAATTTTTTCTGAGATCGTTAATTAAATAGCGTTTGTAACTTTCATCAACACTTTCAGGTATGTTACATATCAAAGAAAAAGCTGGAGGTTTAGTACCAATTTGAGCGATATACTTCATTTTAACTGCTTTGCCTTTTACAAGAGGGTGAGAATGTTTTCCTACAGCATCTATGAGCCACTTATTCAGTTTTGCAGTGCTGATCTTCTTGTTCAAGGATTCACTCACTTCAAGACACTTATCTATCACATCACCGCAGCGCATGCCTTTTAACGCAGAAATTGTTATAGTTGGCACTTCCAAGAATAACCTGGTTACTTCCTGTTGTTTGACAAATTTTATTAACCTGCTTCTGTCATCCTTACCTATTAAATCCCACTTATTTAAAACAACAATAATCCCTTTCCCTCCCTTAATTGCAGCTTCACCAATTGATAAATCCTGCTGCTCAATACCAACTAGGGAGTCTAGCATTAAAACTACCACATGAGAGCGCTTGATTGATTCCATGCTTTTCTCAACAAATCTTGATTCTAAGCCATCTACAACATTCGCCTTTCTGCGGATTCCGGTAGTGTCAATTAGAGTAATTAACTCTCCATCATGATCATATGTAATATCCACAGAATCACGTGTGGTACCTGGCTCTGAACTTGTTATTAGTCTGTTTTCTGCAAGTAAACCATTTAAAAAAGTTGATTTTCCAACATTCGGACGGCCGATGATCGCGATCCTCAGCCTACTCAGTTCATTGTTAGGTAACTCAGTGTTCTCATTAAAATTTTCAATAACACCAGCTAATGCATCATAAAGATCAACCATGCCAAGATTATGCTCGGCAGAGATATACACCGGGCCAAGAAAATCAAAAAACTGCAAATAATCAACATTTTCGGATTTATGACTCTCGCATTTATTTGCTATCAGTATCACAGGTTTATTTATTTTTCTCTTCAGCCACTTTGCAAACTCTTTATTTCGCTCATTTTGCACTTTTGCGTCAACAAGAAAGAAAATTATGTTTGAACTGGATAAAGAAAACTCTATTTGCTCAATAACTTGCAGTGAAAAACTAGTTTGGTCGTTCCATCCTCCTGTATCTATAACTTTAAACTCCAAATCGCTAATTCTCCCCATTCCCTCTCGCCTATCCCTTGTCACTCCTGGAATGTTACTCACTACTGCTGCTTTTCTTCCTACTAATCTGTTGAATAGGGTCGATTTTCCAGCATTTGGTAGGCCTACTATGGCGATTTTTAGCATAATTCAAGGGCATGTTCTATATGAAGTAAATTATAACCGAAACTTTTCAATTTAACTATTGACTTCGTAGATTATATAAGCATACTACAGTTAGAATTTTTTATTTCGTTATGTAAAATATGGGGTAGTTATGCTAGTGTCAGAGCAAATAGAGAGTGTAGATAGAGAAGAATTAAAGCAACAAAATCATATACATAAAGATACAGAGTGTTCGGAAGAGACGACAATATATGGGCATATTAATCAACATATGGAAAAAAACATCTCAAATACATTGCATGAAATATATGATGCTCTTATGTCATATAACGAATCGGAACAGTCAATGACGTCAACTTAAGAACTTTCATTAGCAAACTCTCCTAAAGACATGATGGCGTTTAGGCTTATCTACTTTATTGCGGCTGTCCCGGTCGGATTTTAACTTTAGCGCGTATACTTAAAAAGGGCTTGAAAGTTTTTTGGCGCAATAAGTACCTGATAGAGTTTCTGCCTCATTACACCAAATAAAACTGAAAAATTTAAACGATACTCAGTAATTTGATCTGGGTTCCAAGGCCCTTGTGCATCACACATATGAAGCGATAATATATTGCACATGACCAAGTTTGCCCAAAATTCTTGTAATACAGCCTCTCCAGAAAAATTCTCTAACTCTGCTCCTACTTTGAGTCGTTTATAGCACTCCTCTATGTGTCACCTTAACACATAAGCTTTGCTCCAAAGTCTCGGTCAAAAACTCTGTTTCTCAGTTGGCTAATGTCAGCACTATAACTCTTACTTTCTGTCCTTTCATTTTATTTTTTAGCTTTTCATTTTCTAATATAAAATCAAAATCTAATGCGCCAGCGTTCCCATAGCTTACTATAATTTCTTTTTTGCAAGCGAAAAATAAAATCTACTTCCAAATCATAATGCTGCTGAATGAATTTTACTGAAGACGATCATAGATAAATAATAATTTCTCTTGATTTAATAAACGCATTTGAGTGATAACTTCGGGTAATTGCTCTGCCGCCAACGTTTGTTCACCTATATTCCAAGCTGCAAGACGAGCACTGCAAATCAACGAAGTACACAAATCAACAAACAAATTGCCAATGGTGCCTGTTGTTCCATTTGGTTCAAACTCGGATACAATTTCCCCAGAGCTGGGTAATCTCATACCAGAACCATCTGCTGCAATAAGTCTATAGCCTCTCCAACTCAGGTTCATCCTGATAGGCTGTTTGGATGCTTAAATTCTTGAAAGCCTGTATGGCAAATCTTATATCTTGCTTTAGAAAAAGCTTGCTTTGAGGGTACATGTCAATGGCTCCATAAGTTCACATTCTATTCCCAAACTTTTTTTAACTAACTTTAAAATCATAGAAAATACTGTCGAAAAAGGAAGTTTTCTTGTTCGTGTAAAACTCAACACAATGGATTTTCTGAAAAGTTTTCGAGTATATTGCATTTTTAATTTGTAAGATAAGATCTTTTCCTTTTTGCATGCCTCACCTAAAAAAGACACATTTTAAACTTTTTTGTTGCAATAAAATAGAAACAAAAGTGCTGTCCCTTGCACTCTTTGGATAATTTAATGATAAAAAATTTAGAGAGAAATTTTATACACTATCGCTGATATTTTTCCTTAAGTTGACGCCATTGCCTGAACGGATACAACTTAATTTTTAATCTGCAGGAGTCAAGTTGAGAATGTCCAATTTTCCACTTTCTTTATAGCATAACATACTTCAGCGCCTCTTGCTCCTCTTGAAGTCCAATGGGCTCACCACTTATGTGTAAATTAATCGTTAATGTTGTACACGTTCTTTTCTTTTTCTACTCTCTCTTGCTCTTCAATACAATATATAGCAAGCGGATTAGCTTTAAGTCTTTCGACTCCTATTTCTTCTCCTGTTCCATCGCAGTAACCATAAGTGCCTAATTTTATTTTTTCTAACGCCTCCTTAATTTTTTCTTTTCTATCTTTTCGACGCTTGATTAATTCCTCGTTTCCACTATCTTCATCAGAATAGTATGTATCAATACTATTATCTTCTAGTTCTTGTTTCTCTAACTCAGCGAGTATTGATTGTAACTTTAAGCTGAAGTATTCCAGTTGTTTTACGCTCATATATTCTTCATCTTCTGAAGGAGTGTAATCTTCTGGTGACTTTATTTTTGGTAACTTTTCCATAATTGCATTATCAAAAAAATAATAAAACCTATATAATTTATGAACAAAAAATTATACTACCTCAAAGTAAACACTATAATTTATAATAAACATTTAAAAGCCTAGTATGATCGACTCAGTAAAAAAATTAGTAATAGATGATAAGAACTTTACCTATATAGTATGTATTTTTATCATAATGTTAAGTTTATCTTCATTTACACTTAAAAACAACAATAAACAAGAAGTTATGTTAACATTAACATGGATATGTGCTACATTTGTTTTGCAGATTTCTACAAATAATTTGTTTACATCTGATTATCATGATGGAATATTAGAGCAAATCTTTGTACAGCCACTCTCTTCTAGGCTTATAGTTGCTTATAAAATTTTCGCTCACTGGTTATTATTTGGGTTACCGATTTCAGTAATTTCTTCCATATTCAGCTTTGCAATTCTAGGCAATAGTATTGAACACTCAATAGCAGTTGGAGTGTCTTTATTATTTAATACGCTGATAATCATTAATATTTCAGCTACTGGAAATGCATTGATGATTGGTCGAAACAACTTAGCATCAGGAGTATCGCAAATTCTTGTTTTGCCAATGATAATGCCAACCTTTGTGTATTTTAAAATGCTAACTCAATTTGAAAATTTATCCTTGAATATTTATACACTACTAATCACCATCTTAGTTTTTGTTATTTTGATTGTTAACAGCACCATAACTACTCACATGGCACTAAAATTTGCTGTGGAACAGGATTGAAAAATCTTACTGTTATTCAGTAGACTTCTTGCATAACCTAGAAAAAAGGCAAATAGTTATTATAGATTTAGGTTTATCGACAATTTGAAAAACCTTCATTCCAGCATCCTTCCCTGTCATCCAAGTAGCCCTTCGTTGTCATCCCAGTGTCAAAAACTGGGATAACAGCTAACCTGACAACCGTCATCCCGCTACTTGTTAGCGGCTAAGAGATACCGTGACAGTATGACGGTTCGCGGTGGCATGACGATAAGCCTCATCATCCCGCTACGTGTTAGCGCCGCGGCGGCATGACGAGAAAGGGGCTACTTGGATGATACCTTTTTTCTACTTAGTTTGGGTTATGCAAGAAGTCTATTCCTTCATAAGGAGAAGTAGTTAAAGGAATTTACTCTATTTCTCCCTCTTTTTTTATTATTTTTAATCTATAGTTAACGTAAAAGAGATATGCAAAAACTCTATTGATCCATAGTCTGCAAATTATTAATAACACTTACTTTAAAGAACCTCACTTTACGCTGATCTTTGAGCGCTCTTCTGTGGTATTTTGTAAGAGTATAACTTGTGAAATCGTCTTCCCTATAGATTAAAGAGTTACACTGCTTTATATGTGATGCTATCCACTCTGCATAGTCCTGATGATCGGTTGCAATGAATATTTCCCCTGTTATAAGTATTTTTTTTGCTAATAAATTTAAAAATTCCGTATTAATTAATCGTCTTTTATTGTGACTTCTTTTTGGCCATGGATCTGGAAAGAGAATAAAGAATCTTTCAACACTGTTATCAGGAAAATTTGCAATCAATTCTCTTGCATCTTCTGTCCACATTAAAATATTTTTTATGTTCTGTATTTCTATGTTTGTTAGCAAGCGAGAAACCCCCTTTAAGTAGGGCTCACATCCTATAAATAATAGATCAGGTTCATTGAGCACCTGGTAAAGCATATTTTCACCGTTGCCAAAGCCTATTTCTACCCATATTCTTTTTTGTGAATTTACAATTTTCTCTATAGATTCCTTGCTGTTTTGAATAGAATATTTTTCCAATATTTCATCAACATCAGGTTTTAGCCTGGACCTTCTGGAGAACGATCTAATCCACTTGCTATTCTTAAATAGCATATTCTTGATACATATATAATTTTCTCACTATATTTTATATAGCTTAAACAATTCTCGAAATGAGTTAATGAAAAATTACTTGTCAATAATTGTTAATATTATATAATATATGAGTTCTAATAAAGTTTAAGTTAAAGGTATGAATAATAATAATCCAGTCGTAAATCTACCGGTTACTATCAGAAAGCTATCATCAAACAAATTTATAGAAGAGATATGTCAAGGCCAATTTGAGGATCAAGATAATACCTTGTTTGAAGATTCTTTTGTTAACAAAATTAAAGAAGGAGATGTGGTAGAAGGTGTAATTACAAGAATAAACCCTAACGACGTTGTGGTTGATATTGGTTTAAAATCTGACGGGAGAATTCTGATCAAGGAACTCGGTTGTAATGATGAGGTCATTATTGGCTCGAAAATCAGAGTTTATGTGGAAAGAATTGAAGATTATCATGGTAATGTTGTTCTTAGTCGTGAAAAAGCAATTAGGGACGAAAAATGGAATAAGTTGGAAGAAGATACAGTTACAAGGGCTGAAGTAAGCGGAGTTATTAAACGCTCAATTAAATGTGGCTTTATTGTTGATCTTGGTGACGGAATAAGCGCTTTTTTACCGCTGAGTCATGTGGATTTGAAGCAAGTAAAAGATGCGAAGCACCTTATTGAAACTGAACAAAAGTTCATCGTGCTTAAAATGGATAAGAAGCAGGGCAATATTGTAGTATCAAGAAAGCTGGTGTTAGAAAAATTGCACGCTGGTGAAAAAATTAAATTTTTAGAATCTTTAAATGAAGGCGATATAATAGAAGGGAAAATAAAAAGTATCACTCATTACGGTGTATTTGTCGGTATTCATGAATCAGATGTAGTGGGAGTTATAGATGGATTGTTACATATTACAGATATCTCTTGGAGTAGGGTAAGTCATCCGTCTGCAGTTTTTACTTGTGGTCAGACTATAAAAGTTAAAATTATAAAAATAGATAAGGAAAATGCTAAAATTTCCTTGGGTGTGAAGCAGCTAGAAGATAGCCCTTGGCAAGATGCAGAGTCAAAATATCCAGTTGATAGTGTGCATAAGGGTTATGTAACAAGCATAGAAGATTATGGATTATTTGTTGAGCTTAGACCTGGAATTGAAGGTTTAGTGCACTCGTCAGAAATAACTTGGGTTAAGAGTAATTTACCAGTTAGTAGTCTCGTAACAAGGGGACAAGAAGTATATGTAAAAATTCTCAGTATTGACATTGCTAAGAGTAGGATGAGTTTAAGCATGAAAAGGTGTGTAGACAACCCTTGGCAAGTATTTATCAATAAATATCCTCCTGGTTCTATTGTTTCTGGTGAAGTGAAGAATAATACCGGCTCATATGTATCTGTTGCTTTCGGTGATTCTGAAATAGATGAGAACGTAGAAGGGACAATATATGTGAAAGATTTTAGTTGGTCTAAAAATGGTTCAGATGAGATAAAGAAGTATAATGTAGGTGATAAAATAGAAGCAAAAGTAATAAGGGCTAACGTGAATCGGGCAAGAATTTATCTTGGAATAAAACAAATAGAGTATGATCCTCTTGAAGAACTGATAAAGAAAGTTAAGGTAGGTGATAAAATACAGGTTATTGTAGGTAAGAGAGAAGATAATGGACTAGTCGTTGAAGTTGAGAACGATGTAACCCTTCTAATAGATCAAGAGCATTTACCAGAGAATAAAAAATTCTCTATATCAGAAAAAATAGAAGTTGAAGTATTGGGTGTTGAAGAATATAACATAGCATTATCTGCTAAGTGATAAGGTTTACTTATTTTGGCTTCATATAAATGGCAACAAAGTCTGATATAATAGCGAGGGTAGCAAAAAGACATCCTTTTTTAGATAAGATTGTTATAGCAGCTATAGTTGATAGATTTTTTGGGATACTTTCAAGCACATTGAAACATCATAATAGAGTTGAAATTAGGGGGTTTGGTTCTTTTTCAGTTAGAAGTTATAACTTGAAAGAAACAAGCCATTTAATGTTACAGAAGTTTACAAAGAATCAATACTTTAAAACATATTTTCGTAGCAGTAAAAAATTATCTGATTTGATAAATGAATAAAAATTTATACCATAAATAAGATGAAAGTAGGGGTTTGAGTTTATACTGTACGATAGAAATTTTTAGCACCATATGCAAGTAGTAGAAATAGTTATACGTAATAACACATACAAAATATCTTGCGAAAGTGGGAAGAAGAGCCATTTATTACGCCTTGCTAATAGTTTTGACAAGCTAGTTGGTTCTGTATCTCAAAAAATTGGAGGTAAGGGGTCGGATGCATTAAATTTCTTACTTGCAGCACTAATTCTTGAGGATAAAATTTTAGAATTAACAAAGCGATTAGATGAAGTAAATCAAGAGCGCGAAAAGTATAGAAACGAGAAAAGAATAGAATATACTGAGGTACTAGATAAGGTAAATAAGATTATCACTAATCTTGAGTGCATAAAGGATTAGCTTCAATAAAGCAAGCAATTAAATTGACTATCTGACTATTCAAGCCAGGAGGGAGGTTTGTCTTACGAGTTATGTAACAATATAATTCGTAATCATCAAGATCAACTATTTTTTCGTATTCGATTAGTTCGCTTAAGGAAAATTTATCAAGATATTTCAATGCGAAATGCCCTAAAAGTATATCGGTTTCTTTGCAACCCCTATGCCAGCTTCTATATATTAATTTTCTTCTGAGTAGTGAGGTATCTGTCATTACAATTAAACTTTTTTTAATTTAAAAGTTAAACTAAATACTTGTCAAGCGAGGCGCATTTTAATATACTTAACATTTTGTTAAGATCTAAATATACAGGTGGAATTAATTTCTAATCTTATCCATCAATTTAGCGATGGAATATATTATTTTTTATCATTTTCTTTAATAATTTCTGTCATAGTATTCGTGCATGAATATGGGCATTATGTTGTTGCCAAAGCATGCAAAGTTAAAGTTGAATCTTTTTCCATAGGTTTTGGTCCTGAAATTTTTGGTTTTAACGATAAGTCTGGAACTAGATGGAAATTAAGCGCTGTTCCATTGGGTGGTTATGTTAAAATGCTAGGAGATACTAATGCAGCGAGTGTCCCAGCTGATCAACAAGAATTAACGGAAGAAGAAAAATTGTATTCATTTCATACAAAACCGCGTCATAAAAAAGCAGCAGTAGTTTTTGCAGGGCCTTTTGCAAACATGGTATTTGCTGTTATAGCTTTTACAATATTTTTTAGCATAGCAGGTTATTATCGCACTCCACCGGTGATTGAAAATGTAATCGAAGGTAGTGCAGCTAAGCAAGCTGGTTTGTTGCCAGGTGACACTATTACACAAATCAATGAGCATAAAATAAAATACTTTGAAGATATTTCACGTGTGATAATGTCGAATCCTAAAACAAGAATGGAGATTGAGTATAGCAGAAATAATGAGAAGCACAGGACCAGTTTAACTCCATTAATAATCAAGGACAAAGACGTTTTTGGCAACACAATAGAAAGAGAAACTATAGGGATTATTTCAGTCAATACATTAAAGCAGTCGTCTTTTCTTGGGGCTGTGAGCTTATCAGTAAGTGAAACTTACCACACTATGTGCTTAACGATCAAAGCTCTCTTTCACATTATTGTTGGTAAAAGGAGTATCAATGAAATAGGTGGACCAATAAAAATCGCAAAATATTCAGGACAATCAGCTAAAAAGGGATTTATTATGGTTCTATATTTTATGGCAATCATTTCAGCTAATTTAGCTGCAATTAACTTGCTGCCAATACCACTGCTAGATGGTGGGCATTTATTTCACTATATCATAGAAGCGGTTATACGTAGGGATTTAAGCTTGAAATGTCAAAAATATGCAGCTATTTTTGGTGCTTTAGTGTTGTTTTTGCTTATGGCAACTGGAATGTCAAATGATATCAGGGATCTTTTTTGAAATAAAATATGAAAAAGCTATTTTATATACTGGTAGTGGTTTTTATTTCTTTTCCTGCCCTGCTTGTTGCTTTAGGAACTGCGGAAAAAGTGCAGGTGAAAGATGTCAAATGTATTGGTAATGAGAGGGTAAGCAACCAGACAATAGGGTTCTATATAAAACTAAAATCTGGTGATTATATAAACGACGATGATATAGACTCAATTATAAAAGATCTATATAAAACAAAGTTATTTGCTAGTGTTAATGCTTACATAGATGATAAAAAAAATTTAGTAATAAAAATTCAAGAAAATCCACTGATTAACAAGGTAGTGTTAAAAGGCAATAAGTTATTTAACAGCAAAGAGCTGCTAAATAATGTGATTCAATCAAAGTCGCTAACTATTTTAACTGAAACAAAATTGCAAAACGATTTAATGAATTTAATCACTACTTATAGAAATAACGGTAAGGTTGGCGTTAAAATTGAATATGAGTTGGAGAAGCTCGATAGTAATAGGGTCAATCTAATTTTCAAAATAAAAGAAGGCAAAACCTCTAAAATTAAGGATATAAGATTTATAGGCAATAAAAACTTTTCTGAAAATGAGCTAGAGCAAGTTATTAAAAGACATAGTAATGACATATTTAGTAAGTTATTTAGAGCCATTTTTAAAGGCGAAAATCATTATTCACCGCAATATCTATTGATTAACACAGAATTGCTCGATCGTTTTTATTCGTCTAAGGGATATATTCAAAATAATATTCAACCAATTGTTGAGGTTGATAATAACAATCAAACAGAGTTAACTTTTTTGATTGACGAAGGACAGCAGTATTTGTTTGGAAATAATGAGGTTAATATTGAAACTGAAATTCAGGATTTGAGCCTAAAAGAAGAAATATTGGATTTTATAACAGAGGAAAACGATAAGATATTTAATAGAGTTAAAATTAATAATACAGTAGAAAAAATAAACAAATATTTAAATGAAAAAGGATATATATTTGCAAAAGTTAATCCAGAGTATGCACAACGTGACAACGTTGTAGATGTAACCTACAGAGTGCTGCCGGGTAAAAAGATTTATATAAATCAAATTACAATTGATGGTAACGATCGCACTTTAGATAAAGTGATCAGAAGTAAGCTAAGTGTAGCAGAAGGTGATGCGTACAATATATCTGAGATTCAAAAGTCACGTAAAAAACTAATGAGTAGTGATTTTTTTGAAACAGTGAAAGTAAATAGTTACGCAGTTAATGACAATACAGTAAATCTTGACTTAAATGTTAAAGAAAAAAACACTACTTCGTTGTATTTGGGAGGAGGTGTGTCTCTTCCTGGTGGAGCATTGATTAAAATTGACCTCAAAGACCGTAATTTATTTGGTACTGGAAAAGAGCTCTCTTTTGCTCTTGAAAAAAGTCAATACGTATTTTCTACTGATTTAGAGTTTGTTGAAAATAATTTTAACGATTCTGATACGTCACTAGGCATGGGTGTATTTTATGAAAAACAAGATAAACCAAACACTACTTTTGATAGTTGCGATATGGGATTTTTTACAAAGTTATCATATAAAGTCACAGAGAACTTAACTAATTCCCTTCGCTATTCTTATAAGTATAATCATATACACATGGATAATAAGGGTGGACAAGACACCGATATCTCTGAAATAATACTGGACCGAAAAGGTAAACATCAGATTTCATCAGTGGGATACACGTTGGCATATAATAAACTGGATAATCTATATGCTCCAAAAGAAGGGTATTTACTGCGCTTAAGTCAGGATATTTCAGGATTGGGAGGAAACGTGAATTTCCTAAAATCTGAATTCTTATCTTTTTATACGCACCCTATATTAAGCAAAATTGACGATGATATAACGCTACGCTTTAAGATGGCGGCAGGTCATATTTTTTCTTATACTGATGAAAATCTAAACATTGGCCAGCACTTTTTTAAAGGGGGTAATGAGATTAGAGGGTTTGACCTTTCCGGTATTGGACCAAGAGCAGAAGACAAAAATAAAAGCTCATTAGGAGGCAAAACTTATTTTAATCTAACACAGCAAGTGGATTTTCCTCTACCAAAACTATATGACTATGCTGGTATCAAAGGCTCACTATTTGTTGACTATGCGACACTTTTTGGCTTAGATGATAAAAATAAGAAGTATGAAGGGAAATACTATGATAGCAAGCTTGTGAGAGTGTCACCAGGTTTTGGCTTTTCAATGCTTTCTCCTTTTGGTAGACTTAGATTGGATTTCGGGTTTCCTTTAGTAAAGGAATCTTATGATATAATACCATCACCAAATGTTAAATTTTCTATTGAAGCGGGGATTTGAATGAAATATATACAGTTATTTATATCAGTTATTGCCTTAATTATTTCCTTATTTGTGGGGTATAAGTTTGTAGGATATCAACCTCAGAACACAAAGGCTGCCATTATTGATAGTGATAAAGTTATCAATGAATCTCTTGCTCTGCAAAACATACAACAACAAATAAAGGAGCAGAATTCTAGATTACAACAAGAATTTGAAAGTGAGTTAGAAAAACTTAAGCCATCAAAAGAAGAATTTGAACTTTTGTCAGAAGAAGCAAAAAAAGAAAAGACAGAACAGTTTAATAAGCACACTGTAAATACTAGAGATAATTACGCTAAAAAAATGTTACATTTAGAAGAAAGCTATAGAGACGCAGTAGAGAGTGTTTTTAACAAGATAAAAGAAGTCGCTAAAAAAACGGCAGAAAAAAACAACATAGATTTGGTACTATTTATTTCAAAAAAGAACCAAGTTTTATACTCTATGGACGAAGTTGATTTATCAGATGTGGTACTAAAAAATGTAAACAAGGAAGTACCTGAATTTGCTTTACAAAGCATTGAGTAGGATTATGCAATTTAATATCAGTGATATTATAAAAATATTACCACATTCTTATCCGTTTCTCTTAGTAGATAGGGTTATAGAATGCGACCCTGGCAAAAGTATAAAAGCAATCAAAAATGTGACTTTCAATGAGCCATTTTTTATTGGCCATTTCCCTGGTCATCCAATAATGCCCGGAGTCTTGATAATTGAATCTCTAGCTCAGGCATCTGCTATATGTGTTCTAGGTAAAGAAACAATAGAAAATAAAGTTGTTTACTTGAGATCCATTGAAAATGCAAAATTCAGAAAGCCAGTTACTCCAGGGGACACATTGATTCTTCAAGCTAACATTCAAAGTGTGTGTTTAGGTGTACACAAATTTAGGTGTATTGCATCTGTTAGCGAAGAAAAAGTTGCAGAAGCAACAATCTCAGCAGTATTGCAAAATAAATAAAATCTTCATCTGTAAGAAACAGCATGTACACTGTATAGTATAGCAATGAAGCTGAATTTCAACATCTCATTTTCTAATCTATATACTCGCAATGGATTAATAAAATTAGATGAGACATTTTTGAATTATATCAAATCATGTGATGAGAGCTTGTTTTGTTCATTAATTGAAGCAAGAGAAAAAGCAGCTTCTTCTTCGATGTCATCCCAGTGTCACCTCCCATCATCCCAGTGTCACCCCCCGTCATCCCAGTGCTTGACACTGGGATCTAGAAAACAAGAAGGACGGTCAGCTACTTGGATGACAGATAGTCAGTTAATAGTAGACCTCTCATATTTACTTGATGAATTTATTGCAAAACTTTTCAATGTTGAAAAAGAAATAGAGGAGCTAAAGAAAAAGCACAACGACTTTGCTGTAATATATAAGTGCAAAAGATTATTTGTCCAACGCTATGCATTGAAGAAATACACTAATGTGGCGAATATAGATATTACTAACAAACTAAGTCATTTTCTCACTTTGCCAACAACAGAAAAAAATTTTGCTGAGCAGGTGATGCATTGGTTTGAAGATAAAGAAAATCACAAAGAAGAAATAGAACTTGCAGCACAATATGCAGTGTGGAGAGTAAAAAATAAACAGAGTATATTATTCAGTATTCATAAAAAAATCGACCACGAAAACCTCATATCATTTTCTAAAAAAGAAGTAGACAAAGTTGAAGTGCTGCATTCAAATGAAGTAAAAAGACGATACGGTTTTGATCTAACAAGCAAAAAGGTGAGTTTGAATAAAGCACTAGATAATGCTCACTACTGCATATTTTGTCATAAGCAAAGTAAGGACAGCTGCTCAAAGGGGCTAATTAATAACGACAATACTTTTAAACAATCTCCACTAAAAGTTGAACTGCACGGCTGCCCACTAGAGCAGAAAATATCAGAAATGAATCTGGTGAAAAGCGAAGGGTACAGCATAGCAAGTCTTGCAATTGTGATGATAGATAACCCATTATGCGCAGCCACTGGACACAGAATATGCAATGACTGCATGAATTCGTGCATATATCAAAAACAAGAACCCGTAAATGTGCCAGCAATTGAAACAAGGATTCTGGATGATGTGCTCAGTTTACCGTACGGATTTGAAATATATTCTCTGCTCAGCCGTTGGAATCCTTTAAATTTTCAGCGTTCATTGCCAAGAGAAAACACTGGAAAAAACGTTCTAGTTGTAGGCCTTGGTCCTGCTGGTTTTAATTTAGCTCATCATTTGTTGAACGATGGGCATAACGTTATCACCATTGATGGACTAAAGATTGAACCTTTGATCGATAATTTCCAGCTAATTAAAGATTTCAAACACGAAAAATTGAGTGAACGCACGGCAGGAGGGTTTGGTGGGGTGGCAGAATATGGTATTACTTCTCGGTGGGATAAGAATTACTTAAAGATTATTAGATTACTGCTGGAAAGACGTGAGCATTTCGCACTTTATGGAGGCATTCGTTTTGGTGGCACGATTAATGTTGATGACGCGTTCAACTCGGGTTTTGATCACATCGCCCTAGCACTTGGCTCTGGTAAGCCACGAATGATCAAAATAAAAAACATACTAGCTCGTGGAGTACGCATGGCATCTGATTTTCTGATGTCGTTACAACTGACTGGCGCTCTTAAATTTGATTCTATAGCAAATCTGCAAGTTCGTATGCCGATAGTTGTCATAGGGGCGGGGCTTACTGCGATTGACACTGCCACTGAAGCTTTAGCGTATTATCCAATTCAAGTAGAAAAATTTCTTCTTCGTTATGAGATATTAGTTGATAAGTATGGAAAGGACTGTGTTGAAAAAGATTGGACAGAAGAAGAGCGCGAAATTGCGAATGAGTTTATATCGCACGCACAATTGATCCGAGAAAAGCAAAAGTTAGCAAAAAAAGAGAATAGAGAAATAAAAATATTAGAGTTAATGCAGAGCCTCGGGGGAGTGAAAGTTATATATAGAAAAGAGCTAAAAGATTCACCAAGTTATCGATTAAATAGCGAAGAGGTGCAAAACGCATTATCAGAAGGGATTTACTTTATTGAAAACTTAGAGCCAGTTGAAGTTGTGACGGATAAATATAACCATGCTGAATTAATAAAACTGATAGACACAAAATCCGGCGAAATCAAACGTATAAAAGCACGTTCTATTTTTATAGCAGCAGGTACTGAGCCAAATACAGTTATTGCAACAGAAGATAAAAAGCATTTTAAATTAAGTAATGGGTATTTTACTCATTTGAATTCATCAGGAAAAGCAATAGATCCAATATTTTCTCCTAAGATGCAGAATAAAGACAGAATATTAGTATATAAGCAAGGCAATAAAACAATCAGCTTTTTTGGTGATCTTCACCCTTCGTATAGCGGTAGCGTCGTGAAAGCTATGGCAAGTGCTAAGAACGGCTACCCTATTATTTCTCAGCTTTTGAGTGGAGTTAATAGCTTCGTTTCTGTCATTCCAGTGTGTGATGTTGTGGGCCAGAAAAAAAATGCGTGGTCAAGTGTTGAAGACCTGGCTAATAAAGAATTCTTCAATAGAATCAAAGAGCAATTCACTGCAAAGGTTATAAAAGTTCAATATTTAACAGACAAAGTTGTGGAAATAGTGATCAAAGCACCACTTGCGGCAAAGAATTTTAAGCCTGGGCAATTCTTTAGATTGCAAAATTTTGAAACCAATGGCAGAAAAGCCAATAATACAAACCTTGCTATGGAAGGTATAGCCGTAACCGGCACTGAAGTAGACAAAAAAAAAGGAATTATTTCCACTATTGTGCTGGAAATCGGCGGCTCCACTAATTTATGCAGACACTTAAGAGAAGGCGAGCAAATAATTCTTATGGGCCCAACTGGCAGACCTACTGAGGTTTACTAAGTCTCAATATTAAAGTGATGCCAAATTTTATTTCAAAAAGTAAATAATTTACTAACGCTCGTGCACAAATTAAAAATAAATTATGCACGAGTGTAGCGTTATGAATTAGGAGTGCTATATTAAAGCTTACCTCACTATTAAAGCTATCGGTCAGATTAGATTAAAAACCTAATCTGACCGGTTTCTCTATAACCCTCTAAACTCTGATATAATTATATGATAATTAGTTTAATTAGTGGTTAATATGCAAATTGATTTTATTCATATATTGAGATAGCATAAACCATATTGGTTTTAATTATTGTGCAACTTTATAAATCGTCACTGTTACTTCTACTGACTGTATTAATAGTTATAGTCCTAAAATTACCTGAAAATTTGAGCATTGCAGTAAATTGGTCTCTCCCAATTCTAGATTTTGATTTATCTTTTCGTACCATACTAATATCTTTTTTATCAGTTGCATTTTTAGCTGTTCTACCAGCACAAAATTTGACTTTTTCAGAGATGCTATCTTTTGCTGCTTACACTATTAGTTCACTTTATGCAGTTTTATCTGAACATATGATATTGGTTATAATATTCTGTGAATTAATGACCATCAGTGCATTTTTTATTATCGCAGCTAGCTGTAGAGATAGTGGACCTGCAATAAGGTACGCTTGTGTACACTTTTTCGTTGGAGTTATATTAATAGCAGGATTGGCACTTCAAAGCACTAACCTGATAATTTTGGGTTTATTGATAAACTGCGCTTGTTTTCCTTTTTCATTTTGGGTTGTTGATGCATATCCTGCTGCATCGCTACATGGCACCACATATCTCTCTTTATTTACCACTAAAGTCTCTTTTTTAGTGATGCTTTTACACACTTATAACCTATGGCAAGATTGTACTGAAATATTAGCGCTTGTAGGCGCCATCACTGCAATTTACAGCATTATATTTGCTTCTCTTGAGCAAAATATTCGCAGATTTTTATGCTATAACGTTGTAGGACAAATGGGCTTGCTGATTATTGCAGGAAGTTTGCTCAGTCCTTCGGAAAAAGCAATACCAATTTTGATACTGCATATAATCTTCTCTCTTGTTTATCAATCATTATTGTTTGTGGTCAGTAATTCGATTATTTCACAAACAAAAACAATTAGTTTTAATGGAGTGGGTAAACTGATGTCAGTGGAAGGCATGTGTGCTATAATCGCAATACTTACAATGGCTGCATTTCCTGGAACCGTTGGATTTATCAGTAAATCATATATCACAGCTGAAATTGAAATGAACACTGTTGCCTTAAAAGGGTATAAAAATTTATATAAGCTTCTAAATTTGCTGCTTCATTTAAGCGTGGGGCTAAAGTTTCTTTATTACTTATTTATTGCAAAAAGTAAGTCAAAACCTTTAGCAGAGAGAGGAGGCAAAATGACTATGATTATTTTAGCATTTATATGCGTAATCGCTGGCAATCCTTACTTACCTATTTACAATAAACCTTCGATTTTCGATTTTGTGTACAACACAAAAAATATTTTGTCGCAATTTAATTTGTTACTATGTACCACTTTATTGTTTATTCCTTTACGCAAGTTATTTTACCCGAGAGTAAATTTTAAAATGGATGTTGATTGGATTTTTAGAACTTTCATATCCTATATTGTCTTGTTGTTCAATCAGTTAGTCTCTAAAACTAGAGAAATGTTTGCCAGCGTAGTGCAAAACTTGACTAATCCACTTACTGGTTTATACTTTAATAATATTACTAAACTTAAAGAAGTGCTGGGTTATAACTCAGTGAGTTTTGTTTCAGCTTCTTCTCTCTTTTTAATGAGTATTCTACTAATGCTATTATGTTTAAATCGTTAACTGAAAATTTAAATTCTGTATTTAGTAAACTGAGAGGAAAGTCAATCATTTCTGAAGATGATTTTAATCTTGCCATGCGTGAAATACGCATAGCCTTAATTGAAGCTGACGTTTCACTTGAAGTTGCAAAAAAATTCATCAACGACATTAAAGATAAAGTGATTGGGGAAAAAGTCATAAAAAGTGTTTCTCCAGCACAAATGATAATTAAAATTGTACAGGATAATTTAGTTGCAGTTCTCGGATCAGAGAAAAGTGACTTAAATCTAGCAGTTAAACCCCCTGCTGTGATTATGATGGTGGGCTTACAAGGTGCAGGTAAAACAACTACCTCAGGAAAGCTTGCTTTAAAACTAAAAAAGCAAAAGAAAAAAGTGATGCTTGCCTCTTTAGACATTTATAGGCCTGCTGCCCAGAAACAACTTGAAGTGCTAGGTAAACAAATAGATGTGCAAACTTTACCTGTAGTAATAGATGAGAAGCCCATTACAATTACAAAAAGGGCAATAGCAATAGCAAAGAACGATAATTATGATGTATTAATACTAGACACTGCAGGCAGGCTTCATATTGACAATAATATGATGAATGAGTTGAAAGCCGTAAAGGAAATAGCTTCACCTGCAGAAGTTATTTTAGTAGCCGACGCAATGATAGGCCAGGATGCGGTCAACATTGCCAAATCATTCAATGAGGTAATAGGTGTAACCGGCATTATTCTCACCCGTGTTGATGGTGATGCACGTGGTGGTGGTGCTCTTTCTATGAAAATGATCGCCGATTGTCCAATTAAATTTATTGCTTGTGGTGAAAAATTAAGTGACCTCGATGATTTTTATCCCGATAGAATTGCAAAAAGGATACTTAGCATGGGTGATGTTGTCTCATTGGTTGAAAAAGCTGCTGAGATTGTTGGTCAGGAAGAAATTGATAAGTTACAAAAGAAAGTGAAAAAAGGTAAATTCGACCTAAACGACCTAGTGGGAATGTTAAAAACTCTGAGTAAAATGGATGGCATTAGCAACATAATGAAATTCATTCCTAGTTCATTTACAAAAAAGCTAAGTAGCAGTGTGCCAGATGACAATAAAGTGAAAAAATATATAGCCATCATAAACTCAATGACTGAAAAAGAAAGGCAAAATCCAGATATTTTAAATGGCAAAAGAAGACTTAGAATTTCTAAGGGGTCCGGAACAACTGTAACTGACATTAATCTTCTAATTAAGCAGTATAATCAAATGAGCTCTATGGTAAATAAGTTCAGTAAAGTTGACCATAGTAAACTCAAAGAATCTGATTTGATGGATATGCTAAGCAGAAAGTAAGTCAGCAGGTAGTGGAATGAGACAAATCATCAGTAAACCTTTAGCTATATCAAAAGCGGCTTAGGTCTCGCAAAAAAATTTACAGCTTCTTGCTAGCCAAGAAATTTATTATTAATTTTAAGAAATACTATAGCTGACCCAAGCAACACGTCATACCGCCGCGGTATCTCTAGATCCCGCTAACACGTAGCGGGATGACGAGGCTTACCTTATCGGATTGTTTCAACACGTCATACCGCGATTCATTCGCGGTATCTCATCCGCTAACAAGCAGCGGGATACTATCTACACCGTCATACCGCGATTCATTCGCGGTATCTCATCCGCTAACAAGAGATCCCGCTAACAAGCAGCGGGATGACGAGTTACTATACCGCTGCGAACCGTCATACCGCCGTGGTATCTCTAGATCCCGCTAACACGTAGTGGGATGACGATTGTCAGGGTAGCTGTCATCCCAGTAGCCTCTTTCTCTTGTCATCCTAGTGCCCTGACTACTTGGATCCAGGAAAAAGAATGGTGTCATGAAAGTAGCTGACACTGGTCTCCATCCAAAAGGGTGTCATCCGAGTAGCTTGACTACTTGGATCCAGGAAACTTAATTGCAAGTAATGCATTGGGTTTGGTGAGTATGGGTTTTGCGTTATAGAATGAAGCACTTTTTGTGAATTTGTAAAGAAAACTGGATCCAAGTAGTCAGGGCACTGGGATGACATCATCCTTTTTTTTGGATTCCAGACTGGAATGACAGCAGTCCTACGTCATACCGCGATTCATTCGCGGTATCTCTAGATCCCGCTAACAAGCAGCGGGATGACGGTTGTCGTTTAGCTATAAATATTTAAGAAATTTACTAAACAGAAAAAAAGGCAAAAGAAGCCCCGTAGTTGGCTAATTACTTACATTATACTTTCAAGTATGGCGTTTTTTTATTCTAAACGCTTAATAACCGCGACTCAGCTGCTTTTAAATGCAACTAACCTTAGCTATAAATGTTTAAGAAATTTACTAAACAGAAAAAAAGGCAAAAGAAACCCTAGGGTAGCTAGTTATTCACTATCCATTTTTTAAGTTGGCGTTTTTTTATGTTTTAAACGCTTTATAAGCGCGTTTCAGCTTATGTAGGTAGAAGTTTGATAAAGACATAAGGTGCACATAGTGCAAAAAATTAAACATGAGACGCCAGATACGTGAGTTTTTTTGTCATTTAATCTGTACAGAGAAGATAAATAAATAGCTTCAGTTTCATGATAAGGGGGCTGGCGGAGTTTGTCAAGTAAGTTTTTTCGTTTCTATTGTAATGACAGTTATGGCCTGTGCAAGAAATCTATTGATTTACAGCAGGTTCTTTGTTACAGTCCACAGTTATGCAAAGAAACTTAAAGCCTCATGAGTTTATTTACAGCCAGTGGTTTACATAATTTGGAGCTGTATAGCTGAGTATTGTATATGATAATATTGATAACAAACGATGATGGCTTTGGAAGTGAAGGAATAAAATTACTCAAAGAGGTTGCACGGAATTTTGCGTCAGAAATATGGATAGTGGCACCAGATACTGATAGAAGCGGAGCTGCAAGATCTCTTGATTATCCAGTGAAACAATCTATTGGAATAAAACAACATAGTGAAAGGGAATTTAGTGTGTCTGGTACTCCTGCAGATTGTGTCATTATTGCGCTAAATAAAGTTATGAATAAAAAACCAGACTTAATATTGTCCGGAGTAAATATTGGATCAAATGTCGGGGACGATATTTGTTATTCAGGAACAATTGGTGCTGTAATGGAAGGTGCTGCAAGGTCTATACCTTCTATTGCGCTAAGCCAAGTTTATCATGATAAAATAGACTGGCACAATACAAAGGTTTTTGCACCAAAGGTTATTGCCAAGCTAGTTAAGGTTGGTTGGCCTAAAAACATAGTGATGAGTGTAAATTTTCCTGCTACGGAAAAAGTAAAAGGAGTAGAATTTGCTGAACAAGGTGAATATAACATTGATGGGGATTTAACTTTTACTGAAAATTCGAATGGCTCTTTTAGCTTAAATTGGTCTCGAGAGCACTCAGGCAGTGGTAGTATAAATAAAATAAAAGAAGGATTTATTACTATTACACCGGTAAAATTAGATTTTACAGATTATGATACATTGAATACTATGAAAAATTCTTGTGCAGACGAATTTTCTTCTATAGCTGACTGAGAAAAACATTTGCATTGCTCCTAATAGATATTTTCTATTGTGTTATCGCGAGCAATTATTTTTTCTTCACCTGTATCCATGTTTTTAATCTTTAAAGTTTTACTACTCAATTCTTCATCGCCAAAGATTAAAGCAGCTTTAGCATTTGCTTGATTTGCTTTTTTCATTCGGGTTCTGAGCGTTCCGCTATATTCATAGATTACATATAAACCATTTCTGCGCAATTCATTCGCAAGTGTTAGGGTATATTCTTCAACCTCTCTACCGATTGGAATTAGGTAAATAGGTCGCTCTTCTTTCGGAGAATAATTGATTAACTCCATTATGCGCTCAATACCCCCTGCAAATCCTATTGCTGGAGTGTGTTTTCCACCTACTGAAGATACTAAATTATCGTATCTTCCACCGGCAAAAACTGCCCCTTGTGCACCTAAATCCTCTGTAACAAACTCAAACACTGTGTGGCAATAATAATCCAAACCTCGAACTAGTTTATTGTTTACGGTATAAGGTATATCAAGAATTGTTAATCCATTTAGTATTTGTTCAAAGAAATCTGAGGACTCTTTCGTATAATAATTGCTGATTTTGGGCGCATCAGAAATTATTGATTTATCTTTCTCGTCCTTGGAATCCAGTATTCTGAGTGGGTTTTTGATCAACCTATTTTTGCTATCTTCTGATAGATCATTTTGATACTTTGTAAAGTATAAGATCAAAGCTTCTCTATACTTAGTTATTGTTTCACTATCACCCAGAGAGTTGATTTCCAGCTTTACATTTTTATTGATGCCAAATTCAGTTAGTAAGTGCTGAGCGAGTGATATCAATTCAACATCGGCTTTTGAATCTTCTACACCAAAAACCTCAAAATTTATCTGATGAAATTGCCTCTGTCTTCCCTTTTGCGGTCTTTCGTAACGAAATGCAGGCCCTGTTGAAAATAATTTTATCGGCGTTTGCAGTTTTTTTTCAATGAGTAGCCTGACAACTGCTGCAGTGAACTCAGGACGTAAAGTTATGCTCTTTCCCCCTTTATCATTAAAGGTGTACATCTCTTTAGTGATGATGTCTGAGCTATCACCTAAAGTCTTTGTGAAAACTTCCGTATATTCAAATATTGGAGTTTGAGCAGGCAAAAAGCCATATAGACTTGAGATTCTGCTTGCTGTTTGCTCTATGTGTTTAAACTTGTACCATTCATCAAACAGGAGATCTTTTGTTCCTCTAACCGTTTGATTAGTCATAGTGTGGTCTCTATACCTGCAACCTCTGGTATGTGGTAGCTCAGCATATTCTGCACTCCTTGCTTTAAAGTAATTGCAGCACTTGGGCATCCAGAGCAAGCTCCTTGTAACTCAACATAAACTATCCCGTCTTTATAGCCACGAAATTTGATATCGCCACCATCTTGAGCAACTGCAGGTTTGATATAACTTTCCATCAATTCTTTTATTCTATTTACAATTTCTATATCATTTTCATCGAAAAATTCCTCATCTGATATATTATTATCATTCACTCCTTCTTTATCTAGCGCTTTTCCACCTGAAGTAAAGTGATCCATGATTGTAGTTAAAATTTCTACTTTTAGTGTATCCCAATTAATTCCACCCAATTTTGTTACTGAAATAAAATCATGACCAAAAAACACTCTTACCACATGTTCTATTTGAAAAAGATTTGCTGCTAACTTGGAGTTTTTTATTTCATCTGCATTTGAAAAATCAGCCGTTTCTCCTTCGTTTAGAATTGCAAATCCAGGAAGGAATTTTAGCGTATTTGGGTTTGGTGTTTCTTCAATCTGGATGAACATGTTATTTACCATGACAATTATAATTGTTACTATTTAATCATAAAATGATAAAAAAATATACATGTCATTCATCTTTTTTCTTTTTTTAGTATTCATAGTAATTACATTTGTCTTGCCTAGCGTTGTTGTATTTTTTCTTTTCCTGACAAAAAAAAATAATATAAGTTTCATGATGAACTCTATATTGAGTAAGTTTTTGAACGAATTTAATAGCAGTAGAAGTTATACTGAAAATTACACTGGTGATAACATGTCCAAAGATGAAGCATTAAAGATACTGGGGCTGAATCCTGAGGCAAGTCAAAATGAAATCAATAAAGCATATCAAAATTTAATGAAATTAGTTCACCCAGATAAGGGAGGCTCGGAATATTTTGCACAAAAGTTAAACGCGGCACGTGATAGGTTGCTGAAGAGGTAATTAATATTGCTTTAAAGTTTTTATTTGTGCATAAAGGATAAGCTGCTACAATAAAACGAGTTAAAGGTAGAGAAAGCTTTAAGTTATGCAAGATGATACTAAAAAAAAAACAACGATAGAAGAAGAAAAAGGCATATTAGGGTGGATAGAATATAGACTGCCTATATTTTCTTTTCTAAAACACACCGCTTCTTATCAAGTACCAAAAAACTTAAATTATGCTTGGAACTTTGGCTCTTTGGCTGGTATAGCGCTAATTTTACAAATAATAACAGGTATATTTCTTGCTATGCACTACACTCCGCATGTTGATTATGCGTTTAATAGTGTAGAGCGCATAATGCGGGATGTGAATTACGGGTGGTTAATACGCTACACTCACGCTGTTGGAGCATCGCTCTTCTTTATGGTAGTCTATGTTCATATAATGCGTGGATTATATTACGGATCTTATAAAAGACCGAGAGAGATGGTGTGGTTTATTGGAATATTTATATTTTTTGCAATGATGGCAACTGCCTTTATGGGATATGTATTGCCTTGGGGACAAATGAGTTTCTGGGGTGCAACAGTTATAACCAACTTATTTTCTGCTATACCTTTAATTGGCAATAAAATAGTTATATGGTTATGGGGTGGTTTTTCAGTGGATAACCCAACACTTAACCGTTTTTTCGCTCTGCATTATCTTCTGCCTTTTGTTATTATTGCTTTAGCTATGCTTCATGTGATAGCTCTGCATAGGTTTGGCTCTGGTAACCCAAGTGGAGTGGAGGTAAAATCAGATAAGGATACCATCCCTCTCTATCCTTATTATATAGTCAAGGATTGCATAACTTTTGGTCTGTTTTTTGTAGTTTTGTTCGCATTTGTTTTCTATGCTCCCAATTATCTTGGGCATCCAGACAATTATATAGAAGCTGATTCTATGGTCACTCCGGTACATATAGTGCCAGAGTGGTATTTTTTACCTTTTTATGCAATGCTACGTTCAATTCCAGATAAACTTACTGGTGTGCTTACCATGTTTGCGTCTATTTTAGTGTGGTTTTTGTTACCTTGGCTTGATAAATCAAAAGTTAAAAGTGGTGCTTATCGCCCGGTGTTTAAGAAATTTTTTTGGGTTTTTGCAATAAATTTTGTACTTCTTGCCTGGCTTGGAGGACAAGAGGTAAAAGAGCCTTACATCACTATGAGTAGGCTATCTACTCTTTATTACTTTGCATACTTTGTGATAGTTTTACCACTGCTTAGTAAGTATGAAAAGCCAAAAGAACCACCAAAAACCTTAAGTGATTCTGTGCCGGAGATGAGGTGATGTCAATTCAAAGCAGATCTCTTACAAAATTCTCTGTCATCCCAGAGCTCTCTTCTGTCATCCCAGAGCCCTCTTTTGTCATCCCAGTGCTTGACACTGGGATCCAGAAAAAAAATAAATGGATTCCAGCATCATGTACACAATTGTATGAACGTTGTATACAACACACAGTGTCATTCCACTATCTTCCGTTGTCATCCCAGTGCTTGACACTGGGATCCAGGTATAAAAATACTTACAAATCATGCAATGGACAACAGATTCTAGGAGTGCATGATAACCATAATGTCAGTGATGAAATAAGCTGGATTCCAGTGTCAGCTACTTGCATGACATCAATTCGAAATTTACTAAAACAGTGGTTATGCATGGGATCTAATGTATTTGCAATCTTCTGCATGTTATTTCTATCTAGTCTTATATCTGCAGAAGAATTTAAATCATCACCAAATAAGAAAATAGACTGGAAATTTGATGGAATTGTCGGATCTTTCGATAGAGAGTCAATTCAGCGTGGCTATAAAGTGTATAAAGAAGTCTGTGCTGCTTGTCATTCAATGAATAGGGTAGCATTTCGTAATTTGCAAGATGTCGGTTTTTCTGAAGAAGATGTAAAACAAATAGCAGCTTCTTATCAAGTTAAAGATGGTCCGAATGATTTGGGTGAAATGTTTGACAGACCTGGAGTACCTTCGGATTATTTTATTGCGCCTTTTGATACAAAAGAAGCAGCTGCAGCAAGCAACAATGGTGCAGTCCCACCAGACTTATCATTAATTATTAAAGCAAGGCATGATGGTGCAAATTATGTCTATTCATTGTTAACAGGCTATCAAAACGGCGAACACGATGAAAATGATTTATATTTTAATTCGTATTTTCCAACAGGCAGATTAGCTATGGCGCCACCACTTTCTGAAGGAATGGTGGAATATGATGGTGCAAGGCAAGCCACAGTTGAAAATATGGCGTATGATGTGATAAATTTTTTACAATGGGCAGCAGAGCCAGAATTAGAGCGCCGGCATAAACTTGGATTAAAAGTAGTGGCGTATTTTATAATTTTAACAGTGTTTTTTGTATTAACTAACAACAAAGTTTGGAGCAAGCTCTATAAAAAGAAGTGATAGTCAATTTTGCCTCAAGCACAATGGTTGTCATCCAAGTAGCTAACACTGGTTCCTTTATGACGGTGTCATCCGAGTAGCTGACACTGGGATGGCTTTGTCGCATCGTACCTTATACGGTAATAATTTACGATAAATTCATGTAGCCATTTCGAATTTAGCCATACCAATGTCAGTAAATTTATTAAGCAAACAGCACTTAATGAGCAGTTCTTTTTCACGATTTATAGCTCTTTTCATAGAAGTCCGGATGTGATAAGGATAGATAATGATAAGGAGGTTGAATGCCAGCAGCATATAGTTATGATTTAAGAAAAAAAGCAATGGAGGCGCTAGACGAAGGAGAAAGCAGAGAAGCAGTGGCAGCAAGATTTAAGATTGGACGAACTACTTTATGGGAGTGGCAGCACTGTAGGCTTGACCATAAATTATGTTAAGATAGAAAATGACTATTTTAGATAGAGCTTGATGTAATGCAGTGCGATACAAAATAACGGTAGAATATAATGGTAGTAATTTCTCTGGTTGGCAAAAACAGCAACACTCTGCTAACTCAATCCAGGAGAAGATAGAAAATGCTATATTTAATTTTAGTGGTGAGAAAGTTACTTTGTACTGTGGTGGCAGGACTGATGCAGGAGTTCATGCTTTAGGACAAGTTGCTCATTTTGATATGGAAAAGGAATTTGAGCTTTATAGAATAAGGAATGCAATAAACTATCATTTAAAATCAATTCCTATAGTCGTGCTTAATGCAGAAGTTGTAGATGATGCGTTTCACGCACGGTTTTCAGCAAAAAAAAGATATTACGAATATAGAATAGTTAATCGCTATGCTCCTGCCGCTCTGGAGACGGGTTATGTATGGCAAGTGTTTAGCCCACTTGATGTAAATATTATGCGTGAAGCTGCTAAACATCTACTTGGAAAACATGACCTTTCAAGTTTCCGTTCAAAAGATTGTCAAGCCGCAAATCCGATAAGAACAATTGATGATATCGATATAATACAAAATGGGAATCATATACACATCAAAATATCTGCTATTTCCTTTTTACATAACCAAGTGAGGATTATTGTGGGTACTTTAGTTGAATTTGGAAAAAATAGAACCAATCCGCAAGAAATGCTAAATATATTAAACCAATGCAAAAGAAGTGCCGCTGGAGTTACTGCACCACCTTTTGGCTTATATTTGGTAAAGATAGATTACTAATTTAATAAAAGCTAGTGAAATAAGTGCCATACCGCCACGGTATCTCCAGATTCCGCTAACAAGCAGCAAGATGACGAGTTTAAGTTCTCATTGGCATTACTACATATAATGCACTTGAATCGTCTTCATCAGTGATAATTGTAGCACTATTACCATCGGCTAAGCTAAACTTACATTTATTTTTTATGCAGGATAGAACATCAAGTAAATAACGCGAGTTGAACCCTATTTCTATAGGGGCTTCATTGTAGTCCACTTCTATGGATTCAGTTGCATCACTGCACTCTTGGGAGTTTGAATGCAGAGTTAGCAGCTTTTCTTGTAGTGAGAATTTAATAGATTTTACTTTATCAGATACAACAACGGAAACTCGATCTATAACGTCTGAAAGTTTTTTACTTTCAATAATCATATGCTTATCTTGAGATGCTGGAATAACTGCTTTATAATTTGGAAAAGTTCCATCTATTAATTTTGATATTAGAATATATTCACCGCATGTAAACTTGATTTTTCTGTCTGAGAGTTTTACTTTAATTTCATTACAATCGTCCAATATTTTTAACAGCTCCATAACAGTTTTACGTGGAATGATCACACCAAATTCGCCATTGATGTTCCCAGGCTTTGGCCTCTTTATACATGATAAACGATGGCCATCAGTTGCAACGCAGTACAGAAATTGCTCATCTGTATGTAGATATATTCCATTTAAATTATACCTTGTATCATCTAGTGATACAGCAAATTTTGTTTTAGTTAATAAGTCTATCAGGTCTGTATTTAGTAGAGTAAAATCATGTTTATAATTGTCTTCTTCAAGAGCAGGAAAGCTGCTTGAAACTACATTCGGTAAAGAAAAGTTTGCATTTCCGCAAGACATCAATAATTTTCCTTGGTTGTTTACTTCAAAATTGACATCCAAATCAGCGGGTAACTTCTTCACTATGTCATGTAAAGTATGCGCTGAAATTTTTACTTCTCCTTCTGTTAATACGGTTGCAGCAAGTGAGGCAAACATTGAAATGTCAAGATCAGTTGCCATTAATTTTATGCTGCCGTGTTGTGCTTTGATATTTATACACGCCAAAACATCTATTGCATTACGCCTTTCAACCACTCCACTTACTCTGGATAATGTATTTAAAAGACTTGTGCGGCTCACGCTAAAACGCATCTGCTCGCACACAGAATTTTGCTTTTTGATTTCTGTATCTACACCTGCAACCTCTGACATTGCTAACTCTCAAAAATATATTTTAAATGATATCCACATCCCATATAAAGTAAAGTGCTATTTATCGAAAGGGCAGTCTGTTTTATACTACAACTGGAAAATTACCTATTCTGTTACAATAATTTACTTTGTATGGCATAAATCATGCATTTTTTGATACGCTTTTTGAAAACCAAGTAGGGAATAAGTATCATCAATGGTCACTGTTTTTGTTTTTCCATTAACTACCATTGATAATCCCTGCTTCATTTTTAGAATGAGATCTTGATCTATTTTTGTATGCTCTGCCCACGCAAAACTTCCCTGTATTATGGGCAGTGTATATTTAATTTTTTTGTCGATATTGAGAGCTACAGGCTCCTTATCATACTGAAAACCAGAGGTAACGCTTACCTCATCTGCTTTTTTATCAACATAACTAACCATTACATACGGCTTGCGATTGGTTGTATAATATTCGCTTTTTTTTTTAGGATAGGATACAATATAACATACTTTCTCTCCATCTTCCAATGCAGTATACACGAGCCAATCTTTATATTTTTCCTTCAATTGTACATCACTAACCGATGCAAAAGCGCCTATCGAAAAAAATATTAGAAATATAAAAAAACTACGCATGCAAACCAAATTTCAAACTTTCAGATTGTATATATTGTTTTACCTTAGCCATCGCCTGCTCAGCCAACTGCCTTATTCTTTCTCTTGAAACACAATATTTTTTACTAAGTTCATCCAGAGTTTGAATGTTTTCAGACAAATATCTACTGATAAAAATGTCTCTTGCCCTTTCGTTGAGGCTCGCTAGTGCATTGTTTAAAATTGTTTCTTTTAATTCTTTTTCTTCATGATTCTGATAGGTTACTTCTTGACTAACCAAGTTACATGGGATCATATCTTGTAGCTCCCTTTTAGAGTCATCACCTATTTTTATGCAATCGTTTAGCGACTGATCCTTACAAGCCATACGGTAATTCATCTGCAGAACGTCTCCTTCGGATACAGAAAGCTCATTAGATATTGCTTTTATTTCTTCATTATTTAAGGTTTCCCTGTTTGTATACTGTAAAATTCTTTTTTTTATTTTACGTAAACTAAAAAACAATCTTCTTTGTGCTTGCGTTGTGCCTATTTTCACAAACGACCAAGATTTCAATATAAAGTCTTTTATTGAAGCTTCAATCCACCACACCGCATAAGTTGAAAAACGAAACCCTAAATCAGGATTAAACTTTTTCACTGCATGCATTAAACCCATATTTCCTTCCATGACCAGGTCCATCAACAATAGTCCATAATTTTTGAATTTCATTGCAATTTTCACTACCAAATTCAAATGGCTGGTAATCAATTTATGAGCAGAAGAAACATCCTTATATTGGTTCCAATTTTTTGCTAATCGTACCTCTTCCTCTTGAGACAGCATAGGAAATTTTTGCACCCTAGCAATATATTGCATGAGATTGGTTCTGCTATCGACACATAAGCTTGCCATTGGGGTCAACATAACAACTTAAATTAAAACTTCATGCATATAATATATTGATTTTCCAGCAAAAATTCAAGCTTTGATTTGAAAAAAGTACAAATTTTTCATCTAATTTCTTGGAGACAGTAGGCCGCAGTGTTAGCTAATTGGATAACATTATGTAACTTTAGATGATATTCTACCAGTACAATGGTAAACGTTACAGCTTAAACACATAGCAAATAGTGTTATTCCAGTGCCTTGACACTGGAATCCACATTTCTTTTTTCTAGATCCCAGTGTCATGCTACTTGGATGACAAGAAAAACCCCACTGGGATAACAAGACTGAGATAGACTAGAAATTAAACGCTACTCCAGCTTCTGCACCAACAGTGCTGTAAAGAACTTTGAGTTTCCCTTTGTCTTTGCCTGCAGCAGCATCTTTATCAAAATGAGCACCAAAAGAACCGAAATAACGAGCTCCAGCATAAAGTTTGACTTCCGGAGTTACATCATAACTAACACCAGCTTTTACTTGACCAGCAAAACCAAATTTACTTTTTTGATCATTCACAGCGTCTTTCAAAGGAGTGCTAATATACGCTGCACCAACACCAACACCAATATATGGAGTGATAGGCATATCTTCAATTGCTATATCGTAATAAACGTTAACTAGTCCTGAAATTGCTGTTAAACTGTCTGCAATAGTATCTGGCGTAAATTTTGCATTTGTAACATCATTTTTGTTTAGGTATGAATAAACTCCTTCAACATCAACTCTGATGTCGTCCATTTTGTAACCAAACGCACCACCACCAGCTATAAAAGACGCTTTTAATGGACTGTAATCACTATTGTCTTTCTTATAGGTAATACCATCAACTTTTGTGAAAAGAGGTAAAATTTCACCGTTGTATTGCAAACGAACGTAGTAGCTAGTTTCTTCATCACTTATTGGACCAACAGGATCTGAAAAAGCAGAGTTTGATAAACTTAGCAACGTTGCTAAAGCGGCTGCTGAAAAAAACTTTTTATAATGCATAATTGTCCTCGTAAAAAAAATTAAAATTCCACTTTAGCAGTCTAAGTAACAACTAAAGTTAAGTCAAGTGCTAACTTAATAACACAAAATATCCTACATTTTAACTAATTTTTAGGAGAAGACAAAGATTTTATTAATGAATAAATAGAGTTACACGACTTTTTTACTCTTGATTTTTTGGTATAGCTAACATAGGTAAGATTTACTATCGAAAGACCTCGTCATTCCGCTGCTTGTTAGCGGATGAGATACCGCGAATGAATCCATAACTACACGAACATTGCAATTTGAGTCTACCAGGAGGGCAATGCCTCTTATTCAAGTACCCTCTTCTTGTCATCCCAGTGCGTGACACTGGGATGGCTTTGTTGCATCGCTCAAGTGAAAAGAACTGGCAGTTACTGACAAAATTCATTATAAATAGCCATTTAACTGTTGAAGAAAAAATATGCCACAAAAAATGAGAGTCAGTAACTGCCATGAATATAACAAATTTCTCCAAGAAAGAGGAAGCATTTTTTGTTATATCAATGACGCCATAGAAAATTGGTACGAGAATTGTCCAAAAATGCAGGGCGGCAACTATATTTATAGTGATAAAGTTGTGATTTTGGTGCATATAATCGTCAGTTTCTTTAGAATTGGTTTAAGACAAACAGTCGGGTTTATAAAAGGGTATTTGCAACAAATAGGAAGAGATTTGGCAGTTATCAGCTATTCACAAGCATCAAGAAGGTTTAAGAAACTTAATATTAAGATAAATGATTGCAGAATTGATAAAAATATAGCTCTTTCCATAAAAGTCCGGATGTGATAGGATAAGGATAGATGATGATAAGGAGGTTGAATGCCAGCAGCATATAGTTATGATTTAAGAAAAAAAGCAATGGAAGCGCTAGACGAAGGAGAAAGCAGAGAAACAGTGGCAGCAAGATTTAAGATTGGACGAACTACTTTATGGGAGTGGCAGCAAAGAAGAAAAGAAACAGGAGACTTTCAATCAAAAAAACTTGGAAATGGGGGTTACAATCACAAAATTACCGACTGGGATACCTTTGCCAAATTTGCCAGAGAACACGGAGGAAAGACTCTATCGGAAATGGCTAAACTTTGGAACAACGTTAGTATCCAAACGATCTATCGAGCCCTTAAAAAAATTGGATTTACGCGCAAAAAAAGACATATGGATACAAGGAAAGAAACGAAGAAAAACGTGCTGAATTTTTGAAAATTATAGCGACAAAAGAACCTAAAAACTTAGTGTATATAGATGAGTCTGGCATTGATAACACCGAAGACTACCCCTACGGATATTGCCAGAAAGGACAGCGGTTTTATGCCTTAAAATCTGGAAAGAAAACTCAACGAATCAGTATGGTTGCAGCCTTAAGTGGAAGAAAGATAGTTGTTCCGTTAACCTTTGAAGGCCACTGTAATATGGATGTTTTTAATGGATGGTTTGAGCAATTTTTGACACCGATCTTGGAACCTAGACAGACTGACCTTACCCAGAAAAAGTGGAGAGAAAGAAAAGAGTTTTTTTGGGTAAAATAAAATTTTGGAGGATTAGAAATGGTAAGAGAATATACAGCAGAATTCAAATTGGAAGCTGTTAAACTGGCAAATGAACAAAGAAAGGCAGGTCAAACAATTACAAAAACAGCAAAGGATTTAGGAATAAAGGGTGGTTTATTAGGAAAATGGATAAAGAAACACAACGAAAAAAAGTCGGCAGCAGATGCATTTCCAGGTAGAGGTAACATGGCTCCTTACGACAAAGAGAGGTTTGATTTACAAAGCAAGAGTAACAAGGGAAAGAGACATTTAAAAAAAAGCCCTGGCCAGTCAAAAAGAGTAAAATATTTTTTTATATAGTAACTGCTATAAAGTACAGGAATTATGTAGGATTTTCTGCTAGTGGCTACTATAAGTGGACCACAAGAAAAATAAGCAGTAGAGAATCAGCAAATAAAGAGCTACTCGAAGCTATTCAAAAAATATATCAAGTTTCTAAATGTAGATATGGAGCTCCTAAAATTCATGCTGAATTGAAGGCTTTGGGTAAAAGTTGCAATTTGAAAACGGTGCAAAGTATTATGCAGAAAAATGACATCAGGGCTATACTGAGAAGAAAGTTTAAAATTAAAAAACAACAAACAGATAATAGAGCTGTAGCTCCCAATATACTAGATCAAAACTTTATTGTTGATCAACCAAATAAAGTATGGGATTACTTACATCAAAACCAAGGAGGGATGGCTATATTTGGCAGCAATAATTCTCACGTATGGTAGTTAATGAGTAGTGCAATAAATAAACAATTGGTTATGAACTCTTTATTAATGGCCATTAATAGGCGTAAACCTGTTAAAAATCTACTGCTGCACAGTGACCAAGGTTCACAATATACTTTGCAAGGTTATCAATATCTCTTATCCATAAAAAACATAAATGAATCATAAAGGTTGTTGTTACGACAATTCTGTTGTGGAAAGCTTCTTCAGTTCTCTAAAAAGGGAGTTACCAATAGACACCTCTCGGCACTCTAAACAGCATATCAAAACTGCTATATTTGAATATATAGAAATTTTTTATAACAAACAACGTCACTATTAACTATTGCATTCCTGAGCATTTTGATTCATCATTCTCTTTGTGAAAAACATTCCAAACTTTCTCTCCACTTTTTCTGGGTAAGGTCAGTCAGCTACTTGGATGACAGGGGAGGGAGGTGCTACCCTGACAATCGTCATCCCGCTACGTGTTAGCGGGATCTAGAGATACCGCGAATGAATCGCGGTATGACGGTCTGCAGCGGTATGACGTAGGGCTGCACTAGCTATATCATGCATTTTATTAACCGACACTATAAACAATATCCTTACAATTATGAGATTGAACCACAACTTGCTCAAGCGTTAAGCTGCTGCGTTTAGCGTCTTTACTGTGATTTTCCCCAAGAACATTTGTTCTTTCTCGTTTTATTTCCTCAATGAATTTCCCATTAACATCTTTAGGATCAATCTCTTCTTCAGAATATATAAGGTTAGTGCAATTTGTTTTTCTATAATAATGCACGCCAAGACATATAATTGATAATGCAAGTATACCAGAACCTATAAGTAATGATAATCCTATGTTATTAGTCAAAGGGTTTTGGTAAAATTTTTGTACACCATTAACACCATGTGTTGCAAGTAGCCCTAGAGGAAACGCTATATTTGCAGCAACTACACCAGTAAATAATGCAGTAAATATTGGTCTGTCGTTAATTACTGATTTTATTTTATTAGTTCTAGTAATTACTTTTTCGTCAATGTTAGTGAAGCCTTGTTTAGCTTCCCAAGCATTAAGTACAAAATTTGAATGAGTGCCATTGCTATATTCCAGTCTTACAGATTTTATAGCTTTATCTTTTGGCTGGTGCTCCAACACCTCAGCTAAAATTTTATCCGCATCTTTTTTTTGAATGGAATGTTCTTCAGTATCTATAAATTGCCTTGTTGCAAAAAATATTGGACCAATTGCAAGCAATGCAGCAAGTGCGATAACTGGTATAGTGATATATTTTGGGCTGTTTGTAAAAAATGCAATAAATTTTGCTTTATCTTGTAAATATAATAAAGCTGCAGATATACTGAGTATAATAGCACTTGCAGTAAAAATTATAAAGCCCTTCTGCTGCATGGAATACTTTGCTCTTGGCAAGAATCTGTTTGTTTTTTTATTTGTTGTGCCACCTACATCAGAATTTAGTGACAAAGACTCTTCAGAGTCATCTGTCTTATATGATGGTGGAGAAGTTGAAGGTACATTGCTAAGTTTGTTACTTGATTCTCTGCTTAACCGTGTTAATGTTTTATCAAGATCATCAGGATCATCAAATACTGTCTCTTGAGAAGGGGATCTGCTTAGAGTTGAATTTTGTGGCACGTCAACATGAGTTTCTTCACCTTTTGTTTCTTCTAGGGAAGGAGGTGATACTTGAGTCTCAAGAGTTAACGGATCTCTTGAATTAGCATTGCTGTTTTTTTTCTCTTTAAATTCTTCCTCTAACAAAGCTTCTAAAGCTGTATTTTCATCATTTTTTTTCGGAGTACTTGTCCTAAGTGCTGGTATTGGTAAAATTCCTGGTGTTATCTCGCCATCTTCACTTATTGATGTGGAAGAAATTAATGTTACTGTTTGTTCTTCATTTACTGGTCCAGGCATATTCACTCCAAAATTAATTACTATGCTGCATTGATTACGCTATAGTTATTAAGATATAGTAAATACCAATTTACGGATAATTATTAGTATAGAAATTGTCTATCAAAGATTCTTTCATTCAGAGGGTAATCTTTGTCAAAAAGCAAAGTTATTGTGTTTTCGTGGTCTTTTTGTATTTTTATCTGTGATATATTATGAAACTCCTTGTAATCTGATACTACAAGTGCTGGACGGTTTTTTGTGTCGTTAATGTCAATTTGTACGATTGTATCGTTTGATATTAACGCTCCATTCCAATGCCTTGGGTAATAGCTATTGATAGAAGTGAGTGCAAGTAAATTTGAATTTAGCGGCAAGATTGGGCCACCGGCAGAGAAGTTGTATGCAGTGCTGCCTGTGGGGGTAGATAATATTACTCCGTCCCCTCTAAATTTTTCTACTTTTAGCTTATCATTAATAGTAATATTCATCTCTACTATTTGGTTCGCTTTTCTAAAAACGTATACTTCGTTTACTGCTATGTAATGATATCTCTTGCCACTTGTGTCTGTTGCTTCCATTTTTAGCAAAGTTAACTGAGTTGAAGTTGCATGCTCTATATGATCAATTAAATCTTCACTGCAGCTAAAGCATTTATTCATCAAAAACCCAACATTGCCAGTGTTTATCCCATACACATGCATGTTTTTATTTTCTATGACGTAATTGTGCAAAGTGCGTAGCATAAAGCCATCACCGCCAACAACTATCAATAGATCGATTTCGGACTTATTTTCTTCTGTTATATTGATAAAATTAAGTTTCTTTAATAGTTTAGATACTTCCTGCGATTTTGGTGATGGAGAAGCAACATAGCCTATATTTTTGTATTTATGCATGCTTCAGTAAACTCTCTAAAACTTAAAGAGGAGGAGAATTAGAAAATGCTTCCATATTTATCGTTAAACTTAGCTAATTTGCTAGTTTTACTTGCTAACCCGCTTGTCAAACTTCCAGTCCATGCAGGGTGAGTAAGAGGATCTCTATCAAGTTTTACCCTATCTCCCTCCTTTCCATAAGTGGAACGAGTTTCAAACTCTTGACCGTCTGTCATAACTATAATAATTTTATGATAATTCATTGTTGTTTATAAACTTTTAGTCAGTTAACATTCTAGTGAACTTAATTCACTAAGTCAATCATTATTCTAAAATATTGACAAAAAATAAATAAAATCTTATACTTAATAAGGAATAAGTAATAATTATCATGATTTTCGCTTTCCCTGGTCAGGGCTCTCAGTTTGTAGGAATGGGAAAGAGCTTATATAGTGAGTTTTCCGTTGCAAGACAAGTATTTAATGAAGTAGATAGCATATTGGATAGAAAGCTGTCTCATTTAATCTTCAACGGTCCTATTGAAGAATTAACCATTACAGAAAACGCTCAGCCAGCTATAATGGCAGTATCAATTGCAATGCTACGTGTTATGGAGCATGTGTTTGGCAAATCTCTTTTCACTGATCACAATGTTAAATATGTTTGTGGGCATTCAGTTGGCGAATATACAGCGCTGTGTGCTGCAGGAGCGTTAACGCTTGAGTCTGCAATCAAGCTGCTGAAAGTTCGCAGCGAAGCAATGCATGAAGCTTCACTGAAATGTAAAGGCGGAATGGTTGCGTTGCTTGGAGCAGAGATAAATGAAGTGGAAGATATATTGAAATCAGTTCAAATTGACGGAATTTGTGAAATTGCAAACGATAACGGTGGCGGACAAGTGGTTATAAGTGGCACTAGAGAAGCTCTTGAAATGTTACCCGATTTATTCAAAAACTCGAGTGTGAGGAAACTAATTAAATTACAGGTTAGTGGGCCTTTTCATTCATCTCTTATGAAACCTGCTGATGAAAAAGTTTTGGAGTTTTTGAAGGGTATTAAAATAACCCGTCCTATAGTTCCTTTGATATCAAATGTTACAGCTAAAGAGGAGAGTGATCCCAAAGTTATAAAAACTTTACTCGCCAAGCAAGTTGTAAGCAGAGTGAAATGGAGAGAAATGGTTTTGTATATGTCAAGCCGTGGCATTAACAAATTTGTTGAAATTGGCCCTAATAAAGTTTTATCTAATTTGGTCAAAAGAATTGACCAATCTATCAGTACAAAAAATATAGATAGTATTGGTGATATTGACAGCTTCTTTAATGAATCATTAGTACTAACAGCGAAAAATTTAAAAGTTGGATTAAGTTAAAACACATCTATTTGATGTCATTCCGGTGCATAACGCTGCCTAGCTGGAATGACAGAGGGTAATGCAAGAAATCAATGAACTGCCTGTCATTTCATCAGGTTTCTTAATTCCAAGTAGCTGTAAAATAGTAGGGGCGATGTCAGATAACCTTCCGTCTCTTAGTTTTAGATTATCGCAAGACACAATAAATGGCACTTTATTTAGAGTGTGTGCTGTATGAGGTGTATTATTTTCTTCATCGAACATACATTCCACATTACCGTGGTCTGCAGTGACAATTAATGCGGTGTTGCTTGACTTTTTAACAGCACTCAGCACTTTCGCAAGACAATCATCTACAGCTAGCACAGCTTTCTCGGCTGCTTTTATATTACCTGTATGCCCTACCATATCAGGATTAGCGTAATTTACAACTATCAGTGCGAATTCTTGGGAGTGAATTTTTTCTACAAGCTTTTCTGTGAGCTCGAAGGCTGACATTTCGGGCTGCAAATCGTAAGTTTGAACTTTTGGTGAGGGAATGAGTATTCTTTCTTCACCAGAGAAAGGTTCTTCTTTTCCACAATTGAAAAAGAAAGTCACATGAGCGTATTTCTCGGTTTCGGCGATACGTAATTGTCGTAATTTATTGTCTTCTATTGTTTGTCCTAGAGTATCAGCGAAAGAAGTAGGAGGAAAAATATAAGGAGTTTTGAGATCTTCTTTATACTTCATCATACTTAAAATTGAAGAGAATTTTGCTACCTTAGCGTAATCTGTTTTGCCAAGCAAAATACTTGCTAATTGTATCATTCGATCAGCACGAAAGTTAGCCAACAGCACTCCATCTTCTGGTTTTATACCTTGATAGTCACCTATTACTGCAGGCCTGATAAACTCATCAGTTATGTTATTCTGATAATTTTCATCAATCAACGATACTGCATTATCATGACGAGGTGCCTTTGCAAATGCGATAGCCTCATAAGCCTCAATTGTTCTCTCCCACCTGTTATCACGGTCCATAGCATAGTAACGCCCAGAAACAGTAGCAATTCTTGTGTCATTTCCCTTTATACTCTTTATAAATTCTTGAATGCATTTTTTTCCTGAATTCGGCAATGTGTCTCTGCCATCTAAAAATGCATGTATCACCACTTTTATTCCATGCTGTGATATTTTATTTGCTAAAGTTGAAATATGCTTTTGATGCGAATGAACACCACCATCGGACACCAATCCCATTATATGGCATACTCCGTTCTTACTTTTTAGATCATTAATAAAACTTTGTAGATTTACATTGTTTTCTATTGTTCCAATCTCTTGATTAATGCGCTGAAGGCTTTGCATTACTACTCTACCACTGCCAATATTCATATGGCCAACTTCTGAATTACCTATTTGACCACCAGGTAACCCCACATCAGCTCCACAGGCGGATAAACTGCATTTTGGATAATTAGAGCTAATATATTGCCAACAGGGTGGATTTGCGTTGCTGATAGCGTTGTATTTATTATTCTCTATTCCATTTCCCCAGCCATCTAGTATACATAAAACCACTGATTTAATGCTCATATAAGATTAACACTAGAATTTAACAGAGAAGAGCTCCCCGGGCCGGATTCGAACCAGCGACCAATTGGTTAACAGCCAACTGCTCTACCACTGAGCTACCGAGGAATAAACCGTTTTTAATTTACCATGTTGAACGTTGGTTGTAAACGTTTTTTGTGTAGACTTTAAGTCCAACTGGTCACAGAAACGAAAAAACTTACTTGACAAACTCCGCCAGCCCTCTTATCATGAAACTGAAGCTATTTATTTATCTTCGCAATCTGTGCAGGTTAATGACAAAAAACTTAGGGTATTTGGCGTCTCATGTTTAATTTTTCGCACTACGTGCATCGCATGTCTTTAAAAATTTTTAGGTTTTTACCTATATAAGCCGAAACGCGCTTACAAAGCGTTTAAGACAGCAAAAAACGTCAAATTGACAAGGGAGAATTTGAATACTAGCTATCCTAGGGTTTCTTTGCCTTTTTTCCTGCTTGGTAAATTTCTTAAACACTTGCGGTGTAGGTTAGTTGCAAGTTAAAAGCAGCTAAATCGCTCTTAATCAAGCGTTTTAGAATAAAAAAAACGCCGATATTTTAGTACATGGTAAATAGCCAACCACCACGGGGCTTCTTTTGCCTTTTTTTTTATTTGGTAAATTTCTTAATGTTGATGGCTAAAGATTGCACGAATGTTGCAATTACAAAAGCGTTTCTACTAGGAGGGTGTCATCCCAGTGCTTGACACTGGGATCCAGCCTTTCTGCAATCTCATCGGAAATGTTGTAACCACTTTCTATGCTAGTTTGCTTGTGAGCAACCTGGATCCCAGTGTCAAGCACTGGGATGACATTACAGGGGGCACTGGGATGACAGAAGAAGGAGGCGCTGCCGTCTTGGATGAAAAGGCTGGATCCCAGTGGGCTTTGTTGCATCGCTACTTATGAAAGGCTAACTATAGTTAGGATTATAAGCAACCTATTGAAAATCTTGTTTTTTTGCAATCAATCTGATCAAATTTAAGAATAGTAATTTGTTATTTATATTAATAAATTTAATTCTATTGAAAATAGCTAAAGCATTGAAATTCTTGAATTTTAGCCAGATTAGTGAGTGGTAGTGAAATTTCTTTTACTCAAATTTAGGTATTCACTGACCGTTCTTGTTATAAATACCAGAATAATAAGCTACTGATATTCCCTATCTTTTTTATCTTTAATCCATCATAGCTAGCGATGCAACAAAGCCATCCCAGTGTCAAGCACTGGGATGACATCATAGGGGCGCTGGGATGACATCATAGGGGGCTACTTGGCTGACAACCGTCATCCCGCTACGTGTTAGCGGGATCTCTTGTTAGCGCCGCGGCGGTATATTTGTCATCCCGCTAGCGGGATCTAGAGATACCGCGAATGAATCGCGGTATGACGGTTCGCGGCAGCATGACGATGGTTTATACCTCGTCATTCCGCTACGTGTTAGCGGGATCTAGAGATACCGCGGCGGTATGACGATAAGACACAAAGCCTAATGGAAAAAACTGCGAACGCCAGTGAAAAACATAGCAATTTTATTTTCATTTGCAGCTTTTATCACATCTTGATCTTTCAGCGAGCCGCCGGGCTGAATTATAGCTGTAATTCCATGTTTTGCACTTTCTACTATGCTATCTGGGAATGGAAAAAATGCATCTGAAGCAAGCACTGCACCTTTACATTTTTCACCTGCTTTTTTCACTGCAATGTTCACACTATCTATTCTGCTTGTTTGCCCTGCGCCGATGCCAATAGCACAACCATCTTTTGCTATAACTATTGCGTTGGATTTCACATGTTTACATATTTTCCAGGCAAAAATAAGATCTTCCTTTTCTTTTTCTGTTGTAGTGCACTTTGTTACTTGTTCTGCTTTTATTGTGTGGTCATTATTTTCTTGCACCAAAAACCCACCAACAACATTTTTAATTTGGTATTTCACATTTTGTTGGAAAGATTTATGAATAATCACTCTTAAATTTTTCTTTCTTTGTAAAATTTTTAGTGCCTCATTGTTTACCGATGGTGCTATCACTACTTCCAAAAATATCTCGTTTAATTTTTCTGCTAGCTTTAAGTCTATCTCCCGATTTAAGGCAACTATGCCACCAAAACTGCTTACTTTATCACATGATAGAGCCTTTTCATATGCCTCCAAAGCATTATTACTAACAGCAGCGCCACATGGGTTATTGTGCTTTATTATCACTGCTGCAGGCTCTTCGAATTCAGAAGTTATGTTAAGTGCGGACTCTATATCTACTATATTATTATAACTCAACTCTTTTCCATGTATTTTTTCCAGCGGATATTTGGTGAATTGATTGCTATAAAATGCAGCTTTTTGATGAGGGTTTTCACCATACCTTAATTCTTGTGCTTTATGCCCATATAGTGCGAAAAACTCTGGCAACTCATTATTTTTACTCTGGGATAAAAACCAACTGTGAATATTAGAATCGTAGTGTGCAGTGAGAGCAAATGCTTTTGTTGCTAAATGTTTTCTATATTCCAATGTTGTTTCATTGTTATTTTTTATCATCTCAGCTTTTAGTGCTTCATAGTCTTGAATGCTAGAAATGACTGGAGTAAAATGAAAATTTTTTGCTGCAGCTCTAATTAACGCCACTCCGCCGATATCAATTTGTTCTATAATTTGCTCTTCATTTGAGCCGCTACTTACTGTCTCCCAAAATGGGTATAGGTTAGTTATAAGCAGGTCTATTGGCTCAATACCTAGATTTTGTATTTCCGTTTTGTGTTTTTCTCTATTGCAAAGTATTCCTCCATGAATTTTAGGGTGTAAAGTTTTCACTCTACCACCCAGTATCTCTGGAAATTGTGTGTAATCTGAGACCTCTTGTGTTTTTATTCCTGCACTAGATAGCGTTTTATAAGTATTTCCCGTTGAAAGAATTTCTATTTGTTGCTGCATTAAAAACGATGCAAGATCAATTATATTCGTTTTATCGTATACTGATATTAAAGCTCTTTTTATTTTCATTTTTATATGGAAAGTTTTTTAAGATTATATCTAAGAAAAGGAAATTTAGCTATTACATTTCTACACTAATTTAAAGCAGTCTATTCTATAAATTTTTTTACCATGCTTGATTTCAAGCCACGAATAAAATCTTCAATACTACAAGGATTTCTCCCTTCCATTTGTACAACTTTAGGAATTAAAGTGCCACCTTTTAAACTTATGTGCATATTATCGTTAACAATCTTACCTTGTTCTGAAGCGAGAGCTTCAAAGTCAGCATCAAGTATCCTGATACGTTTATTTTCTATCTTAATGAATGCTTTTGGGTAAAACGCTTTAACCTTTCTATAAGCAACTTCACAGGCATCACTTGCATAAATTTTATAGTCTTCCACTTTGTCAGCGTAACATGCATCGTTATCGTTCTGTTTTAAGGGAAGCTGTTTTTCAATTTCGTTTAGCACTTTCAGCAGTAAATCACTGCCTAGCTTAGATAATTTATCATGCAATGTCTTGTAATTATCGTTCTTTTCGATAAGAAATTTTTCCTGTTTTAAAATAGGGCCGGAATCTAATCCTTCATCCAATTGCATAATGCTAACCCCGGTTTCTTGATCTCCTGCTAAAATTGTGTGCTGTATCGGGGCTGCACCACGCCACCTTGGTAGTAATGAAGGATGAATATTAATACAACCATATTTTGGAATATTCAAAATTTCTCTTGGAAGTATCAATCCATACGCGGCAACAACCGCAACGTCTGGCTTGAAATTTCTAAATTTTTCTTGCTCTGCCGAGAACTTTAGAGAGATAGGAGTACATACCTCTATGTTACTTTCTTCAGCGATAACATGTACTGGAGATTTCATTGGCTTCTGTCCACGCCCCGAAGGTTTTGGAGCCTTGGTGTATACTGTCACCACTTCGCTCTTTGATTTCAGTAACAAGCTCAGAGAATTAACAGCAAATCCTGGTGATCCCATGAAAATAATTCTCATGGTGTTTTTGCTTTAAGAATTCTCCGCTAATTTACCACTTACAGTTTCTACTAATTTGGCAAAATCATCCTTATAATTAACTGCCATCTCAGCAAGAATTTTTCTATTTAAATCAATGCCGGCAAGTGTAAGACCATGCATAAACCTACCATAAGTAAGCCCATGCTCTCTTGCTGCTGCATTAATACGTATTATCCATAAGCTACGGAAATCACGTTTACGGGTTCTTCTGTCTCTATAAGCATATTGCAGTGCTTTTTCAACTCTTTGTAATGCAATTCTATAACAACTTTTTGCGCGCCCTCTATAACCCTTTGCCAGTTTCAATATTTTTTTATGACGAGCGTGAGTAGTGACTCCACGTTTTACCCGAGCCATTTTATTTTACCTCCATTTTGTTAAATACCGTAAGGCATATGAAGCTTAACTATACGCGAGTCAGATTTACCAAGAATCGTTGTACCGCGCTGATTACGAATATTAGATTTACTTCTCTTTACCATGCCATGCCTTTTGCCTGACTGAGTAGAAATAACTTTACCCTTAGCTGTAAGGTGAAAGCGCTTTTTCACAGAAGATTTGGTTTTTAATTTTATTTTCTTCATATTCCAAATAAATTTACAAGCACTACTATTGAGTTCTTTAATAGTAATTAAGCATTAGTATAAATAATTTTATTAAAGAATCAAATTAAAATTGTATATTAAAGGAGTTTAAAAGTAATTACGCCCAATATGTGTGTTATACCTTCTTTATTCCCAAGTGGCAACAATACTTGCCTCATTTTAACACTTTCACTTTCTTCCTCTTCATTGATCGGGCATTTACTCTCTATTACAGTATCAAGTTTATCAATAACTGCATCTATTTTATATAGTCGCAAAAATGGTGCATCAATTGCATACTTATTATCAATGCGCGTCTTTTTCTCAAAACCATAGAATTCAACAGCCTTTTCTCCTGCATTTTCACAAATATAACCTTGATCCTTGACTTCAATGACAAAACAATGCTGCCATGATTCCATTATTTCTGCAGTGTCTATTTCATGCCTTTCTGGCCAATCTCTGTCTGATCCTTTTATGTCATTCCAGTGTTGAGTCACCACATTTGCTATTCTTTTTTCTTTGCCTACATAAATTTCCATTCCAATTTCCACATATAAAACACAGATATGAGGTAAATTTATCGTGAATATATTGATTTTTTCTTACCACAAGGTGCATGTCACTAGAAGTTCTGAGATCTAGAGAGTGGTATTGATTTTATTTCCATTACAACTTATTATTTATAGATAACCTCAATAAAAACGATGAAGCTAAACGAAATCAGAGAAAGATTTATAAAATTTTTTGTAAATAATGACCACGAGCAGGTTTCTTCTTCTCCTTTGATTCCAGAACATGACCCAACGCTCATGTTCACAAATGCTGGTATGGTGCAGTTTAAAAATATTTTTACTGGTGCTCAAAAAACTGAAATGAAACGTGCTGTCTCAAGTCAAAAGTGCCTAAGAGCAGGCGGTAAACACAATGATCTGGAAAATGTTGGCTATACAACTCGGCATCACACATTTTTTGAAATGCTCGGAAATTTTAGCTTCGGTGATTACTTTAAGGAAACTGCGATAGAATTTGCGTGGGAATTTATCACTAAGGAGTTATCTCTTGATAAAAACAGACTATCCATAACCGTCTACCATACTGATGATGAGGCGTACGAGATTTGGCGTAAGATAAGTGGCTTTTCAAGTGATAAAATCATAAGAATTACAACGGATGATAACTTTTGGAGTATGGGAAGCACTGGTCCGTGCGGTCCATGTTCTGAAATTTTTTATGACCATGGGAGTCCTCATTTACAAGAGGGCGATAGAATTGTTGAAATCTGGAATCTGGTATTCATGGAGTTTAACAAAGATGAAGAAGGTAATTTACACAAATTGCCAAAAAAATGCATCGATACTGGAATGGGCCTTGAAAGAATAGCGGCTGTTATGCAAAACGTCCATGATAACTATGATATTGATCTATTTTCTGCTCTGATAAGTAAATCACAAGAGTACTGTGGAAGAACGGAAAATAAAATAGCGCATAAGATCATAGCAGATCATCTTCGCGCGGCTGCATTTCTCATCGCAGAAGGAGTGCTTCCTGGAAATGAGGGCAGGAATTACGTATTACGCAGATTAATTAGGAGAGCCACACGTTATATTCACCTGCTTGGATATAATGATTCCCTACTCCATCGTATTTTTCCAGTGTTGATAGATAGCACGAGTTCGGCTTATATGGGAGCTGAATTAGTCAGAGCTAAAAGCTTAATAGAAACGACGTTAAAATCAGAGGAAGAAAACTTTAAAGACACTTTGATGAAAGGTATCAATCTCCTGGAGAAATTCACTACAGATTTAAAATCGGGCGATACTTTGCCTGGAGAATCAGCGTTTAAGCTATATGACACCTACGGATTTCCTTTGGATATTACACTTGATATTTTAAAAGAGAAAAAAATAAATTTTGACCAGAAGGGTTTTGATGATGCAATGGGAGAACAAAAAGAGAGAGCACGTGCTAAATGGGCTGGATCTGGTGAAAAATCTGTTGAGCAAGTATGGTTTGATTTGATCAATAAATTTGGCAAAACAAAATTTGTTGGTTATGAGTTCAATGAAGTAAGTGATGCGAAAATACTAGCTATAGTTTCCTCTAAAAATGAAGTAATTGATTCTGCAAAGGAGGGAGAAAAGATAACCATTATACTTGATAAAACACCTTTTTATGGCGAGTCAGGTGGACAAGTGGGAGATACTGGCAGTCTGATCAAATCTGATAGAAGTATTATTATAGTCGAGAATACCAATAAGGTTAATGACCTATATTTGCACAGATGCATAGTTAAGTTCGGTTCAATTTGTAAAGGTAACACAGTTGCAGCAAGCATTGACAAGGAAAGAAGGCAAACCTTAAGAAGAAATCATTCAGCTACACACCTTTTGCACTTTGTATTAAGAAAAATCTTGGGTGATCATGTCACTCAAAAAGGTTCCCTAGTTGCACCGGATAAGTTACGATTTGACTTTAGTCATAACACTCAAGTTACTCAGGATCAGCTATTCTTAGTAGAAGATATGGTAAACTCTCTAATCAGAGAAAATCTTTCCGCATCTACAAAAATTCAAAGCATGAATCAGGCAATAGACGAAGGAGCTATGGCGTTATTCGGCGAAAAATATAGCGATCAAGTAAGAGTAGTGAAGATTGGAGATTCAAGGGAACTGTGTGGTGGCACGCACGTTGAACATACTGGAGAAATCGGTTTATTTAAGATAGTAACAGAGAGTTCTGTTGCTTTTGGAGTGAGGAGAATTGAAGCTTTAACTGGTCAGGAAGCAATCAATTATGTACGTGATAATGAAATTAACTTAAAAAAAGTTGCAGAATTCGTAAAAGCGCCAGTGAGTGAAATAACAAGCAGATTAAGTATTTTAAGTCAAGAACACAAAAAATCCGAAACCAAAATAAAAAACCTATATAAAAAGCTTGTGAGTGCAGAGAATATAAAAAGCACCGAAATAAATGGAATAAATTTTATAAGCCACACTTTCACTGATATTCCAGCAAATGTAATAAGAGAGTTTGTTTTGCAGCAACAAAAACCAAAAACGATAATAGCTTTTACGGCAACAGAAAAAGATAAAACAGTCTTGATTATTAAAGTAAGTAAAGACTTAATCAATAAGATTAGCGCAAAAGAACTAATATCCATAGCAGTTAAAAAGAACTGTGGTGGGAATGCTGAACTTGCACAAACAGGCTGTGATAGCAATAAAATAGATGATGCCATTACAGCCATTTATAGCAAAATAACAGCTTCTAAGCACTCTACGTCATACCACCACGAACCGTCATACCGCCGCGGCGCTAACAAGCAGCGGGATACTTAACCATCGTCTACACCGTCATACCGCGATTCATTCGCGGTATCTCTTAGCCGCTAACAAGAGATCCCGCTAACAAGCAGCGGGATGACGAATTACTATGCCGCCGCGAACCGTCATACCGTTGCAAACCGTCATACCGCGATTCATTCGCGGTATCTCTTAGCATAGATCCCGCTAACAGGTAGCGGGATGACAGTTGTCAGGCTAGCTGTCATCCAAGTAGCTCGACTACTTGGATCCAGGAAAAAGAATGGTGTCATGAAAGTAGCTGACACTGATTCCTTTATGATGGTGTCATCCCAGTGCCCAGACACTGGGATCCAGGAAACTTAATTGCAAGTAATGCATTGGATTTGGTGAGTATGGGTTTTGCGTTATAGAATGAAGCACTTTTGGTGAATTTATAAAGAAAGCTGGATCCCAGTGTCAAGCACTGGGATGACAAGGTATAAACCTTATCGTCATGCCGCCGCGAACCGTCATACCGCGATTCATTCGCGGTATCTCAGCTGCTAACAAGAGATCCCGCTAACAAGTAGCGGGATGACGGTTGTCGTTCAGCCACAAACATTAAGAAATTTACCAAATGAAAAAAAAGGCAAAAGAAGCCCCGTGGTTATTATCCGCTTTAAAATATTGGCGTTTTTTATGTTTTAAACGCTTGACAAGCGAAATTCAGCTGCTTTTAATTGCAACTAACTTACGCTGCAAACGTTTAAGAAATTTACTAAGCAGAAAAAAAGACAAAGAATCCCCGAGTTAGCTAGTCTTTTACTATCTCTGTCGAGTATTGGCATTTTTTGATGTCTTGTAACGCTTTATAAGCGCGTTCAGCTTATTTAGATAAAAATCTAGATGTAGATGAAGTTTTGTAAAGACATACAGTATCTATATACTGCAAAAAATTGAACATAAGACGCCGATACATTAAGTAATCCTTACCTTTTAATCTGCAGATTGGCGAAAGCAAATACAATAGCTTCAGTTTCATGATAAGGGGGCTAGCGGAGTTTGTCAAGGAATTCTTATTAAAACTAAAGAGCTCAAATGAAAGGAGGTAAACTCTAAAGTATACATTTAGTAGCGCTTTCTATGAGAGAAATCGTATTACCTATTCCGTAAAGCTTTATGAAAGATCCCATTCTTGGACCGGTTTTTTGGCCAAGTAACGTTTCATATAATAGCTGAAACCAGTCACGTAAGTTGGTGTAATCATATTTTTTTCCAATAGAAAATACCTGAGATTGAATTTCTTCAGCAGTAGCAGTTGTAGATAGAGAATGTAAAGTGTCCTTCAAATCTAGTAACGCTGCTTTTTCTTTTTCATTTGGAGTTTTATATGATTTTGTTGGCTTGATAAAATCGTGATAATACTTTACTGCAAAGTCTGAAAGTCTATCAAGCATTTTATTATTTTCTGGTGTAACGTTTGGTGCATAAGAGGATATAAAACCCCATAGGATCTCTTTGTTTTCAGCATTACAAGCTGCTGCTAGGTTTAAAAGTAGTGAGAAATTTATGCCTGAAGTTTCTATACTGGGAACATTGCCCTGGTGAATGTGCCAAGCAGGATTATTTATATCCTTTTCTTTGTTCTCATGATAACGCTTTACAAATTCTAAATATTCATCAGTTGATTTTGGTATCACATCAAAATATAAACGTTTAGCTTTTTTAGGACTCTGAAAAATGTACAATGCTAAGCTCTCTGTTGGTGCGTAAGTTAGCCACTCTTCAATTGAAATGCCATTTCCTTTTGATTTTGATATTTTCTTTCCTTCTTTATCAAGAAAAAGCTCGTAGCAAAACAGAAGTGGTGGCTTTTCTCCAAGTATTTCACATATTTGACTTGAAAGCACAGCAGATGGAGTTAAATCTTTTCCGTGAGCTTCGTAATTTACTCCAAATGCGGCCCACCTCATTCCCCAATCAGGTTTCCATTGCAGTTTACATTTTCCTTTTGTCACTGGAACTTCTATTTTTTCCCCGTTTGGGTCTTCATATGTGATTGTTCCTTTCTCTGTATTTGTTTCAATTACTGGAACTTGTAAAACTTGAGAAGTTTTTGGGCATATTGGCAAGAATGTACTATAAGTCTGCTGTCTTTCTTCCCGAAATGATGGAAGCATTACGTCCATCACTTTATCATAATTTTTCAGTAAGAGTAAAAGTTTTTCATCGTAAACGCCAGATTTATAACACTCTGTTGCACTCCTGAACTCGTATTCAAATTCAAACATATCAAGAAATTTACACAACAATGAATTCATATGATGACCATAACTCTGATGAGTGCCAAATGGATCAGGTATCATAGTCAATGGTTTATTTAAGTGCTCTCTTAGCATCTCTTGATTTGGCACATTATCTGGTATTTTTCGCAAACCATCCATATCATCTGAAACTGCAATGATTTTGGTTTTTATACCAGGAGCTATTTTTTTTAATGCATTTACAATAACTGTAGTGCGGAAAACCTCTCCAAAGGTTCCTATGTGGGGTAAACCAGAGGGTCCATAACCAGTTTCAAATATTATTTCTTTTTTATTAGGAAACTCTTGCAATATTTTTTCTGCTTCTTGAAATGGCCAATTTGTCATTATCGGGATTAAATAATGTATCTTAACTTAAAGTGCTACTAGTTTCAATGGATTTTTAATATAATGATATAGTATTAGTGTTAGAGCTATTATTAGAAGGTTAAAGATATGTCCACAGGTAGTATACAAACAGATCAATTATTTAAAGGTCTTACAAGACCTGCAATGCTCTTTGGTGTGAGTTATATGTTTGCAATATTAAACGTCCTGATTTGCATGCTAATTTTCATTAATTCAAATGATTTAAGAGTGATTCTCTTAATGTTACCAGGTATACATGGACTTGGTTATATAGCTTCTGCAAAAGAACCGTTGTTTATTGAATTATTTATGGTAAAATTGGGAAAGTGCTCGAAATGTTTAAATCGTTTTTACCATGGAGCCAATTCTTATGATATTGCTTAACGTTGTGTGATGCTGAGGTTTAGGGCTATTCAATCAAAGAATAAATCTACTCTGAACAGGGAAGTTCACGCTGCTGAATTTATTCCTTATTCTTGCTATTGGAATAGCACAACCTTGATGACAAAAGAAAATTGGTTGGTTAAGGTTATAAAATTAAGTGGTTTTGCATTTGAAACTGCCGATGACGAGGATTTAGTCATACAGAACAACATCAGGAATCAGATGCTAAGAAGCATTTCATCTCCGGCATTTAGTTTGTATTTTCATACTATCAGACGTAAGAAAAATATTTTTTCTGATGAATTTGCAAGTCAAGGTTTGCCGAATTTTTTCGCTAATCACGTAAATCTAAAATGGAGAGAAAAACACGCAACAAGGCAATCATTTATTAATGACCTATACATTACGATTATCCGTAGAGCGGACACAAAAGGAGTAGAATTTTTGTCACATCTACTAAAAAAATTCGGACATGTAACTTCAAAACATGCTTGGGAAAGTGATATACGTGCCACGTATGAAGATTTAGAGGAAACGACAAATCGTGTAGTGACAAGCCTTAGAAATTATTCGCCTAAAATTCTTGGAGTAAAAGAAACTCCAGATGGTTTGTTCTGCGAAATAATGGAGTTTCTATCTAGAATCGTAAATTGTGGCTTCGTTACAAATACGCTTTTTCCGCTAAGAACTGAAATATCAAGATACTTACCAGTACATAGGTTATTCTTTGGCCGTAAGATGATACAGGTTGTGACTCATAATGAGAGTAAATATGCTGGAATAATTAGTATCAAAGAATATGGAAATCATACTTCTGCAGGAATGCTTGATTCGTTTTTACAACTTCCTTACGAGTTTATAATTACGCAATCTTTTCAATTTATAAACAGGCAAATGGCGATTGGAAAAATGCAGATACAGCAAAATCGAATGATACAGTCTGCAGATAAAGCTATTTCTCAAATAGCAGAAATTTCTCAAGCGCTTGATGACGCAATGAGTGGTAAGATTGCGTTTGGTCAACATCACCTGACTATTTTATGTATAGAAAAAAGTCCTAAATCATTGGATAACGCTCTGTCGTTGGTAGAATCAGAGCTTTCTAATTGCGGTGTTTACCCTATACGTGAGAGAGTTAACCTTGAACCAGCATTTTGGGCGCAAATTCCTGGTAATTTCGATTATATAGTGAGAAAAGCTACAATAAGTAGTCTTAATTTGGCTGGATTTGCATCTCAACATAATTATCCTACTGGTAATAAATTCAATAACCACTGGGGAGATGCCGTTACAGTTTTTGACACGACATCTGGTACTCCATTTTTTTTCAACTTTCATATAAGGGATGTTGGACACACTATGATAATTGGCCCAACTGGTGCTGGTAAAACTGTTTTAATGAATTTCCTGTGTGCCCAAGCGATGAAGTTTTCTCCAAGGATATTCTTTTTTGATAAAGATCGCGGTGCAGAGATTTTCTTAAGAGCACTTAGTGGTATCTATACTGTAATAGAACCAAGAACTAAAACAAATTTTAATCCTTTACAACTTGATGATACCTCTGATAATAGAACATTTTTAATGGAGTGGATAAAGTCTTTAATTTCGGTATATAATGATAAATTTACTTCAGAAGATATTGCACGAATTAATGATGCAATTGAAGGAAATTTTAAATTAAGAAAAGAAGACAGATTCTTGAGAAACCTCGTACCGTTTTTAGGGCTTGCAGGTCCTGATACTCTAGCTGGGGCAATATCTATGTGGCATGATAATGGTTCTCATGCTGCAATATTTGACAATAAAGAAGATTTGCTAGATTTTTCACGAGCAAGAGTATTTGGTTTTGAGATGGCTAGCTTGCTCAAAGATCCTGTTGCTCTTGGACCGGTCTTGATTTATTTATTTCATAGGATTAGTATATCTCTTGATGGCACTCCATCTATTATCGTTCTTGATGAGGCATGGGCGTTAATAGATAATCCAGTTTTTGCACCCAAGATAAAAGACTGGTTGAAGGTACTGAGAAAACTAAATGCTTTTGTGATTTTTGCTACTCAGAGTGTTGAGGATGCAAGTAAAAGTACTATTAGCGATACGCTTGTACAACAAACAGCGACACAGATTTTTTTACCAAATCTGAAAGCTACTAGTGTCTATCGGGATGTTTTTATGTTAACTGAACGTGAATATATATTAATTAAGCACACAGATCCGAGTACTAGATTCTTTTTGGTGAAACAAGGAGTCAATGCTGTAGTAGCTAGAATAGACTTAAAAGGCCTGGATGATATAATCAACGTATTATCCGGACGTGCAGAAAGTGTTCTATTGTTACACGATATATTAAATGAAGTTGGGGACAACCCAAAAGTATGGTTGCCTATATTTTATCAGAAGGTAAAAAATGTTTAAGACTAAGCTGTCATTGCTATTAATTGCGATATTTTTACTAAATATAGACTTTTTACTCTCATATCCAGTGCTTGCAGATGGAGTAAGTGGTACTGACAAGACAGAATTTGTTAGCAGATTTAATTCCACTGGCAGTTTTAGTCGTGCCTCTAATCCTGATTGTGGAGCGTTTAAAACAGCTGCAGCACTTGCTGGAATAGCGATTGCTGTTGGCGCAATATTTACTGGCATTGTTTTGATCGTTTCTTCTGCTGGTTTGTTTACCGCTCTTGTTATTGTTGGAATGATAGCTGCAATTGTTGGAGTCTGGAAAGCGATAGGAGGGCTTGTTGTTTGTGAACATAGTTTTGTTAAACACCCAGTTGCACGTGATCATGATGGAAAATACAAAAATTTTAAATTAGAAGACACAGGTTATAGTGGCTGCACCAATGAAAATTACCAAACAGAAGAGGAATATTTTTCTTGTTTGCAAAATAAAGCTCGGGAAGACGTGAACAAAAAAGATTATGACGGGAAAAGAGCAGAAAAAGAAGCCTTAAATTCTAACGTTCAGGAGAGTACAGAGAGTTATTACTGGCCAAAAAACGGTGTGCAATACAGTGAATATATAGAAGTATGTCATCGAAACCCTTTAACTTTTGGTAATCTTTTTAACAAGAAAGACTTTGATTTCAGAAAAGAAACTGGATACATAGATTTTGATGTCAGGGAGAAAGATACTGGATATGTAGATGGGTCATGGTCCCCGAAGGTTGATGGTGAGCTGAAATGTAAAGTTCTCAAAGCAGGACAGAGCGAACCCATACATGGAGCTACATTTAAAGCAGTAAGAAAAATGGGCAGATTATGTGTGGAGTTAGCAAGTGTGAAAATGCTTGGTATCGAAATGACTCCTTGGCCGCAAGGGGTTGATATGGGGTGCACGGAATTGCCACCTGACCCACTTGCTCCTATGTGTGAAAAATCTGTGATGATATTCAAAAATAAAGATGGTACAGGAGAGGAAAAAGTTCCTATTGGTAATAATGATGACTATAAAACTATTATCAGATCTAAAGAAAAAAGACTCAACGGACAAGGGGGGAAAATTTTTGTAGGTTATGATAATGCTGGCTGTTTTAGCTCGTATGTTTCTGAAGCTTGTTATAACCAGGCAGGGAGTAAATCATTAGCTCCTATTCCCGTAACTTCTATGATAGTGCAATGCATTAAGGAATCGTTAGATAATTTAGTTGCAGGTAAAGGTGCACCAAATGGTGAGAGTTTTATATCTGTAGCACAGAAAAGGCTGAAAAACACTGTAACTGCTGTTTTAGTTTTAGCTTTAATACTGTTCTCTATAAAAGCCATGTCTGGTGGAGTTCAGAGGCCTCAAGAAATGTATATGTTGATCATAAAATTCGCTTTAGTGATTTACTTCACAACAGGCAGTACCATGTCTCATTATTATGGAGAATTAACTCGTCTCTCAAATGGTTTGTCAGAGATAGTGCTAAAAGCATCATCTGAAAGTAAAGGCATATGTAATTATAAAGCAGGTACAGATTATGAATATACTCGTGCAGGAAAGAGGGTATCTTACAGTTATCTTGCACCTTGGGATAGGCTTGATTGTAGAATTTTATTTTATTTAGGTGCCCCTTTAGATGGAATTGGTGGCAAAATTGGTACTGGAGGTGTTGCAACGTTAGCAGTCTTGCTTGGTGCTGCTCCTGTCTTATTAGTTGCAGGTTCGGTAATCGGTATTATTTTTGCTGGTGGACAGATTTTAATAGCTCTTGTTGCTATATTTATGGCCATTTTGCTGATGATGGTTATTTTGTGGCTGTGCTATGTATTTATTTTATCTCTAGTTGCTTTGAGTGTAATCATCATTTTATCACCTTTGTTCATCCCTATGGTTTTATTCCAACACACCAAAGGATATTTTGACGGCTGGGTAAGAGAATTGATCACCTATAGCTTATACCCGGTTATCCTTTTTGCGTTTTTGTCTTTTATGTTTATAGCATGTGATAAAATCTATTATAAAAATTTAAATTTTGAACCGGATAAGTCATATGAAAATAACCAAGCAAAACCCTCAGCTAGTAAGAAAAAACAGTGGTTTAAATTGAGAGATGGGGAATGTGATAACAATGAAACTACTCTTGCATGTATGATGCAAAATTATAGCTTTAAAAAGAGCAGCATACTTGGTCTATTTGATTTTACATACATGGAATTTGGCAGCTCTCTCATCGGAGAATTATTAAAATTGTGTTTAGTATTATTCCTCTTTTACCACTTTTTAAACATTCTTCCTGGCATGGCTGCTGAACTTGCTGGTAACCATAGAGCAGCACTTGGCTCAGGTCAGACACCTGGACAAATGGTGGGCAAAGCTTTATCTGCTGCCAAAGCTGCTGCTGGGGGTGTTGCTGGAGTTGCTGGTGCTGCTGCTAAGAAGTTGAGTGGTGGAGACAAGAGTAAATCTCGAGGTTCTGGTTCTAGTAGCTCCGAGAGTGTTAACAAAAGCACTGAATGAGTTGGATTTATGCTAAAATTTTTGCTGATAATACCGTTTTTTTTTCTGTCAGGCTGCGGGGAACATCACTGTATTAAGCCAGAAAATTTATCAGGTTTGCGTGAAAAACTAGATATAGTGTCAACAGAGCAGAAATGGGTTGATTCTGGTGTTAATATTTCAGATAGAATAAGAGTAACAGAGATTGATATAGTGCCTAGTAAGGTTAATTTTTGTCCTAAGCAGTATGCAGATTTTGCAATTGGGCCTGGGAGAAATGACGTTGCATTACCATTTGCACTTAAAAAAGGCGATACGATAAGCTTTAGTGTGATTGGAAGTAAAGTGTGTAAAGATAAAGAGAGTGAGACAAAAATCAGGTATTTGAAAATCGACGAAAAGTGTAGCGAGCAAGAAACGGAACATTTTGCACATGTTTTAAATCAAGAGAAATGCCAAGGTGGCAAGGATGGGATATGTCCTAATAAATATATAATAGGCGATGCGCAATGGTTGAGTGGAAGAGAGTACTGGTTTTCGAAGTTAGATCAAGATGAAAGAAAAAAGGAAATTGAAAATATTATTAACTCTATAAAACAAGGAGAGAATATAGATTGCAGCAAGCTTTCAGAGAGCAGTGCAAGTAAGATAGATACGCACATTTTAAATTCACTCTGTAGACGTATATGTAAATTTTCTTCTGGTCGTAGAGGCGAGGATTGCGTGTATATTGAATATAATAATATAGAAATTGAGCTATTCAATGCTTTAAATTCTAGTGGTGAATCTGTTGTTGCTGAAATTATTAGTAACGTATTAAAGGGAAAACAGGTAAAAACTGACATTACACTATTACGTGCTTACATGGATAATGAGAATTTTGAACACATTCCAGAAGGTGGTTTATGCACTAATTGTGATCACAAGATAAGAGATAACTATCGAACACCAAGATTAATTTTTAGTTTATGTAGTAGAAATGACAAGTACTGCTACGATCAAAATGACAAAGGTGGTTTCAATATAAGAGTAACAAAGAACCACAGTCTAGAAAATAGCTTGTATATAAGCGTCTCTGACAAACTTCCTGAGCATAAGCCTGGTGAAAACCAAGCGGATATATCTGTAGATATCAGCAAAGTTCATGATACTGAGTACATGGAAGGCTTAAAGGAAAAGTTAAAAGAAAAAAAAGGCACCATATATTACGGAATAAGAGACCATGGCTGCGATTACAAAAATGAAGGTCAGTTTAGTATTAACCTAACAACTAAAGAGCCACCTACAAAAACTTTTAGTGCAATATATAATTTCTTTGATGAAAAAGTGAAAACTGCATTTTTCGGCTCTAATTATAAAGACCCTAACGCAATTCACTCTGATACTAGTCCTGTGAAGTCTCTTTACGAAAGTTTTATAAAATCAAGCAGAACAAATACCATTAGATCTACTATAATATCACTATTAGTACTATATATAATCTTATATACTCTTTATTACTTTTTTGGATTAACTCATATTTCTATATATGAGTTTTTAATTATATGCGTAAAGATAGGAATCATCGCCCAGCTATTGCAGGATAATAGCTGGGACTTTTTTTATAACAACGCATTCTCTATATTTATTAACACTCCAAAACAACTAATAGAAATAGCAAATTTTAGAGGCACTACTTCAAATGTTTTTGAGTTTCTTGATTTGCCGCTCAATAGGTTCTTGTCATCGCATTCAGTATTGTTAATAGTATCTCTTATATTTTCTGGCCCTTTGGGCATTGTATCTTTTTGCTTGGTGATTTGGGGTTTAATCACAGTGAGCTTATCTATTTTTAATGCCTTATTTTCTTTTATTACATCTATAGCAATAGTTGCGTTATTACTTTCTTTAGCACCTATTTTTATTATTTGTCTTTTATTTGCGTATACTAGGCAGATGTTTCAAAACTGGGTTAAAAATTTAGCAAGATTTGCAATTCATCCAGTGGTCCTTTTAATTTTTATATCACTGATAAGTCAGGTTATGGATTATATTGTGTATTCAGTATTTGATTTTGAGGTCTGCTCTACATGTATACTTAATATTAACCTAAAGATTTTTAACCCTTGTATTTTTTATGGTTATGCTTCCAAATATACACCTAATATTACCGCTATGATGGCTTTTGTTATTTTGGGACACGCTATGAAAGCTTTAGTTGAAGCTTCTTCGGCAATATCTGACTCGTTGTTTGGTGCTTATGTAGCAAGCGAACCTGGAAGACAGTATCAACAAAGCTTAATGGGAACAGTAGGGTTAGATGAACAAAGCGTTCAAAGAAGAGAAAGAGGAGATGCCTCTCAACAGTCAGGTACGTCAAGACCTCAAATACCACAAGGGACTCAAAGGTCAACGCCTCAGATACCACAAGGAAGACAGCAATGATAAGTAAAAGATCACTATTGTTGATACTGTGTCTTGCAATCACTGGTTGTAATATGGATTGTGTCGAGCCTGGGTTGCAGAGCAAAAACACCAGCGTTAATGTGGATGTTCCAGTTCGTAAAGCCGATAAAATTCATTGGGTTGATTCTGGTCAGGTAATTAGTCAGGGTGAGAAAATCAAATTCACCCTCGATGGATCAGTAAATTTTTGCCCTTTTAAAGAAGACAAAAATCCAAGGAAAGTACTTGTGCCAGCTAGCTTTTGTGCTGATGGCTCAGAACCAAATTATAGTAAGGCTGCGGATATTAATAGTGTACCTAACAATTATGGTGTTAATGAAAGTAAAAACGAACTATGTGGTGGCAAAGGATTTGGCAGCAATAGACGTTATGTGGACACTGGAATTAAAGTAAATCCTGGTGACAAGTTAAGCTTCAGCTTAGTTCCCAGAAAAATAACAATTGATTACGACAATCCAGAAGGGAAAGGCATCAATTTTGATGACAATTGTTATAAAGCTGTAGAAAATGACCGTAAGGAAACTGTATATAAGAAAGCTACAGTGAGTGAAGTACATCAGGGGGGAGAGTTTTTTTGTGATGGTAAAGATGGTACAAAAAATAAAATACAATTTTTACCTCTTGATAAAACAAAAGCAAAGGAAAGCAAAGTGCTAGTTGGCAATGGGTATACCCCATATGATAATAAGGTGCATTTTAATAAAGGTTATATTCAAGACAACGAACCATGGGTATATGGTTCACTACTTGATTTACGCCGCGCTAAAATAGGATTGAACGAGTTATGTGATGGAAAAAACTGTAGTCTTGATGAGAGAAAAAAGTACTCCTCCTATGAGCTTAACTGTTACCATCAAAATATATGCTATACTGAGAAGGGTATATGGAACTATGGTTTAGGTCAAGCAGGAGAACGGAACTGTGTCTCCTCTATAAGGTATAAGAAGTACGATAAAGGAAATAAATGTGATATGTATTCTTATCTAGAAAAAATGGAAGGGAATGTTAAAGTAGGTAGTTTTACTGAAGATGATAAATCTTGGGCTGAGGCTCTTGTTGCAAAAATAAGCGATCCAGGTGATGCAAGTATTTCTGAAGGCAAGCGTAATGATATGAAGGGCGATGCTAAAGGTATTCAATGTCTTCCAAAAAGAGGAGAAGCAGGAAAGGAGAAAAATGATAAACTAGTATGCTCAAAAATCAGTGATAATTTTGAAGATTTTTCCTTAAAATTAAATCATGACTATCCAATAGGAAGTGTAACACCTGGTAGCAGTGTGATGCTCGCTATCGCAGATTATGGTCATTATTACTATAATAGAGGAGGGTACCATGTTAAAGTGACTAGATCATGTGAATATATTAATGGCGAAAAATTATATGTATATTTAGGTGATGAGCCACCTAAAGATTTGCATGGTGTGGGAACTAATGATTTTAAAGTGGTAGGAGTGAGAGAAAGAGTAAACGGAAAAGATGAGTACACCATATTAGATGTAATAAGCGGAGAACACTTTCAGAACGAAGAATCTAAGAAGATATATTTCGGCATCAATGTAAGCAACGTAGAGAGAGATGACATTACAGATAAAAATGGCAAATATTATGAAAATAATAAGTACACAGTAACTTTATTTGTTAAAAGAAAAATTAATGATTTTATTTCATCGAATGTAAACGGGGTATTTAAACTTATAAAAGAAGAAGTAATTGGGGACAGCGTTAAAGATTCATACAAAGGATATGCAAGAGGTCTTCTTCAAGGGGTAAGAGCTTTGCTTACTCTATACGTTATATTTACTGTCGTTGGCTATATGCTTGGAACAATACAGCTAAGTAAATTTGATTTCATTGTAAGAATGTTCAAGATAGCATTTATAGCTTTTGCCTTTAGCGATAGAAGCTGGGAACTTTTTGGTACAACTTTATCCAGACTTTTTATAGATGGTAGCACTTATTTGGTTGATAGCTTTTCTGGCTATATAGGGGAAGGGGGGAGAAAATTTGCATTCTTAGACTTGACAGCAGGAGTATTATTCACAGCAGAAACTTGGTTAAAGTTTTTATCATTGATGCTCTCTGGTCCTTTTGGCTTTATTGCATTTTTGGCAATACTCTACGCTACTTTTATGTTCTTAAAATGCATTATTAGCGCTACGTTTAAATATGTAATATCTACTGTTCTAGTGGCGTTTTTACTGTCATTAACACCTTTATTTATCGTATTTATTCTATTTCAAAAGACTAAACCCTTGTTTGATAATTGGATAAAAACGTTGGCTCATGTTTCATTAGAACCAGTCATTTTATTTTCATTTTTATCTCTTTTAAATCAGTTGATGTATTCAGTTTTATATAACCTCACAAATTTTTCTGCATGCTATCAATGTTTAATTAGCGTAAATTTCTTATCGTATGATCTGTGCTTGATGAAATCAATACTGCCTCTTGGATACAGTCCTGGCACTAGCGTTGATGTTGCACTCAGTACCGGAGAAAGGGCTGGTGGACACTTTGCAGCATTACCTATAGACCTAATCCAGGCGTTTATATACCTCATTATTGCCGGTGCAATGGAAGCTTTTGTTTCTATATCGGAAACTATGGTACAAACACTATTTAGCTCTGGTTATGGAGTTACTGGCGGTGTTGGTACAGTTGCTAAGAGCGCATCGCAAGCTATGCTGTCAACCGTTGGCCTTGATGATAAGACCCAAAGTATGATACAGAGTATCAAGCAGAAAATGAGTAAAGATCGGGGAAAAATTGAGGCTAAATTACCTAACACGCCAAAGCAACCAGACAAAAAAGAAGATTCTAAAGGAAGTTCTGATAAAACAACGAGTGATAGACCTAAAACATTAAAACAATCAGATCAGCAAAAAAATTCTGATGAAACAATAAGAAGTGATCCTAGTGCTAAAGCTAAAAACAAGGAAGAAAATGGAGAGGAGTAAGATATAAATGATATTATGGAGTAACTAATTAAAAAGATATTTTAAGTAAAGTTTTAGAAATTTATTCTGTATTTGGAAAAAGTTTAGATATGCAATCACGTTTAGGCAAATGTTGGTTTAGGGTATTACTTCTTGCAGCTTATGTGCTGATCACAGGTTGTAGTAAAAACGATATGCCTTTTCCAAGGTGTATATCTGCTGACTATTTTGGTCCTAAACCTATTGCAGTAAGCGCTCATTTTTCAAGCGACCACGATGCGTTTATTCCAGGAGATGGAGAAGTTATTGATCCTGAAACTGGCGAAATTAATTATGGTTTTCACCATAACCAAGTGGTGAAGTGGGAGGATACCGGACTCGAAACCAATGGAGATAGTTTAAAAGTGCGAGTTAATGGTGCATGGACATCTTGGAGTAATAATAACAAGAAGGAATCTAAAAAAGGCAGTTATACCTTACAAAGCTTGGAGCAGTTAAAATATGCAACTAAATTTGAAGGTAAACAAAGTGATAATAGTTTACCTAATTTTCACTTAGTTTGTAATGATTATAAACCTAGCATACAAAAATTTTCAAGTAAGCCTAATGCAAGTTGCACTGTAAATTGCAAGTGCATTAATGAAGATGATAGTGCAAATACAGTATCACGTGGTGCTCCATGTTGGTTTACCAACGGTCATGGTGCTTATCTTTTGTTTCAAACGGGGAAAGATGATCCTAACGAAAATCTAAAGTTAATGCGCGATCCTCAATATCCTACTGTACATCTAGGTTATAACTCCACAGCAGAGGGCGACAATGGATTTTTTACTTTAGACAGAGATAACACTAAATTAAAGGACAGAAATTGTAATGAGTTGAAGTTAAAAAAGGGATGGAAAATATATGTAAAAATATTAGATAGATATTACTTAGATAATGTAGGTGGCTACTCTTTTGAGTTCTTAAGTGGAGTGCAGCAGCCAAGTAGTTTTGGGTTTTTTGATTACATTTATAACTATCTAAAATGTGTATTATTGATTAACGAAAATTGCAAAGAACATTTTAATAGCAATGATCCTGCAGTTGCACAAGCTATGTTCGAAAATATAGCTGAAAAAAGTACGAGCTTTCACAATTTTGTTCTTTCCTTGCTTGTTCTATTTGTAATGATTTCATCGCTTCTTTATCTTTTTGGCATGATACGAGAAACTAAGCATGATATGCTCATCAGAATGATGAAAATCACTCTAGTAATAGTGCTTATATCTCCTGGAAGTTTTAGATTTTTCTATGATCATTTTCTTGTTTTATTCGTTAAAGGTCTTGAACAATTGATAAGTGTAATTACTAACTTTGCTCCCAACATGAACACCGGAAGTATTGCTCAAGGAGATGAAGCTAAGTTGTTTAGCTTCATGGAGGACATGTTCAATAAATTTTTTGCTTATTCTGTTTGGAAAAAGTTTGCAGCGTTTTTACATTACCAAATGTGGGCAAGCCTTCTTATGATACCGGCAATTTTCATAGGGATTGTACTATACTTCTTGTTGTGCTTGTATGCTTACATAATATTTCTCTCTGGCTTTATGGGTATAGCTTTTCTTATAGCTATCATGCCACTGTTTCTAATTTCTATTTTATTTTCACCGCTGAAAAGTCTATTTGAAGGTTGGATAAAATTCTGCATCAGTTTTTGTTTACAATCGATTATGATATTTACTCTCTTGTCATTGTTGGCTTCAATGATAATGAACACCTTTTATAGACAACTAGGTTTTACTGTATGCTACAATAAATGGTTCGAGGTAAAGTTATGTGCTCCAAAATGGGTGTTTGGCGGTTTTTGTATCGTTGATAAGCAGTACTTTGGTTGGACCCCAGGGCAAATTTTTGTACCTTACACTCTTGGAGAAGCTTCTTCTCTTAACATAGATAAAAGTATAGAAGGTATAGAAAAGATAAGCAGAGAAGGTGGTACAATAAAATTTACTGGTGGTGCTGGATATATCCCGCTTCCACCAGATTACCCTAAAGATAAAAATGGTGAACATATAAAAGGGTTTCGTTATATAGATTATCCTTTCTTTAATCCAATTCCTGGAACTAAAGATAATCCAGCAGACCACTATATTGCAGAAAGTGATATGGTAGTTAGTAATGGCTGTAGTGAAAAAGATCTAGTGCGCTTAACAAATAGTTTATCTCATGCATCAGAGAGGGCTGACATTATATTACTGATCAACAATATAGAGAAAAGGATAGGTGATGTTAGTGAAATAATAAAACGCTACTGTCAAGATATAAATAAATGCAATAGTTATAGGGAAATAATTAATGAAATAAGATCTTTAGTGCGGAGTGCGGTAGAAAAACAAGGTTGTAGAATACTGAAACTTCATGATTTATATAAGGATCCCAACAGTGAATACTGTCAGAAATGTAAAGATTGTGAGGATTGCAAAAATTATCAAGAAAATAGCGATTACCAAAGGGTGCAAGACATACAGAGAGGTTATTTAATCAATGCAGGGGAAATCTTTGTGTTATTCTTGCTTTCATTTTTAATGTTCTCCTTACGCGAGTTCGTACAACAAATGGGCTCAAGTATAGCTGGTGGTGGATTCAGCGTTTACAATATATCTAGAATGTATGAAGCATCGCCTTTGGTTGGCATAATGGAAGGATTAAAACAGCATTATTGGCAAGACGCAATTGGTGGAAAACTAGAATCTTTAGGTAATTGGGCTACTCATTTACCGGATAGATTAGCCGGAGGTACAGCTAATCTACTGGGTAGGATACCAAGAGTTGGAGGAGTGCTGAAATACGCTATTGATGTGCCACGTAAATTTGTAGGTGCTACTATTGAAGCAACGAAGTTTGCAACATCGCCTGAAAATGATGTTGATAAGCTCGAGGAAAAAATTTACAGGGCATTTGGAGTTGATAAGGAAGATATTACACACAGAAGGATCGGTAAATATTTAGATTATTATAAAGGATACGTAGGATCACATTTGGGCTATACAATAGAAGATGCTATGAAGTTTACTTGGGAGCATGGTCTTGACTCTATAGGAAAGCATGGCTATGATCATAACCTACTCTATAGAGCAAAAGAATATAGGCGAGATTTCTTAGAGAAGCTTCATGATTACACTATCGGCCGTAAGAGAGAACCAGAAAAAGACAATCCTGATCAATCAAATAAGGTAGAACGAGAGTTAGGCACGGAACTAGTAAGAGATAACCATGATCAGCCACTAGAAGAAGGCGACCCTCTTCGACTACGAGGGGGAGGTCAGCCAGATAAGGTAGTACGAGAACTAAGCACAGAACAAGAAGACAAGCCTAATCAACTACAGCATGATCAGCCAACAGAAGAAGATAAGCCTGATCAATCAAATGAAGTGACACGAAATTTAGGCACGGAACCAAAAGGTTCAGATGAAATTGATGATTTTGGATCTGCTTTTGAAGGTATGGAAAAACGTGCTGAAAGAGAAGGCAGAAGAAATCAAGATAAAGTTTACAACCTCTCACCACTTTTTGAAATGAACACTCCAGAAGCTGTAGAAAAACGTGCTGAAAGAGCTAGAAGAAAAGAAGAAAGAGATCGAAAAGACGAAGTTTATAATCTTAAGCCTTTATTTAAAGAACCAAAAAATCCAGAAGAGTACGTTAAGGCACTTTTTGAAATGAATACCCAGGAAGCTATAAAAAAACGTGCTGAAAGAGAGGAAAAAAGAAATCGAGAAGACAGTAAAAGGAAATTACCGGAACCAATGAGGAAACCAGATGCAAAAGGAGATGAGAAGAGGATTGAAGATGAAGACTAATAAAAATTTCAAAGGCCTTGATTATTATAAATTGCAGCAAGACAAAGATGGCAACATAAAGTTAAATGACTACGACGACATTTTAAATGCGCGTAGGGCAAGGGTAGACTTGTTGCGGGATAACACATCACTTGACAAGGATGTCAATTTTGCTAAATTGAATAAAGCTTTGAGTGAGAAATTTGTAGATAATCATGGTTTATTGTCTGAATTTGATAAGGAAGACAAAGAGATTGCACAAGAAAGGCTTAAGATGTCTAATATTTTAGACAATCTTGATAATCTTGCAAACATTAAAAGTGAAGAGCTATTAGAGGTTAGTTTATTGCTATCAGACCTTAGCTTCATAGAGAGAAATGTTGTACTAAATACCGATCAGAATTCTGATCTTACAGAGTTTAAAAGTCTATTTATCGAAAAAAAGGCATCTGGTAAAGAGTATAGTGAAGAAGAATGTAGAGGCTTTCTTGATAATATAGATAAAATCAATACTATAATTAAGTTAGAGTTAGAAAGCAGAATTGAAGGGCTAAATCATGATGAAAAAAATGATCATGATGATTTACAAGATGAGATTGGTCAAGCAATTAATGCAGCAGGCAAATCAGAAAAAGATAACTGATGAGTCTTGTGTTTGTGTTTTTCTTACAAGCGACTCGATAGCTTCTCTCTATTAAACTGCTAAAGCCATATTGACATTAATCATATAGTATAAATAATTAATTATTTTGGAGATTATTTAATATGCTACGCATCATTGCAGGCAAATATCGCGGAAGAAAAATAACTACAGGTAAGCATTTAGCTGCACGGCCAACTATGAGTATTGTCCGAGAAGCAATATTTAATATGCTTTCCTCAAGAAAACCTATTTATAACTTGAATGTACTTGATTTATTCTGTGGTAGTGGTTCTTTTTCATTTGAAGCGCTTTCTCGCGGCGCTAAACATGCATTCATGGTGGATTCAGATTATTACAATTTGCAACTGCCTAAAAAAACAGCAGAAGATTTTGGAATTACGAACAATGTCACGCTAATTTGTTGTAGTGCTAACAAATTGCCACAACCTATTTCAAAGTGCGATGTAGTTTTTATAGACCCACCTTACAATAGCAATCTAGTTGAATCAACGTTGAATGGACTAGCTCACTCAGGCTGGTTAAGTGATGATGCATTGATAATTCTAGAGATTAGGAAAAACGAAGATTTTGAGTGCAATAAAAACTTCAGTATAATCTTGGAACGCACCTACGGTATAGCGAGAATAATTTTTCTTTCTCTATTAACTTGAACTTGCATATACTTTTCATTGATGAGTTCCAGTTCTATTTTCGTCAAGTTTCCGGAGAAATTACTTATTCTGTACTGCCCTAGATCAAAATTTTTATTAAATTCAGAGTCTATTAAATATTCATGTGCTTCTTCAATAAATTTATTTTCTTTTTCTTCGTAACTGGTGTATTTTGTTGTACCATTATTATCCTCACGATAAACTAAATGTTCTTTATGATCAGCATGAATATTTTTATTTTCACAAACCTTTTCAGGATCGTGCTCAAGTACTTTTCTACCAACAATCAATAGCTTATAAGAAATTTCCTATGATTCCTTTTAAGCGAGTTTTGAATTTTTGAAATGTCATGACATTGTTGATACGGTTATCAAGAAACGATAAAGTATCCACAAAATCTTCTGAATAATCATTGATAAAAAAAAGTATCGTACTTAAGTACACTCCAGCTAATATTGCTCTTTTTGTATAGTAGTTAAAATCTGTTGATTGGTCATGAATGCCATACCAAATCGCACTAATAGTTCTGTATAAAAGTTTACTAGAAAAATATGTATTTTTTGATGATACGGAGAATAATAAAACATTTTTTAAAAGTTCTCTATAATTTGGTAGCTTAGCGTAATTTGAAAGGCGTATTTGAATGGCTAACTTTACTCGCTCTCGCACTTTCATATCTTCTAAATTAGAATTCCTTAGTTCAGCTTCCATTGAGCTATTTAAGTCCTCTGCTATGTGCTCCAAAGCGCTATATATTCCATTCTGAAATTTGCAAAAGCTATTAGCTAGATTAAGGTCAGTGCACACCTTTAATAGGGTTTCATCGCTTATCCCTTCAAATGGAATAACCCTAATTAGCTTATCTATTATTAACTTTTGTTCCACGCAACATCATACTAAACAGCATGTGTGATTGTACCTGAGATTTTCAAACATTCTACAAAATGCTTCACCACGTTCCTCGAAATTTTTCCATTGATCAAAAGAAGCACACGCGGGAGAAAGTAATATTGTTACTTCTTCTGCGCTATTTAAGGCCTCTTCAAAAGCCAATCTGAATGCATCTTCTAGATTGCAACATTTAACATAATCTACTTTATTCTCCATAACATTTGCAAAAGCTTCGGTTGATTCTCCAATAAGAAAAGCTTTTCTAACCCTTGTAAAATGCTTGCTTAATGATTCTATTCCACCTTTTTTGCTTCTTCCACCAGCGATCCAATTTATGTTTTCATAAGATAAGATCGCCTTTTCGCTCGATTTTGCATTAGTTGCTTTGCTATCGTTCACGAAAAACACATTTCTTATTTTGCCAAGCAGTTCATTCCTATGCCTCAGTCCTGAAAAGGACTTGATTCTATTGATAATAGTGTTGCTATCTACTCCAAGTACCTTACATACGGCATATGTGGCTGCTATGTTTTCTGCGTTGGATATTAGGTTTATTTTCACGTCGCTTACTGATAAGCTATGATTCTCTAGTTTTAACGAGATCTTCTGGATCCCAGTGCCCCTTTTGTCATCCAAGTAGCTGACACTGGGATCCAGATAATTTCGATCTATACCAGTAATCTGTTCACTATAATCAAGCAAATTGTTACCTGCCAATGATATTAGATCTCTTGCACCACCCTCTGTCATCTGAGTAGTTGGCAATGGTTTTTCTTTTCTGGATTCCAGCGTCACGCGCTGGAATGACATCGGGGAATATGTTACTGAGATTGGAATTTTGTCTCCAGTGAATTTGTTGAATATATCAGCAGTAATCTCATTGTCACATCCTATTACGGCAACCTCACTACCGTTTATCAGTTTTAATTTAGTTGCTATGTAGTTCTCCATACTTCCATGCCTATCTATGTGATCTGGTGTAATATTGAGCAGTGCTGAAATGTCCACGTTAATTTCATTCATCAACTCCAATTGAAAAGAGGAGAGTTCGATTACATAAATTTCTGCATCTCTTTCTAGATCCAAAACAGGAACGCCTAAATTTCCACCAATAGCTACTTTTTTCCCTGCAGATTTTAATATGTGCCCTATTAGTGATGTAGTGGTTGATTTACCATTTGTTCCTGTGACGCCTATTACCTTCTGGTTCGTAGTTTTAGCTTCAAGAAATAGCTCAATGTCTGATTTTATTTTGCAATCAAATCTCCTTGCAAGTTTTACTATCCAATGTGGCTCTGTTGGCACTCCAGGGCTTAAAACCAATGCACTGATCTCATGCCAATTGTATTCCTTGGGATGAATAAAATTACATTTTTTATACATCATTTTTGCATTTGCTATTTGCTCTTCATGATCATCCCATGCATATATTCTTGCACCACTCTTTGTTAGAGCGTTAATGGCGGATAAACCAGTTTTACCAAGACCAAAAACCGCGACGTTTTGATTTTTGTATTTGTTTAGTTGCACTGCTAGATAACTTATGCGAACCATTTTATAAAGATATCGTACAAACTACAACAGACTTCTTGCGTAGGTTATAACTGTCATTCAATAGAAACGAAAAAACTTGCTTGACAAACTCCGCCAGCGCCCTTATCATGAAACTGAAGCTATTGTATTTGCTTTCGCCAATCTGCAGATTAAAAGGTAAGGATTACTTAATGTATCGGCGTCTTATGTTCAATTTTTTGCAGTATATAGATACTGTATGTCTTTACAAAACTTCATCTACATCTAGATTTTTATCTAAATAAGCTGAACGCGCTTATAAAGCGTTACAAGACATCAAAAAATGCCAATACTCGACAGAGATAGTAAAAGACTAGCTAACTCGGGGATTCTTTGTCTTTTTTTCTGCTTGGTAAATTTCTTAAACATTTGCAGCGTAGGTTAGTTGCAATTAAAAGCAGCTGAATCTCGCTTGTCAAGCGTTTAAAACATAAAAAACGCCAATATTTTAAAGCGGATAATAACCACGGGGCTTCTTTTGCCTTTTTTTTTATTTGGTAAATTTCTTAATGTTTGTGGCTGAACGACAACCGTCATCCCGCTACTTGTTAGCGGGATCTCTTGTTAGCAGCTGAGATACCGCGAATGAATCGCGGTATGACGGTTCGTGGCGGTATAGCAATTCGTCATCCCGCTACGTGTTAGCGGGATCTAGAGATACCGCGGCGGTATGACGTAGAGCTCGCGTTAGCTATACTTTTATGCTTACTAACTTAATAAAATTCCTGGATCCCAGTGTCTGGGCACTGGGATGACAAGAAGAAGGCACTAGGATGACAAGAAGAGGGCACTGCCGTCTTGGATGGAAACCAGTGTCAGCTACTTGCATAACACCCTTTTTTCTGGAAACCAGTGTCGGCTACTTGGATAACAAAAAATAGGCACTGGAATTGCAAAGAGTTTGCAAATGTTAATCGTTACCTGTAGAATACAGAGAAATTAGTAAGAATTTTAATAGGGAAATAATATGCCATCTGTTACTTTTGTTTTACCTGATGGGAGTAAGAAAAGCTATGAAGCTGCAGAGGGAGAAACTCTGCTTAATTTAGCCCACAGAAGTGATCCAGATCTGCTTGAAGGTGCATGTGAAGGCTCTCTTGCTTGTTCTACATGCCACGTGATTGTTGATCCAAAATCTTATGATGCTGTAGAAACGCATAATCCCATATCTGATGAGGAAAATGATATGTTAGACCTAGCTTTCGGCTTAACAGAGACATCAAGACTTGGGTGCCAAATAAAAATCACAAAAGATATCGACGGCTTGTGTGTAACCATACCAAGGGGTACAAGAAATATATCATTGGATAAACAGGGGAGTGATTAGCTATGCGTAAGATTTTTATCTATATTATCATCTCTTTACTTTTGTTTATTCCTGTAGCGTATAGTGGTTTTTGGTATTTTTCTGCATGTAAGGTAAAAAATCTTTTAGCTGAAACAATACTATACATTAACGACGAAAAATTTGATATTTCACATGATTTTAGTGGATTTCCTTCTAACCTAATTTTCCGTGTGATAAACCCAAAATTTTCCAATGAGCAATTAACCATCTCATCTGATGCTTTATTGATAAAAAATAGATTGTTTGATAAATCAGTATATATCTACATACCAAGCAATGAAGTCAACATTGTTGTTCATGGTGATGAGAAAAAGAATATAAAATGCCACACAAACGATAGCAGCCACTTTGTTGTTAGACTAAATGATTTACCATCTTCATTGCGATTCAACAGAAATAGTACCGTGATAGACTATATAGATACACTTCGTTACGAAGATTATGGATTAAAATGTGATGTTTCAGAAAATCAGCAAAGTGTTATAACTGAAGTGAATGATAAAAGTAATTACATTCAATTTCACCTCGATAAAGAACCAAGTGGAAATACTAAACTAGGATTTGATTTTTATACTTATCGGTATAAAAATACTGCAAGTCCTGAAAATTACCTTAGTATCGACACTAAATTTGATTACGAATTTGTAAACCACATCTCAGCTTCCAGAGTTAATTTCAACATAGAGAAATTTTTAATTCAAAGTAATAATTTTTCTCTTGCTGCAGATGGTGGAGTGCAAAATTATAATTTGGTTACGTCTTCATTTAAAGACAAAATCAACGTGGCTATATCAAATTATAAAGAATTAATCTCGTTTATGATTGGTGACTCAAAAACTTCAGATGTGTTTGAAAAATTAATGTCTTCCTTATCAGAAAAAACAACTGATGATGGCATTCAATTTTCAATAAAGTACGATGATGATGTAGGGTCAAGCTTTATTGGAAAGTTATCCATCACTGATTTTATGAACCAACTCAGTAAAATAATCCAATTAACCAAGAATGAGAATAGTAATTAGCTTACTTTTCATATTGATATTCCACTCAGGCGTAAACGCTTTTACTCTGGATAATAAACTCAGAGATAAAAGCATGGAAAAACGAGCAACCAGTTTATTTGAAATAATAAGGTGTCCAATATGTTCTGGCGAATCATTGTCTGAATCTGGATCTCAGATCGCGTATGATATGCGAGAAGCAATTCGTAAAAAAATCAATGATGGATACACAGATGAAGAGATAATCTCAGAGTTAAAAAATTCTTACGGCAATTCAATTATAATCGTACCGCCTATAAAATCTAGCACTTACATTTTGTGGTTTATTCCACTTACAACTCTGCTTATTGGGTGTTTTTTAATACAAAGATACATCAATACAACCACTTAAACCTTTTATATATAGCTAAAGTGACTTAGGTTCTCTAATTGCACATAAGTCAACAATAATTTTCACACAAATCAAAACAGCATATCTTCTCCATAATCCTTGGTAATTTTACATAAGTTAAAAGTAGCATATGGTTCTCTCCGCGGTCTGAGATGACAATAAATTTGTCAAGCCGCATTATACTTGTTAGGCGGAAGTGGACGGCAACATGTTTACCACGAAGTCTAACTAAGTTCTTGCTTGTCCCTTCCATCGGCATTGCTATCTTTATTTTCAATAAAATTATTGTCCTATGCTCTTTTGATGTTTATTGATAATAAAATTCTGTTTTATCAACCAACATCCTATGCATAATTACAGCTAATTTTCTTGCTACTGCTACAATTGCTTTTTTCATTCCTTTTTTCTTCGCAACCCCAGTTTTTTAATTTAAATGTCCTCTTGGTAACTGTAAGCATTGTTTGTGCAGCTTCATATAACATACTTCTACATTCCGCTGGTCCCATCTTTGATATGCTGCCATGCCGATCAACTTCTCCAGAAGAATATTGCCTTGGTGTCAACCCTATATACCCCAGTTGCGGATTAGCCAACGAAGTAAAGCTTAGAAATGCAGCGGCTGCATGGAATATGAAACAAGCGTAGAAAAAATGTGTACCAAAAAATTTATCGGTGATCTATGGCGAGTATGCTCAATCTCAAATTTGTTTTTCAGAGAGCCAAAAACTGTCTCAATAATCGATCTTTTTCTTAACAAAATCTTCTCATTTAGCGCCATTAATGAGTTTTTCATACCCTTTTTTATACTGGTTACAAGCTTTAACCCTCTATCGAATAATTCGTGAAAAAGATCTTTTTTGATATATCCTTTATCTCCAAACAATAATCCAGTCAATTTCTTAGTTAAATTTGGCACAGGTATCAACGTTGCCTTTTATCACCGTAACCCCTTGAATTTCGCCAGTTTCATTGATTACTAGATGTACCGAAAAACCACCCATAAGTAGTCTTTCCAATCTTTGCCAACCCTTTGAAAACTTTGTTTCTCGAGGTCCTTTTTGGATGGCAAACAGCGATAGATGTTGCATCTATGTACGAAATCCCTGTCACTTTTGACTGTTCGCAAAACCATTGCATTAAGAGCGCTAAATACCATAAAACCCGCGATTTTAACCTGATAAACCTACTATAGGATGGCAATTTTGGAAACGCTGATTCGTATAATAATTTCAAATAATGCACATAGAAAATTTTAAAATTGTCGCACTTGATATAGCAATATTATGGTAAAAATCTCTGAATGCGTAATCTCTGGCGTCCTGGTTGGTTTTTTGCCACTTGGTAGAAGTTTTTCTGCAAAATTTTCATCGACTGTATTGCAAAAATCATCGACTATACAAAAGATTTCTGTTACTTTTTCTTTCATTGGTAACCTCCTATTTTAGGAATGAATATCAAATACCTCGGAGTTTACCCTATTTCCTTACCTTTTCTATTTTTTCTAATTTACAACTGGGGTTAGCAGTGCTGTGAGAATGGTTGAAAGCGCAAAAGAAAACCTCTCGGAAGTTAAAAATATACTGGTCGATGCAGGTTATACAGGAGAAAATTTTGCAACTAAAATAAAAACGATTATTGGAGCAACTGTAGAAGTAATAAAACGAAGTGAATTACATTCCTTTGCTGTATTGCCACAAAGATGGGTTGTAGAGCGATCTTTCGCTTGGTTAGAAAAATGCAGACGATTGTGGAAAAATTGCGAGCGAAAACTTAACACTAGCCTACAAATGGTCGTTCTTTCCTTCATTTCTCTTCTATTGAGAAGATTTTAAACAGGTTCTAAATCTTTATTTTAAAAATGTCATATTGACCACCGGTACCTGAAAATACTATTCCAATTGATCAGAGCTATCCATTTCCTTAATTTTTGTAACGTTGTCATAGGAGTACTATAACTTTAGTATCAACTATGTTTTATTGTTTTTGCATCTAAAAAAATTTAGCTTATTCAAGCAGCATTTTGCCTTTTTTTGGATGTAGGGATTTTTTAGGAATTGTCTTCTTGAATTCTATGGTATTTTGTTTAACATTGAAACAAGATTCCAGTGTCAGCTACTTGCATGACATTGTTGGTTAATGTTTTATGGCTTTACGATAGCTATACAACTTATCTTAAAAGCAATATAGTGTTTACTATACAATGAATCAAAGATAGTAAGTAAAGTCTATGGAATTTCAAATCGCTACACATTTTCAACCGGCTGGGGATCAACCACAGGCAATCGATAGCTTAATTGCAGGGCTAAATAGCAATAAAAGAGATCAGGTTTTGCTTGGAGTTACTGGTTCTGGGAAAACTTTTACTATGGCAAATGTTATTGCAAGGACAAACAGGCCTGCATTAATTATGGCACACAATAAAACTTTAGCAGCACAGCTTTATGAGGAAATGAAAGGATTGTTTCCCCATAATGCTGTTGAATACTTCATTTCTTATTATGATTATTATCAACCTGAAGCCTATTTACCACAAACTGATACTTATATCGAAAAAGATTCTGCAATTAACGAAAGAATTGAGATGCTGCGTTATTCCACCGTCTGCTCCCTTTTGGAGCGCAGGGATACGATCGTAGTTGCCAGTGTTTCCTGCATATACGGTCTTGGTTCGCCTGAGAGCTACCGCAGCATGATCATACCGCTTAGTGTTGGAAATAAAATTCGTATTAATGATTTCCTGAGCAACTTAACTGATCTTCAATACAAGCGCTCTGATGCCAGGTTTGAGAGAGGATATTTCAGAGTGCGCGGCGATATTGTTGATATATTTCCTTCCCATTATGAAAATAAAGCTTGGCGTTTATCGTTATTTGGCGATGAAATAGAAGAAATTTCTGAAGTTGATGCTATAACGGGCAATGTTACCAAAGGCGTAAATAAAATCACCATTTTTCCAAATAGCTATTACATAACCCCGCGTGAGGCTTTGTTGCAGGCAATTGAACTAGTCAAAAAAGAGCTGCATGAACGCTTGGATTATTACTACTCGCAAAACAAGATTGTTGAAGCAAAGCGCCTCGAGCAACGCACTAATTTTGATATCGAAATGATGAGAACAACAGGAATATGTAAAGGTATTGAAAATTATTCGCGTTATCTCTATGGAATGGAAGCTGGGGATCCACCGCCTACTTTGTTTGAATATTTACCCAAAGACGTAATTTTATTTGTTGATGAGAGTCATGTCACCGTTCCTCAGGTTGGTGCGATGTACAGTGGTAATGAGGCGCGTAAAAAGAAATTGATCGACTATGGCTTCAGGCTCCCTTCCGCTTTTGATAATCGTCCATTAAAATTTGAAGAGTGGGAGGGAGTTAGGCCGCAGACTGTTTACATTTCAGCCACTCCAGGAAAGTATGAGTTGGCAAAGACCAATAATGTATTTATAGAGCAAGTTATCCGTCCAACAGGGCTTACGGACCCAATCTGCATTGTAAAACCAATAGAGAGTCAAATTGATGATGTAATTCATGAGGCACAAGTGACAATAGGGAAGGGATTTTGTGTTTTAATCACTACATTGACGAAAAAAATGGCTGAAAATTTAGCTGAATATATGAGTGAATTGAATATGAGAGTGAGTTATTTGCATTCTGATATTGCTGCGCTGGAGAGAATAGAAATTATATACAAATTGAGATCTAAAGAAATCGATGTTTTAGTAGGTGTTAACTTGCTGAGGGAAGGTCTTGATATTCCAGAGTGTGGGTTGGTTGCAATTTTGGATGCTGATAAAGAAGGATTTTTACGATCAGAAACTTCATTAATTCAAACGATCGGTCGTGCTGCGCGTAATGCTGAAGGTAGAGTAATTTTGTATGCAGATAAAATCACTGGTTCTCTGGACCGTGCATTAAGAGAGACCGAAAGAAGAAGAAAAAAACAAGAAGAACATAATATATTGCACAATATTGTCCCAAAGACTATAATAAAACCTATATCAAACACCTTACAGGAGAGGGCAATAGCAGAACCGAAAGTAAATACTAATAAGGATGATTTGAGAAAGCAAATGATAAAGCATGCTGAAAATTTAGAATTTGAAGAAGCAGCAAGAATAAAAAAATTATTGTAAGGTTAAATAACACATGATGTAATGTGCATAGTATAAAAATGTAAATAATTTTATTGATATCTTTATATTAATACTTTTTAAACATTTAGTACGGTACAATATTTACAATGGACAAGAAAAACCACCGACAGCATCCCCAGGGTCAGGAACTTTGGCCCTAACCTTAATAAAACGCTTAGGTGGCTGAGAGCAGTGGATTAGATCAATTGCTTCTAAATTTTTTTATGGGAGAGTGCTGCTCGGCCTTAGTGGCATACAGGTCTGTGGATATTGTCAATTCTTCCATTCCCACACTCAATTCTAGAGTACGTTTTGGCGATCTTTCTCCAGTATTCTCACAACCTATAGACTCATAACCACTTGTTGTTGCCTCAGCTTTAGAGCTTACGTTTTCAGCATCAGTCGCCTCCGCTGAAGAGATACCGCTGTCTTTATTATCTTCGGACTTCATCTTTTCAGCTTTTGATTTACCTTCAACAGGCCATCGCTCTTCCCTAAACGACTTTACTTCCGAAGCATCATAAGTACGGTTAATCCAGTATCCACCTTTGTCTTTTGTAATTGAAATATATTCTAATACGCTTTCATCGGGATAACAGGTTTTAATTGCTGCTTTAGGGAATAACCTATGTTCTCGCACCTGAAAACTTACCCATTTGTCCTTTTCAGATTTCACTGCCTTTTCGACGATGTTAATGTCGATATCTTTTATTTCTACTTTTCCCTCATGCTCCCGACTAAAAAGTTCTTTTAAGTTAAGTAAGGCACCACGACTTATATTAGCAACAACTGTTGTTTTTTGGTTTTTCTCACAATGAGAAAGAAATTGAAATGGAAACTCATTGAAATCATAGGCTTCTTCCTTATTGACACGATACTCTTCTTTCGTTTTATCTATTATCTCCTGTAAATATTCTTTTACATCAACACCATCATCAATTAAACTAGCAATCTTCCCATTTTTTACAATAAAGTTAGTATGAGGAGGATCCAAAGCATAATTATTTAAGTTAAACCAATAAAGCAATGCTTTAAACAACTTTTCTTCTTCCTTTTCCTTAGTAACTTGCTGTTTTTCAGGTTCCTCATTATAAATGTTCTCCGTATCTTTTAGAGAATCTTCAGAAACCCCAGAATTTAAGGACATTGAATTCTTCCATGCTCTAGGAGAAGGAATCGATGATGATCTTTTCTGATCCGGAATATTATCCTCTGTTAGCATACCTTCACCAGCACCTAAAGATAGCTGTGATTGACCACAAGTGGATTGACTTGAATCTATTTCCCCCAGCATCCCCCGAAAAGGCTCTGTTTCTTCCTCTTTTTTTGATCTTCGCCTGGGATGCTTCTCTAACCCTTTACCACGACTTCGCTTGGGAAACTCCTGTGTCGGTGATGACAATTCAGTTAAGCCAGAACTTGGACCACCACTTGAAGAATGTGCAACAGAATCCTTAGGTTTCGGAGGTGAATTACTATCATAACCACTGTCTGTATCTTTTTTCCTTTGGTTGGGCGGTGTTCTTGGTGGCTCAGGCGATAATAACCCATGCCGACTTCTAAAATTCTCAAGATTAACTGCAAATTCAAAATGTCCGTTTATTTGATTATATGCAATTGGAGACTCCATAATTTTAGGGAGTAAAAGAGCAATCTGCTTATTAGAGAAAGCATAAACAGGCCCTTGAGAACTGCTAATTTGTCCAAGCTCGTCTTTAGTTTCACCTTTAATATTGCTAAAAACAACGTCACCTAAAATCTCGTAAAATTTTTTCTTAATCTTATATGCATCTTCCTCACTCAAAGGAACCACCTGACCATTTACTTCTACTAAAGGTATAAGAGCAAAACTATGACCACTCTTTATTTTGTCTTTATTTGTAAACACATCATATTCGTAACCTTCAATAAACTTTCCTGTTATTTTAAAAATTAAATCATTAATAGCATCTTTGCAATTTTCAACTTTGGAATCTATGTTGCCTGGAGTTTTAAAATCAAACGCTATTCGCTCTTTAACATATCTTACTATATCCTTGATGACATTAATGTCGGTAATATCTTTAATATATAACTTATTATCTCTTTGTTCATAAAAAATTGAACTATTATTAAAACCACATTCCTCCAATCTTGAGTTAAATGCTTTAACATATATATCCTTAAATATCCCAAGAAGTTTTGAAGGATTTTGATTCCCTTTCTCCTTAAAATACCTGTCGCCAAAAGATATACAGTATAGATAAGGAGAAGATCTATCTGTTCTTTCTAGCTGCACAGACCTTCTCACACATTTTAAAGCTTCTTCCTCTGTCATTCTTGCCATTTCTTCTAGATACCCAGTAGCTCTTGCTTCCACGCGCTCCTGAAACTCATTAACAAAATGAAGCTTCAAGTTACGGATTACTTCACCATCCATAAGATTTGCTAGCTCTACTACTTTCACATTTTTATTTATAAACTTCCCTTTTTTATTAAAACCGACATCAAAAACAAATGGAAAACAGTTTAAGTTATAGAACCCATCTGCTGCCTCTTCAGTACCATAGTGCCGATTTATTATCTCCTCTCTCACCTCCTTCAAATATTTCTTTATATTTCCATCACATCCAAATGAACTGACAATCTTATCATTTTTTCCTTTCGTTCCACCCTGCACAGTAAAATTAGTATAAATATTATCAGAAAAATAATTATTTAAATTAAACGCATTAACTAGTTCTGTTACAAAAATTTTTGTTGGCATAACCACTCCTATTAAAATTACTGTAAAATGATATTATTTATTATTACCTTTACTGTTACCGGCACCAGTAGAGCTACACTTATCCATTTGCGTATCAGGTTTATTACTTTCACGTTCCCGCATCTCTTTCTTATACTGCTCACGTATTTCCTTATTAGGACCGTTATATTTTTCATACCTGCTGCTTGTAATCCACCCTTTTGAACTACCGCTATCTTTTTTATCATTACCACTATGCATATTAACCCCCAAGTAAAAATATTGTGTAACTAATATACTAAAAATAAATTGTAGTGCAAGCACTTTTTTTATGTTTTTTAGTATAAATTTTATTCACTCTTTAATTTTCATAAAATTCAGTTTTCTAGATTCCGCTAACACGTGGCGGAATGACGAGCTGTCGACATCTATCTATATGCCCCTGGATTCCAGCGTCACACGCTGGAATGACAAGTCATTGGCAACCCTAAGTTCCCTACGTCATACCGCGATTCATTCGCGGTATCTCAAGCATAGATTCCGCTAACACGTAGCGGAATGACGAACTGTCGACACCTATCTATATGCCCCTGGATTCCAGTGTCACGCAGTGGAATGATAAAGAAAGGACATTGGGATCTAGCCTCTCGATAGTGTGCTGACATTTTTTCCTACTAACTGACCTTCTATACATTTCTCAACTTTTACATCATTAGTCAATCCTTTTGGTGGTTGAGCACCATTCACAGAACCTTCATTCTCAGCACCATTCCAAACACCCATTCTAAAATTGGCAAGTTCTTTTGCAAATTCAGTGCAAAGGTTATTCGTTTCTTGTTCATTAGCAGACTTGTTTATTGGTGCTTCTTCTCTTTTAACCTTGTCAAGGTCAGCCACTTTAGGCCTGGTTGCATCAGTAGATTTAGGTCCTGGTATAATATCGCTAATATTACCACTCCTTTCCCTTTTGTTCTTACTAGAATGTTCTAAAGTTTTTTGAACAACTCTTGGCCCCATCCCCATCGTATTCGTTGCAGGTTTCGGTGGACACACCTCTTTCTTCGGTTCCTCCGGCTTCGTTTTTTTCTCTTCATTCACTTTTTCTGGTTTTTGTGAATTTTCATGATATTTTCTTTCAAGCTCAGCAAGACGCAATAGATGTTTCAAAGGATCTGACACAGCTTCAAGCTCTGGTTTGCTCAGAGGAATTGGCCTTACAAATCCTGGTGAAATTTCAAAAAGGAAAACTGGCACTTTAGGTTTTTCTCTTTCATCTACCTTGATTTCTACGTCTTTATGAACTTCTTTAATTGCTTCTAATGATGTTTTTTCTGCTTTTTTATCTTCTTTTTCTGTAGATGCCTCTACCGCAGCCGCCAACTCAACTCCAAACATCTCTGCGAACATTGTAACAATCCATCCGACAACAGCCATTTGTAACCTGAGTTTCAGATCTTGCAATGCAGTTAATCTTTCTAACGCCCTTGTAAACTCTTCTTCTGATAACTCACCACTGCCTAATTTTTCCTGCAATTCTTTTATCTCTTTGTCCAACCTCTGATCGAAACTTAAATCGCGTGCAAAAATCTTCTTGATTAACTCCTTAAGCTTATTACGCAAAAAGTTAATTATCGCAGCAAGCCAGTTTTTTTCTTTCTTCTCCTTGAGCATTTGGTAGATTTTCGGATCATCTACATCTACTTCAAAAAGGTTAAAGAGAGATTCAAAGAAATTCCAGAAATCTCCCAGCGGTTTTTCACAATTGAAGTAACCATCATCATCACCTTCTCCGATATGTAGCTCTTCTTGAGATGATATTTCATCGATACAACTAGAAGCCTGACGCTCACACTCGAGCCTCCTGAGCAAATCTTGTCTGGTGGGCTCCTCTATGGCTGCTTTTAGTTCATTTAACTTCTGCTCTGCAGAGAAATCTTGCTCCCTGATTTTTCCTTGGAAGATTGAGCTACCGTTTCCGTTATTATCTGAAAAATTTTCCATTATTTTTGCCCCCTCAATAAAATTACTATCTTTATTATTACCTGAAAAGCTTTCCACCATTTTTACTTCCTTCATAAAACTTAATAATTTAATTCTACAGTACTAAATATTTAAGAACTATTAATGTAAAGATGTCAATAAAATTATTTACATTTTTACACTATATATATATATTATATCATGTGCTATTTAACCTTTCAATAATATTTTTTATTTTTACTGCTTCTTCAAACTCTAGCATGCGCTTTTCTTAAATTATCCTTATTAATATTTGCTTTTGCCTCTATCCCACTTTTTCTTGTAAAGTATTTGATATAGATTTTATTATACTCTTTGGCATAACATTTGCAACATACTTTATCTATAAATGGAAATTATTATACTTGCAGCTAGACACAATTTGAAATAATTTACCTATAAAGTTAAGGAACGAGATCCCAGTGTCACGCACTGGGATGACAGCAGTCCTACGTCATACCGCGATTCATTCGCGGTATAGATTCCGCTAACAAGTAGCGGAATGACGAATTTTTGTTTTTCAAATTATCGTAAGTCACTTTAGCTACATCAGAGCAATAGAGGCAGTGCGTAGAGGAGCTTACCAGACAAGATTTGCTCAGGAGGCTCGAGTGTGAGCGTCAGGCTTCTAGTTGTATCGATGAAATATCATCTCAAGAAGAGCTACATATCGGAGAAGGTGATGATGATGGTTACTTCAATTGTGAAAAACCGCTGGGAGATTTCTGGAATTTCTTTGAATCTCTCTTTAACCTTTTTGAAGTAGATGTAGATGATCCGAAAATCTACCAAATGCTCAAGGAGAAGAAAGAAAAAAACTGGCTTGCTGCGATAATTAACTTTTTGCGTAATAAGCTTAAGGAGTTAATCAAGAAGATTTTTGCACGCGATTTAAGTTTCGATCAGAGGTTGGACAAAGAGATAAAAGAATTGCAGGAAAAATTAGGCAGTGGTGAGTTATCAGAAGAAGAGTTTACAAGGGCGTTAGAAAGATTAACTGCATTGCAAGATCTGAAACTCAGGTTACAAATGGCTGTTGTCGGATGGATTGTTACAATGTTCGCAGAGATGTTTGGAGTTGAGTTGGCGGCTGCGGTAGAGGCATCTACAGAAAAAGAAGATAAAAAAGCAGAAAAAACATCATTAGAAGCAATTAAAGAAGTTCATAAAGACGTAGAAATCAAGGTAGATGAAAGAGAAAAACCTAAAGTGCCAGTTTTCCTTTTTGAAATTTCACCAGGATTTGTAAGGCCAATTCCTCTGAGCAAACCAGAGCTTGAAGCTGTGTCAGATCCTTTGAAACATCTATTGCGTCTTGCTGAGCTTGAAAGAAAATATCATGAAAATTCACAAAAACCAGAAAAAGTGAATGAAGAGAAAAAAACGAAGCCGGAGGAACCGAAGAAAGAGGTGTGTCCACCGAAACCTGCAACGAATACGATGGGGATGGGGCCAAGAGTTGTTCAAAAAACTTTAGAACATTCTAGTAAGAACAAAAGGGAAAGGAGTGGTAATATTAGCGATATTATACCAGGACCTAAATCTACTGATGCAACCAGGCCTAAAGTGGCTGACCTTGACAAGGTTAAAAGAGAAGAAGCACCAATAAACAAGTCTGCTAATGAACAAGAAACGAATAACCTTTGCACTGAATTTGCAAAAGAACTTGCCAATTTTAGAATGGGTGTTTGGAATGGTGCTGAGAATGAAGGTTCTGTGAATGGTGCTCAACCACCAAAAGGATTGACTAATGATGTAAAAGTTGAGAAATGTATAGAAGGTCAGTTAGTAGGAAAAAATGTCAGCACACTATCGAGAGGCTAGATCCCAATGTCCTTTCTTTATCATTCCACTGCGTGACACTGGAATCCAGGGGCATATAGATAGGTGTCGACAGTTCGTCATTCCGCTACGTGTTAGCGGAATCTATGCTTGAGATACCGCGAATGAATCGCGGTATGACGTAGGGAACTTAGGGTTGCCAATGACTTGTCATTCCAGCGTGTGACGCTGGAATCCAGGGGCATATAGATAGATGTCGACAGCTCGTCATTCCGCCACGTGTTAGCGGAATCTAGAAAACTGAATTTTATGAAAATTAAAGAGTGAATAAAATTTATACTAAAAAACATAAAAAAAGTGCTTGCACTACAATTTATTTTTAGTATATTAGTTACACAATATTTTTACTTGGGGGTTAATATGCATAGTGGTAATGATAAAAAAGATAGCGGTAGTTCAAAAGGGTGGATTACAAGCAGCAGGTATGAAAAATATAACGGTCCTAATAAGGAAATACGTGAGCAGTATAAGAAAGAGATGCGGGAACGTGAAAGTAATAAACCTGATACGCAAATGGATAAGTGTAGCTCTACTGGTGCCGGTAACAGTAAAGGTAATAATAAATAATATCATTTTACAGTAATTTTAATAGGAGTGGTTATGCCAACAAAAATTTTTGTAACAGAACTAGTTAATGCGTTTAATTTAAATAATTATTTTTCTGATAATATTTATACTAATTTTACTGTGCAGGGTGGAACGAAAGGAAAAAATGATAAGATTGTCAGTTCATTTGGATGTGATGGAAATATAAAGAAATATTTGAAGGAGGTGAGAGAGGAGATAATAAATCGGCACTATGGTACTGAAGAGGCAGCAGATGGGTTCTATAACTTAAACTGTTTTCCATTTGTTTTTGATGTCGGTTTTAATAAAAAAGGGAAGTTTATAAATAAAAATGTGAAAGTAGTAGAGCTAGCAAATCTTATGGATGGTGAAGTAATCCGTAACTTGAAGCTTCATTTTGTTAATGAGTTTCAGGAGCGCGTGGAAGCAAGAGCTACTGGGTATCTAGAAGAAATGGCAAGAATGACAGAGGAAGAAGCTTTAAAATGTGTGAGAAGGTCTGTGCAGCTAGAAAGAACAGATAGATCTTCTCCTTATCTATACTGTATATCTTTTGGCGACAGGTATTTTAAGGAGAAAGGGAATCAAAATCCTTCAAAACTTCTTGGGATATTTAAGGATATATATGTTAAAGCATTTAACTCAAGATTGGAGGAATGTGGTTTTAATAATAGTTCAATTTTTTATGAACAAAGAGATAATAAGTTATATATTAAAGATATTACCGACATTAATGTCATCAAGGATATAGTAAGATATGTTAAAGAGCGAATAGCGTTTGATTTTAAAACTCCAGGCAACATAGATTCCAAAGTTGAAAATTGCAAAGATGCTATTAATGATTTAATTTTTAAAATAACAGGAAAGTTTATTGAAGGTTACGAATATGATGTGTTTACAAATAAAGACAAAATAAAGAGTGGTCATAGTTTTGCTCTTATACCTTTAGTAGAAGTAAATGGTCAGGTGGTTCCTTTGAGTGAGGAAGATGCATATAAGATTAAGAAAAAATTTTACGAGATTTTAGGTGACGTTGTTTTTAGCAATATTAAAGGTGAAACTAAAGACGAGCTTGGACAAATTAGCAGTTCTCAAGGGCCTGTTTATGCTTTCTCTAATAAGCAGATTGCTCTTTTACTCCCTAAAATTATGGAGTCTCCAATTGCATATAATCAAATAAACGGACATTTTGAATTTGCAGTTAATCTTGAGAATTTTAGAAGTCGGCATGGGTTATTATCGCCTGAGCCACCAAGAACACCGCCCAACCAAAGGAAAAAAGATACAGACAGTGGTTATGATAGTAATTCACCTCCGAAACCTAAGGATTCTGTTGCACATTCTTCAAGTGGTGGTCCAAGTTCTGGCTTAACTGAATTGTCATCACCGACACAGGAGTTTCCCAAGCGAAGTCGTGGTAAAGGGTTAGAGAAGCATCCCAGGCGAAGATCAAAAAAAGAGGAAGAAACAGAGCCTTTTCGGGGGATGCTGGGGGAAATAGATTCAAGTCAATCCACTTGTGGTCAATCACAGCTATCTTTAGGTGCTGGTGAAGGTATGCTAACAGAGGATAATATTCCGGATCAGAAAAGATCATCATCGATTCCTTCTCCTAGAGCATGGAAGAATTCAATGTCCTTAAATTCTGGGGTTTCTGAAGATTCTCTAAAAGATACGGAGAACATTTATAATGAGGAACCTGAAAAACAGCAAGTTACTAAGGAAAAGGAAGAAGAAAAGTTGTTTAAAGCATTGCTTTATTGGTTTAACTTAAATAATTATGCTTTGGATCCTCCTCATACTAACTTTATTGTAAAAAATGGGAAGATTGCTAGTTTAATTGATGATGGTGTTGATGTAAAAGAATATTTACAGGAGATAATAGATAAAACGAAAGAAGAGTATCGTGTCAATAAGGAAGAAGCCTATGATTTCAATGAGTTTCCATTTCAATTTCTTTCTCATTGTGAGAAAAACCAAAAAACAACAGTTGTTGCTAATATAAGTCGTGGTGCCTTACTTAACTTAAAAGAACTTTTTAGTCGGGAGCATGAGGGAAAAGTAGAAATAAAAGATATCGACATTAACATCGTCGAAAAGGCAGTGAAATCTGAAAAGGACAAATGGGTAAGTTTTCAGGTGCGAGAACATAGGTTATTCCCTAAAGCAGCAATTAAAACCTGTTATCCCGATGAAAGCGTATTAGAATATATTTCAATTACAAAAGACAAAGGTGGATACTGGATTAACCGTACTTATGATGCTTCGGAAGTAAAGTCGTTTAGGGAAGAGCGATGGCCTGTTGAAGGTAAATCAAAAGCTGAAAAGATGAAGTCCGAAGATAATAAAGACAGCGGTATCTCTTCAGCGGAGGCGACTGATGCTGAAAACGTAAGCTCTAAAGCTGAGGCAACAACAAGTGGTTATGAGTCTATAGGTTGTGAGAATACTGGAGAAAGATCGCCAAAACGTACTCTAGAATTGAGTGTGGGAATGGAAGAATTGACAATATCCACAGACCTGTATGCCACTAAGGCCGAGCAGCACTCTCCCATAAAAAAATTTAGAAGCAATTGATCTAATCCACTGCTCTCAGCCACCTAAGCGTTTTATTAAGGTTAGGGCCAAAGCCCCTGACCCTGAAAGCACTGGTGTTAGTTTTTCTTGTCCATTGTAAATATTGCGCGGTACTATCCACTTGATCATCATGGCGAGCTTCTGGGAACATTAAAATTTCATATTCGAAATCGCTGAGCCATACTGCTTGATGCGGCAGAAAAACCCTGCCAGACTCTATTATCGGAGCAATTTGATAAAATCGAGTGAGTTTGTCATTGTGTGGAATTATTTCGATAATCGGTAGATCACTGTTTGCTTTTAGCTCTTGTGTTAATTGTTGACCACTCGTTTTTGCTTCGATCAAAATTGCGTGTGGTGTCCATCTTGCAGCTAGTGACAGAACTTGCTCTTTAAGCTTTGGATACTCAAGCTTTGCTCGATATACATCAAGTAGATAGAATTTATTATCTATTTTTGCCCAGGTGGTGCAGACGCTAAAGTCGCTGGAATCGTTTGTTGAAACTGCAGTGTCCCAGCTTTGAGTTATAGCTCTTCTCATAATAGTCAGAACAAATCATAAAAAAGCAGAATCAACAGCTTGACGGAAAGACTGAAAAATAGGGATATTTTTTCTAGCTCTGTTCTTTATAGCAAACCAATGATGCTCAATTTCGTTAAAGTCTGGAGAATATGGAGGAAGATAAAGAATTTCAGCACCTACTCCTTTAGCAAGATCATCGATTTTTTTAGATTTATGGAAAGCAGCGTTATCAAGAATTACAGTTTGGCCAGACCTTAAAATTGGAGTCAAAAACTGCTCAAACCAAGCCTCAAAAACATCCTTGTTGCAGTATCCCTCAAAGGTCAATGGAGCAATGATTTTCTTTTTATTTAGAGCTGCAATCATACTGACACGCTGAGTTTTTTTACCTGATTTTAGTGAATGAAACCTCTCTCCTTTTCTGCAATATCCGTATGGGTAGTCTTCTGTATTGTCTATCCCAGATTCGTCAATATATACAAGATTTTCAGGATATTTTGTTGCTATAACCTTTGCAAATTGAGCTCGCTTTTCTTCATTTCTTTCTTTATATCCGTAGGTCTTTTTTTCTTGTAAAGCCAATATTTTTAAGTGCGCGGTGAATCGTTTGTCGACTGATATTGCCCCAGAGTTTAGCCATCTCTGACTGAGTTTTGCCGCCATGGTTTTTTGCAAATTCGGTGAAGACATTCCAGTCGGTAATTTTATGGTTATATCCTACGCTTCCAGGCTTTTTTGACTGAAAATCTCCTGTTTCCTCACGCCTTTTCTGCCACTCATATAAAGTCGTTTTTCCAATTTTAAATCTCTTGGCAACAGTTGCTCTACTTTCTCCCTCATCCAATGCTTCCATTGCTTTTTTCCTTAAGTCATAACTATACGCTGCTGGCATACAAACCCCACTACCATAAATCCATATCTTACCTTATTTGGATTATTATGAGAAGAGCTATAACTTTAAAATCATAGAAAATACTGTCGTAAAAGGAAGTTTTCTTGTTCGTGTAAAACTGTTTTTTCCAACACAATGGATTCTCTGAAAAGCTTTCGAGTATATTATATTTTTAATTTGTAGAATAAGATTTTTTCCTTTTTGCATGTTTCACCTAAAAAGGACACATTTTAGACTTCTTTGTTGAAATAAAACAGAAACAAAAGTGCTGTTTATTGCACTCTTTGGATAATTTAATGGTAAAAGTTTTAGAGAGAAATTTTATACACTATCGCTGATATTTTTCCTTAAGTTGACGCCATTGAGTGTTCAGAAGGTCAGCCAGTAGACCTAAAATTTCAGCTATATTCTTTAGGCTGTTTTTCAACAGTAGAATGGTGTGCTGCGACCTCTTGCTTAACATCTAAGCTTAAGTCAATTATTGAGATATTTTCTTCATCATAATCTATGTCTTTTATTAACATATCGTCAGTAATAGTCAAAAGGTCAGGCGGAGAAAGAATAGTTCTTTTATTACCAGCTCTCATTCCCACAACTCCAAGCTCTATAGCAAGTGGTATTTTTTTATCGCCAACCCTAAATTGCACTGTTTGATCTTTGGCTATATATTCTCCATTATGCTCCTTTACGCTATATTTAACCGATATCTCATCACCGCACCTTACTTGTTTTCCAGTCTTGTTAATTAAGTCATTAAAAACCATCAGATTATTTACTGAGTCGGGATATTTATCCTTTATTTCGATCAGTTTGACGTAATAAGAATTAAAATTCATTTTGTTATCATTGGCAATAGTAACTACACGCTCTCCGCCTTCTTTCATACCTATTACCCCTAAACTCACTTCTTTTAGGTTATCTTGACCTATTTTCAAAGTAACATCAGAAACTTTGCTAGGGAGTGTTGCTAAGTTATTATTAGAAATTTTATATATTTGCAATAGGACTTCCAGGCCACAAAAAGCCTTGCTGCCACTGCCTTCAGTAATTTCATAAAAATTTATTGAATCTTCTTCTTTTTGCTGCGTCATTTCTTCTAAATATTCTGTCAGCCCATGCTTTTCAATATAGCGGTCAAGTGCTGATTCAAGTATTGGCTTCACTAGGTAATATGCTATCGTCTGTATCAAACCACCATGCGTGGCATTTATCTCATAAAGCTTGTCCTTTTTTTCCGGTTTACCTTTGTTTATATAGACAATAGTAAACACAAAAGTGGAAGTTAAAGTGAGAATCGTTACTACGGAAATAAGCATTTGTAATATAATTTTTCTAACCATCTTTCTTTACTTGATTCAATAAATCATATAAATAATTAGTATCCCCTGAAAGCGCACTCAAATTATCCAAGCCTTGTTTAAAGAGGCCGTCTATATAGTCCTCTACTTCACTTTTACCAAGCACAGACATTAGGTTATTTGTTTTATCTTGTTCGTAGTCTTCAATATCATCCTTAGCTTGAAAGATAAGCCCTAGATTTATTCCATAGTTATATAACGCTTTACGTTGCTTGTCTGTAGCATCCCCTATTATAGCACCTATTTCACATGAAGCTGCAAATAGTTTTGCGGTTTTCATCAAATGAATTTCTTTTATTTTATCAGCTTGGCCCGACGTCATTCCAGCGTCATACATACAGCCGTACGAATGTTGTAGTTTTAAGGTAGAAAGGGTGTCATGCAAGTAGCGGACACTGGAATCCATTTCATGTTCAGCTCCACTATCGCATGGCTTTTTGCACGAAATGCTTGTAGGCAAAGCCTTCTTGATCCCAGTGTCCGCTACTTGAATGACAGAGGGTTGGGGGCTAAAATCTATATGCTCACTGTTAATATCTAAAGCCTGTCCTCCCACCATTCCCCTAATTCCTATTGCCTGAGAAAGAACTTTTATGATCTCACAGCGTTTCTCATTTAACGAAGATAATACCTCAAAAGCCAGAGTAAGTAGTGCATCTCCGGCAAGCACTGCTGTTGCTTCATCAAATTTTTTATGGCAGCTTAGCTGGCTTCTGCGAGTATCACTGTTGTCCATGCACGGTAAATCATCGTGAATTAGAGAGTAAGCATGAACAAATTCAATTGCTGCAGCAACTGATATTACTTTTTTAGCTTCCGCGTTAAACACTCGCGATGAAGCTACGACTAAAAAGGAGCGTATATGTTTTGCAGGAGCAAGGAGTATATAACGCATAGCTGATATAAGCTTATTCTCGCTATTTTCGGGTAAGAGTTTATTTACTTCTACAATAAGCAAATTTTTTGTTGTTTCGTCTAGCATTTTTGAATTGTTAATTGTTTAGCACGTAACGCTAGCCAGCTAGGGCAGTAGAAAACTTTACTGTAGTTTACCAGTTATAAAAGATATTGCAAACATAAAAATTTTTTATAACATCAAAGAATAGGTTATTTTTTTGGTAAGAAATGTGAATAGCGAACTAGCAAAGAGCACTAGAGAAGACATAGAAGAAAAAGTGAAAAAGATTATACTAGAGCATATTAGTAAGGATGTAGAGAAATTCAACAGCTCTTCAAAGCTTTCGGAGCATGGTACAGACAGCTTAGATGCAGTTGAAATCATCATGGCAGCAGAAGAAGAGTTTGGAATAGAAATTCCAGATGAAGACGCACAAAAAATGGAAACTATGGAGCAAATAGTTGAGTACATTAATAATAAAAAAGGCTAATAGTTAGTGTTAAATGAGCAGAAGAGTAGTAGTCACTGGTGTTGGTTTAATCACTCCACTAGCGGCAGATGTTGACAACACTTGGTCAAGGCTAATAAAAAGTGAGTCTGGCATAAAAGCAATCAATACGGATAGATTTGACTCTTCTGATCTTGCTTGCAAAATTGCAGGGCAGGTGCCGTTGCAATCAGACAACATTGAGCACCATTTCAATCCACTAGATTATATTTCTGAGAAAGACTCAAAAAGGACAGATCGTTTTATCCATTACGGTATTGCAGCAGCTATTCAGGCAGTAGATGATTCATTAATTTTGGAAAGCCAAAATATCAATCGGGAACGTGTTGGTGTGACTATTGGCTCTGGTATAGGTGGTCTTCCGTCAATTCAGGAAAATGTTATTACCATGCAGGAAAAAGGGCCCAGACGTGTCAGTCCATTTTTTGTCCCTGCAAGTCTAATAAATTTGATATCTGGCCATATTTCTATTAAATACGAATTTACAGGTCCAAACGATTCAGCAGTAACCGCATGTGCAACAGGTGCGCATGCAATCATAAACTCAGCAAGAACTATAAAACTTGGTGAAGCAGATGTTATGATTGCAGGTGGAGCAGAAAGTGCACTGTGTAGAGTTGGAATTGCAGGTTTTGCATCTATGAAAGCGTTATCAACTAAATTCAATGATAAACCCAAAGAAGCTTCAAGACCATGGGATGCAGAACGCGATGGTTTTGTTATGGGTGAAGGAGCAGGTATATTGGTGTTGGAAGAATACGAACATGCAAAAAAAAGGGGGGCAAAAATACATGCTGAACTGGTTGGGTACGGACTCACAGGAGATGCGCACCACATTACAGCACCACATCCAGAAGGAAGAGGCGCATTTAAGGCAATGCAGCTTGCTTTAAAGAGCGCGCAAATTAATCCCAATCAAGTAGGGTATATCAATGCACATGGAACTTCAACGCCACTTGGAGATAAAATTGAAGTAATAGCAATGAAACAGTTATTCGGTGACTACGTTTATAAAATACCTGTTTCTTCAACTAAATCTTCTATAGGACATTTACTTGGTGCTGCAGGGAGCGTTGAAGCAATATTCAGTATTCTTGCGTTAAATAATGGAATTATTCCGCCAACCTTAAATTTACACAAGCCTTCAGAAGGATGTGATTTAAATTTTGTACCGTTTAAAGCTCAGGAGCATAAAATTCAATATGCACTTTCTAATTCGTTTGGTTTTGGTGGCACTAATGCATCGCTCATATTTGGACAAGTTTAGTTGATGTCACCCCAGTGTCTTCCTCTTGTCATGCAAGCAGCTCTCCTACTGTCATCCCAGCACGTGACACTGGGATGACAAACGGTTGTGAAAGGGAATACATATAAAAATTAAACTATCAATAGCAATTCAAAAAGAAAAAATATTCTATTCATCCCTGAAGAAGTATTTTATTGACAATTTATGAATAAAGATCAATAATGCAGAAAAGGAATTGATAGGCGTATGCATGAATTTAACCACTATTAATTGTACATTATTTGTTGTAATTACATATTTTTTGACGTGCATTATAGCTTGGTGCTTACCTTTCAAAGACATAACATTATTAACAACATTTGTTCCGGCTTCAGTTGCAATTTTGCTAACCATTTATAATAAACAGAAGGTAAGGGATCTTTTTAAACTTAGTTCGCCAAAAAACTGTCTATTAGGGTTTATACTTATTCTGGTAAGTATGCTAATTTCCAATGGTCTTTTGTCAATTTACTGCGGTTTTTCATTTTTCCGAGAGTCTTTTACGTTAGACCGTGTAAAGGATTTGAGTGCAGTTTTGAGTCCATTAGTGATGTTATTTGTTTTATTATCAACCTTTGTGATGTGGATCATTATGTCTCTTGGTGAAGAGATCGGTTGGCGTGGCTATCTTTTGAAAAATCTTAAAAGCAAAATATCAAATTTTTATATCAGAGCAATTATTGTCGGTATTATTTGGTCAGTATGGCACATACCAACTTATGTGGTTGCTGGCTCAGCTTTGTGGAAGGATGGCTTTACATTCCCGACTATTTGTGCTTATACCCTTTATATTTGTGCAATGTCTATAATGTTTACCTGGTTGTTTGAAAAAGACAACTCGATTTGGCCAGTAACTATTGCTCATGCAACAAATAATCTTGTGTATAGTGTTTTGAGCATTCTAATGCCGTCTCCTCCTCTGTCAACTTTCGATGCAGTAATTCCCCTTACATTAGGAGCAGCTGGTTATTTCATTGTTGCAATTGGTGTTATTTGGTTTGATAAAGCTCGAGAGCGTCATTTGAGTAATTCATAGTATAAAATTTCGGGGGCAATTCGCATCAGGTGTCATGCAGGTAGCATGACACTGGGATGATGAGGAAGAAAAAGCAAATTTTGCCTTTTACGGTCAATCTATTATACTTAGTAAGACTTCAATAAACTAATGAATTATACTTTATATCTAATTAAATGCACAAGATATTAATAAGAAATAACTACAAACCTTTGGTCGGAAAAATCAAGATTAATGGCTCAAAAAATGCTGTTTTACCAATAATGGCAGCAAGTCTATTAAGTAGCTCCCCGGTAATTTTGCATAATGTACCTGATTTAATTGATGTGCATCTAATGTCTAAGTTGCTTGAAAGTCTTGGAGCAGAAGTGAACTTTATGCACAATAAAAATTATAAAGCGAACCATACTTTGAAAATTGACTGCAGCAATATCAACAATCACGTGATGCCATATAAAACCGCAAGTAAGCTAAGAACTTCTTTTCTAATATTGGGTCCAATGCTTAGCAGATTTGGCAAAGCGAGAACAGCATTTCCTGGTGGATGCAACATTGGAAAGCGTCCCGTTGATATGCATATTAAAGCATTAGAAGAAATGGGAGCTAAAATTGAAATTGACGGCTATAATATAATTGCAACAGTGAAAGGAAAGCTACAAGGAAAAGAAATCACATTTGAGAAAATAAGTGTTGGTGCAACAGAAAATGTAATAATGGCAGCAACATTTGCAGAAGGAGTGACAACAATAAACAATGCTGCAACTGAGCCGGAAGTTCTTGATTTAATAGATTTTCTGAAGAAAATGGGTGCTGATATTGAAATTGATAATACAAAGGTCATAATAACAGGAGTTGAAGCACTAAATGGATGTGTTCATAAAATAATACCAGATCGCATAGAAGCAGGCACCTATGCACTAGCTGCTATAATAACCGGTGGTAAGTTGGAGTTGGAAGGAATAAATCTATCTGATATAAGGTGTATTACAAATGAGTTGGAGACTATAGGAGCTATGGTTGAACTGTATGATGGAGGCATTGTTATTTCCAGAAAAAATGGCTCTATTAAGTCTGCTAACGTTGCGACAGATCCATACCCCAATTTTCCCAGTGATATGCAACCACAACTGATGTCTGCAATGTGCATCGCTGATGGGATATCAGTAATTGAAGAGAACATTTTTGAAAACAGATTTACACATGCAGATGAATTGAGAAAGTTAGGTGCTAATATCAGCATCGAGAAAAGCAAAGCTACTATAAGTGGAATAAAAAGCTTATCTGGAGCTAATCTATATGCTACTGACTTAAGATCAACAGCAGCTTTGGTGCTTGCTTCTTTGGTAGCCGGTGGAGAAACTATAATAAACAATTCACATCATTTATGGAGAGGATATGAAGCAATGCATGAAAAACTCAATTCATGTGGAGCTGATATCTCCATTTCGTCTTGAGGATATTTTATGAATGAAGCAACCAAACGAACTATAGTAAAAGAAATAGATGCAATCTTATATGAAGAACATAAGGTATTAGACCATGGATTTATTCGAGTAGTGGATTATATGGGCTCTGATAGCGCTATAGTTCAAGCTGCTCGTGTTTCTTATGGCAAGGGAACAAAACAGATAAGTCAGGATGAAGCACTTATAAAGTATTTAATGAGACATCATCATACAACTCCATTTGAAATGTGTGAAATTAAGTTTCACGTGAAACTTCCAATTTTTGTTGCAAGGCAATGGATAAGGCATAGAACTGCAAATGTGAATGAATATTCAGCAAGGTATTCAATACTTGATAATGAATTTTATACACCTAAACCAGAACAAGTTGCAAAACAATCTGACAATAATAAACAAGGTAGCGGGGAAGCTTTTGATCCAGATACCTCAAAGGAAATAATAGATTCTCTAACAAATGACTCTAATTTAGTATATTCTCATTATGAAAAATTTATTGAGCAGGGGCTTGCAAGAGAAATTGCCAGAACTAACCTAATGCTTAATTACTACACGCAATTTTATTGGAAAATAGATCTGCATAATCTCCTTCATTTTTTGAAGCTTAGAGCTGATAAGCATGCCCAATATGAAATCAGAGTTTATGCAGAAGTTATGCTGGATATAATAAAAAAATGGGTTCCACTGGCCTACAATGCCTTTGTTGAATATTGCCTAGAATCAGCCTGTATTTCAAGAACTGGTCTAGAAATAATTCGCAAATTAATTAAAGGGGAAAACGTTACTAGAGAAGAAAGTAATATTGGTGAAAGAGAATGGGGCGAGCTGATGTCTATACTTGATAAACAATCTTAAAGATAAAGGCATACGTGTCAATCTCCTCTGTCAGTTATAGCTCTTCTCATAATAGTCAGAACAAATCATAAAAAAGCAGAATCAACAGCTTGACGGAAAGACTGAAAAATAGGGATATTTTTTCTAGCTCTGTTCTTTATAGCAAACCAATGATGCTCAATTTCGTTAAAGTCTGGAGAATATGGAGGAAGATAAAGAATTTCAGCACCTACTCCTTTAGCAAGATCATCGATTTTTTTAGATTTATGGAAAGCAGCGTTATCAAGAATTACAGTTTGGCCAGACCTTAAAATTGGAGTCAAAAACTGCTCAAACCAAGCCTCAAAAACATCCTTGTTGCAGTATCCCTCAAAGGTCAATGGAGCAATGATTTTCTTTTTATTTAGAGCTGCAATCATACTGACACGCTGAGTTTTTTTACCTGATTTTAGTGAATGAAACCTCTCTCCTTTTCTGCAATATCCGTATGGGTAGTCTTCTGTATTGTCTATCCCAGATTCGTCAATATATACAAGATTTTCAGGATATTTTGTTGCTATAACCTTTGCAAATTGAGCTCGCTTTTCTTCATTTCTTTCTTTATATCCGTAGGTCTTTTTTTCTTGTAAAGCCAATATTTTTAAGTGCGCGGTGAATCGTTTGTCGACTGATATTGCCCCAGAGTTTAGCCATCTCTGACTGAGTTTTGCCGCCATGGTTTTTTGCAAATTCGGTGAAGACATTCCAGTCGGTAATTTTATGGTTATATCCTACGCTTCCAGGCTTTTTTGACTGAAAATCTCCTGTTTCCTCACGCCTTTTCTGCCACTCATATAAAGTCGTTTTTCCAATTTTAAATCTCTTGGCAACAGTTGCTCTACTTTCTCCCTCATCCAATGCTTCCATTGCTTTTTTCCTTAAGTCATAACTATACGCTGCTGGCATACAAACCCCACTACCATAAATCCATATCTTACCTTATTTGGATTATTATGAGAAGAGCTATAACTCTCGTTCACCAGATTGAATCTTGCTTTTTACATCACATTAACTCATCACTTTTATAGAACATCTCATTAAAATCATTTAGAGTTCCAAAATCCTGACCCTTGATAAACAGGTGATCATTAGCAACATGTGCTTCATCAAGAGTAAACAGCTCGTAATGATGATTGTGAGCGGGCCTAACAATTTCATTATATAAAACCATTACTTGTTCGTAGTTATATCCATCGCCAGCATGATATTTACCACGTACGGTATCATAAAAATTCTTTACATAATCATATGTCACTTGCAGCTCCACCTTATACTTTCCCACTTCAAGAGGACTTCCTGTCTTTATTTTTAAGGGATGTTGTGAATTTGCAACACTGTTAGAAGTTTCTGCTTCAATATCAGAATTTTTATCCATATTTTCTATCACACTTGCCATAACAGTTTCTTGTTCATCTTCTGTTGGTTTTGTTTGTTTTTCAGTCTTATTACTGCTACTGTCAGTTTCCACAGTTACTTTTTTTACTTCTATATCTTTTTGAGCTTTCTCATTACTTTGCTTGTGTATTTCATCTCCATGCAATTTTTCCTGCAGAGCTTTTTTCGTATCAGCATAATCATCACGATTGCTTTGCAAAGCTGGTTTATAACTGCTGCTATCATCCGCTTGCATTTGATCTATATAGTTAGATTCTTCTTCCTGTATAGTATTTTTTGCGTTATCCTCACCAACCGTTCCTTTCTCTCCAGACTTGGCTTCACTCTCTACCACAACTTCTTCGTCTACTTGCTCATCATCAATTGTAAATTCAGTACCTATCTGATTGCTATCTTCCTCCAATTCATTAGATAATTTTTCAGATAGCTGGTCACCACTCAAATATGGTTCCTTTGAATATTTAGCATAATTATGGGGATCGGTTCTGTTTTCTGAATAAAACCCACTTTCAAAGTCTGAGTAGGAGCTTTGATTGAGCACAAAAAATAAGTTTTCATAATTAACCAGCATATCACTATCAGGGCTAACAAAATTTAAATATTCATCGCCTTCCCATTCTGGGTGGTGTCTATACTCTGCTATGTAGTATTTACTAGAGTCGAGAGGTATCTTGTCACCTTCTTCCCCATCAAGTTGTAAAACTACTGCTGAATGCCCATTACCTAAATCATTACCTTTTACCACTTTGAATATTTTAATCTCATCCTTTTCTACAAGTTCTTTTAACTCCTCGTTCTTTTCATTTAACTCTTCCTCCCTTTGTCTTTCTGCTTCTCTCTCTCTTGCCAATCTTTCTGCTTCTTCATCAGCTTTCTTCTGCAGTTGTGAGAATACATTTTGTAATATATCTTGTGTGGTTAAGCTATTTGTGTTGCTTAAAAAATTATCTAACACATTTGATGCAATTGGTGACAATTCACCGTGATCATCAAATACTTTTTCCTTTGCTTTATCATAGTGATTTGGGTTATAGATTGCATACAGAGGATAAAAACCATAATCTGCAATTGACGCTCCGTCAGGTGATAGTTCCATTGAGAATCCATAGTAATTAAGTGGAAGATTGGAGGTTAAATATTTACCGTTATCATCCCTAACGTGTAGCTCACTTCTACCATTGTGCTCACTATATTTGTTGTAGTAGATATAAAAATTCTCATGGTTAAGATTGAAGTGATCATCTAGATTATCGAATTGAATTGTACTGCCAAGCTTCTCCCGCAAAAGATTTTTGCTTTCATCTGTAAGCTTTATATGTGCAGAAAAGTAGTATCGATCTATAGGTTCGCCTTTTTCTATTTCAAAGTTCAAAGTAATCTTGTCGTTGACCATTGGTAGCCTCCACAAATTCTATAAATCATTTTATTTATCAATCATACGGTCTGTACTATGAAAAATGTGTTAAACGTTAAGATTTTCTCTGTACCGATTCATCTATATTGCCAAGCTTAATAAAGTTACAAGCTCTTTAAAACAATGTTAAACTCAATCACTATGGCAAAAACAGTTGACGTATTACTACCACTTCCAATTGATCAGTTATTTTCATATGCAATTGAGGAAAATACTGAGATTTTACTTGGAGATTACGTAGTAGTGCCATTTGGCAAAAAACGCTTAATCGGAATAGTTTGGAAATACAGTGATAAAAGTAACCGAGAATTAAAATTTATTGAGCAAAAAATCGATTTACCAAATATTAGACCAAAATTGATTGCATTTGCAGAGTGGGTTGCGCAATACAACTTAATACCTATTGGTATGCTTGCCAAAGTGATAATGGGAGGAGTGTTAAAAGTAAATCACATAGATAAATTGGTTTGTGTTGAACAAAAGCAGGAAACAAGTGAAATAAGCTGCAAATTGAGTCCTGAACAGCAGGTAGCTAGTGATAAAATAATCAGCAATTTGAACGAATATTCAGTGACTTTGCTTGACGGTGAGACCGGGTCTGGAAAAACCGAAGTTTATCTCTCTGTGATTGCACAATTGATTAAGAATTACACTGCCGTTCCAAATGCTGCTCAGACTTTACCATCCCAGTGCCCAGAGACACAACTGTACGAACATTGTGATTTGGGTCTACCAAGAGGGTGTTATCCGAGTAGCCTGACACTGGGATCCAGTTTTTCATATAACCTCATTACAAATGTTTATTGTAACTTAAAACCAATACCTAATTTACAATCAAAATTCCTGGATTCCAGTGTCAAGCACTGGAATGACACCTTTATACTCAAGGCAAAACCCACTGTAACATTTAGCATACCGTCTTTGCCACGTACTAGTATGACACCAGAATATGTTGAAATGACATCAGGAGAAGGTAATGCGCAAGTGCTAATCCTCTTGCCTGAAATTGTTTTAACTTCACAATTGGTAAACCGTATTCATGGTCAGATATCAAAAAACTTAGTTGAATGGCACTCAGAGCTCACTCCAAAAACTCGCCGGAATAATTGGCTCAGCATAGCGAATGGAAATGCGCAGATAATTATTGGTGCACGATCAGCGCTTTTTTTGCCTTATAAAAACCTAAAATTGATTATCGTTGATGAAGAGCACGACTCATCTTTTAAGCAAGAACAGGGAATTATATATAATGCTCGAGATATGGCGATAATCTTAGCCAAATTTGAAAATATTCCGATTATTTTATCATCAGCTACTCCACTGCTTGAAACGATTCATCATGTTAAAAACGGGAATTACAATCATGTAAAGCTAACTAAACGATTCGGTGGCGCAGAATTGCCACTCATTAAAGTAGTGGATATGAGAAGCAACAAGCAATGGATCTCCGATGAGCTTTTTGAAAGCATTAAACAAACCATAGAGAAAAAACAGCAGGTTATGCTTTTTCTAAACCGCAGAGGGTATGCACAACTGGCAGTTTGTAAAAAGTGTGGATATAAAATTTCCTGCTTAAATTGTGCTGTTTGGCTTACATATCACAAGAAAAAGAATGCTCTTTTGTGCCATCATTGCTCTTATCAATTAAAACTTCCAGAGAAATGCTCTAATTGCCAAAGTGAACAGCCATTGTCCCTCTACGGCATAGGAATTGAAAGGTTGCTTGAAGAAATGGTGAAATTAATACCAAACGCAAAAACTGCGATGATAAGCAGCGATCAGAAGTCGGTTAGTAACATCATTGATTTAGTGTTAAAGGAAGAGGTGAACATTATAATCGGCACACAGATAATTGCTAAGGGGCACAATTTTCCTAAATTAACTTTGGTTGGAGTAATAAATGCAGATTTGAGCCTCGAAAATTCTGATTTGAGAGCAGCGGAAAAGACGTATCAATTATTGCACCAAGTTGCAGGCAGATCAGGAAGGTTTAATGAAAAAGGAATGGTAATAGTGCAAACCAATAACCCTGAAAGTTCAATAATAAAAGCATTGCTGCATCAAAAAAGGGACTCATTTTATGAAATTGAACTTAAGTCAAGACGTGAAGCCAAAATGCCACCATTTAGCAGATTAATAGCGCTTATCATTTGTGGTAAGAATCAGATTGCAACACAAAAAGCAGCGAATGAAATAGTAAAATCTCTTCTTTGTCATCCAAGTAGCTTAACTACTTGTATCCAGGAAAAAAATGTAGGTGTAGACAAAAAGGAATTTGAAATTCTTGGCCCATCACCAGCAGCGATAAATTTTTTAAATAATAAGTATCGGTATAGGGTATTATTAAAAATACACAATAAACACAGTTTATCTATACAAAAAAAGCTGAAATATTGGATTAAAAATTGTAACTTGAATTCGAGTATTGCAGTGATAATAGATGTTGATCCTGTGAGTTTTTTTTAACGAGTTCCGTTAAGCCTTCTTGCCAATTACCACAACATTCTCACTGGGAAAAAAATAATCAGGTACAGCCATATTTTTCGGTGCAGGACCCCCAATTACTCGACCTGATGTATCATAATATGAACCGTGGCAAGGACAAAACCAACCATTACCATCTCTTGTAGCGTGGTCAACCGGTACACACCCAAGATGTGTACATATTCCAAGCATAATTAACCATTCGTCTTTTCCTTCGTATACTCTCTGCTCATCTAATTGAGGATCCCTCAAGCTCTTCACATTCACAGCTCTTGCAGCCTCAATTTCTTGCTTTGTGCGTCTACGAATGAATACTGGTTTACCTTGCCACTTTACTTTTACTCCGTGTCCTTCCTGAATTCCAGACAAATTCACCTCCACTGTGGAAGTTGCTAGAACTTCAGCAGAAGGATTCATAGATTTAACCAGTGGCCAAAGTCCGCTTGCAGCTCCTATACCTGCCATAGCGCATGTAGTTAATGTTATAAAATCTCTCCTACTCTTATTTTTAGTAAGATCTTTAACAGGAGGTGTTTTTTTATCCTCTTTGTCTGCCAGTGGTTTTTTATTTTTAGTTAATTTTTTGTCCATTGATCTTTACTTAGCCATAAGTATATATTTTAATTTAAATACTGCATATTAATCAACAAAAACTTGCGCTTTTTGTTTAACCTATACTACGGTTAAGAAGCGATAGAGTTTTCAACTTCAAAAATACTATCTTCAGTGGAATCAGGATCTTCAATTTTCGCTACTGACACCACTTTTTCTCTACTTTCTGTTTTAAACAGAGTGACTCCTTGAGTGCTGCGTCCTGCAATTCTAATCTCATTGACCGAAATGCGAATTAACTTTCCTTTATCTGTAATAAGCATTATATTATCACCCTGCTCAACTGGAAAACTAGCAACAACATTACCGTTTCTGCTAGTAGTAAGAATATTGGTGATACCAACACCACCCCTGTTAGTTACTCTATACTCATACGCAGAAGTTCTTTTACCAAAGCCATTTTCAGTAATAGTTAATATAAACTCCTCATTCACTGCAAGTTTTAAGAATAATTCGTTATCTATTCCTAAATCATTCAAAGTCTTTTCCAATTGAGAATCAATGGAGTTATTAATTGCAGTCCCCAGTCTTTTTGCAAGTGGAACTTTTAAGTAAAGTTCTTTTGTTTCTGTTGCTACACCTATCCCATTTAATATGGTCATGGATATCACGCTGTCATTCTTTACAAGTTTGATACCTCTTACGCCATCTGAATTGCGACTCTTAAATTGACGCACATCACTTACAACAAATCTGATACTTTTTCCAAGCGTTGTTGAAAGTAAAACATGGTCAATTTCATTACATACCTTAACCGATACTAATTTGTCTCCTTCATCGAGCTTTATTGCTATTTTTCCATTGCTTGGAATATAGTGAAAATCCGCTAAAGAGTTACGCCTTATGTTTCCATAGGCAGTAGCAAAAACTATGTTTTGATTTTCGTCATTTTCACTTGGCAATGGCATGATATTAGTTATAGTTTCACCATCGCTAAGCGGAAATATGTTAACAAGCGCTCTTCCACGTGCAGTTGGCTCTGCAAGAGGTAACTTATAAACTTTTAATCTATAAACTCGACCAATGTTAGAGAAGAACAAAACACTAGTGTGAGTATTTGTCACAAATAATTCTGTAATTACGTCTTCTTCTTTTAATCCCTGTCCTAGCTTTCCTTTTCCACCACGACGCTGAGTTCTGTAGTGAGAAAGTTTCACACGCTTGATATAACCATTCATAGTTACGGTTATCACCATATCCTCTTGTGGAATTAGATCTTCAGCTTCAATGTCCGTATCTGACTCCTCTATTGAAGTTTTTCGCGGCACAGCAAACCTGTTCTTTATTTCTTGTAAATTGTTTTTTATTTCCTTCATCAACTTCTCTCCTGAGCCAAGGAAAGCGATATATTCTTTTATCAGGTTGATCATTGAACTTAGCTCAGCTTCTAATTTGTCTTTTTCAAGGCCTGTTAAACGTTGCAATTTCATGTCAAGAATAGCCTTAATTTGTAGCTCAGTTAATCTATACACTCCATCTTTCAAAAAGCTTGCGCTATCTGAAATCAACTCGATAATAGTGTTGATTTCATTCGAAGTTTTCCACTCTTTATTTAAAAGTTCTCTACTTGCTTCCGCAGGATCTTTTGCACCGCGGATGATTTTTATCACTTCATCTATGCTGAGGACCGCAATGTAGAGCCCTATATATATATGAGCTTTTTCTCTCGTTTTTCTTAGACGAAATTCTGTTCTTCGAATTAGTACCTCTTTTCTAAAATCAACAAAAGCAGCTATGATTTCTTTTAACGACATCAAAGCAGGTCTGTTGTTATTGAGGACTAAAGTGTTAACACTAAAACTACTTCTTAGTGGAGTTAGTCCCAATATTTGATTAAGTATAAAACTTGCTTCAGCATTTCTTCTGAGGTCAATTACTACTCTAATACCAGACTTATCGGACTCATCCCTAATTTCTGTTATACCATCAATTCTTTTTTCTTTTACAAGCTCACCTATCTTCTCAATTAATTTTACTTTATTTACCTGGTAAGGTATTTCATCAATCACTATTGCTTGCCTATCTTGTGGCAGATCTTCTATATGAGTCTTGCCTTGCACAACAATTGATCCACGACCAGTTGCAAATGCTGATTTTATTCCAGACCTTCCAAGAATCGTTCCCCCAGTTGGGAAATCCGGCCCTGGCATCACTTCAAGTAACTCATCCAAAGTAACTTCAGAATTATCTACATATAATATACAAGCATCTATTATTTCTCCAAGATTATGAGAAGGAATATTGGTTGCCATGCCAACTGCAACACCACTTGCACCGTTTACCAATAGATTCGGAAACTCTGCAGGCAGCACAACTGGTTCTGTTTCATTTCCATCGTAGTTTGGCCTAAAATTAACTGTATCTTCATCAATATCATTCAGTAAAAAGTGTGACACTTTTTGAAGTCTTGCTTCTGTGTATCGCATTGAAGCTGGTGGATCTCCATCTATCGAACCAAAGTTACCTTGCCCATCAATAAGCGGTAAAAGAAGAGAGAAATCTTGAGCCATCCTAACCAAGGAATCGTAAATAGCTGCATCACCATGTGGGTGATATTTCCCCATTACGTCCCCAACTATACGAGCCGCTTTTTTATATGGCTTACCGGCATCGAATCCAGCTCTCGACATTGCATATAATATACGCCTATGAACAGGTTTAAATCCATCCCGCACGTCAGGTATAGCCCTGCTTATGATAACGCTCATTGCGTAGGAAAGATAAGAATCTTCCAGCTCTTTTACTATTGAGATTGGTACTATATTATCCTGCATTTTCTATACTTTAATTGAAGTAATTAATAATACTAACATTCAGTTAAGCAAATGGGCAATGACAGACTTGAACTGCCGACCTCCTCGGTGTAAACGAGATGCTCTACCAGCTGAGCTAATTGCCCCTTTAGATCTAATTCTATAGCTCAATATTATTATTGTAAACAAAAATAGCAATAAATTAGCTTTAGGTAAGCTATAAGCTTTTATGAAATCTTTGGGTGCGTGCTGTGAAGTTTTATAAATTTTAGTCTTGCTGTCACTTTGTATAAAGGTATTTTTTCACTCACATCTTTCGAAGTTGTAGCCATGTTCAACAACTTTAAGTAGAATATTGTAGCATTTTTAAAATCTGAAAGTTTATCTAGAATAACAGCTAGATTATAGGTATAAAAAATATTGTTTTCATCAAGAGAAATAGCAGTTGTCATATACTCTTTACCTTTTTCATAATCCTCCTTTTTCATATAAATCAGACCTAAATTTGCTAATAAAGGAGCATAATTTTTATGTATATCATACAATTTTAACATTTCACTCAACGCCAGATCAGGATCATATTGTGAGATTATTGTCAGAAAATTTTTTAATATGTAAGGGTTACTAGGGTATTCTTTTAACAGTCTTGTGTAAATCTCTACAGCTTTTTTGTATTCTTTATTAGCGTAATAAATATTCCCTAGTCCAATCAAAGCATTTTTATGATAAGGAAACTTTGCGGTAATCTGATTAAGGAGAGAAATAGCTGTTTCATTATCTCCTAACTCAAAGGAATCTTTTGCTTTTTTTAAAGTAGAGTATATGTCAAAACTCTTGCCAGAATTCTGCGAAATTTTGATATTAAATTTGTCACTTTTTCTCTCAATAACATCAAGATCTTTATATTTTTTATCAGCTTTTATATGCTTGACAACACTATCAAAGGCCTTCTGTATCTCCAAATTTTCACTAGCATAGGTAACAGAAGACCTCCATAAAATCACAACGCAAATTAACATGTAGACAAACATAGATCCTAGTGTTGTGGCATTGGCTGCAGCGTGTAACCAGTAAACCTTATTTCTTTGAGCTATGCGTAACACATTATAAATTCATAAATGCTAAATTACCTATCTCATACAATAATAAAGATATTATTAATTAGCGATGCTGCGTAGAATGCACTTATCTTTTGTCTTCCATATTTCGCTTCATTTTCACAAAAATGCTTCGATTTATCTTAACATTTTGTCAACTACCTTTGTAGATTTAAAAGGGCATTTTTACATATTCCATATGGCTGCCAGTTGCACCCCTCACATGCGTACTCGAATTTCTCTAAAGACATTTTCTCCCTAATCTTTTCTACCGCTTCACTCCAGGTCAAAGTCTCGCCAATTTTAATTCCTAAAATTTCCATATGCCTTCTATCTAGCTCCAAAACTTTAGCTTGTGTGGTGCATTTACCTTGTTTAGTCTGGTTTGGGCAAGCACTACAAATACTATCAAGATTGCCAACTACTTCGATTTGAGTACTAACCACTTCACTTGCTATCTTCCTATAATTTTCTACAAAACCCTGAGAATACCCATATCCCCGAAACGCGAGGGTGCACATGAAATGATGAGGGCGAAACTTTATCATTTTTTTAAATATTGCAAAGCCGCTACAAGTAGAAAAATTTTTACCAAACCAGGAAGGATAAATGGTAAAACACCCACCATTATTGCTTGTTCCAGACCCAAGTAAACAGCAAGCCAACTAACACCACAAATAAAGATTACAACTGTACCAGCCAGACAACTTAAAGAATTACACACAAATGATTTATATTTAGAGTTCAGTAATTCATTTACTTTGCTCATTACCATAACGGCAGCTAAACAGCCAATTAAATATCCACCTGTTGGTCCAAGGAGAGCGTGATAACCACCAGAAAAATTTGCAAGAACAGGCAATCCTGCTGCACCAAGTGATAGATATGTAAGCACAGAATAAAATGCTGTTCTGCAGTTAAATTTAAGCCCAATAAGCATTACTCCTAAAGTTTGCAATGTGATAGGCACAGGCTGCAATGGTATGCTTATTTGAGCCATCAAGAATAAAAGTAAAATGCAAGACAATATTTCAGCCAGTGTTGATCTACTGCTAGATTGTGTTATAAACATACCTTCCCAATAAAAATAACTTATTAAATGTAATATATGTGTATGAGAGGTTTTGCAATTTAAATTTTGCTTATATTGTGCTACAATGAATTATTTATGCACTATTAAATTAAAAATGATGAGTAAACAAGATCTATTATCGTTGATGAAAGCAAGACACAGCGGACGTTCATACGATCCTACAAGAGCAATATCTCAGGAAGACATGGATATTTTAATGGAAGCTGTAAGGCTGACTCCCTCATGTTTTGGTGATGAACCCTGGAGATACGTAATATGCAACAAACAGAACAATCAAAGCGCATGGGAAAAGCTGCTAAATTGTCTTGATGAATCTAATCAAAAATGGGCAAAAGATGCACAAGTGTTAATCATATCTTTCAGTGCTAAAAATTTCCGCAAATCTGGTAAAGGAGAAAATCTTTGGGCTAATCACGACACTGGTGCAGCGAATTATGGACTTATGTTACAAGCTGCAGCTATGAACTTAATGGCCCATCAAATGGGTGGATTTGATAGAGATAAAATAGTGAAAGAGTTCAATATACCCAATGACTTTAACGTAATGTCAGTGATAGCGGTTGGTTACGAAGAAGAGGGTGCTGAAATCAAAGAGAAAAAAAGAAGGTCAGTAGAAGAAATATTTTTCTACGATGAGTGGCCAAAATTCTGAAAATTTTATCAAAATGCACGGTACTGGCAATAATTTTGTTATCATAGACTCACGTTCAGCAAATGATTTAAATTGGAACTATAAAAAAATTGCTAACCAAAACGGTTGCGATCAAGTCATAGTGATAACAAACTCCAGTTTAGCCGATTGCTTTATGCATATCTATAATGCTGATGGTAGCAAAGCTGAAATGTGCGGAAATGCAGCACGTTGCGTTGGATATTTGCTAATGTCAGAAAAAGGTGCTGAGTATATCACTATTGAGCTGGTAAACAAACGCATTTTAGAGTGTTTTAAAGTGGGTGATAAATCCATAAAGGTTAACATGGGTAAACCTTTGCTAAAATGGCATAAAATTCCCTTGTCTACTGAGTGTGACACTCTTCACTTACCTATAGAGCTTGAAATGCTAAAAGATCCTGTTGCAGTAAATATTGGTAATCCTCACATAGTTTTTTTTGTTGATAACGTAAATGAAATACCATTGCAAAGTTTAGGACCAAAGCTAGAAAATCACGCATTATTTCCTCAGAAAATTAATGTTAGTATTGCACAAGTTGAAAAGTCTGGAGAAATAGCTTTAAGAGTTTGGGAAAGAGGTACAGGCATTACTGCATCATGCGGTAGTGCAGCCTGTGCAGCACTTGTTGCATCCACACTACGTGGATATCTGGTTGCCCAACAGACTTCAGTAAATTTACCAGGAGGCAAGTTATTAATCGAATGGGCAAATAACGTATTCATGACCGGTGATATAGGGTTTTTGTGACCCTAATTCTAGTGATGCATTACTTCCAATACCTTCTTACCAATTACTGCAGGGGTTTCAGCAATTGCAATTCCAGCGCTCCGCATAACTTCTAGTTTTGCACCAGCACTTCCACCGCTGGAAGAGATGATTGCTCCAGCGTGTCCCATACGTCTTCCTGGAGGTGCCGTTTGGCCTGCTACAAAACCAACGATTGGCTTTTTAGTTTTTTCTGTTTTCACAAAATGTGATACATCTTCTTCTTCGTTTCCACCTATTTCACCAATAACTACAATACCATGAGTATCGTCATCTTTTAAAAAGAGCTCCATACAGTCAACAAATGTCATACCATGAACTGGATCTCCCCCAATTCCGATACATGTGGATTGACCAAGACCAACAGCGGTTGTTTGTGCTACTGCCTCGTAAGTTAAAGTTCCGGAGCGAGACATAATTCCTATGTGTCCACGCTTATGGATATGGCCAGGCATAATTCCTATTTTGCATTCTTCAGGTGTAATAATTCCCGGGCAGTTGGGACCAATCAATCGACTTTTTGAGCCGATAAGCGCACGCTTAACTTTCACCATATCAAGTATAGGAATGCCCTCTGTAATACAAATTATCAATTCTATTTTTGCATCTATTGCTTCAAGTATTGCAGCAGCAGCAAATTTAGCAGGTACATATATAACTGTAGCATTTGCACCGGTTTTTTCTTTGGCTTCTGCTACAGTATTAAAAACCGGTAAATTAAGGTGAGTGCTACCACCCTTTCCAGGAGTTACACCTCCCACCATTTTCGTTCCGTAATCAATTGCTTGCTCTGAATGAAATGTGCCTTGTGCACCAGTAAAACCCTGGCATATTAATCTTGTATCTTTGTTTACTAAAACGGACATGCTTTATTTTACCTCTTTTACTATCTTTTGCGCAGCTTCATCTAGCTCATCTGCAGCAATAATATTTAATCCTGACTCTTCTAAAATTTTTTTTCCTTCTTCAAAATTAGTACCTGATAATCTAACCACTAGAGGAACTTTAATGCTCATTTCTTTTGCAGCCGCAACAATTCCACTTGCGATAATATCGCAACGCATTATACCACCAAATATGTTAACCAGAATTCCTTTTACGTTGCTATCAGACAATATGATTTTAAATGCTTCAGTTACAGTTTCTTTACTCGCTCCACCACCAACATCCAAAAAGTTAGCAGGCTCTGCTCCGTAGTATTTTATTATATCCATTGTTGCCATAGCAAGACCTGCACCATTTACCATGCAACCAATACTGCCATCCATTTTGATGTAACTGAGCCCATACTTTGAAGCCTCTATCTCTTCTTTCACTTCCTCATCATAATCACGAAGTTCCATAATTTCTGGGTGACGATATAAAGCATTATCATCGAAATTAATTTTTGCATCGAGCGCAATAAAATCTCCAGAATTTGTTTCAACCAGTGGATTAATTTCAATTTGGCTCGCATCAGTTGCAATAAACGCATCATATATTTTTTTTGCAATGTTCGATATCTTTTCTATTTGTTCTGGACTCAAATGAAAACTGCTGCTTAACTTGCTGCTATCAAAACTTGTAGCAGGATCAATATCAAATTTCACAATTTTTGCAGGAGAATTTTTTGCCACTTCTTCGATGTCCATTCCACCTTCTGAGGAAAATATGAATATTGGCCTACTGAGCTTCGGGTCGATTACCAGGCTTAAATAATACTCTTTCTTAATGCTTGAGCCTTCTTCAACGTACACTTTTCTTACTTGCTGCCCGCTTGGCCCTGTTTGATGAGTAACTAAAGTCATACCAATCATGTCCTTTACAAACTGTTGAGCTTCTTCAACTGACTTTGCTAGCTTTACGCCACCGGCTTTACCCCTACCACCTGCATGAATTTGAGCTTTAACTACAAACACGTCAGATTTTAATTGACTTACTTGAGTCTTTACTTCTTCTGCAGATGTAGCAACAAAACCTTTTGGCACTGGGACATTAAATTTATGCAAAACTTCTTTCGCTTGATATTCGTGAATATTCATAAAATAACCAATGATAAACTATTAACTTGAGTACAAACTACCAACCATAACGTTGCCTTCTGCACTCTTGTTGGTACCTCTTTTTTTTAGCTTCAGCTTTCTTTTTAGCTCTTTTTTCTGATTTTTTTTCATGATATTGTTTTTTCATTTTCAACCCTCTTCCTTCCTTTTGAATTGTTTTTTTCAATACTGGAAGAGCTCTGTCTACATCACCATAATGGACTGATACTTCTATCAAACTCTATACCTCCTTCGGTAATCATTTCAAAATCTATTTATAAATTAGAAAATTAACATTGTCAATTATTTTATAAACTTGAGCGTTAAAATGTAATATGCCATAATTTACATGGTAAATAATGTCATTCCAGTGTCAGCTACTTGCTTACTGATGGAGATTGCTCTTATGTTACAGCGTTCTTACAATTATACTAACATCGGGGCGGAGAGATTTGAACTCCCGACCCTTTGGTCCCAAACCAAATGCGCTACCAGGCTGCGCTACGCCCCGACTTCTTTACTCAGAGTATCAATAACTCAGGCAAAATGCAAGATTCATTTGTTTACTTTAGAAAAAATATAATATGAGATTTAATATTATCTTAGAATATGTTTTTTATTAGCTCCTCTTTAACAACAGACTGCTTCGTAGAAAGTCTACAGGGTTTTTGTGCGCGCAACACTGAACCAGATTTCTTTATGACCCAAACCTTAGCCATATTTAAAAATCTAGCTACACCAATTGGTGAAAGTGAGTGCAGCAACTACAGCAGTATCGACCCTTAAAATTCTTTTTCCTAGACTCAATTTTTGATAAAACTTATCGGCAAGATCAAGTTCATAAGATGAAAAACCACCTTCAGGACCAACAATAATAGCAACATTTTTTTTGCCTTTCAGCACTTTGTCAGCTTTACCTGTTTCATCACACAAAACAAAATTTTTACTTTGGGAATCAGGTAACTCACAAAAGTTAATAGGAGGCAAAATCTCTGGTATACTTATCCTACCTGATTGTTCCGCTGCTTCGATTGCTTGTAATTTTGCTCTACTTAGGTTAATATTTTTTACCACTGTACGTTCCGTTGAAATAAATTGAATGCAGATTACTCCCATTTCAGTTGCCTGTCTTACTATGTTGTTCAAAGCAGCACTTTTTACCATGGCACAATACAGGTATAAATTTTCCTCATATTGCTGTTGTTTAGTGCATTCTTTGGGTGTAACTTCTGTCAATTTACGCGATATATTAACTACTTCTCCTAACCATTCTCCATCTTTTCCATTAAAAAGAGAGAGATTATCATACTTCTTAAGCCGCATTACATTGCAAATATAGTGACTTTGTTGTGGATTAAGTGCTAAACTCACGCCTTGTGATAAAGCTTCTTCAACATAGAGCCTAATTTTTCCCATTCAAAACTTTAATTATATTCTACTTGAGTGACTCTTACGGGATTTGAACCCGTGTTACCACCGTGAAAGGGTGGTGTCCTAACCACTAGACGAAAGAGTCAACTTGAATCTAACTAGGTTATATCGATTACATATATAAAGTCAATTCAATTATTTTGAATCACATAGTTAGAGGGATATATCAGTAATCTTATATCGACAGCCTCCTATTACTCCATGCTCAATACTCACTGAACCTATCTCAGATTTAGGAGCTAATTCTAATTGTTGTTCAACTTTTGTATCGGAATCATAGCCAGAATCGTAGCCAGAATCTCTACGCTCATATTTCTGCCTTATTTCTTCTACACTAAAGCCAGCCTTGGTCTTAATTTTTTGATCATTAGTCTGTTGCTGACTTATCGACTTATTAGCACTTAGCTCATTTAGCTTCACTTGCCAATCATTCACTTTATCTTGCACTAACCCATGGCAAGTTCCAGAATTAGCTTTTATGTCTTTTGCTTTTCTTTCTGCTCTTTTCTTGGACAAATCTACCCTAGCATAAATAGGTTCTGACGACTGTTCTGGCTCTTTCTGTTTTAGGCTAGTAGGCTTTTTTGTTCTGAAAGATCATCTATAGTGCAATAAATAGGTTCTTCTGATATACTCAAATAACCACTATCTTCCAATGATAAATTTTCAGTGGATTTTTTATGTGAATCATATATTTCAGCATAAATAGATTCTTCTGATACACTCAAATAACCATTCTCCCCTAATGAGTTACTAACCTTAGCATCATACACCTCAGCGTAAATTGGCTCTTTTGAAGGCAAAGCATCATAATTAGTGCTCTTTGGCTTATACTCAAAAGTTCTAGGAGGTTTTTGAGGTGGTATTACATTGTTGTTCACCTCAGCGTACATAGTTATTGGCTCATATTCAGAGGTTCTAGGAGGTTTTTGTTGTATAGCTTCAACATTCAAATCATCTGTAGAATAATACTCTGCGCCTTTTCCTAGTAAAAAGGAAACTGTGGGGTGAAGAATTATCTCTGCTGGTAAGTTTTTCTCACTATCCAATTTTAGATTTTTTGATTCTGCTAAACTCTCAATAACACGAATTATAACATTCTTTCCATTCTCATCTATTGAGTGGATATCAGCTCCACGATTAATCAGCAATTCCATTATTTTGTGATCTGTAGCATGTCCTAAAGCCTGATTTAAAGCTTGATTATTATTTATATCAAATGATCCTGTATTCTTGAGAGACATAGTCTTTGAAAAGAATTTTCTAAAACTATTTAATGCATCATAGAGAATTAGAGTCAGTTTAACACCTTTTATGTCATTGTTTTTGACAGATTTAATTAAAAAATTATCTATTATGCCCATGATTATACCCCCTATATAAAAGCTCACTATCATGGTGCAATTTTAAACTATGATGATTTATTTTCTACTAATAGCAGCTCTCTATAACCACTTAACAAGTGGTGGCATTGACATCATAATTGCATCTGGATTGCCGTCCGTCATTAAACCAAACCTTGTGCCACGATCGTATAACAGATTGAATTCTACATATCTGCCACGTTTTATTAATTGATTTTCTCGTTGTTCTTTTGTCCAAGATTTTTGTATATGTTTACGTATGATGTGCAAATAAATTTCCAAAAAGACTTCACCTACTGCTTTTGTGAACTCAAAATCATTTTCCCAGTTGCCAGAACTCAGATTATCATAGAAAATACCACCAATGCCACGTGGCTCTTTTCTGTGTTGTAAGAAAAAATAATTGTCACATTGCTCTTTAAATTTTGGATAATATCCGGTGTCAAATCTATCACATGTCATTTTGATTGATTCATGGATATACTTGCAATCTTCTTCATTTTTATATATTGGCGTAAAATCCATTCCTCCACCAAACCATTGTTTTGAAGTATATATCAGCCTTGTGTTCATATGTGCTGCAGGGATAAGGGGCGATTGCATATGAGACACTAAAGATATACCGCTTGCCCAAAACTCTCCGTTACTTTCACTTGCACCAGGAATTTCATTAATGGCTGAATCTGCAAATTTTCCGTGTACTTTTGAAACGTTTACTCCAACTTTTTCAAAAACATTACCAAAAATAATTGTAGATTCACCACCTCCACCACCTGGGCGATCCCACTTTCTCTTTTCGATCTTTGGCTCTGCGGATGATTGTTTTTCAATTAATAAGAAAGATTCTATGATCTTATCTCTTAGTGCACAGAACCATTTAAATGCTTGTGTTTTTTGTTTTTCCATAATATCCTCTTGCTAGCTTATTAACATTGTTATATCTGATATTTAAGGAACTTAATTAGATTTGGATGATAATTATCTATCAAAGACGTTAATAAATCTATAATAATTAAATCAATATAATAGAACATTTTCGTATGTACAACAATGCCAAGTAACAATAATGAATAAAAGATACATAGATAACAAAAAAGAGAACAGGGTTGACTTCATACTAAGAAATTATGGAATGTCAATTGTTGTGATGGCAGTTATTATGCTCTTACCTCCAGTAGCAATATCGATACTCTACTTTTTTGATATATATAGTCAGCATATTAATATAGAGATTAATTTATTAGTTAGCATTCTAACAACTCTCTTTATGATGTATAATGTAAAACGCTACAGATACCTACTTAATACTATAGAATTTCAAAATGCAATATTTGCAAATGCACTAAATCATAATACAGAATTTTGCCTTATTTTACATAAAGATGAAGGTATTATTTATGCTGATGCAAGGTTCTACGAAAGGTTTAAAGATCATATAGATGATGACATTACGTTAGACAAGATTCTTGAAATAGGAGATGTTTCAGAAGCAGACAAAAAAGTACTCTATCATGCACTAAAAAATAACTCTTCTGTACAGGTATGCATTTCCTTAAACAAGAAGAATAGAGTATCTAACTTTCTTTTGCTCTTTGAGCCGATACCAGATAATCCCCAAATTGCTATAAATAGTAATAAGATTTTAAATTTATCATTAGTGCCAATAGCAAGGCCAGATGGGTATTTTGTATTAAAAGCAACACAGATAAACAAGGAGCAGATATATGAAGAGTTAATAGAAAAACACAGCATAGGAACTTACATTGCAAATGCCAAAGGGGTGATTTTATCTGTAAATAAAAGATTTTTAGACATATTTGAACTGAAAAAACTGGAAAAAGGTAGCTCAATCAGTGATTTTATATCTCAATCTAAATATAACAATACAACAACCGATAATGAAATTTTGTTTTTTACTATAAGTGGTATTCCATTCAAGGCTTATATGAGCACTGCTATATTTTGTGATAAATACAACCATAGCTATATATATGGCTTTATAACACCAACCGAATCAAATATTGTTGATTATCAATTACACCCTTGTTTTGCAAATTCATCAATTGCTATTGCACAATGTGACATAAACGGCAACTTTGTAAAGAAAAATACGGCACTAATAAAGCTTGCAGGGTCAGATAATAATTCAATCTTTACGTTGATATTGGATAGTTATCATGTGAAAATACGTGAATATTTTTCGAGTAATAGAATAAATAATGCGTCTTTTGATGTACAGCTCAACGGCGGTAATAACATAAAAATATATTTCAATAAGTTTCTTCATAATAAAATGATCTTCATACTTTGTTATTTTATTGACAATACTGAACACAAAAACCTAGAGATAAAGCTTGAGCATTATCAAAAGATGCAAGCTATAGGGCAGTTAGCAGGTGGTATTGCGCATGATTTCAACAATATATTGACTGGGATAATAGGATTTTGCGATTTGCTTTTACTCCAACACTCAGCTGGTGACCCATCTTTTGGAGATATAATACAGATACAGCAAAATGCAAAGCGTGGATCAAATTTAGTAAGACAATTGCTTGCTTTTTCAAGAAGACAGACCTTGCAGCCAAAAATTATTGATGTAAATAGAACTATAGCTAATCTTTATGAAATGATAAAAAGATTAATAGGTGAAAATATAAAATTTAACATTTATTATGGTAGAGACTTGGGTGCTGTTAGGGCTGATCAAGGGCAATTAGAGCAAGTTATACTTAACTTAGCAGTCAATGCTAGTGCTGCTATGGAAAAGGGCGGGGAATTAACTATACGAACCTTTAATCAAAAGATTGACTCATTAAATTCTACATCTCAGGATATGTTTTCTCCAGACAAGGAAACGATCGAACATGGAAATTATGTTGTGATTGAAGTAATTGATACTGGATGTGGAATGACAAGTGATACAATTGGAAAGGTATTTGACCCATTTTTTTCTACCAAAGATATTACCTCTGGTACAGGTCTTGGCCTCTCTACTGTATATGGCATTATTAAACAAACTGAAGGATACATCTATGTTGCTAGCAAAGTAAATCATGGAACTAAATTTAGCATATTTTTGCCCATGGTTTACATATCAGATGAAAATCTGAGAGAGGAAGATAGTGAAGAAATAGAAAGACCGGTAGTAAGTGAAATTAAAGGTAATGGTATAATTTTATTGATTGAAGATGAAGATTCAGTAAGGGAATTCATTGCTAAAGCACTAAAAAGGAAAGGATTTGATGTAATAGAAGCAAGCATAGGCAGCGAGGCGCTAGAAATAATCAGTAAAAAAAGTCAACACATAGATCTTATAATCACTGATGTAATCATGCCAGAGGTGAGCGGCCCAGAAATAGTTAAAGAAGCATTGATCCATAGGCCAAATATCAACGTTATTTTTATTTCTGGGTATGCAGAAGATGCTTTTTTAAAGAGTGATGACATCAATATAGAAGATTTTCACTTTTTGCCAAAACCATTCACTCTGAATGAATTAGGAAACAAGGTTCAAAGTGTGTTACACAAAGCAAAAAAGACAGTCTAATTTTAGTGTGGTTAACAACAAAAAAATTTTCTAATGCAAAAGTTTCTTGCATATATACAATAGAATTATTTTATACATAAGATAAAAGGCGTGAGCAAGATTATTGCAATAGTAAATCAAAAGGGTGGAGTTGGCAAAACCACAACTAGTATAAATTTATCGACAGCCTTTGCTGCTGTGGGAAAAAGCACTTTATTGGTAGATCTTGATCCTCAAGGAAATGCTAGCACCGGGCTCGGGATTTCTTATCGTAGTAGGGAAGAAAAAAATATATACAAAATACTACTAAGCAGCGAAAATAAATTGATAGAATCGGCAATTTTCAATATAAAGGAAATTCCAAATTTATCACTAATTTCGTCAGTAGTTGATTTATCAGCTGCAGAAATTGAATTATCGCAACTTGAGCGAGGAAAATTTGTGCTAAAAAGCGCATTAGAGAAGATACGCGATAATTATGAGTATATAATCATCGATTGCCCTCCATCACTTGGGCTTCTAACCATAAATGCTTTGACTGCTGCTAATTCTATTATTGTCCCTCTTCAGTGTGAATTTTTTGCTCTGGAAGGATTAAGCCATTTAGTTAAAACTGTAGAGCTGATAAAAAGGAATAACCTAAACCCTTTTTTGGCAATAGAAGGGATAGTGTTAACAATGTATGACAGGCGTAACAAACTCAGTGAACAGATTAAAAACGATATTTGCCAGTATTTAAATGATAAAGTATACAAAACTATCATCCCATTGTATGAGACTGTTATTCCACGTAACGTACGGTTATCAGAAGCGCCTTCTCATGGAAAACCTGCTATTGTGTATGATCTTAAGTGTCCTGGTGCACAAGCATATATAAGTTTGGCAAGGGAAATTTTAAAAAAGCACGCGAGCAGTTGTAAGGAGAAGAAACTAGTAAGCGAGGGCGTAGTATGAAGGATGATAGACGCCTCGGCAGAGGTCTTGCCGGCCTCATAGGCGATAATTATGATAATAAAGAAGATCGACAAGAGCATTTGCCTATTTCATTACTGCACCCAAGCAAATTTCAACCGAGGAAACATTTTGACGAGGAGTCATTAAGAGAACTTGCAAATTCGATAAAGAAAAGTGGCATTATACAGCCTATCGTGGTACGCAAAGATTCAAATGATGACGGTTATGAAATAATAGCCGGGGAACGTCGTTGGCGAGCAAGCAAGATTGCAAATCTTAATAGTGCACCGGTTATCATAAAAGATCTGAGCGACAAGGAATGCTTGGAAGTATCCATAATTGAAAACATACAAAGACAAGATATTAATCCAATAGAAGAAGGTGAAGCGTATAAGAAACTGATAGATGAGTTTTTCTATACACATGAGGAATTAGCTTCAGCTATAGGCAAAAGCCGCAGCCACATAACCAATATGATTCGGATGTTGTCACTTCCCTGTAGGGTGAAAACAATGATCAACGAAAAAAAACTATCTATGGGTCATGCAAGAGCGTTGATTAATGTTGAAAATGCTGAAGGTATTGCAGAAAGAATAGTTTCTCAAGGCTTAAGCGTTAGACAAACTGAAAAATTGATAAAAGATTTGCATCAAGGCAACAACCAAAAAGAGCAGAAATATACTAGAAATCAAGATATGACGGTAATAGAAGGCGCTATATCTTCTCAACTTGGTTTAAAGATCAAAATTAATGACAACAATTCTAAGGGTAAAGTTATGATACGGTATAATAATTCAAATGAATTGGATCTAATATTGAAAGTTTTGAATAGGAAACTTGAGGCATAGCTAGTAGCTGCCAGTAAAGCAACAAACCAATATCAACTGTTGGTGTCATGAAAGTAGCTGACACTGGTTTCCATCCAAGAGGGCAGTAGCCCCTTCGGTGTCATGCAAGTAGCCTCCCTCCCCTGTCATCCCAGTGCCTTCTCCTGTCATCCCAGTGCTTGACACTGGGATCTAGCAAGCTTTGCTTGCAAATAAGTCTAATACGCGTCGCGTTTTATGCCAAAACACAATTGGAGTTACATGCAAAATAGATCCCAGTGTCAGCTACTCGGATGACAAAAAAAGGAGCACTGGAATAACAGCAGTCCCTCATACCGCGATTCATTCGCGGTATCTCTAGATCCCGCTAACAAGCAGCGGGATGACGAGGTTTACGCTTATCGGATTGTTTCAACACGTCATACCGCGATTCATCCGCGGTATCTCTAGATCCCGCTAACAAGTAGCGGGATGACGATTGTCGTTTAGTCATAAATATTAAGAAATTTACCAAATGAAAAAAAAGGCAAAAGAAGCCCTGGGGTTATTATCCGCTTTAAAATATTGGCGTTTTTTATGTTTTAAACGCTTGACAAGCAAGATTAAGCTGCTTTTAATTGCAACTAACTTACGCTGCAAATGTTTAAGAAATTTACTAAGCAGAAAAAAAGACAAAGAATCCCCGAGTTAGCTAGTCTTTTACTATCTCTGTCGAGTATTGGCATTTTTTGATGTCTTGTAACGCTTTATAAGCGCGTTCAGCTTATTTAGATAAAAATCTAGATGTAGATGAAGTTTTGTAAAGACATACAGTATCTATATACTGCAAAAAATTGAACATAAGACGCCGATACATTAAGTAATCCTTACCTTTTAATCTGCAGATTGGCGAAAGCAAATACAATAGCTTCACTATCATGATAAGGGAGCTGGCGAGGCTTGTCAAGGAAGTTTTTCGTTTCATCCAATGCGCTGCCAAAAGCTATGTAAAAAGTCTAATGAGTTAACTCCCATATATCCTGAGTAATTCTTGTGCATTAGCTTTGATTAGGATAGGGCATTTTCTATCATTTAATAGGGAACGCAATATTTCAGTTGCACCCTTAACGTCGTTATTGTGTATCTTTACTATAGCGATGGCTTCTTGGCTTGAATAAGGGTATACTGTGCTTGATTCTAAATTATCAATTTTGTCTTTATTTATTTTTTCACCGTTGGAGTGAAGTAAGCTCATTACTTCTAAATATTGTGCTAACTCACGAAAAACATCAGGAGCATCTTTATCATCTGCCAAATCATTATAAATAGATGCTGTGTCTGTTGGCATTGAATCTGAGATATGATTGAATGCGCGTTCAAAATTTGCTAAATACTCCCAATTTGAATCTATTTCTTCTAGCAGCGGCTTATTATCTTTTTTTAAGAATAATACTTCGTAAAACTTGTCACCTGCAGTTATAGATTGTTTTGTGTTATCAATGTTGCGCAATAAGTATAATGTGATGCCAACTAACATTGGCGCGAGTGCAAGCAGAAAGATGTATTTTTTCATGGTAATATTCCAAATAGTTATATATTTATACATTAATGCTTTTGATTTGCAAAAACATATTGACATAGTGATTATATCACATAATAATATTCTCAAAGTTGTTTGAATAGTTGGAGATTAAAATATTTCTAAAGTAGAAATAAAGACAGCAGTATTAAGCTAAATTATTTTTTGTCGGATTTATCCGATGTACCCTCAACCTTTTATAGGTTGAAGTCTAAATTTGAGAGTTTGATCCTGGCTCAGAATGAACGCTGGCGGCAGGCCTAACACATGCAAGTCGAACGGAGTTATATTGTAGCTTGCTATGGTATAACTTAGTGGCAGACGGGTGAGTAATGTATAGGAATCTACCTAATAGTACGGAATAATTGTTGGAAACGGCAACTAATACCGTATACGCCCTACGGGGGAAAAATTTATTGCTATTAGATGAGCCTATATTAGATTAGCTAGTTGGTGGAGTAATAGCCTACCAAGGCAATGATCTATAGCTGATCTGAGAGGATGATCAGCCACACTGGAACTGAGATACGGTCCAGACTCCTACGGGAGGCAGCAGTGGGGAATATTGGACAATGGGCGAAAGCCTGATCCAGCCATGCCGCATGAGTGAAGAAGGCCTTTGGGTTGTAAAGCTCTTTTAGTGAGGAAGATAATGACGGTACTCACAGAAGAAGTCCTGGCTAACTCCGTGCCAGCAGCCGCGGTAATACGGAGAGGGCTAGCGTTATTCGGAATTATTGGGCGTAAAGGGCGCGTAGGCGGATTAGTAAGTTAAAAGTGAAATCCCAAGGCTCAACCTTGGAATTGCTTTTAAAACTGCTAATCTAGAGATTGAAAGAGGATAGAGGAATTCCTAGTGTAGAGGTGAAATTCGTAAATATTAGGAGGAACACCAGTGGCGAAGGCGTCTATCTGGTTCAAATCTGACGCTGAGGCGCGAAGGCGTGGGGAGCAAACAGGATTAGATACCCTGGTAGTCCACGCTGTAAACGATGAATGTTAAATATGGGAAGTTTTACTTTCTGTATTACAGCTAACGCGTTAAACATTCCGCCTGGGGACTACGGTCGCAAGATTAAAACTCAAAGGAATTGACGGGGACCCGCACAAGCGGTGGAGCATGTGGTTTAATTCGATGCAACGCGAAAAACCTTACCACTCCTTGACATGGAAATTATACCTATTCGAAGGGATAGGGTCGGTTCGGCCGGGTTTCACACAGGTGTTGCATGGCTGTCGTCAGCTCGTGTCGTGAGATGTTGGGTTAAGTCCCGCAACGAGCGCAACCCTCATCCTTAGTTACCATCAGGTAATGCTGGGGACTTTAAGGAAACTGCCAGTGATAAACTGGAGGAAGGTGGGGATGATGTCAAGTCATCATGGCCCTTATGGAGTGGGCTACACACGTGCTACAATGGTGGCTACAATGGGCTGCAAAGTCGCGAGGCTAAGCTAATCCCTTAAAAGCCATCTCAGTTCGGATTGTACTCTGCAACTCGAGTGCATGAAGTTGGAATCGCTAGTAATCGTGGATCAGCACGCCACGGTGAATACGTTCTCGGGTCTTGTACACACTGCCCGTCACGCCATGGGAATTGGTTTCACTCGAAGCTAACGACCTAACCGCAAGGAGGGAGTTATTTAAAGTGGGATCGGTGACTGGGGTGAAGTCGTAACAAGGTAGCAGTAGGGGAATCTGCAGCTGGATTACCTCCTTAGGCTTTGCACATAATTTACCATTTTTAATGATGGTGTTGTTATGTGCTATACTGCTGTCTTTACTTCTACTTTATTTTAATTTCCCGATAACGGAATTTTATGAGTGATAGACCTCTTTCTCCACATTTACAAATATATAAAGTACAAGTTACTAGTTTTTTCTCTATTATGCATAGATTGACTGGTATCTTGCTATTCCTTTTATTAATGATACTTTCTTGGTATTTCATATTACATGTTTACTTTCCTGAGTTACTTATAGTAAGGTACTTAAATGCATTATTATTCACTCCTGTTGCTAAATTAGCTTATGTCTTATGTTTTATAAGTTTTGTATATCATTTTCTTAATGGTATTCGTCATTTATTGTGGGATGTTGGGCTTAATTTAGAAATTACTGGCGTTTCAAGGAGTGCTATACTGCTGACAGTAACGCTACTTCTTTCTACTATGGCTTTTTTATTTATGTTTATATGAGTCAGTCTGGAAATTCAGTACATCATTGGTGGGTTCAGCGTATTTCTGCGGTAATTTTACTGTTCCTGTTTCCTTGGTTTATCTATTCATTTTCTTGCACATTTTATACTGATAGCTCTTTGTCTTTTAGTGAAAAATTTATTAATCACCCTCTAGAGCTTTTATTTTTTGTTGTATTGTTGTTTTGCATTTTTTGGCACGCAGTTCTTGGAATGCAGGTAGTATGCGAAGATTATATACACAGCGTACCTTTGAGGATTTTTACAATTACATGCATAAAGTACTTATCAAGCATTACTTATATAACCCTCGCTTTTACAATCTTTATCTTCTACAGGCATATTTTCTTGTAAAATCACCGGTGCTGTGTTAATATATTATTAGTGTACTAGTTTTATTATTGAACTATAGCATTATAGCGATTTTGGTTTGACAATATGTTTGAAGCATTAAAAAAGGGAGCAATAGATCTTACACTTAAAGCAAAAGGTCTGCTTACTTCACCTGAATCTCAAGTTTGCGTCGAAGACCTTAGAAAGGTAATGATGTATGATGGAAGGAAATGCCAGTATCCAAAAAATTATGATCAAATTGTACAGTCTGCTAAAATCATAGAAAACAGGGATATGCATGGAAATGCTATACTAGATAAAGATAAAAATCCAACCTATAAACTTTTGTATGGTCAAAAAGATGAGAATGGAGAACAACCAAGTTTCAGATTATCTTTAGTTACCAAAGATAAAGATAATGATAGATCTTATTTTACTATCAATTATATAGACAATCAGGGTAAGCAAATTCCGATAAATGAGTTGCATAAGTCATATTTTGAGCCATTAGGCTTTTCGAGAATGGATTTGAAAAAACACGTGCCAATTTTTGAAGCTGAAAAAACTAAGGATCCTCAATATCCATTTGAATTAACTAATTCTTCTGTGCTAACTAAAGAGGTAAAAAATAAAGAAGGTAAAGTTCAGGAAGTTGTTGATGAAAAAGGAAGAAATGGAGAATTATTATACACTAGTGATTACAAGAAGCTAAGCACCCATTTTTCAGAAATTAGAGATCAGAATGGTAATCTAGAGCTAGATAAAAGTCTTATATCTGTTCCTATCGTTTTTGCTACAAGCTTGGCTAAAGTTTGTACTAAATTGTTGACTTTTCTTCCTATAAAGTTAGGGGAGCATTTAATAAGCAAACAAAACCCAATTGCAAAGTCTTTTGGCTATCTTTTGTTCACCCCTGCGATGGCAGTGAAGAATTCAGTAAATATGGTAGCTACCATACTTAAGGCTCCAGTTTTATTATTTGTAGCGGATAAGAAAAAGTATGGTGATGCTTACTTCACTATGTGGAAACACCAATTGAAAGGATGTTGGGAAGAAGCAAAAAGTGACTTTAATGTTATTAAAGGTGAAGAAAGGCTAAAGCCGGATCATGGGAATCGTGATTCACTAGTGGGCACATGGGATGAGCTTAACGCTAGAAGGCCAAAGAAACAAGGGGATGATAAAGAAGTTAGCAAGAGTAATGAAATACTAAAGAGTCCTGAGGAAGAACAAAATAAGGGTAATGAAATATTAAGTGATAAAAGAAAAGGTCATGTTGAGGAATTACAAAATAGAAGAAATTCACAGCAAGGGCAAGGCGCTACACATGATCACTCTCATTAGCAATTACTTTAAATCAACATTTACTTTCTTTATTAACTATTCCACAACAAAAACTTGCATGTATTTTGCCCTCAGTATAAGATATTAATTATTTAATTAATATCTTAACTAAATGCGCCCTGTAATATTGTGTGGTGGTAGTGGTAGCAGACTTTGGCCTTTATCTAAGCCAAAGCAATTTCAGAAAATATCTAGTCAGAACACTATGTTTCACAACACTTTGTTGAGGCTAAAAAGCGATTATATGCCGCCCATAATTGCTACAAATATACAGTACGAGTCATTAGTGATGGAGGAATTGCATGCACTGCAAGAATATAAAGTGATTTTCGAACCAGTGAAAATTGGAACAGCAGCGGCAATATTAATTGCTGCACTTCTCTGCAATGAAAACGAGACAATGTTAATTCTGCCTTCAGACCATTTTATAGGTGATTTGAATAGTTTTTATGCTTCTACTCAAAAAGCGTCTAAGTTAGCCTCTGAAACTAACTCTATAGTCACTTTTGGGGTTAAGCCTCATGAATTCAATTCTGAATACGGCTATATAAATGCAGTATATGATCAGAAAGAAAAATGTCATATAGTGAAAGATTTTACAGAAAAGCCCGAGCGTAAGTTAAGTAACGATCATTATTGGAACTCTGGAATATTTGTGTTTAGAGCAAAACGCTACATAGATGAGATTAAAAAATCTGCCCCGAATCTTTACAATTTATGTTTTAAATATTTCACACCGCAAGAGAGATTTCTGTATTTAAAACAACGAGATTTTGCAGGAATTGAAGGCATATCCATTGATTACTTGGTGATGGAGAAAGCAAAAAACGTTGCAATGATAGAAGCTAATTTCGATTGGTTGGATGTTGGAACTTGGAATTCAGTTTTAGAATTGAGTGAGAAGTTTAGTAAAGAACCGGCATCATTTCAGCATGTGATTAGAGAAAAAGAACCAGTTTCAACGACAGAAAGTAATAAAAATTTATTGAGTGGAGCTTGTAAGCAACCAAACAAAAGTCTAATTTCATTTATTCATAAAGTTAAGAAAGTAAAGGTGATAAGGAAAGAAGTTAAACCATGGGGATTTTGTAGTATAATTTTAATGAGCGAAAATTTTCTTATAAAATATCTTTTTATCAATCCATTAAGCTGCACTTCTAAGCAATTCCATCACTATAGAGATGAATACCATATAGTGCTATCAGGAGTTGGATATGTTAGTTTAGAAGACAAAGAATATGCTATAGCAAAGGACCATATGATAGAAATCCCAAGGGAAGTTTCCCATAGGATTGAAAATAGAAGCACAAGCTTTCCACTTGAAATAGTTGAATTTCAGATAGGAGAGCATTTATCTGATAATGATATAGTGAGATTGGATGATGTATATGGAAGAATATGGTAACGCCATAAATGCATTTGTTGGCAATTTATAATATGGGTATAGCTGCTTTATGTAAAAAATAATATTTACTAAATCTTAATATTTTAAACCTATACCCATATTTTAATAAATAATGAGTTGTAATTAATATGAAGGATCCATTTAAAAGTGACAATTATAGAGAAAATCTCGGTTTCCTTAAAGAAGCTATAAAAGCAAGAGATGAGTTAGTAACTATTAGACATTATAATAAAACGGTAAGGGATTTATCTCAGGCATTAAAGCGTTTTACAGATAAGGCAGAAGATGTAGCTAAGTTTGTTATACGTAGTGACTCAATTGATTATGTAAAATCGATGAATGGAAAGCCATCAGGTCTTAAGATATTAAAGGAAATATTGAATAGAATCTCGGGAAGAAATGTTCCAGTTAAGAATATAAGTAGTTTTATTGATAAATTACCTCCTCCTACTTCAATGACAATCTTTGAATATCTAGAGGCTTATCGTAAAATTTCAGGTTTGGAGCAAGTTGAAAGAGGAAATATTGCAATAGCTCCAGAAAAGCCAGAACGCAGTTTTCTAAAAGAAGATAGACAAGTAGAAGTTAATTATAATGATTCAGGCCATGGAAATTCATTAGATGAAAAGCCTGGATACAAAGAGATATCAAATTATCAAGAGAAGAAGAGTAAAATTTTAACAGAAAATTCACAAAGTTCAAAATCGCCTAGAGAAGAGCTAATTTATGTAACAGTTCCTAAAGAACATATGGAAGCAAAAAGAGAACTTAAACAAAAACAACAATCTAAACCTCCAATATTGCCAAAACCATCAATAGCACCCCCATTGCCAAAAAAAATGTTTACTGCTGGTCAAGAAGTTAGACAAAAACCAAAAGTAGTAGGAACTGTTCCTAAATCAACTAAAGATAAACCTGAATTACCACTAAAACTTAAAAAGTTAGGTCATACTGATCAAAAATCAAGCACAAAGCTAGAAATGGTAGTATCTTCTATGGAAAAAGAAATTAATTATAATATCGATATTAAAGTACAAGAGATAAGAAAAAAATTCAAACAAAATCAAGCAAAAGAAAGTCCTAATGCGCAAACTATTGAAAGCAGGACCCCTCCTGTTGCACAAGTGAATATAGATGTGGAGAAAAAAACTAGGCCATCACCAAAAGTTGCTTCCCAATCTCGCTTATTTCCAATGAGGGATGAAATATCTCAGATGAATCCCTTATCAGCAAAATCTGATCCGAGACCTCATGTTAGCAAAAATGCTCTTCTCACAGATGTAAATGTAAAGCAACTAGTTGTACAATTTGAAAATTATGGAAGGAAAGAATTATAACTTATTGAATAAACCCAATAATATTCTTGATTTTTTCTATGTTATAAAAGCACAAGCTCTCCACTTGAAATAGTTGAATTTCAGATAGGAGAGCATTTATCTGATAATAATATAGTGAGGTTGGATGATGTATATGGAAGATTTTGAAATTCTAATGTTAAAGATACTCTATAAGTCTGCTAAATTTAAGGAAGCAAAAATCTCTAGTTTTTAAATAAAGAAAAGTCTACAATTATACGAAGTTTCAAAAATATAATGTCTAACCTCAAAATATTTTGTAATGTCCATTGCCTTTGAAATTACTATGGCTGCTTGCTATTTGCGAGCAAGAAATGCCAGATTTTGCTCTATAATGACTTTGTTCTCTATTATCGGCATTGCCCTTGGAGTTGCAACACTAATAGTGGTGATGTCTGTGATGAACGGATTCAGAGCAAAGTTGCTTGACTCAATACTTGGCATTGATGGCCATATTAACGTTTATTTTGATAGGAACATAAATTCAGATTACTACGCAGTTTCAAAATCTATTGAGAGAATTCCTGGTATATTAAAAGCTACTCCTATGACCAATGATCAAGTTATTATTGTAGCAAATGGTAAAATTGCAGGTAGCGTAGTGCGAGGTGTGTCAACTAAAGATTTGCTTGATAGTACTGCCGTTACAAATAATGTAATTATAGGTGATGTAAAAAAATTTGATGAAGGGATAATAATAGGAGCACGCTTAGCAGAAGTTTTGAACATTGACTATGGCGACGAAATTACGTTTATATCATCTGAAGAATTTGATGCATTACTTGGTGAAATGCCGCGAATGAAAAAATATAAAGTTATAGCAATATTTGATATGGGTATGTTTGAGTATGATAATACCTTGATATATATGCCTCTAAAATCAGCACAAGCCTTTTTTAATTATAAAAATAGCATAAAAAATATAGAAGTACTTGTAGACGACGTTACTAGAGCTGATAAGCTGGCAGATGCTATAGAAAAAGAAATAGGAATGGAAGCTGAAAGTTGGCAATCACAGCAAAGCCATTATTTTAGTGCTTTAAAAACTGAAAGAAATGTGATGTTTTTAATTCTCACTTTGATTATAGTTGTAGCAGCGTTTAATATTATCTCAAATTTAATGATGATAGTGCAAGAAAAGAAATCCGCGATTGCAATTATGCGTACATTTGGTGCAACAAGTGGAAGCATTATGCGTATATTTTGCGCTTGTGGTCTATTAATCGGTTTTACGGGAACTTGTCTTGGCTGTATTATAGGTGTCGTTTTTTCTCTCAATATCGAAAGCATTAGAGTGTTTTTAGAAAACATTACTAACGTCAAGCTGTTTGATCCTATGATATACTTTTTTTCAAGTTTGCCAATGATATTAGTTCCTCAAGATGTAGTGAACATTTCTGCACTTGCATTATTCTTATCATTTTTAGCGACAATTGCTCCTGCATTGCAGGCAGCTGCACAAGATCCTGCGGAGATACTACGTTATGAATGATACTCAGCAAAAGTACATAGGTTGGTTCTTAATTGTATTGTTATTTACCGGTTACATCACAATAAATAACATAATCTTTTTAAAAATAAATCAGCAAGAGAGTGAAAACAATGTGAAAGCTTTAACGGAAAACATGGATGAATTTAGAATGTTGCTTGAAGTTAATCAATCTAGAATAGAAAAAAAGATATTTGACCTCAAGAGAAGTCAGCATACTCAATGTGAGCAAGGTGATAATAACTCAAGATGTAAGAACCTTGCAAAATTGCTATTACTTGTGGTTAAAATGAAGAATTCGTTATTGCGAGAAGCAAAATTTGATAACCATATAAATTCAATAAAGCCTTTGATATCAGAGCTTGACGATCCAGAGATAGAAAATGCAGTAGATGAATTAGAAAATTTGAAAGAGATAAATACCTTACACGAATTGAAGTTATCTTTTGAAAAAACTATTGATACTATCGATTACAACAAAAGTACATTGTCTAAAAAAATCATTTCAAACTGGATAAAGGTAGACGACCGAAATGATCCATTAAGAGTAAAATTCGCAGAAATTGAGGAGTCAATAAATGATAATGATTGGCAAAATATAACTGTTACAGTAAGCAATTTAACGCATTCAGAATTCAAGCCATGGCTGAATAAATTGAATGGTTTTATTGTAGCTTCTAAGAATATTTCAACAATATATCATCACTTATTACAATATATCTCATGATTTATTTTATAATTTTCGCTTTTTCGTTTTTATTTGGTATATGGGTCAAGGTAAGTGGTGAAGTAATAAAATTGGAATTAGGCAATTACACTATAAGTATTGATCTATATTTCATTATTTTTACTTGTGTAGTTTTATTATTTTTATTAATTACACTTGTACGCTTTTTTTCCTCCATTTCATCAACATTTGCCAACATAAGAAATAGAAGAAGGGATAGGGAAGAATTGCTTCTCTTTGAAGCTTTCTTTAGCATAGACTTAGACAATATAGAGAATGCCCAAAAGCTAGTTAAAAGTCTGAGTGAGGAGAGCGATAGGTTGTCTTTAATAAAGCTCTTTAACTCAGGTAAGACGGGAAATTACAGCTTTTTCAGTAACGGTTTAACAAATATTGCAAATAAAAATCGTAACTTAGCTCTACTTCTAGCCAATAAGCTGATTGTCCACCTCAAACAAGAAAAAGTAGTCTTTCAAAAATTTATAGAATATTGCTCTAGTTCAATTAACGATAAAATGCTATCTATTCCCTTTCAAATAGAGCATGGCATATTGAAAGAAGATTGGATTAATGCAATTTTGAGGTTGAAGGAAGCAGTTAAGTCCAATATTTTTCTCCCCTTTGATCATAAAGAAATGTTTGCAGTGTTTTATTGCGCTTTAGCAAAGCAATATGAAAGTAAAGGAAATTTTAAGGAGGCTATAAAGTCTTTATTTAGAGCACAACGTTATAGTGCAATTTTTCAGCCCATCAATTATTTAAAGGCAGAATTATATATTAAACTTGGAAAAATCAGAAAAGCTTCTGCAGTGCTAGAGGCAGAGTATACAGTAAATCCTACTCCTCAGTCAGCTAAAATGTACATCAATTTAAATAGTAAAGGTGCTGAAAGACTATACAACTTACGCCCTGATTATTATTTTAGTTACTGTTTACTTGCTTTGTCCTCAATGAGTTCAGGTAAATATGATCTTGCAAGTCAATATTTAGACACTGCTATGAAAAAAGCTAATTACATGTCAATCTACTTTATTGTAATACAACTCAAGGTTACATTGCAAGAACACGACAAGGTAATTTATTGGCTAAACAAGATGGGCTCAGAAGCTTTGCCTGATCCAGGCTGGAAGTGTAAAAATTGTAACAGGGAACTAGAACAATGGGATCATAAGTGTTCAAGTTGTAATAGTTTTAATTGTGTTTATTATATATTATAAAATTCCACAAAGTGTAGAAATTACCATTAGAGGTTGTCCACAAACCAAGGAATACGTAGTATATAAAGAAAGAATATTGAGGTAAGAGATGAGGAAAAAATATCCAACAGATTTAAGTAAAAGGGAATGGGCAAGAATAGAAAAACACTTCAGAGTATCGTACAAGAAAGGAGGAAGGCCACCAAAATACAGTAAGTGTGAGATAGTAGATGCAATTCTTTATATACTGCGCACAGGATGTCAATGGCGCTATTTACCACACGATTTTCCGCCGTGGAAGGCTGTGCATGAACAGTTTAGAAGATGGAAAAAGCAGGGAATTTTTGAGAAAATGAACTATGATATCACTAAATATAGTAGGTCAAAAATGGGAAGCCGAGCGCATGCATAGTGGACAGTCAATCGGTAAAAACCACGGAAAAAGGTGGGTCAAAGGTTATGATGGTGCGAAAAAGGTAAAGGGGAGAAAAAGACATATAATCACAGATACTCAAGGATTTGTGCTTGGTTGCTATGTAGGAGCTGCAAGCGAAAATGACAGAGATGGGGTGAAGATGGCATTGGACAATATGAAGGAAAAATACAGCAATATTAAGAAAATGTGGGCTGATATGGGATACCAAGGAAAAGATTTAAAGGATTACGTAAAGAGAGAATATGGGATAGATATTGAAATTGTCAAAAGGCCTCCATGTAGGTTTTGGGTGCATAAAGATACACCACTAGAACTATTGCCACAACGGGATGGCTTTGTTGCATCGCTACTTATGAAAGGCTAACTATAGTTAGGATTATAAGTAACCTATTGAAAATCTTGTTTTTTTGCAATCAATCTGATCAAATTTAAGAATAGTAATTTATTATTTACATTAATAAATTTAATTCTATTGAAAATAGCTAAAGCATTGAAATTCTTGAATTTTAGCCGGATTAGTGAGTGGTAGTGAAATTTCTTTTACTCAAATTTAGGTATTCACTGACCGTTCTTGTTATAAATACCAGAATAATAAGCTACTGATATTCTCCATCTTTTTTATCTTTAATCCATCATAGCTAGCGATGCAACAAAGCCCAACGGGATCCTGGATTTTCAGTACAGCCGAGAAGGTGGGTGGTAGAGAGGACTTTTGCTTGGATCAATAGAAATAGAAGGCTATCAAAGGAGTACGATTTACTTACAACATCTACTGAAAGTTTCATATATCTGGCTATGAGTAAAGTTATGTTAAGTAGGGAATATGCTTGATTTACTGGTTTGTGGACAACCTCTTAGGCTACTTTCACATTGATATTGCTGAAGTTAGAGCACTTTCTTAATATAATCCTTATCTCCAAACAATAAACCTGCAAGTTTCTTAGCTAGACTTGGTCTTAATGTCAAAAAAACTTGCTTTTAGACACTAACAGTTATATATTTTAATAAATCAGGGTTGTATACAAAATGAAGAGCTTAAAGGAATTATCCTTAAGAATTAAGAATATTAAATCTGTACAGAAAACCACGAAAATAATGCAAATGGTTTCTGCAGCAAAGTTGTTACAAAGCCAAAAGAAGTTATTAAATTCAAAATTATATGTATCTAAGCTGCATAACATTATTTCTTCATTAATGCTATCAGTTGATCAAGAATTACTGGCAAAAATTCTAAATGTCAGTAACGACGGTTCTTACCTAGTATTCATTGTTGCGTCTGATCGTGGCTTGTGCGGCAACTTTAACTCTTCTATTGTCAAATTTAGTCAAGAGCGTGTAAATAAGTCAATCGCAAATGGCAAAAAAGTAGATATTGTATTTCTTGGTAAAAAAGCTTTTGATGTAGGTAAAAATAGATTTGACTCTAAAAGTATCTTAAAAATTGAAAATAGTAAGGGAATCACGTTAAAGCACGTAGAAGCTTTGGTTGATGGTATAGATTTAAGTAAATACGATAAAGTTAAAGTTTTTTATAGTAAATTCTATAATACCTTCACGCAAAAACCAATGTTGGAAACAATAAAACCATGGAGTAAAGACTCATCCTTGATTGATAGCTCTCTGGCTGGTCCAACAATAGATTACGGCTATGAGTATGAACCACAAAATATTGAATTTATTTTAAAATCTTTGGTTCAAGATTACGTTGTAATTGCTCTTTACTCTGCTTTACTTGAAAGTGCAACGAGTGAGAATAGTGCTAGAATGGTTGCTATGGAATCAGCAAACAGAAACACTAAAGAGATACTGAACAAATTAGCATTGCTTTATAATCGTTCTCGTCAAGCAGCGATTACGACTGATTTAATTGAAGTTATAGGTGGTGCAGAATCTTTATAGAAATCTAAGGAATAGAAAATGAATATATTAAATATTGCAGCAGATATTACTAAACTAATAAAAAAGCAAAATCAAGATGCGGAAGTTATAATATATGAAACTAATAAGACTTCAGTTTCTCAGCGTCTATCAAAAATTGAGCAAATATCACAATCTAAAAATTGCACTGTAGGAATCAGAGCTATAGCAGGTAAAAACAAAGCTGCGTATATTTCTACAAACGATTTGAATAATCTGAGTGATACAGTAAGCCAAGTGGTAGAAATGGCAAAGAATGCGCCAGAAGATCCTTGCATTAATTTTGCTGTAAATGGTAGTAATTATATCTCTTCTGCAGATTTAAGTATCTCAGATAATAATGTTGTAACCGTTGATAACCTAAAAGAAATTGCTGAAGCTGCAGAAAATTCAGCCCTTGCACATAAGAGTATCACTAATTCTGAAGGAGCCTCTTCTTCATACGCTTTAGTGAATACAGTATTATCGACTGTTTCTGGTTTTATTGGCTCGTTTAGTAAATCAACCTTTGCTAATCAGGTCTCTGTTGTTGCTGGAAGAGAAAGTGAAATGAAGGTTGGTTACGATTATGATATAGCATGTAATTTTAGTGATTTAAAGTTGCCAGAGTTAATGGGAAAAGAAGCAGCAAAAAGAGCAGTTGATCAATTGAATTCACGTACAATGAAAACTGGTAAATTTCCAGTTATTTTTGAAAAAAGAGCAGCAAAAGGGCTAGTAAAAAGTTTTGCTTCTGCTATAAATGGGAGCAGTATTATAAGCAACAGTTCTTTCTTGAGGGGTAGTTTAAACGCTCAGATTTTTAACGATAGAATTAATATTATCGATGATCCATTGTTGCCAAGAGGCATAGCATTGAGACCATTTGATGGAGAAGGGATAACTAGCAAGAAAAATATATTTGTAAAAAACGGAATATTACAAAATTGGATTTTAGACTTATACTCGGCTAGAAAATTAGACTCAGAAACAACCGGAAGTGCAACTCGTGCAAGTAATGCTGCAGTTATTCCTGCAGCTAGTAACCTCTACATTGAGAATGGTGATGTATCGTTTGAAGAATTAATTCAGGAAGTGAAAGAGGGAATATATGTAACTGATTTATTTGGTTTTGGTGTCAATTTAATCAATGGCGATTACAGCCAAGGCGCTTCCGGATTTTTTATAGAAAATGGAAAAATAACGTATCCAATACATGAGATTACCATTGCTAGCAATTTGAAGGATATGTTTAGCAATTTAGTCGTTGCAGATGATCTAACTTTTTGTGGGCAATTTAATTCACCAACGATTAAAGTTAGCGAAATGACGGTTGCAGGTTCGCTTAACGATTAAAAAATTTATTTGCATCAAGTACAACAATTGTGTATTATTGTCATGTAATGTTAAGAATAGACTATGGAGTATAAAGGTTTAGTTTCAATAGCTAAGCTTAAAGCATTCTCAATCGTAATTTCAAAGTTTTTCATCACATTAGTAATGTTAGTTAATAATTTAGGAGTTGTTTAAATGGAATTTGGTAATGTAAAATGGTTTAATGCCGAAAAAGGCTATGGTTTCATCAAGCCAGAAGGTAAAGGGGGTGACGTTTTTGTACATATTAGCACATTGGAACGTTCGGGAATAAGACCTGAGGCACTTAAAGGAGAGAATAAAGAGAAGGGAATAAAAGGAGAAAGGGTGAGTTATGAGGTTAAAGAGGAGCGCGGTAGAAACGGAGAAGATAAAAAATCTGCAATAAATTTAAGATTGGAAGATTAATCTATTATGAAGTCTTTTAACAGGATTAACGTATTGTGAATAATTTTCATGAGATGGGTCTCCCAGCTTCGCTTAGACAAGCTCTAGATAAAAATAATCTTTTCGTCCCAACTCCGATTCAAATACAAGCGATTCCCTTAGCGCTACAAGGTAAAGATATTCTCGGATCTGCTCAAACGGGGACTGGAAAAACTTTAGCATTTGCTATTCCGTTGGTTGCTAAGTTGCTGAATGAGCCTAACACTGGTTCAGCTTTAGTCATCGTGCCAACCAGAGAGCTTGCGCATCAGGTAACAAATGAGATAAGAAAACTCTTATCTCAAAATTCTGCACTAAGGGTCGCTTTGTTGATTGGTGGTGAGCCTATTTTTAGGCAGCTAAATCAGCTTCAGAAAAAACCACAAATTGTAATAGGTACTCCTGGTCGTATTATAGACCATATTGAGCGTAAAACTTTGATTACTCGCAATGTTAGCGTTCTTGTGCTTGATGAAACGGATCGTATGTTTGATATGGGCTTTGGAGTTCAGATTGAAGAAATTATGAAGCATTTGCCTAAAATAAGGCAAACTCTTATGTTTTCTGCAACTCTTCCTGGAGATATAGTAAAACTTGCTGAGAAGTACCTTAATCGACCAGAACGTATTTCTGTTGATTGTGAGGCTACAACTTCTGTAAAAATTAAGCAAGAAATTGTTTATGCATCAGAATCAGAAAAATATGAAAAGCTTGTTACACAACTATGTCAGCGCGAAGGATCAATCATTATCTTTGTCAAAACAAAGCGAGGAGCGGATCAGCTAGCTAACAGATTGCACAAAGATGACTATAGCGCTTTAGCAATTCATGGTGATTTAAGGCAGCACAAGCGCGAAAGGGTCATTAATTCTTTTCGTCGTGGCCGTAATCAAATCATGGTTGCAACAGATGTTGCTTCTCGCGGCCTTGATATTCCCCACATTCAACATGTTATCAATTATGATGCACCACAATCGCAAGCTGACTATATTCATCGTATAGGTAGAACTGCACGCGCTGGAGCTGAAGGGTATGCGCTGTCTTTTGTTACACCTCAAGATAAGAGAAGACTGCCTGCACTGGCAGACAAAGAAGGAGAGCTAAATTTTGATTGTAGTGTGCAATTTAAAAAACGTAACAGCAAAAAGGTCTTTAAAAGGCCAAGTACGTTAAAGACTAAATACGGTAGAAAAAAGATCAATGCATTTAAGAAGAAAAGCAGAGTACTAGAAAAAGCGTATTAAATAGGATTTACCTACAATTTGATAAGCGTAAAACTCGTCATTCCGCTACTCATTAGCGGAATCTATGCTGAGATATTGCGGTGCTATGACGTAGATCCAGAGTGGGATTCAAATTGGCTACAGCGAACTGCTGGATTTCAATTTTTTTAATAATTGTGTGCTATTCATTATATATGAGTTCCCACTTTTAAAGAGAATAGGAGATGATTTCCAAAAACTTAGAGGCAAGTTTGAATAGAGCACTATTCATTGCTTCTAATTTTAATCTTAAATATGCGAAAGTAGAACATTTATTGCTGGCGTTAACTAAAGACGTGGATGTAAATTACGTTTTATCAAGATGTAATATCAGAGCCGATGAAATCATCAGTATGGATAACATTCTATCAAGATGCAATATTAAGGCTAATGATTATAATAATAATATAAAAGGGTTTTTACAAAGCAGTTCTGAATTGATTATCAGTGGAGTTAAACCTAGCTCAATGTTTCAATGCATAATACACAGAGCAATAATACGGGCTCATAGCTTGGGGAAAAAAGAAATAAATGGAGCAAGTGTTCTAGTAGAAATTTTGTCTGGGCAAGATTTATACGTTGAAGATCTATTGCAGAAACAAAGTGCGAAAGATTCCAATTTGATTTACCACATATCTAACATGAAATACTCTAACGATATAGATGAATACACCACTAATCATAAAGTAAAACTTGATAAAAATAATGATGCTCCTACTACAGTAAATAAAGGTGAGCTACTAAAAGATGAGGAAATTCTACAAAGTTATTGTAAAAATTTAAATGACTATGCAAGAAGCAAAAAAATAGATTATGTTATTGGTCGTGATTATGAATTAAATCGCACTATAGAAATATTATTGAGGCGTAGAAAAAACAACCCTTTATATGTTGGAGATCCAGGTGTTGGCAAAACCACAATAGTTGAGGGTTTGGTACTCAAAATCATTGAAAACAGTGTTCCAAGTGCGCTCAGGTCCAGTATAATTTATGCTTTGGATTTAGGGTCACTCCTTGCAGGGACACGCTATAGAGGTGATTTTGAAGAGAGAATAAAATCTATAATAAAAGCGATTGAGGCAAAACCAGGTGCTATCCTTTTTATTGACGAAATACACACTATCATTGGAGCAGGTTCTACAAGTGGTAGCTTTCTTGATGCAGGTAACCTACTCAAACCTGCGCTTGCAAGAGGTACACTGCGTTGTATAGGTGCAACCACATATAGAGAATACAGCGCTAGTTTTGAAAAAGATAAAGCACTAGCGAGAAGGTTTCAAAAAATTAATGTTAAAGAATCTTCTGTTAATGAAACGATAAAGATACTAGATGGTATAAAGCACTACTATGAAGGGTATCATGGAGTATATTATACAAAGAATGCCATTAGGTCTGCGGCTGAACTTTCGCATAAGTATATTACTGGGCGAATATTACCTGATAAAGCGGTTGATGTTATTGATGAGGCAGGGGCATATTGTAAATTGCTAAGAAACAGGGGTAAAATTGTAAATAGTAGAGATATTAAGAATACCATTACTAGAATTACAAATGTGCCTTGCGGATCTGAATCTGATGATTTGCAGAAAGTAAAGTCTTTAAAAGCTAATCTAGAGAAGGTGATTTTTGGCCAAGAGCAGGCAATAGAATCTCTTGTTAGTTCTATTAAAATTGCTAAATCTGGGTTGAGAAATTACAATAAGCCTTTAGCAAATTATCTTTTTGCAGGACCAACCGGTGTTGGTAAAACCGAGCTAGCAAAACAATTAGCAGAAAGCATGGGCATGAATCTTATACGCTTTGATATGTCCGAATATATTGAATCTCATACGATATCAAGGATGATTGGTTCTCCTCCTGGATATGTAGGTTATGATCAAGGTGGATTACTCACAGAGTCTGTATCTAACAATCAATATAGTGTTGTGCTGCTTGATGAAATTGAAAAGGCTCATAGCGATATCTATAATATATTGCTACAAATTATGGATTATGGCTGCGTTACAGACACTTACGGACGTAAAGTTAACTTTTCCAATATAATTTTAATTATGACAACTAATGCAGGAGCAGTTGAACGCAGCAAAAGTTTTGTTGGCTTTGGGCATAAAAATTTTAACATTGGTGATAGTGAAAAAGCGATAGAACAGGTTTTTAGCCCTGAATTTCGTAATCGTCTTGATGCGATTATTTCTTTTTCCGACTTAAGTACGGATGTGATTTTGCATATTGTGGATAAATTTGTCCTAGAACTGAAAAAGCAACTGACACAAAAAGGCATAAACTGCTTAGTAGAGGATGAAGTGAAATCTTATCTTGTACAAATGGGTTATAGTAAGGAAATGGGAGCACGTCCGATAGAGAGACTTATTGAAAAAGAGATAAAAAGTTACTTAGCGGAAGAAATACTGAATCGTAAATTAATAAAAGGAAAGAAATTAAGAATCTATATGAATAAAGTAGAAAATAAAATTGCTTTTGATATAGTTTAAAATCCTTGTATTGAACTTCATCTTTGTTACAATCTATAACTTAAATTCAATTTGAATTATAGTGATAAGTGATAAAGTAAAACAAGTCCTAAGCTACTACGAAAGTGAAAACCCTGGGGTAAAAGCAAATCTTACTCGTATTCTCATGCATGGAAAGCTTGGCGGCACTGGCAAGTTAGTGATTCTGCCAGTAGATCAAGGATTTGAGCATGGTCCAATTAAAAGTTTTGAAGTTAACCCTGATGCTTATGACCCACATTATCATTTTCAGCTTGCGGTTGATTCGGGAGTAAGTGCATATGCTGCTCCACTTGGTATGATTGAAGCTGGTGCTGCAACTTATGCTGGAATGCTCCCACTTATTTTGAAACTTAATAGTTCCAACTCTTTACATTCAAAGGATCTAACCTCTGATCAGGCAATAACCTCTTCTGTGAAAGATGCGCTGCGTTTGGGATGCTTAGCTGTCGGATTTACTATATATCCTGGTTCTGCTAAGTGTTTCGATATGATGGAGGAAGCCCGTGGAATCATAGCTGAAGCCAAATCTTATGGGCTTGCAGTAGTGCTATGGTCTTATCCACGCGGTGAAGGGATTTCCAAAGAAGGTGAAACAGCAGTTGATGTTATTGCCTATGCTGCGCACATGGCAGCTTTGCTTGGCGCTAATATAATAAAAGTAAAACTTCCAACTAAATATTTGGAAAGGGAGAAAATAGAAACAGAAAATATTGAATCATTATCTAAAAGAATTGAATATGTTAAAAGGTCTTGTTTTGCAGGGAAAAGAATAGTAGTTTTTTCTGGTGGTGAATCGAAGGAAGTAGATAACATATACAATGAAGCGAAAGAAATTAAGCAGGGTGGCGGTAATGGTTCAATCATTGGACGTAACACTTTTCAACGCAAAAGGGAGGAGGCTTTATCTATGCTAAAAGATATAATGGATATCTACACATAAAAAACGGCTGGGTGGCAGAATGGCTTATGCGGAGGACTGCAAATCCTTTTATACCGGTTCAATTCCGGTCCCGGCCTCTTTCATTCTCTATATCTTGTAAAAGTTGCTCAATTCAACAGTAGCTTTAAGTGTGTAACCTATAGAGAAAGCTTATCCATAGTAAAATCAATTTCTTTTCAAGTTATGGTTATACTCTTATAGCGTTTCATGGTAAAAAATAAACTAAAAATAAGCAAAGTGTTTTACAAACGTAATTTACTATTTTTACTACCGCCCGAAGTTGCTCACTCTTTGGCAATTATGGCATTAAAGAAAATACCTTATAAGAATCCTATAGAGCTACCAGAATCTTTGAGTGTGAATTTTTTTGGTAATAAGCTCAGAAGCCCCGTAGGTCTGGCTGCAGGTTTTGACAAGAATGCAGAAGTTATAAGGCCTATGCTCTCATTTGGTTTTGGGTTTATTGAAACTGGTACTGTAACTCGTAATCCACAATATGGAAACAAAAAGCCAAGAATTTTTCGGTTAATTAAAGATCAAGGGGTAATTAACAGATTGGGATTTAACAATAAAGGAATAGACTATTTTCTTAAACAAATAGATGAAACCAAGCTTGATGACTGCATTTTTGGCATCAACATAGGAAAAAACAGTACATCAAAGGACCAAATCAGCAATTATGTTGACTTAATAAAGATAGTATATGGAAAGAGCAATTATATAGTGCTGAACATCTCATCCCCAAACACGCCTAATTTACGCAATCTGCACAATAAGCAAGAATTATCGGAATTGTTGAAATCCGTAACTCTAACCCGAAAATCAATTGATAATTCTAAATCCATACCAATAATATTAAAAATCTCACCAGATGTAGATCAGCAAACGAAAGAAAATATCGCTGAGCTTGCGTTGGAATATAAGATTGACGGATTAACAGTAAGCAACACTACGGTAAGTAGAGATAATCTGCATTCTCACCATAATGAGAGTGGTGGGTTGAGTGGCAAACCGCTGTTTAAACTTTCAACCGAGTTATTGGGCGATATGTACAAATTTACTAAGGGCAAAATATTATTGATAGGGTGCGGAGGAATCTCAAGTGGTGCTGATGCATATAAAAAAATAAAGGCGGGAGCTTCTTTGGTGCAGTTGTACACTGCTCTCATATACCACGGACCTCAAGTTGTAAACAAAATTAATCTAGAACTTGCAGAACTAATAAGGAGAGATGGATTTAGTAACATTAGTGAGGTGGTGGGTTGTATACATTAATTTTGGAAGTTGGTGGTATTATTTTAATAAAATAAAACTAATTCTCTGGTATAAAGGTGGTAGAAAGTGCTTTTCTTTTAAATAATGGGTATGAAGAGTTTGAATGATGCAATATCTAAGATCATTGATTATAAATTTACAAATTATGCAATATTAGAAGAGGCACTAACTCACCCAAGCGTAAATAAAAGGAATAGCAAAAACCAGATCGTAAGCTACGAAAGACTAGAGTTTTTGGGCGACAGTGTTTTGAATATGGTCGTATCTGCCATACTGTTTAAACTATTTCCTGAAGAAAAAGAAGGAGCATTGGCAAAAAGAAAGACGGATTTAGTTTGTGGCAACACCATTGCTAATGTTGCTAAAGAAATAAAATTAGGCAACTTCATTATCATGAATAATAGTGAACGCTGCAATGGAGGAAGATGTAACTTAAAAAATTTAGAAAACTCGCTTGAAGCACTAATAGGTGCAATTTATGTTGATGGCGGACTTGAAAATGTTGAAAAATTTATTATCCAATATTGGGAAAAGCTAGCTAAAGGCATGCTTGACCCCCCTCAAGATCCTAAAACCTCACTGCAAGAGTGGACTCAGAAAAACAAATTGCCTTTACCAGAGTATGAGCTTGTAAAACAAACTGGACCAGCGCACAATCCTGAATTTACTATATCAGTTTGCATAGAAGATTATGGTAAAGTTTCTGCATGCGCTTCTAGTAAAAAGATTGCTGAACAAAAAGCTGCTGAGTTGATGCTAGAAAAAATTGGAAAAGACGCTTCAGTTTAGGCAAAATAGGCATTAATGTAAATTTTAAGGAAGCTAATAGCGTTTAGGGTAAATGGTCAATTTAAGGAGAAGCATAGTATTATTCATAAAAAAGTTGATCTACCAAAAATCAAGCCTTATGTAGTGGAATATCAATGGCTGTTGTCGGAGATGCGGAAAAAAAGAAGTAGCAAGTTACCAAAAGGTGTTATGCCAGATACATTTGGTCCAAGAGTTGTTTTGTGAAGTTGACAGAGTCAAGGAGAATGAAAGTTTTAAAAAATAGCATATTTTTTAATTATAAAAATTTGATATTAACTGTTGTTGGTTGATTGAGTAAAAACCAGTGAATGGTCACGTTAAAACATATTTTTAAATTTCTGCCAAAATCCTGGTTTATTATCATTAACCTTTGTAAATGTTATATTTAAACTGTATTTCGGATCATTTGGCACGTCGTATTTTATGCTAAATGTTGAAACTTTATCGTTATTGTAAATATGTACATCATCATATGATAGCTTTGTTGTGTAACACTTTACATACTTTTGCTTATCATGCACTAAATCACCTGATTCCCTTTCTAGTTCCACAAATTTCGTTTTTTTCTGACATTCCTTCATTTTTATTAAATCCTTATCTAGTGATATTGAAACTGGCAACGTATTTCCAGCATATTCTTTAGCTAAAAGTTCACTTTGAGGATACATTTTTATTTCCCTGCCAAAATGTGAGTCTATGAAATTATTACTCCAAAATTTATCGCCAGAATGCACGTACTCATCAGTAGCATACGGCACCCCACCATAATTGCATTGAACTTTGTAATCTCCAACACCGTTGTTTTGAAAAAAATCATGAATAGCAGTGTAGCTACCGGCAGCATCATTTATATAATCCATTACTTTATTCCTTAAATTTTTAGTTCATTATATCATAATCATTATGCCAATCAATCAAAAAAGCTCTCCCTTGCTGTTTTTAAAACTGATTTTGAGCAAGCGCTCTCGATTAGTTGGGAGCGTATTTGTAAGATTGTGACATTCGTGCCTCCCAGTTTTTCACATACTGCTGAATCAATTCAGGATAATCTGTAATAATTAATAAATTTTTAGCATTTCCTTTTTTAGCTGTCTTACTAAGGTTAAATGACCCTGTGATGACTTTTTGATTGTCAACAATCATTATCTTATTATGAGCAATCTTTGGCTTATCATCGATCCAAATTGGTACTCCACCTGAAAATAATTCATTTATAACACTATATTTTGAGTAGAGTTGCGATTTATCTAAGATGACTTTAACATCAACACCGCGTTCTTTAGCATTAATCAAAGATTTTGCAACTGTTCCAAGAGTAAATGTATATTCTTGAACTAAGATAGATTTTTTAGACTGATCTATTACGTTGATTATCGGTACAGCACAATCTTCTCCAGGTGAAAAGCAAACCGTAGCTTTTGGGCAGGGCGAAAATATAAAACCCGCATAGTAATACAGAGAAAAACACATTAACAAGAATAAAAAGTGAAAAAGCCTCACAACAACCCACCCCCGGATATACGGCGATAGGCTACATTATAATTTAATCACCTGTCAATAGACTTCTTGCATAGTTTTTGGCAACAACCGTTAGAAACGAAAAAACTTACTTGACAAACTCCGCCAGCCCCCTTATCATGAAACTGAAGGTATTCAGTTATCTTCATCTGTGCAGATTAAACAGCAAGAAAACAACGTAGTTGGCGTCTTATTTTTAATTTTTTGCACTATGTGCACCTTATGTCTTCACAATATTTCTAGGTTTTTACCTACACAAGCTGAAACGCGCTTATAAGTCGTTTAAGACAGTATAGTACGCCAATTTGCAGGATTAGGGAGTGACAACTAGCTAACACGGGGTTTCTTTTGCCTTTTTTTCTGCTTAGTAAATTTCTTAAACATTTAAACTAAGGTGAGTTGCATTTAAAAGCAGCTAAATTGCAGTGTTTAAGACTTAAAAAACGCCAATGTTCTAAAATAGATATTAGCTGGGGCTTCTTTTGCCTTTTTTTTCGCTTGGTAAATTTCTTAATGTTTATAGCTAACATGAAGCTAAGTACGAACTTTGTTAAATACAACAAATGGTGTCATCCCAGTGCTCCTTTTTTTGTCATCCGAGTAGCTGACACTGGGATCTATTTTGCATGTAACTCCAATTGTGTTTTGGCATAAAACGCGACGCGTATTAGACTTATTTGCAAGCAAAGCTTGCTAGATCCAAGTAGTCAGGGCACTGGGATGACATCATAGGGACACTGGGATGACACCCTGACAATCGTCATCCCGCTACTTGTTAGCGGATGAGATACCGCGGCGGTATGACGGTTCGTGGCGGTATAATGAAGCTTGAAAGCGGATCACCTTTCACGACCCGTGTTTACTTCATTCACTTTAGGAGTATTAACAGGCGTTATTGCCGGGTTCTCAAGCTTTGTTGCCTGCTTCAAACCCTCGCTTACACTTTTGTCCTTTAAAATTTCATCAAGCTGCTTACTCTTTTGTTGCTCTTCGTTATTTGACGTATCTCTTTGAGCATCTTCTTTCATGCCACGAGCATTCTCTACATCCTTTTCACCTTCACCTAAAAATTTTTCTAATATTTTCTTAACAAAGCGCTTCAGAAGACTCAAAAACCCTTCTTCTTTTTGATTTTCTTGTGGTTGAGGCGTGGTATCTTTTTTGTCCGGCTCAGTGTTGAGCTTCTCTTTTATAGAACTCTTGCTCACTGAGGGATTAACGGTTTGTGAATCGTGCTCTGATGCTGTTTGCACAGAAGCTTCAGTAGTCTTTTTTTGTGTATTATGTTCAAGGTCTTTAACTGCTGTTGTAGTTTTTCTCGGAGTGTCTTGGAGTTTTTTGTCACTTTTTGGCTCTGCAACTTTTTCACTTGTGAAGATGCCCTTCCCTTTATATTGTTGGTCAAGCTCAGCAATTCTTTCAAAATCTTGACGTACTTTTTCATCTGCACGTCCTTTTTGACTTTCAAATTTCTGACTCAATTCTGCAACGTTTTTCATTTTGTTCTCAAGCTCCTTACTTTTCACAGCTTTTAGAGCCTCTGTTCCTTTTGCGATATAATTAACCTTCTCTTCTAATGAGGTACCTTCTGGAAAAGCACCTGGAGAACGTTCAAAAACATCTTTAAACTTTTTTTCAACACTTTCTTTAGATGTCTGGGCCATACCTGTTACCTATTAAAACATATCATATAACCAGTATATTAGCTAATTATATAAAAAACAGTTAACATAACTTGTGGTAAAAAGTGTTTATCAAGGGCGTCCTATTTATATCTTTTTCATTAAAATGCTATTTACTTATTAAGTTAAAATGTATAATTATGTAAGAAATGAAAGATAGCCCATTAGCAGTAGTATTCGATTGGGATAATACCTTAGTTGACACTCAAGATAACATTTTTAATGCTATTAAGCATACCATAAACTCAATGGGGTATAGTAATAAAGCTGCTGATAGAAATTCCCATGAGTCGAGAAAGAGCTATATGGTCAATTTGTTTGGCGATCAGTGGAAAAAAGCAAATCACATATATCAACAATACTTAGATAATGCGCTATTACAAAACATTGCTCTGAATCAAGGAGTAGAGGAAATGTTGCAGACACTGAAAAGCCACAATGTTTATCTAGCAATAGTAAGTAATAAGAAAAATACTAATTTACGTGAAGAAGTTACCTATTTTAAACTAGATTCTTACTTTGAAAGAGTGGTTGGGTCATCCGATACTGCAGAAGATAAACCATCTGCAACCCCACTGCTATTTGCATTAGAAGAGAGTACGTTGCCTATAAATAGAGAAAATGTGTTTTTCGTTGGTGATAGCATCACAGATGTTCTGTGTGCACAAAATGCCAATTGTTTACCTATTATATACGGTCAATCAATAAGCGGTTATGAAGATTTGTTATGTTTTCAACATTTTGATAAACTTACAGATTTTGTAATAAAGTATTTAGAAGATAGGTAATGACCGCTGTTACAGAGATTGCCAGTATAACAAGACGCTTTTGCGCGTATTTAATAGATGTAGCAATTTTATTAATTCCAACTTTATTAATTATACTGCTATTAGAGGATTCTCCGTTGATTTTACATCTATCATACATGTGTGTAAATTGTAGTTACTTCACATATTTTATATCTTCAAAGGCCCAAGCAACTCCCGGTCAACAGTTAATGAATATGTATACTATCAATTTAGATAATTCTAAAATAGACTTGAATTTAGCGTTTGACAGAAGCTCTTCCCAGTTTTTTCTTCCTTTGTTAAACAGTGTAGTAGTTGTCCTTACTGAATTTTTGCGAGATCAGGAAGTATTAGTGAATGTCTTGAGTGCATTGAAAGTAATTATAGTGCTACTCACTCTCTGCTGGTATCTAGTTGCTTGCTTCTCTAAGAAAAAACAGACATACCACGACATGCTATTTAATACGGTTGTTATCAAAGGAACTATTAAATGAGTTGCTATAACTATCGTTATCATATAAATTATGCTGATGAATTGAACTAAGGGAAGATTATGAATGAAGAGATAGTAAAACATTTGAACAAATTATTGACCAATGAGCTGACTTCTGTACGCCAGTATCTTTTGCATTTTGCGATTCTCAAAAACAATGGAATTAATAGATTTGCAGAAAAGGTAAAAAATGAGCTTAACGAAGAACTTGAACATGCAAACAAGTTGGCAGAAAGAATTTTGTTATTTAAAGGAGTCCCAAATTTTCAGGATACAAACGAAATATCAAAGTATGATGGAAAGTTTACAAAAGACACAATACGGAAAATCTTAGAAGCTAATTTGAAATTAGAGGGAAAAGGTATTAAGGATATCAAAGAAACGATTTCTATCGCTGAGAAAGAAAAGGATTTTGTTAGTGTAATGTTATTAGAAGAGATGTTAAAAAATGAAGAAGAGCACTTTCATTGGATTGAGAAACAGATCGATCTTATTGAACTAATGGGTGTTGAAAACTATTTAAGAACACAAATATAGAGTGTTAAAAAAGATAGTATTTATTTTAATTATACCTTGCTCACTTCTTTTTTTATTAGGGTTATGGCAAATATTCAGATTGAACTGGAAGAATAATATTATTAAAAGTATGAGTCTTCCAGTGGTTCATCTATTGCCCAATAACGACCTTGAAAAATTTAACTATAGGCATGTCAAGATTGATGGGATTCTAAGTGACATAGAACTATATGTTTTTGCAGGGCAACACGGCTATCACGTGCTGTCTCCTATGTTGCTCACCACTGGACGTTACATGTTGGTGAATAAAGGAATAGTCAGAGAAAAAAAGGAGAAAAAAGTAAAAATTGAAAAAGTAGTTGCAGATGGAATTTTATATTGCGATAGCAATAAAAGTAAAAATTGGTTTATCAAGAACGATACTGCTTCGAATACATGGTTTACCCTGAGTACAGAAGAAATTTCCAATGAGTTAGGTATTAAGCTAGAGAAGTGTGTATTGTGGCCGAACAATTTTGGCAGCAAAGTAGCTATACAGCCAATGAAGCATTTGGAATATGCAATCACTTGGTTTGCACTTTCCTTAACTTGGTTGATTATGTGCGTAATTTACTATAGGCAAAACCTCAATAAAGCTTGAAGCTTTCTGTACATAAAATTAGAAAAGTAGTTATTCATCTTTATCACTACCAAGGTCTTTTAACATACTGTAATTGCCTTTTCTGAATCTACTTTTTAAAGACGTAACTCCACTTTCGCTAATACCACTAAGGCTCAGTGCAGCTCCACCTAGCTGCAATCCTATCTCAGATGTTTCAGGAATAATTTTACTAGCTCCTAGATCTCTATAAACCTCCACATTACTCAGATCTGGTAAGCGTATTACAATATTTACATGCGGAAAATTTGCTGCAACTAAAGAAACAACTTTTTTTATAGTAACTTCATTCTTTATTGAAATAACGAGAGCTTGAGCTCTTTCTATTCCTACCGATTTTAAAATTTCACATCTTGTAACATCTCCAAGATATATAGGAAAACTATCACTTTTTCCTTCTTTGACTATTTTCGATTGAATATCTACAACAACGTAACTTAAATGCTCTGCCGTAAGCATTTTTGTTACCATATATCCCACTCTACCAAATCCAGCAACTATCACATGGTTATAAAGATCTTGTGTATCTGTTTCAACAGCTTCATCATCTAATATTGTTTTCTCAGTGCTAAATGAGTTTGCTATCCAATCTCCAAGCCCCGATAAAAGAGGAGTGAAAGCCATGGTTACTGTAGTTACCATCATAAGTACTTGAGCGATTTCACTTGGTAGCACATTTAGCTCATCTGCTAAGCGAAATAAAATAAACGCAAATTCACCGCCTTGTGAAAGCAGTAACCCAGCTTGTATAGCAGGTGCACTCTTAAATCCAAAAAATCTACACAATATATATATGATAGATGTTTTTAAAACGATAAGGATAATCGATAATAAAGTAATTAGTGGTAACTTATTGAGTAAAAGTTCGGTATTGATGGACATACCAACAGTCATGAAAAATAAGCCAAGAAACAAATCTTTAAATGGTAATACCGCGTGTTCCACTGAGTGTCTGTATTCTGTTTCTGCAACTAACAATCCAGCGACAAATGCACCTAATGCCAACGATAAATGGAATTGCTCAGTAATAAATGCTGCTCCTAATACTATTAAAAGCGTTGTTGATATAAAGACCTCATTACTTTCCATTTTAGCAATAACCGAAAATAAAGGTCTAAGCAATAATCTACCAGTTATAAATATCAGCACTAATGCAATAGCTGCTTGCACCAATGAACCTGCCAATGAGCTTATCAGGCTGTGCTCAGAATTGCCAGCAAGTAAAGGTACCAATACTATTAATGGTACTACTGCAAAATCTTGCATTAATAGTACTGCTATTGACAACCTACCAACCTGACTTGCTTGAGAACCTTTTTCTTGCAGAACCTGCAACACTATTGCTGTTGAGGATAGCGCAAGCCCACCACCAATAACTGTTGCTATATTCGTATTCACTCCGAAAGCAAGAGCGATGCACCATATTGCTACCATGGTAACTATAACTTGAAGAGAACCGAACCCAAATACATGAATACGCATAGCGATCAGGCGTTCAAATGTCAATTCAAGGCCTATAATGAATAATAGGAAAACTACACCAAATTCTGCAAGATTATCCATTGCTTCAGCTGAGTGTATCAGATTAAACCCATGAGAACCAATAACTGCACCTGCAACGAAGTAACCGAGCACTGGACTAATATTCATTTTCCAAAACGCTATGACTATAAACACAGCAGCAGAAAGCAAAATTATAATATCAAACAAATGCTGAGAGCCACTGTGCATGATATTTAACCTGTAGAATTAGACCATTTAATTGAGCAGCCAATACTTGATTTTTGGTCAATTGGAGAATTACCAGTTTCTGCAATAAATTTCATAGCTTGAAATAAGTCACTACTTCCTACTTCATAGCTTTGAACCTTTTCTTTTTTTGTGTTATTAAAACGTCCACGATAGCAAAGGTTTAAATTGGAATTAAAGCCAAAAAAGTCAGGAGTGCAAACAGCCCCGTATTCTTTAGCTATTTTCTGTGTACTATCAATTAAATATGGAAATGTAAACTTATTTTCCTTGGCAAAATTAATCATATTTTCAAAGGAATCTTCTGGATATTCATTTACATCATTTGGCATTATTGCAACGGTGTTTACCTGATAATCTTTTTTCAATTGATCAACATCGCTTACCAGATTGCTAATAATTGACTGAACGTAAGGACAGTGATTGCATATAAACATTATAATAAGACTATTTTTTCCACAACAGTCACTTAATGCATAATATTTATTGTCTACTCCCAAAAGATTAAAATCTTTTGCAGTAAAACTAAAATCGACTTTAGGAGTATTCAGAGCAACCATAGACTATCATTATACCATATGTAATTTACGGTCTTATTATTTAAATGTCAAACGGTTTCTATGTATACTGTTTGCATATTCTTTTTTATTATTATAATTATAAAACTTATGTTCATAACTTTCGAAGGAATAGACGGCTCTGGTAAAACAACACAATCTAAGCTACTTGCAAATCATTTTAAGCAAATTCACGGCGAAAATAATGTGGTATTGACTCGAGAACCAGGTGGCACTAACTTTGCAGAAAAGATAAGAGGAGTGTTGTTAACGAATAATATTGATCCTATTTCTGAACTCTTGCTACTTATTTCGATGAGGCGCGAACATATGAAAAAATTAATATTACCAGCTCTTGCAGAAGGAAAAATAGTGATTTGTGATCGGTTTATTGATTCAACTATTGCATATCAAGGATATGGGTTTGGAGTTGACTTAGGGCTAATAAGGGACTTACATAAGCTAGTGGAAATTAAATATCCAGATATTACATTCATTCTAGATATTGATGTTAAAGTTGGGTTAAATAGAGCAAAAGACAAGAATAAATATGAAGAAATGGATGTTAATTTTTACAATAAGGTCAGAAAAGGATTTCAGGAAATAGCCATAAAAGAGCCCGTTAGGTGCAGTGTTATCACTGGAATTGAAACAAAAAATGATAATCACGTACACAATGAAATTATTGATAAAATCACCTAGCTTGTGATAGAAAATTATCAATTTCAGGTAACATTATTTCATATGAATAACTTTTTGTTTGAGTAGCTAAAAAATCCTGTATTTTGTCTGGATCTTCTTCACTTATCATCTTATATGCCCTTGCGAGGTTCATTAATTCACTTCTATTTTTTTTATTGCTTACTTCAGTAATAGTAAAAAATTGATCAAAATGGTCTAAGAGGTCTTTATTTTTTATTGAAGACACAATATCGTCAATTTCTTTCACATATAATGCAAGTGTGTGTGCTTTACTACGATCTTCAAAACAAAGATTAACAAGCACGTTACGAAACCTATCTTTCGTAGTACTTCTCACTTCTGCTAATAAGGACTTAATATTTTCTTGGCAATGCACTCTCTTTACCGATTCAGCCGGTTCAACCATACCAAGAACATTCTTTACCAAAGATTTTTCTTCACAACTAAATATGAACATGTAATAACCCATCGATAAAGTGAAGAGCAAGAACATAGCCGGAAGTAAAAACGGAGCTAATACATTTTGTGATGCAGGGAAAATAAACCAGGTAACAGTTGCTATTGATACAGTTACAAATAATCCTGATAAACATAATTGTGCTTTTCTTCTATAATTCTGATCAATAACTGTACTTACACCAATAGAAGCTATATCAATCATTACTCACACCTCATTAAACATTAATACTAACTGAATGATAGCATTATTGTGATGAAAATGCAATATTATGAATATTTTAATACAATTTATATTGACAGTTACAATTCTGAATGTTTTATTGCAGCGTTAGCTGATTAGCATTTTTAAGATGAGGTCAACTCTCATAGAGAGAGGATTTTTTTATTTTCTCATTCTTCTCATTTTCCTCTCTAACAATTTTTTTTCCATTTAATATGTCCTTTATTTCATCTCCTGTTAAAGTTTCAAACTCCAGTAGATTTTCGGCAATGAGATCTAAGCCTTTCTTATGCTTGGTCAAAATGTCTTTTGCTTTTTCATAGCAAGAAGATACAACTTTCTTCACTTCTTCATCTATAAGTTTTAACGTATCTTCAGAAATTATCTCAGAACCATGTATGGTTTGTTCGCGATTGTGATAGATCGGGCCTATTTTGTCACTCATTCCCCATTTTGTTACCATAGCGCGTGATAAATCAGATGCTTGTTTTATATCCGAAGATGCACCGCTTGTGACTTTATCGTAGCCAAAAATTAGCTCTTCTGCCACTCTTCCACCCATTGCAACAGTTATATCTGCTAGCATCTTTTCTCTTGTGAGGGACACTCTATCTGTTTCTGGTAGTCTCATAACTAAACCGAGTGCCCTACCGCGTGGAATAATTGTTGCCTTGTGTATAGGATCAGAAGCAGGCATATTAACAGCAATCATCGCATGACCAGCTTCATGGTATGCAGTCAGTCTCTTTTCCTCTTCTGTCATAATGAGAGATCGCCTTTCTACGCCCATCATCACTTTATCACGTGCATATTCGAAATCATCCATGGTAACAATCTTCTTGTTTCTTCTTGCAGCGATAAGTGCAGATTCGTTCACTAAATTTGCTAAATCAGCTCCAGAAAAGCCTGGTGTTCCTCTTGCAACTGTTTTCACGTTTACATCTGGTGCTATTGATATTTTCTTTATATAAGTATTTAATATCTTTTCACGCCCATTTATATCGGGTAAAGAAATAGTAATCTGTCGGTCAAAACGACCAGGTCTAAGCAGTGCTGGATCTAAGACATCCGGACGGTTAGTCGCAGCAATTATTATTACACCTTCATTAGACTCAAAGCCATCCATCTCAACTAATAACTGATTTAATGTTTGTTCTCTTTCATCATTGCTGCCACCAAGACCAATGCCACGATGTCTACCCACCGCATCTATTTCATCTATAAAAATTATACAAGGAGCATTTTTCTTGCCTTGATCAAACATATCACGAACACGACTTGCACCAACACCCACAAACATTTCAACAAAATCAGATCCAGAAATACTAAAGAATGGCACATTAGCTTCTCCTGCAATTGCACGAGCAAGTAAAGTTTTACCAGTTCCAGGAGAGCCAATCAAAAGGCACCCTTTTGGTATTTTTCCACCTAATATTTGAAATTTTTGCCTTTGTTTAAGAAAATCAACGATCTCTACTAGCTCTTCTTTTGCTTCATCAATTCCGGCAACATCATCAAATGTTACTTTTTTTCCACTAGTCATGAGTCTAGCCCTTGACTTGCCAAAGCTTATAGTTCTGTTGCCCCCCGCTTGTGTTTGTTTAAGAAAGAATAGCAAGAAGCCAATAAAGATAAATGTTGGGACCCATGAGATAAGTAATCCACCAATTACGTTCATGGCAGAATCTCCAGTTGAAAAGGAGAATCTCACTTTTCTATCATGTAAATTTTTTATTAGGTCGCTATATATGACACCGCTTGAATTGAAACTTGAACCGTCCCTGAACTTGCCTTCAATGCTCTGGTTTTTTATGACAATATTTTCTACATCATTGTCTTCTAGTCTAGTTAAAAATTCCGAAAAAGGTATAATTGTTTTACTTTTACCTACATTTCCGCTGAACTGAATATAAGCAACTGAAATAAGAACAATAATTACTAACCAGATCAATAAGCCTTCTAAAAATTTTTTCATTTCTATTTCTAACTAAATACTAATCAAGCTTACCAAATTTTGTTTTATCGTGCTATTAATAATGCATTGAACCTTATCGTCATTGGTATTTTTTCCGTTATAATTTACATCAGGATAAGCAAGCACCTTTCCATCTTTTAGCACTACAGGCAAAGAATAGAAAACTTCAGGGCAGCAGTTGTAATCCTTCAGAAATTCAGGAACTTTTTGTGTTTTTTTTAATGGAGCGATGATAACTGAACACTCTTGATTTCCGAGTATTGTGCAGCTAAATCTGTTATCCCATTGAGTAGGTTCATTTAAAGGTAGGTTTAAGGTAATTTCTTGTATCTTTGACGATTCTCTAATTATCAAGATATTTTCTCCATGTTTTCTTATTTTACACCCAGAAAGTGTACAGTTAACATTACTATCCTTTTGCAATATTTTATTAAATATTACGATAAGGCTGTTGTACCTTGGTTTATAATGTTTACTGGCAATTGCCATTATGGAGTAAAGAAGAAGCCTCAAGGCTATTTCCTCTGGCAATTGATAAAACTCACTTAGTTTAATTTCAATATAACCAAGATCATGCACATTAACGCAGTCATTAAACGCAAGGCGTGTGTAGTGCATCAACGCTTTTGCAGCTCTTTTCATATGAAGGGCTGTGAGACATATTCGCTCTGTTAAAATCTCTTGATTGTCACTTGCTTTAAGTAAGTTACGGTATAAAGTTCGCCTGTATTTTAAGTCATAGTTGCTTCTATCTTCGATCCATTTTAACTGGTGAAACTTAGCGTACTTTTCTATTTCACTACGACTAAAATTTAACAGTGGCCTAAATATATAAATACCATTTAGGAAAGACTTGTAGTCCATTGATGATAATCCATCTACGCCACTACCTCGCTCTAATCTTAACAAGAACGTTTCTGCTTGATCATCTTTGTGATGAGCGACGAGCAAACATTTAACATTATTGTTTTTACACCACTCTGCTAGTAACTTATACCGTGCTTTTCGTGCCTGTAACTGAATATTGCCTTTAATATTTTGCTTTTCCCAATTTAATATGAACGATTCCTTTGCTCCAAGTTCCTTTGCATAACTTACAACAAAATCAGCTTCTTTTTGAGACTCTGAACGTAATCCATGATTTACTGTTAATGCTATAGGAAGTGAAAGCTTGTTTTTTTTTGCCCAGTTAGTCATTAAGTGCAGTAAGACTATACTATCTACACCACCTGATACTGCAACTGCAACTTGATTGTTATAGAAAGCAAAACTATTAACCACATTTTGAAATAATAACTCTAATTCCATTATGTCTCTTGATGGCCAGATAGGTCAGATCTCTTACGTCATACCGCGACTTATTTGTGGTATATATAGATCCCGCTCAAGCAACGAAATATGACAAGTTTGTCCTTTTTTGTCTACCCCAGTGCCCTTTCTTTATGTCATCCCAGTGCTTGACACTGGGATCCAGGTTTTAATGCAAGAAACTATTTCTTTATTCCAGAAAATGAAAATTCCACTCTACGATTTTTAGCATGCTCTTTTTCATATTTAGAATTTCTAGAATCATCTTTTACATTAACCAAAGGCTCAGTTTCACCTTTAGAAGCAGTTTTTATTCTGTTTTCTATGTAGGGTGTACAACTAACCATAAATTTTTTAGCTGCATCAGCCCTTCTAGCTCCTAGCGCAAGATTATATTCATGAGAACCACGGTTGTCAGTGTGACCAGTTAAAGTAACCTTCGCGTCAGGGTTATCTTGTAACACCTCCATTACGTCAAGTAATGCATCTGCACTTACTTCAGCAATACTAGATTCATCATAACCAAAGAAAACTCTTTTATCACCTATCTGCTTAACAACAGAATTTATTTTATTTGTTGTATTTGCTCCTTTTTTTGGGCAAGAACTTACACCAGTAAGTAATAAACAAAAACAGCACATTATAACCAGTCTACTCCACATTACTAAACCTCCATAAATTTTAAATAGTGCGTAACTTTAATTTCAGTAGCTAATATCTCTCCATATTGTAATATAGTCAAGAGAAATAAAATACTAAATACTTTTTCTACAACCTTACAATTAATTTTCCTATAATATGCTGGACTCTGAATAGAAAAATCCAATAAAAGAATAAAAAGTACAATTTTTTATTGTACTTTAAGCAAATATACTTTTAACTTTATTATTAATCTATTACGGTATTAAACAGATGTTTTCTAAAATAATGAACAAATATGCAATCTTATAAGTTTTTAGAGGAAGTATTATATAGGGTAAAGAATATCGAAAATACGCTAAAAGTACTAAACCAAAGCCAATTGAATATAGAGGACAAAGTTGAACAAATGAGTCTTCTAGAAGAAATCAGACATGAAATTATCTCTCATGACGCAATAAAGGAATCATTAGCAGATGCTCTTGGTAACAAAAAAAGTGCAAATACTCAGCAGCTAAAGTTAATAGAGAGAATACATAAAAGCAACAGTGCTGTTCCTATTGATTTAGTAAAGTCTTTATCCAAAGCTAAGGTTGAATGCCAAAATTTATGGAAGCTATCTCATTCTGAAACCAGTAACTTAGAAAAACTAAAAGAACGTTTTACTGATTTAATCACACTCATTCGCGAAGTAGCTTCTATAAAATCGCAGCAATTAAAATGCTCAAAATACGACTCACTGCTTGCTGACTATGACTCTGATATCACAGAAAAGAATATAAGGGAAGTATTCCCCAAGGTAGGCAAATTTTTTAGCGAAAATGTAGATAAAATAATTGAAAAGCAGAAAAAGGATAAGGATAAGGTTACTAATATACAAAAAGTTGCTACTCAGAAACAGATTGAACTTGGCTCATTATGTTTACAGCAAATGGGTATTGCACTAAATGAGATTCGTACTTCTTATTACTACCCTATAGATTATGATGAATCTGATTTTTGTTATGGTTTATTTTCACTTTTACGGCATAGTGGTTATGCAATTTATCAAAAATGTTTAGCGCAAAATTCTATAAGTAGTCCAATTACGAGACATGTTATGTATGAAACTCAAGGGTTATTCATGGAAAGGATGATTGGAACATCCAGAGAATTTATTGAGTTTATTCAACCACACATAAAAGAGAAATTTGCTATAAAAGGCAAAACTAACGAGAAAGTTAGCAGTGTTGAAAATTTGTACTTGATTTTCAATGAAATAAACCTTTCTTCTTTTTTAAAAAATGCAGATGAATTTAGTCTGTTAGCTCATATTATGTTGAGAACTAGGTTAGAACAAGATATAATAAATGGTACATTGGAAGTCAAAGACCTGCATGATGCGTGGCTGGAAGGTATGAAGCACTATAAAATTCCAGTAAAAGCTGAAAATGAGCTAAACACTTATTTTCAAGATGAATATTGGGCAAGCGGTGTTATGGGCTACTTTCCTATAAAAATTATTGCTTTAATTGCTGCTGTGCAGATTTTCTCTTGCGTTAAAAAGAATCATTACGAATCATTAAGTGCTATAATAAAAGGAGATTTTAGTTTACTTATCAGTTGGTTATCTCAAAATATATACAGTGCAAAGTGTGGCCTGGAACTGCTAAAAAAAGTAACAGGTAAGGGTTTAGACGTTGAGTGTGTTACTTACTACTTATCTGAAAAGTATAATTTGTCTTAATAAATGGTTTTCTTGAGTTATGTATGAATTTTGTTCGAAAATTAACCGGAAAGTTTTATAGCCTTTTTACTTTCAAAGGTTTGTTTGCTAGCGATATTGCTATAGACCTTGGTACTGCAAACACTTTAGTTTATCAGAAAAATCAGGGAATAGTGCTTGATGAGCCTTCAGTTGTAGCAAGAATAAAAGAAAAAGGAAGTTACGTTCCTTATGCTTTTGGTAAAAAAGCTAAAATGATGCTTGGGAAAACGCCTGGAGAAATAGAGGCGATAAGGCCCTTAAAGGATGGAGTTATTGCTGATTTTAAAAGTGCGGAAGAAATGCTAAAATATTTCATACGCAGTGCAAACACAAAATTCACTGTTAATAAACCTAATATTATCATATGCGTTCCATCTGGATCCACGCCAGTTGAAAGGCGTGCTATACAAGATGCAGCAGAAAGTGCTGGTGCAAATGAAGTATTTTTAATTGAAGAACCAATGGCTGCAGCAATCGGAGCTGGGCTCCCGGTTACTGAACCTGAGGGTTCTATGATTGTTGATATAGGAGGCGGTACAACTGAAGTTGCAATTATTTCTTTAGGCGGAATTGTTTATTCACGTTCTGCCAGAGTAGGTGGCGATATTATGGATGAAGCAATAAAATCATATATTCGTGAAAATCATAAGTTATTAATCGGTGAAACAACCGCTGAGAAAATTAAGAAAAGCATAGGTTCAGCCAGTCTGCCAGGTGAAAATAACAAAGAGGGAATGATAATTAAAGGCAGGGATTTAGTGAGTGGCATGCCAAAAGAAATGCTTTTATCAGAATACCAAGTTGCAGAGAGTTTAATAGAGCCTGTACATCAGATAATTTCTGCTATTAGGACTGCACTGGAGAGCACTCCACCTGAACTTTCTTCTGATATAGTCGATAAAGGAATAATTTTATCCGGTGGCGGCGGATTATTGCGTAACTTGGGCAAAGTTATCAGTGAAACAACAAAACTACCAGTTCGTGTTGCAGATGACCCACTTTGTTGTGTTGCTCTGGGTAGCGGAAAAGTGCTTGAAAACATGGATTATTTTGGCCATGTTTTATTTAAGCAGGATTAAATTATTTTTAAAGGTAGTTCATCGAATTTTATAGCAAATTTTACCTCAAGCATAAAGATGTCATCCAAGTAGCCAACACTGGGATCCAGAAAAATTGACTATAAACAAGTATGCTGTTTCGATGAAATTGTGTAATAGAAACTAGATTCCAGTGTCAGCTACTTGCATGACACCAAGTTTGTGTTTATAAATTAAGGCGATTATGCTAAAAGAATTTGAAATAGAACCTCTGCTAAAAGATAAAGCTCCGCACCAGACCAAGGCTGTTGTTGCAATGTCCGGGGGAGTTGATAGCTCCGTTGCTGCAGCACTGCTACATAACCTTGGGTACAAAGTGGTAGGTGTGACTCTTCAACTCTATGGCACCGACGGTAATGCTAACGCAAGAAAGGGCGCATGCTGCGCTGGACAGGATATTTATGACGCTAAGCGTGTAGCTGAAAGTGTTGGCTTTCCTCACTATATTTTAAACTATGAGGAAATATTCAAAAAGGAAGTAATAGAGGATTTTGCGAGTACCTATATGCGTGGGGAAACTCCCATACCATGCGTGAGATGTAACCAAACGGTAAAATTTCGTGATCTATTGCAAGTTACAAAAAATCTTGGTGCGGATGTGCTCGTAACAGGACATTACGTGAGAAGGTTAGAAAAAAATGGTGAGGTAAAGTTGTGCAGAAGCATTGATAAAAGTAAAGATCAAAGTTATTTTTTGTTTGCTACAACTCAAGAGCAATTGAAGCTTTTGCGATTTCCACTAGGTGGGTTCTATAAAAGTGATATAAGAAAATTAGCAAAGTATTTCAGCTTACAAATTTCTGAAAAGCCGGACAGTCAAGATATATGCTTTGTTTCCGAAAGCTATAGTAAAACAATAGCTAAATTAGCTCCACAATCTGTACAGAAAGGTAAAATAGTGGATGTTAATGGAAAAGTGCTAGGCGAGCACAGTGGCATAGTAAATTTTACAGTGGGGCAAAGAAAGGGCTTGGGTATCGCACACAATGAACCTCTTTATGTGATAAAAATTAATACAGAAAATAATGAGGTTATAGTAGGTCCGATCAACGTATTAATGCAAAAAAAAATATTGATCAAGGAGTTAAATTGGTTAGAACAACCAAAGGAAGGTATGGAAGTAACTGTGAAGCTGAGATCATCACATGCGGGAAGTTTAGCAACAATACATTCAACTGACGAAAAAAATAAAGCCTGTGTCATTTTAAACGACGATTACTTTGGCATCAGTCCAGGTCAAGCCTGTGTAGCGTATAAAGATGAGCAAGTTATCGGCGGTGGATGGATATGCTCTTAACTAAAAGCTTTAATGCAGAGTGTAAACATACAATAGACTTCTTGCATAACCATATAACAGAAACGAAAAAACTTCCTTGACAAACCTCGCCAGCCCCCTTATCATGAAACTGAAGCTATTTATTTATCTTCTCTGTACAGATTAAATGACAAAAAAACTCACGTATCTGGCGTCTCATGTTTAATTTTTTGCACTATGTGCACTCTATGTCTTTATCAAATTTCTGGGTTTTTACCTACACAAGCTGAAATACGCTTATAAAGCATTTAAAACATTAAAAAACGCCAACTTAAAAAATGGATAGTGAATAACTAGCTACCCTAGGGTTTCTTTTGCCTTTTTTTCTGTTTAGTAAATTTCTTAACGTTTATAATTTAGATTAGTTGCGGCTTAAAAGCAGCTAAATCGCGGTTATTAAGTGTTTAGAATAAAAAAACGCCATACTTGAAAGTATAATGTAAGTAATTAGCCAACCACGGGGCTTCTTTTGCCTTTTTTTGTTTGGTAAATTTCTTAATGTTTGTAGCTAAACGACAACCGTCATCCCAGCGGGATCTAGAGATACCGCGAATGAATCGCGGTATGACGGTTCGCGGCGGCATAAAGATAAGTCTCGTCATCCCACTGCTTGTTAGCGGGATCTGGAGATACCGCGGCGGTATGACGGTTCGCGGCGGCATAAAGATAAGTCTCGTCATCCCACTGCTTGTTAGCGGGATCTGGAGATACCGCGGCGGTATGACAGTTCGTGGCAGCATGAAGATAAGCTCGTCATCCCGCTAGCGGGATCTCTTGTTAGCGCCGCGGCGGTATGACGTAGGATTGTTGTCATTTCGCTACTTGTTAGCGGCTAAGAGATACCGCGGCGGTATGACGGTTCGTGGCAGCATAAAGATAAGTCTCGTCATCCCGCTACGTGTTAGCGGGATCTATGTTGAGAGATACCGCGAATGAATCGCGGTATGACGGTTCGCGGCGGCATAAAGATAAGTCTCGTCATCCCGCTGCGTGTTAGCGGGATCTCTTGTTAGTGCCGCGGCGGTATAGCTATACCTTTTTCTACTTAGTTTGGGTTATGCAAGAAGTCTAATAACATTTATTGCTATTTTGCCATGTATCCCTTATACTATAAAGTAGAACATTATAGGTTTCAGCAATGATAAAAGAAATTGAAGAACTAATAAAAATTGTTGGTAAGGGTAATTTATTAGAGACGTTATTTATTTTTTTAGGTAGCTTTCAACATGCTGACTTAGGTCGTTTTATGGATCACAGAAATCATTTTGGTTTGTCTGAATTCATTAGAAAAAAAGAGGAACCATTAGATAAATATTTTAACTTAAAATTTAGTCTACAAGGGCTGTTTTTAATTTATGCTCAAGCTTATCAAATTCTAAGTGAAAACAATAACCTGAATACTAAAGATGTCATAGATAAAATATATGAAGTTATTAAAGGATCTGAGTTAAATGAATATATAAATGAAGTAGTAGATGGAAGAAAATTAGATTTACTTAACATCTTAGCAAATCCAAAGAGAGAACCAATATTTAAAACAGAAGAAGATTTTGAAAATAAAGTACTCATTGGTCTTAGAAAGTTACTAAGTGAAGGAAATACATTAAACAAATATGACAGAGAATTTGTATTAAATAAGTGCGTTATCAGCAGCTATTATTCCATTCATGACATAAAAGCAGATAAAGATATAGCATTGTTCTTTTCTTTGGGTGGTCACTATAAAGAACTTTCGTCATCTAACAAAACAGTAAAAAGAGAAGTATTAGAGATATGTGAGAATCAGTTAATAGAGAGCTATATAATGTTCTTAGCTGGCAAACTACACATGATCGGATTATCAAGTAGAGATAAATATACAATCGACCATGAGAATGTGGATCGGCAAGAGAAAGCATTGAAAATGGATGGATTAATATATCCTATAAATACAAAAAACACCCTAGAGCAACTGTTAAAAAACCAAAATAGTGATGAATTTGAACAATTAATAACGAGCCCTGATAATATATACTACTCAGTGCTGCAAGAAGAGAATGAATGTAGGCCAAATCCTATCACCAGCAAGAAAAAAGAAAAAGACCATAAAAACACAGTCTGTAAACTTATTTTAGGTATGTTTGTATTATCTGTTGGGTTATATGTTGCTGATTATTTCTTTATGGAGCAAAAATTATTTAATCCAATAAAAGGTGTCCTACCACAGGATAATTTTGCTAATCTAGTAATTGCTGCAGTGCTTACTATCGTAATAGTATATGCTTTATTTCAATTATCACAGGAACCACCACTTTCAACAGTCAATAAGATGACGAATGAAAATTTAGGACAGCCCGTGCAAAATAAGTTTAGAATTACATAAATGTAGCAACTTAAAAGCATATATTGTATAATGCTTATTCTTAAGTTAAGAGGTAATTTATGGATTTAAGTAAAATAACAGCAGGACCAAATGCGGTGAATGTGGTAATTGAAATAAGTGCGAATGCTGAGCCTGTAAAGTATGAATTTAATAAAGAGTTTAGGTTGTTACAAGTTGACAGATTTTTATCTACCTCAATGACTTATCCTTGCAATTATGGGTTTGTACCAAATACCTGCGCAGGTGATGGTGATCCTGTGGATGTTTTGGTGCTAACTCAGTTTCCCTTAGCATCTAGTGTTTTAATATCGGTGCGTCCGATAGGCGCATTACTCACTAAAGATGAAAAAGGAGAAGATGAGAAAATATTAGCTGTGCCTGTTTCCAGTGTTGATAGCTATTATGACAATATAAAGGACTATTCTGACTTATCTAAAAGCCTACTAGATAAAATTACTCATTTCTTTTCTCATTATAAAGATCTGGAAAAGGGAAAAACGGTAGCAGTTGGAGAATGGGTTGGTGTGGAAGAAGCAAAGAAAATCATTGAAAAAAGCAGAAATTAGTTTTTATTGATTTATAGCTAAAGTGGCTTAGGTTTGCCCACAATTTGAAAAACAACAAATTCGTCATTCCGCTACTTGTTAGCGGAATCTATACCGCGCACAACTGTACGAACATTGCAATATGGCACATAGTAAACGATGTCATTCCAGTGCGTGACACTGGGATCCAGACTTTCCGTAAAAACGTTATATTTTAACATAACACTTATATGCTCACCAACTTAGTGCTAATCAAAATCCTGGATCCCAGTGTCTGGGCACTGGGATGACAAGAAAGGGAGCACTGGAATTTTTGTTTCAGCATTAGCCATGCATCTGAACAGATACAAATATTGCAATTAAAAGCATTAGACAGGTGGTAGAGGTCTTGGTATTATATAATCTTTAGGTTCTAAATTTGGAAGGGTGGCCGAGCGGCTGAAGGCGGCGGTTTGCTAAACCGTTATACGACCCAAAAGTCGTATCGAGGGTTCGAATCCCTCTCCTTCCGTATACTGTTTTGAGCACGGTCTAAATTCGCTATATTAGCATGTTTTTAGCCTATTTACCAGCGTACCTGATTTTGTTGCAATGGTTTTTATTTCCATTGTCACTGAGATCACTATTAAAAAGTTGGCTAGCATTGACTCAGTATTTATTATAGAATTGGTTATTAACTTTACTTGTATGTATAAAATACTAATTTTACTGTTGATAGTGTTGCCACTTAGGTTGCTTGCAACCGAGATTGAAATTATTGCAGATGTAAATGGCGAGCCAATTTCAAATTTAGATATCGAAAAACGCATCAACTTTATAAATTCATTGTTTGGCACTCAAAGTGTTAATCAAAAAGAAGCAAAACCTCAAATTCTTAGGGAGCTAATAGACGAAATTATCATTATCAATGAAGCACAGAGGCTGAATATAAAATTGAGCAACGAGGAGTTAGATAATGCTGTCATGTTATTTTTAACCCAAAGTTTTAAACTTAATGCTAATGAAGTTGATCAATACATAGAGAAGCATAATATAGATCTTGGTATTTTAAGAAAACAAATAAAATGTCAGTTACTGTGGAGCAAAATTATTGAAGTAAGAATTGTGCCATTTATTAATATAAGCGATAAAGAAGTAGATGATGTAAAAAGGCAAACAGAAAAGCCGGATTATCTTATCACGTTCCAAGAGTTTATAATTCCTGATCAAAAAGACAAGGACGTTTATGGTATAGCTGAAGATTTAGTAAAAAAATTACGCAACAGTAATAACCCAGAATCTCCAATAAAGATGCGTAAAGCAACAGTTAATTTAAGTCAGCTAAAAGGAAAACTCAAGAGCGTTTTAGAAGGATTAGAAACCAGCGACATAGCAGGTCCATTCAGTTTCAGTGAAGGTTACTCCGTTATAAAAGTAATAGATAAAGTACAACTTAATCATGCACTGCTGGAAAGCACTTTAAAATTAAAACAGATTGTGGTTGAAGGTTCAGAAAGTTTATTGAATAATTTTAAAGAGCAAAAGGTCAGTTGTTTAAATTTTGATAAATTGGCAGATAATTTTAAGCTGCCAAACGCAAAAGAATTTGAAATAAAAATGCGAGATTTAAATCCTGATTTACAGATTTTATTTAGTAAAACAAGTGTGAATGAAATAGTAGAATTGAGAGAAAATGGCACTGCAAAGTTGATGATGTTGTGTGATATCAAGAGTAATGTAGCGGGTATAGAAGCAATCAAACAGAAAATGTACCAACAAAAGATTATGATACAAAGCAACTTGTTATTAGATGATATGCGTAAAAATGCAGCTATCAGTTATCGGTATAGTTGAAGTCAGAGAGTGTCCTTGTCTTTGTGTATAGAACTATATAAATTACTTTGTTCTATAAAATTTCAAAAAATTTGAACAAATGCAGTTAAAATAGCACATGAAGAATATAATGCTAATTGGTGGTGGAGTTGGAAATGCAGTGTTATTTTCGATAGGGAAGGCATGTCTTGAAAATAATAACAAGGTTTTGTACTTTGCTGGCTATAAGAAGTTAAGTGATGTATTTAAACGAGCACTGATAGAGCGTGCATCAAATGCAGTAGTTTGGGCATGTGAAGAAGGATTGATAGAAACAAGCAGAGATCAAGATAAATCCTTTCATGGTAATATAGTTGATGCAATAGTCTCTTATCAACAAGGAAGATTAGGTATTAATTTGAACGTTATAGATAAAATTATCACTATTGGTTCTGACAAAATGATGAAAGCTGTGAATGAAGCTAGAAAAACAATTTTAAAGCCATATCTGAAATCAGGCCACATAGCGATATCATCAGTTAATTCTCCTATGCAGTGTATGATGAAAGAAATCTGCGCTCAGTGTGTGCAGCAACATATAAATGCGAAAACAGGAGAAAGGAGTTTTGTTTATAGTTGCAGTAATCAAGACCAGGATATGGGGTGTGTTGACTTTGACTTTTTAAGTGAGCGCTTGAAGCAAAATAGTTTACAAGAAAAACTTACTGCAAAATGGATAGATCATGTTCAAAGATATTAAACAGCACAAAAAGGAAATAAGAGAGCAATATAGAGCTATAAGAAAAGATATTGATGAAAGTTATTCCAGTTATGCGGCAAATTCCCTTATTAATCTCTTTAATCAGAACTTAAGCTACGTTAAAGGCAAAACAATAGCAGCTTACATTCCAATGGATGAGGAAATAGATGTTGTGCCTTTGATGCATAGTTTACTCGATTTAGATTATAAAGTAGCAATTCCTAATAAAAATAAGTTACTAAAATTTGAGGAATGGAACAAAACAAATGAAGACGTAATTCCCGACACAATCATTACTCCTGTTATTGCTTTTGATGATCATTTTAATAGATTGGGTTTTGGCGGTGGTTGGTATGATACAATGATAGAAAAACTGCGGCCACTTGGAAAAATATTTATAGGTGTAGCCTATGAGAAACAATATTGTAAAGATTTACCTGTAGAAAAACATGATCAAAAATTGGATATTATAATCACTGAGATGTGTGTTAGATGTGGAAGTGGATTGCTCAAAAAAGTGGATAAAAAAGAATAGATCTCTACCTTTTCCATTCCCTCCCTCTCCAAGCCATCAGAGGGTTTTGGTTTCTCCTGTACTCGCTTGTTCAGAACTTGGACTATCTAATTGAGGAACTGGTGACTTCATTTGGTTAACTTTATCATTAACCATTTTTTCTACCTCCTCTATTTTACCCTCACCAATGGCCATAATTTTAGATTGAAATTTCTCCATAAGTTCCTCAAGTGCTTTCTTATCACTTTCATAAGTACTAGTACCTTTTTCTCTAAGCTTTTTCATATCATCTTCTGAAAAATTTTGAATAGTTCCATTCTTTACTAACTCTTGTATAGCAGATCGCTGCCCTTCATTTTGAAGCATGCCTATGACCTTTGCTTTACTCTGGGCGTTTTTTATTTTTTCACCTTCTTCGGACATATTATAGCCTATAATCTCTAGAGCCAAACTGTTGTATAATTTACTAAAGTTATCTTTTTTTGGCCCAACCTCAGGCAATTTATCCCCTAAATTTTTAGATAAACTTTTCACTGCTTTTCCTGCATCAATCGCACCTTCTTTTATTTTTTCCCCTGCCTTTCCTATACCTATTCCTACATAACGTGTTCCAATAGCTACAAGCGCTATTAATGTAGCAAGCACAATAAGCGGAGAAAATGCTACTCCTAATACCATTCCAGCAGAAGCTATTCCTATTTTTTCATTTGCAGATGCTGATTTAAAATAATTGACTAGATTATCCAGCGGACCTTTATTATTATTTATAACATTACTTATTGCTTGCTGATTAACAGATTGTAGTGCTTCTTCTATTATCTTTGGCTCGATATCTTCAGACTTTGAATTTTCAAGTGCTTTTTCAATGAATTTTATAAATAATTCTTTGTTAACCTCCTTTTGCAAGCCTTGGTCATTAATCGCTAAACCTAAATCTTTGAGGTTCATCCCTTTAACTTGTTCTGATAGGGTTGTAAATAACTCTTTTTTCCCCTCTTGTGAGGATTGTGCAATACTTTCTATTATATCTGAAATAGCTTTTCTTAGTTCTGGATAGTCAGTGTCAAAAAACATACTATTGCTAGATTCCATATTCAGCTTCGTTGATTATAAATATGCCTAATTATACATACTAATCATTAATTATATTATAATTGATATAACATACCCCTTTCCAAATATAGAATTTGTATTAAAATATCTAGATTACATGAAATTAAGGTACTTTATGGGTGAAAAAAAATTAAAAGCTGCTGTGGTCTTATCAGGGTGTGGTCACCTTGACGGTGCAGAGGTAAGAGAAGCGGTTTTAAGTCTGCTTGTGCTTGATCAGCAGGAAGTGGATGTTAAATGCTTTGCACCTGACATCAATGCCACACAAGTTGTGAATCATAAAACAAAGGAAGCAGTGAAAGAAAAAAGGAATGTACTTGTGGAAGCAGCAAGAATCGCAAGAGGCGAAATATATGACTTAAAAGAAGCCAAAGCTGAAAATTTTGACATGCTAGTTGTACCTGGTGGATACGGGGTTGCAAAAAATTTGTCTGACTTAGCTGAAAATAAAGACATGGTGACAGTAATGCCTGAATTTGAAAGATTAGTTTCAGAATTTTTTGTTATAAAAAAGCCGATAGGAGCGATATGCATATCTCCAGCCATCATTGTTTCAATTTTAAGTAGCAAGATAGGTAAAGAAGAAAGTAAGGTTAAGGTAACTATAGGAGATGACAGAGAACAGTTGATAGAGAAGCTTGGTGGTGAACACATAAAGTGTGATACAGGGTTATCAATAGAAGACGAAGAACATAATGTATTTTCCTGTTCTGCTTATATGCGTAGCGACGAAAGTACATACTCTGTATATCAAGGGATAAAGCATATGATTGACAGCATGGTAAAAAAGATTAACAAAAAAACTAAACAGCCATTCCTCTAAGATGTAGTAATTTAGACTTCCTTACACAATTAACTGTTGAATTTTACATTCCTAGCTGTATTATGGTTATATAGCTAAAGTGCTCTAGGTTTACTGGCTATTACTTGTTAGCGGTATGACGTAGGGCTGTACTCGCTATATATTTCAGTTCTTTTTTTATAAATGCAAAGTGTTTTATATGTCAGACCTTTTCTATATTGAAACTACGTGTTGTGTGGACGGTCAGTGTGATGTCTATACAGGGGAAGTGAGTTTTAATGATGTCATGTTAGGCAAGTTCAGTCTAAATTCGTGCAGCGGGAAAGAAGCTATGATAAATCTAGACGTTATTACATTCGATATTAATATCGCTATTGATGGTCAAAATGGAAAAACAATAAAAAGAGACCTTAAAGGTCTTGAATTTGTAACTAAAGATGATGGTTCTTGGTATATTAATAAGAATTTTGGTAATGATAGATTTGAAGTTATAGTAAAGCAATCATGATTTTACATCTCAGGTGTAACATTTAGTATAGGTGCTATTCTATTTACAATGTTCTTTACTATAGGCGCAGCAATTATTCCCCCGGTATGATGCATCCCTTGAGGCTCATCAATAGTAATTAGCACTATGTACCTTGGGTCAAGCATAGTTAGCACTCCTATAAATGATGCTATGTTTGCATCTTTGCTATATTTACCATCTACAACTTTTTCCGCCGATCCAGTTTTTCCTCCTATTGAATATGCCTTTATTTTTGCTTTTCTGCCAGTGCCATCTGTTACTGCTGCGCGTAATAATTTTCTCATTTCCCTGGAAGTTCTTCTTGAGATAATTTGCTCTCCTATGCTTCTTTTATTCAACATCAAGGTTGCGTTATGAAATATTCCATTGTTGATTAATGCTGCTGCAGCTTGTGCAAGATGTATAGGAGTTACAGCTATGCCATAACCATAAGATGCTGTTATTAAAGTGTTTTCACTCCATTTATCCGGGATTATCGGTGTGGATTTTTCTGGTATTTCTATTTTCAAAGGAGAAAATAGCTTCATAGCTTTAAAGTATTCTACCTGTTTTTCAATACCTAGTTTGACTGCAATTTTTGCTGCACCAATGTTGGATGATTTTACAAATATATCTTGCACAGTAATTTTTGGAATTTTAGATTTATGAAAATCCTGAATTTTATACTTTCCAATGGTGATTGGTGTTGATACGTCATATAAATCGCTAGTTTTTGTAGCGTTCGCATCAAGCGCTGCGGCTATTGTAAAGTATTTTAATACCGACCCCATCTCATATACCCCAAGACTGGCGCGATTAAACTTTTGTACGTCTTCTGCCTTATTCTGTAAGTTGGGATTAAAATCAGGTAGGCTGACCATCGAGATGACTTCACTATTTCTCACATTTAAAACAATTCCTACTCCGCCAAGTGCCTGATATCTGCTTACAGCTTTAGTTAGCTCTTCATGCACTATGCTTTGCACTCGTGTATCTAAGGATAGTTGAACATATTGATCAGCAGAGCGTGACCATCCCTGTCGGATGACAGAAGATTGTGCAGAAGCTTGGTCTGGTGTCATTCCAGTGCACTGACACTGGAATCCAGTTTTATGCGCAATTTCATCACAAACATTGTTTTTGACATATGTTTCTGGAATCCGTTGTTCATCACGTAATTTGTCAGTATTTTTATATCTGGATCCCAGTGTCACGCACTGGGATGACACCATCTGTTGTGTGGGGAATTGTTGTGCAGGAATTGCTTTCAAGTTGCAACATTCATACAACTGTATATCAGGTACTTGGATAACAGAATGTTGTTTGTTTTTACTTATATATGCCTCAACTCCTGCAATACCGTTGCCATCTATGTCAGTATAACCAAGCACGTGTGAAAATAAATTACTGTGAGGATATATACGCTTTATGTCGTCATAAAAATTTACTCCTGGTACACCAGCGTTTTTGATCGCTAGTAATTCTTTTGGAGTCAAGTGCCGCTTTATCCAAGCAAATTTCTTTTCTGAAGTAAGTACTCTATATAAGTTCTTGTATTCGAGGTCATGCAAAGTAGAACACAGTTGTGCTGCTATACTTTCCGGATTCTTTACTTTGGTTGCATCTATATATAGTGATGTTGTGGGCACATTTGTTGCTATTACCACTCCATTTCTATCTAAAATATCAGGTTGTTTATGTACTATATTATCTTTTCTAAAATTTTCTGAAGTAGTAGGTTGATCAAATGTTAAAGAGAATATGCGAAAAATAATTATTATATAAAATATAAATAATGGTACTATAAAACACAGTGAGCGGAGCTTATTTTTAAGTAATGCTTGCATATTTACTTGATTTGACAAAAATGGAAATCATCTTAGCTGAACCACGAGGTTTTTGTGCCGGGGTAAAAAGAGCTGTGGACATATTAGCTATTACTTTAGAAAAATATAAAAACGAGCGCCAAGTTTATGTGCTACACGAAATTGTTCACAATAAATATATAGTAGAGGACTTTAAGAGACAAGGAGTGGTTTTTGTGAACAGTATCGAGGAAGTTGAAGATAATGGAGGAATACTGATCTTCAGCGCACACGGAGTATCAAAAAATATAGAAGATGAGGCAAAAAGAAAGGGTATTCAAGTGATTGATGCAACATGTCCTTTAGTTAGCAAAGTACATAAAGAGGCAAAAAGGTATGAAAACAGTGGTAAAGAATTAATTCTCATTGGGCATGAAAACCATCCAGAAGTTAAGGGAATTAGGGGAAGAGTAAACAATCCTATCACTTTAGTGCAAACTTTGCAGGATGTATATGATTTAAAGGTTAAAGATCCAGATAATTTGTCTTATGTTACACAAACTACGTTAAGCATCGACGATACCCGTGACATTATTGCTGCCTTGAAATTAAGGTTTCCAGGCATAACAGGTCCAGATTTAAAGGACATATGCTATGCAACGCAAAACAGACAAAATGCTGTTAAAAAGCTAGCTGAAATTGTAGACATGGTATTAGTTGTAGGAAGTAAAAATAGCTCAAATTCAAACCGCTTATTAGATCTGTGCACTGCCAGAGGAAAAAGAGCCTACTTGATTGATAATTACAGCTGTGTGAATAAAAGCTGGTTTCAGGGCGTAGAAAAGATAGGAATCACTGCAGGTGCTTCCGCTCCTGACATATTGGTTGATGAATTAATGGACTACCTAAAAGTAAACCTGAGTGTAAAAATTTCAGTTATGCCAGGTGGTATTATTGAAAATGTTCAGTTTAAAATACCGAATCTGGTTTAAAACACAACTTATCTACTAAGCTTCTCTTGAAATCACACAAACCAGCATCTATAGCTAAGACGTCACACCGCGATTTATTAGACCTCTTGCATAACTATATAACAAACTTTTATTGGGAATAGAAACGAAAAAATTACTTTACAAGCTTCGCCAGCCCCCTTATCATTGTACTGAAGGTATTCAGTTATCTTCATCTGTGCAGATTAAACAGCAAGAAAACAACGTAGTTGGCGTCTTATTTTTAATTTTTTGCACTATGTGCACCTTATGTCTTCACAACATTTCTGGGTTTTTACCTATATAAGCTGAAACGCGCTTATAAGTCGTTTAAGACAGTATAGTACGCCAATTTGCAGGATTAGAGAGTGAACACTAATTACCACGGGGTTTCTTTTGCCTTTTTTTCTGCTTAGTAAATTTCTTAAACATTTAAGCTAAGGTTAGTTGCACTTAAAAGCAGCTAAATTGCAGCGTTTAAGACTTAAAAAAACGCAAAGAAACCCTAGGGTAGCTAATTATTCACTATCCATTTTTTAAGTTGGCGTTTTTTGATGTTTTAAATAGCGTATTTCAGCTTGTGTAGCTAGAAATTTGATAAAGACATGAGGTGCACATAGTGCAAAAAATTAAGCATGATTTACGCCAAATACATTAAGTTTTTTTGTCATTAATCCACTGCAGAGATTGCGAAGATAAATAAATAGCTTCAGTTTCATGATAAGGGGGCTGGCGAAGGGTGTCAAGGAAGTTTTTCGTTTCATCCAATGCGCTGCCAAAAGTTTGTTATGCAAGAGATCCCATAAATTGGGTGTCATAATAACTACACCCACATTAATTTTGGTGTACGTGACCTTGAAAGATCGTGATTCAATACTTAAATTATTAGGGTAGTAGGCAAATAATGGAGCTCAAAATGCATAATGTACAAGAAACTGAAAATTTAAAATTTGACGCTGAGGTAGGGAAAGTACTGAATATAGTGATTCATTCACTTTACACCAATAAAGACATTTTTCTGCGTGAATTAATATCAAATGCATCAGATGCATGTGATAAGTTGCGCTATGAATCTCAACTAAACCCTAATTTGCTAGATTTGAGTGACGAATTAAAAATCACTATCAGCTCCAATAAAGATAAGAACGAGCTATATATCACTGATAATGGCATTGGAATGAATAGACAGGATTTAATAGACAATCTTGGTACAATTGCAAGCTCTGGTACGCAAAAGTTCTTGGATGCGATTAAGAATAGCAAGGATTCAAGCCAAACTGTGGAGCTGATTGGGAAGTTTGGTGTTGGTTTTTACTCAAGCTTTATGGTTGCATCAGAAGTAATAGTAGAATCAAGAAAAGCTGGAGAAGAGGAGTCTTGGGTCTGGAAATCCAAAGGAGATGGGGAATATTCAATCAGCAAGTCAGATAATCAAGTCCCTCGCGGAACCAAAATTACGCTCATTATGCATCCTGAAGAAAACGAGTTTTTAGATAAATTTCGTGTTGAAAATATTGTCACTACTTACTCTGATCACATAAATTTTCCTGTTGAATTTATAGACGAAGAAGGAAAAAGTGAAAAGTTAAACAGTAAGGCTGCAATTTGGACTAAGCCAAAAAATGACGTTACTCAAGAGGAGCACAACGATTTTTTCCGCAGTGTTGCCCACGTTGGCGGGGAGCCCTGGATGATATTGCATAATAAAAATGAAGGTGCAATAGAATATACGAATTTGCTTTATGTTCCTTCTATAAAACCTTTTGATTTATTTCATCCAGATAGACGTTGCTCTGTGAAGTTATATGTAAATAAAGTATTTATCACTGAAGATAACGTACAGATTATACCACAATACTTGCGTTTTCTGAAAGGCGTGGTTGATTCACCGGACTTGCCTCTTAATATCAGCAGAGAAACGCTGCAGAATAATCGTGTTGTTGAGCAAATCAGGAAATCCCTCACTAAACGCGCGATATCAGAGCTCGGTAAAAAGGCAAAAGAGAATTTAGAGGAATATACAAAATTCTGGACCAATTTTGGTGCAGTATTAAAAGAGGGTCTTTGTGAAGCTATGCCAACTGATGAGAGGGAAGCGCTGCTCTCGATTTGCAGATTTCATAGTACTGGTGATGAGAAATTAGTCAGCATTGATGACTACATAAGCAGAATGAAGCCTGAGCAGGAACATATCTATTATCTCACCGGAAATAGCCTCGATTCAGTGAAAAACAGTCCGCAACTTGAGGGATTCGTCAGTAAAGGACTAGAAGTGCTCCTATTTGTTGATCCAGTTGATGATTTCTGGACTAGCGTGATTCATGAATATAAAGATCAGAAAATCAAGTCTGTAACCCGCGCAGATGTTGATTTGGAAAAATTCTCTTCAGAAGAAGATAAGACAGATGAAGAAAACAAATCGAATGAAGAAAAAACTGAGGAAACTATATTGCAATATTTTACCACAGTGCTTGGAGATTCAGTAAAAAGCGTAAAAATTTCCAAAAAATTGACTGATAGTCCCGTATGCCTAGCGGTTGATGAAGGTGCTATGGATCTTCGCATGGAGCGTTTTTTGCGTGAACAAAAGCAGCTAAATTACCGCACGCCAAAGGTGCTTGAAATTAACACTAAGCATCCTGTAATAAAGAGTATAATGAAATCTTATGCTGAAAGTGGTGAAAACCCAACATTGGAGGACATGGTTCACTTATTGTTTTACCAAGCTTGCATCGTGGAAGGCGAAGAGATGGATGACGCGAGCAGCTTTGCTAAGAGACTGAATAATTTGCTTGGCAAGATTTCTGTTTAATGCTATACTTAGCTTAGCTGCTAGTTAGGAGGTAAAACATGTTTGGTTCCAATTTTAGAGACTTTGTATCACAAGATACAACTTCACAGGGCCAATCAAATTCTGAAAGATTAATCAAAAGTTGGCATGGTTTTGAAAAACCAGATTCTGAAGATTCAGGTATTGAAGAAGAGTTTGAAGTTTTAGATAGCGAAAGTCAAGAGATACCAGCTACTCCATGTAGCACACCCCCTGAAGATCTAAGTTTAGAGAATGCAATACTTGCAAACTTTCCTGATGGTTGTGATAGGTCGTTTACTGTAGAGTTAAAAGATGAAGATTCATATGGTATCATTCCTAAAAACTTAACTTTTGCTGAGATTATAAATATCTTAAATCAAGCTATACAAGAAGATAATTGTGAAGAATTAGACAAGGTTGTACAAAATATTGAAGATTATGAAGGCAGGTCTATTACGCTGGATAATGAAAATCTCAAAGATTTCTGTTCAAATCAACTTAATTTGGAGTTACAAAACGGAAGCAACCATCAACATATATATTCAAATGTACTATCACAATATAAATTTGATCAAGAGGGTTTCAAGTATGATTATTCAGTAAAAGAATTGGTACTATTGGCAATTGCAGCTAATGACAAGCTAGTAGAGCAATATCAGGATTTTCTTTTTGCTGAAGGAAATTTAAGTCTTTTACCTCTCCTTGTTGGTGGTCAAAAATATATTGAAGCTTTTATAGAAAAATTCCATGGTACCGATGGAGTTTATGGAAGATTAAAAGATCAAACTATACAACTTGTCGAACCTAATAAGATTAGTTTTTTCTCAGTTATAGCATTAAGAAAAGAGCAAGAATTATTAAATGCAGTTTTTGTCGAATACGTTTTAAGAGATTTTGGACAGGTGTTAAAAACAAGTAAACCTGATCCTTTGTATGGTGTGCTTGAAACAGCGTCTCTGATCAAAAATGAAGAATTCATCACGATAGTGCTAGATGCATTTGAAAGATATATTAATGAGCTAACTAAAAAAGCCTCAACAGAAGAGTTATTAAAAAAGAGCTTTGCTACCTTGTTAGAAACTGCGATAAGCCAGGAACACACATCTGTCATTGAATACCTGTGCAAACGATACACTAATAGTGCAGATCGTGCCATTTACGATGTATATGAACAAGCATTTGCAGATGATAAAGTTATTACAATACTAAGGCAACAAATCCTGAAAAACATAGGAGCTCGTGGCAGAAAAGAAATTAAAGAGCTTTGCTACCTTGTTAGAAACTGCGATAAGCCAGGAACACACATCTGTCATTGAATACCTGTGCAAACGATACACTAATAGTGCAGATCGTGCCATTTACGATGTATATGAACAAGCATTTGCAGATGATAAAGTTATTACAATACTAAGGCAACAAATCCTGAAAAACATAGGAGCTCGTGGCAGAAAAGAAATTTATGATTTAATTCTGAAAACTGCATTGGATGCTGGTAATATTGCATTTATCGAGCACTTGTGTGAAAAATGTGCTAAATGCAGCAATGATGTTATCGGCTATCTCAATCAAAAATTTAAAAATAACGAATTTGATAACATACACGAATCAATCCTCATTGCATTGTCTAATGTTGAATACACAAACACAGACGTTATAGTCGAGGTGCTTTTTTACACTAAAGAAATCCATCAAAACGTATCACATAATGAGCAAGTGATTAGGCCGGTCATACAGAATATACTGAAAAATGCAACACACTACTCAATAGGCCAAGAAGATTACTCCTTAGTCAAGGAAGTATGTTACTTATACACAGAAGAGGGTGCAATTAACGTAATTTTTCAAGAGGAGTGTAAGATTTTTAAATCTAGCATAGAAAAGCGCATAGAAGATCTGGAAAAGGAAAACAAATTATTGCAATCTGAAGCTTTACGTGAATATAACAGCCGTCTTCCAGGTATTGTAAATGGATTAGTTCAGACTGCTTGCATAGTGTATGATGAATACACTAAAGATCCAAAAGACAATAAACGTCAAAAGAATATTGATCTAATATTCAGTTTAATGCAAATTAGAAATATTCTGCAATTTTCTATTGATGTACAAAAATATTCCTGTCATAGACGTCAAGATTTGTGGGACGAAATGTACCAAACTCCTGGAACTTTTATAATACGAAAAAGAAGTAATAACGTTGCAGATGAATTAGCAATTCCAGTTATAACAAGTGACATTCTATCAGAAAATCCAGGACTTGAAAGTGCTGGCAGTAAGCAGCCACAAGAAAATGTTGACAAAGGAGAAAATATTATGGATAATAAAAAGGCTTCAATAGAAGAAGCTATAGGTAATAATTATAGGAGGGGTGAAATGTCTAAAAATAAAAAAAGTATAAAGCAGAAATCGTTTAGTGTTGATGATAATGTTATCTACGATGTTGAGCGGATGAATGATTTTCTAAAAAGCAATAATAATAAGCTTGTTTTGAGCAGAGTCCTAAGCCAAGTAAATGTTAAACTTCAAGAGAAGGGGAACACTGACGGTCTAGCTTCTACTAAGAAGAAAAAAAAAGATACTCAGAAAGGAAAACTCTTAAAAGTTAGAGAATTGCTTACAGAAAAGATCAGCAACATTGAAATGAATGCTAAGGCTGCTGTATCATCAGTAACTGATGTTAGCGCTACTACAAGTAGTCACGAAGCTCCTGTTAATATTGATGATGAGAAAAAACAAGCTCATGCTCAACCTGCTGAACATGTACCAGAAGAAAGTGCAAAACTTAAGGCACAGCCTTCTAATACTCAAGAGCAACAAGAAGTTTCTGAGACTCCAGTTCCAGAACAAACGGATGATATTGAAAGTTTAAGTACACAGGACGCTCTTGTTCTTTAAAGTAAAAGTGCTACCGTGTTATCAATTGATGGTGAGGATAAACAAACTCCTGTTCAACCGGTAGAGTCTGAAAGTAAAGGTGATCAACAAGGTTCACCACCACTTTCACCACAGAGTTCTGCGAGTGGTGATGTTGAAGGTACAGAAGCCTCTGCTAATGCAGCAGTAACTACGCCTGAAGAAGCACGTAGTCTTGTGAGTGATGGTGAGCATGATAAAATCGTGTCTAAAGAGCACCAAGATGATGCACTAGAAAAAGATTTAATAGATTTTTCAAGTGATGATGGCAATAGTCCTCTAGGAGATCCAGTACCTACATCAACTAACGAAATCCCTGGACAAGAAGATGGTACTCAAACTACCACCAGGCAGCAAGAACCGAATCCAATTCCAACACCTACACCGGTGCCAACGCCGAACCTAACACCAACACCGAATCCAATTCCAACACCTACGCCGGCGCCAACGCCAGGACTGACACCGGATCTAACACAAGATCCAATTCTAACACCTACGCTGGTGCCAACACCGAATCTAACACCAACACCGAATCCAGTGCCAACACCAGAACCAGTGCCTTCAGTAGCTAACAACAAATCTGAGCAGGTGAATGATACTCAAACCAATGGCGGGTTGCCTAATAATTCAGGCAAAAATAATGCTATTCCACAAAATACAAAAAGTAGTAAGCTGCCTGTTATAGCTGCTTCTGCACTTGCAATAGCTGGTATTATTTCAGGGGTGGCTGTTGCAGTTTACTTGGAAATGTTAGCGGTAGGAATAGCAGTTGGAGCTTGTTGTCTGGTTGCTGCTGCAGTTATATACTGCTGTACACCTAAAAGCCAAGTTGAAAACAACAAGGTTGACAAACCTTTCAACACGAAGGAAGCATCTACTACCGTACATGTATAATAAATATAGTAGTTTACCATTTAATAATTTATTATAATTATGTTAATTATCGGTAAATAAGGACTTGGTAAACTACGAAGAAATATTCTTGAATAAAATAAAAGATATAAAAGATGAGGGACGTTACCGTGAATTTACGCACTTTGCGTCATTGCCAGGTAGGCTCCCCCACATTATGGACTATGAAAGAAATAGGGAAGTAATAGTCTGGTGCAGTAATAACTATTTGGGAATGTCACAAAACGAGAAAGTTATTGCCGCCATTCAAAATTCATCAGTTGGAGCAGGAGGAACGAGAAATATATCTGGTACAACAAAAGAGGTTGTCGAACTTGAAAAATCCTTAGCTTGTTTGCATAAAAAAGAGGCTGCTTTAACTTTTGCTTGTGGCTACCTCGCTAACCAGACAACACTTAGCACTTTATCGTCTGTTATTCCGGGCGTAGTAATTTTTTCAGACGAGAAGAACCATTCTTCGATGATAGAAGGCATAAAATCAGGAAAAAGGCCAAAACATATATTTAAACACAATGATGTTAATCATCTAGAGCAGTTACTCAAGTCTATAGACAAAAAGACACCAAAAATAATAGCACTTGAATCCGTATATTCAATGGATGGCGATATAGCGCCGCTTGAAGCGATATGTGATCTTGCAGATCAACATAATGCAATTACCTATTTGGATGAGGTGCACGCAGTTGGCATGTATGGTTCACATGGTGGCGGAATTGCAGAAAGAGAAGGTCTGATGGATAGAATAACCGTTATTCAAGGTACACTATCAAAGGCTTTTGGAGTGATGGGTGGGTATATAGCGTCTTCAAAGAGCTTGGTAGATGTAATAAGAAGTTCCGCTCCAGGATTTATTTTTACCACTGCTATGTCGCCTGTTTTAGCAGCGGCAGCAAAGGCAAGCGTTGAGCACCTAAAATCGAGCAACATTGAAAGGGAAAAGCAAAAGCAAGTCGTTGAAAAAGTAAAAAACTCACTGAGAAATGCAGGAATTAACTTCATTCCAACAGAAACTCATATAATTCCAATAATAATTGGCAACTCAGAGTTATCCAAAAAAGCATCAAAATTATTATTTGATGAGCATGGAATATACGTTCAACATATAAATTATCCAACAGTGCCAAGAGGAACTGAGCGTTTCCGTATTACCCCTACACCTTATCATACTGATGAAATGATAGAACATTTAACAGAATCTCTTGTAAAAGTTTTCGAAAAGTTGTCTATCTCTGTAGCCTGTTTATCCTAATTTAATATCGCCAGCAATAATCAATCCGTTGTCTTCCGTTAGCCTTCCACCGCTTTCTTGCAGAAAAAGTCTACCGAGCAAGGCTTTATATTTGTTAACTCCAGAGTAAACTGCTCCTCTGTGCCTTCCTGCTGCAAGGTACGCAAAGCCTAAAATTGTTGAACCGATGGAGCGTACATTACTATTGCCAGGCAGCAATTTATTTAATAAATTACCACTTACATCTATTAGACCCCCTTCACGGCTTTTCACCCGCATTTTTATATGACGAGATCTAAAATCCTCAAGAAAAGCACCTTTCTTTTCTTCTGCCCAAAAAGTTTCTCTAAGAGCCGGAGCATCAATTACAGCTGCCACAACTTTATTTTTATGAATGAGACAGACTGATACTGCAAAATAAACCATGCAACTAGAAAAGTTCTCCCTGCCCTCTATAGGCATAATAAACCAAGTATAACCGTTATCTTTTATTTCTTGGTCAGTATCATCTTCGGAAATAAACCCATAGTCTCGTTTGTAGTCGTGCAAGCAATCGTATATGGTTTGCTTGGATTTTGAATAAGTTTTATTAATGAAGTCTGCTGATTTAACATTAGAAATTTGCAATTCATTAAAATCGCGCATAAGCTGCCTGGAAGCACTACGCACAGAATCAAGCATCACATTAATTCGTGGTGATGAGATGGACATTCTTCCTTTTACTCTTTCACTCTTTCATAATAGCTGTCACCTGGAGTATATACTACAATTTTATCCTCTTCTTTTATAAATTGAGGCACGTTAACGCGCATTCCGTTTTCCAAAATTGCAGGCTTATAAGAAGCAGTAGCAGTTTGTCCTTTAATAACAGACTCTGTTTCTTTCACAGCAAGTGTAACATAATCAGGCACATGCGCAGAAATTATTTTGTCTTGATAAGCTACAACTTTAATTTTCATGTTATCCTGTAAATAAATTTTTTTTTCTCCCAATAAGTCCAAATTTATAGTGATTTGCTCGTAATTACTTGGATGCATAAGATTTACAATGTTTCCTTCAGTGAAAAGGTAAACATATTCCTCTTCATCTAAAATTGCCCTTCTGATTGTTGCATCAGAACGAAATCTTTCATAGTGTTTTGCTCCGGTCTTGATATTTTTCATTTCAGCTTGTATGTATGCACCACCTTTACCAGGTTGAGTATGCATAATACCTACAACCAAAAATAATCCGCCGTTATGTTCCAACACCTGACCTGGTCTAATATCGTTAGCTCTTTCTGCCATAATTACATTTTCAGTTTGATCTTACAATTATAAATAGCTTTATATAAATATCAAAGTCTTTATTAGTCAATAAATTCTGGTATATTTAATACTATATACCTCCCCTTTATATTTATATGTGGAAATATCTCTTTAGTGAAAGACAGCATAATACGTTTTTTTGTGCTGATAACTAAAATTTCTAATATATCCCCTGAGCCGAAATTATACACAGATTTTACATAGCCATATAATTCATTACTTTTCAGCCTTACTTCCATATCTACAAGGTCACTTTGGTAAAATTCATCCTCATCATTTAGCTCTGGTAACTTGCTTCTTTCTATATATAGCTTCTTATTCCTTAAAAGCTCTGCTTCATTACGGGAATTTACTCCGCTTATTGTAGCTATTACTAAATTATCACCTATGACGGATACTGAGTCTATTTTATAATTCTCATCACCACTTATTAGCTTACCATATAAGAAGATATTTTCAGGCTTTTCAGTAAAGGTTTTTACTTTAACAGCTCCTTTAATTCCGTGAGGAGAGGTAATAATTCCTAAGCATACCAGATTGTCGTTCATATTAATGCAAGTATCTAATCAGAAGATTTCTCAGATAAATATTGAGTCAAAATCTCGATGCCTTCATCAATCTCTTTTTCAGTGATAATGAGTGGAGGTAAAATTCTCACAACGTTATCTGATGTTACCCCAACAGTAAGCAAGCCGCGATGACTTAACTCTTCTGCAAACTTTTGATTGTCTGCTTTCACTTTTATTCCAAGCATTAACCCTTTCCCTCTTACTTCCTCTATTATTGGAAATTTACTTGCTAAGTCTTCTAGTTTATTTTTTAAGTATTTACCTCTAATTTCAACATTTTTCAAAAAGCCGGGGCTGAGCAATTCTTCGAGCACAGCATTACCTACTGAGGTTGCAAGCGGATTGCCACCAAAAGTGGAACCGTGCATACCGACCGCCATATATTTAGCAGCATTTTCAGTCGCAAGACAAGCCCCTAGCGGAAACCCGCCGCCTATTCCCTTTGCAAGAGCACATATATCAGGTTCCACTCCTATATGTTCGTATGCAAATAATTTTCCTGTCCTGCCAGCACCGCATTGCACGCAATCAAAAAATAACAATATGTCATTTTCATCACACAGCTTTCTTAGTTCTTTCATAAAGACTTCATTCATTACTTTGATACCACCTTGCCCTTGTATTGGTTCTATTAATATAACGCCTATACCACTTGAAATTGCTTTCTTTACGCTCTCAATATTGGGCTCGATGTTATCACACCAATCAATGTAGGGATTTAGTAATTCAGAAAATTTCTGTTTATCGTTTGTAGCACAAGTTAAAAAGGTTCTTCCATGAAATGCACCATGGAATGTTAAAATTCTGTGACGATTTTTATTGCCTTTTCCATTTTGATAGATCCTAGCAATCTTAAGCCCACATTCTACTGCCTCTGATCCAGAATTTGAGAAAAATACAGTGTCAGCGAAACTGTTGTTTATTAATTTTTCTGCAAAATTATTGGCAGCAGGTATATTATAGGTATTTGATATATGCCATAATTTTTCTCCTTGCAATTTAAGAGCACTAATTAATCGCGAATTAGTGTGACCTAAGCTACTAACGGCTATTCCGGAGTGAAAATCTACGTAGCGCTCACCATCAACATCATATAGGTAGATACCTTTGCCATGAGAAAAATTTATATTAACAGGAGAATAAACTGGCAAAATAGGAGAAATTGTCATAAAATATTATATGCTAAATTTTATTATTAATAACATAAAAACCGTTGTTTCACAATAAGAAGGATATGTATAAGCTAGGTAAATTGATGTTTTCTGCGTTGAAGAAAAACAAATACACAAAAGTTATTGTATTACTCTCATCGATCTTTATGATTTTATTCAGTGTGATATATTGTAATCATTTACTAAGAAGTAATTTCCTTTCTTCTTACCGTGATTCAAGTGTAAACTTAAAAAGCGTACTGGAAAATGGCATAATAAAAAAATACCATTATTTACTAATAGAAAAGCATCACATTAAATACAAAAATTTTGACTACATAAACCAACTAGTAAAACTACGTGCTGAATTATTACAATCAGTGAGCAAAGTAAAGGATTTCAGCTTAATACTGTATGATCAAAACGGCAGAATAATATTCAGTAATTTTAACACTCAAGATTATGATTATGAACAGTTACTTACAAACGATGAAATTGATAAACTATTAAGTAACCAAGAAATATTTTATACTACAGGAAATACATTAACTTCTATTTTCCCTATATTCCATGAAAATAGCGTTAAACCGTCGTTTTTTTTGAAGATTCTTCGAAACTACAATAATTCTTATGTTATAGCATATGGCCTGTTTTTAACATTTTTGGGCCTATTATTAATAATCTTAATATTAATAATGTTCTATTTGCACTTTTCTAATACCCAAATGCTAGCCAAGCAACATAAAACTAACATTGAATTACAGCAGATAAAAGAGACATTAGAGCAAGAAAATGCAAACAAGCTAAAGTTTTTTGCAAGCGTTACACATGAATTACGCACACCTCTTAATGCTATTATTGGATTTGCGGAGTTGATCAAAAATAAAACTTTAGGTTCAATGGATAATTCTCAATACAAGGAGTATGCAGACGATATATATAATGCAGGAACACACTTACTTACCTTAATTAATGATGTGCTCGATTTTTCTAAAGCTGAATCAAGTAGTTTAACAGTAGAAAAAGTGAAGTTTAACCTGAACAAAATAATGGATTCATGCGTAAATATGCTATTACCTAAATTAAAAGAAGCCGGGATTAATTTAAAAAAAGAGATGACTAATAAACAATTATTAGTCATTGCAGATCCCAAGAGAATGAAACAAGTTATAATAAATTTATTATCAAACTCAATCAAGTTTACTCCCAAAGATGGTTTAATAAGAATGGTGATAAAAGAAAATATAGAAAAAAACTTATTAACTATTGAGTTTCATGACAATGGAATAGGAATAATGCAGCAGGACATATATAAAGTTATGTCTGTTTTTGGCCAAGCAGATTCGGGGTATAGAAACGAAGGTACGGGCATCGGATTGCCGCTAAGCAAGAAATTAGTAGAGTTAATGGGTGGAACTTTTGACATTAAAAGTGAAGCAAAACTTGGTACTACGATAACATTGAACTTCTTTTATGAAGAACAAACATGTGAAGATTCGATTGATTTTTAATAGGATCTATTTGATATGGCCTTACATCAGACGAAAACCACACTTTATCAAAAGCGGCAAGCCGAGAAGGTAGGCAGAAATTCATCAATAAGCCCCCATCAAGAATCTTATCTGTTAGCTATATATAAAATTTGATACTCTGACTACAATATACTACTATAGATGGAAGTGTTATTAATGGAGCAAGGTATGGAATTAGCAGTAGGAAATAATGCACCCGATTTTAGCTTGCCAGCAGATTCTGGTGAAAATTTATCACTGAGTGAATTTTTTGATAAAAAAAATGTAGTTCTTTATTTTTATCCTAAAGACGATACTCCGGGTTGTACAATGGAGGCAAAAGGCTTTAGAGATAAAATAGATGATTTTTCTTTCCTTGACACAGTGATAATTGGTATATCAAAAGATAGTGTTAGATGTCACACTAACTTCAAAGCAAAATATTCTCTGCCGTTTTCTTTAGTTTCTGATGAGAATGCTGAAATGTTGGGAAAATATGGTGTTTGGGTAGAGAAAAGTATGTTTGGCAAAAAGTATATGGGAATAGAACGCACTACTTTTTTAATAGATAAAAAAGGTAAAATAGTGAAGATCTGGAAAAATGTAAAAGTTAGTGGACATGTTGATGAGGTTCTGGAAGAAGTAAAGAGAATATAAACTAAAGAATAGGTTAATGGCTACCCATTGCTACATAAAAAAGCTGAAATTACATAATTTTCGTAGCCACTCAAACTTTGAACTGGATTCAGATGATAGCTCAGTTGTAATAACTGGCAAAAACGGTATTGGTAAAACTAATATACTTGAAGCAATCTCGTTGCTTGCTAAAAGCAATGGAATGAAAAAAGCAAAAGCCAGTGAGATACAAAATAGATTCAGTAATGAAGATTGGGTAGTGCACTATGATTTTTTTAATGGAATGGATTTTAATTCAATTGGTATCGCAAAGAGTTTTGATAAGAAACTAATACAAATTGATGGAAAAACGCAATCGAGTTATTCATCTTTGTATAAGATATCCAATGTAATATGGCTGATTCCACAAATGGACTATGTTCTTCTTAATTCTCCAAGTGACAGATTAAAATTTTTAGACCGTATAGTCTCACTGTTTGAGGAAAATTACACTTGCTGCTACATGAAACACAGAAAAGCTAAACGTGAGCGAAGTAAACTGTTGAGAGAGAACACCTTGGACGAAAATTGGCTCTCTAGTCTTGAAAACATAATGGCCGTTAATGCAGTTAGTATTTTACGTATGCGATCGTCTGTTTTAAAGACACTACAAGACACAATTGATAACCATTCCGGTGAGCTTTTTCCGAAGGCAAGTTTGAAATTCAGCAGCCAGCTAACTTTGGACGATACTGCAGAATATTTTCAGAATCGTCTAAAGGAAAACAGAGAAAAAGACTCATTGACTGGTAGAGTAACCTTTGGTGTGCATAACGATAATTTTCGGGTTTTTTGTCAAAAAAGAAACGTACCAATAAATCTGTGCTCCACTGGAGAACAAAAGTTATTACTGCTTTCTATTATTTTATCCAGTGTAAAAGCAAGGTGTATTCATTACAATAAGGCACCACTTCTTCTACTTGATGATATAATGTCTCATCTGGATAAACATTACAGAAAGGCGTTAATGGAGGAAGTGTTAAGTATTCAATGTCAAACTTGGATAACTGATGTAAATCAAGATAATTTCAATAGCTATCTTTATTCTTTCAAGTTTTTTGAATTATCAAATGAATTAAATGCAAAACTTCCTTGACAAACCTCGCCAGCCCCCTTATCATGATACTGAAGGTATTCAGTTATCTTCATCTGTGCAGATTAAACAGCAAGAAAACAACGTAGTTGGCGTCTTATTTTTAATTTTTTACACTATGTGCACCTTATGTCTTCACAACATTTCTGGGTTTTTACCTATATAAGCTGAAACGCGCTTATAAGTCGTTTAAGACAGTATAGTACGCCAATTTTGCAGGATTAGAGAGTGACAACTAGCTAACACGGGGTTTCTTTTGCCTTTTTTTCTGCTTAGTAAATTTCTTAAACATTCAAACTAAGGTGAGTTGCATTCAAAAGCAGCTAAATTACAGTGTTTAAGACTTAAAAAACGCCAATACTGAAAATAGACAATGACCAGGGCTTCTTTTGCCTTTTTTTCGTTTGGTAAATTTCTTAAATATTTATGGCTAAACGACAACCGTCATCCCGCTACTTGTTAGCGGCTGAGATACCGCGAATGAATCGCGGTATGACGGTTCGCGGTGACATGACGATAAGCCTTGTCATTCTAGCGCGTGGCGCTGGAATCCAGACTTTAACTGATATGATTACAGAAAGAGAATTTATTAGGTATTCATAGACACTGAAAGTGGTCAGCTTGACCACTTTCAAGTAAAGAAAACTACGTTTATGCCTCCAATAATTTCTATGGATGATTCTTTACTGCACCGTCTTTACAAATCACACCTCCTGGTGTTATTTTTGAAACGACTACAGGAGCGCCAAAAAACACAGCAGTAAATGCACCGAGTGCAAAAAGCGCTGGCCATGGCATTCTGCCAAATATCGCAAGCAAAGCTGCACCTATTATCACTATTGTGATCATCGGCCCACCTATGCCGTGAGTATAGCCTATTATCTTGCATATCACTGATGATGTTGTATCACTTTCATCAACAAAAACGGTGTTGGTGGTGCCACCACTAGTATTAGCATTTGCATCAAACGCAAAGGAGAGAATTAACGCCACAAGTAGAAGAAAATTTTTCATTACGCCTCCTATAATTTCTGTTTCATGTTTGATTATCTATCGCTTTGATTAAATTTAAGTAAATGGTGAGGGTTCTAGTAAATTTGTCATCCTATCAGTTTATAAAAATTCCCGGATCTCAGTGTTATTCACTTGGACAACATTTATACAATTGTGGAATAATGGTGCTCCTTTAAGAAGCACCGTTTAGCTAATGCTTTTCTAAATCTGCAGCGCCTATTTTTTACACGCTCCTGTACTTGTATCCCAGTTGGTACCATCAGGGCAAGCAGTCGCACCATTTTTACAAATCACACCGCCTGGTACTATTTTTGAAACAACTACAGGTGCACCAAAAAATACAGCAGTAAATGCACCGAGTGCAAAAAGTGCTGGCCACGGCATTCTGCCAAATATTGCAAGCAACGCTGCACCTATTATCACTATTGTGATCATTGGGCCACCTATGCCGTGAGTATAGCCTACTATTTTGCATATTGTATTTGACGTTGCGTCATCAGTAACACTGCTAGCAAAAGCATTATCAAATGCAAAGAAGAGAATTAACGCCACTAGTAGAAGAAAATTTTTCATTATGCCTCCTATAATTTCTATGGATTCTTCGCTACTGCACCGTCTTTACAAATCACACCTCCTGGTGTTATTTTTGAAACGACTACAGGAGCGCCAAAAAACACAGCAGTAAATGCACCGAGTGCAAAAAGCGCTGGCCACGGCATTCTGCCGAATATTGCAAGCAACGCTGCACCAATTATCACTATTGTGATCATTGGGCCACCTATGCCGTGAGTATAGCCTATTATCTTGCATATCACCGATGATGTTGTATCATTTGTATCAACAAAAGTAGTAGGAGGAGCATTTGCATCAAATGCAAAGGAGAGAATTAATGCCACAAGTAGAAGAAAATTTTTCATTATGCCTCCGATAATTTCTATTTAATGCTGGATTATCTACCATTTTGATTAAATTTAAGTAAATGGTGAGGATTTTTTTGCTTAAAAGTATCCTTTATTTCATTTAGAATACTTTTCTTGGTTCGTTTATATTACAGTGCTACAGAAATTTTACAGCATCGTTTATTGTCTTTATCGTGCTTTGATTGACACAATTTATAATGATGGAGTGGAGCATGCAGGGTATTTATCATTTTTAATTCTGTTATCAATATTTCCTTTTCTCATCGTTTTAATGGCTGTGGCGTCAACATTCGCAAATTTTTTAGACCAGTACAACATTGGCTGGGTATTTATCATTGATAACATGCCACAGGATATTTTATCATCTTTGATGCCGCGTATTAGGGAGATAATATCAGGCCCGCCGCAAAGCTTACTAACTTTAGCAATTGTAGGTGCTGTTTGGACCGCTTCATCGACAATTGAAGGGCTTAGAACAATACTCAATAAGGCCTATAAAGTTCCGGTTTCGCCGCCTTATATATTAAGAAGAGTACTAAGTATATTACAATTTTTAGTAATCACGCTTATTATAACTCTAACTATAGTGTTTTCTACACTAGTACCAATGCTAATTGATTTTTCCTATCAGGGGCTAAGTTATACTAGGTATTTACTTATTGAATTTGTACTTTTCACAGTAGTCTCTTGGCTATATTTTATGTTACCAAACATAAAACAAAATTTATCAGACGTATTTCCTGGATCTTGTGTAGCTGTTATTCTTTGGACGATTTCTGCTTCAGCTTTTAAGCAATACTTAAAAGCTTCCTTTGACCAACTGGATTTGATATATGGAAGTTTAGGTGGTGTGGTAGTGTCATTACTATTTTTTTATATGCTAAGTTTGATTTTTATATATGGAGCAAAATTCAATTTTCAGCTAAAATATTTCAATGGATCTCGCTAAGGAGAAAGAAATGGGTAAGTTAGAAGGTAAAGTAGCTTTAATCACCGGAGCTTCAGGTGGAGTAGGCTCTGCTGTTGCAAAAAGGTTTATAAGAGAAGGTGCATGTGTGATTCTGATTTCAAGATCTCTTGATAATCTCAAGCCACTATATAATGAAATTGAAGAGCTTGAAGAATTTAAAGAAGGCTCTGTGAAACTAATTCAGCTTGATCTTTTAGACTTTGAGAATGTAAAGATACTGACAAACATGATAGAAAGCCTGAAATTATCAGAATCTGGAGCACTTGATATATTAGTTGCGTGTGCTGGAATTTTAGGCAAACTGAACCCCATTCATGACTGTGAGATTGAAGAGCTACAGAACGTAATGAATACAAATTTTACTGCCAATTGGTACTTACTAAAAAACTTAGATCCAATGCTAAAAAAGTCTAATGCTGGAAGAGCGATATTCATGACCTCAGAAGTGACACTTTCTCCTTCCTCTTATCCATATTGGATGCCGTATGCTGCAAGTAAAGTTGCACTAGAAATAATGGTGCAGATATATGCATCTGAGACAAAACATACAAAATTATGTGTAAATGCTGTATACACGGAAGGACCTGTGGGTAGTGAGCAGGCATTTCCTGGATCTGAATTGGTGCCACCTGATAAACTAACAGATAAATTTGTGGAACTTGCTTCTGAAGATTGTAGCATATCAGGAGAAATCTTGCCACTCAGTAAGTCTTTTGAATAAATTACCATAGTATCTGCAAAGATACCATTAAGCCCACAACTGTATGAACATTGTGATTTGAGAGTAATCTCCACTAGGAAGGATGTCATCCCAGTGCCTCTATGGTGTCATGCCAGTGCGTGACACTGGAATCTAGTCTTTATTATGCAGCCACTTATTTAAAGTTAAGTTTTCTGGATCCCAGTGGGCTTTGTTGCATCGCTACTTATGAAAGGCTAACTATAGTTAGGATTATAAGCAACCTATTGAAAATCTTGTTTTTTTGCAATCAATCTGATCAAATTTAAGAATAGTAATTTGTTATTTATATTAATAAATTTAATTCTATTGAAAATAGCTAAAGCATTGAAATTCTTGAATTTTAGCCAGATTGGTGAGTGGTAGTGAAATTTCTTTTACTCAAATTTAGGTATTCACTGACCGTTCTTGTTATAAATACCAGAATAATAAGCTACTGATATTCCCTATCTTTTTTATCTTTAATCCATCATAGCTAGCGATGCAACAAAGCCATCCCAGTGTCTGGGCACTGGGATGACACCTCTGGGCACTGCCGTCATAAAGGAACCAGTGTCAGCTACTTGAATGACATCATTTGCTGTGCAATTTACCTTCAAAAATGAATGTTTGTACAGCTGTGTGTCAAGCACTGGAATCTGCCACGCAAATTGCAATGTTCGTACAGTTATGCGTCAAGCCTAAAAGTAATTAGCTAATAGGTTTAATAAAAATTCACATATACAGGAAAGATTGGTAACATTACTTGAATAGAGACCGTTATTGTAATTATGCCGAAACGCACAGATATAGAATCTATATTAGTAATAGGAGCAGGCCCAATAGTTATAGGTCAGGCATGCGAGTTTGATTATTCTGGAACGCAAAGCTGTAAAGTATTAAAAAGCGAAGGTTATAAAGTCATTTTGGTTAACTCCAACCCCGCAACTATAATGACAGATCCTGAGTTTTCTGATGCGACGTATATTGAGCCGGTACTGCCTGAAATCATAGAGAAAATTATAATTAAGGAGAGGCCAGACGCAATATTGCCAACAATGGGCGGGCAAACAGCGCTCAATTGTGCAATAAAACTTGCAGATGATGGAGTGTTAGACAAATACAACGTAGAATTAATAGGGGTAAATAGAGAAGCAATAAAAAAAGCAGAGGATAGAGAGTTATTCCGCCAGTCCATGGATAAAATAGGACTGAAATACCCCAAAAGTATCATTATAAAAAATCAAGAACAAATAAAAAAGGCTTTGGATTACGTTGGATTACCAGCAATCATTCGTTCATCATTCACTCTTGGTGGCGCAGGTAGTGGCATAGCATATAATAAAGAGGAGTTTTTCAATATCGCAGAAAGTGCTCTCAAAATTTCGCCAATAAATGAAGTTCAGATAGATGAATCAATTATCGGCTGGAAAGAGTATGAAATGGAAGTTATCCGCGATTGTAAAGATAACTGCATAATAGTCTGTTCGATAGAAAATGTTGATCCAATGGGAGTGCACACCGGAGATAGTATTACGGTTGCTCCTGCTTTGACTCTGCGTGATGCTGAATATCAACAAATGAGAAATGCATCTATAGCAGTGCTGAGGGAAATTGACGTTAGTGCCGGTGGTGCAAATGTTCAGTTTGCAGTGAACCCTAAAGAAGATGGAAGCCTCGTTGTAATTGAAATGAATCCAAGGGTTTCTCGCTCCTCTGCACTTGCTTCGAAAGCAACAGGCTATCCTATTGCAAAAGTTGTAACTAAACTTGCTATTGGCTATTCGCTCGATGAAATACGTAATGACTGCGCTCCAGTTATACCTGCTGCATTTGAACCAGTGATTGATTATATCGTCACTAAAATTCCTCGTTTTGAATTTGAGAAATTTAAGGGGACGAATTGTGAATTATCAACCTCCATGAAATCGGTGGGAGAAGTAATGTCTATAGGCCGCACTTTTAATGAGTCGCTGCAGAAAGCTTTTCGCTCGCTTGAAACTGGGCTCACGGGACTTGATGAAGTGTTTTCTGAAAATACTGATATTGATCACATCAGATCTCAATTAGCAAAATTGCTACCAAACAGATTGCTGATTGCTGCTGATGCAATGCGTCATGGAATTAGCATAGAAGAAATAAATTCAATTACAGGTTATGACTTATGGTTTTTGCAGAATATACAGCAAATCATCTTGGCTGAACAAAAAATCAAGGAAAACGGCCTCCCTGGAACTGCATATGAAATGTTAGAGCTGAAAAAAATGGGATTTTCAGATGCAAGATTGGCGAAATTAAGCAATAAGAAAGTAGAGCAAATCGAAGAAACAAGAAAAAAATTTGGCATCAAACAAGTTTATAAGCGTGTAGACACCTGTGCAGCTGAATTTGAATCGAGCACTGCTTATATGTATGGCTGTTATGAGGGAAACATTACAAATAGGACAGAATGCGAAGCGGACATTTCTGACCGAAAAAAGGTTGTCATTTTAGGAAGTGGTCCAAACCGCATTGGTCAAGGTATTGAATTTGATTATGCATGCGTACATGCAGCTTCTGCCGCCAAAGAAATGGGGTATGAAACAATAATGATCAACTGTAATCCAGAAACTGTTTCAACTGACTACGATACCGCTGATCGTTTATATTTTGCCCCACTGATTGCAGAGGATGTGCTTGAAATACTAAGCAAAGAGCAAGAAAATGGCACACTGGTTGGTGTAATAGTTCAAATAGGTGGTCAAACACCTTTAAAGTTAGCCAAAGTGCTTAACGAGAGAGCTTTCAAAATTCTGGGAACTTCGTTTGATTCTATTGACCTTGCAGAAGATCGCATGAGGTTTAAAAATCTTGCTTTGCAACTTAATTTAAAACAACCTGAAAGTTCTATCTGCCATTCAGTAGAAGAAGCGTTAACCAATGCAGAAAAGGTGGGGTTTCCACTAGTAGTCAGGCCATCATATGTCCTCGGTGGTCAATCCATGTCGATTAGACACGATACTCAGAGCTTTAAAGAGTACGTCTTAGATCAAACTAAAATCTTTGAGCATGGTTCGCTGCTTCTTGATAAATTTTTAGTCAATGCAGTTGAGGTTGACGTTGATGCTGTATGTGATGGGGAAAAAGTTTTCATTGCAGCGGTCATGGAGCACATTGAAGAAGCTGGTATTCATTCTGGCGATTCAACATGCTCAATACCGACAAATACATTGAGTGACGAAGTAATAAAAGAGATCGAGCTCCAAACTGAGAGAATAGCATTAGCATTAAAAGTGAAAGGTCTGATAAACATTCAGTTTGCTGTTCAAGAGAATAGACCTCTTGCAGAACCTGTTTGTGATGAGAAATCTTTAGGAAAAGTGCAGATGAGCACCACAGAATACTCGAATGTATTTGAGGAGCGCAGACAAGCTTTGACGACAAAATTGCCTTCAGAAATCGAGTTATGCAAGAGGTCTAGTGATGTATACATACTTGAAGTGAATTTAAGGGCTAGTCGAACCGTTCCTTTTATTTCCAAGGTAATCAATATTCCTATTGCAAAGCTTGCCACTCAGGTTGTTTTGGGTAAAAAATTGAATCAGGAAAACAAGCCTTTCAATCATTTTGCAGTTAAAGCTGCTGTTTTTCCATTTACCCGCTTTGCAGGAGTTGATACTTTACTTGGTCCTGAAATGAAATCAACAGGAGAAGTGATGGGAATTGACTCATCATTTGAAGCTGCACTTGCAAAAACGCACATGGCTGCAGGATACAAGTTACCAACAGAAGGAACAGCTCTGGTTTCAGTAAAAGATGATGATAAAAAGTATATATTGCCAGTTGCACGAATGTTGAAAGAACTGAGTTTTGAAATATATGCCACCAAAGGCACAGCTTCGTATCTGAACAATAACGGCATTGCTGCACAAGCTGTAAATAAAGTAAGAGAAGGCAGACCCCACATAGTTGATATGCTCAAAGATGGAAAAATAAATCTAGTGATTAATACTTCAAAAGGTGTAAAGTCAGTCTCAGACAGCAAAGATATCAGGAGAACTGCTATTTTGCAAAATATAGCTTACAGCACCACAGCTTCCGGAAGTAAAGCGTTAGTGCTTGCAATTCAATATGTAAAGAATAGCAAACTGGAAGTGAAATCATTACAGCAGATACAAAACGTTTAAATATCAAAACTAGAATAATTCACTCTCAAAATGCTAAAGAGAACATAATAAAAAGATGGAAATTTTGAAGGAAATAGTATACCTAAAGAATCAACTAGCGTAATTGAACAGCCAAATGCTGCAACGAATGCTCCACAATCTCACCTAGAGGACACTTCCCTTATATGTTAAGAACAAGTCTTTATAAATATCAAAGTAGTGAGATTAAAGACACACAGAGAAGAGGAATCGTCACGCCCCTTGATTATAAGAATCGTTGTTCAGCAAGGTTCTCTTCTCTGGTTTATTATACTGAAAGTTCCGAACAACTGATTGAGCTTTTAGGCTCGTATATAAGGCTGGAAAATGCAGTATATGTTATTATTACGGAGGAATTATGAATTCATCAAACATTATTGCTGGCATTGATGTTAGCAAAAGTAAATTAGATCTCCACATTCACCCACTTGAGCATTATAAAATATTTGAAAACAATGTACAATCCATTGGTGAAATGCTGGACTTTTTACGTTTGCATAATGTAACCAAAATTGGTCTTGAGGCAACTGGTGGATACGAAAAATTATGTGCCTATACTTTACTAAGCAATGGTTTTGAGGTGTACGTCATTCAACCAAGGTGGGAGAGACTATGCTAAAAGCCTTGGTATTACTACAAAAACTGATAAAATAGACTGCAGTATCATCTCACGTTATATTAATAATACAGATATGCGTGTTACTCCTTTAACAGTTAGTAATGGTAATATTGATTGCTTGAAACAAAAATTATCTCGTAGAAACCAACTTGTAGAAATAGCAAAAATACAAAAAACCCAAATCCAACAGGTAACTGATACATCTATAATCAAACAAATAGAGGAACTTCTTGCAATTTTACGTAATCAAATTAAAACTTTAGAAGATGAAATGATTACATTTATCGATCAAAACCAAGAGCTTAAAAGAAAATATATATCAATAACTATATATAGCATTTCTCATAATAGTCCAAACAGGTCATAGGAAGGCAGAATCAACAGCACGACGAAAGGATTCGAATAGAGGAATGTTTTTCCTGGCTCTGTTTTTTATAGCAAACCAATGATGCTCAATTTTGTTGAAATCTGGAGAATAAGGCGGCAGATACAAAATTTCTGCACCAACCCCTTTAGCAAGCTCGATAATCTTATCAGACTTATGAAAAGTAGCATTGTCAAGAATGACAGTCTGTCCAGGTTCCAAGATCGGTGTCAAAAATTGCTCAAACCATCCATTAAAAACATCCATATTACAGTGGCCTTCAAAGGTTAACGGAACAACTATCTTTCTTCCACTTAAGGCTGCAACCATACTGATTCGTTGAGTTTTCTTTCCAGATTTTAAGGCATAAAACCGCTGTCCTTTCTGGCAATATCCGTAGGGGTAGTCTTCGGTGTTATCAATGCCAGACTCATCTATATACACTAAGTTTTTAGGTTCTTTTGTCGCTATAATTTTCAAAAATTCAGCACGTTTTTCTTCGTTTCTTTCCTTGTATCCATATGTCTTTTTTTGCGCGTAAATCCAATTTTTTTAAGGGCTCGATAGATCGTTTGGATACTAACGTTGTTCCAAAGTTTAGCCATTTCCGATAGAGTCTTTCCTCCGTGTTCTCTGGCAAATTTGGCAAAGGTATCCCAGTCGGTAATTTTGTGATTGTAACCCCCATTTCCAAGTTTTTTTGATTGAAAGTCTCCTGTTTCTTTTCTTCTTTGCTGCCACTCCCATAAAGTAGTTCGTCCAATCTTAAATCTTGCTGCCACTGTTTCTCTGCTTTCTCCTTCGTCTAGTGCTTCCATTGCTTTTTTTCTTAAATCATAACTATATGCTGCTGGCATTCAACCTCCTTATCATCATCTACCCTTATCCTATCACATCCGGACTTTTATGAAAAGAGCTATATATAGTAGCGGGATGACGGTTTTTCAAATTGTCGGTAAATCTAAGTCAGTTTAGCTATAGGCAGCAATTTTCTGTATTTATTTTAAATTGAAGAAAGCTCAAATGAAAGATCGTGTTTTGCTAAAAATCACAGAATGCAGTCTGGTTACTATTTAAAAGGATATGTTCAAAAAAACTGTGTCAAATCAACTCATACACTTCATTACCAACTTCATGATGAAGTTCCGCAGTTGGATGGAAATAATCCTTTAGTGTTTCTTTGCTACACCCAGGGTTATAGTGAACGTCAAGTTCCCCTTTAAATATCAACTTTAAGAGTATTTTTATATTTTCTTTAAATCTCCCAACTTGGTCTGCAATGTTCGATGTGCATGCATCTTGACAATTTAAACCTTTGCTCTTGTATTCGCTAAACATACTTCTCATTTTAGAGTTAAGATCAAATGCTTTTATTTCAAGATTTGTACTTTTCTTCATATAATCTAAGCCTTTAGCCAGTTTTGCATTGAAACTCTCCGTGAGCTTTGTAGCTAGTTCCCTTGCTTCTTCATCTCTATTAAAAGCTGGTATTAAGCCAACTTCAGGTGCGTTTGCAACAACTACATGCTTAACACCATGTTCATTTAGAACCTTAAGTGCATTACATATTTCACTCACTGCTTGTTCCAACACTTCTTCCGCTTTAGTATCGTCATAAGCAGTGGCAACCATAACATCATTTCCGCCGATTATGATGCAAAATAAATCTTCTTTACCTATATCTGGATGATGTTTAATTACCGCATCTAGCTGGTTAGCTAAACGAAATTTATTGAAGAAATAAGAAAAAATAGGGTCAAAAATTTCAGATGCTGTTGCATATGAAACTGCGTAATTCTGACCTTGCTGTTCGTGGCATCTCCCAAAAAATGAATAACTCCACCCAGGTTTAAATTCATCTAAATCTAAATATTTTGCTATATATTCAACAGCAGTAGGGCCATTGCTAAAAGATCTTCCTTGATAAAAAGGATCATCAAATTTTACGCTTTTTGCAAAGGATAAATTATTTAAAATTCCAATGATTGCGCCATTATCGGATAAGCTATCACCCAGAACATAAAAATTTCTATACTTTGAATTAGAATTGTCATTTTTGTTTGTCATAATATTTACCGTAGATTAGCATGTTGTTTCATTAGATTCATAGAAAAAGAAAAATAGCGGTGAAATTATACAACTTTGGCCTAACTTGCTCTCCACTTTTTCCGGGCAAAATCAGCTTCTTCTTAACTTGACACGTATACTTAAAAGAACCCTCTAAGTTTTCTAGCACGGCTTGGATGTTTCAACTTGCGCAGTGCTTTTGCCTCTATTTGCCTAATTCTCTCACGTGTTACATTAAAAATTTTTCCTACTTCTTCTAAGGTATGTTCCTTCCCATCTTTACCAAGGCCAAAACGCATTCTTAAAATTCTTTCTTCCTTTGGTGTTAAAGTTGCAAGAACATTGGTTGTAATGCCACGCAAGTCAGCAAGTATTGCAGCATCCTCTGGCCTGGAGACTCGCTTGTCTTCTATACAATCACCAAAGGTACTACTATCATCTTTTCCTGTTGGAGCTTCAAGACTTACTGGATCCCTTGCTATTTTCATAACTTTGCGTATTCTTTCCAGTGGCATTGTCAGTTCTACACTCAATTCCTCTAACGTCGGCTCTCTTCCCATCTCATGAGTCATCTTTCTTAATGCTCTGTTGATTTTACTGATAATTTCCACCATATGAACTGGTATTCTAACTACTTTAGACTGCTCAGGTATTGCTCTAGTGATTGATTGTCTTACCCACCAAGTGCCATAAGTTGAAAATTTATATCCACGTTTGTAATCAAACTTATCCACGGCCTTCATAAGACCAATATTGCCTTCTTGTATCAAATCAAGCAGATCAAGGCCTCTTTTTGAATACTTCTTAGCAATGGAAACTACTAGCCTTAAGTTAGCCTTAATCATTTCTTGCTTTGCTTCAGAGACTTCTCGTTCGTGTTTTTGTATTCTCTTGATTAGCTCCTTAAATTCTTGTACGTTATCTTCCTGTATATGCTGCTTAATACCGTTCAAGGTACTAGCTATATGTTCAGAGTTATCGTCTATAAACCTTAAAAATTTGTTTTTTAATTCACCTGTAAAAGAGGACTGATTTTCATTGATCTTTAAAAGACTTATCTTTTTCAATTCGTGCTTTAAAAGCACGTCATCATAAACTTTATAGAAACTTTCTCTATCGATATCGTATTTTCTAGCCTCAGCAATAAGATTAGCCTCTTCAAGCGTAATGGATCTATTTATCTTATAAAGTTCTTGTGTAATTCTGGCAACAGCAGCATCACTTAACTTAATTTGTAATGCTATAGACCATATTTGATTATACAAATTTTCTAGCTCATTAGAGAAATTTTTAGAATTTTTTCTTAATATCAACGCTTCATTTGTTAAAGTAATTATCTCATCCAATGCAACTATGACCTTTGGCAATAAGTCACTTTCCATTTCAAGAATAGAAACATTTAAATTGACTGAACTTATATCTTCATTATTACCGTCTTTCTCATCATCACTACAGTACTCAGCATCTTCAGAAACATCCTCAGAATCCTCAACATCTTCAGCACTTTCTTCACTCTCTTCACTTTCTTCTTTGGGTACCACATTAAAATCAGAGTTATAAATTGCATCCAGATCTATAATTTCTCTCAGTAAGAGAGCTCCATTACTTAAATCATCACGCCATACTTTTATCACCTTTAATGTTACTGATGTTTCAATTATTGCGCGTAACATGTTATGCTTTTCAGATTCAATTTTTTTTGCTATCTCGATTTCATCTGCCCTTGATAAAAGCTTTACGGAGCTCATGTCTTGTAAATAAATCCTCACTGGATCATCATTTTGTACTAAAGTTGCAGTAACATTTGGCGATGTGTCATCATCATCAAGTTTACTATCATCACTGTTGGAAGGAATATCTTCTTCATCTTCGCTACTTTCAAGCACATTAATTCCGGAATCCTGCAATAAAGATATAGCATCATCTATAAAGTCAGACGAAAAATTTTCATCTGATAATTTATCATTTATATCATCAAAGGTGATAAAACCACCCTTTTTTATACTCTTAGTTACCAGATCTTTGATAATTTTTTTCTTATCTTCTGCATCATTAATAGTTGACATCATTACCTTTATAGTTTATAATTTTATTTCTTATTAACAAACAAACTTACAACGAGCAAGTCTATAATTTTACTTTTAACTTGTGGCTATTTGTTACTTCATATAGTTTAAGATACTGTTAATTTATGTACACTTGTCTTAATCAATTGTTCCATACTTTTCTTCCATTTTTACTGCTATGGATAATCCAACTGAAAATGTTGCAATTCCAACCACTATAGCAGTAAGCATTAAAACATGGGGTATAGGATTGCTATATGAATAAAAATTTGAAACCAATATAGGAGGCAAGGAACTTTTTATATATCCTAGAGATATGTAAAATAACAAAACAGATGCTTGGAAGACGCTTACCCCTATCATTTTCTTGATTAAATTTTTATCGTTTATAATAATATATAAACCTAGCACCATTAATACAATAATAATCGTATAATTATATAAAGTCATTGTTTTTTCCTACGAGCAAAATTTATATATATAATTAACATAGAGGAGCAGACAGTAAATGCTACACCTAATTCCACCAAAAAAATACCTAATTTTTGACCGGTTCTATTATTGGTTAACAAGATATCATAAGATAAAAAATTTTGGCCAAGTAAAGTTGTTGCAACGCCCGTTCCTCCATAAATTAAAATACCTAACACGTTAGTCAATCTAATCACAGAATAAGGTATTGCTTTTAGAGTTGTAGATACACCAAATAGCATTGAATATAATATTATCCCGGAGGCAATAATTATTCCTGCTTGAAAACCTCCACCCGGAGTGTAATCACCGTGAAATTGTATGTATAAACCAAATAAAATGATAAAAGGTATCATCAAAAATGTTACTGCATTTAATATCGGATCTTTAATCATTTTCTTTTTCTTCTTTTAATATCAACGTTATACAAAGCGCAGCAGTAAAAACTACTATAGTTTCTCCAAACGTATCATAACCACGAAAGCTTGCCAAAATAGCTGTCACTATATTAGGAATACCGGTAGCTTTTTCGGTATTTTCCACATAATAAGGAGCAACATGCAAGTGGATCGGAGCATTGTGGCTGCCAAAATCTGGCAATTGAATCATAAAATATGACAAACATACAGCCAGAAATAACATAAAAAAAAGCGTTATAGGGTTATGAGATAGATTTACTTTATGATTCTTTATCAAGGAGAGTGCTGCAAACGTAAAAACTGTACTGAGCCCCGCACCAACAGAAGCTTCAGTAATTGCAACATCAGGTGCATTCATAATTAAGTATATAAGCGCAATCAGTGAACTAAATACACACATTAGAACAGCACTTACGACTAAATGTCGCGAGAAAACTATAAAAACCGTAACTGTTAGTAACAACAAAAGTAACACTACATTTAATATTTCTAACACCTTAGCCTTCTTTAACAGTTTTTTTCTTAACTTTATAATGAGTGCGCGCTAAAATATAGCTATTAGTTGAGTTAGCTACCCATATTATAAAAATTAATAATACTATTTTAACAGTATTGATTGAAAATCCATTCTGCAAAGCAAAACCAATTAACAATAACGTTGCACCGCTAGAATCTGTAATACCTGCTGCATGTAACCTAGTATAGAAATCAGGAAATCTGATCACCCCTATATTTGAAATAATTATCAAACAAATACCTAAAAATATGAAAATGGATCCTATCATAAATTATCAAAACAACATTAATCTCATTAGTGCTATAGTTGATATAAAGCTAACGCTAGCATACAACAATGCTATATCAATTAAAAAAAAATTATTCAGAATGATTGATATTGCTGTTATAAGTACAACTACTTGCGTTGAGAAATTATTGAACGCTAAAACCTTATTGTACACATCATTTGACTTAGACACTATGCAACACAACATTACACTCATACAGAACAACAGTGTATAGATAGCAATGCAAATCATTTAAAGACTATGTAACTTCAGTAGATTTCTAAACGGATACTTCTTCATCGCCATCTTGATCATTTATTTCATCATCTATTTCACCATCCACTTCATAATCTTGGCTTTCTTGACTTGCATCAAGATCTGTGTTATCAGAAAAATTTAATAAATTCGCTAGCTTACTTGTATTACTGCTGTAAACATTATTCATATTTCCTTTCATGTATTCCTTGCATCTACCTACCAAAAGGCTAAACAGCTCATGAGTATCCACCTGTTTTCCTGCTATTTCATGTAAGGAAACTATGGTATTTTTATGACCTTTAAACTTAGCTGCTTGAATTGGATTACTTGCCCCTGTATTTAAATCATGTGTTCTTTGACTTGCCAACAGAACCAATTTGAAACGGTTACTTACCCGTTCTATACACTTTTCTACAATAGACTCAGCCATAAGATACTACCTTAATAAATTTTATACTATATCACAAAAAACAAGTTGTCAACTTTGTATCTATTGCGATTCAACTTCATGTTTTACTTTTTCTGCCTAAGATTTTATTTCTTGGCTTTCTGTCATCGTGATTGTTATCTCATGATCAAGTTTTTTTAGAAATCCTAACAATCGCTCTAAAGAAAAACCATCTATTTTACCATTTTTAATTTGCGATACCTTTGGCTGATCAATACCAAGTTTCTCAGCTGCAAAAGCCTGAGTCCAAGCATTTTTTTCTATAATTTTATTTATTATATAAAGCAACTTTGTTTTTATTCCTGCACTGTCTAAGTTATTTAACGATATTATTTCCATAATTCTTACACTCACATATCAATTAACTTTATTAAATATTATAACATAATATTTAATATACCAAGATATTAATATCATGTAACTTGTCAATAATTATATGATATCAATATTTAAAACTTTAAGTTGATTATATATTAATATTTTTATCAAATTTCTAGTAATTTTAAATTACCATTTTACCATCAGTCTATCTGAAAAAACCATTTATAGAAAGAACAAGCTAAGATTATAAAGCTTGAAATACAAAAATAATTATTTTATAAATTTATCTTACATAAGAAGTTTATATCTCTATATCTTAATATAAATATTTATTTAAATTTTTAAAATTTCTATTTTAACGAGAATTCTATATATTATATTTATAATATAATTTAAATATTTGTTGCTTTTTAGCTGGAACATTATTTAGTTAGTAAGTAAAATTGTGTTGAATATGACAAAAATAAAAAAAGATGTTGCTGTTATTATGGGAAGTGAGTCAGATTACACCACTATGGTCCATACTGTTGATATGTTAAAAGCATTAGAAGTTTCACATGATATATTCATAATATCTGCACATAGAACACCAGAAAGGCTCTTCAATTTTGCTAAATCTGCACAAGAAGAAGGTTTTAAGGTTATTATAGCTGGTGCAGGAGGTGCAGCTCATTTACCTGGTATGGTTGCGTCACTAACTTGTTTACCAGTTATCGGCGTTCCTGTGCATAGTAAACAATTAAATGGGCTGGACAGTCTACTCTCTATAGTTCAAATGCCAAAGGGTGTTCCAGTTGCAACCATGTCTATAGGAGAAAATGGAGCATATAATGCTGCCATTACTGCCGTATCTATATTGTCAATTTCCAACAGTGAAATTGCAGGTAGGTTAAAAAAGTGGAGAGAGAAACAGACCAAAGAAGTAAAAGAAAAACCAGTTTCATAATAAATCTATGGCAATAATTCTTTTAGACACAAAAACCATAAACCGTATAGCAGCGGGGGAGGTGATAGAAAGGCCAGCAAGTGTAGTAAAGGAATTAGTGGAAAATGCAATAGATGCTGGAAGTTTAGAAATAGAGATTAAAATAGAAAGTGGTGGGCGTAACCTTATTATTGTGACAGATGATGGTAACGGAGTAGAAAAAAACGATTTAGAACTTGCGTTTATGCGCCATGCTACTTCAAAATTGAGCGACAATGAGTTGATAGAAATCAAGCATCTTGGCTTTAGAGGAGAAGCTCTGCCTTCAATAGCAGCAGTAAGTAGGATAAAATTATCGTCTAAGGCAAGAGAAGCAAATGAAGCATGGTCTATAAGTTATGAGGGTGGAGAGAAAATAGGGGAGCAAACTCCTTACTCTTTATCACAAGGCACACATATTGAAGTACGAGATTTATTTTTTGCCACTCCAAATAGACTAAAATTTCTAAAAACTGAAAGAGCAGAAACTCAAAGCATTGTTGATATTGTAAACAACCTAGCAATGATTAACTATCATATAGGGTTTACTCTCACTTCAGGTAATAAAAAGCTCTTAAAATACGCTAAGCAGACTTCGTTATTTCATAGATTGTGTGAAGTAGAAGAAGAATTTCAGGGCAGTTCTCTGGAGATTAATGAAGAAGAAGACGGCATTAAACTTACGGGACACATCTGTAAACCGACCGTCAATCGTGGTAAGTCAACTCAGATCTATACGTTTGTTAATGGAAGGCCAATCAAAGATAATCTACTTATTGGCGCAGTTAGGTATGCATATCATGATTTTATTCCAAGCGATAGGTATCCTTTCGCAGCGTTACATTTAGAGATACCTTATGATCAAGTAGATGTAAATGTGCATCCAAATAAGTCAGAAGTAAGGTTTCAGAATAAGAAGCTCATATATGAGATAGTGACAAGAGGATTAATTAAAGCATTGTCAAGAAGGATAGGCACCTTTCTAGCGCATGACCAGAAAATGGATTCAACATTGCCAGATCCTTTTGATAAACCTAATGTTCAAAATGAAAGAAGGCCAAGTCCTTTTGAAAATCAACTAATAAAAGAATTTGCTTCTCCAAATGAAAGAGTAAAAAGCTTATCAGAACAGTCAAAATCGTTTGATTATACCGGCATACAGAAATTACCATCACAAGCGGAGACTATGGTTCTAGAAAAAAAGGTGTTAGAGCAAGTTGATTTGATAGAGAGCCACCCGCTCGGGTTTGCACGCTGTCAGGTCTATAATACTTACATTATTGCCGAGGTAAGAGACAAATTGATTATAGTCGACCAGCATGCAGCCCACGAAAGGCTAGTATATGAATGCTTAAAACAAAAATCAAGTGTAAAAAGACAAAAACTACTTCTTCCTGAAACGGTTGAAATCAAAAATCAAGCCGGAATGGAGATGATTGAAGTTTATAAAGATAAGTTATTTGAAATGGGTTTTGATATTGAGATCAAATCAGAAAATAAAGTGATAGTAAAAGAAATCCCTGCAATTTTGGGAGCAATAGATGTGAAAGAGATGCTAATTAATATAGTCGATAGATTAACGGAAATAGAAGATACATTGCCAGTAGAAGATAAAGTGAACAAAATATTGGCCACTATCGCTTGTCATGGATCAATTAGAGCGGGTAGAAAAATGAGGTTAGATGAAATGAATGAGCTGCTGAGACAAATGGAAAAAACCCCATATTCCGGGCAATGCAACCACGGAAGACCAACTTATATAGAAATGAAACTCAGTGATATTGAAAAACTTTTTGAGCGTAGGTAATGAGGTTGCCATAAATATGTAAGTGCTCTTTCCTCGTCATCCAAGTAGCTCATAGAAACGGATTAAACGAAAAAACTTCCTTGACAAACTCCGTCAGCCCCCTTATCATGAAAGTGAAGCTATTTATTTATCTTCTCTGTACAGATTAAATGACAAAAAAACTCACGAATCTGGCGTCTCATGTTTAATTTTTTGCACTATGTGCACCTTATGTCTTTATAAAATTCTAGGTTTTTACCTAATATAAGCTAAAATGCGCTTATAAAGCATTTAAAACATAAAAAAACGCCAACTTAAAAAATGGATAGTGAATAATTAGCTACCCTAGGGTTTCTTTTGTCTTTTTTTCTGTTTAGTAAATTTCTTAAACATTTATGACTAAAGGTTAGTTGCATTAAAAAGCAGCTAAATCGCGGTTATTAAGCGTTTAGAATAAAAAAACGCCATACTTGAAAGTATAATGTAAGTAATTAGCCAACCACGGGGCTTCTTTTGCCTTTTTTTTCGCTTAGTAAATTTCTTAATGTTTATAGCTAAACGACAACCGTCATCCCGCTACGTGTTAGCGGGATCTCTTGTTAGCGCCGCGGCGGTATGACGTCTCGCTTGCAACCTATAGCTTTGTCATTCCAGTGCTCCTTTTTTTGTCATCCCAGTGCCTTGACTATTTGGATCCAGAAAACTTAGCTTCAAGTCAAGTAGGCTGCAAATAAAAACTGGATTCCACCTTCACGCACTGGGATGACACTATTTGCTATGTAATTTGTGCCATATTACAATAGTTGTAAGTGCAACTTAATAATTAGAAACGAAAGGAGTTCTTTTTTAAAAAACTTAAGTTATACTTATAAGTGTTTGATATCTTATATAGTAATTATGTCGAGTTTAAGCTGCCTTTATGGTGATAATGCAGAATTTGTGGAAGAAATGTATAGCCGTTATTTGCAGGGTGATAAATCAATCGGGGAGGATTGGTATAGAATTTTTTCAAGCAATTTAGAAGTTAATAAAGCGGAGACCTGCGGTGCACAACATGTAACTAAGGTGGATGATTCAGTAGCAAATTTTTTCAGATCTTACGGTCATTTTTTTGCGGATCTTAATCCGTTATCACCCAATGTGAATAAGGAAGTAGATTATCAGAAATATTCGAATCTATATCCGGCAAGTGACGCTGGAATCTATAGAGATATTTACTGCAAGAACATCGGTTTTGAATTTATGCATATCTCCTCTTATGAGGAGAGGATGTGGCTGCAGGAAAAGATCGAAAATCAAACCTATACGCTGAGTTCACAAGATAAAAAGGAAATACTGAGGCACTTGGTCGAATCCGAAATGTTCGAGCAATTTCTCCATATGAAATTTCCTGGATATAAACGCTTTTCTATTGAAGGTGGAGAATCAGCTATCGTTGCAATTGAAAAAATCATTAGTGATTCTACGGTTTTTGGTATTGAAGAAATAGTCCTTGGCATGGCTCACCGCGGACGACTCAATGTTCTAACCAAAGTGATGGGGAAAGAATATGCGGCAATGCTGTCTGAATTTCAAGGCAATCTTGCATACCCAAGTGGTCTTGAGGTGTCCGGTGATGTTAAATATCACCTTGGTTACTCTTCTGATCGAGCACTTTCAGGTGGCAAAAAAATACATTTAAGTTTATGCCCTAATCCATCTCACCTTGAAGCGGTAAATCCGGTTTTGGCTGGAAGAATAAGAGCAAAACAGAATATAAGATCTGTGCTTGGCATATCAATTCATGGTGATGCGGCTTTCATCGGTCAAGGAGTGGTTGCTGAAACTTTAACCTTAAGCAATATTGAAGGCTATAAAGTGGATGGCATTGTGCACATTGTCATTAATAACCAAGTTGGTTTTACTGCTAACCCATGTTGCGCACGATCCTCTTTTTATTGCACTGATATAGCAAAATCAATAGAAGCTCCAGTGTTTCACGTCAATGGAGATAACCCGGAAGCTGTGAGTTTTGCTACAAGTCTGGCGATGGAATATAGGCAGAAATTTAAAAAGGACGTAGTAATTGACATAATGTGCTACCGCAAATATGGCCATAATGAAGGTGATGAACCGAATTTCACTCAGCCACTTATGTATAAGGCGATATCAAAGCATAAAACTCCTGGAACATTGTATGAAGAAAAATTGACTGCAGAGAAAGTATTAGATGGCGATGAAGTAAATAAATTGCGCAGTGAATTCAGGGCAAAATTAGATAAAAGTCTTGCTGAATCAGCGGCTTACACTCCAAAAAAAGCTGACTGGTTTTGTGGAGTGTGGTCAAAATTAAGAAGAGCAAAGCTGAACGATTTGAGCGAATACTACACGGATTCTGGTGTTCCGCCAGATGAGCTGAAAAAATTAGGTGTGCGTATAAATAGCAATATCCCAAGTAACTTTAACATTAACAATAAGGTTAGAAAAATACTCGATGGCAGAATAGACAGCATAAATTTTGGTAGTAATATAGACTGGGCAACTGCCGAAAGTCTTGCGTTTGCATCACTGCTCACAGAAAGAATAGGAGTGCGTTTATCAGGACAAGACTCTGGTCGTGGAACTTTCTCGCACCGTCATTCAAGGCTTGTTGATCAGGTAACAGAAGAAGCATTTATTCCGCTAAACAATATAAATGAAAAGCAAGCTCACTTTGAGGTCATAGATAGCGCACTATCTGAGTATGCTGTAATGGGCTTTGAATATGGATATAGTCTTGATTCTCCGTATTCACTGGTGCTCTGGGAAGGACAATTTGGTGATTTTGCAAACGGTGCGCAAATTATGATCGACCAGTTTATCGCATCTGCAGAAACAAAGTGGTTGCGATCAAGCGGTCTAGTTTTATTGCTGCCTCATGGTTATGAAGGACAGGGACCTGAGCATAGCTCCGCACGTATAGAGAGATTTTTGCAACTCTGCGCAGAGGATAATATGCAGGTAGTTAATTGTTCCACTCCGGCGAATTACTTCCATGTCTTACGCAGACAAATGCATAGAGACTTTCGTAAGCCTCTGGTAGTGTTTACACCTAAATCGCTACTGCGCCACAAAAGAGCAGTATCTAACCTATCTGATTTTGAAGGAAAATTCCTCACAGTAATTCCAGAATGTAGAACAGGTTTAGTTTCGAATGATAAAATACGTAAAGTTGTAATATGCAGTGGTAAAGTTTATTACGACATATGTGAAGCACAAAAAATAAACGATATAGCAGTAATACGTTTGGAGCAATTCTATCCTTTTCCTGCAGATAAACTAAGTAATGAACTTGAAAAGTACAAAAACGCTGAAATTATATGGTGTCAAGAAGAACCAAAAAATATGGGAGGATGGTTTTTTGTCAACCCATTGATAGAAGAAGTGTTATCTAATCTCGATATCCAAGCAAAAAGACCTAAGTGTATCGCAAGACCTGCTGCTGCATCTCCTGCATGTGGTTATGTTAGTGTTCACACTCAGCAGCAGGAGGAGATTTTAAAGCAGGTTATGCAGGGGATCTAGCACAATTGTGCAAATATTGAAGCGAAAGCTGGCAAGCGAACATTGTTCATCAGATCTTGACGCTGGGCACTGCAGCCAGGCGCAATAGAAAACGCATTACACCAATAAAGCCCTTTTGGTACTCAAGCAAATATAAAAGATTTTTATTCTATTAAAAAAAATTTAATTTTTATTAAAATTTTCATTTATTTTTATTTAAAAAGTAAACATTATTAATATTTACTTTAATTAATATAGGATATATATGAATACAAAAATATTTGAGATGTTAATAAGGAGAACTGGTCTACGCAGAGATAGCAAAGCTGAGATCATACAGTTAAATAGAAATGAAAAAGCTTTTGTAGATGAGGATAAAGAATCTATCGAATTAGCTGAGGCCATTTTTGAAGAGAATAATATGTTTCGTTTCCGCAAATCAGGTCCTGCTATGGATTACATTTTGCACAAATTAATAAATGATAGGAAGCTTTTCGAGGAAATGAAAGATAGAGGTACAAGTATAATACGTCTTTTTTCTTTGTTATCAATGTATCATAGTCTTCCCAAGTGCTGTGTTGTGAGAAGAAGAGGGCGTATTACTGAGTGTGGAATATTTGCTTATGCTGACAACTGTTTAGAACTAGTACCTTTAGAGGACTTTATACTTATTGAGCCTTCCTCGTACCTCGAGTACATTGTGTTTGACAATGAGAATATCAGAAATAGGTTAGCTAGAGACTTGACTGAAGACAAAACAAAATTAGATATCTTTTTGAATGGAATTTTAGCAACAAAGAATTCGGATTTAGTATTATCTTGTATTAACAAGATAGAGGTTCTTAATGAGGAAGATAGATATTTTGTTAATCGCTTACAGAAAAACGGCATGCTAGACTACATCTTAAACAAAGATGATACAACACTTGCAAAATCAACTCTAAAGGAATTGTTGAAGCTTTCTATTTTGCAGGAAGAAAAAAGCACTGAGTTAGAATCTCCCCAAGCTTCAAGTGTAAATGTTAGCAAAGCTCAGCAACATTGTAGTATATAGCTGGTGATAAAGTTTAAAATAATTGCATATACTGAGGCTCATTTAAATATAGAGCCTCAGTGGTGCTTAATTTTTTCAATTGATGGTGACTAGTAGCCCTACTATGATGTAGATCTATGCTCGCTTATAACTAAAATTTTACCTCTATTAGTGGAATGTTATTCCAGCTATTGCTTCCATAGTCATCAATAGAAGCGTTTAAGTAATCTGTATCAAAGCGCACGGGCACATCAAATTCGAAGCTCGCAGTGATTATCGCATCTTTTACTGGCGGTTTCATGAATGTTATTTCTTCCGTTGAATAATTTACTGAATATTCACTCTCTTCTTTACCATTTAAATAAATCTTTACTGTCCCATGTACTGGCTTTTTGATCATACGTATATGCTTATCTTCCCCACTTACATAAGTTTTGATTAGCTGAAAAGTCGTTTTTTTGTTATCTCCTATACCAATCTCTTGGTTGATGGCTATAAAATCCGACCAATCCTTAAAACGAAACCCTATTGCTTTACCTTTTCGTGCATGAAAAAATGTTATTAGTTCTAGTAGCTGCTCGTTTGATCTGACCCCGTAAGCTATGTTGTATCTAGTGCGTGCATGAGACCAATTGATGTTGCGCTGTTCACAACCATTGTGAGTTGTTACAACGTCAGTGGAAAATTCCGGTCCTCCAGTGGAACCATAAGATATATTTTCTGGAAATCTAATTTCTGTGAATGACATATACCCTCCTGTAGAAATAAAGTTGAGTTGATGTAGATAAAGTAGGAAAAATCTTAAACTTTTGAAATTGCTTTATTAATAAGATCGTGCATTTTTAATCCCACCTTCTCTAAGAAAGTGTGGGCATTATCTTCTTGACCTTTTCCTAACTCGCTTTTCAGTTCGTTAATGTTCTTATGACTCTGCGTTAATTGATATACACAAACACATGCAGCGACTAAAGCAGTTCCAGCAAGACATGCAAAAGGAATTGCTTGAGTAATGATAGCAGCTATAGCAGATGCTGTGAATGCTATAGCTGCTATCACAGCAACTGTGCCATAAATAGCCTCTTTCCTGTAACTATTGATTAATTTTTTTTGTACTCCTTTTTGTTGTGTTTTTTGTTCTTGCTGATGAGAGGAAGGGATTTTTTTATCTGTGTAAATTTGTAAAACCGGTGCACTAGTGTTGGTATTAATTATTTCTTGTTGTACTTTTTGCTCTGATTGATTAGAAGTAGGAATTTCTCTATCCGTATAAACAGTCGCACTAGCGCTGGCATTAATTCCTTCTTGTCGTGTTTTTTGCTCTAGTTGATGAGAAAAAGGGATTTCTTTATCCGTATAAACAGTCGCACTAGTACTGATATTAATTATTTCTTGTTGTACTTCTTTCTCTGATTGATCAGAAGCAGGAATTCCTTTATCTGTGCCAAGAATTGCTTCACTAGAAACTTGTTGATCTTCTTTTATATCTTCAGAAATTCCACTAAGGAGTGGTACAAAATGTTGCATGTAATTCACTACTCCTACAGTTTTTTTACTATTATCTATCTTTAATTGATCAAGATTCACATCTTGTATAAAAACTTCTAGATCATCATCATGTGCTGTAATTTTAGTTACTGTAACTTTTTGACTATCTTCCTCTATTGAATAAATATAAAGCTCCACTTCATACTTATCACATATCATTCTCCCTTCAATCCCTGGGCGACCCCATATAGGTAGGCTAGCTTCTGTAGCCATACTTCTAATATCTTTTAAATATCTATCAAAAGATGCAATATTGTCTGGTATAATATTGTTCTGGTTATCCTTCATTACATTTCCGTTTGAACCTATCATAGGTACAGCATATCCTTCAGCAATATTTTTTGTTATTTCATCAAAAACCCATCGTGAGTCCTTTTTGTTTTCAGCATAATCTGCACAACCTTCTCTTAATGATTTTGCGGTAAAACGATGACCAGGTTTTAACTCATTCAACCCTTGAGCCACGGAGTCAAAAAAGCAATCCCCTGTCTTTAGAGCAGCCCCTATCTTTAGTTTTTTAGGATAAGCACTCTTTAAATTATCCAATAGATTACTTGGTTTTTTATTTTCTTTGACTTGTCGAAAAAGAGCAATTGGTTCTCTTGTATAATTAGGTTCTTTCATATTGTAACTCCAGAATGGTAATTATATATTGAGTTTAACACTTTTTAATGGATTAGTCAACCTTTGCAGGCTAAGGGTATGCTCGATCTGTAGGCATCACCTGCTTTTCTTGAGCTACTGCGTAGCTTCTACGTGCCGTTACTTATCACATTTATAATTAGTATACTCAGGTTCATTTGAGTTGTCAAGCAAAAAAAATAAAATTTTATGGCAAACTGTAACTAGCCTTGCTTGTGACTTAATTCATCTACTTTTTTGCGTAATACATTCAAATCAGTTGCTCCTACAAACAGGCTATCTCCAATTATTAAAAAAGGTGTACCACCTACTCCCAAATCTCTTACTAGAAGCCTACTGTTGTTTATCATTTGCTCAATTTTGTCCGCGTTATCTTTTATGGAATCATTAAAATCGTCCTCATCAATCCCTATGTTTTTCACTATATCCAATATGCTTTCGTCTGAAAATTCTCCTTTGTGACTTAAAGCAGCATGGTGAAAATCGAAATATTTTTCTTTATCGAGAAAATAGACAGCTAAAGCACTTTTTGCTGCCTTTAAAGAAGCGTTACCAAGTATTGGAGCATCCCTAAAGATATACTTAATTTTGCCGTCGTTAATTAACTGCTTTATATCATTCTTTATAGCTTTGCAATGTCCACAAGAATAGTCAAGGAAGCCTACAGCTATAACACTACTATTTTCATTTCCGGAGTAAGGATAAGTAAGGTCAAATATTTGATCCTTGTATTGTGAAATTTTACTTTTGGTTACATTATCTCGAGCAGCGTAACTACTTTTAATCGACTCCTCTTTGAGAGTTTTTACGATCTTATCGAAATTTCTGCTTATATAATTATCTAATTTCTCACCTATATAATCATCGCTTAGCATTTGGCTGCGATTTGAAAGCCAATTGTTTATTATCGGCAAGCTTGCTATTGCTATTATTAAAATTAATAAAAACGATATTCTAGACATACAATTTATTTAAAAACCTACAACATAAAACTTTTAGTACACATTTATCTGTATATTAAAAGAAGCATCTAATGTTAATATATAAAAACATTTATATCAAGTGTATTTTATAGTCAGTTTTGCCTCGAATACAAACTTTACGTACAATGATTAGGTATATTGTCACAAAGTTCATCAGAAGACTTGATAATGTAGGTGACCAAACTACCCCCAGAATAGCCAATTATGAGATGCTCTATCTTTTACCGCCGCGCTGTAAACATGGCGGTAAAACAAAGTTGATAATTTTATTCCGCTGTGTATAATTTTCCGCGGAATAAACATATGAGTGAACCAATAATTGGCAGAGAAAAAGAAATAGCTATTCTACAAGACAAACTTCTTTCTCAATCAGCCGAATTTATTGCTGTTTATGGTCGGCGTCGTGTAAATGTTGTATTATCTGCATTTTATCAGCATAATATAGAAGTAATGTAATGCAGATATTATGCCGATGCCAAATTATACGATTACTTCTAAAATTGCTAATTGCCTTATGAAGATTGAAGCAGCAAAAGAAAAAGTGTTACATTTGCCACTCACTGTATCGATGCTCTCGTCCCTTCGTGAAACTGCACGGCTTTATACCACACACTATTCTACTATGATTGAAGGAAATCGACTTGAACCTAAACAGATTGAAGAGGTTTTAAGTGGTAAAAGCCACTTTCCAAAATATAGGAGAGATGAAAATGAGGTTAAAGGATATTATGCAGCTTTAACTCAAGTTGAACAATGGGCAGCAAGGAGAATACCCATTACTGAGAAAGCTGTTCAAACACTACATGCTCTAGTAATAGCAAGTGGAAAATCTAAAATAAAATCAACACCTTATCGTGATGGTCAAAATGTTATCCGCGATAGTCTTACACGTGCAATAATTTATATGCCACCTGAAGCAAAGGATGTACCAAAGCTCATGAGCAGTATGATTGATTGGATTCGTAACAGTGAGCAAGTGCCTTGCCCAATTATTGCAGGTATTGCGCATTATCAATTTGTAACAATTCACCCTTACTATGACGGTAATGGTCGTACTGCAAGATTGTTGACTACATTAATTTTACACCTTGGTGGGTATGACCTAAAAGGACTTTATTCATTGGAAGAATATTATGCTAAGAATCTAGGAGCGTATTATGAAGCAATCAGTATAGGTCCATCGCACAACTATTACATGGGACGAGCTGAAGCAGATATTACTAAGTGGGTGGAGTATTTCGTAGAAGGTATGGCAAATTCATTTGAGAACGTTTTACAACGTATAAATAAAGAAGAATACCACGCTGATCAGACTGATCTTATACGTAAGCTTGATCCTAAACAACGCAAAGCTCTTGAGCTCTTCCAGGAGTTTTCCGCTATTACAGCTAGTCAGGTTGGCGAACTATTTAATTTTAAGCCTCGTACCAGTGCGCAACTTTGTAAAAAGTGGGTGGAAATGGGGTTTATCAAGATTGTAGATTTTTCCAATAGAGGAAGGAAATACAAACTTAGTAAGCAATATGAGGATTTGATCTCAAATTAACTGAAAGCTCGCTAGGCAGGAAAGTAGTGCATAGGTCAAATTTCAATAAAGTGCTTGAAAACTAAATGTAAACTTAAAATTTTAAAAACTGGAATATGTACAACAACTTACGTGACTTCATCAAAGCCTTAGAAGAAAAAAAAGATCTGATTAGGATTAAGGAGGAGGTTTCAACAGTTCTTGAAATGACAGAAATTCACCGCAGAGTTTTGTCAAACAAAGGACCAGCTATCATCTTTGAAAATGTTGTCACAGAAAACGGCAAAAATTCGATTCCAGTTTTAGTGAATTTATTTGGTACTATTAAGAGGATTGCATTGGGGTTGAACATAAACCCTGATGAACTAAGAGATCTTGGTAAACTTTTAGCATTTTTGCAATCACCTGAGCCGCCAAAAAACTTTAAGGATGCTATAAAAATGTTTCCTTTGTTGAAAGTCGTGTTATCGATGCGAAGTAAAGTCGTGAGCAAGGCTCCATGTCAAGAGGTAGTGCTAACCGGAGATGAAGTGGACCTAAGTCTACTGCCCATTCAAACATGCTGGCCAAATGAACCTGCACCACTTATCACCTGGCCAATTGTGGTAACGAAAGGACCCACGAAAGAAAAGCAAGATAATTTTAATCTTGGAATATATCGTATGCAGGTTATAGATAAAAAAACAACACTAATGCGTTGGCTTGCACACAGGGGTGGCGCAACTCACCATAAGCGTTGGAAGGAAGAAGGCAGAAATATGAAATTTCCTGCTGCTGCTGTGATCGGTAGTGATCCTGCAACGATTATTGCTGCGGTAACTCCAGTGCCAGAAACATTGTCAGAATACCAATTTGCTGGACTGCTGCGAAAGAAGCCGCTTGAACTTGTAAATTGTAAGACTATTCCACTTCAAGTGCCAGCTCACGCGGAAATCGTTCTGGAAGGCTATGTGAGTTTGGATAGATATCAAGATGAGGGACCATATGGAGACCACACTGGCTACTATAATTCTGTTGAGCAATTTCCAGAATTTAATATTACTGCAATTACTATGCGTAAAAACCCGATATATCTTAGCACTTTCACTGGCAAGCCACCTGATGAACCATCGATTCTTGGTGAAGCACTCAATGAAATTTTTGTGCCCATTCTTATCAATCAATTTCCAGAGATAGTGGACTTTTATCTGCCACCGGAAGGTTGCTCATATAGAATAGCGATAGTGTCGATAAAAAAATCCTATCCAGGGCAGGCAAAAAGAATTGTTATGGGCATACTTTCTTTTCTAAAGCAGTTTTTATACACGAAGTTTATTATCGTTGTTGATAATGATATAAATGTACGTGATTGGAAGGAAGTAATGTGGGCAATGTCAACGAGGATGGACCCTGTGCGTGATACAATCATGATAGAAAGTGTACCTATTGATTATTTAGACTTTGCTTCCCCTGAAAGTGGACTTGGAGGTAAAATGGGATTTGATGCGACAAATAAAATCCCGCCTGAAACCAAACGAGAGTGGGGAAAGAAAATTGAGATGAGTGAGGAAATAGTAAGGAAAGTCGCGGAGAAGTGGGAGGAATATATGGACTAGACTTCTTGCATAAAAGCAGAAAAAAGTTTGGCGTTTTTTATAATGCCGCATTAACTGATAATTGTGATTTAAGTCCGTCACAGTGCCCTTTTTTTGTCATCCTATAGCTATACCGCCGCGGTATCTCTTAGCCGCTAACAAGTAGTGGGATGACGAGCTTATCGTCATCCTGCCGCGAACCGTCATACCGCGATTCATTCGCGGTATCTCAGCCGCTAACAAGCAGCGGGATACTTAGGGATGACGGTTGTTGTTTAGCTGTAAATATTAAGAAATTTACCAAATGAAAAAAAAGGCAAAAGAAGCCCTGGGGTTATTATCCGCTTTAAAATATTGGCGTTTTTTATGTTTTAAACGCTTGACAAGCGAGATTCAGCCGCTTTTAATTGCAACTAACTTACGCTGCAAATGTTTAAGAAATTTACTAAGCAGAAAAAAAGACAAAGAATCCCCGAGTTAGCTAGTCTTTTACTATCTCTGTCGAGTATTGGCATTTTTTGATGTCTTGTAACGCTTTATAAGCGCGTTCAGCTTATTTAGATAAAAATCTAGATGTAGATGAAGTTTTGTAAAGACATACAGTATCTATATACTGCAAAAAATTGAACATAAGACGCCGATACATTAAGTAATCCTTACCTTTTAATCTGCAGATTGGCGAAAGCAAATACAATAGCTTCAGTTTCATGATAAGAGGGCTGGCGAAGGGTGTCAAGCAATTTTCGTTTCTGCGAGTACCTGAGTTTATTGACTTCATTAGAGCCAAAACTCTTGAGACCTAGGTGATAATTCTATCTAAAAGGATGCCAAAAAAGAGAAGCAACCCTACGTAGGAATTATTTTTAAATATGGACATGCATTGACTGGGATCGTCAGGATTGAAATTTTTGTATTGGCGGTGAAATATGAACCCTACAGCAAGTAGAGCAATATAAAAAATGTTATTTAATGATGATAAGATACCAGCATATAGCCACGTCATAAGAGATATTAAATAAAATCTTTTCAACCAAGATTTTGTTGTATCACCAAAATATAATGCGGTAGATTTCATCCCGAGTTTTTCATCATCTTTTTTATCTTGATGGGCGTATATGGTGTCATAGCTAAGTGTCCAAAAGACGCATCCTATATAAAACAGCAAGGATTCTATACTGATCTGGTTTGTTATTGCTGCTGAGCCCATGAGCGATCCCATATTGAAGGTAAACCCTAAGAACAATTGTGGCCACCAAACATACCGCTTTAATAAAGGGTAAGTAGCTATCATACACATTGAGATTATTCCAAGTATGAGTGTAGTTTTATTAGTTAATAATAAGATTACCAGGGCAATAGACAGTAGCAGTGAAAGTAAAGCTAAAGCCTGCTTTATGTTTAATGCACCACTTGCAAGTGGCCTATATTTTGTTCGTTCAACGTGCGCATCTATTTTTCTATCGAAGATATCATTGATTATGCACCCTGCAGGTCTCATTAAAAATGCACCTATAGTAAACAAAACAAGGAGAAAAAGAACCTGATACGATAGAGAAGTTGAGGCTAAAAGAATACCGCTCAAACTGGGAAATAGCACAAGCCACAAACCCGTTAAACTGTGCAACCTCATTAATGAAAAGTAACGATTGAAATGCATTAATTAAGTGTGATTATGTAATATTTTGCTTACATTAACAAAATTATCGAACGCTAAGTCAGGCTTGAAAACTAGTTCAGGTATAAATCGCAAATCAACATAACACAGTATAGATTTACGTATTGACCATGCAGATTGGTTCATTTCATTAACAACGGTGTTAAGATCACAATTATTCTCAGAAGGATCTCCAGTGCGTCTTTTTTCTGGATCTAAGTAGTCAGCTACTTGAATATTCAATGAAGATAACACAATATATACATCTGCTTTTTTCAAATCTTTACTTAATTTTACGTCAGATACCGCTACATTTTTATTGAACACCTTACCTTCCATTAGAACTCTTGATATTGCTCTATGCAATACCGATGCTATCTTTAGGTTTCTAATTTCCTTTTTCATATCCAGCTACTATAACACCCTTTCTTCTTGCACTAATTGATAAGCTTCCAAAATATCTCCAACTTTAATATCGACATTACCCTCTAGTGATACTCCGCATTCAAAGTTTACACCTACTTCTTTAACATCATCTTTAAATCTACGTAGTGCTTTTAACTTTCCTTCATGCACCAATTTGCCACCACGCATTACCTTAATTAAAGAATCTTTTTTTATGACTCCATCACTTACATAACATCCAATGATATTACCAGCTTTAGATACATTAAATATTTGCCTTACAGATGCAGAACCAACACGAACCTCTCGTGTAACAGGCTTTAACATTTTAGTTAAATACATTCTCATGTCGTCAATGAGCTCGTATATTATGTTATAAGTATGTATTTCTATACCTTTTTGTTTTGCCAAGTCCCTTATTTTTGAGTCCACTTTTACATTAAAAGCTAAAATTACTGCACTTGATGCTTCTGCAAGCAGCACATCTGAATCTGTTATCCCTCCTACTGCTTTGTGTAGGATATTTAATTTCACTTGGTCTTTACCGAGTTTATCAATTGAACTTGATATTGCTTCAATAGAACCAGTTACATCGCACTTTAAAACTACAGATAGTTCTTCTGTTTCGCTGTTATTACGACTGAATATATCTAAATTATTGTCGCCCAAATCTTCTTTCTTTTTCTTGATTAACTCTAGCCTGTATTCAACAATTTCACGCGCCTGCTTTTCAGAATTTACAACAACAAATTTATCTCCAGCATTTGGTACACCATTTAGACCAGTAATTTCAATTGGAGCAGAGGGTAGTGCTGCTTTTTCTCTTTGACCAAGGTGATTAACCATACTACGTACTTTACTGTATGTTGTACCAACTACCAATATATCACCAACCTTTAACGTTCCTTCCTCAACTATCAATGTGGCTGATATTCCTTTCGCTTTATCTATTTTGGATTCTATTACCCATCCAAGTGCTCGACAATCTTCTATTGCTTCTAGCTTCATTAATTCAGCGATTAACAAAATCGCCTCTTCTAGTTTATCTAAATTAGTTTTCTTTTTTGCTGATACTGGCATAATCATAACATCACCACCAAGCCCTTCAGGGATGAGATCATATTGAGGCAAACTATTAATTATTTTTTCTACATCACCAGGCTCAGATTTATCAATTTTATTAATAGCAACTATAATGGAAACATTTGCTGCTTTTGCATGATTTATTGCTTCAACTGTTTGTTTCATGATTCCATCGTCAGCTGCAACTACTATTACAACTATATTAGTAATATTGGCACCACGTGCACGCATCGCAGTGAACGCTTCATGTCCTGGTGTATCAATAAAGGTAATTTTTTGCTTATCTTTTGTCGTTATTTGATAAGCACCTATGTGTTGAGTTATGCCACCTGACTCTCTTTCTGCAACATTAGATTCACGAAATGCATCGAGCAATGAGGTTTTACCATGATCGACGTGTCCCATAAAAGTGACGATTGGTGGCTTAGGTTTTTTAGGCAGGTTTTCTCTGCCTTCTATAAAAAATAAATCTTTTTCTCTGTTGGTATCGCTCACTCGTTTAGCCATATGATTAAATTTTTCCACTATTTCACATGCTATATCTGGATCCACCAGATCATCTACTCTATAACTCTCACCGACTTCTTCTTTGAACATTTTTAGCACACTCTTGCTATCTTCTGCCATGCGAATAGATAACTCCCTGATAGTTATTTTGTCTGGTATAATAACTTCTCTTGATATATTTTTACCCTTGGTAAACTTTGACTTTCTACTTCTTATACCAAATCTTTGCTTAAATACAGGGGGTTGTTCAGTTTTTTCATCTATTGCCTGTGCAATTACCAGTTTAGAATGCTTAGAATATATATCTTTGTTGACTTTAGAAGACTTTTTATCGTCGCCCTCATAGTCAATATTATCTTCTTTTAGTTCAACTAAGTGAGTATCACTTAAAACTTGCTTATTTATTTCTTTAGATAAAGTGTCCGCTTCATTTTTCTCGTCAATCTCTTTATTGCTGTCTTCTTTTGCTGTTTTCTCTTTTTCTTCTCTCTGATTTTTTTCTTTCAGCAAAGCAGCATTCTGCACAGCATTAATGCGGAAAATTTGTTCTTTCTCTGTTAAAGAACCTAATTTACTCTCGTCAAATAAATTATGTTCTTCTGCATCATGAGATTTTTTTCTTCTTTTTTTTACTATTGTAGCTCCAGTACTTGGGCTAGTTGAAGAGTTTAAATTGAGGTCTAATTTAAGCTTGCTTAAGCCTTGGAGCGTTAATTTTTTATTACTGATATCTTCATTATTCATATTATTTTATTATATTAACCCAAGCTTTTTACGTGCTTCTATGATTATTGAGTCTACTGTATCTTTTAGATTTTCTGAATTCATCTTATTATCAGCTGAGGAAGAGAGTATGCTGCAAAACTCATAACTTGATAAATCTGCTATGTCCTCTAAAGTCTTAATATCATGTTTACTAAGAGCAATTTTATTGTCTATTGATAAAGTTAAATTGATTACATCATCTTCCATACCTAGACTTTTTAGCTCTTCTATTTTTCTATCATTTTCTGCTTTCAGATACTTGTTTGCTCTATTGTGAAGTTCGTTTGCAATATCCTCATTAAAGCCCTCTATTGAAGCAAGCTCTTTAATTGAAGCGCTGGATATATCTTCTACGCTTGAAAAACCTTCTGTCACCAATAGCTGACCCATAATCTCTTCTAAGTTTAAAGCTTCAGCAAATAAAGCTGAACATTGACTAAGTTCTTTACTTCGCCTTTCTGATTCTTGCTGAGTGCTTAATATCTCAATTTTCCATCCAACAAGCTCTGAAGCTAATCTTACATTCTGGCCCTTTTTTCCTATAGCTAAACTCAATTGATCTTCAGCAACTATTAATTCTATGCAATTTTCATTTTCATCAATAATAACCTTCGATACTTCTGCAGGAGTAATGGCTTTAATAACAAATTGACCCAAATCTGAGGAGTAATTTATAACGTCAATTTTTTCACCATTTAATTCGTGTATAATGGTTTTTATTCTATCTCCCTTAACTCCAACACAAGCACCTACTGGATCAATGTTCTTGTCAGGAGAGAAAACAGCAACCTTAGACCTTGAGCCGGCGTCTCTAGCTATACCTTTAATTGTTACTAACCCATCAGCAATTTCTGGTATTTCTTGATTTAATAATGCCTCTAAAAAGCCTTCATGAGTCCTAGAAAGAATAATTTGACGTCCATCATCAGAGCGCTTAACAGTCTGTATATAAGTTTTAACCTTATCGCCTTCACGAAATGATTCACCACCGGTTAAATTTCGTAATGGAAGATATGCCTTAGTGCCATTTATGTCTATAATAAGATCTGAATATTCTACTTGTTTAACAATACCATACCTTATTTCTCCCACCTTATCTTTAAATTCCTCATATTGCTTTTTTGACTCTTCATCTTTAATTATTTGAGCAATTTTTTGCTGGGCAATTCTTGCTGAAGCAAGATCAGTGTTAAGAGAGAGTAATTCACTAACAGTATCTCCAATTTTTGCATCTTCTTTTATTAATTTAGCTTGTGTCAGCGTAATTGATTCATACTCAGTATTCTCTTCTCTATTTGATTCGTCATCAATAACTTTTAGTTTTCTGTATGAAGTAACTTTGCCTGTGTTTCTATCTATATTAACTACAATTTTACTTTTGCTACCATATTTTTGATAAGCCACTGCTTCTATAGCACTTTCTAGTGCCTTTATTACAACATCAAAATCTAAACCTTTTTGAAGTGAAAGCTCTCCTGCTGTTTTTATTACATCAAGGCTTCCAACTATGTTATTCTTGTTACTTTTCTGCTTAACACTGCTTTTACGATTAGCAATCATAATAAATAAATCCAATGTAATTAGTTATAATTATAGCTCCAACGGGCAAAGAACACTATCTTAAATGTTAAATGATTGCTAATTTAAGTCAAGTTTTTTCATGTCTTTGTATAACAAGCAACGCAGGAGTAAAGAATAAAGTTAAAACCGTTGCAACCAATATTCCACTTGCTATGGTTGTTGAAATGTCAACCCACCACTGGCTTGATGGAGCATCATATGTGATTTGTAGCGTAAAAAAATTGATATTTAACCTGGTAATCATCGGTATTAAACCAAGAACTGTGGTTGCAACGGTAAGCAATATTGGCCTAACGCGAGAAATTGCAGCGTTTATTACACATCGCTTGATGTCATTTTTGTGTACCTTAATTTGGTGATGAAAGGCATCAAGTAATAGTATGTTATTATTCACTATAATTCCCGCCAAAGCAATTATCCCCACTCCACACATAACAACTACGAAAACTTGTTGGATAAGAAAGAAAACAAAAAACACACATGTTGTGGATAAAAACACTGCTGTCATTACGATAAATGTATGGTATACATTATTAAACTGTGTCACTAATACCAATATCATTAGTGTAATCGCTAATATAAAAGCCTTTAACAAAAATGCTCCTGATTTTTGTTGATCTTCTTTGTCGCCTTTAAAATCAATTTTTACTCCCTTGTCCCAATCCTGGGCAATAGAATTCTGAATGAACTTTACTCTTTCATCAACAAGATAGCCAGTATCAACGTCAGCAGAGATTGTCACTATGCGTAATCCATCAATCCTGTTTAGTTTGTTTACCTTTTTTTCGGGAGCATATTTTACTATATTGCTCATAGGATACGGGCCATTAACTGTATTGATAAAAAGATTGTCTATAGTCTTCATGTTGCGATCCTTTCCAGGGAAACGGAGTACAATATCGATTTCTTCATCCGTGTTATTTGGTCTATATTTTCCAATCAACACTCCATTTGTAACCATCTTTATAAAATCGCCAATGGTTGCAACACTTACTTCAGAGCTTGTAGCCTTACTCTTATCAACACTCATATTCCACTCTATTTCAGGTGCTGATCTGCTATCTTGAATATTTATAAACCCGGATGAAGGTTGGTTCATAATTTCTAGAATTTTCTCTGCTGCTAAATTCAAACTGGATACACTCCCGCTGAGGTTAATTTGTATTGGCTTGTCAGCCGACGGTCCTGGCTTTTCCTCTTGAACATTAATTATTATTCCTTTCATGTCTTGCACACTGCTCCTTATATCATTTAGTATGTGCTTAGCTTTGCGCCTGAAGCGCCAATCCATAAGTTCTAGTTGTATTCTGGCGATAACGTTGTCTGAAAATGCTCCTGATCTAGCATAAGAAACATGAATTTCTTTTTCAATGCTCAAAATGCGTTCTTCCACTTCTTTGAGTATCAGATCTCGTTCTTTGGCTGATAAGCTTTCTTTTGCTTTAACACTGATTAAAATATTATCTGAATCCACTTTCGGAAAAAACTTTACTCCAGGACCAAAAGTAAAGTACAGCACACTAAATGAAAACAAAACGAATACAGTAGCACATACGAATTTTTTAGGATGATCCAAAACCTTCTCTAGCATGCGTACGTAAGCTCTTATTATAGGCCCAGCATTTTTTATTTCACCACTTTCTATAGCACTCATTTTTTTTATTTCTTTTTTTGAAGTTATCGAAGGCTTACCAAATATTGCACCAAGTGTTGGTATAAAAACCAAAGCCATAATGAGCGATCCAGTCAAAGTTAGAATTATTGTAATTGGTATGTACTGCATGAATTTACCAACAGTATCAGGCCAGAATAATAGAGGAAAAAACACTGCTAATTTAGTTAACGTTGATGATAGAACCGGATAAAACATATCACGAACTGAAGTGTAAAAAGCTTCTACTTTATCCATTCCGCAGATCATCTTTCTATCGGCATATTCGCTGATCACAATTGCATCATCAACCAGCATGCCAACAGCCATAATTAAACTGAAGAGCACAACGATATTTAAGGTTATACCCATAAAGTAAAGAGCTATTATCCCAATGAGAAAGGAACCGGGTATCGAGAGTGCCACAAGAATAGCAATCCTTGTTCCCATAGAAAGCATCATTATGATCAATATTAACAACACAGCAAATATTATGCCGTTTTCCAAGTCATCAAGCACATCGCGGACGTTTTTTGACTGGTCGTTTAAGTACACCACTTTTAAATTTTCAGGTAATTGATCTTTTGCCTTATCCATTAAGTATTTTACTTGATTTACTGTGTCTATTATGTTTTTTCCGTTACGTTTTGAAATTTCTAGCATGACACTAGGTAATCCATTAATGCGAGCAAATCCTTGGTGATCCTCAAACCTAGGGTATACTTTTGCTATATCTTTGATTCTCAAAACTGCATCGCCTTGAGATCTAATAGGAATATTCATAATATCTTCTATATCTTTTAATAACCCTGATATTTTAATCGAATATTTACCGGCCAGTGACCCAGCTCCCACTAGTCTATTATTGCTTGATATAGCTTGGAATATTTCGTTTGATTGAATGTTATATTTTGTTAGAACTGTGGGCTCAATTATAACTTCCACTGTTTCTTTACGAATACCTGCCACTTCAACTTTGAGAACATTTGGCAGAGATTCTATTTCTTTCTTTAACTTGCGTGCTATTTCAGTTAAGGCTCTTTCTGGCAGATTACCAATTAAGCCAACATTTAATATGGGAAATAGACTCAAGTTTATTTCATTTATTATTGGAGATTCCGCTTCAACAGGTAACTTCGATTTTATGTTTGAAAGCTTTGAACGGACATTATCGAGCACTTCTTTATTATCATACTCTGTTCCAAATTCGAGTATCATGTGAGCACCATCATTAGTTGCAAAAGCTCTCAATTCTCTTACACCTTCGATGGATCTTAGTTCATTTTCTATAGGAAGCACTAATAGCTTTTCACTATCTTGAGCAGAAATCCCAGGAAGTCCAACAAACACGCTGATTATAGGAATCTGTATATCAGGATTGCTTTCCCTTGGCATTTTTACATAAACGTATGAACCGAAGATAAAAATTACTATAAGTAATAATACCACCGCCCTGTTTCGCTCTATGAGTAAGCTCTGCATGTTGAATGTTAGCTGAATATGTGTGTTTGTACAATATTATAGTCGAGATACATTGCATATTAATTAATCCTTGTGTAGCTTTAAAACTTTATGCAAATAATTAAAATTTTCGCAAAATTGCAAGTATAAGAAAATTCCTGTATAATAATTCTAGAACAGTATTTGAGAGGTTATTATGGTGGCAATTCTAAATATAACAAAAGGCAAAAATAAAGTTATTGTGTCTGGATTAGCTGGAGCTTTATCAGCTTTAATATTTTTAACAGCAATCCACATTGCCGCAAAGATAGCCATTATCGTTTCTGCTGCTGCAGTTACTTACTTATTACTTTCGCTGATTCATAAAATAAGAACTAAAGCTGAAATTACTCGTGTTTCAGGAGATAAAGTTTCAGAAGATGAAGGTGAAGAAAAAGATACCGTAAAAGAACCAAAAAGAACTGAAACTGAGCTAGAAGAAGAATTAAAAAATAAAAGAGCAGAAGAAGAAATGAAAAATGGACTACCTAAACATATGGATTTCAAAGGTAATTCACTTTCTAAAAGCGCTGATACTAAAGATAGTCATTCCGTTTCTAGTGCTACAAATATTGTTATGGAACCTTTACCTAAACACATGGATGCGCTTGGTAATCCACTTCCTGAAAGACCAAGTGCAAATATTAGTATAGAATCTAAACCTGAGAGAAAACTATCTCCTGCAGAGTGGCTATTACAGTTCGGGAATGTAAATAATGATGTGAGGGAAGTGCTAAAACAGCCAATTATCCAACAGCCATTTAACGGGTTAGGGTTTTAGATGTAGTTGCTATATCAAACTCTCCATCTTATATTGAGGATCAGATGCAATGCCATACACTCTATTTGGCGGAGCAATTTTGTTCTCTATACCAAAAACTATACCTTCAATTATTGCTGTGAGTACTTTTTCAAGGTTGCAATCTGCTCCAGGAACACGGTGCTCTAGGCGGCATCTTTTGGAATCGTTGCCAAAATAGGGAATTCTTATTGCAGCAGTTCTGTTATTTATTCCCCAACTAATCGTAGTTGGAGTGTGAATATCCGGGTACTGAAATCTTAAATATGAATCATCATTTGGAGCAAAAAACAACATATGTTTTTTCATCATTGCACATAATCCACCAATACTATGAATCAGATAGTCACTGTACTTTTGCTCATTGATATAAAATAAGTTATCGTTATTTGAATTCACGAGATTAACATGCACATTTAATGCACTGCCTGCTCTATCCAAATAGGGCTTTGCTTTAAAAGAAATATTCCCACCTAGTTTTTGTGCTGTTTCAGTAAGTGATTGTTTTGCTAACTCAAAATGCTTAATTAAATTGTCGGAGTTCGTATAACAACCACTTTTTATCTCATACTGATGTGTAGAATTCTCCTTCTCGCAAGAAAATTCAAGAGATGCTATTTTATTTTTGATGCTATTCAGAAATAAGTATTCTTTTTCTATTCCTTCAATGTAAAACTCTAGTTCAATACCGAATACAGCATAACAACTCAAATTACTTAATATAATCATAAATTTGCTTCAGTAAATCTATATTAGGTTAGCTATATTTATATGAATACTTTACTTATTTGCCAGTAAATTTAACATCTTATTTATACATAATGTATTACTGTTTTTAATAGCATGCTTCTAATCCTCGATACAAGCGACATTTACAAATTTTTCATTTTTTTGAAATAAAAATGATCAATTTTAATGTTTTTATACCCTTTACAACCCATCAAAAAATCACCATAATTTTTAGTATGTATTAAGTAGTATTAACTTTTCATTTTGCAGTAAGCTATTGATTATCTTGTATTTTTCTAATTATTCCTTTTTTCTTGGTGTGGTATATGAACTTAACTAGCCCTAAGGTTTCTACTATGTTTTTTGATCAGATTATTACAGTAACGGATCACAATGTTACTTGGGAAAAAATCCAAAATTGTCTTTATAATCTTTATGGAGAAGCAACATATAATAGCTGGCTGAGTTCACTAAAATTTGTCAGTAGCAGAAATGGGGAAGTTCTTTTATCCGTGTCAACAAGGTTTATAAAAGAGTGGATTACAGTTCATTACATGAAAAAAATATTATCATTATGGCAAAGCGAAGATAAAAGTATACGTTCTATTGATATTCAAGTAATTGAGGAGAGGAATTCAAATTTTAATGTTATACTAAAAAACAGAGAGGAAAGTAATCATAATCTTGGTTCGCCGCTGGATCCAAGGTTCACCTTTGATAATTTTGTAGTGGGAAAGCCAAATGAATTAGCATTTACGGCGGCAAAGCGTGTGGCAGAATCTATAGATCCAATATTAGGCAGCAATCCTTTGTTTCTATATGGTGGAGTGGGACTTGGTAAAACACATCTAATGCATGCTATAGCTTGGCACATAGTCAATTCCCCATCAGCAAAAAGAAAAGTGGTGTATTTATCAGCAGAGAAATTCATGTACCAATATATTACAGCGCTGCGAAGCAAAGATATTATGTTATTTAAAGAGCAATTTAGATCAGTAGATGTATTGATGGTAGATGATGTGCAATTTATCAGTGGTAAAGATAGTACACAAGAAGAATTTTTTCACACTTTCAATGCATTGATAGACCAAAATAAACAATTGGTTATATCAGCTGATAGGTCTCCTAGTGATCTTGATGGAGTGGAAGAAAGAATAAAATCACGACTCGGTTGGGGGTTGGTGGCAGATATTAATGAAACAACTTTTGAATTGAGGCTTGGTATATTGCAGGCAAAAGTGGAGCAGATGAATATGTATGTTCCGAAAGATGTCCTAGAGTTTTTAGCAAGGAACATAAAATCTAATATAAGAGAATTAGAAGGAGCATTAAATAAGGTTACCCATACCTCATTAATTGGAAGAAGTATGACGGTAGAATCAGCTAGTGAAACCCTAATCGATCTTCTTAGGTCAAATCATAGGTCAGTCACAATAGAAGAAATACAAAAGAAAGTAGCTGAATTTTTCAATATAAAGGTTGCAGATATGCAATCCAATAGAAGGCTTCGCAGTCTTGCAAGGCCAAGACAAATAGCTATGTATTTTGCCAAAAAATTTACGCAAAAAAGCCTACCAGATATTGGGAGAAACTTTGGTGGCAGAGACCATGCTACTGTTATACATGCAGTAAAACAAGTAAAAAATTTTATAAAGACCGACTCAAAATTTGCTGATGAAATCAATCGATTAAAAAAAATGTTTAAGTAGCGTTTTTAAAATAGCTAATAACAAATCCTAAAATGAATCGACTATAGTTTTAATCCGTTTAAGTTTAAAATCTTCTGTTAGCTTCGCAGAATACATTTCCTTATTATCTTGGTTATAGAAGGTAAATTTGTGATCATCTAAGTTTAGTATTGCAAAGCCAAAGCCGAAAAAGTTTCTAACTTCGTGTGCTAAGTAGTTTCTACCATTTGAATAGTCAAATTCTACATTTTGATAAACAGGTTCTTGATCTTGAGCGTGTAGTAATGAACCGCCATTTCCAACTATAATCTGGTCTGGAACATTATCCATTAATAAAATCTGGGCTATATGAATATGGCCGGAAACTATGGTAGTAACATTGCTTGGAAATCTATCCCCAAAAGCTTCAATTTGTGTAAGATTGCCATGGCTTTTTAATGTCAAAAATTCTTTTTTTGGAGATCTCCAAAGTGGTTTATGAGTTAAAAACCACGTGGGCTTATCTTGTATCAATTTATCAAATTGCCTTTCAAAAGCATCAATTGTGCTTTGGGTTGTAAAAATATCCTCACCGGATGAAGAGTCGAAGATAAAAAATTTCATCGGTCCAGCATCTAAGGACCAACTAGAAACGAAGTTTCCACATTTTTCAGACGAAAAGGGGTATGAATCTAAATACCTGAACCATCCTTCATAAGCTCTATCACAACTCTCATGGTTTCCACGAACAAAAAGGAAAGGGGATTGTGATAAAATATCCTTTGCAGGCTCAAACCAATCAGCGTACCAAGCTTCTTTATTATATCCATAAATATCGCCACACTTTTTTGTATTTCTACATCTTGTTTGCCTATAATGATAATCACCAACATGGATAATTAAATCTGGTTTATGAAGGGCAATTGAGTCTAAATTTTTTTTTAAAGGCCAGCTATCTACCGAATTACATTCCTGCTGAAATAACATATTTATTCTACAGCCCGTGTCACCAATGAAAGCAATTTTATTAACCTTTTTTGGTAATATAGGAACCCGTAGATCCTCAATACTAACGTCTTTGGCACTTGTTTGTACTGTCAGTTCACAAACTGTTTCGTTATGATCACCATTGTTAATTGAGCTGCGATTCAGCATTTCTGTTTCCTTGCCATCAACATAAACAATGGGACACATGTCATTGTCCGTAATTGCGCGTATGCTTAGTTTATTTTCTGGGATAACTTGAGACCATGTGTATAATATTTGTGCATGGACGAAATGAAAGCTAGTTATAAGAGAGAGAGCTAAAAAAATAAAGATATTAGCTATATTCATTTGTATAAAAACCTAAGTTAAAAATTAGTAGTAAGGTTATCTTAAATGATTAAAATTTATAATCACAAAATTCATAATCAAATTATACAAACAATTTCTAAATTATTCTAGTATCAGATTGACACTCTAGATGAAAAATTCTAAAATGATTAAGTAATTTAAAATAATTATATAAAAACTAGAATATAGTGCGGCCGTGGTGGAATTGGTAGACACGCAGCGTTGAGGTCGCTGTGGCTCATAAGGCCTTGGAAGTTCAAGTCTTCTCGGCCGCACCAGTTTTTATCGCTGTTTAATATGGGTAAAAATGTTTATAGGAAATCAGAGTAGCAATAAGGTAGAAAGAGCTATCAGCGAAATCAGGCGCGGTCGGCCAATTGTAATATATGATGAAGGTAATTACCTATTGTTTGCTGCTGCTGAGGCTTTAGAAAGAGATTTATTTAATCAATACAAGCTTATATCAAGCAATGTATATGTTACTTTAACTTCAAGTAAGGTAAAATACATATCTCAGAATAAAGAACATAACAGCAAACGTCTGTTGGTGAATAATTTTGATGAACTGCTCCATTTAATAAACTGTTCAAAGGAAGATTGCATAAAAGAGTTGCAATGCTCAAAGACAATAGATGAATGTGCTATTGCCTTGCTTAAGTTCTCAGAATTATTGCCATACGCGTTAGTGGCTGATATGACTTTTGAGAATAATCATGAAATGCGAAATTGGTGCGAGAAAAATGACGTTATTGCACTGGACACGTCATTCATAAATAATTTTCAAGAAAATCAGGATGTATATGAAGTGTGCAAAACATCATTATTTTTAAAACAGACTCAAGAAGTAAATATCATATCTTATAGAACCGAAAGTGGTGGAAGAGAACATCATGCAATTATCATTGGCAATCCAGATAAAGATGGCGAACCATTAGTAAGAATTCATTCTTCGTGTTATACGGGTGACTTGTTAGATAGCTTGTCATGCGATTGCAGAAGTCAGTTACATCAAGCAATTCAAATGATAGCTGACTCTGGAAGTGGTATTATATTGTATTTGATGCAAGATGGAAGGGGCATTGGTTTAACTAATAAGTTAAGAGCGTACAGTATGCAAAGAGGACATAATCTTGATACTGTTGATGCAAATAGAACATTGGGTTTTGAAGATGATGAAAGGAGTTTTGCTGTTGCAGCTAAAATGCTTAAGAAATTGAACATTAACAAAATCCAATTACTTACAAACAATGATAGGAAATTGTCAGAATTGGAAAGTAGTGGTATAGGAGTTACAAAGTGTCTACCACTGATTGTGGAACGTAATAAATATAACGATTCATATATGGAGACAAAGTTTGGTAAATTAGGCCATAGATTAAGAGTTTTTTAGCTTTTTTGCTGTAACTACTTTGTTAATTTGCTATGTTTATTAACATAAGTTAAGGTTTTTAGGAATACTAAAATGCTAAGATTTTTTAAGCGAGAAAAAAATACTGAATCCTTAGATAAGGATATAAATTGGAATTCAAACCGCTACAGCACAGTTATTGCTCAAAGGAATATTCTACTTTTATTTGCATTAATATTATTAGCAACGATCTCTATCAGCATATTAGTCATATTTAAAATTAGCACAAGTAGCACTATTGAGCCATTTGTTATAGAAATTGACAAGAAATCAGGAATAGTGCAATTGGTTGATCCTGTCACAGTAAAACAGTATTCTGCAGATGAAGCGCTAAACGATTATTTTATTTCAGAGTATATAAAAGCAAGGGAGGTTTTTGATCCATATCATTATAATTATAACTATTATACAAAGGTGAGGTTGTTTTCCTCACCTAATGTGTATAATGAATTTAGAAATTATGTAGGATCGCAGAATATGGATGATCTTTTTAATTTATATTCAGATACCAAAAGTGAATTTAAAATTCGCTCAATTCAAAAGTTGGGTAACGATGCTCTTCAGGTGAGATTTTTTGTGGAATTTACACGGAAAGATGGAAGTTCTACGAGAAAAAATAAGATAGTTATTATGTCATATAGATATGCATCGCTTGAAATGGATGATCAGCAAAGATATATTAACCCATTAGGATTTCAAGTTATTTCATATAGAGTAGATGATGAATATGTATAGGATATTATTAGTTTTAGCTTTACTTGTCAGTGGCAATTTAAACGCATCCATTAATTATAATGAGCCTATTTCTGTAGATAGTAGAATAAAGACTTTTGTGTATAGCCCTAATGAAGTATTTACGGTGGTTTTTAGTCAGGGTTACTATTCTTATATTGAATTTGCGGAAGGAGAAAAAGTTAAAAATATCGCTGTTGGTGATGCATCAAGTTGGAAAATTAATCCTTATGACAATAAATTGCTTATCATGCCATTTGAAGTTAGTAGTCGCACTAACATGATTATTACGACAACTAAAAAAAGAAATTACATTTTTGATTTAATCTCAAGGCCAAACTACGATAAATACCCGGATACTGATGCTAAGAAAGTGGATCACGATTATTCTGCTGAAAAGGATATATCTTACGTAGTACGTTTTTATTATCCTCAAGAAGAAGGTGAATTTGATGTTGATTTAGATGAGGTTTCTTTACCTACTCAAATGCAATATACTACAGACAAGCTAGAAAAAATAATACAAGAAAATGATACGAAGTACAATTATACATATATTGATGAAGGTGGTAATGCGGATATAGTTCCGATCGAGTTATTTGATGATGGTTATTTAACCTATTTAAAATTTAGAAATAATAATAAAATACCTCAGGTTTTTGTAGAAGGGGAGGATAAACCTTGTAAAAGGCTGTTATTTGATGATTATGTTATAATAAAAGGAGTACATAAAAAGCTATTTATGCGTTATGAAGATGGTGAAGTTGAAATTATAAATAGGTCACTTTAGCTGTGGTACATGCAATATGAATAAAGAAAGGCGTAACAATTCAGAAGATGAATCAGAAATAGAGAATAAGGTAGTAACAGTTGGCTCTAATCAAGGTCATAGGGCATTGATGGTCATTATTTTAGTACTTCTGGTTGGTGGAGTGTATTATCTCTATTTTAGTCCTTCTCATAAAGAGGGTTCAGAAGTTATTAAAAAAGAGGAAACAAAGCAAAACGTTCAAGAATTGAAAGGAAAGTTGGAACAAGTTCCAGATAATGTAATGGTTCCTGAAAGAATAATAACCGATTCCTTACCACCCTTACCTCCTCTTCCTACGCCACAAATCGTACCAGAAATAAAACAAATTAAAAAAGAAGAAGAGAAACCAAAAGAAACTTCTGCGTCAAATATACCTATTTTGCCAAAGCAAAATTTTCCTTCTAGTAATGTTATGGGCAATTTACCTACCTCATTTCCTACAATAGGGGGTGGCGGTTATCCTAGAGACAGACGTAGTGCACAAATGTTAACAATTTCAGGTGGTAGTGGAGAGAACAAGGCTGCTGATGCTATTTTATCCGACACTTCAGCACAATCGAGCAAAGCTACCAGGGTAGGAAAGCTTGGTTTAATGATTACTCAAGGTAAAATTATTGATGCTGTTCTTGAAACTGCAATAAACTCTGATCTGCAAGGAATGCTGCGTGCTATGGTGAGTAGAGATGTTTATGCGGAAACTGGTGATACAGTTTTAATACCTAAAGGCTCAAGATTGATAGGCAGTTATTCATTTGACTCGAATGTTGCTAAATCTCGTGTAAATATAAACTGGAATAGAGTGATTCTGCCACATGGAATAGATATTGCAATCTCATCACTTAGTACTGACGAGCTTGGTAGAGCAGGAATAGCAGGAATAGTTGATAACAAAATAGTAAGTGCGTTATTCTCTTCAGTGACACTTGCTGGTGTTTCGATTGGTTCTGCTGTTATAGGGCAAAAGGCTTCTAATCTTGTTGATACGCTAACTGTCAGAGATGCAGTAAAGTCTATCACTGCAACCGAAATAGATTTTTCTTCTCTCCAACTCATTATTGACCCAGAAAAGAAGATATCTAGTGACAAATGGAAATTAGGCCTTGGGGCTATCGGAAGAATTCGGAGTGCCAAAAGCAGACAAGATTTACTAAAAATAATGAAAGAGGAAATAGCAAAAGCACTAGGAATTGAAGAAGACGAGGTAAATATAAGCCTGGAAATTGTAAATCAACTGTTAGAACAAATTCAAAGAAAAAGCAAGTCTGTTTATGATGAAGCAATCGGGAAATCAATCGAGGATTTTTCTAAAGATATGCGGGATGTAGTGGGCAGATATACAGATAAAAAACCAACTATTTATGTTGATCAAGGCACTGCATTGAAAGTATTTGTTAACCAAGATATAGTATTTCCTCCACAGGCAATATTAAATCAATGAAATGAACTATGCTGCACTTGATACATATTTGGAGCCATTACAAGGCATATTTCAAGAAGAAGGCGTAAATGAAATATCAATAAATAAGCCAAAGGAAGTATGGATTGAAAATCGCGGTGAAATAAGGTGTGAAAAATTAGAAGTATTCGATCTTAACCATTTGAAATCTCTTGGCAGACTGATTGCTCAAGCTACAGAACAAAAACTTAGCGAAGAAGCGCCGTTACTTTCGGCAACATTACCAAATGGTTATCGTATACAGATAGTATTTCCGCCAGCATGTGAGCCTGATAAAGTAGTCATGTCGATTCGTAAGCCTTCTAGCATGCAATTAGCACTCGATGATTACGAAAAAATGGGGGCTTTTTCTGAAACTGTTACAGAAGCAACTGGTAATCCAGTTGACCGTCATTTGGATTTACTGTTAAGGCAAAAAAAAATAAAAGAGTTTTTAGAATACGCTGTAATAAGTAAGAAAAATATTATAATTAGTGGTGGAACTTCCACTGGTAAGACTACTTTTACTAATGCTACTTTGCGTGCTATTCCAGATGAGGAAAGAATTATTACTGTTGAGGATGCAAGGGAAATCGTTTTGAACGATCATCCCAATAAAGTCCATCTAATTGCCTCTAAAGGAGGGCAGGGCAGAGCAAAAGTAACCACTCAAGATTTGATAGAAGCGTGCTTACGTTTAAGGCCAGACAGAATAATAGTTGGTGAGCTCCGTGGAGCGGAAGCTTTTAGTTTTCTCAGGGCGATAAATACTGGTCACCCTGGATCAATATCAACCCTTCATGCGGATAGTCCAACAATGGCCCTTGAGCAAATAAAACTGATGGTTATGCAAGCAAACCTTGGCATTCCTCCAGACCAAATTATACCATACATTAGAAATGTGATTGATATTGTTATTCAGCTAAAAAGAACCGGTGGGGGCAAAAGAAGCATTTCTGAGATATTATTTACTAGATCTGCGAGCGAAAATGCTTAAATTTATACATAAGTTAAGGAAGAGTAGTTTATGAGTAATGGAAATCACCTACGTAATATTCTCATAGGAGGTGTAGTAGCTTTTAGCGTACTTGAGTTTTGCTTCTATCTATCTGGTATATTGTTTGTTCTGTTTGCTGATGGTCCGGATGCTGTGGATTTTAAGGCAATTAATCCTAGTTTGACGCCTTTCCCTCAAGCTCTTTGGCCAACGATTTTTGATCATATACAATATTGTTGGCATCATCCAGAGTTATATAGCCTTGAGCTCAAAATCACATTAATTATATCTTCTGCACTGCCTATCATTGTTTTAATGATTATCTTATGGAATTTAAGAGAAAGGATAATTGAGTGGCGACCATTTAAAAAGAAGGAATCACTTCATGGAGATTCGCAGTGGGCATCAGAGAAAGACATACGAAAAGCAGGATTAAGAAGCAAAAAGGGATTATTGCTTGGTAAAGATAAAAGAGGATACTTCATTTCTGATGGGTTTCAGCATGCATTGTTATTTGCACCTACAGGTTCTGGTAAGGGTGTTGGCTTTGTAATTCCTAATTTATTATTTTGGACTGACTCGGTAATTGTACACGACATAAAATTAGAAAACTATGAAATAACAAGTGGTTGGCGAGAACGACAAGGACAAAAAGTATACGTATGGAATCCAGCGCAGCCAGATGGAATAAGTCACTGTTACAATCCATTACAATGGATTAGTGAAAAACCTGGGCAGATGGTTGACGATGTGCAGAAAATAGCTAACCTAATCATGCCTGAACAAGACTTTTGGCAGAATGAAGCAAGAAGCTTATTTGTTGGAGTGGTATTATACTTACTTGCTGCACCAGAGAAAGTTAAATCTTTTGGTGAAGTTGTGCGTACGATGCGTAGTGATGACGTGGTTTATAATCTTGCTGTTGCTCTTGATACAATGGGTAAAATACTACACCCTGTAGCATATATGAATATTGCAGCTTTTTTACAAAAAGCTGATAAAGAAAGGTCAGGTGTTGTATCAACCATGAACTCATCACTTGAATTGTGGGCAAACCCATTGATTGATACTGCAACTGCGTCAAGTGATTTTAATATTCTAGATTTTAAAAAGAAGAAAATTACAGTTTATGTTGGTTTAACTCCTGACAACTTGACTAGGCTCAGGCCTTTAATGCAGGTTTTTTACCAACAGGCAACTGAGTTTTTATGTAGAAAATTGCCATCGGATGACGAGCCTTATGGCGTATTGTTTTTAATGGATGAGTTTCCTACACTTGGAAAAATGGAGCAATTTCAAACAGGTATTGCATATTTTCGTGGTTATCGAGTTAGGTTATTCTTAATTGTTCAAGATACTGAGCAGCTCAAAGGAATATACGAAGAAGCAGGGATGAACTCCTTTTTGTCAAACTCGACTTACAGAATAACTTTTGCAGCCAATAATATTGAAACAGCTAATTTAATATCGCAACTTATAGGAAACAAAACTGTACAACAAGAATCGTTGAATAAGCCTAAATTTTTAGATTTAAATCCTGCTTCAAGGTCATTACATATCTCTGAAATACAGAGAGCATTGCTATTGCCTCAAGAAGTTATTATGTTGCCACGTGACGATCAGATAATTTTAATAGAGTCGACTTACCCAATTAAATCAAAGAAAATTTTGTACTACAGTGATACCACCTTCACAAGAAGGCTGCTCAAACAAACTCGTGTGCCTACACAAGAACCATATGACCCAAACAAAGTTCTTTCTGCCGCTGCGAGCAAAGATAAGGTTAATAACGAGGGGAATAATGTTCTTGAGGGACCTAATTCAGTTGATTATCCTGCTGAAACTAAAACCGAAGATGCAGTATATGATGAATCAGATGAATTTGCAGACGAAGATATTGATGATGAAGATATCGACGATAAGTTTGAAGATGATGACGAGGAAGATGAGGATAGGAGCGATGATGGGTTTGATGACGAAGAAGAGGAGGATGAATTTGAAGATGAGGATAAATTAAAAAATGACGAGAAGTAAGGTTAACTTTGCCTATTTTTAGCTCAGAAAAGTGCAAGTTATGCAAATAATTAGGTTTTTCATATTAAGCCATTTTTAATTAATTAGTATTAGATTAGCTATTTTAACTAGGGGAGTAGTAATGATTAGTAAAAAAACATTAGCGGTTACAGCACTTGCTTTATTGTTGTCACAACAATCTTTTGCGAGTGAAACAGAAGGGTTTTACTTTGGTAGTGGGTATTATGGTCAATTTTTTAATGGCATGGGTGAACTAAAAACAAGCACTACAGATATCAAAAATTTGTCTATAAATGACAGGGATGCTCAGAACACAAAAGGTCAGTCACTAAGTGAGTATAAAGGAGATTATAATCCACCTTTTGCTGCAAATGTGGCACTTGGTTATACAGGGGAATTGGGTAACAACAGCTATAGGGCTGAATTGGAAGGGATGTATTCTTCTGTAAAAGTGGATAATATTGGTTTAACAAGTAGCCAAATAACTGTTTCATATCTAAAGGACATTGGTCAGGATGCTAATAAAGAAACTTATCTCTATAGTGCTGCAGTTAGTCATGACCAAATTGAGAACATATCTGTAATGGCAAATGTTTATCATCATTGGAAAAGTGACCGTTTCTCTTTTTCTCCTTACGTTGGTATTGGAGTCGGTGCAACAAGAATGACGATGTTTGAAAAACCGTCAATAAGACCCGCAGGTCAAGTAAAAGCTGGCTTTGACTATCGCATAAACGAAGATGTAAATATGCATATCGGATATAGAGGTTTTGGTGCTATTGGTGGCGATATTAAGCTTACAGCAGAAAAGTTAGGACAAGTGGTAGACGACCCTAATAATGATAAAAAAAAGAAGCTTGATCCTAGCTCAGGTAGCAAAGTAACTGAGGAAATAAATATAGGTAATCAACTATTTCACACACACGGTATAGAGGCTGGTCTTACTTTCCATTTTGCCAGCAAAGCTTAAACATGTTGCCCTTTAAAAAATGCATAAAACCGTTCCTGTCGTCCTATGGCTTGACCATAGGATCTAGTTATAGCTCTTCTCATAATAGTCAGAACAAATCATAAAAAAGCAGAATCAACAGCTTGACGGAAAGACTGAAAAATAGGGATATTTTTTCTAGCTCTGTTCTTTATAGCAAACCAATGATGCTCAATTTCGTTAAAGTCTGGAGAATATGGAGGAAGATAAAGAATTTCAGCACCTACTCCTTTAGCAAGATCATCGATTTTTTTAGATTTATGGAAAGCAGCGTTATCAAGAATTACAGTTTGGCCAGACCTTAAAATTGGAGTCAAAAACTGCTCAAACCAAGCCTCAAAAACATCCTTGTTGCAGTATCCCTCAAAGGTCAATGGAGCAATGATTTTCTTTTTATTTAGAGCTGCAATCATACTGACACGCTGAGTTTTTTTACCTGATTTTAGTGAATGAAACCTCTCTCCTTTTCTGCAATATCCGTATGGGTAGTCTTCTGTATTGTCTATCCCAGATTCGTCAATATATACAAGATTTTCAGGATATTTTGTTGCTATAACCTTTGCAAATTGAGCTCGCTTTTCTTCATTTCTTTCTTTATATCCGTAGGTCTTTTTTTCTTGTAAAGCCAATATTTTTAAGTGCGCGGTGAATCGTTTGTCGACTGATATTGCCCCAGAGTTTAGCCATCTCTGACTGAGTTTTGCCGCCATGGTTTTTTGCAAATTCGGTGAAGACATTCCAGTCGGTAATTTTATGGTTATATCCTACGCTTCCAGGCTTTTTTGACTGAAAATCTCCTGTTTCCTCACGCCTTTTCTGCCACTCATATAAAGTCGTTTTTCCAATTTTAAATCTCTTGGCAACAGTTGCTCTACTTTCTCCCTCATCCAATGCTTCCATTGCTTTTTTCCTTAAGTCATAACTATACGCTGCTGGCATACAAACCCCACTACCATAAATCCATATCTTACCTTATTTGGATTATTATGAGAAGAGCTATAAATATAGATCCAAGTAGTCACGCTACTTGGATGACTAGGTAGAGGGTACTGGGATGATATAGGATAATATGGGATGAAGGCAAAAAAACATTAGCTATGTTCTTTTCACAACAATGCATCTCTTCATTCCCGCTAAGTCATATACATATTCCTGAAAAGCTAATTCGTATGAGGGGATTATTTTGTCAATATTGCTTTGATCTTCACCTATCTCCAATATCGCAAACCCATTTTTTTTAAGGCACTTTCTCAATATTGGAAAAATGCTCAAATAACAGCTCAAACCATCAATACCACCATCAAGGGCAATTCTTGGTTCCTTTTGCACTTCAGCTTGCAAGTCTTTCAATTTGCTTCTTTTAATATATGGAGGATTACTGATTATAAGATCGAATGAACCTCTGCACTCTGTCCACGAACTTGGAAATATTTTGGCTCTGCTGAGAAGATCATGTTTTTTTGTGTTCTGATAGGCAACTTTATATGCTTCCAAGCTTTTTTCAAAACCGACGCCAACAGCATATTCATACTCACTAAGTACGGATATCAATAAACAACCTGTGCCTGTACCAAAATCTGCAATTTTTAGTTTCTGTTTTTTGTTTGGGTAATATTTTAACACTGCTAGGATTATTGTTTCACTATCTGGCCTTGGATCTAAAACATGCTGGTTAACTATAAAATTTTTACTCCAGAATTCACGATTACCTATTATTTGCGATATTGGATATCTTTCCGCTCTTTTTTTTGTTAATTTCCAAAATAAAAGTTCTTTCTCCATCGGCACTTGATCAGCATGGTTCACAATTATAAATGATCTTTCCACTCCAAGTACGTGCTGCATGATGATTTCACAATCTAAATGTGGTGATTCAACTTTATGTGACGATAATAACTCCGATCCTTCTTGAATTAAAGTGCTGATTGTTTTCATTATTCTAAAAATATGTTTCTTTCAGCCAAAAATAGCAAGATGAGCTTCCAGTTTAGGGTAGCTGCACTAAATCCCAGTGTCAAGCACGCAGCTGTACGAACATTGCAATTTGCAGATCCAAGTAGCTTGACTACTTGGATCCAGCTAAGTTGGTGAGCATAAAAGTATAGCTAACGCGAGCTTTACGTCATACCGTCACGGTATCTCTAGATTCCGCTAACACGTAGCGGGACGACGAGGTCAGGGTGTCATCCTAGTACCTTCTCCTGTCATCCCAGTGCCCTGACTACTTGGATCCAGGAAAAAGAATGGTGTCATCCAAGTAGCCTCCCTCCCCTGTCATCCCAGTGCCCAGACACTGAGATCCAGAAAAGTTTGCTTGTAAGCAAGCAAACTAGCACAGAAAGTGGTTACAACATTTTCGATGAGATTATATGGAAAACTGGATTCCAGTGTCAAGCACTGGAATGACACCTTCCTGCTCAGTTCATGTTGCCATAAATATTAAGAAATTTACCAAGCAAAAAAAAGGCAAAAGAAGCCCTAGTCATTGTCTATTTTCAGTATTGGCGTTTTTTAAGTCTTAAACACTGCAATTTAGCTGCTTTTAAATGCAACTCACCTTAGTTTAAATGTTTAAGAAATTTACTAAGCAGAAAAAAAGGCAAAAGATATCCCGTATTAGCTAGTTGTCACTCTCTAATCCTGCAAATTGGCGTACTATACTGTCTTAAACGCTTTATAAGCGCGTTTCAGCTTATATAGGTAAAAACCCAGAAATGTTGTGAAGACGTAAAGTGTGCATAGTGCAAAAAATTAAAAATAAGACGCCAATTACGTAATACTGTTGTCATTTAATCTGCACAGATTGAAGATAAATAAATACCTTCAGTACCATGATAATGGGGCTGGCGAAGGGTGTCAAGTAAGTTTTTTCGTTTCTACTGAATGACAGTTGTGGCTTGGGAGGTGATGCAAGAAGTCTACTGATGGCTTTCAAAGCAGTTGAGCTTAATTATTAGAGTAGTAATGTTTATTTTTATATTGACTATTGAGGTTTATTATTTTATAACTAAAAACTTAGTTATTTTAATGAGCTTGAGTTTATAACATATGCCTACGATAAATCAATTAATACGTAAAGGTAGATTAGGATTGACCCATAAGAAAAAGGTACCAGCTTTGGGAGAAAGCAACCCTCAAAGGAGAGGTGTTTGCACTAAAGTGTATACTACAACTCCTAGGAAACCTAACTCAGCACTCCGTAAGGTAGCCAGAGTAAAAATTGGTGGATATGGTGAAGTGACAGCTTATATACCTGGTGAAGGTCATAATTTACAAGAACACTCTGTTGTTTTGATACGTGGTGGGCGGGTTAAAGATTTGCCAGGTGTGCGTTATCACATAATAAGAGGTGCCCTTGATCTGCGTGGTGTGCAAAATCGAAAGAAAGCTCGTTCAAAATATGGTGTAAAGAAATCTGGTTAAAGTTTATGGCTCGTCGGAATAAAGCAAAAAAAAGAGAAATAAGTCCTGATTCGCGTTATGGCAGTGTTTTGCTGATGCGTTTCATTAATACAATCATGAAATGTGGTAAAAAATCTACTGCAGAAAAGATTATCTATGACGCTTTGTCTTTAGCTGAAAAGAAAATAGGTGAAGGTGGGTTATCAATTTTTGAAACAGCAGTAGGAAATGTTACTCCTTCTATAGAAGTGCGTTCTCGACGTATTGGTGGTGCAACTTATCAAGTGCCTGTTGAAGTTCGACAAGATAGAGCGGTTTCTTTAGCGTTAAGGTGGATTGCTAAAGCAACTTCTGCTGCTCGAAAAAAGAGTGGAAAAACAACTGTTGATTGTTTGCAATCTGAAATACTGGATGCTTATAATAAACGCGGTGGTGCGTTTAAGATGTGCGAAGAAAAATATAAAATGGCTGAGGCTAATAAGGCATTTTCTCATCTTCGTTTTTAATGTTAGCTAATTAATTGTGATATGGAAATTGGGATATCTAAATACAGAAATATAGGGATAATGGCTCACATAGATGCTGGTAAGACTACCACAACAGAGCGTATTTTATTTTATACTGGTAAGCAAAATAGAATTGGTGAAGTGCACGATGGTGCAGCTTCTATGGATTGGATGGAGCAGGAAAAAGAGCGTGGTATTACAATCACATCTGCTGCAACAACATGTTTTTGGAATGATCATAGGGTCAATATAATAGACACTCCTGGTCACGTTGATTTCACTATTGAAGTTGAGAGATCTTTAAGGGTTTTGGATGGTGCAGTTGCTGTATTTGATGGAGTTGCTGGAGTTGAACCTCAATCTGAGACAGTGTGGCGTCAAGCTGATAAATATAGCGTTCCTCGTATCTGCTTTGTTAATAAGATGGATAGAATAGGGGCAAATTTTTATCGATGTGTTGATATGATAAAGACGAAGCTTGGTGCAGCACCTTTAGTTATTCATTTACCAATAGGGAGTGAGAAAGATTTCAAAGGTATAATTGACCTTATTTCTATGAAAGCCATTATATGGCAAGAAGAAACGTTGGGCGCTAAATTTTCTTATGAAGATATTCCTTCTGATTTGCTTGATAAGGCTCAAGAATATCGAAATCTTTTATTAGATGCTGCAGCTGAGATGGATGATGAAGCGATGAATACTTACTTTGAGTCTAATGATCTGCCAGTGGATTTACTGAAAAAATGCGTGAGAAATGGGACCATTAAAGGAAAATTTGTTCCTGTGTTATGTGGATCAGCTTTTAAAAATAAAGGCGTACAACCACTTTTAGATGGTGTGGTTGACTTTTTACCTTCTCCTATTGATGTTGATGTAATTGTTGGAATTGATCCTAAAGATTCAGAAAAGAAAATTGAGGTCAAACCTTCAGAAAAAGAGAAATTTGTTGCTCTTGCATTTAAAGTGATGACGGATAAATTTGTAGGCAGCTTGACGTTTATCCGTATTTATTCTGGTAAATTAAAGTCTAAATCTACCGTTTCAAATGCGTTAAAAAACGAAACTGAAGGGATTGGCAGAATGTTACTTATGCATGCAAATAACCGAGAAGATATAACTGAGGCTAGGGCTGGAGATATAGTTGCTTTAGTTGGGCTAAAGAAAACAACCACCGGAGATACTTTATGTTCTGTTGATTTTCCTATATTATTGGAGCGTATGGAATTTCCTGAGCCTGTTATTGAAATTGCTGTGGAACCTAAAACCACTTCAGATCAGGAAAAATTAGGTATTGCTCTAAATAGGTTGGTTGCAGAAGATCCTTCTTTGAGAATGTCAGTAAATGCGGAAAGTGGCCAGACTATATTGAAAGGCATGGGTGAGCTCCATCTTGAGATTATTGTTGATAGAATGAAGCGCGAATTTAACGTTGAGGCTAACGTCGGTGCTCCTCAGGTTGCATATCGTGAAACTATCACTAAATCTGTTGAAATTGATTACACTCATAAAAAACAATCTGGTGGAGCTGGTCAGTTTGCTAAGGTTAAGATAAAATTTGAACCTCTTGAGCCTGGTTCTGGGTTTCAATTTGAAAGTAAAATTGTAGGTGGTGCTATTCCAAAAGAGTATATTCCTGGGGTAGAAAATGGCTTGGAGTTGATAAAAGAAGGTGGTATAATTTCGGGATTTCCGTTGATTGATTTTAAGGCTACCCTTCTTGATGGTGCTTTTCATGAGGTTGATTCTAGTCCTTTAGCTTTTGAACTTGCTGCTAAAGGTGCTTTTAAAGAGATGGCAAATAAAGCTGGTCCAAAAATGTTAGAACCTGTGATGAAAGTTGAAATCATTACGCCTGAAGAGTATATGGGTGATATCATGGGCGATGTAAATAGCAGAAGGGGGCAAGTTTCAAGTATGGAAACACATAATAGTAGCACTATAATTCTTGCTTTCGTACCTCTTGCGAATATGTTTGGTTATATAAATGTTTTGCGTTCTATATCGCAGGGAAGAGCTCAGTATAGTATGCATTTTTCTTATTATGAACAAGTACCACAATATGTGGTTGATGAGTTAAAGTTAAAGTATAATTAAGGGTAATAATTATGACAGCAATAGTGGAAGCATTTGGAAAGCCGCATGTAAATGTGGGAACAATAGGACATGTGGATCATGGGAAGACAACGTTAACAGCGGCAATAACAAAGCATTATGGAAATTTTGTAGCGTACGATCAGATAGATAAAGCGCCAGAAGAAAGGAAGAGGGGGATAACGATAGCAACAGCGCATGTTGAGTATCAGACGGAAAAAAGGCATTATGCACACGTTGATTGTCCTGGACACGCTGACTATGTAAAGAACATGATAGTAGGTGCAGCACAGATGGATGCGGCGATATTGGTAGTGTCAGGGGTTGATGGGCCAATGCCACAAACGAGAGAGCATATATTGCTGGCGAAGCAGGTGGGTGTTGGATATATCGTGGTGTATATAAATAAAGCTGATGTTGCTGATGCTGATATGATAGATTTAGTAGAAATGGAAGTGAGGGAATTACTGAGTAAATACGGATTTCCAGGGGATGAAGTGCCTGTGGTGGTTGGTTCAGCACTCAAGGCGCTGGAGGATGACAGCAGCGAATATGGAAAGAAATCAATAGATAAATTGATGGAAAAGTTAGATGAATATGTGGCGGTTCCACCAAGGCCTGTGGATTTACCATTTTTATTGCCAATCGAAGATGTATTTTCGATATCGGGGCGAGGAACAGTGGTAACAGGAAGAATAGAAAAGGGAGAGATAAAGACGGGAGAAGAGATAGAGATAATAGGTCTGAAAGCGACGCAAAAGACGATATGCACAGGTGTAGAAATGTTTAAGAAGTTGCTGGATAAGGGGAGTGCAGGACTCAATGTAGGAATATTGCTCAGAGGAACAAAAAGAGAAGAAGTGGAGAGAGGGCAAGTATTAGCAAAACCGGGGACGATAACGCCGCATAGAAAGTTTAGGGCGGAGGTTTATATATTAAAGAAAGAGGAAGGAGGAAGGCATACACCATTTTTTGCGAATTACCAGCCACAGTTTTATTTAAGGACAACGGATGTAACTGGGAGCATAAAATTACTAGATGGGAAGGAGATGGTAATGCCAGGAGATAATGTGAGTGTAGAAGTAGAATTGCAAGTACCGATAGCAATGGATAAGGGATTGCGTTTTGCGATAAGAGAAGGCGGTAGAACTGTTGGTTCTGGTGTTGTTTCTGAAATTTTGGAGTGAGAGTTTGAGTTATAGGAGTGTAGCTCAATTGGTAGAGCGCTGGTCTCCAAAACCAGAGGTTGTAGGTTCAATTCCTATCGCTCCTGCATTAATGTTGTGGTGAAAATGTTAAAAAGTTTGTGTGTTTTTTTCTATGATATAAAGCAAGAAATACGAAGAATTGCTTGGGTAAAGAAACAGGAGGTGTTGTCATCTCTATTTGTTGTGATGACTGTTATATTATGCTTTTCGATTTTCTTCTGTTTTGTGGATTTTATGTCTCTTTACGTAATTAAGGCTTTATTTGGAATTATTTATGGAATGTGAATATAAATGGTATATCATTAGAGTTGATTATGGATATGAGCAAAATATACGCGAATTGGTAAGTAATGCTGTTTATTTTAAGGAAGTGTTTATTCCTTATCAAACGTTATGTAATTCAAAGTCTGATATAAAAGAGTTATGTGAAGTGTATGTATATATGCATCTATGTGATGAAAGCAAAAATATTTTGAATCAAACGCCTGGATTCTGCAGTGGCGAATCTGGTGATTTTGAGATGATTTCAGATGATGAGATAAGTTTAAAGTGCAAAGAATTTAATAGATATAAATGGTATATCTTGAGAGTTGCTTCCAATTGTGAAGAGAAAGTGCGCCAACATATATTGGAAAATTCTATGAGATTGGGTGTTAATGGTTACTTTAAGGAAGTTTTTATTCCATATGAAGAGCTAAGTGAAGTAGAGTTGAAATCTAAGAAAATTGCTACACGAAGGAAATGCTTTCCTGGTTATGTCTTTTTATACGTGAATTTATGCGATGAAGTATTGAATTTTATCAATAATATACCAAAATCTCTTAAGGTTTATGGATTTTTGAAAAACGGTAATATTCCAAAGGTGATTTTGGATGATGAGATTCACTCAATGTGTAATGCACTTTATAATGCTCAAGAGACAAAGAAGTTAGGTTATGGTTATGAAAAAGGTGAAAAAGTGAAAATTAATGATGGTCTTTTTCAAAATTTTACTGGTAAGGTAAATATGGTAAACGATGAGAAAAAAATTATTAATGTGGAAGTATCGATTTTAGGTAAGCCGACAATAATAGAGCTTGATCTGGCTCAAGTAGAGAAAATAGAGGATTAATTATGAGTGTTATAGTTGCTAAGATTAACTTACTTATGGAAGCTGGGAAAGCAGTTCCAGGACCGAAAATTGCTTCAGTACTTGGTCCACGTGGTATACCTGTTCCTAAGTTTTGTGAAGCTTTTAATAAAGTTACTAGTGCTGCTAACGCTAATTATAAAGTAGGCGATTTAGTAACAGTGCGAATTTCCATAAAGGATGATCGCTCTCATGATTTTACTGTCAGCGGTCCGCCTGTGGCTTATTTACTTAAGCAGGAGGCTAAATTAAGTAAAAGTTCTGGTAATCCTGGTAAAGAATTAGTGGCTAAATTACCTATGTCTGCTATAATTAAAGTAGCAAAGTGCAAGATGGTTGATATGAAAGTGGATAATGAAGATTCAGCAGTGAAAATGGTTGTAGGCACTGCAAAATCTATGGGTATAGAAGTTGTGGAAGGTTAGGTAAATGAATACATATAATGATAATCCTAAGCAGTGTTTGAGGAAGATTGTTGAGTCTGCTTCAGCAAAATTTAATGAATCAGTTGATATTGCGGTCAATTTAGGCGTAGATTCACGTAAATCTGAAGAGCAGGTGCGTGGTACAGTAGTTTTGCCTAAAGGTATCGGGAAGAATATTAAAGTAGCTGTTTTCGCTCAAGATAAACATTTATTAGAAGCTGAAAAAGCTGGTGCTGATATTGCAGGAGGAGAGGATTTAGTTGAAGAAATAAAAAAAGGTAGAAAGTTAGATGTTGATTGGTGCATTACTACTCCTGATTTTATGGCAAAAATCACTCCTATTGCAAAAGTATTGGGTGCTAAAGGGCTGATGCCTAACCCTAAATTTGGTACTGTGACTTCTAACATTGCAGAAGCTATTAAAACCATTAAGTCTGGTCAGGTAAAATTTAGAACAGATAAAAATGGTGTTATTCATGGTAAATTAGGAAATATTAAATTTGATATTGATGACTTGCTAGAAAATTTAAAAGCCTTTCTTAAAGTAATTAAAGATAATAAACCTATTTCTGCGAAAGGAATTTACTTTAAGGGTGTTTTTTTAAATTCAACTATGGGTAAAGCTTATAAGATAGGCAAAGTGGAAGATATAATTTAAGGGAGTGATACCGTGAAGCGTAAAGATAAGGATGAATTTATACAGAGCACAATAAACGTATTTGTAAATAATGATTTCTTGATATTAGTAAATTTTAAATCTATAAATGCTAATGATTCATTAACTCTGAGGAATAGTCTGAAGTCTATAGCAGGTGGGGTATTAGTAGTTAAAAACACTCTAGCGCGCTTGGCTTTGGAAAGGATTGGTAAATTCTCTTATTTATCAGGCAAATTTTCCGGTCCTGTTGCTATTATATACTCTAGTGGCATAGTAGAAGCTGCAAAATTAATAGTTGATTTTACTAATGCTAACAAAGAAAAAATGTCTGTGATTTGCGCAGCTCATTTAAATGAATTGTTAACAGTGGAAGATGTTAATAAACTGGCTAAGTTGCCTTCTCTGGGTGAATTGCGTGTTAAAATTATGCGTTTAATATCTTATGATATTCCTGCTCGGTTAGCGTTGTCTATTAATTCATCTTCTATGAGGCTTATGAGAGTTTTGGATTATTATAGTTCTAAAAAATAAATTTGTTGTTAAGTAAGGTGGTAATTATGAGTAATGTAACAAGTGATTTGGTTGATAAAATATTATCTTTAAACCTATTAGAGGCTTCTGAACTTGTAAAAGTTTTAGAAGAGAAAATAGGGTTGCCTGCTGGTTCTTTTCTTGGTGGAGCTGTTGGTGCTGGGGCGCCTATTGGTGATAATGCTGCTGCTCCTGCTGCTCAAGAAAAAGCTGAGTATAAAGTTGTGATTAAAGAAATTGATGCGAGTAAAAAAATAGGAGTTATTAAAGCTGTGAGAGAGGTTAATTCTACATTGGGTTTAAAAGAAGCAAAAGAGTTGGTTGAATCTTTACCTAAAGATTTGACTGCTAATGTTCCTAAAGACGAAGCAGAAAAAATCAAGCAAAAACTTATTGAAGCAGGAGCAACTAAAGTGGAGCTTGAATAATATTTAATGTATTAATTTTATATTGATATAGCTCTTTTAATTAGTTTGGGGTATTTTAATGGTTGATTCTTCTTATATGTACGCTTCTGGTGCTTTTGTTCCTAGAGTTTCTTATTCTAGGTCGATTGATTTAAAAGATTCTTTATTGGATTTGGTTAAGGTTCAAAAAGAATCATATGATTCTTTTACTCCTAAGAATAAGGGTAATGAAAGACTTGAAGTTATCTTTCATACAATCTTTCCAATAAATGATCCTTTGCGTAGGGCTACTATTGAGTTTATAAGTTGTAGGGTAGATGATCCTAAGTATGATGAATCTGAGTGTATAAAGCGTGGTGTAACTTTTTCTGCTCAGGTTATTGCTTCTATACGTCTTGTTGTTATGCAGGATGGTATTTCTCTTGATGAATATAAATCGATTAAAGAGAGTGGAGATCATTCTAAACTTGCAACCGTTGTAAAATCTATAGAAGAGCAGAAAGTCCACTTTTGTGGGTTGCCTATGATGACTGATAAGGGCACTTTCATCATTAATGGTGTGGAAAAAGTTATCGTCTCACAAATGCATAGGTCTCCTGGTGTATTTTTTGATAGCGATAAGGGAAAAACTTACAATTCTGGTAAATTGATCTATTCTGCTAGAATTATTCCTTATAGGGGTTCTTGGCTTGATATTGAATTTGATGTTAAAGACCATTTGTATTTTCGTGTTGATAGAAAAAGAAAATTGCCAATTTCAGTTTTATTAAAGGCGTTGGGTCTATCAAATAATGATATACTCGATAGATTTTATGAGAAAATAAAGTATGTAAAACATAAAGATGGTTGGAAAGTGCCTTTTGTTCCTGATAAATTTAAAGGAGTGAGGCTGCCTTTCGACTTAATGGATATTGAAGGTAATGTGCTGCTTAAAGCTAACGTTCGTATTACCTCAAGACTAGCTAAAAAGCTATATGATAATGAATTGAAAGAGTATCTGGTTCCTTTTAATTCTATATGTGGTTTATTCCTCGCAGAAGATTTAATGGATAGTGCTAGCTCTACGAAAATTTTATCTGCTGGTGAATCTATAAAGCTGGAAGACATAAAGAAGCTTGAGTTATTATCTGTAGATGAAATATCAGTGTTGAACATAGATAATTTGTTTGTTGGACCTTATATATTAAATACGCTTTTCTTAGATGAAAACATGTCTTATCAGGATGCACTATATGAAATATATAGAGTTTTGCGTCCTGGTGAAGTTCCTGTTTTAGAGATAGTAGAAGAGTTTTTCCGTAATCTTTTCTTCAGTCCGGAATATTATGATTTGTCTAACATTGGTAGGTTGAAGCTTAACTCTTACCTTGGATTAAATTATGATGAGGATTTAACTGTTTTAACGCATGAAGATATTATTGAAATTGTGAAAAAAATAGTATTGTTACGTGACGGTCAAGGATCTGTAGATGATATTGATCATTTAGGAAACAGAAGAGTAAGATCAGTTGGAGAGTTTATAGAAAATCAATTTAGAACTGGGTTGTTGAAATTGGAACGCGCAATAGTTGATTCTATGTCCACTTCTAGTTTAGATAAAGTTTCTCCATCTGATTTTATTAATCCAAAAGTGTTAACTAATGTTTTAAGAGATTTCTTCAATTCTTCTCAATTATCTCAATTTATGGATCAGACTAATCCGTTATCTGAAATAACACATAAAAGAAGGTTATCCGCGTTAGGTCCTGGCGGTTTAACAAGAGAACGGGCAGGATTTGAGGTGCGTGATGTTCATCCAACTCATTATGGAAGAATTTGCCCTATTGAGACTCCTGAAGGGCAAAATATAGGGTTAATCAACAGCTTAGCTATATACGCGCGTATTAATAAATATGGTTTCATTGAAAGCCCTTATAGAAAAGTAGTCAATAGGGTTGTTACTGATCAAATTGAGTATCTTTCTGCTATAGACGAAGGCTCACATCATATAGCTGACACTAGCGTAAAGCTTGATGAAAATAATTGCTTTGTTGATGACATGCTATACTGTAGATATGCTGGTAGCTTTGTCATGGTAAGTAGCGACCAAGTTAGTTACATTGACGTATCTCCTAAGCAGGTAATATCAGTTGCAGCTTCCTTGATTCCATTTTTAGAAAATGATGATGCTAATAGAGCATTAATGGGCTCAAATATGCAACGTCAGGCCGTACCTTTATTGAAGCCTACCGCTCCTCTGGTTGCTACTGGTATGGAGTCTTTTGTAGCTTCTGGCTCTGGTGCTGTAGTTTTAGCAAAACGCGATGGCATAGTTGATAGTTCTGATAGTAACTCTATAGTTATACGTGCTTTTGATAAAGAAAGGGTTAACTACTTGGACGTAGATATTTATCATCTAAGGAAATTTCAGCGTTCTAACCATAATACTTGTATTAATCAAAGACCGCTAGTGTGCGTAGGTGATTATGTTAAAAAGGGTGATGTAATAGCTGATGGTCCTGCAATTAACAGTGGTGAGTTGGCGCTTGGTAAAAATTTGCTAGTCGCTTTTATGTCTTGGCAAGGTTATAATTTTGAAGACTCTATTATTATTTCTAGTGAAGTTGTTAAAAAAGATCTCTTTACTTCTATTCATATAGAAGAATTTGACTGTGTTGTACATGATACCCCTTTAGGATCAGAAAAAATAACTCGTGCTATACCTGGTGTTAATGAAGAAAATCTATATCACTTGGATGATAGTGGTATAGTGAAAATTGGTACAAGAGTTGGTCCAGGCTATATTTTGGTAGGTAAAGTTACACCTAAACCTTCTCTTTCATTGCCTCCTGAAACGAAGTTATTAATGACAATTTTTGGTGAAAAGTCATTCGATTGTGCGGATTCCTCTTTATATACATCTCCAGATGTTGAAGGGACAGTAATTGATGTACAAGTCTTTACACGCAGGGGGGTTGAAGAAAATGAAAGGGCATTACTCATCAAACAAAAAGAGATAAATGACTTTGAGGAAGAGCGAGATTATATAATCAATGTTACTAGTGAATATTTCTATGATGAACTGAAGAAACTTCTTATTAATTCTGGTTCTCAAGATCGAGAAAAATTTGACTCTATTGAACGTGAGCAATGGTGGGGTATAGGATTAAAAAACCAATCCATTTCTGAGCAAGTTAAGAGCTTAAAAAAAGATTTTGATGAAAAAGTATCACATGCAATAGCACAGTTTAAGCGAAAAGTAGAAAAATTACATGAAGGTTATGACCTGCCTCAAGGTGTGTCGATGTCAGTAAAAGTTTTCATTGCTGTGAAACATAGTCTGCAACCAGGGGATAAAATGGCTGGTAGACATGGAAATAAAGGTGTGATTTCTCGAGTTGTGCCAGTGGAAGATATGCCTTATTTGGAAGATGGTACTCCTGTTGATATTATTCTTAACCCTCTTGGTGTTCCTTCACGAATGAATGTAGGGCAAATACTGGAAACGCATGTAGGTTGGGCTTGTAGAAAATTAGGGGAAAAGGTAAGTAATATTCTCGATGAGATCAATAAGATCAAAAGTGCTTTTTGCAAGGGAATTAGGTCCCTTAACGATGATAATTTTACACAATTTGCAGTAGCATACCTTGATAATAAAAAAATTGAAAATATTGATGATGATGAAATAACGGCTTCTGTTTTAAATACACCTAATAAGAATGCACTAAATGACGAGTTGAATGAGTTAGTAGAGAACTATTTGAACTCTTGTAAAAGTTCATACAGCAATTTACGTAACTTCCTGATTGAGGTTTATAGCTATGGCAGTAACGTATCTATCTGTAATGATATTCGTAATATTAGTGATAATAATCTCATTGAATTTGCACGCAAATTACGTGATGGCGTTCCTGTTGCTGCACCTGTATTTGAGGGTCCAAAAGATGAACAAATAGCAAAATTATTTGAACTTGCTGGTTTAGATAACTCTGGACAAGCTGTATTATATGACGGTTGCAGTGGTGAAAAATTCGACCGCAAGGTTACAGTTGGTTACATGTACATGCTTAAGTTGCACCACTTGGTTGATGGTAAAATTCATGCGCGTTCAGTAGGGCCTTATAGTTTGGTTACTCAACAACCTCTTGGAGGAAAATCTCATTTTGGTGGTCAGCGTTTTGGTGAAATGGAATGTTGGGCATTACAAGCCTATGGTGCTGCTTATACTTTGCAGGAAATGTTAACTGTGAAGTCTGATGATATTAATGGTAGAGTTAAGATTTATGAATCGATAATAAAAGGTGACAGTAATTTTGAATGTGGAATTCCTGAATCCTTTAATGTGATGATAAAAGAACTACGTTCTTTATGTTTAAATGTAGATTTAAAGCAAAATGATGTAGTGATTGAAGATATATCTCACACTAACATTGCACAACCTTTTAATGAGGTTAGCATATCGATTGCTAGCCCTGAAAGTATTAAGCGTATATCTTGTGGTGAGATAGAAGATGTTTCAACTGCAAATTATCGTACGTTCAAAGTTGAGAAAGGTGGATTATTTTGCCCTAAGGTTTTTGGCCCTGTCAATGACGATGAATGTTTATGTGGAAAATACAAAAAAAGAAGACACAGAGGTCGCATATGCGAAAAATGCGGAGTAGAAGTTACATCTTCTAAAGTAAGAAGAGAAAGGATGGGTCATATAGAGCTTGCATCTCCTGTTGCTCATATATGGTTTTTGAAATCGCTTCCTTCAAGAATTGGAGCATTATTGGATATGTCTCTCAGAGATATTGAGAATATTTTATATAGCGATAATTATATCGTAATAGATCCTCTTGTTTCGCCTTTTGAAAAAGGTGAGATTATTAGTGAAAAAGCTTATAATGAAGCTAAAGATAGCTATGGGATCGATAGTTTTGTAGCTATGCAAGGTGTTGAAGCTATAAGAGAGTTGCTAACGCGCCTTGATTTACATGAAATTAGGAAGGATTTAAGACTAGAATTAGAATCTGTTGCTTCTGAGATAAGAAGAAAGAAAATTATAAAGAGATTGCGTATTGTTGAAAACTTCATTAAATCTGGAAATAGGCCTGAGTGGATGATACTTACAACTATACCTATTTTACCACCTGATTTGCGTCCTTTGGTATCGCTTGAGAGTGGTCGTCCTGCAGTTTCTGATCTGAATCATCATTATAGGACTATTATTAATAGAAATAACAGGTTGAGGAAATTGTTGAGCTTAAATCCTCCTGAGATTATGATTCGTAATGAAAAAAGGATGTTACAAGAAGCAGTTGATTCTCTTTTTGATAATAGTCGTCGTAATACTTTGGTAAATAAAGCTGGTGCTGTTGGATATAAAAAGTCCATTAGTGATATGTTAAAAGGAAAACAGGGTCGTTTTCGCCAGAACCTCTTAGGAAAAAGGGTAGACTACTCTGGACGTTCTGTAATAGTTGTTGGTCCAACTTTGAAACTAAATCAGTGTGGATTACCAAAAAGAATGGCTCTTGAACTATTCAAACCTTTTGTTTACTCAAAGCTTAAGATGTATGGTATGGCTCCAACTATTAAGTTTGCTAGTAAGTTGATAAAAGCAGAAAAACCAGAAGTTTGGGATATGCTTGAAGAGGTAATAAAAGAGCATCCTGTTTTGTTGAATAGAGCGCCTACGCTACATAGACTTGGTATTCAGGCTTTTGAGCCAATCCTTATTGAAGGCAAAGCAATACAGCTTCATCCGCTTGTCTGTACGGCGTTTAATGCTGATTTTGATGGTGATCAAATGGCAGTGCATGTGCCAATTTCATTGGAAGCTCAGCTTGAAGCTAGGGTGTTGATGATGTCCACTAATAACGTTTTAAGTCCTTCTAATGGCAGACCGATTATAGTTCCTAGTAAAGATATAGTACTTGGTATATATTATCTGACTTTACAAGAACCTAAGGAAGATAATTTACCATCTTTTGGTGCTTTTTGTGAAGTTGAGCATTCCTTGAGTGATGGTACTTTACATATTCATTCTAGTATAAAGTATAGGATGGAGTATATTAATAGCAGCGGTGAAACTCACTATAAAACTGTTTGTACAACTCCTGGCCGTTTAATATTATGGCAAATTTTTCCTAAGCATGAGAATCTAGGCTTCGATCTAATAAATCAGATATTAACAGTCAAGGAAATAACTGGTATAGTTGATTTGGTATATCGTAACTGTGGTCAAAGTGCTACAGTGGCATTTTCTGATAAATTAATGGTACTTGGCTTTGAGTATGCCACATTTTCTGGTGTCTCTTTTGGTCGTTGTGATATGGTTATACCTGAAACTAAAGCTACACATGTTGATCACGCGAGGGGTGAAATTAAGAAATTCTCTATGCAATATCAAGATGGGCTAATAACTAGAAGTGAGAGGTATAACAAGGTTATAGATGAATGGTCTAAGTGTACGGATATGATAGCTAATGATATGTTAAAAGCAATATCTATATATGATGGAAATAGTAAGTACAACTCAGTGTATATGATGGTTAACTCTGGTGCAAGGGGTTCTACTTCACAGATGAAACAGCTAGCAGGAATGCGAGGGCTCATGACCAAACCTTCTGGTGAGATTATAGAAACACCTATAATTTCTAATTTCCGTGAAGGATTGAACGTATTTGAATACTTTAATTCTACTCACGGTGCGCGTAAAGGTTTAGCTGACACTGCACTTAAAACTGCAAACTCTGGATACTTAACTCGTCGTTTAGTTGATGTATCTCAAAATTGCATAGTTACAAAGCATGACTGTAAAACAAAAAATGGTCTTGTTGTGAGAGCTACAGTTGAAGGAAGTACTATAGTTGCATCTCTAGAGAGTGTTGTGCTGGGTAGAACAGCTGCAAATGATATATATAACCCAGTGACAAAAGAATTATTAGTAAAAGCAGGGGAATTAATTGATGAGGATAAAGTAAAGCAAATCAGCATTGCAGGTCTTGATGTTGTAAAAATTAGATCGCCTTTAACTTGTGAAATAAGTCCTGGTGTATGTTCTTTATGTTATGGAAGAGACCTTGCAACTGGTAAAATTGTTTCAATAGGTGAAGCAGTTGGTGTTATAGCTGCTCAATCTGTTGGAGAGCCAGGTACTCAGTTAACGATGCGTACTTTTCATATAGGTGGAGTAATGACTAGAGGCGTTGAATCCTCGAATATTATAGCTTCTATTAATGCTAAAATAAAGTTAAACAATAGTAATATAATTATAGATAGAAACGGAAATAAAATTGTGATAAGCCGTTCCTGTGAAGTCGTGTTGATTGATAGCCTTGGTAGTGAGAAGTTGAAGCACAGTGTACCTTACGGCGCTAAGCTTTATGTAGATGAGAGTGGGTCAGTAAAAATTGGCGATAAAGTTGCGGAATGGGATCCTTATACATTGCCTATTATCACGGAGAAGACTGGTACAGTGTCTTATCAGGACTTAAAAGATGGAATTTCGATCACTGAAGTGATGGATGAATCTACAGGAATATCAAGCAAAGTAGTAAAAGACTGGAAATTGCATTCTGGTGGAGCTAATTTACGTCCTCGTATTGTGCTGCTTGACGATAATGGTAAAGTAATGACACTCGCAAGTGGCGTTGAAGCATGTTATTTTATACCAATCGGTGCAGTGCTCAATGTACAAGATGGCCAGAAGGTTCATGCAGGTGATGTTATTACAAGAACACCAAGAGAGTCAGTTAAAACTCGTGATATTACTGGTGGTTTACCGAGGGTTATAGAGTTATTTGAAGCACGTCGTCCTAAAGAGCATGCTATTGTTAGTGAGATAGATGGCTATGTAGCGTTTTCTGAAAAAGACCGTAGAGGAAAACGCAGTATATTAATTAAACCTGTAGATGAACAAATTTCTCCAGTTGAATATTTGGTATCAAGAAGTAAGCATGTAATAGTCAATGAAGGTGATTTTGTACGTAAAGGTGATCTATTGATGGATGGTGACCCTGATCTCCATGATATTTTACGTGTGCTTGGGTTAGAAGCTTTAGCGCACTATATGATTTCTGAAATACAGCAAGTTTATAGATTGCAGGGTGTTCGTATAGACAATAAGCATTTAGAGGTGATCTTAAAACAAATGCTACAAAAAGTGGAAATTACTGATCCTGGTGATACTATGTACTTGGTTGGCGAAAGCATTGACAAGCTGGAAGTTGATAGGGAAAATGATGCTATGAGTAACTCTGGCAAACGGCCTACTCATTATCTTCCTATTCTGCAGGGGATTACTAGGGCAAGTCTTGAAACTAGCTCCTTTATTTCTGCTGCCTCTTTCCAAGAGACAACAAAAGTACTTACAGAAGCAGCATTCTGCGGGAAGAGTGATCCTTTAAGTGGATTAAAAGAAAATGTTATAGTAGGAAGATTAATTCCTGCTGGTACAGGTTTGATTATGAATAAGATCAGAGCACTTTCACTTTGTGATAATGTGGATAAATATGAAAAATATTTTGATATTGAAACTTATGACGAGGAATGGTTGGTGGATAATGGTTGTCATTTACACTCTGGTGAGGAAGAGAGCGTAGTGGCATACGATCAGTCGAATTGAGTACAGCTAGTGTGTCTCTTGACCAAAAAAGCCAATAATATTTTCTTTCACTTCTGTGCTATCTGTCATGTTATTTACTCTCACACGAAATTCAGATGAGCCTTGAAGCCCGCTACTGTACCAACCTATGTGTTTGCGGGCCATCTTTATTCCTGTGTCATTTCCATAGTACTCAAGAATATTGTCGTAATGCTCGAGTATGATGCTTAATCTCTCTGAAGCTGTTGGCTCAGAAGTTTCACTTCCACTGAGAAAGTTCATTGCTTGATTAATCAGCCAAGGTTTACCGTAGGCACCACGACCTATCATCACTCCGTCTGCTCCAGATTCTTTGAGAGCATTCTGAATATCATTTAAATTTTTAATATCACCATTTACTATAACTGGAATTTTCACTTGCTCTTTAACATTTCTAACGAATTTCCAATCTGCTTGACCATTATAAAGCTGCGCTCTTGTTCTTCCATGCACAGTGATCATTTTTGCTCCTAAGTCTTCGGCAATTTTCGCAAGTCTCGGGGCATTGCGATTTTCATCGTTCCATCCAGTGCGCATTTTCACCGTAACTGGCATATTCACTGCTTTGACCACAGCTTCAATTATCTCAGCGGCTTTTTTCTCATCACGCATTAGCGCTGATCCTGCATAACCGTTTACAACTTTTTTAACAGGGCAACCAAAGTTTATGTCTATAATTTTTGCTCCCATGTCCTCGTTTAATTTTGCAGCCTCCGCCATAACATCTGGCTCACACCCAGCAAGCTGCACAGCAGTTAATGCATCGACTTTTGCTTTTTGCAAACTCTGGCGAGTTTGCATAATCATAGCTCTGCTTGCAATCATCTCTGAAACTAACAAACTTGCACCAAGTTTCTTCACAATACTTCTAAACGGATAATCAGTCACTCCAGACATTGGAGCTAAAATAACTGGAGAATCAATTGTCAAATTTCCTATTTGGAGGGGCATAAGGTCAATGGTAATTTTTCATTGATTACATAATGCAACACAAACTTGCATTCTCCCTTGAAATAGAAGACTGAGATGTTTTCGTCCTTGGCGGACGCTTACGATTTCTTAGATCTTCCTTACATTTCTCATCTTCCATAAGCGCTCTTGTAAATTCTTCTCTTTTCTCATTCAAATCAAATTTATATTCTGATAACTTTTTGTCAATTTCGTCAAATGATTTGTCTTCGTTAAGCATTTGTGTAATTTTATGAGCATTTTCTAACGCAAATATTCCACAGTTATACCCGTCACTTTGCTGCTTAGTTGGGGAAATTCTTATGTCTAATACCCATTCCTCTTTTTGCAGTTCTCTTTTAACAATATTTAGCACATTATCTGGCAATTGATTACCAAATGAGTCACAGTAATAAGCTCTAAATTTTTTATCACCTGCATCAGGTTTAATAACCAAAGTTACCCAATGATTATTGTTAATATGAAGAACCGAAGTAAATATCAATTTAGAATTTTGTTTGAATTCACCTCTATAATTCTGAAGAAATTCTTTTGTGAGTTCGTCCCAACCATTAGAATAGCTAGGGGCAAGAAAATAGACATTATTATTACTATATTCACTTTGTGAGTACCCATATACAACTCTTGCAATATGTGTAATGTCATTATCATCTAACCAGTAACTATAGTTTTTTCTGTTTGTCTGATGCACAAGAGTGTCCAAATCTTCGTGAAACTCTTTACCACCCAAACCACTATCCAAAGAGCTTCTACGACTACTGTTCCTTGAATTGGGTTCACTTCCTGGTACAATACCACTATCTCCATCTTGAGTTTTTTGCTCACCTTGACTTGCTCTTTTTCCATTAATATAGTTCTTCGCTAATTTGTATGCTGTTGTAAGAACTACTCCCATTATAATCCAAATCACAGGATGAGAAATTAGCATAGCAAGTGGAAAGGTCAATAGAGGGGATCCTATTACCGCCCCTAAACAGCCAGCAGCGAATGTGGCTGCTAGGCATACACAAGTAGCGTAGATAACGAATTCCTCACCAGCAAAGTAAGTGCTCTCTTTCTGATTATTTTTTGTAATGCCCAACATACTACACCCTATGAACGCTAAGTTAATTAAATTTTAACAAATTCTAACAAAAAAATCAACCATAATAATTTTAGTAGTATGAGAAAATATTGAATATTAAGAGCTTTTGGAGTACAGTAACAATGTTAGTAATAGCACAATATATGCACGATATAGAATATATACGCAAAAACCCTGAAGGATTTGAAAAGGCAATGAAAAGCAGGGGAATTAGAGAATCTACTGCGGAAGAGATATTAGAAATCGATCACGAGAAAAGATCATTAACCACTAAACTGCAGGATTTGAATAGGCAGCGCAATGAAATCACAGAGGAAATAAAAAAGCTTAAAATGAGCAAGAGCCCCTGTGAAGAGCAAATAGAGTTGTCAAAAAGCATCACAAATGAGATAGAGGCAATCAGCTTAAAAGAACAAGCAGAAAAGGATAAGTTAGTGAATGTTTTATCTAACTTGCCGAATATTCCTGCGCAAGATGTGCCAATAGGCGCAGATGAGAACTCTAATTTAGAGGTGAGAAGATATGGAGGAAAAAGACAGTTTGATTTTGTACCAGAATCTCATTATGAACTCGGAGAAAAATTAGGTTTAATGGACTTCGAACAAGCGGCGAGAATTTCCGGATCAAGATTTACGATATTAAAAGGACAGTTAGCTAAGCTTGGACGAGCGCTAATAAATTTTATGCTTGAAATGCATGTTAATGAATTTGGCTATACTGAGCTGTACCACCCGACTTTGGTGAAAAACGAGGCTATGTATAATGTTGGTCAGCTACCGAAATTTTCTGACGATTCGTATTTAACTACCGACGAATTGAGGTTGATTCCCACAAGTGAAGTGTTTTTAACAAATTTAGTTGCTGACAAAATAATGGAAGAAAAAGAACTGCCTATTCGCTTTACTGCATATTCGGAGTGCTTTCGTAAAGAAGCAGGTAGTGCAGGTCGCGATACCAGGGGCATGATAAGGCAACACCAATTTGGTAAAGTGGAGTTGGTAAGCATCACAACTGAAGACCAATCAAATGATGAGCTTGAGCGTATGACGAGTGTTGCTGAAGAGATATTAAAAAAATTAGAATTGCCATACAGAGTAATGCTGCTTTGCAGTGGTGATATGGGTTTTGCTGCACAAAGGACTTATGACATAGAGGTATGGTTACCTGAGCAAGATAAATATAGAGAAATATCAAGCTGCTCAAATTGTGGTGCATTTCAAGCAAGAAGGATGAACACTAAATACTCTTCAGAAACTGATAAAAAGATGAAAAAATATATTCACACTTTAAACGGCTCAGCTTTAGCTATAGGAAGAACGATTATTGCCATAATGGAGAATTATCAAAATTCTGACGGGTCGATTGCAATACCAAACGTGTTGCAAAAATACATGAGTAATGATACTGTTATAAGCAAATAATAATTTTGACATATAGAAAAGCGAGGAAATAAAGATGAAGGTTCTGGTTATAGGTTCTGGTGGGCGTGAGCACGCTCTACTTTGGGCTCTAAAAAAATCTCCTATCTTGACTGAGTTATATGTAACTCCTGGTCGCCAAGCTATGAAAGATCTTGGGGCTCTTGTGGATGTAAATATTCAAAATTCAATGGATGTTACACAATTTTGCAAGAGAGAAAATATAGAGTTGGTTGTTATTGGTCCAGAACAACCAATAATTGATGGGCTTGCTGATGATTTAGTTGCAGAGGGAATAAATGTTTTTGCTCCAAGTCAAGCAACTGCAAAACTTGAGGGATCGAAGTCTTTCACCAAGGGACTATGTAAACGATATGGTATACCAACTGCCAAGTACGAGTGTTTTGTTGATGAAGGGTTAGCTAAAGATTTTGTACGTAGCAATAAAATAAAGTTTCCACTTGTAGTGAAAGCAAATGGAATTGCAGCAGGAAAAGGGGTGGTGATATGTAATACAGAAAGCGAAGCTTTTTCAGCAATAAATTCAATGCTAGTGGAGAAAAAATTTGGTGAATCAGGTGAAGAAATAATCATAGAAGAGTTTTTAGTTGGAGAAGAAGTAAGTTTTTTTGCTCTTATTGATGGGTTGAAAGTAGTAACTCTTGGGTGTGCAAAAGATTATAAGAGAGTTGATGAAAGTAATGAAAGCCAAAATACTGGAGGTATGGGGTCGTACTCATCACCTTCAATTATAAGTAAGGACATGGAGCAAAAAATTATCCAAAAAATAATATACCCTACAGCTCAAGCATTGGTTAACATGGGTACGTCTTATAAAGGAGTACTCTTTGCTGGTTTAATGATTTGCAAAGATAGCCCAAAACTTCTCGAGTATAACGTTAGATTCGGTGATCCAGAAACGCAATCTATATTACCTAGATTTGATTCAAATTGCGATTTGTTAAAATTGATGTTGTCAGTTGCAGAAGGAAAGTTAAATGTCAAAATGGTGGAACTTAACAACAAATCTACAGTTTGTGTAGTTGTTGCAAGTAAAGGCTATCCGGGTGATTATCAAAAGGGAGAAGTAATTAAAGGATTAGATAAGATTGAAAGCATTCCTGGTGTGTTGGTGTTTCATGCTGGTACTAAATTCGATGAAAGTGGTAACTTAGTTTCCGATGGCGGAAGAGTGCTAAATATAGTAGCAGAAGGGAGCACTATAGAGGAAGCCAAAAGTAAGGTGTACTCAGCATTAAATTTTTTAGAATGGCCAGGGGGCTTCTTCAGATACGATATCGGTAGTTAATGTTAGCTGTCGGTTAGCAGGTGGTTCACAGAAACGAAAAACTTCCTTGACAAACTCCGCCAGCCCCCTTATCATGAAACTGAAGCTATTGTATTTGCTTTCGCCAATCTGCAGATTAAAAGGTAAGGATTACTTAATGTATCGGCGTCTTATGTTCAATTTTTTGCAGTATATAGATACTGTATGTCTTTACAAAACTTCATCTACATCTAGATTTTTATCTAAATAAGCTGAACGCGCTTATAAAGCGTTACAAGACATCAAAAAATGCCAATACTCGACAGAGATAGTAAAAGACTAGCTAACTCGGGGATTCTTTGTCTTTTTTTCTGCTTGGTAAATTTCTTAAACATTTGCAGCATAGGTTAGTTGCAATTAAAAGCAGCTAAATCTTGCTTGTCAAGCGTTTAAAACATAAAAAACGCCAATATTTTAAAGCAGATAATAACCCCAGGGCTTCTTTTGCCTTTTTTTTTATTTGGTAAATTTCTTAAATATTTATGGCTAAACGACAATCGTCATCCCGCTACTTGTTAGCGGGATCTAGAGATACCGCGGCGGTATGACGTAGGGAAACCTTTCTTGGGTTAGCTATAAAACTAATCAGCATCTTGTTTAGCACATATAAATTAAGTTTCACAAATATAGTGCTAAACCTTGAAAATATGTTATAGCTACTTCTTCCAATTTAGTGGTGGGTTTTGACAGTACACATGTTATTTTACTAGCTACCAACTCAAGTGTCACAGAAGTTGCAATCATTTTAAATGTCACAGAAGTTGCAATCACTGCATTTATATTCTGTACTTTAACATTTACTCTACTTTCTATTAGAGGCTTTATCCCCCCTACATCATTACGTACAGCAGTATGATTTATTTCATTTTTAGTTCCACTACTATGCTGCAACAAGATATCCCCATTAACTTTTATTTCAACATTTTTGTCACTACTACCATTGTTAAAATTTAATCCCTCATCTCTTCTACTTTGTCTTTTTTCTTTTAATTTTAATTCAGTTTCTCTTTCATCAAGTACGGAAACGGTAGGAAATGGGATGTGAGTTTTTTCCTGACCATCTTGATTTATAGCTCTTGTTATATTGAAAACTTCGTTGCTTTGACATGATATTGTATAAGTAAGTGGTGCGCAGATTTTTTCTTCACCATCTTGATATTTTATGGTTGTTGTTGCGTTAAGAATGTCTTTCAGAATATCGTTTTCTCTAGCTATGTCTAAAATTTTTTGAATAACTTTGCGATCATGTAATGCGGCAAGTAACTTATCAGTTACTTTTTGATTATTTTGATGTTTTATGGTTATTGTTGCACTAAGAATGTCTTTCAGAATATCGTTTTCTTTAGAGACTTTTAAAATTTCTTCAATAGCTATACTATTTTCACGTAGTATAGCATAAGCAAGTAGTGTGTAAGTCACCTCCCGACCACCTGGATATTTTATAGTTGTTGTTGCGTCAAGAATATCTTTCAGAATATTGTTTTCTTTAGCTACTCTTAGCAATTTCTCAACAGCTATACTATCTTTACGTAGTATAGCATAAGCAAGTAGTGTGTAAGTCACCTCCCGACCACCTGGATATTTTATAGTTGTTGTTGTGTCAAGAATGTCTTTCAGAATACCATTTTCTTTAGCTACTCTTAATATTTTCTTAACAACTATATTATCTTTACGTAGTATAGCATAAGTAAGTGGTGTGTAAATTAATGAATCATCATTAATTATTTTTACACTAAGAACACTCTTTAAAAGGTTGCTCAATTCGGCTTGTTGCAAAATATCCTTTGCAGCTTGACTATTCTCGTAAAATATAGCATAAGCAAGTGGTGTAACAGCGGCTCTCCGACCATTTGGATATTTTATAGTTATTGTTGCGTCAAGAATATCTTTCAGAATACCGTTCTCCTTAGAGACTTTTAAAATTTCTTCAACAGTTTTGCTATTTTTACATAATATGGCATAAGTAAGTGGTGTATAAATTTCTTCCTGACCATCTGGACATTTTATAATTGTTGTTGCGTCAAGGATGTCTTTCAGAGTATCGGTTTCTTTAGCTACTCTTAACATTTTCTCAACAGCTATACTATCTTTACGTAGTATAGCATAAGCAAGTGGTGTAACAGTTACTCTCCAACCATTTGGATATTCTATAGTTGTTGTTGCGTCAAGAATATCTTTCAGAATACCGTTCTCCTTAGAGACTTTTAAAATTTCTTCAATAGCTTTGCTATTTTTACATAATATGGCATAAGTAAGTGGTGTGTAAATTAATGAATCATCACTAATTATTTTTGCACTAAGAACACTCTTTAAAAGGTTGTTCAGTTCGGCTTGTTGCAAAATATCCTTTGCAGCTTGACTATTCTCGCAAAATATAGCATAAGCAAGTGGTGTAACAGTTACTCTCCGACCACCTGGATATTTTATAGTTGTTGTTGTGTCAAGAATGTCTTTCAGAATACCGTTTTCTTTAGCTACTCTTAATATTTTCTTAACAACTATATTATCTTTACGTAGTATAGCATAAGTATAGCTCTTCTCATAATAATCCAAATAAGGTAAGATATGGATTTATGGTAGTGGGGTTTGTATGCCAGCAGCGTATAGTTATGACTTAAGGAAAAAAGCAATGGAAGCATTGGATGAGGGAGAAAGTAGAGCAACTGTTGCCAAGAGATTTAAAATTGGAAAAACGACTTTATATGAGTGGCAGAAAAGGCGTGAGGAAACAGGAGATTTTCAGTCAAAAAAGCCTGGAAGCGTAGGATATAACCATAAAATTACCGACTGGAATGTCTTCACCGAATTTGCAAAAAACCATGGCGGCAAAACTCAGTCAGAGATGGCTAAACTCTGGGGCAATATCAGTCGACAAACGATTCACCGCGCACTTAAAAATATTGGCTTTACAAGAAAAAAAGACCTACGGATATAAAGAAAGAAATGAAGAAAAGCGAGCTCAATTTGCAAAGGTTATAGCAACAAAATATCCTGAAAATCTTGTATATATTGACGAATCTGGGATAGACAATACAGAAGACTACCCATACGGATATTGCAGAAAAGGAGAGAGGTTTCATTCACTAAAATCAGGTAAAAAAACTCAGCGTGTCAGTATGATTGCAGCTCTAAATAAAAAGAAAATCATTGCTCCATTGACCTTTGAGGGATACTGCAACAAGGATGTTTTTGAGGCTTGGTTTGAGCAGTTTTTGACTCCAATTTTAAGGTCTGGCCAAACTGTAATTCTTGATAACGCTGCTTTCCATAAATCTAAAAAAATCGATGATCTTGCTAAAGGAGTAGGTGCTGAAATTCTTTATCTTCCTCCATATTCTCCAGACTTTAACGAAATTGAGCATCATTGGTTTGCTATAAAGAACAGAGCTAGAAAAAATATCCCTATTTTTCAGTCTTTCCGTCAAGCTGTTGATTCTGCTTTTTTATGATTTGTTCTGACTATTATGAGAAGAGCTATAAGTGGTGTGTAAATTAATGAATCATCATTAATTATTTTTACACTAAGAACACTCTTTAAAAGGTTGCTCAATTCGGCTTGTTGCAAAATATCCTTTGCAGCTTGACTATTCTCGTAAAATATAGCATAAGCAAGTGGTGTAACAATTACTCTCCGATCATCTGGACATTTTATAGTTGTTGTTGCGTCAAGAATATCTTTCAGAATATCGTTTTCTTTAGAGACTTTTAAAATTTCTTCGATAGCTATACTATTTTCACGTAGTATAGCATAAGCAAGTAGTGTGTAAGTCACTTTCTGACTATCTGGATATTTTATAGTTGTTGTTGCGTCAAGAATATCTTTCAGAATATCGTTTTCTTTAGAGACTTTTAAAATTTCTTCAATAGCTTTGCTATTTTTATATAATATGGCATAAGTAAGTGGTGTGCAATTTTCTTCCTGACCATCTAGATATTTTATAGTTGTTGTTGCGTCAAGAATATCTTTCAGAATACCGCTCTCCTTAGAGACTTTTAAAATTTCTTCAATAGCTTTGCTATTTTTACATAATATGGCATAAGTAAGTGGTGTGTAAGTTTCTTCCTGACCATCTGGACATTTTATAATTGTTGTTGCGTCAAGAATGTCTTTCAGAGTATCGGTTTCTTTAGCTACTTTTAACATTTTCTCAACAGCTATACTATCTTTACGTAGTATAGCATAAGCAAGTGGTGTAACAGTTGGTTCTTTATCCCGATGTTTGCTTACTTCCGTAGTAAGAATCCTTTGTTTTTTCTCTTTAGATATTTTTTCTAGTTCTTCAGCAATGCTACTTTTTTTGCCTTCTATTTTTGATGCTAATTTTAAAATACTTTTTTCATCTTTCTCTTTCAATTTCGAATCATTTACCTGATAAGTTATTTTTCTTCCCAAGATCTTTCTTAAACTAAACATAATATTTCCTCTCTTCTTTTTAAGGTTATAGATTTGCTTTTATAAGTCAGTTGTGTTGACAATGTATTAATTGCATAGCTCAGACATTGTTTTATAAAGCAAAATTTTAGTAGACCACCTTACAAGAACGTTTCTTGCTAATTCTGAATCCGAAAAAAGGACGCAGTAAAGTTATTTGTAAGGGAAGAATGAAACTTGTAGCTATAGCTAAACTGACTTACGATAATTTGAAAAACCGTCATCCCGCTGCTTGTTAGCGGGATCTAGAGATACCGCGGCGGTATGACGGTTCGCAGTGGTATGACGGTTCGCGGCGGGATGACGATAAGCTCGTCATCCCGCTACATTAATATTGTATTAATAAAAACTTAATAATAATCCTTAATAATATATGAACTAACATGTTCGCAATTTCGTATGACAGAGGAAACAAAAGATGGATATGCTTCCTTATACGTTGCAATTCAGGAAGGTAATATTGAAGCTGCAGAACTACTAATAAAGTGTGGTACAAACGTCAATGATCATTATGAACGCAATCGTACGCCACTGCATATTGCCATCGGACGCAAACAATTAGAAATAGCAAAATTGCTGATAAAAAATGGAGCAAACGTTAATGCAAAAACTCAAAATCATGGTAAAGATGATCTAACACCAATGCACTTTGCAGTTTTTGCAAATACGCCAGAATTTATAGAATTACTAGCTAGCCATGGTGCATTGATTAATGAAAGAGAAAGTACCGAAGGGTATACTCCTCTTCACTTTGCTGCTTTGTATGGGAATAAAAATATAATACAAGCCTTAATTGATAAGGGACAAGATATTGAAGATGTGGACAATAATGGGCGAACAGCTCTGTTTTTAGCTGCTAGGCAGTGCACTGAAGCAGAAGATGATAGCAGAATAGAAATTATCAAGTATTTGATAGACAAGCTCAAAGCAGATGTAACAAAGAAAGACAATAATAACAATGCAGTACTCTTTTCTGCCGCTAATAATTGCCCTGGAAAAGTGGTAGAATTCATCATTGAGCAATATATAAAAATCTTTGAGTTAGAGAATTTTATCAACCACAAAAATAATGATGGAATGGATGCTTTGGATATTGCGCTGAATAGTGGAAACGAGAAAGCTATTGAAGTATTAAGATCATATGGAGCAGATATCAAGAATAAGGTAGATGGTAGCATTCAAAAAATTACTGCAGAAAAACCAAGTAGTACCCTAGACAGAGCAGAAAGTGCAGAGGTAGCGCCTCCAATTAAGCAAAGAGTATAAAGCGTTTTATAAAGCGATTATAAATTTCAGTAAGTTGCAGAGGCTCTACAATGGGAAGTGTAGTATGTTAGCAGATACAAATGACTAGATAAATTATATTTCATTAAAGTCATTTATCTTGAAACATAAGCAGGATTTTGTATAGTTGTTTCAATTTGGGTCTGTATATTGAAACAACGCGTGAAAATGACAGGTCATTGTACAAGAGGTACCTAATTCACCGACAAGAATGCTAGATAAAGACACTTACATTTCAATTATTTCACAATTTCTGTATAATCTTAAAAACTCAATTAGTGCGTTATGAAGATAATAATAGGTAATGCTAGTAAGGAATTAGGGGAATCAGTAGTTAACCGGCTAGATGTTCAACCATCCTCTGCTTGGATATCAAAGTTTACCGATGGTGAGGTAAATGTAGAAGTAGCAAATGATCTATATAATCAAGAAGTATATATAATACAATCTCTTTCTCCCCCTGTGAATGATAACCTTATGGAGCTTCTGCTTATAATTGATGCAGTAAATAGATTAGGAGCCAAAAGGATAGTAGTAATTATTCCTTATTATGGATATAGCAGACAAGATAGAATTATCAAGAACAATAATATGCAATCTGCTTTAAGTGCTAAATTAGTTGCAAATCTTATTCAAACTGCAGGTGCAAGTAGTGTTGCAGTTATTGATTTGCACTCAAGTCAAATTGAAGGATTCTTTGATGTACCGATAACTAATTTGAACTGCTTTGAAGCATTTGTTGACTCTATACACACAGAAAATTTGGCAATTGTTGCACCTGATGTTGGAGCAATTGGCAGAGCACGTGCTTTTGCAAAGACTTTAGAGGAAAAGTACAAGATAGGGTTAAATGATAAGATTATTGTAGTAGATAAATATAGGGAGAAAGCAGGCACATCTCAAGTAATGAACATAATAGGAGAAGTTGCAAATAAAAATTGTGTCATTGTTGATGATATAGTTGACTCTGGTGGAACATTGTGTAATGCAGCTCTTGCTTTAAAAGGCCACGGAGCAAAGTCCGTAATTTCATGCATCACACATGGCGTGCTTTCAGGAAGTGCAGTTGAGAAAATTTCTTCCTCTTCTTTAGATAAATTAGTGATTACGGATACCATACTTCACAAATTTGAAAAAACTGGTAAAATAGAAGTTGTTTCGGTCGTAGATATTTTAACTCACTTTATCCAAGGAGGTAAAGATGCCAGCTAAGTCAACAGAAGACGTTATTACTTCACTAATAGAATTTGCAAATAAGAGAAAAATAACAATTACCAAAGAAGAAATGCTTAAAATTGCACAGCTTGTAAGGATTAAGTTATCAAATGACGAGATTGATCACTACTCCAAAGAACTGACAATGCTGGATTGGATACATGATACTTTATTGCAAGTTAATACTGAAGGTGTTTCTCCTATGCGTTATGGCAGCATAGACAAGGACATTCATGTACGCGATGATGTTATAAATTCTCAAAACATTAAAAAAGAGATATTGTCCAATACAAAACCTGAGCATGGGTATTTCGTAGTGCCAAAGGTTATAAGCGATTAAAGTAAAATAAGGCTCATATCAAATCTATAATAGATCTACTTTCAAAAATAAGACCAATCCGGTAAAGAAGCATTTGTGGGAGTGGAAACCATTTTTTGATTTTTCTTTACTAAGTCTACTAAATATAGTTTAGAGTTGCTTGGTGATTCTGTTCTTGTAAAAATGATTTCTCTACCATTTGGTAGCCATGCCGGGGATTCAATTTTATGCCCCTCTGAAAGCAGACGTTCTTCTTTGCCATCTGGCTTCATAACTCCTATGTAAAATTTTCCTGACTGAATCTTTGTAAAAGCTATCAGATCTCCTTTTGGCGACCAAACAGGCGTAGCATATCTTCCACTTCCAAAACTAATTCTTTTAGGTTTTTTACTTTTGTTAGTAAAATCGATAACGTACAGTTGCTGACTCCCACTTATATCAGAACTAAAAGCCATATACTTTTGATCTGGAGAAAAAGAGGGAGAAGTGCTTATAGCTGAACCTTTAGTAATTTTTTTTGTTCGTTTACTACTTAAATCCAAAGATAATATATTCGTTTCACCACCCAATGAGTGGGAAATTAAAAGAGATTTACCATCGGGAGAAAATCTTGGTGCAGAAACAACTCCTTCAAATGCGCTGATTATTGATTCAGTGTTATCTTTTAAATTTTTTAATATTATATAACTTTTACCATTTGCGTACGAGATATAAACAATGCCCTTTCCATTTGGTGAGAATCTCGGTGTTGACACAAATCTATCGCCATTTGTTAAGTATTTTATATTACTTCCATCTTGATTCATCACAGCAATTTTACGCACAGATTTGTAGTTGCTATCTTTTTCTTCAGCGATATACGTGATTTTTGTGTTGAAGTGCCCTTTCTCACCAATTAATCTATCATGTATCACATCCGAAACGAGGTGACCAATTTTTCTCCAGTCTTTTGCTGGAAAAACAACTGACTGAGTAAGTAATTCTCTTTTTGTAAAAGTGTCAAATAAACGAAATGATAGCTCTAATGCACTACCAGATATTTCGCTTAAACTTACTGTGACTACAGTATCGCTTTTCCAAGATTTAGATTCAGCTTCCGCGCCACGTTTTACATTAAATAAGCCACAATTAGATAAATTTGTTCCTATTACCTTTGCAATATTTTCGCTTAATTCGCTTTCCAACGCTGTTTTACATGTACATTTAGATACAACAAGACCAATGTTACCAACACTGCTTTTTTTTATATCAACATATAAAGCAGCTTTTGTAAAATAAGGAATAAATAACGAAATAAATAACACCAGATGAACGAATAGCTTCATTCATTTCATACCTGTTCTATCTGAACCTCAATTATAGGTCTTTTTAGTAAATATTCCTTTAAGATACTCAATATTGAACTTTCAATCTTATTTTTAATTTTTTTTGTTGGCTGCAAACTAAACAACGACTCAACTTTCTTGACAATTTTCTGTATGGTAGCTGCATCTTCTAGCACTTCAAAAACACCAGGTACAAATACTTTTGGTTTAGCAAGCAATTTATTTTTCTTGTTTACAACTGCTGTTACCACAATAACTCCGGCATCTCTCATTCTTTTACGCATTTTTATAACACTGCTCTCCGGATGACGTAGCAACATACCATCAATACCAAAGTAGTCAACATCAATTGAATCAACCTTTTCTCCGTTCTCCAAATTAACAATATCACCTGGTGCAATCATTATTGCTTTTGCCACACCGCACTCTTTAGCAAATTTTACATGTGCATGCGTGTGAATATATTCGCCGTGAACTGGAATAGACATCTTCGGTTTTATTAAAGAATACATTTCCTTTAGCTCTTCTCTTGTTGGATGCCCAGAAGCATGAACATGCTCTGTTTTTTCAGTAATAACTTCTACCCCCATCTCAATAAAGGCATTGAGCATGTTGTGCGCACGAGTTTCATTTCCAGGAATGATTTTTGACGAAAAGATCATGGTATCACCTTGCTGCATTTTAAATGCTTGATGACTCTTAGCAGCAAGTCTTGCGGTAGCTGCCAGTGGCTCACCTTGACAACCTGTGCAAAGTAGCACCAGTTCTTCCCTTGGAAAATTTACTGCTTCCTTTGCTTCAAGAAACTGAGGAGAATCAGTTAAATAACCACTATCTTGCGCAACTTTCACTATTCTCCATAAAGATCTACCAAGTAAAACTACTTTTCTATTTAGTGCTTTTGCAGCTTGGCTTATCGTTTCAATTCGTGCCACATTTGAAGCGAATAGCGAAACAGCAACTAATTTTTTAGACCGCTTTATTATGTTATAAATATTATTATAAATTTCACCTTCTGACTCAGGGTGATGCTTGCTTAATATATTGGTTGAATCGCAAATTGCTGCAAGCAGGTCACCTTTATCGCCAATTTCTTTTAGACGCTCCATATTAGAAGTTAATCCAACAACAGGTTTTGGATCAAATTTCCAGTCTCCGGTATGGAGTGCACTACCCATTTCAGTGCTAATTAATATTGAATTTGCCTCAGGAATTGAATGAGTTACATTTATAAACTCGACGGTAAAAGGACCCAAATTTATGCTGCCATTTATGTCTACCTCTTTCACAGGCACTATACCTTCCAATCGAAATTCTTTTAGTTTCTCTTTAAGAAAATTAACCGTAAACTTTGTTGTATATATGGAGCACTGCAACTCTTCCCACAAGTGGGGCACTGCACCGCAGTGGTCCTCATGTGCATGTGTAATTATTATTCCAAGTAAATCTTTTTTTCTTTGAGCAATAAAATCTATATCAGCAATGAGCAGCTCAACACCTGGCATAGTTTCATCTGCAAAACCAACACCAAGGTCGATCATAATCCACTTACCTTGGTAATGATATAGGCTAACATTCATCCCGATTCTTCCTACTCCCCCAAGCGGAAGAAATAAAAACTCATTTTTGTTTATATTCATTAAATTTAAATTATTAAAACCTGAGAATAGCAAAACTTCGACCTTAAATAAAGAAATTTATTGCTTTTACATAGTTTTAAGGAACTAAGAAGTTTCTGTTGGCTAATAATAACACTATTGTTAAGTTTTCCATTAATAAGGTCAAAGAATTGCAGGATTAAATGAAAACCCGTAAACAGTTACCCCTTTATGTCATTTAGCAGATTTCTTATTTTTTTTTTACTTTACTAAAAAACCCTTCAGATTGCTGTTGTACACTTGCATTTTCCTCTTCTTCAAGCGCTTTTAATAGTTCAATTTGCTTTTTAGTTAAATTTTTTGGATTTAAAGTCTCAACTATTACCTGTACATATAAATTACCACGAGCATGTGAGTTCATATATGGCATACCCTTTTCCCTACAACGTAGTTTGGTACCAGTTTGAGTGCCTTCAGGGACCTTTACTTTTATTTTAGCTCCATCAATTGATTGAATATCGATTTCACCACCAAGCACTGCTAGTGTCATTCTTATAGGCACTTTACAGTGTAAATCTGCTTTATTTCTAGCAAAGATTTTATGGAAAATTATTTTCACGTATACGTATAAATCTCCACTTTTTCCACCTTTTGTTCCAGCTTCTCCTTTACCACTTATCCTTACCTTAGCTCCTTCTTCTATGCCTTTTGGAATTGAAACGGATATATTTACTTCATCTCTTCTACGTCCACTTCCACCACATTTCTTACATTTGTTTTGTATTATTTCTCCTTCCCCATAGCATGTAGTACATGTTCTTTCGATGGTAAAAAAGCCTTGTTGAGTTCTAATCCTACCGCTTCCCTGGCATGTGTGGCACTGAACTGGTTTAATTGCTCCTTCGCCACCTGTGCCTTGGCATGTATCACATTTTACATTTGTCACATAATGTATAGGCGCTTGTATTCCTTTAAATGCATCTTCTAAGGTAATTTCAAGATCATAACGTAGGTCTGCTCCAGATACTCCTGTTGTACTTCTTTTTGCTCTCGATCTACTTGCACCACCACCGAATCCTCCACCAAAGAAGTCATTGAATATGTCGCTAAAATCTCCTGCAGAGCTAAAGCCTTGAAATCCACCAGAAGCACCTTCGTGGCCATAACGGTCATAGCCTGCTCTTTTCTCAGAGTCAGACAGAACTTCATATGCAGCTGTTACTTCTTTAAATTTTTCCTCTGCTTCTTGATTGCCAGGATTTCTATCAGGATGATATTTTAACGCTAATTTTTTATACGCTTTTTTTATCTCATCAATACTGGCATTTCTGCCTACTTCCAGCAGATCATAGTAGTCTTTTTTGCTCATATATAATAGTTTAGTGCTTAACCTTTAAAGATAGGTATTACATATATTAATTTCAAGTGTGACTTCTATTTCCTATAAAATGTGGTGCACCCTGAGCGACTTGAACGCCCGACCTTTTGATCCGTAGTCAAATGCTCTAATCCAACTGAGCTAAGGGTGCTTTCACAAAGTTAACTTTAGCAGGTTTTGTAGCTTGATTCAATTAATTTGGCTAAAAATAAAACTGTTAATTTTTATCACGCGTGAACCCCTTACAATTCCCAAACTTCTGTTGCAAATAAGGATTATCAAATGCATTTTGAGGAGGAGCAGTTGGAGTAGTATTAGGATCTTGAGAAAAGTAAGGAGGTGGTGCATCATAACGAGAAGAATCTCCATAACCATGCCCTTGTCTAAGACAGCTATCTACCACTCCTTTAGCTTTCTCGATATTTTCTGATTCTTCCTCATGCTTCATATGAAAAGCTAAACCACCAGCAAAACATACGAGAGAATTAACGCCAAGGATAGCTAAACCCCACACTGGTAAGACTGGGTAAACAGCACAAGCTACCAAAGCTGCCAAAGAAACAACGCCAACCGCAAATTCTATATTTCTGAACGTTTTAAATTTACTATCCAGGTAATCTATTTTTTCTTCTTTTCTAGCCACTTTTCTGCTGCTGTTATACCAAAAACACATACCAGCATGGAAAGCAACACACACAACTGCAGCTACTATACCCAAAGCTAATAGCTTTCTACTGTCTTCTGATTCTTTTTTATTCTCTTCTCTCCCTTGATGAGTGGTATTACCATTGTTAATATTCGTTATATTATTAACCGTAGTGTGACCACGTCCACCGAATAAAGAATCCATCCAGCATTGTAATAGCAAATAATCCCAAAAGTCTAAACCTCTATTGTGTACATGTATATGTGTAATCTGAGAGCCTGTAGGTTGTGCGTTATTCCCTGCGTTATATTGATCATTTCTGCTTCCTGTATCGTGCCTATTGCTTGAATTTGGATGTGTAAATTCTTCATACACATTTTTAAAATTCTCCTTGCTCCAAGTTAAATTCGGTGTATTATTACAATACTGTAGAAACCCTTCAATATTATTATTATTACCTAATTTCTTTATATAGGCTAACGCATACCTTTTTAAAACACTATCACTTGCTACCATAAATACCCTCTTAAGTTAAGATTAAATTAATAAATATTTATTATAACAAGATAACATCTACTTGTCAACTTGAGCCTGATTCAAGTATCCGTTCAGAGTGTGGCAGAAGAACTTATTCAAATAAAGTAGGTGGTAAAATATAAACATTTTATAAAGTGAAAAATGGACTTTTCAGACCACTGCCGAGCTAAAAAAGCCCTGAAAAACGTGATACTTAGGCCACTTCTTGCTTAAGCTGTACAATTTCAGCTTGAGAAAGGCCAGTGGATTCAGCTATTAAATTAACAGATACACCAGCTTTAAGTAAATTTTTTGCAACTTCGATTTTTCCTTTCTCTATACCTTCCTCAAGTTTGTATTCAAGAATGGCTTCTTCTTTCCGCAGATCCATTATTCTTTCTTCATATGCTACTAAATCTTTTTCATTCCAGCTAAACCTGTCTAATTCATCGTAGGCTAACTTTATTATTGGTGATTTTTCTGCTATATTCCTTAGGTCTTCATCTGTAGTTTCATCTGCATACTGTTGTCTAAGTGAAGAAGGTCGCCCCTCCTCACTCGACTTCAAAACCGTACGTGAGACTTTGCGCCTCATACGGCTTCTCTCTAATTTGGTGCTTGTCATGCACACCTCCTGTGTAATTCATCGTGACAATGCCCATGTAACAAAGATAAATTTTTGATCATATTGTTTCGTCTATTCCGGTCTTTATGATGTATTTCTATTATATCATCACTTTCAAACCATAGTCTACAATTACCGCATTTACTTTGTTGTAACTTCAATAGTTTTATTACTCTCGATGGCTTATCTGGTATTTCTCTAAGACGATTACCCCAATATACCCAATCACCATCATATGGAGATCTGGTTTTTTGCACTTTGATATGTCGTTTAATAACATGATCGCTGTGTATAATAAGATGTATCTTGTTACTTGTCATAAAACGCCAGTTATCGTTATTATACTTTTTAAAGTATTTTCTTTTTATCCAGCATTTCCCTTTGTTTGGGTGCCTAAAGACTGCCCACTTCCAGAGCTTTCTATGTATAGTATTATCCAATGAGCTAAAGATTTTACATGAAACTACCGAAGAGTAATATTGACTCCATCCTCTGTTTATTGGATTGAGATTCCTTATTATTACTTCCTGTGGCGCCCCACGCATTTCTCTAAGTTTATGTTTAATAGCAAATGTATGCTGCTTTATAGAATTACGACTTGGTTTTATTAATAATGTGTAACCTTTTTTACTTTCTTTTGTTGGATATTGTCTTATTGAAAATCCAAGAAAATCAAATCCTGGTTTTGTTTCGTCAATGGTTCTTAATGTATGAGAAATTCTTGTTTTAGAGGGCTTTAATTTTAGTCCAATGGTTTCTAACCATTCTTCAACTAAAATTTTTGCTTTAAGAATAATCTCTTCGTTTTCATGTATGATGACAAAATCATCACAGTAGAAAATTACACTAATAGACTTTTGCGCGTTTTTATGCGATATCCTACCATATTTTCTTTTCATGCATTGAAAGAGTTCGTTTGTTAATGCTTTTTTGACATGTTGCTCTAATCCGTGTAATGCAACACAAGCTAGCAACGGTGCCTCCTTGAATTGTACCACGTTTTGTGGATTGAAACTTTCCATCTTCCATAACGCCTGCCCTTAACCATCTTCTTATGATTTTCTTTAACGTTGGTGTGGTTTTCAAGCAGTTTATTATGGTTAATATTGTCAAAACATCCAGAAATATCAGCATCTAATACATATGCTGTTTTCTGTTTTAGCACATCAAATATGGCTTCAATTGCATCATGACATGATCTACCAGGTCTAAAACCATAAGTGTTTGGCTCAAGTTTTGCCTCCCATTCTGGTTCTAAAGCCATTTTTACAAGTGTTTGTGATATAGTAGGTATACCAAGCGGGCGATGCTCCGATGGCTTACCAGGTTTTGGGATTCAGACGCGTCTTGATGGCTTTGCTTTTTCTTTTATATCTAAAGAATATGATAGTTGTAATCTTTCTTTTTGATTAAGATTAGCCTTTCCATCAATACCTGCAGTCTTCTTCCCCCTATTGTCCTGTGTTACTTTCCTAACAGCGAGTGTTTTTGCACTTGTTGATTTGAGCAATAATTTTTGAAGATTATGCATCTTTTTGATATCATTACATTTAGAGGCTTGGTAAATTCGTTTTTGTAGCTTAAATGAAGATTTCTTCAGCTTTCGCCAAGGAATTCCATTCCATTCATACCTAGCTTTTTGCTGGTCCATAACATATTCACTACTATTCACCACTTTACCTTCCAAATTAAAGTGTTTACGTCTGCATATCCCAGATATTACTTTGTGCATTAGCTTCTTAAACAATCCTTCCACATAGCAGCTTGTGGTTGGCTACCTACTTATATTTAATGAATATAAGAGCTTTTATGTGGTTACTCCGTTCCATAGCTTCGTTTCACGTTAAACTTAGATTCCTACTATTTGCCGGAAGCTGGGAACATCAATAACTAAAGTCTTCAATCTTTAGTTCCCCTTTTGCTTCGTACCATTTTTGTCTATGCGTAGTTCAACCTCTTTTCGCATACTATGCTTTGACGACAATTCAAACATAGGTTCCTCTCGTAATCATATCTAACTCTGTTTGCAGGGATTCACCATGAGGTTTAGTGTTACCTGCTTTTATCTCATGCTTGCATCCCAAAGGTTGCCATCCTTTGAAATGTGAGACATACATTATCCCCGATGTCTAGGGAAGATGGAATTTAACCATCACAAAACCACGGCTTTCCGGGTCGCACTGAAGAAAAATAACCAACGATCCACTATGCTTTCTAGCTGTTCTTCCTTATTCTTAGGAAATTTAGGTAGTTCAATAAATACAAATTGAAAATCTTTTAAGTCATGCTCATTGGTTTTCTCATCTCTTATAGTGTGGCTGGATATATAATCAAGCTTATCAGGAAATAAATTACAATTAGAGATAGCAATAAAGAAAACCTTCTTTAAATCAATGTACTTACCAGATTTATCAGCTTGCCTTGAGTAAGCCTTAGCAGCATATAGTTGAGCTCGTTTCTCAAAACCTTTATCACGAGCAAACTGGTCAGGTAAGGAAGCAGTATTACTACTACTCCCTCCCTTAGAAACCTTACTATTACCCACAAATATGAGGTTCATGAGCAAGTCTCCATCCTTCTGCTAGATCAAAGAGACGTCTCCACCCTTTCCAAAGAGTAATTGGTCCTGGTTTTGGGTCGCTTTTTCTTGCTAAATGACCTCCAAGTTCACGAAACGGCTTCTTTTATAGTAGGGGCTATATTTGGACATGGTTTCCTGTGTATTTTAACATATAAAACTTTCCATTCTTCCTCAGCTAATAAGGCAGTACATGGTAATGTTGGGTTAGTTCTTGCAATTGATGTAATAAAGAAAATTCTCCAAGCAATAATGCTCATGACTGTTATAGCTCTTCTCATAATAATCCAAATAAGGTAAGATATGGATTTATGGTAGTGGGGTTTGTATGCCAGCAGCGTATAGTTATGACTTAAGGAAAAAAGCAATGGAAGCATTGGATGAGGGAGAAAGTAGAGCAACTGTTGCCAAGAGATTTAAAATTGGAAAAACGACTTTATATGAGTGGCAGAAAAGGCGTGAGGAAACAGGAGATTTTCAGTCAAAAAAGCCTGGAAGCGTAGGATATAACCATAAAATTACCGACTGGAATGTCTTCACCGAATTTGCAAAAAACCATGGCGGCAAAACTCAGTCAGAGATGGCTAAACTCTGGGGCAATATCAGTCGACAAACGATTCACCGCGCACTTAAAAATATTGGCTTTACAAGAAAAAAAGACCTACGGATATAAAGAAAGAAATGAAGAAAAGCGAGCTCAATTTGCAAAGGTTATAGCAACAAAATATCCTGAAAATCTTGTATATATTGACGAATCTGGGATAGACAATACAGAAGACTACCCATACGGATATTGCAGAAAAGGAGAGAGGTTTCATTCACTAAAATCAGGTAAAAAAACTCAGCGTGTCAGTATGATTGCAGCTCTAAATAAAAAGAAAATCATTGCTCCATTGACCTTTGAGGGATACTGCAACAAGGATGTTTTTGAGGCTTGGTTTGAGCAGTTTTTGACTCCAATTTTAAGGTCTGGCCAAACTGTAATTCTTGATAACGCTGCTTTCCATAAATCTAAAAAAATCGATGATCTTGCTAAAGGAGTAGGTGCTGAAATTCTTTATCTTCCTCCATATTCTCCAGACTTTAACGAAATTGAGCATCATTGGTTTGCTATAAAGAACAGAGCTAGAAAAAATATCCCTATTTTTCAGTCTTTCCGTCAAGCTGTTGATTCTGCTTTTTTATGATTTGTTCTGACTATTATGAGAAGAGCTATAAATACCTCATTAATCTTTCTGCTGTTCCAAGTCTACATTCCTCAACTTTGAGACCAGATTTTAAAATCTTATGCAATATCTCTATTTTCCATCTCAAACAATACCAACTAACTTTTTCAACAGCTTCTTCAAAAGTACTGACCGGAAAAAAGCATCCACTCTAGAGGACTTGCTTCGGGAGGAGAGTTTTTTTCAACAACATGAATTGCGTGAAGTTGTAGACTGAATAATGCTGTCGGTTTATATTTTATGTGACCTTCTTTACATTTTATATGGCCTTCATGTGATAAATTTTCCGAATCTAATTTCTAAAAACGCTGTCCTTTTTTGCTTGTTATCTCTAGCAGGGATTTCAACTTCTACTTTTCCAGCGCAAGGGAGGCCTTGGATAAATGACCATAATTTTTGCTTGTTCCTGGTATGCATGAATTTTTTATTTACATTTCTGTTGTGGCGAGCTCTTACTAAAATTGCTGAGTTAAGATTATGTGCAAGTTCAAAAAAATCATGCATATCTGCTTCTCTGTCACATACAGTTATAGCTTCGGTTTGGGCCAGATCTATAATATTATTTGTTTTCTTTAAACTTTCTAGCCATTTCATACTTTCTTTATCCTCAATATGAACGTTGTTACGATGGCTCTTTAGTCTTTTTTCTTCTTCAGAAATGAGTTGCCTCGAGTAAATCTTTTGATCCAGTATTCCCAGCTTCCGTACTAACAGCAAGGGCTGTATGCATTACTGCTCCTTTTCCAGCAATAGTTCCCAATCCGCTTATGGCTTGAGTATGAAATATAAGTTGTATCTTGAATCACAAGAATTCTTTTATGAGCTTTTGTTCTTTCAACTGTTTTATCAATGTGTGAAGCTAGAATATCGACTTCTTTTACGTTCTCATTTTGAAAAAAACGATATGCTGCTTTTGCTTCTGACCAACTTCCGCATGCCTCATTAATTGAGCTTTCAGGTAAACTTATCAAACTATCAGCAATCTTTACTAATCGGTCAGTTAATCTTTTATCTCCAAGTACAGCATCTCCAAATTCATTTTTAGCCCATTCATTACTCTCGTTTGCCATTTCTATACCCTCAATATTTGCAAACTCTAATATTGTAATATTTTACTTTTTAGTCCATTTATATTTGTGGGTAATAGTAAGATTTGATATGCTGCCAACACTTATGTTCAAATTAAAAATGTCATTTATGATACTAGCCACTTCACGCTTTGAGTTTTTGTAAAATCCGCTGAGTGCTGCAATTATAGACTTAACCCTTGGACCAAATGTATCTGGCGTAACACCTTCTGGTAACTTGCTACTTTTTCTTTTTCTGCATCTCCGACAACGACCATGTTCCAATTACTACATCAGGCCTAATTTCCGGAAGATCAACTTTTTGGTGAACATAAGGTTTTTCGCATATTACAAGCTCTCCTCCGCATTCGCAAATATTAGGCAACTCTATTTTTACTACTTTATCCGCTTCCATTGTGGCATGAAAATTTCCTTTATGCCCAACCTGATCGCCAACATTCCTTTCGCTTTTTGGCTTGTCCTTTTTTGTTTTGTACAATTCTTTAGAGCTCGGTAGAGATGAATTTTTCGAGTTTAAACCAAGCCTCTCTTTCAACTCAGTGTTCTCAATCCTCAAGGCCTTATTTTCTGCCTCTAACTCTTCTATCCTCCCTTCCAACTTTTCTATTTTTTGCTGTAAATTTTTGCAGAGTTCTCAAAGGTTTACCACATTACCTCACTTTTGCTCTATGATTATCTTTATTATCTTGCTTTGTCTACCTTATTCTACCACTCCGCTGAACGGACAATGGCGTCAACTTAAGAGCCTCCATTAGCAAACTCTCCTAAAGACATGATGGCGTTTGGGCTTATCTACCTTATCGCGGCTATACAATCGTCCTGGTCGGATTTTAACTTTAGCGCGTATACTTAAAAAGGGCTTGAAAGTTTTTTGGCGCAATAAGTACCTGATAGAGTTTCTGCCTCATTACACCAAATAAAACTGAAAAATTTAAACGATACTCAGCAATTTGATCTGGATTCCAAGGCCCTTGTGCATCACACATATGAAGCGACAATATATTACACATGACTAAGTTTGCCCAAAATTCTTGTAATACAGCCTCTAAATTTACGCCAGAAAAATTCTCTAATTCTGCACCTATTTTGAGTCGTTTATAGCACTCCTCTATATGCCACCTTAACACATAAGCTTTGCTGATATCTTCCAAAGTAAATTTTACTCGGTCAAAAAGTGAAGTAATCAATACCTCTGTTTCTCCGTTGGCTAATGTCAGCACTATAACTCTTACTTTCTGTCCTTTCATTTTATTTTTTAGCTTTTCATTTTCTAATATAAAATCGAAATCTAATTCTCCAGCGTTCCCATAGCTTGCTATAATTTCTTTTTTGCAAGCGAAAAATAAAATCTACTTCCAAATCATAATGCTGCTGAATGAATTTTACTGAAGGATAACCACGATCATAGATAAATAATAATTTCTTTTGATTTAATGAACGCATTTGAGTGATAACTTCGGGTAATTGCTCTTCCGCCAACGTTTGTTCACCTATATTCCAAGCCGCAAGACGAGCACTACAAATCAGCGAAGTACACAAATCAACAAACAAATTGCCAATGGTGCCTGTTGTTCCATTTGGTTTAAAGCGGCCAAACTCGGATACAATTTCCTCAGAGCTGGGTAATCTCATACCAGAACCATCTGCTGCAATAAGTCTATAGCCTCTCCAACTCAGGTTCATCCTGATAGGCTGTTTGGATGCTTAAATTCTTGAAAGCCTGTATGGCAAATCTTATACCTTGCTTTAGAAAAAGCTTGCTTTGAGGGTACATGTCAATGGCTCCATAAGTTCACATTCTATTCCCAAACTTTTTTTAACTAACTTTAAAATCATAGAAAATACTGTCGAAAAAGGAAGTTTTCTTGTTCGTGTAAAACTCAACACAATGGATTCTCTGAAAAGCTTTCGAGTATATTATATTTTTAATTTGTAGAATAAAATTTTTTCCTTTTTGCATGTTTCACCTAAAAAGGACACATTTTAAACTTCTTTGTTGAAATAAAATAGAAACAAAAGTGCTGTTTCCTGCGGCTTCTGGATAATTTAATGGTAAAAGTTTTAGAGAGAAATTTTATACACTATCGCTGATATTTTTCCTTAAGTTGACGCCATTGGCTGAACGGATACAATTTACTAAACAGAAAAAAAGGCAAAAGAAACCCTAGGGTAGCTAGTTATTCACTATCCATTTTTTAAGTTGGCGTTTTTTAATGTTTTAAATAGCGCGTTTCAGCTTGTGTAGGTAAAAACCTAGAAATATTGTGAAGACATAAGGTGCACATAGTGCAAAAAATTAAAAATAAGACGCCAACTACGTTGTTCTCTTGCTGTTTAATCTGCACAGATGAAGATAACTGAATACCTTCAGTTTTATGATAAGGGGGCTGGCGAAGGGTGTCAAGCAAGTTTTTTCGTTTCTATTTCCAATAAAAGTTTGTTATATGGTTATGCAAGAAGTCTATTATAAATGAAATGAATGTGAAAAATATCTTATTAGCGTTTTTAGTACAAATGGTATTCAGTTTGCCGCTATTTGCAGCTGATCCTGTTTTGCTCAACTGCATTGAAACTCCAGAAATATATGACCTTGATGCAAGGCCAAAAAATTTTAGCTCTTCAAACAATTTAAGAAGGAAACCTGGTTCTCCAAATAGTGCAACAGGAGAATTAATACACATAGTGGGTAGAATTACTGATATAAACTGTTTACCAATACAAAATGCTGTAGTTTCTATATGGCACGCGAATTCACGCGGCGTGAACCATTACGATAAGAATATAGAGGATGATCCGAATTTTGCTGGATCAGGAAGGTTTGTAGTGAATAATCTTGGCTATTATAATTTTATTACGATAGCACCTGGTAAAATTGGTGATAGAGCTCCACATATCAACTTTCTAGTTCAACATCCGGATTTTCCGGAATTCACAACGCAAATGTTTTTTGTTGACCATAATTGCGATAATTGTGCTGATCCTGTTCTTGGAGATTTTGTTAGTAATGGGCTTGCAAGCCTTCTCATAACACCATTTACTTACAGTGATCAGGTCATAAAAACCTATACGTTTAACATTACCTTGGGCGGATATAATAAGTTCTCTAATAAAAGATAAAAAACCTTGCATGTAAGGGAGTCCATAGTAAACTTAAGTGTTATTGTACTTAGGATGTATATGAAAAATATCTTACTGATGTTTTTGCTATGTTTTATGTACAGTTTACAATTATTTGCAACGGAGATACCAGCAATGAAAATAACAATTTCTAAAATTTCACCCGATTTTAAAACAATAGTAATGGGTTTGTTTGAGGACAACGAAACCGTAAATGATGGCGGAGTTTTGCAAGGAAAACAGATCATAGATAATATAAAGCAATTTAGCGATTTCAATGGAAGTTTTGGTGAATTTTTCTCTACTGCTTTGCCAGAAGAAAAAAATGTTATAGTTGTTGGACTGGGTAAGAAGGATGAATGGAATGAAAATAAAGAATTAAATATTGGTGGTAAAATATATTGTGAGCTAAGCAGATTAAAAATTAAAAAAGCAGCGGTTTTAATCGAAGGTAGTGCAGCAAATGTTGCATATGGTGCGTTTCTGCGTAGTTTTAAGTTTGATAAGTATAAAACTAAAAAGGATGAGAAAATTACAGAGGTAGAGGAGATTACCGTATTAGTAAAAGATGAACAATTAAGTAATGCTGAAAGATCATTTGAGCACTTAAGGCAAGAAGGTGAGAGTATATTCCTGGCGCGCTCTTTTATAACAGAGCCTCCTAACATTCTATATCCAGAATCCTATGCTGATCATATAAAAAAAGAACTTACTAAGCTTGGCCTTGAAATCGAAGTGCTTGATAAAAAGCAGATGGAAGAGAAAAAAATGGGAGCCTTGCTTGGAGTTGCACAAGGAAGTAGTAAAGAACCAAAATTAGTAGTGATAAAATGGAATGGGGCTTCTAAAGAACAAAAGCCTATAGCTTTTGTTGGTAAAGGTATAACGTTTGACACTGGTGGAGTATCACTCAAACCTTCACGTGGTATGGAGTCGATGAAATATGACATGGCAGGCTCTGCTGCTGTGGTTGGAGTGATGCATGCTTTAGCAGGACGAAAAGCAAAGGTAAATGCGATTGGCGTGGTTGCACTTGCAGAAAATGCAGTGGATGGTAATGCTCAAAGACCGAGTGATGTAGTAACTTCAATGTCTGGACAGACGATAGAAGTGTTGAATACCGATGCAGAGGGAAGGCTCATACTTGCAGATGCTTTATGGTATACGCAAGACAGATTCTCACCAAAATTTATGATTGATCTTGCAACTTTAACTGGTGCTATAGTGGTTGCACTTGGAAATAACGAATATGCTGGTCTTTTTTCAAATAATGATGAATTAGCAAACCGTCTGATTGATGCAGGAAATGAAGTAAATGAGAAGTTATGGCGTTTTCCTATGAATGAAACTTATGACAAAATTATTGATTCACCGATTGCTGATGTTCAAAACATCGCTCCTGCAGGCTCTGGTGGAGATAGCATAATGGCTGCACAGTTTTTACAGCGTTTTGTGAATGAAACTTGCTGGGCACATTTAGATATCGCAGGCACTGCTTGGCACGAGAAAGGTACTGACATTTGTCCAAGAGGAGCAGTAGGTTTTGGTGTAAGGTTACTTAATAAGTTGGTTGAGAAGTACTACGAAGCCAATGATTAAAGATCTTTATCTGGATTTATGGCTTAGCTACATGAACGTTTATTTTTGAGGCGCAGCAAATGAAAGTAGCTGATACATATTTCTTTTTTTCTGGATTCCAGTGGGCTTTGTTGCATCGCTAGCTATGATGGATTAAAGATAAAAAAGGTGGAGAATATCAGTAGCTTATTATTCTGGTATTTATAACAAGAACGGTCAGTGGATACCTAAATTTGAGTAAAAGAAATTTCACTACCACTCACTAATCCGGCTAAAATTCAAGAATTTCAATGCTTTAGCTATTTTCAATAGAATTAAATTTATTAATATAAATAACAAGTTACTATTCTTAAATTTGATCAGATTGATTGCAAAAAAAACAAGATTTTCAATAAGTTGCTTATAATCCTAATTATAGTTAGCCTTTCATAAGTAGCGATGCAACAAAGCCATTCCAGTGTCAGCTACTTTCATGACACCCTGACAACCGTCATCCCGCTACTTGTTAGCGGGATCTAGAGATACCGCGGCGGTATGACGTAGGACTGCTGTCATCCCAGTGCTCCTTTTTTTGTCATCCAAGTAGCCTCCTATGGTGTCATCCCAGTGCCCAGACACTGGGATCCAGTTGAGCTATTTCAACAAAAATACTGCATTTTGAGATGAACGTTTATTTTCACCAGATTATTTACAAGTATAACAATTATAGCTCTTCTCATAATAGTCAGAACAAATCATAAAAAAGCAGAATCAACAGCTTGACGGAAAGACTGAAAAATAGGGATATTTTTTCTAGCTCTGTTCTTTATAGCAAACCAATGATGCTCAATTTCGTTAAAGTCTGGAGAATATGGAGGAAGATAAAGAATTTCAGCACCTACTCCTTTAGCAAGATCATCGATTTTTTTAGATTTATGGAAAGCAGCGTTATCAAGAATTACAGTTTGGCCAGACCTTAAAATTGGAGTCAAAAACTGCTCAAACCAAGCCTCAAAAACATCCTTGTTGCAGTATCCCTCAAAGGTCAATGGAGCAATGATTTTCTTTTTATTTAGAGCTGCAATCATACTGACACGCTGAGTTTTTTTACCTGATTTTAGTGAATGAAACCTCTCTCCTTTTCTGCAATATCCGTATGGGTAGTCTTCTGTATTGTCTATCCCAGATTCGTCAATATATACAAGATTTTCAGGATATTTTGTTGCTATAACCTTTGCAAATTGAGCTCGCTTTTCTTCATTTCTTTCTTTATATCCGTAGGTCTTTTTTTCTTGTAAAGCCAATATTTTTAAGTGCGCGGTGAATCGTTTGTCGACTGATATTGCCCCAGAGTTTAGCCATCTCTGACTGAGTTTTGCCGCCATGGTTTTTTGCAAATTCGGTGAAGACATTCCAGTCGGTAATTTTATGGTTATATCCTACGCTTCCAGGCTTTTTTGACTGAAAATCTCCTGTTTCCTCACGCCTTTTCTGCCACTCATATAAAGTCGTTTTTCCAATTTTAAATCTCTTGGCAACAGTTGCTCTACTTTCTCCCTCATCCAATGCTTCCATTGCTTTTTTCCTTAAGTCATAACTATACGCTGCTGGCATACAAACCCCACTACCATAAATCCATATCTTACCTTATTTGGATTATTATGAGAAGAGCTATAAAGTCTGGATTCCAGTGTCAAGCACTGGAATGACACCGTCTTGGATGGAAACCAGTGTTGGCTACTCGGATGACATCATAGGGGCGCTGGCATAAGTGTTGAAAGTAACACAAAAAAGACATAAAGAACTATTATTGCAAGAAAATGGAGGCAATAATGGATCAAATAGAAAGAGTACTAAATTTAATAAAAGATGAGGATTTAGAAAGGCTAGGAAAATTAAGTGAAGTAGATAAATGTAATACTAAATTGTTGGGCAAGATTATATTTAAAGGTCTAATGAAGTTAATATTAATGGGGCAAAAAACAAGCCTAAGAGCGCTAGAAATGGTAATAAACAGGTGTATAATGGATAAGAATAGCGATAAAAGTACAGTAACATACAGTGGTTTGTCAAAAAGGTTAAAAGTTATAAATCCAGAATATTTTAAGGGAGTATATATTGATTTGATGAGCAAGATTAAAAAGCTATTACCCCAAAAAACATCAAATAACTTACATAAGTTTGATTCGACGATCATAAATTTATCGGGATATCTCATAAAAGATGGGCTAAAAATAGGCGGTAAAAGTAACGACAGTCAAGTTAAAGTGAGTGTAGGATTAAAGGATCAATTGCCGACAAGTATAAGATTTTGTAAAGGACAAGAAGAAAGTAGTGAAGATATAGCATTAGTGAGAGCAATTAATGAAGCTAAAGTTGAAAAAGAGGATATTTTATTATTTGATAGAGGAATCAGAAAAGTTGGAACTTTTGCCGAATTTGATGAAAAGGAGTACAAATTTATCACAAGAGTTAAAGTAGGAAGAAAACATGATGTTATAAGCAGGAACAAAGTTATAAGAGAACAAAAATCGGATGGATCAGAGATTTTAGAAGATATAATAGTTAATCTTTATCGTGCACGAGGTAAAGTGGCAGAAAAGCATGATCTACGGCTAATAAAAATCAGAAATAAAATTGGAGATGAAATATGGTTTTTGACAAACTTGTTTGAAATGCCAGCTTATGAAGTAACAGAGCTATATAGGCGCAGATGGGATATAGAAGTGTTCTTTAAATTTATAAAGCAAAATCTTGGATATAAGCACTTTTTAAGCCATACTATGAATGGCATGAAGGTGTATATTTACATGATCGGCTTTGTTATTTCTTGTTTATAAAATCAAAAATAATCTACATGGGTTCAAAATAGCATTACTGCAATTCACATTGGATCTAAATGACTCTTTTATACGTTCGATTGTTTTACTGTCGGGAGGTAATTTACATGCCGTTGATCATCTCATATCACGTTATTTTTGATACTTTCAACACTTATGGGGCGCTGGGATGACACCCTGACAATCGTCATCCCGCTGCTTGTTAGCGGCTAAGAGATACCGCGGCGGCATGACGTAGGGAACCCGTTTTTTGGGTTAGCTATAACAGTAGTCAGGAAACAATAGCCTAAAAAGAGACTTAGTGTTAAATTTCTAATAGATTACTTATAAAAATAAATCTTATGGAAAGCAGAGCTAAAGCTTGGTTCATTTGGCTAATCAGTAACTTGGTTGTTATATTCAGCAACATGCAGATAATTTATACCTTTATAAGTGTAAATCTCGAAAAGGAACTTGGACTTACAATCGCGCAAGTTGCACTGGCTAATTCAGTATATACTTGGACTTTCGCCATCTTACAATTTTTTAGTGGAGCAACGTTTAATGTTTTTTCCAGTAAAAAAATTTATTTTTTCTCGTTATCAACTATGATCTTGGGGTTTTTTGTCCTTATTAATAGTGACAATTTCTCCCATTTGATTTTGTCTCAAGTGTTGATTGCAACTGGAGCATCATTTGGTTTTATTGGTGCTGCTCACACAAGTAGCATATGTTTTTCCGCTGCCCAATTTGGACTAATGTTTTCACTAGTGCAGACAATTTCAAGCCTTTCTGCTTTGGTAATTCAAATACTGTTCTCTAACTTGCTTGCCGAAGATGCATATTGGAAAAATCTGATTGTATGCATAATACTATTTGGTGTGTTGATATTTGTACTTACGCTTTTTTGTCCAAACACACTTCCAGAAAGCAGCTCAGAAAAGCGCACAATAAAAAGCTCTATGAAGACAGTAATGTGCTCTATATTAACAGTGCTAAAATTAAGAGATATCTGGATAACTTCAGTGGTGGGTGCTATTACTTTTGGAACATTTTTAGCACTTAATACCTTGTGGGCTCCAAGGTTACTGGGCAACTCAGAACTCAATGCAATGGAGTCAGGTATAGCAACTGCAATACTATGGCTTGGTCTTGCAGTTGGTGCTCCAATTGCAGATCGAATCTCAAACTTATTTAAAAATAGGAAACATGTAATTTCTGCTTTTGCTTTATTGCAAGGCGTCTCAATTATTATTTTACTATACAGCCATTTAACAGTCCACGTTGTGTACTTTTGTATGTTAATGTTCGGGTTTTTTGCGGGAGGACATATGCTTAATTTTACTGTCGGCAGCGAGATTGTGAAACGAAAATACATCAGCACATCATCATCCATTATCAATGGATTTATGTTTATTGGCAGTGGAGTTATAGTGTCAATGTTAGCACTTTTTACAGATCATAAAATGGCACTTTTTGCAATATTTGCGATATTGATAGTTGCCGGTATTTTAAATTATGCAACAAAAGAGACATACTCTAAAAAATAAAGTAGCTGAATCTCGAGTCGATTGCTATATTATATTTACGTATTGTAATATTTATCAATAATGGATCACGTTACAACAAAAGACACAACAGTAACTAAGGCAACGATAGCTGGAGATATAAACCAAGAAATAGGATTATCAAAGGAAGACTCTGTTTCGATAATAGATGATATATTGGACGAAATAAAGACAAGCTTGGTAAAGGATGGAATAGTAAAAATATCGTCATTTGGAACATTCTTGGTTAAGAAAAAGAAGGAAAGACCAGGAAATATACCAAATACATCGGAGAAAGTGATGATTCAGGCAAGAAATTCAGTTTCTTTTAGGCCTTCAAAAATTATAAAAAAATCAATCAATAATTAATGAACAAGGAAAAATTATTTTATACGATTGGGGAAGTAGCTGAAGAGCTACATTTGGAACAGCATGTTTTGAGATTTTGGGAAGGTCAATTTCATCAAATTAAGCCTACAAAGCGTAAAGGAAGAAGGCTATATGATCGCAAGTGTATAGAGGCCATAAAGAAAGTAAAATACATGCTATATGATAAAGGATATACAATAAAAGGAGTGCAAAAAGAATTTGGTAATGATATAAAAGTCACAAAGAATTTGTTGCAAGAACTCACCGATTTGAGGGACTATTTAACTAGTAAAATAAATAACGAGGAAAGTAACAAGCAGGCGTGAAACACTACGTCTCGCTAAAATTTTGGAGTTTTGTGAGAGTTTAAAATGTGGCATATAGCCTCATTTCTTATGTTATTAGCAATATTAATAGGCTGTGGCCTGCAAAAACCTGCACCTGTGCTGCTTAAAGGCGAAGAATTTTACGGAAAAAGAGATCTGGAATATACAAGAGAGTACCATTTAATTAGGGAGCCTTCAGTGCAAAAAGAAAGTAGAAAAGCCATCATAAATAGGATATACAAAGATAACAATAATGCACAAAACGTGGAGGTAAATTGTAAATTTGTAATGCCAGTTAAAGGTTCAGCTACCTCTTCTGATGAAATGTGTAAGGATGGCATAAAAATTGCTGCTCAAAATGGAACGAACGTAGTTGCTTCTGCACCAGGCAAAGTGATATATGTAGGCAAAGGGCTGAGATGGTATGGGAATTTAATTATAGTGGAACACAAAGATAATTACATGACTGTGTACTCCTATTTAAAAAACATACATGTTGAAATTGGTGATAAAGTAAAGCAAGGTCAAGTAATTGGATCTGCAGGTAAATCAAGCACACAAGATAAAGATCCACAGATATGTTTCACAATACGACATAATGGCCAAGCGGTTGATCCTTTGATGCATATGAACTGTAATTGAATTTGGATTTATATGAAATATGATTTTAAAAGTGTTGAAAAATTTTATCAAGATAAATGGGATTTTTCTGTAAGCAAGAGTGGTAAACAAGAAAAGTGTTACGTGTTGGAAATGTTTCCATATCCATCTGGTAAAATTCATATGGGACACTTACGTAACTATGCAATAGGGGATGTGATAGCGCGTTACAAGAGAGCTAATGGATTTGAGGTTTTGCATCCAATTGGCTGGGATGCGTTTGGATTACCAGCTGAGAATGCAGCAAGGGATAACAATATTAGCCCCGAAACATGGACAAAAGAGAATATAGATAATATGCGTACACAGTTGAAATCTATAGGTCTTTCTTATAATTGGGAGCGTGAACTCTCCACATGTGAGCCTGATTATTACAAACACGAACAAAAATTTTTCCTGGATTTTTTAAAGCATGGGCTTGCCTATCGAAAAGAATCATGGGTTAACTGGGATCCAGTGGACCAAACAGTGCTTGCAAATGAACAGGTGGTTGATGGAAAAGGATGGCGATCAGGTGCAGTTGTTGAAAAACGTAAGTTGTCCCAATGGTTTTTAAAGATTACTGATTTCGCTGAAGATTTACTCAAGTGCCTGCAAAGTTTGAAAAATTGGCCAGAAAAAGTCAAAACAATGCAGGAGCGTTGGATAGGAAAATCTGAAGGAGCAACTATAGAGTTTGAAGTAGTTGGCCTGAATAAGAAATTAAAAGTTTTTACAACTTATCCTCATACTTTGTTTGGGGCTTCTTTTTGTGCAGTGGCAGCAGAGCATCCTATTGTGCAGGATTTAAAGAATGGTTCTTCTGTTGTCATCCCAGTGCTTGACACTGGGATCCAAGAAATAAAATCGAAAAGAGAGAACGATGAAAAAATAGGAGTTTACACCGGATTAAACGTCAAACATCCATTTCTTGATAAGGAATTGCCGCTTTACATAGCGAATTTTGTGTTGATGGAATATGGGGAAGGCGCGATTTTTGGTTGCCCTGCACATGATCAGCGTGACTTTGAATTTGCACAGAAATACGATTTGCCGGTTATTCCTGTTATTTGTGAAAAGGGTGCACAAGCCATAGTGACTCTAGAAGAAGCCTACACTGGCGGCGAAATAATGTGCAACTCTGAATTCTTAAATGGATTGACGGTTAGTGAAGCAAAGGAAGTAATCATTAAAAAGCTCAAAGAAAAAGGGATAGGTGAGAAAACAACAAACTATCGTTTACATGATTGGGGAATTTCGAGACAACGTTATTGGGGATGCCCTATACCTATTATATATTGCAAAGACTGTGGTACTGTTCCAGTGCCAGAAAAAGACCTGCCTGTAATACTGCCCGCGGATGTGGAATTCACAAGTGGTGGCAATCCACTTGATAAACATCCTACTTGGAAATTTGTTGATTGCCCAAAATGTGGAAAGCAAGCAGAGCGTGAAACTGATACGTTTGACACCTTTTTTGAATCCTCTTGGTATTTTGCTGCATTCTGTAGCGAAGATAAATCAATAGACAAAGATGCGTGTAATCGTTTTATGCCTGTTGATTATTATATAGGTGGAATAGAGCATGCAATTCTGCATTTGCTTTACTCACGATTTTTCTGCCGTGCTTTAACCAAATGTGGCTATTTTGATATTAAAGAGCCTTTCTCTACTTTAATCACTCAAGGAATGGTCTGCCATGCAACTTATAAAGACGAAAATGGTAAGTGGCTATTTCCCGCAGAAGCAAAAGAGTTGATTGCACAAGGAGCTAAGGTTCAAGTTGGAAAAGTCGAGAAAATGAGCAAATCGAAAAAGAACACAGTTGATCCAAATTTTATCATAGAAAAGTATGGTGCTGATACTGCCCGCTTGTTTGTGTTGTCTGACACTCCTCCAGAGAAAGATATGGAATGGTCCGATGATGGCGTGGAAGGTTGTTCTCGTTATGTAAATAAATTGTGGCGTATGGTCATGCAGCTTAAGCCTGTGAATATGCACTATGATAACAAAAGTGTTACGGGTGGACTTCTAGAGTACAGAAAAAAAATTCATAAACTCTTACATGGACTTACAGATGACTTGGAAAACTGCAGATTAAACTGTGTAGTGGCAAAATTTCGTGAAATGACGAATTTAATAGCTGAAATAGACGTAAAAACTGGAAAATCTCTTATTGATGAAGGTATATGTATATTAATCAGAGTAATCGAACCATTCATACCACATCTAGCTGAAAGCCTATGGCAAGAAATAGGAGGTCAACCTTGGCCAAAAGCTGATGAATCATTATTAGTTGACGATACGGTAACTATAGCAGTGCAAATCAATGGAAAATTACGTACAACAATCAAGGTGGCAATTAACTTACCTCAAGAAGAATTGAAGAAAATAGCGATAGACTCTGTGTCCAGTAAGATCGATCAAAGCAAAGTTCGCACTGTATATGCTGTACCAAATAAGATAGTAAATATAGTTATATAAAAGACCTGAGTAGTACGTTTTATATAATCTGATTTTATGGCTATACTTTTTTTGACATGTAGTTATATCTTTTTTAATATAAAGGATATATACTTATGCATTATATATTTTTTTGTATGAGGAGTTATATGAAAATAAAGAGATTGTGCGTTTTGGCTGTGTTGCTTACTTCATCTCTAGCAGGTGCAGCTAGTAATAGTGCAAGTAAGTCAGAAGATAAGTACTATGCAGGTTTAAACTTTGGTGCTGGTTGGGGTGGTGGCTTTAAAATGAAACCTGGTGTTGTTCTTGGTTACCATTATGACCAAAACTCTAAATTTGAACTTGAGGTTCTCAGTAATATTAAGTCATTAAAGAGCATAGGAGCTAGCTTATTGGCAAACTACCGCTTCTATCCTGACCTTGATATTGATCCCGTTAAACTATATGTCAGCGGAGGTTTAGGAGGATATCTCCAAATAACACCTTTTGGCTTTGGTGTTAGTGATACAGTTGATGGTGATGACAATAGTTCACAAGAAGAAAAAGAAAAGGAAGAAGAAACACAAGGTGCTCCAGAATCAGGTGGTGAAGCTGCTGGTTCATCTGTAGTAGATAAAATACTGAGTTCTATTTCCTATAAACTAAAGTTAGGTGTTGATTATGAAATTACTCCGCAGATAATTGGTGCAGTTGGTATGACCATGGGTGGGCAACTAAGTGGTATAAAAGCAAAACAAATACCAGATGCAACTCTAGAGATAGGGGTACGTTATAATTTTTAATGCTGCTACTTAGTTCATAAAGGTAGAGACGATGTTGAGGATGAAATAAACAGCATTAAAAAAAATCCGAAAACGTATTTTCGAATATGGTTTTGAACGCTAGCTATAGATTAGAAAAATAACAAGAAAAAGGGTAAACATACTGTAATTGCTGTTGAATGATGGAGTCCATTATTTTAGCACGAAGTAACGAATTCAGTAGAATAAGTTCTTCAAAAATAATTTAAACTTTTATTAGTAGGAGCAGTCTCATGGAATATTATAGCGATCTCACTAAAAGAAACTTTTATAAGTATCGTTGATGAGAAAGGAAAAATTGTTAAGGAAGAAGTTGTTGCAAGAGAAAGTAAGGCAATAGCTGAATTTTTTCTTGGTCAAGGCAAAAAATATGAATCCATGGGAATAGAAAGTGGACAGTTGTCAATTGACCTTACCCAGAAAAAGTGGAGAGAAAGTTTGGAATGTTTTTTACAAAAAGAATGATGCATCAAATTGTTCTGGAATGCAATAGTTAGAGGTTGTCCACAAACCAGTAAATCAAGCATATTCCCTACTTAACATAACTTTACTCATAGCCAGATATATGAAACTTTCAGTAGATGTTGTAAGTAAATCGTACTCCTTTGATAGCCTTCTATTTCTATTGATCCAAGCAAAAGTCCTCTCTACCACCCACCTTCTCGGCTGTACTGAAAATCCAGGATCCCGTTGGGCTTTGTTGCATCGCTAGCTATGATGGATTAAAGATAAAAAAGATGGAGAATATCAGTAGCTTATTATTCTGGTATTTATAACAAGAACGGTCAGTGAATACCTAAATTTGAGTAAAAGAAATTTCACTACCACTCACTAATCCGGCTAAAATTCAAGAATTTCAATGCTTTAGCTATTTTCAATAGAATTAAATTTATTAATGTAAATAATAAATTACTATTCTTAAATTTGATCAGATTGATTGCAAAAAAACAAGATTTTCAATAGGTTACTTATAATCCTAACTATAGTTAGCCTTTCATAAGTAGCGATGCAACAAAGCCATCCCGTTGTGGCAATAGTTCTAGTGGTGTATCTTTATGCACCCAAAACCTACATGGAGGCCTTTTGACAATTTCAATATCTATCCCATATTCTCTCTTTACGTAATCCTTTAAATCTTTTCCTTGGTATCCCATATCAGCCCACATTTTCTTAATATTGCTGTATTTTTCCTTCATATTGTCCAATGCCATCTTCACCCCATCTCTGTCATTTTCGCTTGCAGCTCCTACATAGCAACCAAGCACAAATCCTTGAGTATCTGTGATTATATGTCTTTTTCTCCCCTTTACCTTTTTCGCACCATCATAACCTTTGACCCACCTTTTTCCGTGGTTTTTACCGATTGACTGTCCACTATGCATGCGCTCGGCTTCCCATTTTTGACCTACTATATTTAGTGATATCATAGTTCATTTTCTCAAAAATTCCCTGCTTTTTCCATCTTCTAAACTGTTCATGCACAGCCTTCCACGGCGGAAAATCGTGTGGTAAATAGCGCCATTGACATCCTGTGCGCAGTATATAAAGAATTGCATCTACTATCTCACACTTACTGTATTTTGGTGGCCTTCCTCCTTTCTTGTACGATACTCTGAAGTGTTTTTCTATTCTTGCCCATTCCCTTTTACTTAAATCTGTTGGATATTTTTTCCTCATCTCTTACCTCAATATTCTTTCTTTATATACTACGTATTCCTTGGTTTGTGGACAACCTCTAATAGTGACGTTGTTTGTTATAAAAAATTTCTACGTATTCAAATATAGCAGTTTTGATATGCTGTTTAGAGTGCCGAGAGGTGTCCATTGGTAACTCCCTTTTTAGAGAACTGAAGAAGCTTTCCACAACAGAATTGTCGTAACAACAACCTTTATGACTCATCTATGTTTTTTATGGATAAGAGATATTGATAACCTTGCGAAGTATATTGTGAACCTTGATCACTATGTAATAGTAGATTTTTGGCAGGTTTACGCTTGTTAACGGCCATTAATAAAGAGTCCATAACCAATTGTTTATTTATTGAACTGCTCATTGACCAGCCAACTACCATGCGTGAATATAGATCGATTATTGCTGCCAAATATAGCCATCCCTCCTTGGTTTTGATGTAAGTAATCCCATACTTTATTTGGTTGATCAACAATAAAGTTTTGATCTAGTATATTGGGAGCTACAGCTCTATTATCTGTTTGTTGTTTTTTAATTTTAAACTTTCTTCTCAGTATAGCCCTGATGTCATTTTTCTGCATAATACTTTGCACCGTTTTCAAATTGCAACTTTTACCCAAAGCCTTTAATTCAGCATGAATTTTAGGAGCTCCATATCTACATTTAGAAGCTTGATATATTTTTTGAATATCTGCTAATAACTCTTTATTTGCTGATTCTCTACTGCTTATTTTCCTTGTGGTCCACTTATAGTAGCCACTAGCAGAAAATCCTACATAATTCCTGTACTTTATAGCAGTTACTATATAAAAAAATATTTTACTCTTTTTGACTGGCCAGGGCTTTTTTTTAAATGTCTCTTTCCCTTGTTACTCTTGCTTTGTAAATCAAACCTCTCTTTGTCGTAAGGAGCCATGTTACCTCTACCTGGAAATGCATCTGCTGCTGACTTTTTTTCGTTATATTTCTTCATCCATTTTCCTAATACACTATCCCTTATTCCTAGATCTCTTGCTACTTTTGCAACTGGTTGACCTACCTTTCTTTGTTCATTTGCCAGCTTAACAGCTTCCAATTTGAATTCTGCTGTATATTCTCTTACCATTTCTAATCCTCCAAAATTTTATTTTACCCAAAAAAACTCTTTTCTTTCTCTCCACTTTTTCTGGATAAGGTCAAACAATGACTATGCAAAAAACCTAATAACATGTATAATCTATAAATAATTTCTGAGGTAGATTGTGAAACTAGGTGTTAATATCGATCACGTTGCAACCCTCCGCAACGCACGCGGAACTTCTTATCCAGATCCATTGAAAGCAGCAGAAATAGCCATTGACGCTGGAGCAGACTTTATTACTGTACACTTACGAGAAGATAGAAGGCATATTAGAGATGAAGACGTATTTAACCTAAAAAAAAGCATTAGCACTGAGCTAAATCTTGAAATTGCAGCCACGGAAGAAATGCTTGAAATAGCAAAAAAGGTAAAACCCTATTCGATTAGTATAGTACCAGAAAAAAGAGAAGAATTAACAACCGAAGGTGGCCTGGATATCGTGAATATGCACAGTAAACTTTCTAGTATAATAGAGGAAATGCATAGCTCTAGCATAAAAGTCTCACTGTTTATCGATCCAAATATTGATCAACTAAAATATCTTGAAAAGCTAGGGACAAAACCTGACATAATAGAAATTCACACAGGGGATTACTGTGATAATCCATCAGAAAAAAAGTTACAGTTAATTACTAATGCTGCAGAGTACGTCAATAAATTAGGAATAGAATGCCACGCAGGACATGGCATAACTTATAAACACGCTAAGAAGATGACAAGAATACCTCACATCTCAGCTCTTAACATAGGCCACTATTTAATTAGCGAAGCTGTATTTTACGGCTTACACAGCGTAGTAAAAACAATGAAAATGACAATGTCTAACTAACTGCTGCTTTTTCCTTCTCATTTAAAATACTTAAAAGAGTTTGGCTTGCTTTAAATTTTACCCTTGTCTTTTTAGGAACAGTCATGATCTGACCACTTTGGGGGTTACGACATTGTTTTTCCTGACTGATAGCAGTAGAAAATGTTCCTATTCCATGCAAACGTATTTCACCTTTCCCATGCAGCTCATTCTTTATTATTTTAATAAACGCATCATGAATCTTGCTCAAATCAGATTTTGTTATATCTATATTCTGACTAGAACAATCTTCCTTTAATTGTTTTATTATATCTTCTTTACTCATAAATTACCTTAATATTGAAAAAATCACATAAATAGCATATTATGTTGACACCGATAGTCAACTAAATTCATCACAAAAATAGAGGATATCATACATTTTTGCAAATATTTGTATAATACTTACAAAAAAACACCCCTATAAAATAACTATCTCTTAGAAAATTGACACTTTTTCCGAGCTTTATGTTGACCATATTTCTTACGTTCAACAACACGTGAATCTCTAGTTAAGAACTCACCATTACGTAGTATAGAATGCAAATCTTGGCTTACACTACTTAAAGCTCTGCTTATTCCATGAGCTAGAGCACCTGCTTGACCAGATAGCCCTCCACCTTTTACAGTTGCAAATACATCGTATTTATCCAATGTGGAAGTTGCAACAAATGGCATTTTTACTATTTGGCACACTGACTCTCTTTTAAAATAAGAAATTAGATCGCCTTTTTTGTTAACACTAAATTTTCCACTCCCCGGCTTTATCCATACTCTTGCTACAGATTCTTTTCTTCGGCCTGTAGCATATAAACGACCAAGCGAATCAACTGCTGATTTAATTGTCTTTTCTGACCAATCATTGTTATTTATTGTAGAACTCTTCATTTTTACTCCATTACTTTTTATTTTTACGATTCAAAGAGGCAAAATCTATCTTTTCAGGTTGCTGTCCTTGATGCTTATGCTCTGAACCAGAATAAACATACAAATTTTCAAAGCGTCTACGTGCCATAGGCCCATCATCAAGCATCCTTTTCACTGCCATTTCTATTACACGCTCAGGAAATTTGCCATTTAAAATATTATCTGGAGTAGTTTTCTTCAAACCACCAGAATAACCTGTATGCTTATAGTAAATTTTATCTTTAAGCTTCTTTCCGGTGAAATGCACCTTTTCTGCGTTGATAATAATTACATTATCGCCACAATCCATATGAGGCGTATACTCAGGTTTATGCTTTCCACGTAATAGTGTCGCTACAAATGCTGCAAGCCTCCCTACCACTAATCCTTCTGCATCTATGACAAACCACTTTTTATTGATTTGTTTCTCCTTTAAGAAAAAAGTCTTCATTATTTGATCCAACAATAGTAAGCTATGATATACTTAATTTCTCAATAGTGTCAACAATATTAGTTATTGATTATTAAAGTAATTTATGTTAGTAATTGAGCTGCGCAACCAATATGCATAGGAATTAGAATGTTTCGATTGATTATCACACTTGCGATCATTTTTAATACTATAAGTTGCTATGCAACCGATGTGGGAGAAGTGATAAGCAAAGCCATCAAAAATAGCTCAAAAATAAAGTCTCAATTTTACCAATATAAAAGCGCAGAAAAACACTATAAATCTTCTGGGTTAGCTGGATTTTTACCTGACATTAATTTGCAATACAATTTCGATAGTAACTTTAATCTTGATACATCTGAAAAAAAACTTACATTGCGCCAGAAATTAATCGATGGCGGTGGTACCTTTGCCACATTCAGTCGATCAAGCCATCTTCTCAAAGCAGAAAAGATGCGATTTCAGCAATTAAAACAAGAGCTTGCACTTAATGCTGTGAAAGCATATGTTAATGTTTTACAAAAGACAGAAATATTAAAGCTCAGAGAACATAAAGAACGCGTTTCTTTGGAACATTTGTCAGCTATGAAAAAACGCTTTTCCCTTGGAGAGGTAACCAATGCTGAAGTTTTGTTAGCAAAAGCAAAATTTTCGTCTTCTATATCCGAAAGAGTTGATGCTGAAGGTAAATTAAAGTTGGTAAATATTGCTTATTATCATTTGATTGGCGAAGATGCTGATGACCTTTCTGAAGCTAATGATAAACTACCTTCTGTTCCAGAGCTAAATGAATGTTTACAGTTAGCAAAAACCAATAATTTATCTCTAAAAGCAGCAGTTTATCAAAAAAGAGCAGCCGGAATGGAAGTGATTGCTGAAAGCTCCAAGTGGCTTCCTTCTTTAAATCTAAGTGCAAGCAAAAATTTTGGGGAGGATGGTATGAAGGTAGACAAACTATTAGAAAATGTTCATGTAGTTTTTACTCTTGATGTTCCGATCTTTAAGAGAGGAGTTAATGCTTTTGGTGTCAGTAAAGCTAAAATGGATGCAAAAAAATCTACCTACGATTATTATGAAACGGTAAAAAATATAGAACAAGCAGTTGTAAATGCTTGGAATAATGTGTTGACAGCAAAGGCCATTATCAAAGCAAGTCAAGAAGCGGAAAAAGCAGCAGCTCTAGCATTGGAAGGAGTTGAGCAAGAAGTAAACTTAAATTTAAAGAGTACATCTGACCTTTTAGACACTGAAGATGCATTATTTAAAGCACGTTCAGACTTAGTTGAAGCAAAAAGCAATTATGTGATTAGTGTTTACAACTTGCTTTTTATGATAAATAGTATAGACCTCTAAATTTAATGGTATTAGCACTATGCATGATGAACAAGGCAATCAATCTGTAAAAGATATCCTAGAAGATATAAAAAAAGCTATATCGGGTAAAAACGCGAGTAACGATAAAGCAGAAATAAAGGATGAAAATGATGATGTGCTATACCTTGAGGAAGAGTATCCAGAAGAAATAGAAGAAGATGGCAAAAAAGAAAATAATGAAAAAGAGGACATTGATAATGATGACCAAAGTGAGGAAATGGCTTGCAACAATAACCAATTTAATGGCCATAGCTACAATTCAGAAGAAAAAAAAGATATTTATTTGTACGATAATATCCAAATGAGTAATAACAAAGCGAGTAATAGCGGCTTACAAGCGCAAAATAACGATCATCTAATTTTAAAAGAGAATATGGAAGAGATCAAAGCGTTGCTTGGAAAAATGCAAAACGAATTACAGCATAAACAACAAAAAAAAGCGAACCTTACTGTTGAAGAATTAGTTACATCTCTTTTAAAACCTCAGCTCTCAGAATGGCTGAATAAATATCTACATGCACTGGTAAAAGAAGTAGTTGAAAAAGAGCTTAAAGATATAATCAATAATAAGTAGGGTATTAGCAATAAAAACTAGAGTAAAGACGGCTAGAGGCAGAAAACTATCTTCAACAAGGTGGCTACATCGTCATTTGAATGATCAGTATGTGCAAAAAACTAGCAAGGATGGTTATAGGTCACGCTCAGCATATAAGCTGGTAGAAATGGATAACAAATTTAAATTATTCCAAGAAGGGCAAAAAATTATTGATCTTGGTGCTTCTCCTGGTGGATGGTCACAAGTTGCATCTCAGAAAGGTGCAAATGTGGTTGCTCTTGACATAAAACCAATGAACGCAATTAATGGAGTAGAGTTTATACAATGTGATATTATCAATGAGTTTGAAATTTTAAGAGAAAAATTCAAGGATCAAAAATTTGATGTAATTTTATCTGACATGGCCCCCGAATCTTGTGGTTTAAAATCGTTGGATCATATCAGAATTATGCTTTTATGCGAAGCAGCGCTCAATTTTGCAAAGCATTTCTTGAGCCATGGTGGCACGTTTGTAGTAAAAATTTTCCAAGGAGAATCTGATAAAGATTTTTGTAACGAGCTAAAAAAAATGTTTAAAACAGTAAAATACTTTAAACCAAAGTCAAGTAGATCTGAATCTACAGAAATGTATTTGGTAAGTTTAGGCTTTATTGGCAGCAAACCTTCTATATAATATTAATCCAGGTAGTCCGCAGAAACGAAAAAACTTCCTTGACAAACTCCGCCAGCCCCCTTATCATGAAACTGGAGCTATTGTATTTGCTTTCGCCAATCTGCAGATTAAAAGGTAAGGATTACTTAATGTATCGGCGTCTTATGTTCAATTTTTTGCAGTATATAGATACTGTATGTCTTTACAAAACTTCATCTACATCTAGATTTTTATCTAAATAAGCTGAACGCGCTTATAAAGCGTTACAAGACATCAAAAAATGCCAATACTCGACAGAGATAGTAAAAGACTAGCTAACTCGGGGATTCTTTGTCTTTTTTTCTGCTTAGTAAATTTCTTAAACATTTGCAGCGTAGGTTAGTTGCAATTAAAAGCAGCTAAATCTTGCTTGTCAAGCGTTTAAAGCATAAAAAACGCCAATATTTTAAAGCAGATAATAACCCCAGGGCTTCTTTTGCCTTTTTTTTTATTTGGTAAATTTCTTAATGTTTATGGCTAAACGACAATCGTCATCCCGCTACTTGTTAGCAGGATCTAGAGATACCGCGGCGGTATGACGGTTTGTGGCGGTATGACGATAAGGTTTATATCTTGTCATCCCAGTGCTTGACACTGGGATCCAGGAATTTTATTAAGTTGGTGAGCATAAAAATAGCTGTTTTACGTTAAAATACAATGTTTTGATGATTATGGAAAGGCTGGATTCCAGTGTCAAGCACTGGAATGACACCATAGGGGCACTGCCATCATAGAGGAACCAGTGTCGGCTACTCGGATGACATCATAGGGGCGCTGGGATGACACCCTGACAATCGTCATCCCGCTACTTGTTAGCGGGATCTGGAGATACCGTGACGGTATGATGAGGGAGAACAGTTAGCGGATGAGATACCGCGAATGAATCGCGGTATAACGGTTCGCGGTGGTATAGTATAGCATTTCTCATAATAGTCCGAACAGGTCATAGGAAGGCAGAATCAACAGCACGACGAAAGGATTCGAATAGAGGAATGTTTTTCCTGGCTCTGTTTTTTATAGCAAACCAATAATGCTCAATTTTGTTGAAATCTGGAGAATATGGAGGCAGATACAAAATTTCTGCACCAACTCCTTTAGCAAGCTCGATAATCTTATCAGACTTATGAAAAGTAGCATTGTCAAGAATGACAGTTTGTCCAGGTTCCAAGATTGGTGTCAAAAATTGCTCAAACCATCCATTAAAAACATCCATATTACAGTGGCCTTCAAAGGTTAATGGAGCAACTATCTTTCTTCTACTTAAGGCTGCAACCATACTGATTCGTTGAGTTTTCTTTCCAGATTTTAGGGCATAAAACCGCTGTCCTTTCTGGCAATACCCATAGGGGTAGTCTTCAGTGTTATCAATGCCAGACTCATCTATATACACTAAGTTTTTAGGTTCTTTTGTCGCTATAACCCTTGCAAATTGAGCTCGCTTTTCCTCATTTCTTTCTTTATACCCGTAGGTCTTTTTTTTCTTGTGAATCCTATATTTTTAAGTGCTCGATGAATCGTTTGTCTACTAATATTGCCCCAAAGCTTAGCCATCTCTGACTGAGTTTTACCACCTTGCTCATTTGCAAATTCGGTAAATGCATTCCAGTCGGTAATTTTATGGTTATAGCCCACGCTTCCAGGCTTTTTTGACTGAAAATCTCCCGTTTTCTCACGTCTTTTCTTCCACTCATATAAAGTTGTTTTTCCAATCTTAAATCTCTTGGCAACAGTTTCTCCACTCTCTCCTTCATCCAATGCTTCCATTACCTTTTTCCTTAAGTCATAACTATATGCTGCTGGCATGCTTACCATCACTACTATAAATCCATATCTTACCTTTTTTGGACTATTATGAGAAGTGCTATAACTCGTCATCCCGCTACTTGTTAGCGGGATCTGGAGATACCGTGACGGTATGATGAGGGAGAACAGTTAGCGGATGAGATACCGCGAATGAATCGCGGTATGACGGTTCGCGGTGGCATGATGTAGGACTGCTGTGACACCATTATAGAATGAACCAGTGTCAGCTACTTGCATAGAAAATGTTTATGACTAATTTTTAGATCAAACATGGAATTTCGACAAATTTAACTTTTTTGTGAGACTGTTTAGCAATAATAAATAAATTAGGTGTAAAAGTTATGGAAATGAAAAGGGAAAAGTTTTTTGAAATAATACAAGAAGTAAGTGAAAGCAGAGACTTAAGCAGTGATAATGTATTAAAAAAAGTACAAGATAAATTAAAAGAAAAGAGTGATGAGAACGGAATAGATTCTCCATATACAATAGTATATAACATATTTAAATCTAACGATTTTTATAAAAATCACGAATTTAAGCTGCAAATGCCAGATGGCACTACAGCACGAGGTACATTATTACATTTTGCTGTACAATGCGGTGATGCATTAATGGTGAAGCTCCTACTGGAAAACAAAGTAAGTGTTACTATGAAAGATCACTCTGGACTGACTCCTTTGGACATTGCTACTTCGAATAGTGATCAAGAGATAGTGCATTTACTAGATGCTAAAGCAAATTCTAAATTAGAAAAAAATAAAGACAAAACTCCAAGAGATATCATAATAAAAACGAATAAAACTCCAGAAGGTTTAGTTGTGAACGGGAATAATGCAGCTGCTGCACCAGCAAATGTTATAAGTCCTTATTTGAAACAACACGATGCTACACGTAATGATAAACAGACTTCTGTTACGGGTGAAAGTAGTGACAGTACAGCAGATGAGCAATGCCTACGTGTTAGTGTTAAGAATATGGTAGAAAAAATTGAGTCATCGAAAAAAACAAATGCTACATATAGTGATAAACGGATTCTTACTGATGAAAGTGATAGTGAGGACAGCGGTCTAGAATTAGGACTTGAGACTGCATCTAATACCTCTTCCCGTTCCGAAATAAATCATGATGGGGCAAATCATGTTGAGGAAAATGTTGATAATCAGACTCTAGAAAACGCACTGCGATCTCAAAAGGAAGAGAATCAATCACTAAAACAACAAATACAAGATCTAGAAAGTAAAAACGCAACGCTTAAGGGTGAATTAGAAAAAACTAAAAAAAACGAAGTACCATTAGAAAAAGCGCAAAAGGAACTAACAGAATTGAGAAGTTATATCACTGGACACGAGACTAAATTGGAAGCACTGGAGAAACTCAATGAAGAGAATGAACCACTAGAACAAAAAATACAAGATCTAGAAAGTAAAAATACAACACTTAATAGCGAATTAGAAGAAAACGAAAATAAGCATTCTAAAACAAAAGTGTTGTTAGAAAAAGCGCAAAAGGAACTAGCAGAATCAAAAAGTTGCATAGTTGGACATGAGACTAAGTTGAAACAATTCAATAAAGAGAATGAATCACTAACACAAAAAATAAAAAGTCTGGAGAATGAAAACACAACACTTAAGGGTGAACTAGGCAAAACAAAAACTAAAACAAATGAAGTGTCGCTAGAAAAAGCAGGAAAAAGACAAATGAGTTTCTTAAAAGTTGCTTCTGTGAATCTTGTAACTATGTTAACAGTAGGTGCTACTCTCAGTATTGCTTTCGACTTGTCTGTTCTACCAATAATTGTAGTTTTTGTAACATCTGCTGCATTGCTAGCTAGTTGCGTTACATACGCAATATCAAAACCCATCGCTGAACCAAAACCTACCACTGAATTGAAAGAAGTGGATATTCAAGGTTCAGCACAACGGTGTTTGTAAAACTTAGCACCTACATCTGTACGAACATTGCAGTTTGCAGGTGGCAGATGCAAGTAGCTGCACTGGAATCCCAAAAAAGGATGATGTCATTCCAGTGCTTGACACTGGAATCCAGCCTTGCCGTAATCTCATCAAGAACGTTGTGTTTTAACATAAAACGGCTACTTTTATGCTTACCAACTTAATAAAATTCCTGGATCCCAGTGTCAGCTACTCGGATGACAAGAAGAGGGTACTTGGATAAGAGTCATTGCCCTCCTGGTAGGCCCAAATTGCAATGTTCGTACAGTTATGAGTTACACAGTAGTGCGAATTTTTTACTTTGGTAGTTTTTTTATTACAGTTATAATCATAAAAGTAGTTGAGTTTAATTAATATGAAAACTTTTACGAAAAGCTCTAAGAGTAAGGGAAAAAAGCTGGAGGAGTTTGATAAGGAAATTGAAGATATAACAACTATAGCTCAAGATAAATTTGCACATGAACTTGAGAACATCGCATATGACAGTGTGCAAAAATTTCGCAGTCTGCTTGCTAAAGAGTTAAACTCCATCTTCAATAATATTCATTCTCAAAATGTCAATCTACTAAAATCTAGCCTAGTTGAATATGCTATAAGTTCAAATTTTATCAACAAAAAAGGAGAAACAGCTTTAATACGTTCTCTTCTTAATATATTCATACGATAAAGCACTCAGAGTTGTTGCTGCGCCAATTTAACTTAATGTTGCATGCAAGCTGCATAGCTAAAGTAAGTAAGATTTGCCCCACGCTGTCACGAGGTAAACCTTACTTATTCTAGCTATATCAAAAAGGAGGGTTATTATGTCAATAAGATCTACTTCACCAAGAATATCTGTGCAACGTAAATCTAAGCCTGAATCTTTTCCAGTTACTTTAGAAGAGGTTAAATCTTTTTTACGCATTGAGAACGACCAGGATGATAAGTTGATTTCAAGTTTAATTTTTATGGCAACTGATTACGCTGAATGGCATATGGAAAAGTCACTAGTAAAGCAAACATGGCAAGTTTCATATGAAGATTATGTACCTCGTAGGATCTATTTAAGCTATGGCCCTGTGAGTAAGATAGTATTGGCTACTGCAATGATGTCTAAAGGTCAAGAGAAGAGAACACTTAAGTATTATTTTAGTGATGTAGGGGGCTACGTTGAGTTTTTCAATTATTTGAATGTAATAAGAGCAGATGTTGTATACGAGGCTGGCTATGACAATGTTCCTGAGCAGATAAAACTAGGTATTATGCGGCATGTTTCTGCTATTTACAAAGATCGTGAATCGGAGGTAAGTAGCCATTTATCTGAAGTGAAGAAGGTATATTCTCCATTTCGCGAACCAAAGGTTGTTTTGTAGATAAGGATGAAATATAGCTAAAGTAAATAAGACTTGCCAACGTCATACCGCGATTCATTCGCGGTATCTCTTAACATAGATCCCGCTAACAAGCAGCGGGATGACGAGTTTCTATATATCTTTCGAGGGTTAATTATGAAAAAAATTCAAGCTATAAACGAGTTGTACAGTAGCATTTATGAAGCACTAAAAGCAAACTCTGATTTAAGGAAATATGTTACTAACATTTATGACTACTTACCTAAACAGGTCACCATTCCTTACCTGAGATTGCATGTAGTGAATTATAATAATCTGCACATGCTGTCCAATTTTGCTACAAAGGCAAGATTTTCATGCGACATATATACTTATCATATAGACAGTATGTTTGCCATTACAAAGCATGTTAACTTGATACTTAAGAGCATTGAAGGTTTTAATAATAAGGCCATTTTAGAAAGTAATTGTGCTATGGATCAGCACGATGAAATTTTACATTCAACAATTAATTTTGATATTTTAATAAAAGGAGGTGATAATGAGCAAATTACAGCTAAAAATTAAAGATCATGACAATAATTTTATTGTGTTAAATAATATAAGAAACCTAAGATTTACTTTGCGTAATAACAGAGAAGAGGTGAAAGATATTTCTTCTTTTGGCTGGAGGAAAGTGCTCGATTGTGCTGGAAGCAGACACATTACGATAAAAATTAATGGAATTTTAGACTCTGTATTAGCTGATGAATTATTACGTAATTCTGCTATGCTAAACTCTAATAATGATTATGAAATTAGTTTTAATGCTAAAGAAAAGATCAGATTACGATGTTCAATTGAACTGTATGAGAGGTATTATGATCCTGTTACTTTTGACAGCTTTACTGTCGTTTTAGCTAGCGCTGAAGTTGTAAACGCTTTTCATTAATGTTAATTTAATTTTTTCATATACAATAGTAACTGGTGAGAATTTTAACTAAATTAAAAAAAATCATGAACGACAAAGACCTTTTCGAGGAAGACGGTGATGATATTGAAGAAAATAACGATGATAAAAGAGAGAAAAGTTTAGAAAATGAAAATCAGCAAAATCAAGAAGAACAACACAAAGAGGAAGATAAGCAATACATAATACAGTATATTCAAGACTATTTGAAAGTTTTTGAGGATATTCTAAATCAGATCGACGAAGGAATTGATAATTCGGATAGTTACGAAAGGACTATGCAAATAAAGCGAAGCATAGACAGGCTCATAGAGACTTTATATAGTCAGGCTGCGTCCGAAGATATTGATGCAGAATTTGAAACTACCAAACACACTCGCGATAAATCAGAATCTATGAAAAGAGTTAGAGAGAAGAGAAGAAAGCAAGTGATAGAAGAAGTATTAAGTAGCATGTTTGTCCAGCAACAAAAGGAGCTAATGAACGCTAAACACTTAAGTCATGGACATGAAACAGCAAAAGATGGGGATGTCCACGAAGCAAAGGAAAAAGTGAAGTCTTCAATCAGGGGAGTGTTGTTTTCGGTGATTGCTCATAGGATGGATCCAAGAAGGAGGGCAGGGGAAACTGCTGACGGTAACGAAAAGCAAGCTCATATATATGGCAGGGAAGCAGTTGGTGGAGCTTTAGGTGCATTGTTAAAAACGTTTTTAACAGCAGTTATTGCCGTTGTGCGTGAAATTGCTAAGCCACTTCAGAAACCGGAAACATCTTTTGCAAAACAAGTTGAAGAAAGCAGAAACGCAGATTCACAAAAGGGTCGATCTGTGTAGATTTCTCCTTGTAATAATCTTTCGATTCTACTGTCTGTTAATTCAAATTAGGGTTATAAAATTTTAGAAGCCAGCTCTTATATAACCAATTTATAGCAAGAAATTACGATACAAAAATCAGCGTCCGTTAGAAAATAAACATAACACAGGGTGATAGAGTTGCCCCTATCCATAAGCGTCAGTTAAGCTCAAAATTGTAAGCTTAAAATATGGTTGAATAATTATTAATAATAGTATATAATTATTAACGTTTTTCAGGCATTTTTGTTATGGGTGCGCCAAGTAAGCGTTTAGAATACAGTTGGTGAAAATCCAACTGACCTTACCCAGAAAAAGTGGAGAGAAAGTTTGGAATGTTTTTTACAAAAAGAATGATGCATCAAATTGTTCTGGAATGCAATAGTTAATAGTGACGTTGTTTGTTATAAAAAATTTCTATGTATTCAAATATTGCAGTTCTAGTTTGTTGAGCAGAGTGTTGTGAAGTATCAATAAGTATTTCTCTTTTCAATGAGCTAAAGAAGCTTTCTGCAACAGAATTGTCGTAACAATAGCCTTTATTACTCATCTATATTCTTTACAGCTAAGAGATATTGATAACCTTGCAAAGTATATTGTGAACCTTGGTCACTGTGCAGCAGTAGATTTTTAACAGGTTTACGCCTATTAATGGCCATTAATAAAGAGTTCATAACCAATTGTTTATTTATTGCATTACTCATTAACTACCATACGTGAGAATTATTGCTGCCAAATATAGCCATCCCTCCTTGGTTTTGATGTAAGTAATCCCATACTTTATTTGGTTGATCAACAATAAAGTTTTGATCTAGTATATTGGGAGCTACAGCTCTATTATCTGTTTGTTGTTTTTTAATTTTAAACTTTCTTCTCAGTATAGCCCTGATGTCATTTTTCTGCATAATACTTTGCACCGTTTTCAAATTGCAACTTTTACCCAAAGCCTTCAATTCAGCATGAATTTTAGGAGCTCCATATCTACATTTAGAAACTTGATATATTTTTTGAATAGCTTCGAGTAGCTCTTTATTTGCTGATTCTCTACTGCTTATTTTTCTTGTGGTCCACTTATAGTAGCCACTAGCAGAAAATCCTATATAATTCCTGTACTTTATAGCAGTTACTATGCTCTTTTATAAAAAAATATTTTACTCTTTTTGACTGGCCAGGGCTTTTTTTTAAATGTCTCTTTCTCTTGTTACTTTTGCTAACTCTTTCTGTAAATCAAATCTCTCTTTGTCATAAGGTGCTACATCTGGAAATGCATTTGCTGCTGACTTTTTTTCGTTATATTTCTTCATCCATTTTCCTAATACACTATCCCTTATTCCTAGATCTCTTGCTACTTTTGCAACTGGTTGACCTACCTTTCTTTGTTCATTTGCCAGTTTAACAGCTTCCAATTTGAATTCTGCTGTATATTCTCTTACCATTTCTAATCCTCCAAAATTTTATTTTACCCAAAAAAACTCTTTTCTTTCTCTCCACTTTTTCTTGGTAAGGTCAGTCTTTAGGCACCCAAACAAAGGGAAATGCTGGATAAAAAGAAAATACTTTAAAAAGTATAATAACGATAACTGGCGTTTTATTACAAGTAACAAGATACATCTTATTATACACAGCGATCATGTTATTAAACGACATATCAAAGTGCAAAAAACCAGATCTCCATATGATGGTGATTGGGTTTATTGGGGTAAACGTCTGAGAAAAATACCAGATAAGCCATCAAGAGTAATAAAACTATTGAAGTTACAACAAAGTAAATGTGATAATTGTAGACTATGGTTTAAAAGTGATGATACAATAGAAATACATCACAAAAACCGGAATAGACGAAACAATATGATCAAAAACTTATCTTTGTTACATGGACATTGTCACGATGAATTACACAGGAGGTGTGCATGACAAGCACCAAATTAGAGAGAAGCCGTATGAGGCACAAAGTCTCACGTACGGTTTTGAAGTCGAGTGAGGAGGGGCGACCTTCTTCACTTAGACAACAGTATGCAAGTGAAACTAGTGAAGAGGATCTAAAAAAAGTGGTAGGAAGTGATGTAATTATTGGCAAGGCTTATAATGAGTTGAATCAATATAATTGGAGTGAAGAAGAGCGTTTTACTTATGATCAAGATAAGAAACGTGAGGATGATAATTTATCCTGCATCATGGAAAGTAGAATTGAAGGAAAGATTGAAGGAAAAATTGAAGTTGCAAAAAACTTACTTAAAGCTGGCATCTCTATTGATATTATCTCTCAGACAACCAGCCTTCCTCAAGCTAAAATTGAACAACTTCAGGAAGAAATTGCCTAAAAGGCTTGTTGGTTTTTGAATTTATTTCGTGTAACATTGTCGCAATGATACCCTTCCTGGCGTATCAAACAACAGAGGTCTAATGATCAACAAAGAAATTGTAAGAGAGAACTTAAAAAAAGTCATAGAGCAAAAAAGCGGTAAAGATGTGATCGCTCTTGGCATAATATCCTCAATTATTATTAAAGGTCAAGATGTTGGTTTTGTGCTTGAAGTTGCCGGTAACACGCAAGCAAATGAAGAATTAAGAAAAAATTGTGAGCAAGCTGTTAAAGCTATACCGGGGGTGACAAAAGTGACCGTGGTTGCTACTGGTCAAAAACAAACTGGGCAACAAAAAGCTAAATTACATATCGAAGGAGTGAAAAATATAATCGTTGTAGCCTCTGGTAAAGGCGGTGTGGGCAAGTCCACAGTTGCGCTAAATCTTGCTCTCTCATTAGCAAAGTTGAAACATAAAGTTGCGCTGGTTGATGCAGATATATATGGTCCTTCAATTCCTAAAATGCTTGGCGCTGAAAAATTAAAGCCAGAAATACAGGATAGTAAAGCAATGCCTATAGAAAAGTATGGACTGCATACTATTTCAATTGGCTATTTTATCGATAAAGATCGTGCAGCAATATGGCGCGGACCTATGATTACAAAAGCACTTTATAGTCTGCTAATGGGAACAAAATGGTCCGATATAGAGTATTTGATAATTGATACACCACCTGGAACTGGCGATGTGCATTTAAGTCTTATGGAAAATTTTAACTTAACTGGGGCGATAATAGTTTCAACTCCACAGGAGCTCTCTTTAATCGATGCTCGCAAAATTTATGATATGTTTACAAAGCTCAGCGTACCGGTTATTGGCATTGTAGAAAATATGAGTTATTTCATTCAAAGCGGCTCAAAAATATACATATTTGGAAAAGACGGTGCAAAAAAAATGTCTGAGGAGCTGGGCATCAAACTTCTAGGCAGAGTTCCTCTAGATCCACAAATATGCCATGCTTCTGATTGCGGAAATCCTTTAATGCTAAGTGAGGATTTGGCAGAGATTTATGAAGACATTGCTCAAAGTATAGTTAAACAATAGAATAAGCGTGAGAAACATGCGAATCAAAGTCCTCTTTTGTTAGTTACAAAATAGACTGCTTGCATAACCATTATTTACATGAAAAATTAGCAGCTTTTGTCATTCCAGCGCGTGACGCTGGAATCCAGAAAAAAAGAAGAATGGATCCCAGTGTCAAGCACTGGGATGACACCTTTATGTTTGAGGCAAAACCGGCCATAGCATTTAACATACTGCCTTCGCAAAATGTTCGTACAGTTGTTCGTTATAGCTCTTCTCATAATAGTCAGAACAAATCATAAAAAAGCAGAATCAACAGCTTGACGGAAAGACTGAAAAATAGGGATATTTTTTCTAGCTCTGTTCTTTATAGCAAACCAATGATGCTCAATTTCGTTAAAGTCTGGAGAATATGGAGGAAGATAAAGAATTTCAGCACCTACTCCTTTAGCAAGATCATCGATTTTTTTAGATTTATGGAAAGCAGCGTTATCAAGAATTACAGTTTGGCCAGACCTTAAAATTGGAGTCAAAAACTGCTCAAACCAAGCCTCAAAAACATCCTTGTTGCAGTATCCCTCAAAGGTCAATGGAGCAATGATTTTCTTTTTATTTAGAGCTGCAATCATACTGACACGCTGAGTTTTTTTACCTGATTTTAGTGAATGAAACCTCTCTCCTTTTCTGCAATATCCGTATGGGTAGTCTTCTGTATTGTCTATCCCAGATTCGTCAATATATACAAGATTTTCAGGATATTTTGTTGCTATAACCTTTGCAAATTGAGCTCGCTTTTCTTCATTTCTTTCTTTATATCCGTAGGTCTTTTTTTCTTGTAAAGCCAATATTTTTAAGTGCGCGGTGAATCGTTTGTCGACTGATATTGCCCCAGAGTTTAGCCATCTCTGACTGAGTTTTGCCGCCATGGTTTTTTGCAAATTCGGTGAAGACATTCCAGTCGGTAATTTTATGGTTATATCCTACGCTTCCAGGCTTTTTTGACTGAAAATCTCCTGTTTCCTCACGCCTTTTCTGCCACTCATATAAAGTCGTTTTTCCAATTTTAAATCTCTTGGCAACAGTTGCTCTACTTTCTCCCTCATCCAATGCTTCCATTGCTTTTTTCCTTAAGTCATAACTATACGCTGCTGGCATACAAACCCCACTACCATAAATCCATATCTTACCTTATTTGGATTATTATGAGAAGAGCTATACGTGCTGAAATGACAAGGTGGAGTGTCTTTAGATGTCATCCAAGTAGCTGACACTGGGATCTAAAAAATTTAATTTATATATAAAGTTTGTTTAAACTATTTTTAAAATAGATAGAATATAATTTTAGATAAATAAAATGAATTATGATGTAATCATTTCAGGTGGTGGGTTGCTTGGTCTTATTACTGCAATTGGCCTCAGTTGTGACTCTGTAGCTGTGATTGAAAAAAATAGTCTACCACGTGTAATTGATGACAATCGAGCATTTGCTGTTTCTCAAGGCTCGAAAAAAATATTGGAAAAGTTAGGGATTTGGCAGTTTGTGGAGAGTGAAGCTGAACCTATACTTGATATATGCGTATTAGATGGAGATAGCCCAATTACTGTGCATTACAATCATAAAATGGTTAGCGAAGAGCCAATGGGTTATGTTATCAACAATGCTACTATATGGAATGCAATCAACAATAATTTTCTAAATAAACTGAATATATACTCTCCACATTCCTATAAAACAATTGCTTGTGATTCAGGATATGTGGAAGTGATTCTTGATAATAACCAGGAATTAATATCATCGCTACTTATCTGCGCTGAAGGCAAAAACTCTAAATTACCAGAGTTATTTTCTATACCGACAGTGAAATTTGACTATAAACAAAGTAGCATAGTATTTAATGTAAAGCATGAACTGCATCACCAAAACTTAGCTGTGGAGCGTTTTTTCCCTGGCGGTCCATTTGCAATTCTACCGATGAAGGGTGGCTATACTTCTTCGATAGTTTGGACAGAAAAATCTGAAATTTCAAAAATGCTAATGGATCTGTCTGAAGAAGAATTTATTATAGAGCTTAAAAAAAGATTTGGTTCTTATTTAGGAGAGATAAAATTAGAGGGTGAAAGAAAACTTTATCCTTTAAGTTTTGCTTTTGCAAAAAAGTTATATAAGGGTAGAGTTTTGCTTATCGGCGATGCAGCACATTCAATTCATCCAGTTGCAGGTCAAGGGCTTAATCTTGGAATTAGAGATGTAGAAAGTGTTATAAAGCACGTAGTTGCTGCAAAAGCGGCTGGTACTGATGTTGGCAGTAGTTATTTATTAAAGAAAATTTCACGTAACAGATACTTTGATAATTTTACAATGGCGCTTGCAACTGATGGATTAAATAGGATGTTTTCCAACAGAATATTCTGCGCTAAAGCACTAAGAAATCTTGGCTTGATTGCAGTTGAAAATTCAAATTTCCTCAAAAAACGCTTCATTCGGCATGCTATGGGATTTATATAAATCACTATTTTATAGCTAATGCAAGTCAGGTTTCCCACGTCATACCGCCGCGGTATCTTGGCCGCTAACACGTAGCGGGATGACGAATGTATCTGTTCAGCAGTTGTGTTAAAAGCTCAGACAGATAAAATCTGTCAAAAGATAAAGAAACTCTTTATTTTGTATTTTTTGAATATAATTTCGCATGGAAGCGCTTCTGCAGTTATAGCCGAGATTGACAATGGTGCCTTAAGTGCCCGTGTAAAAGCATGGTTTTGGGTGGAACGGTCAAATCATTGGTGGAGTCTAATTATGACTACCCCGCGTAGAAGATTGTATAATCTAACCGTCCCAAGCTGAAGCGCTTCTCAACTATAAATTATTATAGAGTGGAGGTTCCAAAATGGCAAAAGTAAAAAGCAAATTAGAGATAATGAATCCTGATGCGGCAGGAATAGACATTGGCTCATCTGTACATTATATATGTGTACCTGAAGGAAGAGATAAGCACAGTGTTCAAAAATTCGGGTGTTTCACAGAAGATCTCTACAACATAGCAAAATGGTTGAAAAAATGTAAAGTTAATACAATAGCCATGGAGTCAACGGGAGTGTACTGGATTCCTTTGTTTCAAGTACTTGAATCACACGGATTTGAAGTAAAACTGGTAAACGCAAGACATGTAAGAAATGTACCTGGAAGGAAATCAGACGTTCAGGATTGTCAGTGGCTTCAACAGTTACACAGCTATGGATTACTTCAAGGGTCATTTAGGCCAGATGATCAGATGTGCGTATTACGTAGTTATGTTCGGCAACGTAAAAACTTAATTGAAAATGCTTCAACACATACTTTGCGTATGCAAAAAGCATTAGTACAAATGAATGTCCAATTACATAAAGCTATAAGCAATATTACAGGTGTTGCTGGAATGAAAATTATTAAGGCAATACTAGAAGGTGAAAGAGATCCTGAAAAGCTAGCTGAATTTAGAAGTTCAAATATGAAGAATGATGGAGCTACTATAGCAAAAGCATTAAAAGGTGACTATAGAGAAGAACATTTATTTGCATTAAAGCAAGAATTTGAACTATACAATGTTTATCAGGAAAAAATAGCAGAATGTGATAGAAGCATCGAAGAACATTATAAAACATTTGAGACAAAGTCTGGTGAAAAAGAGTTATGTAATAAAATAAAAAACAGGTCTACAAAACACAGGCCAGATTTTGCTATACATGAAGAACTGCATAGAATAACAGGTATGGATTTTACAAAAGTTCCAGGACTTGATGTAGTGACCATACAAACAATAATCTCAGAGACTGGCATAAACCCTAATAAATGGCCAACAGAAAAGCATTTTACTTCATGGCTGGGGCTAAGCCCATCTAACAAAATTACAGGAGAAAAAGTATTTAGCACAAGAACTCGCAAGGTTATGAATCGTGCTACAGATGCTTTTAGAATGGCTGCTCACTGTGTATCAAAAAGCAACAGTGGAATGGGTGCATATTGCAGAAGATTAAAAAAGCACCTAGGAGCACCAAAAGCAATTACTGCTACAGCAAGGAAAATAGCATGTATCTTTTATAGTATGCTGAAGTTTGGACAAGAATATGTGGAAAGAGGAATAGATTATTATAACAAACTATACAAGGAAAAAGCATTGAAAAACCTAGGAAAAAGGGCTAGAGAACTTGGTTATATTTTGGTAAAAAAAGATGAACTAGTTGAGGGAGTTTCTTAGAACCTGTACATGATCTCAAGAAAGGAATAAACTAAGAGATAATGTATATAAGTTAGGATATATGAGGAGTTTATACCCAAGTGATATAAGTCGGGAAAGATTTGAGATTATGTTACCAGATCTAGAGTCCTGTAGAAAAAAAACAAAACCAAGAAAACTTGATTTGTATGATGTATTTTGTGGAGTGTTATACGTTCTGAAAAGCGGTTGTCAGTGGAGAATGCTACCAAAAGAGTTTCCAAAATGGCGCAATTGTTACGACTATTTTAAGAAGTGGAGTGAAAAACCAGATGCAGATAAAGAAAGTGTTCTGGAGCTGGTGTTAAAAAAAAATAGTTGGCGTGGTCCGACAAAACAATGGTCGGAAAGAAAAAACCAGCTTCTGCATAATTGATGCACAGAGTGTAAAAAATGCAGATACTGCTGAAGAAAAAGGCTATGATGCAGGCAAAAAGATTTCAGGAATAAAACGCCATATTGCAGTAGATACGCAAGGTTTGCCCCATGCAATTTATATAACAACAGCAGAGATAACTGACCGTAGCAGTGCTGTGAGAATGGTAGAAAATGCAAAAGAAAACCTCTCGGGAGTTAAAAATGTACTGGTTGATGCAGGCTATACTGGAGAGAATTTTGCAACTCAAATAAAAACGATTATTGGTGCAACCGTTGAAGTGATAAAAAGAAATGAATTACATTCCTTTGTTGTATTGCCCAAAAGATGGGTTGTGGAGCGATCTTTTGCTTGGTTAGAAAAATGTAGAAGATTGTGGAAAAATTGTGAGCGAAAACTCAATACTAGCCTACAAATGGTCGTTCTGGCTTTCACTGCCTTACTTCTGAAAAGATTATGAACAGGCTCTTAGAAGTCAATAGAAAAATTGATGTAGCTGTGGATAAGTACTTTTATCTGTATAAACGTGCTTATCCACAGCTATGCTGGCTCTTAGATAGAAACAGACAGAGAGTTATATTCCTCAGTAAAAACCCTGTCATCTCTGACTAAAGAGTTAGCAAGAATAAGCAATTTCCTCATGGCAGCAGTGGAAGCAATTTTATATGGCTTTTTATATTGACTATATAATCTAGTAAAGAAAGGTTTGATATAGGAATTAGGGGGGGAGGGGGGGATGTATGGTCCCAGAGTGTGATGGTATGATAAAATATGAGAAAACAATACCATCAAAGGAGGAATTATGGGACAAATATTACATGGGTGCGCCAAAACAACAGAGACAATTCGTAGAGCAATACAAAATAGTAAAGAGAGCATAGCAAAACTCTCCAGGTATAGCTCTTCTTATAATAGTCAGAACAAATCATAAAAAAGCAGAATCAACAGCTTGACGGAAAGACTGAAAAATAGGGATATTTTTTCTAGCTCTGTTCTTTATAGCAAACCAATGATGCTCAATTTCGTTAAAGTCTGGAGAATATGGAGGAAGATAAAGAATTTCAGCACCTACTCCTTTAGCAAGATCATCGATTTTTTTAGATTTATGGAAAGCAGCGTTATCAAGAATTACAGTTTGGCCAGACCTTAAAATTGGAGTCAAAAACTGCTCAAACCAAGCCTCAAAAACATCCTTGTTGCAGTATCCCTCAAAGGTCAATGGAGCAATGATTTTCTTTTTATTTAGAGCTGCAATCATACTGACACGCTGAGTTTTTTTACCTGATTTTAGTGAATGAAACCTCTCTCCTTTTCTGCAATATCCGTATGGGTAGTCTTCTGTATTGTCTATCCCAGATTCGTCAATATATACAAGATTTTCAGGATATTTTGTTGCTATAACCTTTGCAAATTGAGCTCGCTTTTCTTCATTTCTTTCTTTATATCCGTAGGTCTTTTTTTCTTGTAAAGCCAATATTTTTAAGTGCGCGGTGAATCGTTTGTCGACTGATATTGCCCCAGAGTTTAGCCATCTCTGACTGAGTTTTGCCGCCATGGTTTTTTGCAAATTCGGTGAAGACATTCCAGTCGGTAATTTTATGGTTATATCCTACGCTTCCAGGCTTTTTTGACTGAAAATCTCCTGTTTCCTCACGCCTTTTCTGCCACTCATATAAAGTCGTTTTTCCAATTTTAAATCTCTTGGCAACAGTTGCTCTACTTTCTCCCTCATCCAATGCTTCCATTGCTTTTTTCCTTAAGTCATAACTATACGCTGCTGGCATACAAACCCCACTACCATAAATCCATATCTTACCTTATTTGGATTATTATGAGAAGAGCTATACTATAACCTTAATCCAAAAACTATCATTAAATGGAGAAAACGGTCTTTTGCCAAAGACGCTGATATGGGTCCGAAGCATGCAAGATCAACTGTTTTAACTTTAGAAGAGGAGGCTGTAATTGTTGCATTTCGTAAGCATACTCTATTGCCATTAGATGATTGTCTCTACGCTTTGCAAACCTCAATCCCACACTTGACTCGCTCTAGTCTACATCGTTGCTTACAGAGGCACAGCATTAGCAGACTACCAGATGTTGATGGCGAAGTTAAACCAAAAAAGAAATTCAAACAATATCCTATAGGCTATTTCCATATTGATATTGCAGAAGTCAGAACAGAAGAAGGAAAGTTATATTTGTTTGTTGCAATAGATAGAACATCCAAATTTACGTATGTTGAGTTGCATAAAAGTGCTATAAAACCTATAGCTGCTGAGTTTCTACGTAATTTGATTAAAATTTTACCATATAAAATCCACACTATTTTGACAGATAACAGTATACAATTTACCAACCAAAAACGCCATAAATACGCTTTTCAACATATATTTGATAGAGCTTGTGAAGAAAATGACATTGAACACCGTCTAACAAAAGTTAGCCATCCTTGGACAAATGGGCAAGTTGAGCGTATGAACAAAACTTTAAAGAATGCCACTGTTAAGAAGTATTACTATCAGTCTCACCAGCAACTCAAAGAGCATCTTTATGACTTTGTTATGGCCTACAATTATGCTAAAAGACTCAAAACTCTTAAGGGTCTTACACCTTTTGAGTTTATATCTTTACAGTGGACAAAATCTCCTGAATTGTTCATACTAAATCCACACCATCACACTCTGGGACCATACATTCCCTGTGTTTCGTAATATTATACAATCAAATTGATAAAAGCTGTATTATCTCCTTGCAGCATTAAGTGTATATTTTTTGCTATTTTTTCCACTAAGGGAGTAACATTATCAAAATTTGAAAATTTTGATAACACATAATCTGCTAAGCTTCTTTGATCTTCAGGTCTACCCACTCCAAATCTCAAGCGCCAATAATCGTTGCCAATAAAACTATCTATGGATTTAAGTCCATTATGTCCAGCAGAACTACCACCTTTCTTTACTTTTATTCTTCCAAGTTCCAAATCAGCGTCATCATGTATGACAACGATATTATCTAGCGATAATTTGTAAAAGTTTCGTATTTTTGCAACAGGGATGCCTGAATTATTCATAAATGAATAAGGCTTTATTAACATGATTTTATTATCATTAATCATGCCAGAGGTTATCAGATAATCGGCTTTTTTAGAGAACAACTGAAAACCCCAATATTTGCAGATTGCATCAACGGTGATGAAGCCGATATTATGATGAGTTAGCTCATATTGACTGCCAGGATTACCAAGCCCAACTATCAGGTGCACTATTCCTCTGTTTCTGCTTGAGGTTCTTCAACGTCACTATTGGCAGCAGAAATTGTAACAATGGTAAAATTTTCTTCTTCATGAGCTACAAACTTAACACCTTCTGGTAATTTTACATCATTAATATGTATAGACTGGCCAATCATTTTACCGGATAAATCAACTTCAATAACCTGAGGTATTTTATCAGGAGAGCATTTAACAGCAATAGAACGACACAAAACATTAAGCACTCCACCTAATTTGATTCCTGGAGCTTTACTTTCATTCACAAATGATAGAGGTATGTCTATTTTAATTTCACTGCCTTTATCAACAAACTGAAAATCAACATGTTGCACAGTATCCTTTACTACATGCAATTGGATATCGCGAACAAGAACATATTCCTTTTTGCCCGAAATATTCAGCTCTATCAAATGTGCAGAAAGAGAGCCTGACTTATATTGCTTTGTGAATTCCTTTGCAGACAATGTCAAATTTACATTATCATGGCCCTTTCCATATATGATTCCAGGGATGTTTCCTTTCTTCCTTAGAGAATGCATCGCTTTTGTTTTTGTTATATCACGTAACTCTGCATTAATTGTTACTATTTCCTGTTGCGTCATCGGTTACTCCTATTCAGCTAATCCTTTTAATATAATTTAATAATAATATAACATAAAAATATTTATTTCAAACTTCATTCTTTCATACTAATTGTTTGTGAAAGGATTTATTTAGATATATATTTAAGCTTATTTAACAAGAACTATGGGCATTGACGATAAAGTAGTTTTTAGGATTTATAGACCAACAAGAACTGCAACACAATCTGGTTTAGGTAATACAAATTTCTGGCACCTGAAAATTGAATCTGGCTCTTACTACATTGAACCTTTAATGGGGTGGGTTGGCTCAAAAGATCCAAAAAAACAGATTGTATTAAAGTTTGATTCTCTTGAAAAAGCAGTATTCTACGCAAAAAAACGCAACGTTAAATACGTAATTGAAATGCCAAAAAATGTTAAGAGGCTGCCAAAATCTTACGCAAGCAATTTCATACTAAAGTAAGGTTTATTGTGGTGTGCTTATCTGTAAAAGATAAAGCTTAGTATAACCAATTTAACTCTGGGTTTTAAGTTGTGCTAACACACTGCGGCCATTTAAAGAGTCAAGATTTTTAACCTGGCTAGCCAGTATTAAAGAGTTATTTTTCAGGTATTTCTTTACAAGGCTTGCAAGTCTTTTTGGATTATTCAAATAGCTCCACTCTGCTTGTAAAACTTTTATATCACTTTGTACTAAATTAATTTCACTTTTTATTTTTATTAGCTCTCTATTTAACGACTGAACATGTAATTTTACCTTAAATAGTCCTACAATGCTAAGAAAAAACATAACTATTGAGATGATGCAGAAAGTTCTCACGACAACCTCTGTATAGCTCTTAGTTTTGCTGAGCGTGAACGCGGATTTGCACTTACTTCTTCTATACTTGCTTCGATCACTTTTTTATTTAGCAGAGAGAATGTCTTGCAATCAGTAGCACATAAATCTTTAAAAAAAGTTTTGACTATACGATCTTCTAAGGAATGAAAGGTGACGACAATTAATTTGCCATTCTCACTTAAAATCTCAGATGCAGCTTTAATACCCTTTTCAAGTTCTCCCAGCTCATCGTTTACCCATATTCTGATTGCCTGAAATGTTCTGGTTGCAGGATCAATTTTGCTTTTTCCACGAAATACCACGGAACGTACAATATCCGCAAGCTCAAATGTAGTTTTGATAGTTTTCTTCTTCCGTGCATTTATTATTGCTCTTGCAATTTTGCGAGAATGACGTTCGCCTCCGTAGTTATATATAGTATTTGCGATTTCTTCTTCGCGTAAAGCGTTAACAAACGTTGAAGCGTTTATATAAGAAGAGTTATCCATGCTCATATCGAGTGGACCATCATGTAAAAATGAGAACCCTCTATCTCCGTTATCAAGCTGCATAGATGAAACTCCGATGTCAAAGACCACTCCATCCACCCCGTTTGATGTCATTCCAGCGCGTGACCAGTTATTTTTTCCAGTATCAAGTACTGGGATGACAGGAGATGGCTCAACGCTGCTTAGTATACTTTTAATATTACTAAACTTCTCAATGAATAGTTTTATTCTATCTGGATATCTAACGCTTAAATCATCATAAAACTTAGTTACCGTTTCATCTCTATCAATTGCATATACTTTGCAATCAGCTGACTCCAATATTGCTTTGCTATACCCTCCAGCTCCAAATGTGGCGTCCACGTATATGCCACCATCCTGCGGTGATAGTAGTGATAGCATCTCTTTTAACAAAACTGGAGTGTGTGTCATATCAAAAAATTTAAGTACAGTTGGTGTAGATATCCTACTCTACTCTACTCTTCACATCAATTTTATTTATGTACATAGATTTTCTTGCCAAAATATGGTATCTTATCGGAATATATGAGCAATAATATTAAAATCAAGGTTTAATATTGTTAATATAATATTCACATAACGTTCACATTTTTTTTTATATATAAGATCAAACAGGCTATAGGGAAATTATGCAGCAAATAACAAAAGTAATATTTTCAAGTTTGATTTGTAACACTTTATTGTGGTATGACCACATGCTTTTTGGCCACTTAATAAACATAATAGGTGGTGTGTTTTTTCCATCGGATGATCAACTAACCAGCGTATTGAAGGCTTTTGGAGTGTTTGCAGTGGGTTTCTTAATGAGACCAGTCGGTGCTGCTATATTTGGTCACATTGGTGATAAACATGGCAGAAGAGTTGCCTTATTGCTCTCGATTATATTAATGACTTTATCAACCGTATTAATTGCTTTTGTTCCAGGTTATCAAAGCATTGGAATACTAGCGTCAATGCTGGTAGTGTGTTTAAGATTATTGCAGGGTATATCTCTTGGAGGAGAAGCAGGAAATGCACCATTTTTAATAGAACATGCTCCTAAAAACAAAAAAGGATTTTTTGGCAGCATTGAGGTATTAAGTGCAATTCTTGGTTCAATATTAAGCCTGATAGCGGTACTCATATGCAAAAAAGTATCTGATTTTGAATCTTGGGGGTGGAGATTACCTTTCATTTTCAGTTTAGCAATGGGATTAATTAGCATATATATGAGATATATACTTGATGAAAGCCCAGAGTATAAAAGACAAAAAAATCCGTCTAAATTGCCACTAAAAGAGTTATTAAACAATTACAAAAAGCCTGTTCTAATATCAATAGGTATTGACTTGGTTGAAAATGCGTCTCTCTATATATATTTGGTATTTTTCAATGTGCTTACGAATAAAATATTAACAGTAAATACTCATTTTAATCATATAGTGGAAATACTGAGTCAAATTGCGCTCGGAGGATTGACAATATTATTTGCTATACTTTCTGATAAGGTAGGAAGAGAAAAAGTTATGAAATTTGCATTTATAGCTTTTGTAATAGTAAGTTATCCAGTTTTTTCAATGTTATGTAGTGGCAATTACTTGCTGGCACACATTCTTTTTATAATTCCAATAGCTGCATCGCTTGGTCCTGTCAGTGCACTTATGTGCGAATTATTTCCAACAAAGGTTCGGTACAGTGGATTTGGTTTATCAAGAAATATAGCTGCTGGATTTTTTGGCGGCCTTGCACCATTTATATGCACAACAATTATCAAGGTTACAGGACAAGAGACTTCAGCTAGTTTTTACATGATTTTCTGTGCATTAATTGGGCTAGTTGCTATATCGCAAATTAAGGGTGAGCTTTCTTCAAAATTACCCAAAGTAAACCAAGTATAGTTGCAGTATAGCAGAATTTAAAAAAATCTAATTATAAGGTGGGAAATGCCAATTCTTAGGTGATAATGTGAATATTTCAGCACCATCTTTTGTTACTCCGAGCGTATGTTCAAATTGAGCAGAAAGTGAAAGATCGCGTGTTGTCACTGTCCAATCATCGAGTTTACTGAGCAGAGTCTCATGTTTTCCAGCATTAATCATTGGCTCTATTGTAAAGAACATACCTTCCTTCAAGACGAGATTTTCATCTTGATCATAGAAATGCACTACATTTGGTGGAGCATGAAAGACTTTTCCTATACCATGTCCGCAGTAGCTGCGTACGATAGAATATCCAAAATCTCTAATATATTTCTCTATAGCAAGCCCTATTTCATTTAACTTATTGCCGGGCTTAACTTGTTTGATTGCTTCCATCAATGCATGATAAGTAGCGTCACACAAGCGTTTTGCTTTTATTGATGGCTTGCCAACCCAAAACATGCGACTTGTATCACCATGCCAGCCATTTAAAATCACCGTGACATCAATATTTAAAATATCTCCATCTTTAAGTGGTTTATTATCGGGAACACCATGGCACACAACTGCATTTTTTGAAGTGCAAATCGATTTTGGATACCCCCTATAGTTTAGTGGTGCTGGAATTGCACCTGCATTAATTATAAAATCATGACATAGATCATTTAACTCATTAGTTGTCACCCCTACCTTTACGTACGGTGCAATGAAATCAAGAGTTTCAGCAGCAAGCCTGCCAGCCTTGCGCATAAATTCAAAATCTTCTTGTGAGTGTATAGTTATGTTCATATTTTCCATGTCTTATTGTAATTGGTACGCTTACTCGCAAGTACATAAACATAATAATTTTACATATTATAAAAATAAGTCCTATGGATCCTAGTGTCAAGTCATTTGTATGAAAGGTGGTAAAACAGAAATCTAGACTGTAACTTTTGATTTAACCCAATTATACAATTTACTCATTTTACCATCCTGACCTAAAATACCAGAATTATTTTTATAAAAAGTGTCAACTATTAGCTTTATAGAGCCTATAGCAGCAGAAAATACAGGATTTTTATCATATTCGCCATCAAGACCGCTACAAGACTCAGGGCACCCAATTCGAACTTGCTTATTGAATATATAGCCTGCAATTTCCTTCATGCTTGTGAGTTGACTAGTTCCACCTGTGATCACTACTTTATTAATTGGATCTTTCTGCTCTTGAAATTGCTCTCTTACCATTTCAAGTATTTCTTCAACTCTTGGTCTTATGATGTTAATAAGCTCAGATTTGAATACTTGAGTAGGTTCATCATTTTCGTTGTTTTGCATTGTAATGTACTCATTCTCATCTATTGAAGTTACGATAGTGCTGCCATACAGTATTTTTATATACTCTGCACGTTCTATGCTTGTGCATAGCCCGTAAGCAATATCTCGAGTGATATGAACACCACCAATTGGAACGCTGCTTGCATACACAAGTTTCCCTCTTTTGAAAATTCCAATTGCAGTGCACCCACCGCCTATATCAACAATAGCAGTCCCGAGCTCTTTTTCATCTCCACTGAGACACGCAAGACCTGCAGAATATGCAGAAGCAATACAACCTGCCATATTTAATCCACCATTATTGGTAATACAGTTTTCAATATTGGTAAGCGCTGGACGCGAAGCAGTGACAACATTAACATCAGCAGATAGTCTTTTTCCGTACAATCCACCAACTTCTTTTATGTCAGTCATGTCATCTAAGTGATATTTTAGTGGTATATTGTGAATGATAACATTGTCTTCAATATATTTCTCAAATGTTTGAAAAACTACACGTCTTATATCACGCTCAGAAATCTCATGGTTAGCTGCAATAATTTCATTATGTACATTGAAAGATGAGATGCCACATCCAGCAATGTTCACATATATCTGATCTATGGTTTCTTCTGATACTTGTTCAGCTAAACCTATAGTTGATGAGATGGAGTAATTTGCGTGTTTTACATTAGTTATTGATCCACCGTTTACACCTTCTGCAATCTTATAACCCGTTCCTGTTACTTTATAGCTGAAGTTGCCATTTATCTTAACGATTAGACAGATAATTTTTGTTGTACCTATGTCTAAAACAGCAAAAACATTTCTCTTTGGTTTTGCTATTACTGCAGAGTACATTAGTTAACCTTATTACGCAATTTCATTTAAATTGTAGCTTTCTTTAATAATTTATATTTCTATTATAGATATAGCAACATTTTAATATACACTAAATTCTGGACAAAAGGAAAAGCAAAACATAGAATTATAATTTTTATGTCCATATTACCAATTGTAATTGCCCCTGATGAAAGACTAATCACACGTGCCAGTGAAGTAACAGATATAAACGATAAAATTAAAGAATTAGTAAACGACATGTTCGAAACTATGTATGATGCAGAAGGTCTTGGCCTTGCTGCAGTGCAAGTTGGAGTGTTAAAGAGAATTTTTGTTGTGGATGTTCAGCTAGAAACGATTGAAAATGAGCCAGCAGGATATGGCTCAACTGGCAAATTTTACATGATTAATCCTGAGATTACAGAATTATCCGATGAACAAGTAATTCTCAAGGAAGGATGCCTTTCAATTCCAGAGCAAAGTCATGAAATTAAGCGTCCAAAGTATCTAACTGTGAAATACAGAGACTTAAATAACGAAGAACAGACGCTAAAAGCTAGTGGTTGGCTTGCAAGGTGTATTCAGCATGAATTAGATCACTTAAACGGCATATTATATATTAGACATTTATCTAAATTAAAGTATGATATGGCCATGAAAAAAGCACAAAAGGTTAAAAAGCATTATGAGCAATAAAGACCTAGAATTATTAAAATTTTACCATGAAGTGGGCGTTGATTGCACACTAATGGAGGGTGAAGAGGAAAAAAAATTGGAGAGCAAAGAGAGTGTACAACCCTCTGTTATCCAAACTGGGACCAAGAAGAAAGATGCAGATATGCGCTGGAATGACACTAAAGATGGAAAAGACATGTTTCCAAGTGATTGGATAATTGAAGCAAGGAAACTTGCAGGTAAATGTGGTAGTGTGGATGAATTAAGAAGTGCAGTTGAATCATTTGAAGGTTGTGAGATAAAAAAAACTGCAACTAATACTGTCTTTTCCGATGGTAATCCAAATGCAAAAATTATGCTCGTTGGTGAAGCTCCAGGAGCAAATGAAGACCTTCAAGGCATACCATTTTGTGGTGCAAGTGGAATGTTGCTCGATAAAATGTTAAATGCAATCAATCTTGATCGCACTAAGGTATACATAAGCAATACTGTATTTTGGCGCCCACCTGGCAATAGAAAGCCAACCGACCTAGAGCTTGATATGTGCAGACCATTTGTTGAGAAGCATGTTGCACTGGTTTCACCGCAAATTCTAATTTTAGTCGGGGGAATCGCATGTTATAGCCTTCTTGACAGCACAAAAACTATATCGAATTTGCGTGGCAGATTTCATACGTACACTAACCAATATTTGTCCAATTCAATCACCACAGCCGCTATATTTCATCCAGCTTACCTACTTCGCCAACCGGCACAAAAACGTTTAGCCTGGGAGGACTTGAAGAAGATTAGGGAGTATCTTGATAACACCAATAACTGCACAAATACCTAATAAAGTGGTAGACCTCTTGCATAGTTTTTTGCAGCATGTTAACAATCGTTAGAAACGAAAAAACTTCCTTGACAAACTCCGCCAGCCCCCTTATCATAAAATTGAAGCTATTGTATTTGCTTTCGCCAATCTGCAGATTAAAAGGTAAGGATTACTTAATGTATCGGCGTCTTATGTTCAATTTTTTGCAGTATATAGATACTGTATGTCTTTACAAAACTTCATCTACATCTAGATTTTTATCTAAATAAGCTGAACGCGCTTATAAAGCGTTACAAGACATCAAAAAATGCCAATACTCGACAGAGATAGTAAAAGACTAGCTAACTCGGGGATTCTTTGTCTTTTTTTCTGCTTAGTAAATTTCTTAAACATTTGCAGCGTAAGTTAGTTGCAATTAAAAGCAGCTTAATCTTGCTTGTCAAGCGTTTAAAACATAAAAAACGCCAATATTTTAAAGCGGATAATAACCCCAGGGCTTCTTTTGCCTTTTTTTTCGTTTGGTAAATTTCTTAATGTTTATAGCTAAACGACAATCGTCATCCCGCAGCGGGATCTATGCTTTGAGATACCGCGAATAAATCGCGGTATGACGTAGAGCTCGCGTTAGCTATACTTTTATGCTTACCAACTCAGTATCCAATCAAAATCCTGGATTTCAGTGTCAAGCACTGAAATGACACCAAAAGGGCTACTGCTGTTTTGGATGGAAACCAGTGTCAGCTACTTGAATCTGCCACGCAAATTGCCTGCAAATTGCAATGTTCGTACAGCTGTGCGTCATGCGCTGGAATGGCATCAAGGGGTAACTTTTTATTTAAACAATGATTGTAAAATGATTATAATAAGAGATCTATTGAAATTTTAAAGTTATTAAATATTGACGCTATATACTTAAGTGTTAAAATAGAATGAAAAGTTTTTAGGAGTTTATATGGCAGCAGGTGGGAAAGCAAAGACAGCTAGTAAAAATAACCCTACTCAGCGTAAGAAAGCTGAGCAAAAAATGTATAAAGATAAACCGGTAAAACCTGTTAGATATATAGATCGTGATTCGCGCATGAATTATATGTCTGCTCAATATGACAACGGCAATCTGGTTGAAGATGAGGTAAGCGGCAATCCTATAAAGTGGGAAGCTGTATAATAGTTGTGGTTAAAGTTACTATTAATTCTAAGGAATGTGAAGTAGAGCATGGGCTCACTATAATTCAAGCTTGTGAAGTCGTGGGCGTTGAAATTCCACGTTTTTGTTATCATGAGCGTTTAGCAATTGCTGGTAACTGCAGAATGTGTTTGGTTGAAGTGGAGGGTGGACCTCCAAAACCAGTAGCCTCTTGTGCAATGCCAGTTGCAGAAGGGATGGTTATTCACACTGATACCCCTAAGGTTAAAAAAGCACGTGAAGGTGTGCTTGAGTTTTTGCTAATTAACCACCCGCTTGATTGCCCAATTTGCGATCAGGGTGGTGAATGCGATTTGCAAGATATCACGATGGCTTATGGGAAAGGAACCAGCAGACTTGATGAGCATAAGAGGGCTGTGCCAAAAAAACACTTCGGACCACTGATTGAGACCGCGATGAATCGATGCATTCATTGCACTCGGTGTGTTAGATTTTTGTCTGATGTTGCAGGTACAAATGAACTTGGAGGAATCGGAAGGGGAGAAAATGTAGAGATTAGCACTTACATAAAAAGGCATATTAGTTCTGAATTATCCGGAAATATCATAGATCTCTGCCCGGTAGGAGCTTTAACTTCAAAGCCTTACTCCTTTACAGCGCGTCCATGGGAGCTATCACATTGCGAAACTATAGATGTACTAGATGCTGTGGGAAGTAGTATTAGAGTTGATTATCGTGGCCCGGAAGTTATGCGAATATTGCCAAGGCTGAGCGAAGAAATAAATGAAGAATGGATATCAGATAAAACCCGCTTTGCCTATGATGGACTAAAAGTTCAGCGTCTTGATCGACCTTATATAAAAAAAGATGGTAAATTAGCCCCAGTTGATTGGAATGAGGCATTAACTGTTGCTGCAAAGAAATTAAAGAATACAAAATCAAATAAAATAGCTGCAATTGCAGGTGATTTAGCAGATTGTGAGTCTATGCTTCTACTTAAAGAAATGATGCAGAAGCTCGGCTCGGGAAATATAGATTGCAGGCAGGATGGTGCAAAACTTATACCAAATAATCGTGGATCGTATGTGTTCAATACCACTATTGAAGGTATAGAGAATGCGGATTTGTGTCTGCTTATAAATACAAACCCAAGGATAGAAGCACCGATCATTAACGTAAGATTGAGAAAGAGATATTTACAGGGCAACTTTCCTGTTGCAAGTGTTGGTCCTAACATTGAATATTTGTATCATGTTGAGAAATTGGGCGATAATCCTGATATTTTGAGTGAAATAGCAAATGGAAATCATAAGTTCTGTAAGCTGCTGAGTGCTGCTCAGAGCCCTATGCTGATTATCGGTCAAGATGCATTAGTAAGAGACGATTCTGAATCAATTCTAATTCTAGCTGGCAAAATTGCAGAAGAATTTAACATGGTCAGAGATGACTGGAATGGCTTTAATGTGCTGCATAAAGCTGCAGCAAGAGTTGGTGGGCTAGATATTGGGTTTGTTCCTAAAAAAGGCGAAAGGGATATTAATCAAATATTGGAACATGCAGAAAGTGGTGAAATAGAAGTTGTTTATCTTCTTGGTGCAGATGAAATTGACACATCAAAGTTAGAAAACACATTTGTAATTTATCAAGGTCATCACGGTGATAAGGGTGCACATGTGGCAGATGTTATCTTGCCTGGTGCTGCATATACAGAAAAATATGCAACTTATGTAAACACTGAAGGTCGAGTGCAAAGAACAAATTTAGCTGTATTTCCTCCAGGTGAAGCAAAGGAGGACTGGTTAATTATTAAAAATCTCTCGCAATATTTGGATCTCTCCTTACCATATGATAGTTTATTTGACGTGAGAAAAAAATTAGATACTATCGGTCCACAGTTTAGAAATGCTGATCAAGTGATAAAAAATACATGGGTACCAATCAGCAGTGGTGAAATAAGCTTAAGTAATACACCTTTTACTTTAAAGGAGTGTAATTTTTATATGACGGATTCAATAAGTCGCGCTTCAAAAATAATGGCAGATTGTACTAAAGCTTTTTATGAACACGCTAGTTAATATTTTATTTATTTTAGTACCGCTACTACTTTCAGTTGCATATTTGACATACTTTGAGCGTAAGGTCCTTGCTGCAATTCAACTGAGGCACGGCCCGAGTGTAGTTGGACCTTTTGGGCTATTGCAGCCATTTGCAGATGCTATTAAGCTACTGATTAAAGAGCCGATAATACCATTTAGAGCGAGCACCATACTGTTCATTATGGCTCCAATGCTTACCTTTATCTTGGCATTAATTGCCTGGGCAGTTATACCGTTTGGTGCTGAAGTAATTGTAGAAAATGGCCAGCAAGTAGTTATTCCTAAGGTTATAGCAAATATTAATGTTGGAGTGCTTTACGTGCTAGCTATATCGTCGCTGGGAGTATACGGCGTAATTATTGCAGGCTGGTCAAGCAATTCTAATTATGCATTTCTTGGTGCTATACGGTCGGCTGCTCAGATGATTTCATATGAAGTTTCAATAGGCTTAATAGTTGCTGCAGTCGTTATTACCACTGGAACATTAAATCTTGGAGAGATGGTGGTAGCGAAACACAATATGCCATTTTGGGTTGATTTACTACTAATGCCTATAGGAATAATATTTTTTATTTCTTTGCTTGCAGAAACTAATCGTCACCCATTTGATTTACCAGAAGCTGAAGCAGAGCTAGTCTCTGGATATAACGTTGAATATTCATCCATGCCTTTTGCCCTCTTTTTTCTTGGAGAATATGCAAATATGATTCTAGCAAGTGCTATGATGACGATATTCTTTCTAGGAGGATGGTATCCTCCGTTAGAACTTGGTTTGCTTTATAAAATTCCAGGTTTAATTTGGTTCGTTTTGAAGATAATTATACTTTTATTCGTATTTATTTGGATTAGAGCAACAATACCTCGTTATCGATATGATCAGCTAATGCGCCTTGGTTGGAAAGTATTTCTACCAATATCGGTGCTTTGGGTAATACTCATTTCAGGGGTGTTGCTCTTTACTGGGAATTTGCCTGGATCCAATGTTTAATTTCCCAAATACAAGATTAAGACGCAGGCGCTCGAGCAAATGGGTTCGCAATTTAACAAGTGAAAATAGTTTATCAGTAAACGATCTGGTTCTTCCTCTGTTTGTTCATGACAGAGAAGAAACAACTGAACCAATTTCTGGCTTACCAGATGTAAAGTGTTATTCAATAGATGGATTAGTGTCTATAGTTAAGGAAGCTAAAGATTTAGGAATTAATGCTGTTGCAATTTTTCCTGTAGTTGATAGTAAACTAAAATCTGAAAACGCTGAGGAAGCATATAATTCTGACAACTTAATCTGCAGAGCAATTTGTGCTGTAAAATTAAAGGTACCTGAAATTGGTATTATTGCAGACATTGCATTGGATCCATACACTATTCACGGCCATGACGGCATTTTAAAAGATAATCAGATGGATGTAGAAAACGATGAAACCGTGTCGATATTATGTAAGCAAGCACTTGCTTTAGCAGCATCAGGATGTGATGTAGTTGCTCCTTCTGATATGATGGATGGTAGAATAGGAAGAATCAGAAAATCATTAGATGATAACAACTTTCAAGACGTATTAATATTATCTTATGCAGTGAAATACTGCTCTAGCTTCTATGCTCCATTCAGGCAAGTCGTTGGTTCATGTGGGCTATCACATTCTATAGACAAAAGTGGTTATCAAATGGATTATAAAAATGCGCGCGAAGCAATGTGCGAAATTGAAATGGATATAAATGAAGGTGCAGATTTTATTATGATTAAACCAGGTATGCCATATTTGGATATTATCAAAACAGCAAGTGATAAGTTTAATTTTCCGATTTTTGCTTACCAAGTAAGCGGTGAGTACGCAATGATAAAAGCTGCTGCAAATAATGGCTGGCTAGATTATGACAAGGTGATTTATGAATCTTTGATTGGTTTCAAACGTGCGGGTGCAAGTGCAATATTCACTTACGCTGCACTTGATATTGCAAAAAATTTAAGTGCATAAGCCCTATAAAATTATTAAATTTTTGGCGCACGTTCTTCTACTGTTGCTGCATATTACCTAAAATCTTCCAATACATGTTTTAAGCTATTGATAAGTCTATTACAATACAGTATTATAAATAATATAAACCAAGTGTTACTTAGAACATGGGGATTTTTTTTAAATTTTTGGGGAAGATGCTAGGCAAGGTTTTTCCTGCTAAAACAGTAAGCTCTCTTTTAGGAATAGGATATTTACCAAGTTGGCAGAACTATTGGTCTTCTTTTTTAATATTATTTATTGTCGATGTTATATTAATTCTTACATATGGAGGCGAATACTTACTATATAAAATGCCAGACTCAGGAATAGTTGTAGCTGCTGTTTTTACAAAATTGGCAATAGTTATGTTAGTAATGCAATTAATTGGAATATTTATTTTTCATGCTCAAGACCCTTCAGCAAACAGTGGTGAAGAAATAGTAATACAAATAGCGTCAGGGCAAGTACTGACTGTAGCACTTTCAATGCCAGCAATAATGTCAATTTATTATGCTGTAAGTAAACTCTATGGGAATATATGTAAGCAGATGTTTCAATGCCCATTTTGGTTTAATGATTTTATGCACTTTTTCTTTTTTCTTATGATACCTTACGTATTTTTTAATGTCGTAGAAGTGATAAAACCATGGCCAATAAGTTCAATACAGCTCAGCTATAATAATGCAATGTCAATTACATTTGAGGGGATTTTTCACACATTTTATGCGGTGATTTTACTGTATTTAACAGCATTTATATTCTGCGATTTAACTATGCATGATGCAATTGTCCTAAATAAAAGCATAATTCAGTATGTGAGAGAAAGTTCAGCAGTCTTAGGTGATTATTTACATGATACTGTTAAAAAAATAGGTATTGAATAGTACTTATTTATTTATATATTTAGTATAAAAAGTGTGCAATTTGTGTGAACTTACAAAGTATAATAAAAGAGTTACAAGATTTTTGGGCTAGTGAAGGGTGCGTTATACTTCACCCATACACATCTGAAGTTGGTGCTGGTACATTACATCCTGCAACAATTATGTCTGCAATTGATACAAAACCGACAAAAATTGCATATCTACAACCAGTAATTAGGCCAGCAGATGGGCGCTATAGTGATAATCCTAATCGTTTGTATCAACATCACCAATATCAAGTTATAATAAAGCCATCTGGTAATAATTTACAAGACGTCTATTTAGATAGCTTAAAAGCTCTTGGCATATCTACAGAAAAATATGATATTAAGTTTGTTGAAGATGATTGGGAAAACCCAAGTGTTGGTGCATCAGGACTTGGATGGGAAGTTACATGCAATGGAATGGAAGTAACACAGCTTACTTATATACAGCAAGTTGGAGGGATTGACTGCAAGATGATTCCTGGTGAGGTGGCATATGGGTTGGAACGTTTAGCAATGTGCATACAAGGTGTAGATAATGTTTACGATATAATTTGGAACGATAACGGTGTAACTTACGGAAATATTTTTAAACAAAGAGAATATGAATTTTCTTATCTAGCATTAGATTATTATGATACTAAAGTGGTACAGCAGCAATTCGAAGATACGGAAAAATTGTGCAAGTTCCTTATTGAAAAGGAGCTACCAATGGCAGCTTATGACCAATGTATTAAAACTAGTCACCTACTTAATCTGCTTGATGCAAGAGGTGTGCTTGGTGTGAATGAACGTACAGCTTATATTGGTAGAGTTAGAGAGCTGACAAAAAAATGTTGTGAATTGTACATGAGTAAATAGCGTATGTCGTTGCAGTTGTTATTTGAGTGCCTTTCAGAAGAAATACCACCGAGAATGCAGAATGTAGTTGCAACTCAAGTTAAAAGCTGTATTGCCAATGTTTTTAACAAAAATAATGTAAAATTTACATCAATGGAGGTTTTTATAACGGCACGTCGCATTACCCTATTTGTCGACAACATAAATGCTTTGGAGCTAAAGGATTCCAATAACGAAGTTAAGGGACCAAACATTAACGCACCAAAAAGTGCTATCGAAGGTTTTTTAAGAAAATATCAGAAAAATGAAGAAGATTTGCTCGTTCGAAAAGTAAATAATGAGGATTTTTACTTCATTAAAAGAGAAAGCTGCTCATTTAACATCAGAGAATTCCTCAAAAATCAACTGGAGGAAATGCTCAAAAACTTTTCTTGGTTGAAGAGCATAAGATGGGGCGAAGGAAAAGAAAGGTGGGTTAGGCCAATCAAAAACATTTTATGCATTTTAAATGACGAAATAATACCTGTGTCTTTTGCAGGGATCACAGCATCTAACACAACATATGGCCATCGATTTCTCTCAAGTGGTACAGCGTTAACTGTTAAAGCACCTAAAGACTATTTTGAATTGCTAGAAAAAAACAGTGTAATTCTCCAAATGGACAAAAGAAAGCAATTTATACTAGATCAGATTAATAAATTCACAAAAGAGCAGAATTTACAACTTGAGAAAAATGATTATTTACTAAATGAATTGACAGGGCTTATAGAGTGGCCAATCGTACTGTTTGGTGAAGTGAATCAAGAAAAGTCATTTGGATTACCGAAGGAAGTAATACTTAGTATAGTTAATACACAACAAAAATACCTTGCTTTAAGTAATGGAAAGAGAATTTCACACTTTGTCACTGTTGTCAACGTCAACAATGGTGAAGTTGTTAAAGGACACGAAAGAATATTAGAAGCACGTCTTGCTGATGCCCAATTTTTAATATCTCAAGATAAAAAGGAAAATCTAGATTATTATGTCAAAAGATTAGGTTCAATATTATTTCATGCTTCACTTGGCAGCGTGGGGGAAAAGGTGAAGCGTATTACGGCTCTGTCAAAGTATATAGCTATATTTATTCCACATGCTTCGCTGATAAAAGTTGAACGTGCTGCATATTTGGCAAAAGCTGATTTGGCAACATCGATAGTAAGAGAGTTTCCAGAATTACAAGGAGTAATGGGTGGATATTATGCTTCTTATTTTCAAGAAGATAGAGAAATAGTGGAAGCTATAACTGAGCATTATAAGCCAATCGGGCCAGAGCAGGAGTGTCCTAAATCTCCTTCTGCAATTGCTGTGTCAATTGCAGACAAAGTGGATAGCTTAGTTGGTTTAATTGCAGCAGGTGAGAAAATCTCTGGTTCGTATGATCAGTTTGGTTTGCGGAGAATGACAATTGGTATAATTAGGACAATACTTGAAAATAATTTGCATATTCCAATTAGGCTAATGATAGACAAGTCAGTATCTTTATATTCAAGGCTTCTATTTAATAAAAATACAGCGTCAGTTGATAAGCCGAATAGAAAACAAATTTCAGAACTAGTATTTAGATTTTGCTTAGAAAGATTCAAGGTTATTTTAAAAAATAGAGATATAAGGCAAGATGCTGTAGATTCAATACTATATAAAATCGATATTAATGATCTGCTGACAGCAGAAAAGCAAACTGTTATATTGGATCGTTATCTTAGTACTCCAGAAGGTGAACAAATTCTAAGCACTTACAAAAGAGTCAGTAACATGATGAGCAAAGTAAGGAAAAGTGATGGCACTACTTATAGTGCATCTTACGGTAAGAGGTTTTTGATTGAAAGTGAAGAAATTGCGCTATCAAATTGTGCTATAACTGCTTGTAAAAACATAAAACAAGCGATAAAAAATAACCACTTTAATGTAGCACTTGATGAACTTGCTGGTTTTGCTCCGTTTATCAATCAGTTTATGGACAGTATAAAGATTAACTGTGATTCTGATAAGCTGAGAAGAAACAGATTATCTTTGCTTGAAAATGTAGTTTCCATCTTTCATTTAGTAGCAGATTTTAACCTCATACAGGTTAAACAATGGATAAATGCTCAGGCAATATAAAGAACAAATCAAATCATCTCCACAATCCTGTGGCGTGTATAAGATGGTTGGAGATAAGAATAAAGTTTTATATGTTGGAAAAGCAAAAAACTTAAAGTCAAGGTTATCCGACTACCTTCAATTCGAAAACCTTTCTGAACGAATTAGAGTTATGCTCTTACAGGTTATTAAGGTTGAAATATTCATCACTGAGAATGAAATCGAAGCACTGCTTCTTGAAGCACAGCTAATAAAATCATTGAAACCACTTTATAATATTGTGCTCAAGGATGGAAAATTTTATCCTTATATAACAATTTCCAAGCACGATTATCCAAGAATAGCAAAATATAGAGGCAAATTTAAGAAAAATGAGTTTCATTATTATGGTCCCTTTACATCTGCCGCTGCTGTTAAGCAAACTATATTGTCATTGCAAAAAGCTTTTCTCCTAAGAGTATGTTCAGATCAATACTTTTCCTCAACAAAAAGACCATGTATTGAATATCAAATTAAGCGCTGCTCAGCACCATGCATAAACAAAATCACAAAAGACGACTACTGCCAATCAGTAAAACAGGCACGAAATACATTGCTTGGAAGAAATAAGGAAGTGAAAGAACAGTTACTTTTCACAATGAGAAAGTGCAGCAGTGAAGAAAACTATGAGCTTGCTGCTATATATAGAGATCGGGTAAAGTTTCTTGAGCAAATTCAAATACAGCACACGGATTTTTCTTTTGAAAAAGATGCAGATTTCTTCAGTATTGTACGTGAAGAGGATCTAGCATGTATTAGTGTGTTATCGTTCAGAAATAAAGACAACTACGGCAGCACTCCTTACTTTGCCGAGAACTGTGGTGATCACTCAAATGATGAAATTTTATCCACCTTTTTGGTCAATTTTTATAATTCAGCTAACATACCTCCAATACAAATTTACGTTCCAGATTCTATTGTGGATAAGGAAATTATAGAACAAGCACTATATAAGGTTGCTCAAAAGCCAGTAAAAGTTCTGCATGCAAAGAATAAAAAAGAGCGTGATTTATTGAAATTTGTTTATGATAACTCTCAGCATAGCTTAGAGCAGAAGCTTATCGATTATAGAAATAACCTAGAAAAGCTTGAGGAGCTTAGCAAAATCTTCTTGTTACCAAATATTCCAAAGCGTATTGAGGTTTATGACAATAGCCATATATTTGGAAACCAACAAATTGGTGTAATGGTTGTTGCAGGGCAGGAGGGTTTTTTAAAAAGTGAGTACAGAAAATTTACTATAAAGGAAAAATTTTCAGGCGATGACTATAAAATGATGAGGGAAGTGCTAACCAGACGTTTCTCCGGCAATATAAAAGGCATAATACCTGATTTTTTACTGATTGATGGTGGACCAGGACATGTTTCCATAGTACAGAATGTACTGGAAGTATTGAATATAAACGTTCCTTTTGCTTGTATGGCAAAAGGTCCTGATCGTAACGCAGGAAATGAAAGATTTTATATGCTGGGCAGGGAAGAATTCAGTCTGGCAAATGACAGCAAAGTCATGCTTTACTTACAATCGCTGCGTAATGAAGCCCACCGTTTTGCGATAACTTCACATAGAAAAAAACGCGATAAACAGTTTATAGTTTCACAATTAAGCAAAATACCCGGCATTGGCAACAAAAGAAAAAAAGCGTTGATGTCTTATTTTGGTTCAGTGAAAAATATAAGCAAAGCTTCTCTGGCTGAAATTCAAAACGTACCTGGAATTAGTAAAGGTTTAGCAGAAGTCATTCTTAAATACGTGAATTATAAGAGAGGAGTACTGGAATGACACAAAACCCGTTTTATTATTAGGGAATTTATAGCTCTTTTCATAAAAGTCCGGATGTGATAGGATAAGGGTAGATGATGATAAGGAGGTTGAATGCCAGCAGCATATAGTTATGATTTAAGAAAAAAAGCAATGGAAGCACTAGACGAAGGAGAAAGCAGAGAAACAGTGGCAGCAAGATTTAAGATTGGACGAACTACTTTATGGGAGTGGCAGCAAAGAAGAAAAGAAACAGGAGACTTTCAATCAAAAAAACTTGGAAATGGGGGTTACAATCACAAAATTACCGACTGGGATACCTTTGCCAAATTTGCCAGAGAACACGGAGGAAAGACTCTATCGGAAATGGCTAAACTTTGGAACAACGTTAGTATCCAAACGATCTATCGAGCCCTTAAAAAAATTGGATTTACGCGCAAAAAAAGACATATGGATACAAGGAAAGAAACGAAGAAAAACGTGCTGAATTTTTGAAAATTATAGCGACAAAAGAACCTAAAAACTTAGTGTATATAGATGAGTCTGGCATTGATAACACCGAAGACTACCCCTACGGATATTGCCAGAAAGGACAGCGGTTTTATGCCTTAAAATCTGGAAAGAAAACTCAACGAATCAGTATGGTTGCAGCCTTAAGTGGAAGAAAGATAGTTGTTCCGTTAACCTTTGAAGGCCACTGTAATATGGATGTTTTTAATGGATGGTTTGAGCAATTTTTGACACCGATCTTGGAACCTGGACAGACTGTCATTCTTGACAATGCTACTTTTCATAAGTCTGATAAGATTATCGAGCTTGCTAAAGGGGTTGGTGCAGAAATTTTGTATCTGCCGCCTTATTCTCCAGATTTCAACAAAATTGAGCATCATTGGTTTGCTATAAAAAACAGAGCCAGGAAAAACATTCCTCTATTCGAATCCTTTCGTCGTGCTGTTGATTCTGCCTTCCTATGACCTGTTTGGACTATTATGAGAAATGCTATATATCTTAAAACCGCAAAAAAAGGTGTGCGTATTTGTGAAAAAAAATCTCCATAAAATTTGTGAAGCAATGTGGTGGGACTAGTGCGATTCGAACGCACGACCTTCGGATTAGGAGTCCAACGCTCTATCCTGCTGAGCTATAGTCCCGTGTTTCCTACCATTCATGTAAAGTTATAGCAAAAAATCCTTTCTTTTCTAGATTTCTTGCATAACCAATTTATGACGACAAAAAACATTTCTGTACTTCTTGAGTATAATGCTATTATATTTAATAACATGGTTTAAGTAAGATTAATGCTAGTTAACAATATTGGTTATTTCTATAACAATCAAAACGACTTTGCTTTAAGCAATATAAACATTAAAGTAAAGAAAGGAAATGTTGCATGTTTATTGGGGCATTCTGGCTGTGGCAAGTCAACAATTTTGAAATTAATTGCGGGGATAGAAAATCCAAAATCTGGAACTATTTTTATAAATGATAGGTTAGTTGCAAGTAATAAGGCATCAGTCGCTATAGAGCATAGAAATATCGGATTGATTTTTCAGCATTCTGCATTATTTCCTCATAAAACAGTAGTAGAAAATATAACCTTTGCTATCCGCAGCTCTTCCAAGAGAGAAAAGCACCTAATTGCATTGGAAATCTTGAAGTTACTCAATATAGAAAAATATGAAAATATGTACCCTAACGCCTTATCTGGAGGACAGCAACAATTAGTTGCAATAGCAAGAGTGATGGCACAAAACCCTGATGTTGTGTTGTTAGATGAACCATTTTCTAATTTAGATATACTGCTCAAGTGCCGAATAAGACAACATATATTGTCCCTTTTTAGAAGTAAAAATATCCCTGTGCTAATGGTAACTCATGACCCGCAAGAAGCATTGAAAGTTGCAGATTTTATCTACGTAATGAAAAATGGTAAAATTATTCAATCAGGAGTTTCTAGCGATATATACCATAAGCCTAAAGATGATACGCTAGCAAAGTTTTTTAGTGAGCTCTCTTCTACTCTACAGTTAAGCGAAAAGTTTCCACTTATTCGCTGCAAGAAAATAATCTAGTTTGGGATTGTTATAAAATAATTAAAAAACCTTGATTTATAATTAAATAAAGGTGATATAATCTATGTGTTACTTGACTTCAGTCAAGTTTTAATATTTAAAGGTCAATATTTTAAATGGAGGTGAAAATGAGTTTAGGACCATGGCAATTGTTTCTAGTCTTAATAATAATTTTAGTTCTGTTTGGTGCAGGCAGATTACCGCAAGTTATGGGTGATTTAGGAAAAGGCATCAAAAACCTTAAACAGGAGCTTAAGGACTCAGAAAAATTATCGTCTAATGAACCAGATCGTTAGCGTCCTCATACTTCGTGACATGCACCTTAGTGCATGTCATCTGTTTAAAAACTTAGTCAGGTTAAAGAATGAAAGAGATGAAGTGTTGGTATGAAATAAATAACAAATATTGAAATACAGCAACAACTATGTTAGCTTAAGAGGAATATTTTATTAAAGGATAATTGTGCAAAAAAGTGAGAAACTAACTAAAGATAAAAAACTAGCTTCTGATATTCTAAAAGAGGTTGCAGATACCAATAACAATGATAGAAATAAAGTAACTTTGTTTGACATTAAAACAGCTTTGCATGAGCGCGGTTTTGGTATTTTAATAATCATCTTCTCCTTGCCGCTATCGGTGCCTATACCGGTTCCACCTGGTTATACAACTATTCTTTCTATACCTTTAATCTTATTCTCACTGCAGCTTCTATTTGGATTTGATTCTCCTTGGATGCCCAGTTGGCTAGAAAGAAGATCTTTTCAGCGTTCAACACTAGCTCTTGTGGTAGAGAAAACTTCCCCTGTATTAGAAAAAATAGAAAAATTCATGAAGCCAAGACTGTCTTTCATTTTCTATGGGCCTGGTGAGAAGATTCTGGCTTTTATGATGTTGCTTTGTGCAATAATAATAGCTCTTCCATTACCTTTTACTCACTTCCTTCCTGCAATTGGCACAACTCTTATTTCACTTAGCATTATGAGTAAAGACGGGTTTCTATCCATATTGGGAGTTTTAGTGTCATTGTGTGCGTTGTTGCTTACTCTTGTTGTAATAGTCAAAGGACCACAACTTATAACCGGAGCACTTTCTCTTCTTAAAAGCTTTACAACACTTTAACAAAAGAACGAATTACTAGCGCAAAATGAATAATGCATATTGAAATAAAACAATAATTGTGTTAAGAATTATTTTTATCAAAGGTTTTTCGTGTCAAAAAATGATAAGTTGACTAAAAGTGATAAATTAGCTTCTGATATTCTAAAAGAAGTTGCAGATACCAATAACAATGATAGCGATAAAGTAACTTTGTTTGACATTAAAACAGCTTTGCATGAGCGTGGTTTTGGTATTTTAATAATCATCTTCTCCTTGCCGCTATCGGTGCCTATACCGGTTCCACCTGGTTATACAACTATTCTTTCTATACCTTTAATCTTATTCTCATTGCAGCTTTTATTTGGATTTGATTCTCCTTGGATGCCCAGTTGGCTAGAAAGAAGATCTTTTCAGCGTTCAACACTAGCTTTTGTGGTAGAGAAAACTTCTCCAGCATTAAAAAAAATAGAAAAGTTCATGAAACCAAGAATGTCTTTTATTTTCTATGGGCCCGGTGAAAAGATTTTAGCTTTTGTAATGTTGCTTTCTGCATTATCGATAGCTCTTCCATTGCCTCTTACTAACTTCATTCCTGCAATTGGTACGACTCTTATTTCGCTTGGCATTATGAGTAAAGATGGGTTTCTATCCATATTGGGAGTTTTAATATCATTGTGTGGGCTATTGCTTACTCTTGTTGTAGTAGTCAAAGGGCCACAACTTATCATTGGGGCATTTTCTTTTCTCAAAAGCTTCGTATATGGTTAGGCTTTACAACACCTTAACAAAAAAAAAGGAGCTTTTTACACCTATCGATAAAGATCATGTGAAAATGTATGTTTGCGGACCAACAGTATATGACACAGCACATATAGGCAATGCACGGTCTGTTGTTGTGTATGATGTGTTATTTCAGCTACTTAAGTTTTGTTATGGCAAAGTTACCTATGTGCGTAACATAACCGACATTGATGATAAGATAATTAATGCAGCAAGTGAAAAAAATAGCAACATAGAAAGTATAACCACATATTACATTAAAGCTTTTCATGATGATATGGAAAGCATAAATTGTAAAAAACCAACATACGAACCAAAAGCAACGGAAAACGTAGATTATATTATAAAATTAATTGAACATTTGCTGCAATCAGGCCACGCTTATGAATCTGACAAACACGTGTATTTTAATATAGAATCTTACCATGAATATGGTGCTTTATCAGGAAAAAAAACTGATGAATTGGTTCCAGGTAGCAGAGTTGAAGTTAATGAAAATAAAAAGCACCCGGGAGATTTTGTGCTGTGGAAGCCTGCAAGTGATATTGACTACAAACTTTCAAGTTATTGGGATAGCCCATGGGGAGAGGGCAGGCCTGGATGGCATATAGAATGCTCAGCAATGTCATATGCTTACCTTGGCAAAGATTTTGATATTCATGGTGGCGGCATAGATTTACAATTTCCTCACCATGAAAATGAAATTGCACAGAGTAAGTCTGCATTTGCTGGATCAATGTTTGCAAAATACTGGATACATAACGGCTTTCTTACAGTAAATGAAGAAAAAATGAGCAAGTCCTTATTTAATATAGTCAAAGTAAGAGATTTGCTAGATAGTGGAATAAAGGGTGAAGTAATACGCTATGCACTGCTCAAAACTCACTACAGAAAACCACTTGATTGGACAGAAAACGTTATTTCTGACGCACAGGAAACCTTAAATAAATTTTATCTGCTATCACGTGGTTTAGATACAATAAATATTGATGAAAGTAACGCAGAGATTTCTAAAGATTTTATAGACGCTTTAAAAAACGACTTAAACATCCCTGAAGCTCTAGCTATATTACATGAAATGGCTGCAAAAATTAACAAAATGAGTAATGAAAGTGAAAAGCTTAAATTAACTGAGAGTTTTGTTAAAAGTGCCAGATTTATTGGTCTTCTTGAGTTAAGTTATGAAAAGTGGTTTGCTGTGGATGTAAATCATCAAGAAATAGAAAGGTTGATAGACTTAAGAAAAATTGCAAAAAAAAATAAAAATTACGATACTGCAGACAAAATAAGAAATCAGTTGAAACAAATGGGGATTACAATTTCTGACAATGAAGATGGTACAACAACCTGGTAAATTCATATGGAAAACTACTTCCTGTTATTCACAGATAGTCTAGTATCATCATTAGTCTTACCCATACATCAAGGTTTTGTGTTCAATACCATGCTTTATTTCAGGTCGTATCACACTCCACTACTTATGTTATTTTTTGGAGTACTAGGATCAAGCCTTGGTGGAATAGTTAACTGGTACTTAGGTAGAATAACAATCTCTATACGAAAATCATACCACAAATTAGAAAACGAATATACAACGCCAAAAGTTACAAAAAATTTGCTAATTTTTGCAACTTTATTACTTTCGTGGGTGCCAGCACTTGGAAGTGTGATTCAAATTTTATCAGGTTATTTTAAGTTAAACCTTTATATCCTTGCCCCTTTAATCATTCTATCTAATTTCTTCTATTTGTTATATCTAATACTTACTTTTGGAGTATAACAGCTATAGTACTACAGCTATTAAAGCCCACTTCTGTCATCCTATAGCCTGGAGCTATAAATTAAATGCAAAATTTCAATAGTCATGGGGTGCACCATGAGCTAAAAGCAATTCCACAAGGTCCCTATGATTGAAATCAGTGGCATAATGTAATGCTGTTCTTCCTTCATTATTTTTAGTGTTAACGTCTGCGTTGTGTTTTAGTAATACCATAGCTATATCAACTTTTCTCATCAGAGTAGTATGATGTAGTGGTGTTTTGCCATCTTTATCCTTAGCGTTGACATTAGCACCTTTTTCAATAAGGTACTTTGTTAGTTCTAAGTTTTCATCTTCAACAGCGGTGTGTAATGGAGTTTCATTACTTCCGTTTTTAACATTAACATCGGCACCTTTACTGATCAGACATTTTACTATACTTAAGTCCTCACTAAAGGTAGCCATATGGATAGCGAGGTGTAACGGTGTTTCGTCATTTTTACCCTTAGCATTGACTTGAGCACCTTTTTCAATAAGATATTTCATTATTTCTAAGTCTCGATTTCTTGCAGCATGATGTAATGGAGTTTCATTGCACCTGTTTTTAACATCAACATCAATACCTCTTTCTATAAAATATTTTACTACTTTTAGTTTTCCACTTTTAACAGCAAAGTGTAATAAAGTATTACCAATTTTAGTCTTGATACTAAAATAAGTATCCTTTCTAACAAGATATTCCACTACTTTTAAGTTTCCACTTCTAGCAGCATAGTGCAACGGAGTTTCATTATCTCTGTTCTTAACATTAATATCAGCGTTATATTTTAGCAGTATTTTTACCATATCAACCTTTCCCTTCATAGCAGCAAAATGGAGTGGAGTGTTGCTATACTTATCCTTGGCATTAACACCAGCATTTTCTTGAATGAGGTATTCTGTTGTTTCCAACATTCCATTCAAATCATCTCCCCATAATAGACGGTTATTCTTGGCAATCAAGTGTAATGGTGTCCAGCCATGTTTACCTTTGGCATCAATATCACTACCACCTTCAACAAGACATCTTACTACCTTCAAGTTCGCGTACAGAACTGCCCAGTGCAATGGTGTTAGATCATTATTACCTTTAGCATTAACGTCAGCACCTCGTCTTACAAAATACCTTACCACATCAATCTCTCCCCTGGTAACAACCCAATGTAGTGGAGTATCACCATATCTGTCTTTAATATTAATATCAATTCCTTTACCAACAAGGTACTTTACCGCCTCTAGTTTTGCAAACCTAACAATCTCATGAAACATAGTTTTGCCATTGCTGTCCCTAGTACTAACATCAATACCTTTTTCTTTCATAATATATTTTGCTATATCAAAATTTTCGCTCTCAACAGCCCAGTACAACGGAGGCCAGCAAAACCAATCTTCAGTGTCAAAATTAGCACCCTTACCTATAAAATACTTTACTATGTCTAATTTTCCATACCTAACAGCCCAGTATAATGGTGTCTGATAATAATAGTCCCTAGTATCAACATTAGCACCTTTATCGATCAGGTATTCCACTATGTTCAACCATCCACTTCCAGCAGCTAAATGTAATGGAGTAACGCTATACTCACATTTAGCATTAACAACCCCTCTAAATTTGTCTGAATATTTTTCTTCCATATGCGTTAATATGGCCTTAATTGCTTTATAATTACCATTTCCCGTAAGTAAATGTAATGGTGTACTACTGTATTCGCCGTAAGTGGAATTAAAATAAAAGTCACCAATTAACTTACCTTGTTTACTTACATATCTCCAAATAGATGTAGCATGACTTGCACTGTTTTGCGCCGCATTACCACTATTTATCAATTCTAGAGCTTTTCTGAGGGTTTTCTCTTCTTGTCGGTTCTCTTGTAATTTTAATCTTGTTACTTTCTGTACTAACCTATGGACATTTAATACACTTTGGTTTTGTTCATCGCCCACCATGGAATATCTCACAAGTAAACGGATGGCTAGCTTTAACTGCTTTTTCTTATAATCACTTACCAAATTTAAGAATATTTCTCTAGCGATTTTATCAGGTGCAAAATAAGCCAAAACATCTAAAATCTCTGAAGCTAATGGTCCATATTGTTCATCACTTCTTACTTTATCCATCGTAACTTCCCAAGCTGTAAAAGTTGTTTTAGTATAGTCATTATCAATTCCTTGAAATATTTTAGACTTAAGTAACTTCTTAGCTTTCTTTTCATACTCTTTTAGATAATCACTAATTTCGAACTTCTCTGTTATTCTCTGGTCTTCGATATATGATACTGCTTGTTGTATAGCTAAAGGAAAGCATTGCAACCTTCTTACCAAATTTTCTATCTCCCGATCTTGCGATTTATCTTTTTTTGGTATATTAAATCCTTTTTTAACAAATTCTATAGCGTCTTTTAGTTCCAATCCCTCTAGTATAGCATTTCTCATAATAGTCCAAACAGGTCATAGGAAGGCAGAATCAACAGCACGACGAAAGGATTCGAATAGAGGAATGTTTTTCCTGGCTCTGTTTTTTATAGCAAACCAATGATGCTCAATTTTGTTGAAATCTGGAGAATAAGGCGGCAGATACAAAATTTCTGCACCAACCCCTTTAGCAAGCTCGATAATCTTATCAGACTTATGAAAAGTAGCATTGTCAAGAATGACAGTCTGTCCAGGTTCCAAGATCGGTGTCAAAAATTGCTCAAACCATCCATTAAAAACATCCATATTACAGTGGCCTTCAAAGGTTAACGGAACAACTATCTTTCTTCCACTTAAGGCTGCAACCATACTGATTCGTTGAGTTTTCTTTCCAGATTTTAAGGCATAAAACCGCTGTCCTTTCTGGCAATATCCGTAGGGGTAGTCTTCGGTGTTATCAATGCCAGACTCATCTATATACACTAAGTTTTTAGGTTCTTTTGTCGCTATAATTTTCAAAAATTCAGCACGTTTTTCTTCGTTTCTTTCCTTGTATCCATATGTCTTTTTTTGCGCGTAAATCCAATTTTTTTAAGGGCTCGATAGATCGTTTGGATACTAACGTTGTTCCAAAGTTTAGCCATTTCCGATAGAGTCTTTCCTCCGTGTTCTCTGGCAAATTTGGCAAAGGTATCCCAGTCGGTAATTTTGTGATTGTAACCCCCATTTCCAAGTTTTTTTGATTGAAAGTCTCCTGTTTCTTTTCTTCTTTGCTGCCACTCCCATAAAGTAGTTCGTCCAATCTTAAATCTTGCTGCCACTGTTTCTCTGCTTTCTCCTTCGTCTAGTGCTTCCATTGCTTTTTTTCTTAAATCATAACTATATGCTGCTGGCATTCAACCTCCTTATCATCATCTACCCTTATCCTATCACATCCGGACTTTTATGAAAAGAGCTATACTATAACATCTATCCCCTTCTCCAGTTCTTGATCATGTGAAGTAATCAAAATATGAGGCTTGTTAAGATCAGGAGATAAAGAAAATGGCAAAAATTTACTTATCTTTTTGTACTCTTGAACGTTATCGAAAATGAACAGGCTCCTCCTTCTTGCAAAGAAAGCAAATACTTCTCTAACAATAGTTTCTATCGTTTTGTCGTTTCTGTACTTATCTTTGGGAGAAATACCTAGTCTATTATCTCTAGCTAATCTCAAGAAAGAATCTTTCATAGTTTCAAAGTTTTCAGCGTCTATCCATATAACATTGCCGTCATAATATCTTCTATATTTACAAGCATATTTTCTAGCCAACTGGCTTTTTCCCATCCCCCCAGGGCCACTAATAGACGTTATGTATGAAATTACAGCACCTTTGGGATTGCGTCGTAGCGAATCATGTAGCATTCCCAATTCCTCATCTCTTCCTGTAAATAGTCTGACTGGACCTCTGACATCAAACCAAACCGCTCCTAAAATTTCCTCTCTTATTTTTTCAATTAGGGCTTTCGCCTGTTCATATGATAGAAACTCCTCTTCTTCTTTTTCCAGCAAAATCAGCACTTCTTCCTGGTAACGGCTGTAGAAGTGACTTGCATCAGTATTGCTGAATTCCTTGCCCAATTCACTCTTAATAATTTCACTAAGTTCAGTTCCGCTTGGCAAATTGACTGCAAATACTAATTTATTTAAAAAGTCTTCTATTTCTTTATCGCTAACTTGTCCACCTACCTCACCCTTTATAAAATCCTTATTTTCCTGCAAGTATGAGATAATACTATTATCAAATTTATATCTTACACCATCACCTACATCCAGAAACTCATCTTGTGTGTCTATTCTTATGACTGAAATTTCCTTTCCTTTATTCTTCCCACTCGGCATCATTCTCAGCTTTCTTACTGGATGCGATGTCGAATCCGCGGAATCAAAATCATCATTTGTAATAATGACAAAATCCTCTATTTCACCCTCAAACTCTCCACTACTTTTGATCTTTAAATAAGCAATGAGATATTTTATTAAGCCAAATGCACCATTCTTTCCCGGTGTTAATAAGTCACCTATACTGATCTTTTTGTGCCTACCCTGCCTGTGCTTGACTTGTATGAATCTATGTACTATTTTCCCATCTTGTTCATACCGAAGAACAATATCATCAAAATCCTTAGCTGATTTTTTCTCTGTGAATAGGCGGAAAGAATACTCTCTATCTACTGCATGTTTAGGAAACAGCATTAGCCATCTTGCTTGATACATAATACCATGAAAGGTGCGCTTAACCGCCGAGCAGGATAATCTTACAGGCATCCTCAACCTCACATAATTTTAAAGATGGTGCCGACAAATGGTAAAAAAATAATAAAATTATATGTCATGAGATTAAAGATATCGTAGCGTAAATCTGAGAATATCTACGAGATGTGCTGTTATGTAAATAAAAAAATGTGACTAATTACTTAATCTTTCACTCAAAATTGAATTCACGATATCAGGGCTGGCTTTTCCTTTAGTGGATTTCATAACTTCACCAACAAAGAATCCGTATAACTTTGTTTTACCACTTTTATATTCTTGAACCCTATCTTGGTTGTTATTGACGATTGTGTCGATAACTTCCGCTATTTGACCTTTATCGGTTATTTGTTTTAGGTCTTGCTCTTCTATAATTAAAGATGCAGGTTTGCCAGTTTCAAACATACTATCGAATACCTGTTTGCCAAGTTTAGCAGAGATTGTTTCATCAACGATAAAATCTAAGAGTTCGGACAAAGCATTTGCTTTGATTGGGGAGCTCACAATATCAATATTTGCTTTATTTAAACGACCGAAAAGCTCTACAGTTAACCAGGTGACCGCGAGCTTTGAATCATGTTTTTTTATCAATTCCTCAAAGTAATCAGCAATCGCCTTATCGGAAGTAATGACGTTTGCATCGTATTCATTGATACCTAATTCCTCAATGTATCGCAGCTTTTTTTGATCTGGTAACTCAGGCAAAGATGATTTAATAGAATCAATTTTCTCCTGGCTTACCTCAACAGGTAATAAATCAGGCTCAGGGAAGTATCTATAGTCGCTTGCATCCTCTTTGCTTCTCATCACTTTTGTTTTTCCCGAAGCAACATCAAACAATAAGGTATCTTGACTTATTTCTTCCCCACTTTCTAAAATTTCAATTTGTCTTTGTATTTCATAGTCTATAGCTTGCACAATATAACGTATCGAGTTCAGATTTTTTATCTCACAACGAGTGCCAAGTGCGCTACTGCCTTTTAGGCGGACAGAAACATTTGCATCACAACGAAGTGATCCCTTTTCCATATCACCATCACACGAACCAATGTAACGCAAAATCTGCCTCAATTTTTTCATGCATTCTGCAGCTTCCGCAGATGAACGGAGATCTGGTTCTGAAACAATTTCCATTAAAGCAACCCCTGCACGATTTAAATCTACATAAGTTTTGCTTTCCTCATGAACGCTCTTTCCTGCATCTTGCTCTAAATGAATTCTCGCAATTCTTATTTCTTTTTCATTGTCGTTGATAAATACTCTACCGTTTTTAACTATTGGCTCAAAAAACTGAGTTATCTGGTAACCTTGTGGTAAATCAGGATAAAAATAATTTTTCCGATCAAAGTAAGAATACTTATTAATTTCTGCAGAAAGTGCAAGACCAGTGCGTATTGCTTGCTCTATGCAGTAATAATTTAGTATTGGCAGCGTACCTGGCATTGCCGCATCAACTAGAGAAACTTGAGTGTTATGCTCAGCACCAAATTCCGTTGATGAGCTAGAAAATAGCTTCGTATTAGAAGAAACTTGAGCGTGTACCTCAAGCCCAATTACCGCTTCCCAATCCTCTTTCGTCATGTATTTTATTTAAATGATAATCTTAATATTCTGCAAAATTAGCACAAAAAGTCAAAACAAAACTCATGTTAGCTAAGTGGTATGCAGATTGTTTTACCCATAGAAACGGGTTAAATGCAAAAGATTACTTGACAAGCTTCGCCAGCCCTCTTATCATAAAATTGAAGCTATTTATTTATCTTCTCTGTACAGATTAAATGACAAAAAAACTCACGTATCTGGCGTCTCATGTTTAATTTTTTGCACTATGTGCACCTTATGTCTTTATAAAACTTCTACCTACATAAGCTGAAACGCGCTTATAAAGCGTTTAAAACATAAAAAAACGCCAACTTAAAAAATGGATAGTGAATAACTAGCTACCCTAGGGTTTCTTTTGCCTTTTTTTCTGTTTAGTAAATTTCTTAACGTTTATAATTTAGATTAGTTGCGGTTTAAAAGCAACTGAATCGCGGTTATTAAGTGTTTAGAATAAAAAAACGCCATACTTGAAAGTATAATGTAAGTAATTAGCCAACCACGGGGCTTCTTTTGCCTTTTTTTTCGTTTGGTAAATTTCTTAATGTTTGTAGCTAAACGATAACCGTCATCCCGCTACTTGTTAGCGGCCGAGATACCGCGAATGAATCGCGGTATGACGTAGGATTGCTGTCATTCCAGTGCCAAGCACTGGGATCCAGCCTTTATTATTTGGTTGAAATTAAGTCTTCTGGATCCCAGTGTCAGCTACTTGGATGACACCATTCTTTTTCCTGGATTCCAGTGTCTGGGCACTGGAATGACATCCTCCCTTGTGGAGATTGCTCTCAAATCACAATGTTCGTACAGCTATGCAAACACAAAGGTGTCATTCCAGCGCGTGACGCTGGAATCCAGTTGAGCTATTTCAACAAAAATACTGCATTTTGAGATGAACGTCTATTCTCACCAGACTTATTTACAAGTATAACAATTAAAGTCTGGATTCCAGTGTCAAGCACTGGAATGACATCATAGGGGCACTGCCCTTTTGGATGGAAACCAGTGTCAGCTACTTAGATGATACCTTTTTTCTACTTAGTTTGGGTTATGCAAGAAGTCTATTGCATTCCTGAGCAATTTGATTCATTATTCTTTTTGTAAAAAATTTTCTTAACTTTCTCTCCACTTTTTTGGTAAGGTCACTTTAAAGGAAGTCTAATAGATGCTACATAGAAATCCAGATGAGTTTCTAAAGTCTATTCCAAAAGATAAGCGCATAATGTGCCTTGACATGGGAGAAAAGCAAATAGGCATAGCATTTAGCGATAAAACACAGCTCATAGCCACAGCTCATAGCATATATCACAGAAAAAATATGAGCAAAGATTTAGGTTATCTGCATAGAATATTCAAAGAAAATGAATCTGGATCAATGGTAATAGGACTACCATTAAAAATGGACGAGCAAGAAACTAAATGGTGTAAAACTATAATCCAATTCGCAAATAAAATAATAAAAAAATATAAAGTAAATATATACTTACAAGACGAAAGCTTCTCAACATCTATCGCAACTCATACACTAAAAATTACTGGAATATCAATCACAAAATCGAAAAAAATAGATGATAAAATCTCCGCATGTATTATTTTGCAACGAACGTTAGACAAGATAAATACAATCAAATAGTTTTTCCAGATCTGGAAATCTTCAAACTGAATCCCATATAAAAGTTACTCAACAAAACAAGAACCTTTCGTATAAGCATGACAAATTGCTACAGCAAGAGCGTCAGCAGCATGGTGGCATTTTATACTCAAATTTTTAACTATTTGCTTCACCATAAATATAATCTGATCCTTATCAGCATGGCCATTTCCGGTAATGCTTTTTTTTACATAGTTTGCATCATATTCATTCATAGTTAGCTTTGTTATTTTTAACGCTAAAATTACAACCCCTCTTGCATATCCCAAAGTTAGTGAAGATTTAGGATTTTTATTAACAAAAATTTTTTCTACCGCAGCTTCATTCGGAGAGTATAGGGAAATTACTTTCTTTAATTGTTCAAAAATTGTATGTAGGCGTTCACCTGTACCCAATTTACCATCAGTTGATATGGTACCGCCGCCCAAAAATTCAATATTATTTTTTTCGTTCAGGCTGATAATGGCCCACCCAGTCTTGCTTATTCCTGGATCTAGACCTATTATTTTAACCACTTAATAAACGCTTAACCAATAGACAAACAAAAATAAAAATATCCAGACTACATCTACAAAGTGCCAATACCAGGAGGCAAACTCAAAGCACAAATGGTCCTGAAGTGTAAATTGGCCTTTCCGTGCTCTAAATAAACACACTGATAAAAATATTATTCCTATTATAACGTGTGCGCAGTGAAAACCGGTAATCATATAAAAATTGGATGTATAAATAAGCTTTTCTCCTGTTTCTTGTAGAGAAAAACTCGCTTCATGATACTCTATTGCTTGCACTATTATAAAAAAAACTCCAAGCAATATAGTTATGGACAGCATTTTAATCATGCTCTTTTTATCATTTTTAAGTAAAGAGTGATTTGCCCAAGTAATTGTTGTACCAGAAAGCAATAATATTAATGTATTCATGAATGGTAGTGACCACGGATCAGGTGGCAAAATTCCCTCAGGGGGCCATTCAACTTTTTTTGCAGGAGAAAACGCCTCAAATAAAAAAACTGGATCAAGCCAGGCTTTAAAGAATGAACAAAAGAACACTATAAAAAATACGACCTCCGAGAGAATAAACAAGTACATTGCAAATTTGAGTCCATGTTTTACAATGGCAGTGTGACATTTGTCATAAATGGCCTCCCTTATTACATCTCTCCACCAATAAAACAGCACCCCTGATACTGCGGAGATTCCCAAAACTAAACAAAACATTCCGACAATTTGTTTATGAAGCGCGCCAACTAATCCAAGTGCAAGAATAAGAATTGCTGCTGATACAGCAATTGGCCAAGGGCTTGGATCCACTAAATGAAAATCATGTTCTTTACTTTTCATAGCATTTTAAAAAATACTTATTAAGGATACAAATTAGCTTAAAATTGTCAATGTTCCTTAGGAAATTGATTGAATCTTGAAAAATTATATGCACCGTTCAAAAAATCTAACACAAATTGTGCAGTTATTCTAAACAACTCAAGCATTCTGCTCTTTTCGTTTTCTCTTGCTCTGCTGCAATATCCATCAACAATATTTTCCAAAATAATGCATCCAGACTTTATAGCTCTTCTCATAATAATCCAAATAAGGTAAGATATGGATTTATGGTAGTGGGGTTTGTATGCCAGCAGCGTATAGTTATGACTTAAGGAAAAAAGCAATGGAAGCATTGGATGAGGGAGAAAGTAGAGCAACTGTTGCCAAGAGATTTAAAATTGGAAAAACGACTTTATATGAGTGGCAGAAAAGGCGTGAGGAAACAGGAGATTTTCAGTCAAAAAAGCCTGGAAGCGTAGGATATAACCATAAAATTACCGACTGGAATGTCTTCACCGAATTTGCAAAAAACCATGGCGGCAAAACTCAGTCAGAGATGGCTAAACTCTGGGGCAATATCAGTCGACAAACGATTCACCGCGCACTTAAAAATATTGGCTTTACAAGAAAAAAAGACCTACGGATATAAAGAAAGAAATGAAGAAAAGCGAGCTCAATTTGCAAAGGTTATAGCAACAAAATATCCTGAAAATCTTGTATATATTGACGAATCTGGGATAGACAATACAGAAGACTACCCATACGGATATTGCAGAAAAGGAGAGAGGTTTCATTCACTAAAATCAGGTAAAAAAACTCAGCGTGTCAGTATGATTGCAGCTCTAAATAAAAAGAAAATCATTGCTCCATTGACCTTTGAGGGATACTGCAACAAGGATGTTTTTGAGGCTTGGTTTGAGCAGTTTTTGACTCCAATTTTAAGGTCTGGCCAAACTGTAATTCTTGATAACGCTGCTTTCCATAAATCTAAAAAAATCGATGATCTTGCTAAAGGAGTAGGTGCTGAAATTCTTTATCTTCCTCCATATTCTCCAGACTTTAACGAAATTGAGCATCATTGGTTTGCTATAAAGAACAGAGCTAGAAAAAATATCCCTATTTTTCAGTCTTTCCGTCAAGCTGTTGATTCTGCTTTTTTATGATTTGTTCTGACTATTATGAGAAGAGCTATACTGAATCACTGTAACAAAAATTAAACCAATCCCTATATCTATTATTTTTCTTGAATCTATTTTTCATGCTATCAACGACAGTCTCGTATATAAACATGCAAGAATACAAAACCGTCATAGCCTCATAGGTATTACTATGCGAGATGGATAAAAGAAAATTAGTGAAATTAAAACACTCAAGAGATTTCTTTTCGCGACTTATACCGTACATAGTAAAGTAGTAGTCATATAGCATTCTATTAACAGTCACTACTCTTTGGGCTACTTCAGCAAGCGAGATAATACTACTATAATCTTCCATTTTGGATGCAGTAATTAAGGTGGTACGAATATAATCACCTAAGAACAACGTCTTTTGTTGAGCATAGAATTTGAAGTTCTCTATATTTAGGGTGTTATTCGCTAACTCAACATTAAAAGGGTGCTCAATTATATCCTTTAAAAGATTTGACCCGTAACAGCTCCTAATTATGCCACTGAACATTGTAGTTACCGATAAAAGATCAAGTTAACGTAAATAATCCGCTGCTAATATTCTTTGCTAGATATATTAGAGTAATATGCCTCATCCCAAAACATTATTTCTAATTCCAGCCCTTTCTTAAAAAACTCATACATCCTCTTTTTTTCACAGTCACTAGCTTTTTTATATAGCTTATTTGTAATATCAGTAACCTCATCAATTACAGCATTTACTGTTTCGCTACTATAAATGTTGATCCACTCTTTGTATTTGTTATTTTTAACCCCTTTAGTTGTTATCTCATTTACCATATGGCGTATAACGATTTGGTATATGTTAAAGCAAGAATAAGATGCTACTAAAGCTTCATTAACAGAATTGTGATATGCGGCACTCATGAAAAAGTCAGTAAAGGCAGAACAAGCTCTTGACTTTTTGTGATCATCAGATAGATCACAATCTTCAAAATATTTTTTATACTGTTCTCGAACATAAAATGCTCCTTGTGCCAAATTGATTAAACTACTCATCATTTCAATATCATCAACTCTAGCTGCAACAATTAAAAAAGCACGAGCGCAATCTATACAATACAGAAAATCCTGCTGAAGGTAGAATTTGAATTTTTCATAATCTAATGTATTATTTATCAATTCAACATTAAAAGGGTGTTCTTTTATTTTATCAATAAGATCAGAAAACTCTTTTACAATTACGTTGTACAGTTCTCCTTCTATTTCGTTATACACTTTATAAGCCTCACAATAAAAATTGAATATAAAAATTATTACTAATATAGTATAATTATTATGAAAAAGCGTGCTATGCTTTAACAATAAGCTAGTATATAAATATGGGGCTGTAAATCAAAAATTTTAGCAATCTAAAGAAATTTTACTATTACCTTCTATATTGAATTCTCTACGAAGATCAGCAGACAAGTTTATGCTTTCCCAAGAAAATCCACCGTCACTTTCTGACTCTTTACCAAAATGTCCATAACAGGCTGTACGTTTATATATAGGGCGATTAAGCGATAAATGCTTGATTATGCCTTTTGTTGATAAATCTATGCTACCTTCAATAAATTTTTTAATCCTCTTTTCATCTACTGTATTTGTACCAAGTGTATCGATGTAGAATGAAGTAGGTTTTGAGATACCAATTGCATAAGAGAGCTGTACAAGGCAACGTTTGGCCAAGCCGGCAAAGACAATATTTTTAGCAAGGTATCTTGCCATATAAGCTGCAGATCTATCAACTTTGGTTGCATCTTTTCCGGAAAATGCCCCTCCACCGTGTGGAATATAACCTCCATAGGTATCAACCATAATTTTTCGTCCGGTTAATCCACAATCACTAACCGGTCCACCAATAACAAATCTACCAGTTGGATTGACTAAGAGATTTTCCTCAGGACATATCCACCCTTTAGGTAAAGATGAAACTATGTAAGGATAAATTATTTCTTTTACTTTTGATTGATCCAAATTCTCAGGGTGCTGTATTGAGACAATAATACTTTCAGCACGTACCGGGAGGTTATTCTCATATGCCAAAGTGATTTGTGATTTTGCATCCGGACCAAGTTTTGCTTCTTTAACTGCGCTCATGATATTTTTCAGAATCGAGTGTGCATAAAAAATGGGTGCTGGCATAAGGTTTTCTGTCTCTGTTGTTGCATAGCCATACATTATGCCCTGATCCCCAGCACCTTGATCCAACCCTATTGCAATATCATTTGATTGCTCATGCAGCAGTATATTTACCTTCACTTTTCTCCAGTGGAAACCATCATGCTCATAACCAATATCTTTTATTGTATTCCGTACAATACTTTCAATCCTGCTATTTTTGATGTTAGGTCCGAATACTTCCCCAGCTATAATAACGTTATCTTTGGTGACTAAAGTCTCTATTGCAGCTCGCGCAAAAGGATCAGTGAAAAGGTATTCATCAAGTATTGCATCTGAAATTTGATCTGCTACTTTATCTGGATGACCAGCCGCCACTGATTCACTGGTTACTAAATTTTTATATGAACTCATGCTTTAGGTTTCTGCTTATATAATACCAAAACCGCTATAAAAAACACAGTTAGTAATTATTAAATGGTGGGTCTGGGAAGAGTTGAACCTCCGACCTCACGCTTATCAGGCGTGCGCTCTAACCACCTGAGCTACAGACCCATGATTTATTCAAGCTGAAGCTTTCATATTATCTGTAGGCAAGATATCAATAAAAGTCTTTTTATTTGCTGACCTTCTAAAGCTGACCCAGCCTTCTATTTTAGCAAAAATCGTATGATCTTTACCTATACCAACATTCTTTCCAGGATGGAATTTTGTGCCTCTTTGGCGCACAATTATGTTACCAGGAATAACCTTCCCATTCTTCTTTATTCCTAACCTACGACCTGCTGAATCTCTACCATTACAGGAACTACCACCTGATTTTTTAGTTGCCATATTTTACCTCTTACTTTTGAAGATTAATTTCATTGATACGAAGAACAGTTATATACTGCCTATGACCAGTTTTCCTACGGTAATTTTTTCTTCTTTTCTTCTTAAAGATTATAATTTTTTCCCTCCTGCACTGCTCCAACACTTCAGCTTTAACAGTAGCATTAGATGAATAAGATAAGCCATTATTTGAAATACAAATCACCTTATTGATTTCCACCTCTTTTTTTTCTTCAGCTTCTAACTTCTCTACCTTTATTATACTGCCTTCTTTTACTAAATATTGCTTTCCACCAGTCTCAATTACTGCAAACATGATAAATATAAATTATTGTTATTAACTTTAATCGTAAACGATGTCATATATACTGTCAATATAAATAAAAAACATGACTTAACGTTCCTTTTGAGCTACTTAAATACTTCTATCTGTTTTCATCTTTTATCTACCTTTTCTCAGACAGTAGACTTCTTGCATAACCTAAGCAGAAAAAAGGCAAATAGTTATTATAGCTCTAAGTTTACCGACACCGTCATGCAAGTAGCCCCTTCTCCTGTCATCCGAGTAGCTTGACACTGGTTCCTTTATGATGATGTTATCCCAGTACCCCTGTGATGTCATTCCAGTCTGGAATCTAGTCTTTATTATGCAGCCACTTATTTAAAGTTATAGCTCTTCTCATAATAGTCAGAACAAATCATAAAAAAGCAGAATCAACAGCTTGACGGAAAGACTGAAAAATAGGGATATTTTTTCTAGCTCTGTTCTTTATAGCAAACCAATGATGCTCAATTTCGTTAAAGTCTGGAGAATATGGAGGAAGATAAAGAATTTCAGCACCTACTCCTTTAGCAAGATCATCGATTTTTTTAGATTTATGGAAAGCAGCGTTATCAAGAATTACAGTTTGGCCAGACCTTAAAATTGGAGTCAAAAACTGCTCAAACCAAGCCTCAAAAACATCCTTGTTGCAGTATCCCTCAAAGGTCAATGGAGCAATGATTTTCTTTTTATTTAGAGCTGCAATCATACTGACACGCTGAGTTTTTTTACCTGATTTTAGTGAATGAAACCTCTCTCCTTTTCTGCAATATCCGTATGGGTAGTCTTCTGTATTGTCTATCCCAGATTCGTCAATATATACAAGATTTTCAGGATATTTTGTTGCTATAACCTTTGCAAATTGAGCTCGCTTTTCTTCATTTCTTTCTTTATATCCGTAGGTCTTTTTTTCTTGTAAAGCCAATATTTTTAAGTGCGCGGTGAATCGTTTGTCGACTGATATTGCCCCAGAGTTTAGCCATCTCTGACTGAGTTTTGCCGCCATGGTTTTTTGCAAATTCGGTGAAGACATTCCAGTCGGTAATTTTATGGTTATATCCTACGCTTCCAGGCTTTTTTGACTGAAAATCTCCTGTTTCCTCACGCCTTTTCTGCCACTCATATAAAGTCGTTTTTCCAATTTTAAATCTCTTGGCAACAGTTGCTCTACTTTCTCCCTCATCCAATGCTTCCATTGCTTTTTTCCTTAAGTCATAACTATACGCTGCTGGCATACAAACCCCACTACCATAAATCCATATCTTACCTTATTTGGATTATTATGAGAAGAGCTATATTTTTAGTATTAACCAAAATTAATAGTTTAAAAGCATTTCTTAAAAAACTCACTATAACTTGGTCGCGATTTTCATTAAAAGACAAACGTAGAAGGGCTAGAGTATCCACTTTAACCTCTCTAAATTTGCTCACAATCTCTTAACTTGACGCGTATGCTTTTTTGAACATTCCCAACGAAAAAAGAAAAACAAGGTTTAATTTTCTTTTTTATTTGCGATTTATCTATTAATTAACCGTGAAAGGTTACGTGTAATGCTTCTTCACATAATTATCAATAATTGCCTTAAATTCTTCAGAGACATTATCACCTTGTAAAGTTTTGAAATATTTGCCGTTTTTGTAGACTGCTGAAACAGGTTTTTCTCCATATCCAGGTAAGCTGATTCCCAAATTTGCGTGTTTGCTTTCTCCAGGACCATTTACTATGCATCCCATAACAGCAATGTTCATATGCTCTACACCTGGATTTTTTTTCTTCCACATCGGCATATGAGTTTTTATATAGCCATTCACCTCTTCAGTTAATATACGAAAACGATCGCTACTCGTGCGCCCACAACCAGGACATGAATTAACCTGAGGGTTAAAGTGTCGCAAGCCTATAGACTGCAATATTTCCTGACACACCACCACTTCATTAGTACGCGATTCACCAGGACGTTGAGTCAAAGAAGCCCGTATTGTATCTCCAATGCCATTTTGCAATAAATAAGTAAGCCCTGCTGCGGTATTTACCACACCTTTATTGCCCATACCAGCCTCAGTTAAACCCAAATGCAGCGCATAATTGGAAGATTTTGCAAGTGCCATATAAACTAAAATTAAATCTTGTACTTTGCTAACTTTACATGAAATGATTATTTTGTTTGAATTTAGACCAATTTCTTCAGCTTTTTTTGCACTATCAAGAGCAGACATTACAAGTGCTTTGCGCAGTATAACATCAGAAGGCCTTGAATTACTAAGCGAAGAGTTTTCATCCATCAATTTTTGCAAAAGGTATTTATCAAGACTACCCCAATTTACCCCAATTCTAACCGGAAGATCGTGCATTATTGCATACTCTATCACCCTTTCAAACTTCTCATCACGTTTGTCGCCAAAGCCTATATTGCCTGGATTGATTCTAATTTTACCCAGCATTTTGATGTTGTCTGGATAATCTTGAACTAATTTATCTAGCTCATATTGACCGCAGCCTACCAATATTTTACCGTCAAAACCTTCTTTATTTATCTCTTCTACTATATAAGGTATTGCTCTTGCTACCTCCTCTGAGTTCAAGGCAATTCGCACCAATTCTGAACCTGTACGCGCTAGTTCTGTTATCTCTTTTGCATAATGTTTTGCGCTACTTTTTATATTATCAGCATCTATATGCACGCCAAGCGCCATAGATTGTACAACTACAGGATTATTTCCGCCTATCTTTACTTTTCCAACTTCTACAACATGAGTTTTGTGCCTGGAAATCTGCGATAATTCATATGTATTATCATTCAATATCAGGTCTTTATCTAGCATATTATTAATGGCCAATATTGTGATACTATTTTACTGTGTCAGCTACACTGCCAAATGAACTTGAACCATTCAAACTATAAGCATCTACGTTATCCAAATTAGCAATAGAATCATGTGAGCACGTTCTTCTTGATGGAGTTTCTTTTATAGTGACATTTATAGGAGAAACTTTCTTTTCTCGTGTTGAAGTAACTTTCTTCTCTTCTTGTTGTTCACTTTCATGCTGCTTATTTTCATACTGGAAAACTGACTCTTGATCTATAAATACAGCACCCCTTAAACGTGCGATATTAATACCATGCTGATTTATCATAGTGCTCTCTTCATCGTCGACTATGCACGCTTCCATGTCATTTGGCTCATTATCAAGACTAGCAATTTTTTTCTCTTTTAATTTTTTGATTAGATCTTCTTTATTTATAGCTCGATCTTGTGACTTTTTTTTCTTGAGCAATTCCCTACGCTTCTCATACAGTTTATATGACTCAGCAAAATCCTCATCTGTATGAAAGTTTGCACCACCAGGGTTACCAGGAGGTATGTATCTCTTACTGAGCTTAGATTTAGCTCCAGCACTATGCACAGTAAAAAAGCTAGAAACCAAAAACATTAATATAAACAAAACTTTAGAAAAAATCCTAAGCATATGGTGCTATAGTAAATATCGTGTTTTAAAAGATAGCAATTAACAAACTTTAAGTAAACCAGAATCTTTACTAACTTTACAATACAAATATTTTTCTAAAAAGTGATATGTTTACTATCAAAAAATCTACATAGGCTAAGAGAAGAGGAAGGTGTTACAAGTTGCGTAACACCTTTTCAAGAAAAGTGTTATGCAGCTATATGTTTGTCAACTTTTAAGTCATTCCGTAGTTTTTTAGTACCATCGGTAGCATCTACATTATTAAGTTTTGCGTCTGGTGTATCTTTAGACAAGTTCTTTTCTTTCTCCCTTTCACACTTAACTCCCTGATAGATACAGAATGCAACAAAACTAGTTATTGCTATTGCGGCAACAGCACTGACTATGATACAAGTTGCCATTATTTTTTCTTGATCTGCTACTGCTTCTGTAAGTGTTTTCACTTTTTCTTCTAAACCTGTGAAGTTTTCTTGCAAGCCTGTAAGCTTTTCTTGCAAACCATCGAATTTATCGTTCAAACCGTCGAATTTACCTAATAGCTCTTTAAAATTTCCCGTGAATTCACCCGACAGTTTGATTACTTCTTGTTCCAAACCTGCGAAGTTCCCTGATACCTTCTCTAGTTCTCCCACTCTTTTTTGCAATTCTTCTATTGCTAACTTATCAAGACCCTTAAAATTATACATAATACGTTCCCACAAAGACATTTTTAACCTCCTAGCTAATTAATATATTATAATTTTACATTCCCAATGTTTAAATTATTATTAAATTAACTGTCATTATGTATTGACCTTTTAATAATTTTGTTTGACTTGCTTTTTGAAAGTGCGGAAACTTAAATTAAGGTATTACAAGATTGTTATTCAACCAATATCTCTCTTTTCCCTGAGTAATTTGGAGCGCTGACAATACCTTCCTTTTCCATTCTTTCAACGATGTTTGCTGCTCTGTTATAGCCTATTCTAAGCTGCCTTTGAATGTAACTGGTTGAAACTTTTTGATCTCTTTGAATGATGGCCACTGCTTGGTTATAGAGGTCATTTTCTTCATCCTCCGTTTCATCGTGTGACTCTGTAGAAGAATTTTCATCTTCTTTAGTGATTTCCTCCATGTAGTTTGGCTCACCTTGCATTTTCAGATGATCAACTATATCTTGCACCTCATTATCACTTACAAATGGGCCGTGAACTCGAATGATCTTACCACCAGAGGCCATATAGAGCATGTCACCCATGCCGAGCAATTGTTCAGCCCCTTGTTCGCCAAGTATTGTACGGCTATCTATCTTAGAAGTAACAGCAAAACTGATTCTCGTTGGAAAGTTCGCCTTTATCACACCTGTGATCACATCCACAGATGGGCGTTGTGTTGCCATTATGATGTGTATTCCTGCAGCACGAGCCATCTGAGCTAAGCGTTGAATAGAGCACTCTATTTCTTTGCCGGCAACAAGCATCAAATCTGCCATTTCATCCACGATCACTACAATATACGGAAATGTTTCCATCTTGATTGGTATTTTTTCAAACAGAGGTTTGCCTGTTGTTGAGTTAAAGCCAATCTGCACAACGCGCTCCAATTCTATTCCACTATTCATCGCTTCTGTGATTTTTTGATTATAGTTTATAACATTGCGTACATTCAAATACGACATCATGCGATAGCGGTTTTCCATTTCTTTCACTATCCACTTAAGAGCGACTACAGCCTTTTTTGGCTCTGTTACTACTGGCGTTATTAGATGTGGTATTGCATCATATATTGAAAGCTCAAGCATTTTGGGGTCGATCATTATCATCTTGCATTCGTCAGGACTTAATCGATAAACGAGTGAAAGAATCATAGTGTTAATCGCAACTGATTTACCAGACCCTGTGGTTCCAGCAACGAGCAAGTGAGGCATTTTAGTTAGATCTGCAATAACTGGTTTTCCACTTATTTCTTTGCCAAGCGCAATTGGAAGATTTAAGTTTGCATTTTGGTATTCTGGTGATTCAAGCAAATCACGCAGCATTACAATTTCCCGTTCCTTGTTCGGCAACTCTATTCCCATAGCATTTTGCCCACGAATTATTGAAATACGTGCAGAGAGTGCACTCATCGAACGTGCAATGTCATCTGCAAGGCCAATTACTCTTGCAGATTTCGTACCAGCTTGTGGTTCAAGTTTGTATAAAGTCACAACCGGCCCATAGCATACACTGATAATTTTTCCTTGCACGCCAAAATCACTCAGGACTTGTTCCAGCAGAGATAAATTTTTATTGCTCTCCATTTCATTCAGCTGTTTTCTCTGCAAAGACTCCTCTGCTTTGGAAAGTAAATGAATGCTTGGAAATTCGAACTCACTGAAAATTTCTTCGGTAGCTTTTTTCTGTCTTTCTTTTGGTTGTTGTTTAGTAGTGATTTTAGTTTTATGTTTTTCTTCTACTACTAATGGTGCAACTGAATATTCAGCAGTTTTATGTGATCTGAAGAATGGAACATTTACAAATAAGCAAGCTATTTTTTTACATAAGAAGAATAGAGAGTAAATTGTTCTCTTCCAACCAACAGATCCTACAAGACCTATTAATGTTACTATCACAAATACATAAAACGGGCAGTTATTAACGAGTGCATTCCCTATTATTCCACTGTGTCTGTACCTTGCTGTGATGCCTAGCGAAAGTTGTGGTAATATAGCACATACCCCTAAATTGATTAATATTAAATAGAGAATTTTCAGCAGTATTTTTGCTGGCCTGAAGATCAACAAGTAAACTATGGTTGTAGCTATTGTAACACTAGTTAATCCAAGAAATTGAACCAATATATCAGCTAAATATGAACCTACTATTCCACCTAAATTTGTCACTTCCTCATTTGTAGCCGTGTTTAAGGAAGGATCTTTATAGTTATAGCTAAAAACTGATATATATATATATATTAAAAGGGATAGATATATTGCTGATTTTAGATATTTTTTTAACATCTACCTAAAGTAGTAAGCTACTGTATCTTTTACAAAGTGAATTGTTATTAGCAATATCATTATAGATAAATCTAATCCGTTGAACGGTGGTATATATCTTCTAATAATCTTTAGTGGTGGATATGTCAATTGGTTCAAGATGTGCATTATGCTACTGACAGTTTCATTATATATGTTCACCATATTAAGTTTAACCAGCCAGTTTAGGACAACCCAACATATTAGAATGAAGCTATAAAGATCAAGTAACGTATTGAGTAGATATATGATTGGATGCATACATATCTATTACACGAAAGTTATATAAAAGACAAGTATTTAGCCTTTTCAAACTCAAAATGTTGTTTTTGCTGAACCAAAAAAAACTTCATTTTTTGAGCTGCGCAAAGCCACCTAAAGTAGAGAATGGACAAGGAAGGAGGGGTGTATAATATATATTAATGTTGATATTTATTTCTTATAAATATCATCTCTATGTCCTATCTCTGTGATAGTTACTATATGATCTAATTGATTTACTCTGTAAATTACACGATAGTCACCAACTCTTAGCCTTCTACGTCCTTTTAAGTTATGATGTAGTGGTTCACCAAAATTTATTGGGTCAACTGTAAGACGTTCTTTTATAGCCTTTTGAACTTTTAGCCTTATTGTCTTTGGAAGGTTTGGTAAATCTTTTTCAACAACACTCTTTAGAGACTTAACCTTGTAACGCTCTAATCCCACTTAATATCTTCAAAATCAACTGTTTCTGCACCTTCAACATCACGCTCATCAGAAATTTTAGATACTAAAAAATCCTCCATTTCAAGCTCAACTGCTTCTCTAAATAGTTTTCCTGCTAATTCTTGAACGGGCTGTTTAGTAAATTCAGATAATTCAGCAAGATGCTTTAAAGTTTCTTCGCTAAGAGCTATGTTAATGCCTGAATTTGCCATATGTTTTACCAAAGTCCACTAATAATTATACAATATTTTTTTTAATTTTTCAATAAAGAAAGGAGTGGTGTATAAAAATATATTTAATGTTTCAGTAGGTCCAATATTGCCTGCTTGTAAATATTGTCCCTGTGTCCTATTGAAACAATAATTACTATACGTTTTACAATATTTACACGGTAGACAATACGATAATCATCAGCAACTTTTATTCTTCTATGTTCCTTTAATCTCTTGCGTAGCAACACACCGTTACCAATAGGATCAGTCTCAAGATACTCTTTTATTGCATCTTTAATACTTGGCTTTACATCTTCCGGCAAGGAAGGCAAATTTCTTTTAAGAACATGCTTTAGATATTTAATGGTGTATTGCTTATTTCCAGATGTCTTCACTATCCTCTACTTCTTCTGCATCATCAGAATTTAACTCCCTAATAATTTTGGAAAATGCAATATCTTCCGCTTCAAGTTCGATTGCTTCCTTGACTAGCTTTTCTGTTAATTTTTGAACAGACTGCTTGGTGGCTCTAGCTAGTTCAACAAGATGCTGCGAAGTTTCTGGGTTGAAAGTTACACTAACTTTTGAATTTACCATAAGTTTTACCAAAGTCTACTACTATAGCTATTTTACAACATTTTTTTTAATTTTTCAATAAAGGAAGGAAGGAGGGCTGTATAAAAATATATTTAATGTTTATCAAGTAGCCTTCTCATAAATGGTGTCTCTATGTCCTGCTGTAGCAACAAATACCTTATGTTTTGCAATATTTACAGTATAAATAATTCGATAATCACTAACCCTTATTCTTCTATACCCTTTTAGCCTGCCACGTAATGGTTTACCAAATTTAATTGGATCAGTTGTAAGCCGCTCGTTTATCGCTTTTGTAATCCTTGATCTTATTGTTTTTGGAAGATTTAGAAAATCTCTTTCAGTAAAGTTTTTTGAGTAGACAATATCGTATTTCAGTTTATGTCCTCTCCCTTTCAGATAGTACTGTATTCCAGTCTACATCCTCACATTCCTTAATAGTTTTATATAACGCAATATCTTCTACTTCGCACTCGATTCCTTCGATGACTAACCTTTTTGCTAGTTCTTGAACGGATTCCTTGGTGATTTCAGCTAACTTAGTAAGGTTATGTGAAGTTTTTGGGTCAAAAGTTATACTAATTCCTGAATCTGTCATATGTTTTACCAAAGTCTACTAATAATTATACAACATTTTTCTGAATTTTTCAATAAAGGAAGTTGATGATATGTAAGAAAAATTTTGCCACCTGCGTTAATAAATAATTAAAGATTTAGCATATTTATCTACCCTCTATTCTATTACTTAAGTTAGACCACTTTTTTCTATTAATATTTTTTGTTTATAAAGATGAGCAGTTACTCATCACACAGTTGATCTATGGATATAATACTACCGTTTGATAGTTTTTCAGTACATTTTTCACTTTTGTATTCTTTATCAGAGTCGATACTGATTTTGTCAAATATTAAAACATCTCCTGAAATTTTATCACGAAACTCACTAATAGCAAAAAACGGTATAGTAATTCGCTCTTGTTTTCCTTGAAAACTCAAACTGACGCTAAATTTATCCTCAGAAACTTTTAAATCATAGAATTGATGCTGTAATATAATAAGCATTTGAGTAGGGTATGACTTTTTCAAACGATCTGGCATGGTCACACCATTAAAATATGTGAAAAATAATATTTCTAAGTGAGGGATAAAACCATTACCTGATATAACATCTAAAGTCTTTTTGATAACTTGAAACTTAGCAGAATTAAGCAGTTTTTTGTAATCTGTTTGCTCCATATAACTTTCACATACGTAAATTTTGGGGGAACTTCTGTTACCCGGCGTTCCCTAAACCGTGCTTTAGTAATAAACCGGTTGTGCTAAATTAAGCAGCAACACGATATTCTTCAGCAGCAAAATTATCGTTTGCATTTAAATTATGAACTCTTAGCGGTGGTGTCTAACCGAGCAAAGCTACCATCTTTACTATGCATGTCGATCCTTAATCGCCCCCGTATAATTAAAAAACATGGTGGAGGCGCCAAGTACTGCCCTCGGGTCCAATACACCTATTACAAGGTAATTTTATTGCTATAGTACACAAAATGTACATAGCTATTATATAGCAACATTAAATAAATGTCAAGATATTATGACCTTAAGTTGATTTATTGCTAAAACAAAATTAATATTTCCAGTAAAAAATTCTGTGCTCTTAACCTGACACATATGGCTTTTTGAATACTCCCAATGAAAATATTTATAAATAAATATTTACTCTTCTTTTTTATTGTTTTTAGGTTTTTCTTGATCAACCATTTCTCCACCGATCTCTTTTATTTTTAGTATCAACGACTCTGGTACATACATGTCAATTACTTCTTCTGCTGTCACAAATAAAGCCTGATAAGAGTGTGAATTTATTATCCAATTAGGCAATATGTCTTCTGCTTCTATTTTATACTCTCCCTCTTTTTTGTCATATACTGTGTAGCAATATAAGTGCACAGCAAAAAATAATACATAAGAGAGCAATATTCCTTTAAGCACTCCGAGAAAGATTCCAGTAACTCTATCGATAAACCCCAACCTTATGGGTAATAATATGTACATTAGCCAGTTATTTATTATCATGAATATAAGATTAAGTATAATAAATACAGAGATTGTAGAAAGTATGTTTAGTGTAACTTTAGAATCAAAATATTTACTATAATTTGGAGTGAAAAAATCATAGTGATTAGCTGTCAGAAAGACCGATAAAAATAGAAACATTAGTGCGCATAGCTCTTTTATAAAGCCTCTAGTTACCGAGATTATTACGCATAGGACAACAATGAAGATAATTAGGCTATCGAAAAGCATGTTTTATATCTATATGGTTTTCAAGATATAATAGTTGTAAATAACAAGGTTGTAAAATTAATTGTATTTATGCTGCATCAATTGATCTAAATACCTAGCGATCATGTCAATTTCTAAATTCAAATAATCATTTACTTTGTTGTACTGAAAAGTTGTATTTTCCCATGTGTAGGGAATTATATTTACTGTAAATTCGGCAGACCCCTTTTGAAATTCGATTTCTGATGGCAATTTTGTTGTCAAAGCTTGACTGTGCTCCTCAAATACATTTAAGTATTCTGCGGTGCTCGCCTGTGCTTCTCCTAAAAATTTCTCACCACAAACAAATTTCGAAAGGGGTCTGGTGATAACTGAGTTCACTGTGAGGGAAACCCCATTTAGTGTAACGGAGCCTTTTTTTGCAACAAATTTAATTAATTCTTGTGAGCACGATAGCTTGATTTCATGAGAATCTAAATTTTGATTAATTGTTAAAATTTTTACTATCCCATCAACATGACCCTGAACCAGGTGGCCATCGATCTTATCACTTAATCTCATTGCTTGTTCTAGGTTTATTTTTTTCCCTATTTTCCACGTATTTAAGTTAGCAACCTTCATAGTTTCTTGAGACACTTGGACTGTAAATATATCGCTCATTATATCAACAACAGTTAAACACGCACCAGAGCAAGCTATTGAATCTCCTTTACTTATAGAGGATAAATTTTGTGTTTTGATATGGAAAATTTGATCAGAGTTGGGGTGAGTGGTAGTATCAGTTATAGTTCCAATATCCGTAATAATCCCTTTAAACATATGGTGAAAATAAATAATTTTACCATGAAAGATCTCTTAGGACAACTTGTTTACATTTTGGATAAGTTTAAATGCGAGAAGGAGATTTGTTCTGTTCAATAGATTCTATAGAATACTCAGAATATATAAAGTAAGCTAAACTCAAAACACATAATGCAGTTAATATTGGTAACCCTATGTTCAATGCTAGCCCAATACTTTCTCTTTTTTCTGGTGGCACTAATCCTTTTAACATTGACACTTTTCCTGATGGAAAATGCCATAAGCAAAGTGTTGATGCAGATGCTACTATTATAAATAGACAAAAATAAGCCTTTTTTGAGGAAAATACAGTTTTTAACGGTGATTTGAGTGCAATGTTAGTAGGTGGTAGAGTTTTAGCTTCATTTGTTGCTGGTGAAGGATCTTTAATTGGTAAAGGGTTTGTAGATTTATGAGGAGTATTTTCATGTTGTGGAGAAGGTTGTTGTATATAAACACCTGAAACTAATTTAAGCAATTGCTCTTTTTTTCTATATACTTGTTTTTGTAAATATTCTTTACCTAAAAGTGAGTTACTAAGAGGTTGTGGCCTTTCGAGTATCTGTAATACTTCTGTTATTTCGCCTGGCTCTAAGATTTCATGTAATTGTTTATCTTGAAAATAAATAATATTGAATATTGAGTTAAAAACATTGCGAAATGTTTCTGGATCTTGATCTTTGTATCCATTTATCACTTCAATAAATATTTCATCGAGTTTTTTTCCCCTGTGCTCAATTTGGTTATCTATCATAGCTACTCTAGCATCATTTCGTGCTTGTTTTATGGTAGGTTGTTTTTCTTCTTCTGGTAGTTCTTGAGCTTGCTTTTTCGATTTTTTTCTATTAGCTTTAAAATACTCTGTGTGCGAAGTAGTTTGACCTACATTCTGTTCTGCTTCTTGAGGTATTAGATTTCCTATACTACTTGGATCCATGTCTCTTTTTTTCTGGTCAAGCGCTGGAATGACACCAAATGGTATATTGTTGCTCTGTATAGAAAGTTTTGGTGTTCTTAAAAGGGATAACCTTATTACATCATTAAAAAAATTAGATAAGGGAAGGAAGATTCTATATTTTGGTATATTAGCTTTTATTGCAGCAGTAACCACTGGAGCTTTACAATTTACTTTGCTTGCTATGTTAAAGCCAAACGAGCCTGTAAATAGTACAATTTGTCTATTTTGTGCGTTTTTTTGCTCAGTTTCACTCTGTTCTTGTCTGTTTTTATTTTCTGCTTCTTTTACTTGTAGTGTAACTTGACTCCGTTCCTCATTTTCAGTTTTTTCTGCATGTTTTAGCTTTTCATTTAAAAATGACCCTATTTGGTGCAAATTATCTAAGTTAATGTCTTTAACATCTGTTTGTAGTGTTATTGTTACTCCTTGTAAGAGAATTTGAGATGGAGCATTATTTATGAATTCTTCTACAGTTTTGTAACTGTTAGTTTTACAGTGGTTATTATATAATTCACTGCTTTCTTTCGGCACTTTCATGTTGACTGTAAAATTTTTTTCCTGAGGAAGACAGATTTTGAAAAAATCAATTAAAGGGTTTATTCGAAATAATCTTATATTAAAGGTGTCTTTATCTGTTGCTGTTAGCTCAAATGAAAATTTTTGTATATTGCTTTCAATACTTCTCGAGCGAATAGCACTGATCTTAATTGTTTCGCTAGAAAATGCTTTACTTATGTTTTTGGATTTTTCCTTAAAGAGCTTAGGTAAATCCTCTATTTTATACTTATTCTTAGTTTCAGTGTTACTGTTGTGTATAGTTGATACAGTGAATTCATCAACGCAAAGGTAAATAAAAAAGATTAATCAGTCAATAAATTAATAATCAGAATAGGGCAATTTTTCGAATTGTTGATGATATTTAAAATTTCACTATAATGAAAGTTTAAGCCAGCGTTTTTAAGATGAATAAAGAGTTATTAGATGACATACTTTCACTTGAAGATAAAGCAGTTTCCGAAATTGAGAATGCTTCTTTTTTGCAAGATTTAGAAAAAGTTAGACTATTATATTTGGGAAAAAAGGGTGTAGTTAGAGCGTATTTTGATAACTTAAAAAAGATAGAAAATGCAGAGAAAAAGCGTGATTTAGGCGAAGTTATCAACGTTTTACGTAATAAGCTAGATCAGCTTATAATGAATAAGGAAAATATACTAAAAGCCGAAGAAGTTAGCTTTAAATTGCAGAACGAGGCGGTTGATATCACGTTGCCCGTTAGACCAGAAAAAATGGGCAAGGTCCATCCACTCAGTAAGGTTATAAATGAAGTAAAGCTTATTTTTGCACATATGGGTTTTAAAGCAGTTGATGGCCCTGATATTGAAGATGAATTTCATGTATTTGATGCACTGAATACTCCAAGTCATCATCCTGCGCGAGAGGAGCAAGATACCTTCTACTTAAAGAACAAAATAGATGATAAAAGAATGGTACTGCGCACTCACACCTCATCTGTACAGATTAGAACCATGGAAAAAACAAAAAAGTTCCCAATTAAAATAGTAGCTGCAGGTAGAGTATACAGAAATGACTTTGATGCAACTCACACTCCTATGTTTCACCAGATAGAAGGGTTATATGTCGATGAAAGTGTCAATATGGGCCAGTTAAAATTTACTATCCATCACTTCCTTAATAAGTTCTTTAGCGATAAAGGGCTGAAGATACGCTTTCGTAATAGTTTTTTTCCTTTTACTGAACCCTCTGCGGAAGTGGACATAAGTTATAAAGGTAGTAAATGGATAGAAGTGCTTGGATGTGGTATGGTGCATCCAAATGTCTTTCAAAATGTTGGAATAGACCATACTAAATACAACGGTTTTGCGTTTGGCATTGGTATAGAAAGGCTTGCGATGCTAAAATATCAAATCAGCGACCTAAGAAGCTTTTACGATAACAAAATCAGTTGGCTTGATCATTATGGTTTTCATTTTTCATCTTTAAGATAAGTGATAAATAAAGCTCATACTTTTATCATACTTGCTGCCGGGCATGGCAGGCGGATGAATTCAGATTTGCCTAAGGTTCTGCACGAAATAGGCAATTTTTCCATGCTTCAGCATGTCATTTACAATGCAAAACAGTTAAATCCTGAAAATATTGCTGTTGTAGTTGATCAGCCTTTAATTGAAAGACTAAAGTGCTTTGAGGATATACAGTTAATTACACAAGAATCAACACTCGGCACGGGGGATGCAGTCAAAACTGCGATGAGAAACCTGAAAGAATTGCCAGATTCGAACATAGTTGTTGTGCAGTATGGAGATACTCCGCTCATAAAAAGCAGCACAATAACTAAAATGATTAGTTATTTAGAAGGCAAGGCTCTAGTTTGCCTAGGTTTTAGGGCAAGCAATAAAGAATACGGTAGGTTAATTATTGAGAATGGTTCCTTAAGAGAAATCGTAGAAACAAAGAGTGATAAAAATAATCATGAAGAATTTCTTGCCAATGCTGGAATAATGGTGGCATGTGCAAAGAATTTACGTGAATTGGTGGAGAAAATAGAGTGCAATAGCTCAACTCATGAATATTATTTGACTGATATAGTTTCTATTGCAGTGAAGAGTAATTTAAATGTCGGTTACGTTATTACCGGTGGAGAAGAGGCAACTGGAATAAATAACAGAAATGACCTTATAAAAGCTGAATTTTACTTTCAAGAAAATAAAAGAAAAGTTTTTACCGACTCCGGAGTAACGCTTATTGCGCCAGAAACTGTTTTCTTTTCTCTTGATACGCAAATTGCCAGAGATTCAGTGATTTACCCATACGTTTTTTTTGGTTCTGGAGTAAGAATAGAGTCTGGTGCGGAAATACTGCCATTTTCGCATTTAGAAAACTGCTTAATTAAAAGTAATGCTGAGATCGGTCCATTTACCAGAATACGCGGAAATACAACAATTGATAATAAGGCAAAAATAGGAAATTTTGTGGAAGTGAAAACAAGTGAAGTTGGTCAAAACACTAGAATAAAACACTTAAGTTATATAGGAAATGCTAAAGTAGGGCAGGGGAGTAATGTAGGAGCAGGCACTATTGTTTGTAATTATGATGGGAAAAATAAATATGAAACGAATATAGGGAGCAATTGCTTTGTTGGCGCCAATAGCTCACTAATTGCGCCACTTAATATTCATGATGAATCTGTAATTGCAGCAGGTAGTGTTATAGTTGAGGATGTACCAGAAAAAAGCCTTGCAATAGCAAGAGAAAAGCAGGTGATTAAGAAAATAAAGTAATTTGCTGTAATTATATTAGACTTCTTGCATAACCATATAACAAACTTTTATTAGGAATAGAAACGAAAAAACTTACTTGACAAACTCCGCCAGCGCCCTTATCATGAAACTGAAGCTATTTTATTTAACTTCGCAATCTCTGCAGCAGATTAAAATGACAAGAAAACTTGTATTTGGCGTACTATGCTTAATTTTTTGCACTATGTGTACCTTATGTCTTTATCAAATTTCTAGGTTTTTACCTATATAAGCTGAAACGCGCTTATAAAGCGTTCAAGACATCACCCAACGTCAAATTTTAAAATAGAGAGTGAATAACTAGCTACTGCGGGTTTTCTATGCCTTTTTTTTCTGCCTGGTAAATTTCTTAAATATTAAAGCTAAGGTTAGTTGCATTTAAAAGCAGCTAAATTGCAGCGTTTAAGACTTAAAAACGCCAATACTGAAAATAGACAATGACTAGGGCTTCTTTTGCCTTTTTTTTCGTTTGGTAAATTTCTTAATGTTTGTAGCTAAAAGAGCCCAAGAGAGGTGTCATTCCAATGCCCCTGTGATGTCATTCCAGCGCGTGACGCTGGAATCCCAAAAAAAGGATGATGTCATCCCAGTGCCCTGACTACTTGGATCCAGAAAACTTATAGCTCTTCTCATAATAATCCAAATAAGGTAAGATATGGATTTATGGTAGTGGGGTTTGTATGCCAGCAGCGTATAGTTATGACTTAAGGAAAAAAGCAATGGAAGCATTGGATGAGGGAGAAAGTAGAGCAACTGTTGCCAAGAGATTTAAAATTGGAAAAACGACTTTATATGAGTGGCAGAAAAGGCGTGAGGAAACAGGAGATTTTCAGTCAAAAAAGCCTGGAAGCGTAGGATATAACCATAAAATTACCGACTGGAATGTCTTCACCGAATTTGCAAAAAACCATGGCGGCAAAACTCAGTCAGAGATGGCTAAACTCTGGGGCAATATCAGTCGACAAACGATTCACCGCGCACTTAAAAATATTGGCTTTACAAGAAAAAAAGACCTACGGATATAAAGAAAGAAATGAAGAAAAGCGAGCTCAATTTGCAAAGGTTATAGCAACAAAATATCCTGAAAATCTTGTATATATTGACGAATCTGGGATAGACAATACAGAAGACTACCCATACGGATATTGCAGAAAAGGAGAGAGGTTTCATTCACTAAAATCAGGTAAAAAAACTCAGCGTGTCAGTATGATTGCAGCTCTAAATAAAAAGAAAATCATTGCTCCATTGACCTTTGAGGGATACTGCAACAAGGATGTTTTTGAGGCTTGGTTTGAGCAGTTTTTGACTCCAATTTTAAGGTCTGGCCAAACTGTAATTCTTGATAACGCTGCTTTCCATAAATCTAAAAAAATCGATGATCTTGCTAAAGGAGTAGGTGCTGAAATTCTTTATCTTCCTCCATATTCTCCAGACTTTAACGAAATTGAGCATCATTGGTTTGCTATAAAGAACAGAGCTAGAAAAAATATCCCTATTTTTCAGTCTTTCCGTCAAGCTGTTGATTCTGCTTTTTTATGATTTGTTCTGACTATTATGAGAAGAGCTATAACTCTCTAACCCGCCTTTTTAGCTCAATAAATGCCTTTGTTAAGCTAAGTTCTGTATTCTTTTTCACTTCTGTGCAACCAACTATGCCGTGAAATATAAGAATTGCGCACAATTTAGCATATAGTTCACATAATACTCTGCATGGCTTTCCTTTTAGCTTATCAAGCCTGATATGGCTTTTATACAATTTAAATAATAACTCAATTTGCCACCTTACTCTGTAAATCGTTAATACTTGCTCAGCACTAATTTTATTTTCTGGAACATTAGTTATAAATATTGACCAGTTCAACAATTTTTGATTTCTTTTAGAGGATGTATATCCCTGCGATCTTGCTAATCTATTAGCTTTCCTTCTTCTGGCCATAGACTGTTCTTCAGTTAGTTTCTGACATATAATTCTTACTCTAATTTTTGCTTCTTTTCCTAACAATACCTCGTTTTCTAAAAATCTCTAAACATTCTAATAATTCCATTTTTTGATTTGTTTCTACATCATATACGTTGGTATCGACGACTTATGAAATAAGCTCCTATTTCATTGATTTGTTTAAAAGAACTTGGCACAAAATAACCGAGATCAGATATTAGCAAATCATTGCTTGATATATTACTTAAATGTTTCCTATATCCCTGGTCTGATCTTATTCCCTCCGTTAAATTAAGTTGGTCTATTATCTGATTCATGTAATCGAAAACTAATTGTAACTTTATTCCAGACTTAGTATTGCTTTCATAGCCACTGTAGCTAGTACCATAACCTTTATACATCTCTTCCATACTGTTAGGTAGAGTAATATAGCTACTGTCCAATAATTTAACACTATTAAATTGCTGTAAGATTTTGCAATCAACTTGCAAGATATTTTTAAAGAGAATCACAGATTCATTATACATCCTTTTCATAAATTCCACTGCTTCTTCAGTAAATCTAAAATCCAAACCTTGTTTTGTTATATCTATCGAGTCCTCGTTTAGTAATTGACACATTGTTTCTACGCTACAATTATCAACTCCTATATTACCCAAGACCATGGCTTTTACGAATGATGAACCTTTTAGCTTTCTCTTTCTTTTTATAAACCTTGTTGTAATTGAGATTTTCTCTGCTTTTTCATTAAAAAATTCTTTGAGCTTTTTTGATAAGCAAGTTATTTTATTCATTGGTTCTCTCACTAAAAGTATATCTGGGAGAACTTATACCTTATTATTCTATCTCTTTCATACCTTTATTTCCTTAACTTGACGCGTATGGTTCAAAAAAGTGTGTCAAACCGAAAAAAAAGTAATAAATTGATATAAAAAAAATGGAGGTTTGACTGACCTTACCCAGAAAAAGTGGAGAGAAAGTTTGGAATGTTTTTCACAAAGAGAATGATGAATCAAAATGCTCAGGAATGCAATAGTTAATAGTGACGTTGTTTGTTATAAAAAATTTCTATATATTCAAATATAGCAGTTTTGATATGCTGTTTAGAGTGCCGAGAGGTGTCTATTGGTAACTCCCTTTTTAGAGAACTGAAGAAGCTTTCCACAACAGAATTGTCGTAACAACAACCTTTATAACTCATCTATGTTTTTTATGGATAAGAGATATTGATAACCTTGCGAAGTATATTGTGAACCTTGATCACTATGTAATAGTAGATTTTTGGCAGGTTTACGCTTGTTAACGGCCATTAATAAAGAGTCCATAACCAATTGTTTATTTATTGAACTGCTCATTGACCAGCCAACTACCATGCGTGAATATAGATCGATTATTGTTGCCAAATATAGCCATCCTTCTTTGGTTTTTATATAAGTAATATCAGTTACCCATACTTTATTTGGTTGATCGACAATAAAGTTTTGGTCTAATATATTGGGAGCTACGACTCTACTGTCCGTTTGTTGTTTCTTAATTTTAAATTTTCTTCTCAATATAGCCTGAATACCATTTTTCTGCATAATACTTTGCACTGTTTTTAAGTTGCAACTTTTACCCAAAGCCTTCAATTCAGCATGAATTTTAGGAGCTCCATATCTACATTTAGAAACTTGATATATTTTTTGAATAGCTGCGAGTAGCTCTTTATTTGCTGATTCTCTACTGCTTATTTTTCTTGTGGTCCACTTATAGTAGCCACTAGCAGAAAATCCTACATAATTCCTGTACTTTATAGCAGTTACTATGCTCTTTTATAAAAAAATATTTTACTCTTTTTGACTGGCCAGGGCTTTTTTTTAAATGTCTCTTTCCCTTGTTACTCTTGCTTTGTAAATCAAACCTCTCTTTGTCGTAAGGAGCCATGTTACCTCTACCTGGAAATGCATCTGCTGCCGACTTTTTTTCGTTGTGTTTCTTTATCCATTTTCCTAATAAACCACCCTTTATTCCTAAATCCTTTGCTATTTTTGTAATTGTTTGACCTGCCTTTCTTTGTTCATTTGCCAGTTTAACAGCTTCCAATTTGAATTCTGCCGTATATTCTCTTGCCATTTCTAATCCTCCAAAATTTTATTTTACCCGAAAAAACTCCTTTCTTTCTCTCCACTTTTTCTGGGTAAGGTCACTTGGCAACAGTTGCTCTACTTTCTCCTTCATCCAATGCTTCCATTGCTTCCATTGCTTTTTTCCTTAAGTCGTAACTATACGCTGCTGGCATACAAACCCCTCTACCATAAATCCATTCTTACCTTATTGGGATTATTATGAGAAGAGCTATAACTCTATGGGAGGGAAGCAAAATCTGGGATTCGGCCTTAATGGCATTAGCGTTGCATCAGCTTCACCCTCCCTGTGAGGTATTTTAGCTCTAATGCCTCACATCATAAAGATACAAGTGTCAAGCTACTTGGATGACAGGGGAGGGAGGCACTGGGATGACAGGAGAAGGTAGTGGGATGACACCCTGACAACCGTCATCCCGCTGCTTGTTAGCGGGATCTAGAGATACCGCGAATGAATCGCGGCATGACGTAGGGCTGCTTTCATTCCAGTGCTTGACACTGGAATCCAGCCTTTCTGCAATCTCATCGAAAACGTTGTAACCACTTTCTATGCTAGTTTGCTTGTGAGCAACCTGGATTCCAGTGGGCTTTGTTGCATCGCTAGCTATGATGGATTAAAGATAAAAAAGGTGGAGAATATCAGTAGCTTATTATTCTGGTATTTACAACAAGAACGGTCAGTGAATACCTAAATTTGAGTAAAAGAAATTTCACTACCACTCACTAATCCGGCTAAAATTCAAGAATTTCAATGCTTTAGCTATTTTCAATAGAATTAAATTTATTAATATAAATAACAAATTACTATTCTTAAATTTGATCAGATTGATTGCAAAAAAACAAGATTTTCAATAAGTTGCTTATAATCCTAATTATAGTTAGCCTTTTATAAGTAGCGATGCAACAAAGCCATTCCAGTGTCAAGCACTGGAATGACACCGTTATAAAGGAACCAGTGTCAGCTACTTGAATGACACAGTCTTTGCTTAAACCCGTAACGTTCGTACATTTTGCTAAAAGTTCAAATATCAACATCATGCACATTAAGTGCATTGCTATTAATAAAATCACGGCGTGGTTCAACTATATCACCCATTAATATTGAAAATATGGAATCAGCTTCTTCACAATCTTTTATTTCAACCTTTAATAAAGTTCTAGCCTCAGGATTTAACGTAGTATCCCATAGCTGATCAGCATTCATTTCACCAAGACCTTTAAATCTCTGCAGAGTTAAACCTTTTTTACCATAGTCCATTATTATTTTTGCAAGCGTACTTGGAGAAGTGATTCTTATTTCAGTTTCTTGTGACTTTAAAAATGAATCACCATTAAATAAATTACTTATACCGTCAAGCAAACTTAATATGTTTTGCATATCTTTGCCTTCAAGCATACTAAGTGCAAATATATATTTGTCTGCCAATCCTTGAAACAATTTAGAGATATGAATTTCTTTTTCTTCATCTTTTATTTCCACTTCCCAAGTGTATTCGCTGTACATTAACTTCAAATACTTTAATATCTCATCAGCCGATGATAGAGCATTCTTTTTACTTAAAATTAGCAATGACTCTAAGAGATTTTGTGGTATTTCTCTATCATAATTTTTGCTAATATTAGAAGTGCTAACGCATTTATTCAAAATAAGGCGCAAGTTGTTAAATTCTGTAGCTGTACCACTTAGTGTTAATCTTTTAACTGCTGAGTTTATTATATACTCTTCAAAAGTTTCGTCATCTTTAATATAAGTGTCTTTAGCATTCTTTGTAACTTTATAGAGGGGTGGCTGTGCTATGTATAAGTAGCCTTTTTCAATAACTTCACGCATGTGTCTAAAAAAGAAAGTCAGAATCAAAGTTCTTATATGTGAACCATCAACATCTGCATCTGTCATGATGATAATTTTATGATATCTAGCTTTTTCAATATCGAAGTGTTCACTCCCTATTCCAGCACCAATTGCAGTAATTAAAGAGCCTATTTCTGCAGATGAAAAAATACGATCTAAACTTACACGTTCTACGTTTAGAATTTTTCCTCTTAAGGCAAGCACTGCTTGTGTTTTACGATTACGCCCCTGCTTTGCAGTACCACCTGCTGAATTACCCTCTACTATAAATAATTCCGATAACTCAGGAGCTTTTTCCTGACAATCAGCAAGCTTTCCTGGCAGAGTTGCAATATCAATATTGTTTTTGCTTTTAACTAGCTCGCGCGCTTTTCTTGCAGCTTCTCTTCCTTTTGCTGACCTGATTGCTCTTTCTACTATGCTTGCTGCCAATTTGGGATCAGTTTCAAGGATTGTGCTCAATTTATCAGAAACTATACTTTCTACAACTGCACGTGCTTCAGAACTAACTAGTTTATCTTTTGTTTGTGAAGAAAACTTAGGATCAGGCATCTTAAGAGATAAAACACAAGTTAAACCTTCTCTAACGTCCTCTCCAGTTAAATTTACTTTTGCTTTCTTTAAAAACCCTTCATTAGTTGCATAGGTATTGATACATCTAGTTAGTGCAGATCTAAATCCTGCCAAATGCGTACCACCATCTCGTTGCCGTATATTATTAGTGAAACACAACATATTCTCATAGTAGGAATCATTCCATTCCATCGATATTTCCAAGCTGATGCCAAGATCTTCTGCATCTCCTTTCATACTGGCAATTTTAGTTACATGTGTCTTATTCTTATCTAAATACTGCACAAAATTTGCTGTACCAAAATTGTCTTTAGATTGATTGCTCTGATTGAAATGAGATTCTGTATATGGTTCATTGCGCAGATCACGTAAAGTAATGTCGATATTTGAATTTAAAAATGCTAATTCTCTTATACGACTTTCAAGCGTTGAGTAACTGAAATTAATGCCATTAAAAGTCTCTGTTGATGGCATGAACGTGACTTTAGTTCCTCTTTTGTTTGTATTTTCGTTGACTACCTTTAAAGGTTCAATAGACTCACCATCTTCAAAACGCATAAAGTGTTCTTTCTTATTGCGCCAAATAATTAATTCCAACCAGCTTGATAATGCATTCACAACTGAGATTCCAACACCATGTAATCCCCCAGAAACTTTATAGGTATTGCTGTCAAATTTACCACCAGCATGGAGTTGAGTCATTATTACCTCTGCTGCTGATATTCCTTCTTCTTCATGAATGTCAGTTGGAATGCCACGACCATTATCAGTTACAGATACTGAACCATCTTTATTTATGCTAACTTCAATTTGATCACAATATCCAGCTAAAGATTCATCTATTGCGTTATCAACAACCTCATATACCATGTGGTGCAAGCCAGATCCATCGTCAGTGTCACCAATGTACATACCTGGACGTTTCCTTACAGCATCAAGACCCCTTAAGATTTTTATTGCATCGGCATTATAACTATTTTCCATGGTATTGCTTCGTTTATGAATGTTAATTAATATTACATTCATATATGCTGATTAGCAACATTTTTAAACTGATAACCCATATTAAAAGCACAACTTTACGAATGTTTATTTTTGAAGACAGCAAATAGTGTCATTCCAATGTGTCTTCCATAACTGTACGAACATTCATTTTTGAAGGTAAATTGCACAACAGATGATGTCATTCCAGTGCTTGACACTGGAATCCAGAAATTTTGCTTATAACTGAGCTGATGAGCTAAAGGTAGTTGTCTTACGCTAAAACAAACGTTTTTAATTAAGTTGCATAGAAGCTGGATCCCAGTGTCTGGGCACTGGGATGACACCCCACTGGTGGAAATTGCTCCCAAACTACAACGTTCGTACAGTTGTGTGTGTCTTCCCATGGAGATTGCTCTCAAATCATAATGCTCATGCAGTTGCATGCTCGACTAATTAACAGAAAAATCTATAATTCAGTTTACGTATTTTCTTATCTCAGCCAAAATCTTATCAGATTGACTTTCGTCTGAATTTAAATCAGCTGCAAAGTGTGTAACATATTTTCCTCCAGGGCCAATAAGGTACATTATTGAAGAATGGTTGATTTCTTCTTCTCCACCAACTTTGCTAGCATATACTTTATACTTTGCAATTACTTCGTCTATTTTTTCTCTTTCACCAGTTAACATTTGTATTCTGTGGTCAAATTGCTGCTGAAATTCTTTAAGTCTTTCCGTGCTATCGCGCTCAGGATCGACTGTGATGAAGAATGTTTGTAGCTTGTTGTTAGTTTTCTCATCTAACTTTGCAAGTGTTTCTGAAATTATTCCAAGGTTCATAGGGCAAATTCTTTTGCATGAGGAAAACCCAAAGAAAATCATCATGTATTTATCTTTAAAATCACTACTGTGCAAGATCTGTCCGTCCTGATTAATTAAAGAAAAATCTCCGCCTATCTTAACTTCTGCGTTGTGAATCGCTGCTGGGGCAAATATGCCTTTTTTAGTGAAATAACAATAACCTAAAAAAACAACTGCTAATGCTGCTAGCACATTAGATAATAATCTTATAAACCTTACCATTAGAATGCTCTCAGTAAAATTGAATTGTATCTTTATTGGTTAACCTATTCAATATATTTATTCCAAAGTGTATTGTTAATTTTGTCTAACAGTTTCTTATGTTCATCAATTTCTTCACTATTTGGTAAATGTTCTCTGGGAGTTAGATTACGTACTTTATGCTGAACGAATGTGGAGTTACTGTCCTGATTGCATTCATTATCAAACAGAAAGGTTTGTAACCCTCCTGTAAGTTCAACATATACCTTTGCAAGCAATTGAGCATCAACTAGTGCTCCGTGCAATTCTCTATTCTCTAGCGATATATCAAAACGCTTACATAATGCATTCAAAGAAGCAGGTGATCCTGCGAATTTTTTCCTCGCAAGAGGTAATGTATCTAGCACTCTGTCTGAGGAAATTAACCCAGCATTCAGCTTGCTTAACTCCATGTTAAGGAACTTAACATCGAATTCAGCGTTGTGAATTACCAAAATATCATTAGATATAAAGTCAAGAAATTCAAGTGCAACATCTGAAAATAATGGTTTATCTTCTAAAAATTCTTCACTAATACCGTGAATCTTAAACGAGTGATAAGGTATATCTCTTTCTGGGTTAAGGTACCGATGGAATACCTTACCTGTTGGAATGCGGTTAATTAATTCCACACACCCTATTTCAATAATTCGATGACCAGATTCAGTGTCAAGACCTGTCGTTTCAGTGTCAAGTACTATTTCGCGTAGCTTGCTTTCCATTTCAAATAAAACTCATCTTACTTATCATTTGTCTTATCGTTACTTGTCTTTTTATAGTGAATAGAAACAAGCAACCAGCTTGGGTCTGATGAATTAACATTTTTTTTGAATTGCCATACATCCTCAACTTTATTAATAGTGGATGTACTACCTGATATTATATCTCCTTCATTGTTCTTAACGAAGTTAATTTGCTCTGAAAGGAAATATACTGCAATAAACACTGCGTTTTTTACTAGCTTTATTTCTAAAATCTTTTGTGAAACGATAGAAACAATTATAGACTCGTGCACCTCTTTACGATGTTTAATCTTCTCTGCAAAATTATCATATAAGTCTTTATCGAGAAGTGGTTTTAACTGAGACAAATTTCCTTGATTGAAACATTTTATTATTAATTCAAAAGCTATGCTTGAACCTTCTATAAAGTGGGAAATAGAAAAATCTTTGTTTTTTTTTAATATTTGTTTATAAGTAACTTTTATTGAATTTTCATCATTGCTATCAATGTAACCCTCAATGTTTTCTACTACATCTTCTCTACTTCGGCTTACATCCAATACATTAGTTAGCTTTTTTAGGTTGAGGTTGGCTGACCTTCCTAAAGAATTATACAAACGTGAAAAAATGAACGCCGCTAATAAAGCATATATTACAAGCTCTATCATAGTAACTCAACTCCTTGGCATATAAAGTATCCGAACATTATTAATTATTAATGAAAATATGTTTTTCATATCAACTTATAATCAGGTTTGCTATTCGTTTGTAAATGAATATATTATATAAGAAAGTATTAAATATCTCAACTTAATTAAAGGAGACGTAAGAAATGCCACAACAAAAAATGAGAATTCACGGTCAATATGTTAAAGATCTATCATTTGAGAATCCGAATTCGCCATTCCTTTCTTCTAGTAAAGCTCCAGATATTAATGTAATGGTTAATATCAATTCAGCAAAATTAGAAGGGACGAAAAACAAAGAAGAAGTGAATGAAGAAAAATCTTTCCATGAAATTACTTTGCATATAGAAGTCAAAGCAACGGTAAAAGATGAAGGCATAAAGGATGGCGTAGCTTTCATTTGTGAAACGAAATATTGTGGCATTTTTTCAATAGAAAATTTAAAAGAGTTGAGTGAGGAAGAAGTAAGACAAGCTTTGTTTATTGGTGGACCTACTTTTCTTTTTCCTTTTGCAAGAGAAATAATTGCAAGAGTTACAAGTAGTGGTGGATTTCCCCCACTGATGCTAGATCCTATAGATTTTGAAACTATGTATGAGCAGCAAGGTCAACAACAAAAAAGTAACGGTAGTAATTCCAATTTTAACTAATATAGTGTGATAGGATGAACAATTCTTTAAACGCAAAAACGACTTTAAACATTGACGGGAAGTCATACAACTATTTTAGCCTAAGTAGTGCTAGTGAATTTTTAGGGACAGATGTAACTAAATTGCCCTGCTCACTTAAGGTGCTGCTTGAAAATTTATTGCGTAATGAAGATGGAGTAAACGTAAAGCTGGATGACATAAGAGTACTAGCAGACTGCGTTAATAAACACACTAATCACGAAATTAGCTATAAACCAGCAAGGGTGTTGATGCAAGATTTTACAGGGGTTCCTGCTGTTGTTGATCTAGCTTCAATGCGGAGCTATGTTAAGAAAAATGGAGGAAACCCGAGCAACATAAATCCTTCTGTACCGGTTGATCTTGTGATTGACCATTCTGTTCAAGTAGATAATTATGGAAGTGTTTCCGCATTCAGTAAGAATGTTGAGCTAGAAGTAAAAAGAAATTTGGAGAGATATCAATTTTTAAAGTGGGGAGAATCGTCCTTCACAAATTTTAGAGTAGTGCCGCCTGGCACAGGGATTTGCCACCAAGTGAATCTTGAATATTTAGCGCAAGTTGTGTGTAATAATGATGGAGTCATATATCCTGATACTTTAGTTGGTACTGACAGCCATACTACAATGGTTAACGGATTATCAGTTCTTGGTTGGGGTGTTGGAGGCATAGAAGCTGAGTCTGTGATGCTTGGTCAACCAATTAGTATGGTGATTCCAGAAGTAGTTGGATTTAAATTAATTGGCAGATTGTCGGAAGGAGTAACTGCGACCGATTTAGTGCTGACGGTTACCAATATCCTAAGAACAAAAGGCGTTGTTGGTAAGTTTGTAGAATTTTATGGTGATGGTTTAGATTATTTATCTTTGGCAGATAGAGCCACTATAGCAAACATGGCCCCGGAGTATGGTGCAACTTGTGGATTTTTTCCAATTGATCAGAAAACACTCGATTATTTACATTTAACAGGGCGACCAGAAGAGCTGATCAAATTAGTTGAAGTCTATTCAAAAGAGCAGGGATTGTGGCGCAGCAATGACGAATTAGCATTTTTTGACACACTAGAGCTTGATTTATCAAGCGTGAAGCCAGTAATGGCTGGTCCCAAAAGACCACAAGATAAGGTTTTTCTTTCACAAGTGGCAGAGTCTTTTTCTAAATCATTTTCAGTTAATGAGTCAAAGGAAAGCGATAAACTCCAAGATGGAAGTGTAGTTATTGCAGCAATAACAAGCTGCACTAATACTTCTAATCCAAGTGTGATGATTGCTGCAGGTCTTGTAGCTCGTAATGCAATTAAACTTGGATTAAAATCAAAGCCTTGGGTTAAAACTTCTCTTGCTCCAGGGTCACAAGTTGTAACAGAATATTTAGAAAAGTCTGGATTGCAGGTAGATCTAAATGCTTTGGGTTTTAATCTAGTTGGATATGGTTGCACAACTTGCATTGGGAATTCTGGTCCACTTAATAAAGATATAGAAGATGGCATTAAAAACAAAAACTTAACCGTTGCTGCAGTTTTATCTGGCAATCGTAACTTTGAAGGAAGAATTCATCCGTTAGTCAAAGCTAATTACTTGGCATCTCCGCCACTTGTTGTTGCATATGCACTTGCTGGTACTGTGCAAACTGATTTGACAAAAGATTCAATATGCAAAGATAAGAATGGAAATGATGTCCATCTCAAGGATATATGGCCAACAAACAATGAAATCGAAGATTGTGTTAAAAATGTGGTAACACGTGAGATGTTTATACAAAAGTATAAGGATGTTTTTTCTGGTGATGAACATTGGCGAAAGATAAAGTGTGAAAAAAGTGAAATCTATAATTGGGATGCAAATAGCACTTACATACAAAATCCGCCCTATTTTGATAATTTATCACCTAAAAATAATAAAATCGATATAAAAGGTGCACAAATATTGGCAATGTTTGGCGATAGCGTAACCACTGACCACATTTCCCCTGCTGGAAATATTGCCTCAAGTAGTCCTGCAGGTATATATTTAAAAAATCTTGGAATTGAGCCACAGGACTTTAATTCGTATGGGTCTTGTCGTGGTAACCACAATGTAATGATGCGTGGGACTTTTGCTAACATTAGAATAAAAAATGAAATGGTAAGCATCGAAGGCGGCTATACAAAATATATTCCTTCTCAAGAAACTATGTCGATTTTTGATGCAGCAATGCGTTACAAGGAAAATAATGTACCTCTAATCATTGTTGCAGGAAAAGAATATGGCACAGGTTCAAGTAGGGATTGGGCAGCAAAGGGTACTTTATTGTTGGGGATTAAAGTTGTAATTGCAGAAAGCTTTGAGCGTATACATAGGTCCAACTTAGTTGGTATGGGTGTTCTTCCACTTGTATTTCAAAATGGAATAACCAGAAAGATATTTGATGGTAGCGAGGTAATAAGCATAAAAGGTGAAATAGTGCCAGGTGGAAATCTAGAATGCATCATCAAAAGAAAGGATAATTCAAAGCAATCAATTCAACTCAAATGCTGTGTGCAAACCGCAACTGAGATTAAATACTTGATGTGTGGCGGAGTGTTGAGCTGCATACTTGCACAATCTTTTTGATTTAGTGAAGTTATTGCATGGACTTCTTTTAGCCAGCCCTGATCCCTTTGTAAATAGCAATTTGCTCTGCGCAAAGTTATGATATAATTTCACCATACATATGGTGTCGGAGCATTTTTTGGAGGTAATTATATATGATAAGCTCTATACAAGAACCTAATGAACTCAGAAAACGTTTACAAGGATTTTATCGTACTGATGAAAAGAGTTATATACGTTATCTTGTAGAAAAAGCAGAGCTTTCGGCTGATTCAAAAAATAGAATTTATAATATTGCAAAACAAGTTATTGAAAAAATCAAACACAATAAATTAAGTATTGTAGATTCCTTTATGCAGCAATACTCGCTTTCCAATGATGAAGGAATAGCATTGATGTGCCTTGCTGAATCGCTACTTAGAATACCAGATGATTATACAATAGACGAGCTAATCAAAGATAAAATTGCCAATCAAGAATGGAGTAAATATTTAGGATATTCTTCTTCATTGTTCGTCAATGCTTCCACGTGGAGTTTAATGATAGGTAGCAGTATATTGAGAGATAATGAAGGCGATTCGAAGTTCTATTACGCAATTTCTAAGTTACTTAAGAATTTAGGAGAACCGATCATTCGCAAAGCAGTAAAACAAGCAATGTCTATGCTTGGTAATCATTTTGTTGTTGGAGAAACCATAGAAGAAGCTTTAAGGTATGCAAAACTAGATGACAATAGTAAGTTTTTATACTCTTTTGATATGCTTGGCGAAACTGCTCACACAGCTGAAGATGCAGAAGAGTATTTTAATTCATACATGCACTCAATAAAAGCTATAGGTGAATCCACTGAAATAAATGATTGTTTTAAATCGCATGGAGTTTCAATCAAATTGTCTGCGTTACATCCACGTTATGAATTTGGTCAATTCGATAATATAGCTGAAGAGTTGAGAGCTAAACTGCTAGAGCTTTGTCATGAAGCAAAAAAATACAACATTTCATTATGCATAGATGCAGAAGAAACAGAAAGGCTTGAAATGTCCTTAATCTTGTTTGAACAATTACGGCTTGATGAATCACTTTCTGAGTGGGAAGGGCTTGGCTTGGCTGTGCAAGCATATCAAAAGCGCGCTTTATCTGTTCTTGACTTTGTTGAAGATGTTGCTATCCGATCAAAGCACAAAATTATGGTGAGGCTTGTAAAAGGTGCATATTGGGATTCAGAAATCAAGCGTACGCAAGAATTGGGATTAAATGATTACTCAGTATTTACAAGAAAAAGCTATACTGACGTATCTTACCTCGTGTGCGCACAGAAACTTTTGAGTAAACCAAACAGCTTTTACCCATGCTTTGGAACTCATAACGTCTATACTTTTGCTTCTATCATGGAACTTGCTGATAAAAACCACCCTGGATTTGAATTTCAACGCTTACATGGAATGGCAAAAGACTTATATGATTATGCAATGTCAGAGCTTGCAACAAATGTTAGCTGTCGTGTCTACGCACCCGTTGGGGAACATAGTGACTTGTTGCCTTATCTTATAAGACGCCTTCTTGAAAATGGAGCTAATAGTTCGTTTGTTAATCAAATAAGTGATCCTAACGTTAAAATCGATGAGTTAATTTCAGATCCACTGGAAAAAGCTATAAATTTTAATTATGAACCTCATCCAGGCATTCCATTACCACAAGATATTTTGGGACCAGAAAGAAAAAATTCCTTGGGGATGGATATTAGTGATTCTGTGATAGTCTCACAATTTGCAGATGATATAAAGGGTTTTAGTGAAAAAAAGTGGCAAATTGGACCAATAATTGATGGAAAAGCACTATTTGATAATGCTGAATTTATCGAAGTAGTGAATCCTGCACATTTGGAAAATGTAATTGGAGAAGTGTCAAGTGCAACAAGCGATCAAGCTTTAAACGCTCTTGAAATAGCACACAGTGCTTTTGCTAAGTGGCAGAATGTTTCAGCAGAAGAGCGCGCTAAATGCCTTGAAAAAGCTGCAGATTTGCTTGAGGAAAGGATGAAAGAGTTAATTTACATTCTGATTGTGGAAGCAGGAAAAATTTTATCCGATGCAATAGCAGAAGTAAGAGAGGCAATCGACTTTCTGCGTTATTATGCAATGATAGCAAAAAATGAACTGAGCGACTGGAAAAAATTGCCGGGCCCAACAGGTGAAGATAACTTCATCTTTTTTGAAGGCAGAGGAGTTTTCTTATGCATATCACCGTGGAATTTTCCGCTCGCTATCTTCATTGGGCAGGTCTCAGCTGCACTTGCAGCAGGTAATGCAGTGCTGGCAAAACCGGCAGAGCAAACGCCGATTATTGCCTACGAAGCTGTTAAGATACTACATGAAGCTGGGATACCAAAGAATGTGTTACACCTCATTCCTGGGGATGGTGGATATTTAGGCAAAATATTAGTTCCAGACAATAGAATTGCCGGAGTAGCTTTTACTGGCTCAACACAAACTGCTCAAATAATCAATAAAATGCTTGCAAATAGGGATGGTCCTATTGTGCCACTTATTGCTGAAACAGGAGGGCTCAATGCTATGATAGTTGATAGCTCTGCTCTTTTAGAGCAAGTGGCTATGGATGCTTTGCTTTCTGCGTTTCGTAGCAGTGGTCAACGCTGTTCTGCACTTAGAGTGCTGTTTATTCAAGAGGACATAGCAGAGAAGCAGATAAAAATGATATGCGGTGCAGCGCAAGAACTCAAGATTGGTGACCCAATACAACTTAGTACTGATATTGGTCCAATAATTGACAAAGCATCTATCGATATGCTAACTCAACATACGCAAAAAATGTCAGAGGACGAAGATTCAAATCTGTTATTTAAAGTACCCATGGATACAAATTCTCATAATGGTTATTTCTTTCCTCCATATATTTATGAAATACAAAAAATTTCGCAATTAAAGCAAGAAGTATTTGGTCCTATTTTACATATCATACGTTTTAACAAGTCACAATTAAATGAAGTTATAAGTGATATAAATAGTACTGGATATGGACTCACGTTTTCTTTGCAGAGTCGTATACAAAGTCAAATTGATACTATAAGTAAAAAAATATCAGTTGGAAATGTCTACATCAACCGTAACCAGATAGGTGCAGCAGTTGGGATACAACCATTTGGTGGTAGAGGACTATCTGGCACTGGGCCAAAAGCTGGTGGTCCTCATTATTTACAGCGTTTTTCTACAGAAAAAGTTGTAAGTGTTAACACTACAGCATTTGGTGGTAACACTACACTTATGTGTTTGGATTAATTTGCGGGCCCTAATTTTTCTTACCCCTAAACTAGACGTTCGTGCAGTTATGTACACAGCGCTAAAATCCGAAAAGGACCAGCTCATGCACTGAAATAAATCGTATCCGTTCAGCCAATGGCGTCAACTTAAGAACTTTCATTAGCAAACTCTCCTAAAGACATGATGGCGTTTAGGCTTATCTACTTTATTGCGGCTGTCCCGGTCGGATTTTAACTTTAGCGCGTATACTTAAAAAGGGCTTGAAAGTTTTTTGGCGCAATAAGTACCTGATAGAGTTTCTGCCTCATTACACCAAATAAAACTGAAAAATTTAAACGATACTCAGTAATTTGATCTGGGTTCCAAGGCCCTTGTGCATCACACATATGAAGCGATAATATATTGCACATGACCAAGTTTGCCCAAAATTCTTGTAATACAGCCTCTCCAGAAAAATTCTCTAACTCTGCTCCTACTTTGAGTCGTTTATAGCACTCCTCTATGTGTCACCTTAACACATAAGCTTTGCTCCAAAGTCTCGGTCAAAAACTCTGTTTCTCAGTTGGCTAATGTCAGCACTATAACTCTTACTTTCTGTCCTTTCATTTTATTTTTTAGCTTTTCATTTTCTAATATAAAATCAAAATCTAATGCGCCAGCGTTCCCATAGCTTACTATAATTTCTTTTTTGCAAGCGAAAAATAAAATCTACTTCCAAATCATAATGCTGCTGAATGAATTTTACTGAAGACGATCATAGATAAATAATAATTTCTCTTGATTTAATAAACGCATTTGAGTGATAACTTCGGGTAATTGCTCTGCCGCCAACGTTTGTTCACCTATATTCCAAGCTGCAAGACGAGCACTGCAAATCAACGAAGTACACAAATCAACAAACAAATTGCCAATGGTGCCTGTTGTTCCATTTGGTTCAAACTCGGATACAATTTCCCCAGAGCTGGGTAATCTCATACCAGAACCATCTGCTGCAATAAGTCTATAGCCTCTCCAACTCAGGTTCATCCTGATAGGCTGTTTGGATGCTTAAATTCTTGAAAGCCTGTATGGCAAATCTTATATCTTGCTTTAGAAAAAGCTTGCTTTGAGGGTACATGTCAATGGCTCCATAAGTTCACATTCTATTCCCAAACTTTTTTTAACTAACTTTAAAATCATAGAAAATACTGTCGAAAAAGGAAGTTTTCTTGTTCGTGTAAAACTCAACACAATGGATTTTCTGAAAAGTTTTCGAGTATATTGCATTTTTAATTTGTAAGATAAGATCTTTTCCTTTTTGCATGCCTCACCTAAAAAAGACACATTTTAAACTTTTTTGTTGCAATAAAATAGAAACAAAAGTGCTGTCCCTTGCACTCTTTGGATAATTTAATGATAAAAAATTTAGAGAGAAATTTTATACACTATCGCTGATATTTTTCCTTAAGTTGACGCCATTGTGTGAACGGTTACGGTTTCCCGTCTTCACCATGCTATATAGAAAAAAGTCTGGATTCCAATTTGCATGACAATATGGAGTATCTGCTTCTTTCATCCCAGTGGGATCTTTTATTCCATTTTATCAACAGTTTGTTTTGCAGTATCAAACAATTTTAATCCTATAATCCCGAATGTAACTAAAATAAAGCATATTACTTCGAATAAATTAACTGGTTCATCAAATAGGTAAACTCCAAGTATCGAAGCTCCTATAGCGCCCACTCCAGTCCAAATTGCATAGCATACTCCGATAGGTATAGAACGTGTAGCGAGCGAAAGTAAATATGTACTAAGAGCCATGGAGAGTATGCTAATTATTGATGGTACGAGATGAGTAAATCCACAACTATGCTTAAGTGTTATGACCCAGAACACTTCAATTAGTGACGATAAGAGTAAATATATCCAATTCATGCATAAACTTTAGGTTTAAATAGAGAGCTTTAGCCCTATGGTTCCTATTACAATTAAAACGATACATAAAACTTGAGATAAATTAATATTCTCTGTGAAAGTGGTTGCACCAATTATAGTTATTCCAATTGTGCATATTCCAGAGGAAACTGCATAGCATACTCTAATAGGTAGAAAGCATGCTGCAAGAGATAAAAAATAAATGCTAATGATCATAATTACCAATGTTGCAATCGAAGGCACAACCTTAGTAAAACTGTTACTAAACTTTAGCGTTACAGCCCACAGTATCTCCAGGATACTAGACAGCAACAAATATAACCAGCACATTTTCGTAACATTTTAAACTCGTATTGTAACAGAAATTGTTAGCTAAGGCTATACTAAAGTGCAATAGGTCTCTCTTTCGAAATTGCTTTAATATCAAACTTAAAACAACATCCTAAAAAACTTTTCTACGAAATTCAATTCCTGCACGTCATTTGCTGCATAAAGTGGTGTAGTTTGTTGCTCAATACCTGGTATTTCTACAAAAACTTTGCCCACTTCTTGACCTTTTTTAATGGGTGCAGGTATCATATCTTTATATTCAATACGCACCTTAATTTGGTCATGCAATTTGCAGTTGTAAGTTATGGTAACATCGTTTGCAACTGTAATAGGCACTTTTCTATCTTTTCCATAGAGAACATTTACTTCCTCAACTACGCTGTCTTTAACGAGTATTTTCTTAGTGTTAAAATGATTTAAGGAGTATTGTATCAATCTTTTTGCTTCTTCTATTCGCTCTTTCTCAGTGTTTAAACCATTTACGACAGCAAAAATTCTCCTATCATTTCGTTTTGCAGATGCTACAATGCCGTAACCACCAGCATTTGTATAACCGGTTTTTAAGCCATCAACCCCAATATCGTGAAAAAGTAGAAGATTTTTATTCTTTTGTACAATTTCATTATATGTCAAATATTGTTCGGAAAATAAATCATAATATTCAGGAAAATCAGTGAAAATCCTTTTTGCCAGCATTACCAAGTCTTTTGCGTTCATAAAATGATCTTCATCTGGCCACCCGCTTGAGTTGACAAAATGACTGTCATTCAGATTCAAATTTTGTGCAACTTCATTCATTTCAGCCACAAAATTCTCTTCTGATCCTGCAATGCCCTCGGCTAGTGTTATGCAGGCATCATTGCCTGAGACTATTGTAATTCCTTCAAGTAATTCCCTCACCGTAACGGATTGACCTTCTTTCAAAAACATAGAAGAGCCTCTCCTTTCCCACGCTTTTCTACTTACTCGAAATTTATCCTCCATGTGTATTATTCCAGCTTTTAGATAATCGAAGGCTATATATAAAGTCATTAGCTTGCTCATTGAAGATGGGGCCATTTTTTCATCAGAATTATGGTCAAAAATGAATGAGTCTGAAGCTAAATCTAAGGCTACTGCTTGCTTTGCTTTGGTTCTAAACTGGTATGAGTATGAAGAAAAAGGAAGTATAAAAACTAATAGCAAAATTACCAATCTGCTTAACATATCTATAATTTTAAATTTATAGTGTACTAATTAATAGTATAATTTTACAGGGGCATTTCAATAGATCTCTTGCATAAAAATTCCTTGACAAACCTCGCCAGCCCCCTTATCATGAAACTGAAGCTATTTATTTATCTTCTCTGTACAGATTAAATGACAAAAAAACTCACGTATCTGGCGTCTCATGTTTAATTTTTTGCACTATGTGCACCTTATGTCTTTATAAAATTTCTAGGTTTTTACCTAATATAAGCTAAAATGCGCTTATAAAGCATTTAAAACATAAAAAAACGCCAACTTAAAAAATGGATAGTGAATAACTAGCTACCCTAGGGTTTCTTTTGCCTTTTTTTCTGTTTAGTAAATTTCTTAAACATTTATGACTAAAGGTTAGTTGCATTAAAAAGCAGCTAAATTGCGGTTATTAAGCGTTTAGAATAAAAAAACGCCATACTTGAAAGTATAATGTAAGTAATTAGCCAACCACGGGGCTTCTTTTGCCTTTTTTTTTGTTTGGTAAATTTCTTAAATATTTATAGCTAAACGACAACCGTCATCCCGCTACGTATTAGCGGGATCTCTTGTTAGCGGCTGAGATACCGCGAATGAATCGCGGTATGACGGTTCGTGACGGTATGACGGTTCGCGGTGACATGACGATAACCTCGTCATCCCGCTACGTGTTAGCGGGATCTATGTTAAGGTATGGCGGTTAAATAAGGGATCTATGTTAAGAGATACCGCGAATGAATCGCGGTATGACGGTTCGCGGCGGGATTCCAGTGTCTGGGCACTGGGATGACAGGAAAAGGGGCTACTTGGATGACAGCAGATCACCTCTTCACAAAGATTTTATCAGTAATACGCATATCAATAATACTCCAATCGCTGAAAGTAAAATCAGTTGTATTGTGTAAGTGGTTTAAATAGTCCCATGCACTATAAGGGTTATCTTCAGGCAGTTTTACTGTGGAATCGTTATCAAGTATGATATTCCATCTTCTATTCCCTATATAAGCAAAAGAAGAAATGTGGTCACTTAATTGAGTTTTACTCTCTAACACATCTTTAACAAATTCTAGGTTTGATAATGAGTTTTGTCCTGTAATTACAACAAGATCATCTATTAAATAGTCATCTACGATCACTTTACCTTCGAAATCAATTACCGAAGTTTTGTTATTATCTTTCCAGAGAGCAAACGGTTTATGCTCATCTATATTAATGTGTAGAGTATTGGGCAAAATTCTGTGAACTCTTACGTGTTTTATCCATCTGCTTACGGATTGTATGTTACCGGCAAGTTTTGAAAGTGATATATACAGGATAGGTTGCGTTCTATCTGTCAAACTTAGAATATCCTTTTTGTTTGTAAATTTATTGCCGCTCACGACTACTTCGTCGATTGAAAATCCACTACTGAGTAATAAACTAGATAGGCAGTCATTATACCAAGTAAAGTAGTAATTAAATCGATTTATTATTTTATCAAGTGAGCTGTAAAGTATTAGCGTAAGAAAAAGTGCTGTGATAATAACCAAGGCACACTTACGCAAAAAACTCCTTTGGCTTCTAGTAATACTGCTCAACATGACTTAAATCCCTAATATTTTTGTGCTGCAAACTATCTTCAATAATAATTTTAACTAATTCATTAAAATTGATTCCTTTTGCCAATTTTGCAATTTCTGGCACTAACGATAACTCAGTAAAGCCAGGATGTGTATTAATCTCAAGCATTTTTAAAGTGTTATTTTTGGGATTATAACGGAAATCTGAGCGGGAAATAGTTTTGCATCCTAAAAATTGATGAACTTTCAGTGCGTGTTCCAAGGTCATTTTATATATATTGTTAGGAATTTCAGCAGGAAATATATGTTCTGCAAATCCATCTGTATACTTTGCTTCATAATCATAGAATTTATTTTTTGGTCGTACTTCTATAGTGCCAATTGCTTCATCCAGCAATACAGCAGTATGTAACTCTATGCCCGGTATGTATTCTTCTACGATCATCTTTTCCATTATAGTAGAACTATTATCTTTCAGTTCTAAGTAATCCTCGTGCGAGAAAATTATGTACACTCCAATACTTGAACCTTCATTAATTGGTTTTAAGACGTACGGATAATCGATTTTAATATTATTTTTTAGTACATCTTCTCGGCTAATTACATAACCTTTTGGAGTATCAATACTAAGGGACCGGAATATATGCTTTGACATTGCCTTGTTCATAGCAACAGCCGAAGCCATAACTCCTGAGTGTGTATATTTTATACCTAAGATTTCCAATAAACCTTGAATGCAGCCATCTTCACCATAAGGTCCATGCAGAGCGATAAAAGCAAGGCCCGAATTAATTTTTCTAAGCTTTTCAGCAATGTTGCTGTCAACATCTATTTCTATTGCATTATATGAAAGGCTATCGAGCGCCTTCTTTACTGCTTTTCCGCTCATAAGCGATATTTCTCTCTCACAAGAAAACCCACCACTTAAAATTGCTATAGTTGGAACCATAAGCATTCTATGTTTTACTATATAGCATATATAATGGTTACATTAAGCTTATTAAATACCTACTTTGGCTAACTATAAGACCTTCTTACTTTCTTCAAGCACTTTTTTTATCCACTTCAAATAGCGTGCTCGGCAACGGTAGTGGCGTGTTTGCTGCACCTTTATACTGTTCACAGATAAGCTTTTCTAAATCCTCAGCAGATTGTTCTTTTGCTTCTTCTTTTTTCACTACTCCACTAGTTACTAAATCAATTAAGGCTGTAGTGTGTATTATCATTCGATTATTTAGCTCAAATATCTTTTTTGTATCAAGTGAGGGGTTTCTAATTAAGGCAGATAGTGCATGCATATATTTGTCTATATCAGAAAGACTTTTGTTTGTATCATAGTTGCTAACTAATATATATTCCTTCAAACGCTCAATTTCTTCTGGAGTAAACTTGTAAACTTCATCAAGTTTCCTTATTAAAGATATAGTAAGTATTCTACTTAAAACTCTTAATTCTCTAATAAATTGTACTCCTTCTCCTTCAGGATAAGACATTTCTTCTTTTTTATATTTCTTAAATAATTCTTGATCATAAGACTTTCTGAGATCTGACATCATTGCCAATGCTAACTCTTTTGAACCTAGCTTAAAAACTTCGTTGAAGCTGCTTGCGTTGGCATCTTGTGCACCGCCTGCAGTAATTCCACAACTCCAAGAAATCTTTTCAAACAAGCTATGATACTCTTTTATCATCTCTTCCAGCAATATTTTAATATCATCTTCGGTTAACTCTACTGTTGATAATAGATCACATGCTTTTTCAAGATTACCGTTCGCTTGAAAAAGTAACCCTTCAATCTTTTTAATGGTTTCTCTTTTATTTATACTCATAACTTACCCCCAAGATTTAATGCTAACAGCTAGTTTTATAATCAAATATTTCAAAAGTCAATAAGCCTTTTTCCTTAATCCTTAAATTAATCGATACTAATTTATCAGCATAACAACTTAGATAACGCAACTATTTTCAGCAACCAAAAACAACAACCCTGAAATACAAAAAGTTTCTTTTCCTTCAGTAGCATTATTCTAAATTTTCATCAAAATAAGCTGTTTTATCCTTTTTTTCCTTATACTCTTCTGCGGTATAGAGGGGTTGCTTCTTAGCTGTGATATTTGGCCATTTTTGTGAGTATTCTACGTTTATGTTGTAAAATGATTTGAAGATTTTTTGTTCACTGTTCAGTAACTCTTCATCTAGTTCTAAAATATCTTTTATGGAATCATCAGTTACAATTGCATCCACTGGACACTCAGGTATGCACACTCCGCAATCAATACATTCATCTGGGTTAATCACGAGCATGTTTTTACCTTCATAGAAGCAGTCAACGGGACATACTTCCACACAGTCCGTATATTTACATTTTATGCATTTATCTGTAACAAAATGCGTCATAAAACACTGTATATTTGCATTATCTTGGGTACACTAAATTGATAAGAAATTCAAGCCTTTTATGAAGATAAATAAATTGAACAACAAAGAATTAGAAGTATGGTTAAGCTTGGCTAGAACTATAGGACCAACAAAGTTTTTTAGTATACTAAGAACACATGGATCGCTAGATGAGGTGTTGAAATATCTCAATAGGGTGGCTAATAATAAGGTGTATGGCATTCAAGATGCACGAGAAGAAATCAATAATGCAGAAAGAATTGGAGCTAAAATTATACCCGCATGTGACCCAGATTACCCTGATCTTTTAAGAAATATCTCTAGTTGTCCTCCTGTAATAACTGCGCTTGGTGATATATCATTATTAAGCCGTGAGATAATTGCAATAATCGGTGGGCGTAACTCTTCAATGAATGGAAGAAATTTTGCCAATAAGTTGGCACTTGATTTAAGCGAAGCTGGTTTTGTTATCGTTTCTGGACTTGCAAAAGGAATCGATACTGCAGCAAACAGTGTAATATACAAAAATCATCCCACTATTGCTGTTACAGCAAGCGGAATTGATGTGGTGTATCCAAAAGAGAATTTTGATCTATACAAAAAAATCACTGGGAACGGTGGGTTAGTAATTACTGAGCTTCCATTTGCTACTAAACCAAAGCCTCAATATTTTCCTCAAAGGAATCGAATTATATCTGGCCTATCGCTAGGTGTTGCAGTGATTGAAGCATCGAAACGTTCTGGCTCTCTAATAACAGCAGATTTTGCTTTAAATCAAGGGAGAGAGGTGTTTGCAGTTTCTGGTTTCCCTTTAGATTCACGCTGTAGTGGTAGTAATTATTTAATTAAAAACGGTGCTAAGCTTATCGAATCCGCTGATGACATAATAGAGAGTATTAGGTTTAGTTTACCTCCGCAGCAAAAAAACCTATTTGATGTTGAGCACCATTTTGTTAACCAAAAACAAGAAAAATTACAACAGGCAAAATCTGTTATAGTTGATCATATTAACTCTGTACCTGTTGATATAGATGAACTTATATTAGCAAGCGGACTTTCTACCAACATAGCTCTAATGGCTCTTTTAGAACTAGAGTTGGAAAACAAAATAGAGCGTTCACCGGGGAATAAAATATCGTTAATTTTCTAGATTACTTTAGCTATACTAGATGTTCGTACAGATATATGCTTGACACTGGAATGATGACATTTATCATAGGATTCTTAGTTGCTGATTTTAGAATTGATAAGAGAAAACTTTTTTTCAACTTGTTGTATAATTTTATAAAAGTGATCGAAATCTAAGCTTGCACTGCCAATTAAAACTCCTGATAAATTTGAGATACTGAGCAAATTTTCTATATTTTCTGAACTGACTGAACCACCATATATAATGTGTTTTTTACCAGTACACAATTTTATTACCTCTATCACCTCAGTAATTGCATCATTATTTGGCACATGACCTGTGCCTATTGCCCATATTGGCTCATATGCTACGGTATATTCACCGTGTGTTGGCAAGCGGTTTTTACATTGATATTCTATTACTTCTTTTGTTTTTTCATTCTTATAATCTTCTGAATTTTCACCTACACAGATAATTGGGTGTAAGCCTGATTCTATTGCTATTTCCGACTTAAGTTTTATTTCACTATCTTTTTCATTAGCCCTTTCAGAATGCCCAAGTATTACGTAAGTACACCCTAGTTCTTTTAACATTTCTGCGCTAATTTCACCTGTGTAAGAACCGAACTTTTTATGATGGCAATTCTGTGCTCCTATATTAATATTATTGTTCAACTCTATACTGCTTGGAAATGACGTAAAAGGAGGGCAAATTACTAATTTAGAGGTAATTTCGTTGCTCTTGTTGTTAAGTTTGCCTATAAAGTCAACAAATGAAGAACGCATTCCATTCATTTTCCAATTTGCTACTATTAAAAAGGACATCAACTTTACTTATATAGGCAAGAGTGCCGGCTGTCGGACTTGAACTGACAACCTACTGATTACAAGTCAGTTGCTCTACCAATTGAGCTAAGCCGGCGTTAAACACATTAATAATATACAATTATCAATGAATTTTAGTCAACTAATTTTTAAAATACTGTATAATGAAAATAATATGAAAAAATTTTTACTGAAGCCAAAAAAGAGTCTAGGGCAAAATTTTATTTTATCGAGTGAGATAACAAAAAAAATCGTCGCTTTAGCTGGTAGTCTGGAAAATTTTAATGTCATTGAAATTGGTCCTGGATATGGTGCATTAACAAGAGAAATATTGGTGCATAATCCAAAGTCTCTACTTTCTATAGAAAAAGATAGAGATTTAGTAAAACACCATGACCAACTGCTAAATGAGCATCAAGGAAAGTATAGAATTATAGAAGCGGATGCACTGCATGTTACAGAAGAAGAGCTGATAGAGCGCCCAGTTAAAGTTATTGCTAACTTGCCTTACAATATCTCGGTAGTGTTATTTTTAAAGTGGTTAAATAATATAAAATTTTTTACGAACTTGACATTAATGTTTCAAAAAGAGGTAGCAGATCGCATTACGGCAAGACCCAATTCTAAAGATTATGGTTCCTTATCAGTGCTAAGCCAGTTACTATGTGATATAAAAAAGGGATTTGATATTGAACCTAAAGAGTTTTTTCCAAGACCAAAAATACATTCTTCAGTAATTACAGTAAATCCTTTGCCTATCCCAAAATTTGCAGTAAATTTGGAAACCTTAACAAGATTAACACGTGCTGTTTTTTCTCAAAGAAGAAAGATGCTGAGAAATAGCTTGCAAAATATAACGAACCACGCTGAAACTGTCCTTGAAAACGCTAAATTGAGTGGAAATGAACGTCCAGAAAACTTAACTATTGAGCAGTTCTGTTTGCTGGCAAATAATGTAGAATGCTTATTGTGCAATAAAATATATTAGCAGCTATATATTCTGGTATCTCTTCTATCCCCTAAAAACAGTGAGAGCTATACGACAGAGCCACACCGGCTTCTATAGCTCCGCTTCTGTCATCCTATGGCTTACTGTACGAACATTGCAATATGGCACATAGTAAACGATGTCATTCCAGTCTGGAATCCAGCTTTTTCATAATCATTAAAACGTTGTATTTTAACATAAAACGGCTACTTTTATACTTAATAAAATTCTTGGATCCCAGTGTCTGGGCACTGGGATGACATCATAGGGACACTGGAATGACATCATAGGAGGCTTGGATGACACCTTAACGATTTGAAGAACCGTCATCCCGCTGCTTGTTAGCGGGATCTAGAGATACCGCGAATGAATCGTGGTATGACGTAGGGAAACCTTTCTTGGGTTAGCTATAGAATGCTTATTCTGCAATAAAATGTATTAGCAACCATATAGCTTTTCTATCTCCTAAAAACAGTTAGAGCTATACAATTAAAGGCTCCTAGCTAATTTTGCCTATTGCAATTTAATTAATTGGCGTATAAGCTTTAAATAAAGCCTATGAAAAAAATGGAAGCTTGTTATTCGTTTGACGATATACTTCTTTTGCCAGCCTATTCTAATATATTGCCTTGCGATGCAGATACAAAAACTTATTTAACAAATAGTATAGAACTAAATATCCCTCTCATATCCTCTGCAATGGATACTGTTACTGAATCGGGCTTTGCAATAGCTATTGCCCAACATGGAGGGATAGGTTGCATACATAAGAATTTATCAATAGATGAACAAGTTTTAGAAGTAAGAAGGGTGAAAAAATATGAAAGTTGGATCGTGTATAACCCAATTACGATTTCACCGGATAAAACAGTTGCGGAAGCAATTTCATTAATGAGAGAGCACAATTATTCTGGCATTCCTGTAGTCGATCAACGCAAGTTAGTTGGAATTTTAACTAACCGAGATGTGAGATTTATTGAAGACCAGAACATGAATGTAAAAGTTTCCGAAGTGATGACAAAAGATAAGTTAGTGACAGTGCGGGAGCAGGGAGTGAATAGTGCCTCAGCAATGAAATTGTTGCATGAAAATAGAATAGAAAAGCTTTTGGTCGTAGATGAAAATTCTTGTTGTATAGGTTTAATTACGGTTAAAGACATTGAAAAATACAATAGATACCCAAATTCATGTAAAGACAGTAAAGGGCGTCTCAGAGTTGCCGCTGCAATTGGCACTGGTAAAAAAGATGGTATAGACAGATGTGAAGCTTTGATCGGAGAAGAAGTTGATGTAGTTGTTGTGGATACTGCTCACGGTCATTCCGAAAACGTTATCAATACCATTAGGGAAATAAAAAAGATGTATCCTAATACGCAATTAATTGGCGGAAACATTGCAACAAAGGAGGCTGCTGAAGCGTTGATTGATGCGGGTGTTGATGCAGTGAAGGTCGGAATAGGACCAGGATCAATCTGTACAACCAGAATAGTTACAGGTGTTGGTGTGCCACAATTCTCTGCAATCAAGAATGTTGCAGAGGCGTGTAGAGCAAGAAACGTCAGACTAATTGCTGATGGTGGGGTAAAATACTCAGGAGATGTTGCAAAAGCTATTGCAGCTGGTGCTGACTCTGTGATGATTGGTTCGATTTTTGCTGGCACTGACGAAAGCCCAGGTGAGATTATCATGTATAAGGGCAGAGCATATAAAGGCTATCGAGGAATGGGATCTATTAGTGCAATGAAACGAGGTTCAGCTAGCCGTTATTTTCAAGATAAAGATTCAAAACTAAAATTAGTTCCACAAGGAGTGGAAGGAAGAGTTCCATTCAAAGGTCCAGCTTCAGGAGTAATCCATCAATTGATTGGCGGATTGCAAGCTGCAATGGGGTATACTGGTAATAGGAATATAGAAGAGATGAAAAAAAATTGTAAATTTGTTACTATTACTGCATCAGGATTAAGAGAGAGTCACGCTCATGATATAGTCATTACACAAGAAGCTCCAAATTATGCTTATCAAGCGTCCAATTTGTCAACCGATTCGGAGTAGTCCAGAAAAAGTAGAGAGAAAGTTAAGACGTTTTTGGAGTAAAATAAAACGTTTTTTCAAAATATGACAAATAGAAGAGAATATACAGCAGAATTCAAATTAGAAGCTGTTAAGCTGGTTAAAGAAACAGGTCAAGCAAGTACAAAAATAGCAAAAGATCTAGGTATAGATGGCAGTATGTTAAGTAAGAAAATATGATGGAAAAATGTCTGGAGCATACGCATTTCCAGGCAAAGGCTCCTTATGACAAAGAAAGATTTGATCTAAAAAAAGAACTAACAAGAGAAAGAGACATTTTAAAAAAAGCCCTGGGCAAAGAAAAAGAGTAAAGTATTCTTTTATATAGAAATTGCTATAAAACACAGGAACTATGTAGGGTTTTGTACTGGTGGTATTGGTTGCTAAGGAAAAAAGCAGTAAAGAATTAGCAAAAGAAGGGCTTCTAGCAGATATTCAAAAAATACATCAAGCTTCTAAATGCAGATATGGAGCTCCTAAAATTCACGCTGAATTAAAAGCTTTAGGCAAAAATTAAAACAGTACAAAGTGTTATGCAAGAAAATGGCATTAAAGCCAAGCTTAGACGAAGGTTCAAAAATAAAAAACAGCAAATAAGCAACCGAGTTGTGGCTCCGAACACATTGGATCAAAATTTTACTACTGATCAGCCAAATAAAGTTTGGGATTACCTACATAAAAACTAAAGAAGGTTGTTGGCGGCAATAATTGACCTATATTCACGCATGGTGGTTAATGAGTAACATGATAATTAGTTATAGATTCTTTATTGATGGCCGTTGATAAACGCAAACCCGATAAAAATCTGCTGTTACATAGCGATCAAGGGTCACAGTATACCTCTCAAAATTACCAATTTCTATTGAATACAAAAAACATCATTTCCAGCATGAGCCATAAGGGCTGTTGTTACGATAACTCTGTTGCAGAAAAGTTCACTTAAAAGGGAGCTGCTTATTGATACTTCTCGCTCAACAAACCAGAACTGCCATATTTGAATACATAGAAATCTTTTATAACAAATAACGTAGACATTCTACTATTAACTATTGCATTCCTGCACAATTTATTCTCATGATAAAAACGTCTTAACTTTCTCTCTACTTTTTCTGGGTAAGGTCAAATAGAGAATTTTACAAAAATCTATTTTTAACTTACAATCAATTATTACAATTTTAAACCTACAACTTATGTACAACAGACTTATAGTCAAATCTTTTTCAGTATTATGCATCTGTTTATTTGCTTTATACATAACACTGCCAAATTTCTTTGATAATAAGCTTTTTATTTCGAAAAAAAGAATAAACTTAGGCCTTGACCTGAAAGGAGGGGCATCTTTGCTTTTAAACATAGACTTAAACTTCTATTTTAAGGAAAAGCTAAGCATGCTAGCTAACGAAATAAAAGAGACATTGCTAACAAAAAATATTGAATCTAACGTACAAAATAGCGTTATAACTTTAAATAATATTGATGATTATAAAAAAGCATCTGTGTTGATTAATGCGATAAATCCAAATTTAGAGCTAAATAGAAAAGATTCTTCGATTCTCATTTCGTATAAACCCCATTATAAAAATTCTTTGATCAGTGAAGTAGCTGCAGAATCAATAAACAATGTCCAGCGCCGTTTGGACAAACTTGGCACAAAGGAAGTCAGCGTTCAAAAACAAGGGCAGAATAAAATATTAGTGCAGGTGCCTGGAGTAGAAGACACCAAGCAGATAAAATCTTTGCTTGGCAAAACTGCTAAGCTAGCTTTTCATTTGGCAAACACTAACATAGCCAAGGTGCAGGATATAGATCACGAAACTACTGTCATGCTCAAGGATTCTTTAGGTAATTCTTATCCAATATTCCGCAAAACTGAAATAGGTGGTGATTCGCTGGTTAACGCATCAGTTAGATTTGGTCACTTAGGTAAACCAACAGTGCATTTTAAATTTGACAGCATAGCGAGTAAAAGATTCGCAAAAATCACTAAAGAAAATGTGGGAAAACCTTTTGCAATTGTTCTGGATAACACAGTCTTAACAGTACCTACAATACGTGAGCCAATTTTAAATGGAGAGGGAGAAATTAGCGGTAATTTCACTGAAAAACAAGCAAGCGAACTTGCAATACTTTTAAAATCTGGAGCACTGCCAGCACCACTTAAAATAATTGAAGAAAAAAACATTGGCCCAAGTCTTGGAGAAGAATCAATAAAGGCAGGGGAAATGGCAGCAACAATCTCTATTATAGCCGTGGCTTTATTTATAATCATCACTTACGGCAAATTAGGTGTATTGGCCTCTGTTGCACTTTTTTCTAATGTAGTTCTTATATTATCAATTCTCACTCTGCTTGAAGCAACTCTAACTTTACCTGGAATTGCCGGTATTGCACTTACTGTTGGTATGGCGGTGGATGCAAATGTTTTAATATTTGAGCGAATTCGTGAGGAAATCAAATCTGGCAAGAGAGTGGAACGTGCTATTGAAGAAGGGTTTAAAAACGCTATAAAGACAATACTGGATTCAAATATCACTACATTAATTGCTGCAGGAATAATGTTCATTATTGGCAGTGGAGCAATAAGAGGCTTTTCTGTCACTCTATCAATAGGAATTTTATGTTCGATGTTTTCTGCAATCACAGTCACAAAACTCCTGATAGAGTTGTGTATGAACCCGAAGGAACTAGTGCTTTGTTAGTCAACTACCTTCATTCCCACAACGTTATATCCTGAATCAACGTGCAAAATTTCTCCAGTAGTGCCACTACTTAAGTCGCTTAATAAGTATAACGCTGCCTTGCCAACATCCTCTATTGTAACATTGCGTCTGAGCGGAGAATTATTTCTATTCCATTCTGATATGGAGTGAAAATCGCTTATTCCAGAAGATGCTAGAGTTCTGATTGGACCAGCGGAAATTGCATTTACTCTGATATTTTGTGGCCCGAGATCACATGCTATATATTTTACACTTGCTTCAAGTGCCGCTTTACATAAACCCATAACGTTATAATTTGGCATAACTTTTTCAGCGCCATAATAAGATAAAGTAAGTAAACTACCACCATTTGACATCATTTTTTCAGCCCTTTGCGCTAAAGCAGTAAAAGAATAGCACGATATATGCATTGCATTGAGGAAGTTATCCAGTGAAGTATTGACATATTTACCATCTAACTCATTTTTATCGGAGAATGCTATTGCATGCACCAAAAAGTCAAGAGTACCCCATTTTTTCTCTATTATTTCGAAAGCGTTATCTATGATTTTTTCATTTGAAACGTCACAGTGTAATATTAGCTCCACATTTAGTTCATCTGCTATTGGTGATAGTTTTTCTTTTATTATTTCATTCTGGTAGGTGATTGCAAGTTCTGCTCCGTGCTCTGAGAGAGTTTTTGCTATACCGTATGCTATTGATCTCTTATTTATTATTCCGGTTATTAATCCCTTTTTGCCTTGTAATAGACTTGTCGTCATAGAACTATCTGTTTTTTTATAATTTGGAATATTAACTAGGTAAAGTCAAGATATCACTATGTTTTAAAATATTTTTTGCAGTAACTTGAAGTCTATAAACAGTAATCTTGATTCTTCTACAACAAAGCCATCCCGTATGACATTTTGTCTATACCTAATTAAGCATATCAATAAGTAAGTAAATCTTAATATAATCTTATTATACTTATAAATACGCTGTATAGAATGAAAGTATGGATGATTTCATAACTGCAAGAAGAAAAGATGATGCTGTGGTATCTGTTTGTCAGGATAATAAGAAAAAAAACGTGTTAATTTTAGGGCTCAATCAAGCCGCAAGGAATTTGTTAAAATACGAGGAAGGGAATTTACTTAATAAGCCGTTAATCAATATTTTAAGTGCAAGAGCAGCTGACGACATGAAGAATTATTTAGAGTATACCGAAAATGGGCACGATTTACTTGATATATTACCTAAAGTGATAGATTTTTCCTTAACTGATGCTAAAGGAGAAGATATCAGGACAAAAGTAAAAGTTTTCCGCACTGCACAATTTGCCAGTAATAAAATAAATTATGAGCTATTAATACGTGATATCAGTTTGTCCCATAAACTAGGAATCTTTAGAGATAAATATCTAATGGGTAAAAAATATAAAAACCATGACTTATTCGATATACCGGGCAATGAGTCCACTATTCTGGAGTTATACGTTATATTAAATTTTGCCTTTCAACATCAAATTAATGCAGCTATAGGAGTGATTGGCTTAAATAGTAGCTGTAGTGAGACAAATAATGCACTGAAAGTTATCATAGAACATTTTTATAAAAATTGCCGTAGTGATGATTTTCTAGGGTATATTGATGAGAATAAAGTGCTTTTTGTTTTGATTAACTGCGATGTAAAAAGTACATCTAAAATAATTAATCGTATACATTCTGCCATTAATAAGCAGTTATTAAAGCGAAAATTACCAAGTGTATCAATAATTTATGGGAATATAGCTCAAAAACAGGCAGCAAAATCTACCAGCGGTGCCTTCTGAAAAGTTGTTTTTTATTTATATTGAGTTTAAACTTAAATTTTTATAAAGATTTAAGGTTATTTATGAAGTTAAAGTACTACCTGGTAGCACTGCTTTCATCATTGTTTTTGCAGAATAGTGCTAGCTCTAAAACAATTTTGGATAAGGAAATATTTTATGCAGAACTAGATGGGGAAGTAGATTTGAGATTCGGCTACGCTTTCAACAGAGACTCTTTTGATACTAAGTCCAAGGACAAGGTTTCAAGTTATTCAAACTTGCGCTTTCTTTATTTACAGCAAGTTTATCCAAATACTCAAATGGGGTTTAATGTTAAGGCAGGGGTTTCTGGTATTGCAAACCTAAAAGCGTTAGACATAGAAAAGTTAGACATGGAGGAATGGTATTTTATCATAAAAAACCAGGAACTTGGATCAATTGAATATGGTAAAAGAAGTTTAGTTGGTCAGAGCATGTTAATTAACACTTCAAAAATTTATGCAGCTGCTGGAGGAGTAAATGGTCATTGGACAAACTATGCAAATTTGCGCGGTGATCATAAAAAAGATGGTGACCCTGGATATGATCAAGACAAGGTGTTCTGGGTCAAGCCCAATATTTATAGCGATTATAATGAACTCGAACTAGGGTTAAAACAATCATCAATTAACTACATCTCCCCTGAAATCTATAACTTTCAACTCGGATTCAGTTATGTTCCAGGAAAAAATAACTTACAGTACAGCAATTTAATTGCTGCTGGCCTTTCCTATAAAAACAGCTTGTCAGATGATATAGGTTTTACTACTGCCTTAACTGGTGAATTTGCAAGAGAAAATTTAACTGATTGCTCAGATGGGACTTCTAAAAATTATGAATGCCGCAATCAATTACTACACTGGAATTTTGGTTTGAAGCTAAAATTGTTCGATCTTGATTGCATTTTTTCGTATGGTAATGGTGGTAAATCTGGTGAGAAGCGTAATCCTGAAACAAATAATACGTATTATATGAATGCAGGTATCGCTTACCGTTCTGATTCTTACAAATCGAGCTTAACATATTTTAGTAGTGGTAGGGATATTGCAGGCGAAGGTACAAACGAGTTAACATCATATGCTTTAAGTCTTGAAAATTCTCTTTTTTTAGGTACTTCATACTATTTCGATATTGTAAAGTTTAGTACAAAAGAGCCTAAAATAGAAAATAACAACTCTGGTTATGTGTTCTTGGCTGGACTGAAATTAAGTTTTTAATATTGCCTCCTTCCAACACTCTTTTCTGTCATCCAAGGTAACAGTTCACAGATTTCCACTTAATTTTTCAATCTCACTCATGGAGAGGCCAGTAAACTGACCTTACCAAGAAAAAGTGGAGAGAAAGAAAAGAGTTTTTTTGGGTAAAATAAAATTTTGGAGGATTAGAAATGGTAAGAGAATATACAGCAGAATTCAAATTGGAAGCTGTTAAACTGGCAAATGAACAAAGAAAGGTAGGTCAACCAGTTGCAAAAGTAGCAAGAGATCTAGGAATAAGGGATAGTGTATTAGGAAAATGGATGAAGAAATATAACGAAAAAAAGTCAGCGGCAAATGCATTTCCAGATGTAGCACCTTATGACAAAGAGAGATTTGATTTACAGAAAGAGTTAGCAAAAGTAACAAGAGAAAGAGACATTTTAAAAAAAGCCCTGGCCAGTCAAAAAGAGTAAAATATTTTTTTATATAGTAACTGCTATAAAGTACAGGAATTATGTAGGATTTTCTGCTAGTGGCTACTATAAGTGGACCACAAGAAAAATAAGCAGTAGAGAATCAGCAAATAAAGAGCTACTCGAAGCTATTCAAAAAATATATCAAGTTTCTAAATGTAGATATGGAGCTCCTAAAATTCATGCTGAATTGAAGGCTTTGGGTAAAAGTTGCAATTTGAAAACGGTGCAAAGTATTATGCAGAAAAATGACATCAGGGCTATACTGAGAAGAAAGTTTAAAATTAAAAAACAACAAACAGATAATAGAGCTGTAGCTCCCAATATACTAGATCAAAACTTTATTGTTGATCAACCAAATAAAGTATGGGATTACTTACATCAAAACCAAGGAGGGATGGCTATATTTGGCAGCAATAATTCTCACGTATGGTAGTTAATGAGTAGTGCAATAAATAAACAATTGGTTATGAACTCTTTATTAATGGCCATTAATAGGCGTAAACCTGTTAAAAATCTACTGCTGCACAGTGACCAAGGTTCACAATATACTGCGCAAGGGTATCAATATCTCTTAGCTGTAAAGAATATAGATGAGTAATAAAGGCTGTTGTTACGATAATTCTGTTGCAGAAAGCTTCTTTAGCTCATTGAAAAGAGAAATACTTATTGATACTTCACAACACTCTGCTCAACAAACTAGAACTGCAATATTTGAATACATAGAAATTTTTTATAACAAACAACGTCACTATTAACTATTGCATTCCTGAGCATTTTGATTCATCATTCTCTTTGTGAAAAACATTCCAAACTTTCTCTCCACTTTTTCTGGGTAAGGTCACTGACTCAATACCCAGTCAATATCCTTTCCACCAGTTCTTTTACTGCCGGTACGTAGCCATTCTCATAAAATGGATCTTGCTTAAATTTGTACACATTGTGCCCGGAAAACATGAGTTCGTTCTCAATATCACCACCCTGTATAATGTTTTGCAGTGTTTTTTGTATGCAAAAACTACGCGGATCTGGCTTTCGTCCTGTTGAATGGTCACCATGATCTTTCCAATTGCTAAACAAACAATGACTTAAGCATCCCATACAATTGATTTGATCTTGTCTTATCTCTGCAAACCTGCCTGGCGTCACAAAAATAACAGTTGTATCTGGAGTTTTCATTGCTTCTGTATACCCTGCTTTAGTCCATGTATTTGCCAGTTCTTTGTCTTTTGCAGTAAGGTAGATCTTTCTACCTCTGCTACCCATTGCAAATTCATTATTAAATTCTTCGCTAGCATTTTCTGAAAACTTTATTTGACGTGAATTCCGTTCCTGCAACTCACGTATGAAGTTATTTTTTACTGCAGATGAGTAAAACCCTGTTGGACTGAATTTATTTAAAAATACATCACCTTCTTCTAAAGTGAGTAGCTTCTTTTTCCACTCTGCAGAAATTGGGCTTTCTTTCGTCAAAAGTGGACGAGTGCCAAACTGAAAAGCTATTGGTCCAATTTGCAGATTGTCAAACCAATGTTCCCAATCTTTCAAATGCCACACTCCTCCTGCCATAACAATTGGTGTTTCTGAAAGACCGATCTCGTTCATGAAAGATCTAAGCTCTGCAACTCTTTCAAATGGAGCCTGTGGTAGCTCTGGGTCTTCACTGTTACTCAGTCCATTGTGCCCTCCAGCAAGCCATGGATCTTCATACACTACTCCACCAAGCAAATAGGAAGATATTCTTTGGTAAGCACGCTTCCATAATGCTTTAAAAGCACGCACCGATGAGATAATAGGGTAATAATAAACCTGATATTTAGCTGCAATTTCTCCAAGCCTATAAGGCATACCAGCACCGCAGGTAATACCATGAATCAAACCTTTCGCTCCTTCTAATATGCCATGAAGCACGCGTTCTGCTGCTCCCATCTCCCAAAGTACATTCATGTGTATTCTTCCATGACCTTTTGATATTTCATTTGCTATTCTTGCCTGACTAATTCCAGCTTCAATACTATACTCAATCAATTCACTATGCTTTTCATTTCTTGTTTTGCCTTTATAAATTAGTGGCACTAACTCGCCATTATCATCAATAAGCTTAGCATTTGCACCAGAAAATGTACCCACAGCATCTGCTGCAGCAAATGCTCCGCTTGATCTTCCATCACTAACTGCAATGCCTTTGCCGCCCTCGATGATTGGCCACACTTCCTTTCCTGAAATTACTATCTTTTTTATCTTATTTTTCAAAACTTCCTCGCAATCTTTCACTCTATTTTACTTAATTACTAAAAAAATGATAGCTGTTTATTTTTTCTTGTATCATTAAAGCTTCTATAGCTACTCATGCTGTTGTAGTTTGAGAGCAGTTCCCATCGGAAGGGTGTCATTCCAGTGCTTGACACTGGAATCCAGTTTTTGATCAAAAATGTTGCTATAGTGCACAATCAATTTTCCTGGATCCAAGTAGTCTGGGCTACTTGGATGACACCATAGGGGGCTACTTGGATGACAGGGGAGGGAGGCTGCTGGGATCCTGACAACCGTCATCCCGCTGCTTGTTAGCGGGATCTAGAGATACCGCGGCGGTATGACGTAGAGCTACGTGTTTAGGTTTAATGAATCCACTATATCTTTTACTTGAGAAAAAACATACTCTTTGCTTACACTGGTATCGATAATAAAGTCACTCATCTTCCTTTTCTCCTCAATAGATAACTGAACATCGGAGATTAGATTAAGCTTTTCTTTATCTATGTTGCGTTCGTTAAGTCTTTGAGCTTGCACAACGCTATCTGCATGAACAAAAACAATAAGGTCGCAATATAAATAAAATTTTGTTTCTAATAGAAGTGGCACATCTAAAACTAAAAGTTTTCTATCGATCTTTTTTTCCTTGGCAATAAAAAATTCTAATTCACGCAGCACAGCAGAGTGAACCAAAGATTGAAATTGTTTCCAATTTTCATCGTAGGCTAAGAAATATTTAGACAGTACTGTTCTATCTATTTCACCATTTACTACCACTCCAGGAAAATTTTTCTCTGCATAACTTATTATGCTTTTATCCACTTTATAAAGTTGGTGTACAACAGAATCAGCATCAAATACAACAGCACCAAACTCTTGAAAGCAATTAGCTACAAAGCTCTTTCCTACCCCAATTCCGCCTGTTAGACTTATAATCATATAACAAAATACATTCGACTTCTTTTGAAACTATAGCTAAGGTTTCTCTATATATATTAACTAGATTTTCTAGATCCCAGTGTCAAGCACATAACTATACGAACATTGCAATTTGTAGGTGGTGTCATCCCAGTCTGGGATCTAGCTTTTTGGTAATTTTATCGAAAATGTTTGCTCGTTTACAATCAATTTTCCTGGATCGAAGTAGTCAAGGCACTGGGATGACACCCTACTTAACCGTCATACCGCCGCGGTATCTCTTAGCCACTAACACGTAGCGGGATGACGATTGTCGATAAATCTAAGTTACTTTAGCAACAGTTATTCTCCACTAAATTACTCTGAATTTTGGTTATATTATTTGCGGATTTCACTGCTGAAATCTCAAATTTTGAGCTTGTGTTCAAAAATGATTCAACTGACCTGCCAAAAAAATCATATCTCCATCCCTTGAATAATTTATCTGTCTGTCCAGATATTGACCCGGTTAACTCATCTTTTGAAGAAACTAATTTCCTTGATATGTTACTTTCTTTACATTTACTATCTAAAATAATTGAGAGTATATCAAGTACAGATTTATCATAATTACTCGATAAGGTGTTGTTTTGCTGCATCCAATTTCTCTCATTTTCATTAAAAATATTCACAAACTCTAGTAAATCCGCATCTTTTATATTTTTTGTATTCCTCTTGAGATCATCTAAAATCTCATCAACATGCTCTACATTTTTTTCAATAAAATCAGCTATTACAGCATTATTGATTATTTTATTACGGTTCATATTATAGCGCTGTGCTAAGGTTTCTTGCCACTCACTAACTGCTTTAACAGTTAGTATCAATCTTGGATTTACTTCATAATTAAATTTAATCCTCTTCCATGCATCTTTTGGGCTATGTAAATACTTATTTATATCAACTATTGATTCCATCTCTTCTTGAAACCAACCCATCCTATTATTTTCTTCAAGTTTATTGCACAATATTTGGTATAGGTCATATAGGTGTACCACGTCGTTTACTGCATAATCTAACTGATCTTCGGACAACGGACGCCTTAACCAATCTGAATTTTTAGCTTTAATTTTATCCAGTGCTATTCCTTGATATTGCTCCACTACTTTTGAGTAACCAATAAAGTCATGATAATAATGACAAAACATAGCAGCAACTTGGGTATCAAAAATGGGAGTGGGAATACATTTAAATACAGTGAGTAAGGATTCTATATCCTGCCGGCAGCTATGAAACACTTTGGTTATCCCCTGATTTAGCATTATTTTCTTAATGAATGATAAATCAATTTCTGGCACTAATGCGTCTACAATAAAACTCTTCTCTCCGTAAGAAATTTGAATTAACGATAATTTTGGGTAGTAGATTAAATTATTTCTAATGAACTCCGTGTCAACTGCTATAAATTTTGGCTTTTTTGCTATCAACCCCTCACATATGTCCTCCAGCTCCGACGTTGTATTAATTAACATATGTTTTTTATTCAGTGGTTCTACTTTACCACTTATATTAAATTTTTGCAATTAATGACTTCTTGCAGAACTTTCTATCACTCATTGGCATAACACAAATAGCCTTTTCCATCCCAATCCCAGTGCTTCCTTCTCCTGTCATCCAAGTAGCTGACACTGGGATCTAGAAGACTTAATTTCAACCAAGTGGCTGCATAATAAAGGCTGGATTCCAGTGCCAAGCACTGGAATGACAGCACTCTACGTCATACCGCCGCGAACTGTCATAACGCCGCGGTATCTCTAGATCCCGCTGCGGGATGACGATTGTCGTTTAGCTATAAATATTAAGAAATTTACCGAATAAAAAAAAAGGCAAAAGAAGCCCTGGGGTTATTATCCGCTTTAAAATATTGGCGTTTTTTATGTTTTAAACGCTTGACAAGCAAGATTAAGCTGCTTTTAATTGCAACTAACTTACGCTGCAAATGTTTAAGAAGTTTACTAAGCAGAAAAAAAGACAAAGAATCCCCGAGTTAGCTAGTCTTTTACTATCTCTGTCGAGTATTGGCATTTTTTGATGTCTTGTAACGCTTTATAAGCGCGTTCAGCTTATTTAGATAAAAATCTAGATGTAGATGAAGTTTTGTAAAGACATACAGTATCTATATACTGCAAAAAATTGAACATAAGACGCCGATACATTAAGTAATCCTTACCTTTTAATCTGCAGATTGGCGAAAGCAAATACAATAGCTTCACTATCATGATAAGGGCGCTGGCGAAGGGTGTCAAGTAAGTTTTTCGTTTCTATAGCTACTACCACGATTGTATAGGTAATTCTTCACTTATAATAATGATTCAAGCCTTCAGCTCCTCAAACACTTCACTTGCTCTATTTAAAACAGAATCAGGAAAACCAGCAAGTTTTGCTACATGTATTCCATATGACTCATCTGCAATGCCTTCAATTACTTCATGTAGAAAGATAACCTCTCCGTTCCACTCTCTTATTTTTACACAAAAACATTTCACGTTCTTCAAGTATTTGCTTACTTTAGTTAATTCATGATAATGAGTTGCAAAAATGGCGCGGCACTTATTTACATTGTGAATATGTTCAATCACCGCCTGTGCAATAGATAATCCATCATACACCCCTGTGCCCCTACCAATTTCATCAAGTATCACCAAGGAACGGTCCGTTGCCTGATTTACTATCGTTGCTGTTTCGATCATCTCTACCATGAAGGTAGAATAACCAGCTGTTATATTATCCGTTGCGCCAACCCTGCTGAATATCTTGTCAATCACTCCAATATGTGCACTCTCTGCTGGCACAAATGACCCCATGTGAGCTAAAATTGCAATGAGAGCGTTTTGCCTCAAGAAAGTGCTTTTTCCAGCCATATTAGGACCAGTAATTAGATGTATACCAGCTAAATTGATGCTATTTGCAATGAATTTATCGTTAACTTCAACCACTGGATGTCTTCCGCTACAGATATTGAACTCTTTGCTGTCATCAATAATGGGTTTTACGTAATTATTTTGCACTGCAAGCTCTGCAAATGCGGTTCTAATATCAAGTTTTGCCAAAGCATTTGCAGCAAGAGCAATTTTTTCAGATTCTTTAGCGACTTCACTACACAGTTCACTAAAAATTTTCATTTCTAAGCCGATTGCAGCATCACGTGCCGTAAGAATTTTATTTTCTAGTTCTTTCAATTCATTAGTAGTGTAGCGCATGCTATTTGCTAAGCTTTGTCTATGAATAAATATATCCGAAGTTATTTTGTGATTTGCCGACACTTCAACGTAATAACCGAGTATGTTGTTATGTAATATTTTAAGTGCGGCAATACCAGTTAGGTCGCGATAAGATTCACGGAGTTTGGTTATTAGTTTATTACTATTATTTAATATGTAGGATAACTCAGATAATTCTGAGTTGTATTTTGAGTGAATAAATCCTCCTTCTTTCACGGAACTGAGGTTATTATCAAGTATAGCACTATTTAACAGTTCAAATAGGTCTTTATGATTGCCAAGGCTTTTATGTATTGTGCTTAGTTCACTTTCGTCACTACTTATCACCTGAGTAGTAGACACTGGTTCCTTTTCTCTGGTCAAGCACTGGAATGACATCTGAGAGTTAATTTCTGATTTTTCACTTAAACAATAATTATGCAAGGTAGACAGAAACTCAGACAATTCTAAAGTCTTTCCTAGGCCTATTTTCAATAGGTTCATATCCTTTGGTGAACCACGCCCTAGTATTAAGCGCGATAAAGACCTTTCAATATCCGGAATGTTAGATAATATCTCTCGTATTTTTCTGCGTGAATCATGATTATTTACAAAAAATTGAGCGGTGCTGAGCCTCAAATTAATTGCCTTAGAGCAAGCAAGGGGTGAAGCGAGCATTTGTTTGAGCAGGCGTCCACCAGAGGCTGTTACTGTGTGATCAATAACTGAAATTAGTGAACCTTTCTTTTCACCAAATTGAGTTGAAAACAACTCAAGATTTCTCCTTGCTGAAGCATCAATAAGCATGAAATTTTGTTGCTTATAGGTTTTTGGGAATTCAAGCCTTGGAATAGAGCCCCTTTGTGTTACTCTGACATATTCAAGCAGTGCACCGCACGCCATGATTTCTACTTTGCTGAAATTTCCTATACTCCCAAGTTCCCTGATTTTATAAAACTCGCATAACGTTCTGTGAGATTTACTATACTCAAAAAAACTCTGTGCGTGTTGCGTAATTGATATTTTATAATTTTTTAAAACCGATCTAATTTTTTCATCCTCAGTGAATTTTTCAGAAATTAATAATTCTCTTGGTGATATACGCAATAAATCACTATCTAGAGCTTTCAAACTCGTTAAAGTGTGAAAAAATTTTCCCGTCGATAATTCAAGCCAACTAATAGCATATTCGTCATTTTGTTCAACTATGGATGCGAGATAATTATTGCTTTTATCCTCCAGTAGTGAATCTTCTATAATTGTACCTGGAGTTACAACTCGCACTACATCACGTTTTACTATGGATTTATAGCCCCTCTTTTTTGCTTCATCAGCAGTTTCTAATTGATCACAGATTGCTACTTTGAATCCTAAATCTATTAGCTTGTGCAGGTAAGACTCACTACTGTGTGCTGGCACTCCACACATTGGTATTTCTTGCCCACACGAATTACCTCTCTTAGTGAGCACTATATTCAGCAATTTCGCAGCTTTAATAGCATCATCGAAAAACAATTCATAAAAATCTCCTAGCCTATAAAATAGCAGATGATCCTTGTATTGAGCTTTCAGGTTCAAATACTGCTCCATCACAGGGGTGTTTTTTTCTTTTACGAAGCTCATAATATTTTTTAATATATTGTATTGATAAACGTTATTATAGATTATATTGCACATGTGAATAACATAAATTTTAAATAGGTGTATAGAGGGGAAAATTTAAAACAATTAAATTTCTTGGATCCAAGTAGTCAGGACACTTGGATGACATAAAGAGTAGGAGTATTTGATGACAAAAAAACAAAAAACGCAGTTGTCATTCCAGCGCGTGACGCTGGAATCCAGAATATCCTAATTACAAGGTTTATTATTTAGTTTGAAAAATACTATAGCTTTTTCTATGTAAGTTGTTGCCCTTCTTTATCATTTTTACCATTTGCAGCACCAACAGATATTTCAGAGCTAACAGAGCTAACAGTGCTAATAGTTTTTTCTATCGCTTTAGCCTGTTCATAGTCTTGACTCAAAAAATACATGGCCAGTCCAATAGCTATACTAGCAACAAGAGAAGATGCTATCATTACACCTAGTATCATACCACCAGAAAGACTTACTGCAACACACACACCAGCTCCAAGTACAACACCAAGAAAACCACCAATTATTACGCCAGGCACCAAACTGCCTATCATAGCGCTTTCTTTTTTCGTATGAGCTTGTTTTTTCATACTTTTAATAAGCACTTCTTTTGTTTCTCCTTGAGCTAAATCTAAAGGAATTTTATTATCCGCGTTTTGTATCAAAGGATTTGCACTATATGTAACAAGAAGGGTAGTTATTTCTTCAGTTTTATTACCTATAACTGCATGATGTAGTAATGTATTTCCCTTTTCATCTTTAAAGTTTATATGAGTACGAAATTCTTCATCTAGATTTCTTATTGGGTTGTTTTTTGCATATATCCCAGATTGTATTGCTCTATCTAAGCATTGTATCACTTGTTCTAGTGATTGATTGCCAGTATTTTGTATAAAATGAAGCAGAATTTCGTGTACTATCGCTTCCTTTGTAGTTTGTGGGCATCGTAAAGCACATGCAAATGTGTCTTTGTTAATAGTTATTTCTTCTTCTTTTCTTTTTTTAAGAACAACCCTTAAATCTTCAATCGCCTTTTCACCATCTTTTATTCCAAGAATTATTGAATCCAAATTATTTATCATGCTATCCTCCTTGGTTTGATTGCATTACTCATTAATAAATAATATAATAAATCCTGCTAAAAGTCAAGCAATTAATTAATAAGTTAATATAATCCTCCAAAAGGAGCTCCTTACTTTTTGTTCAGCATGTCCATTGGATCAGACTCTTTAAGCTTGCTGTTTGCTGAATTTATTCATCACAATAGCTACAATGTGCTATCGAAGTTCTCTGTAATCTTAGTTGGTTCTTCTAGAATATTCAAAATATCAGTTGCACAATAAACCCGATCTCTCTTTCCTTGAGAAGTTTGTGAAACGATGCCTAAATCTTCAAGCTTTACGATTGCTCTTTGGGCTGTTGTAAATACGACACCTAAGTTTTCAACCACTTTCCTTATAGTAAAGTAAGGGTTTAAAGACTATTAACTAAATCATTGTCCCATTCAAATTTTGGTGGCAAGGGGCTTGGTATAAATGCCTGATAACCAGCGAATACCTTGCCTGATGGTGATCCTTTAATATACATTCATTCAACCTAGCACACTATTTTTATAGTATATATTATTTTCAAATAAAGTCAAAAATGAAAATAAGGCTTTATCTTATTTGCGTGCATGAAAATAAGAAACTCTCTTATTATTGATTTTGCTCAAAAACGAAAATAGAAGAAGCTGCTGAACTTTATATATCCTGTTTTTCTGGAGAACTGCTATAAAACTTCTGAGTGAAGTCACTTAATTTTTACACATCTATTGTAGAGTAAGAAGAACCGAATTTGAAACAAAAATGCTAACTGATGCTTGGACTTTACTGACACTTACACTACTTGAAACTATACTTAGTGTAGACAATTTAATCTTTATTTCTCTAGCAATAGATAAGGTACCAAATGCGCTGAGAGAAAGAGTGCGCCTTATGGGCCTTGGATTAGCACTATTAATGCGTTTTGTAATACTATTTTTTACATCATCTATATTATCAATGCAAAAACCTATATTTCACACTGCATCAGCAAGGGATTTACTTATGATCGCAGGGGGATTATTCCTTATTGTTAAGAGCTCTATGGAGTTACGGGATGACATCTTTGTATGTAAGAAAAATAAAAAGAAAGCAAACGTTAAATCAAAATTTTTTTTAGTTGTGCTACAAATTATATTAATAGATTTAGTTTTTTCGGTTGATTCGATATTAACTGCTATAGCACTAACTTATAACATGGTAATAATTGCTACAGCATTTACATTTTCCATGCTAGCAATGCTGTTTTTATCAAGTTATACCGCCCAGTTAATCAAATCTAACCCAGGGTTAAAAATAATCGCCATTTTATTTATTTTACTTGTCGGTGTGTACCTCATACTTCATGGATTTCATATAGAATTACCAAAAGGATATTTGTATTCTTCATTTATGTTTGCACTGCTTGTGGAAATTATAAGCAAAATAAAGAAAATTAACCGTCATACCGCGATTCATTCGCGGTATCTCTAGATCCAGCTAACAAGCAGCGGGATCTTTTTGATTTACTCCCACTCAATAGTTGCGGGTGGTTTAGAAGTGATATCATAAACAACTCTATTTACTCCGGGAACATTATTAACAATTATACTGCCGACATTGCGTAAAAAATCCCAAAATACTAGCAAGTGTTGATCCTTATCTTCAAATGGAAATGCATCGGCTGTCATACCATCAGATGATGTTACAGCCCTTAAAGCACAAACATATCCATACGTACGACCATCTCCCATAACGCCTACAGTTTTTATTGGTAATAATACAGCAAAAGCTTGCCATATCTTATCGTATAGATCGTAATTTTTCATCGTATTAATATATATTTCATCTACTTCTTGCAATATTCGCACCTTTTCTTCATCGACTTCACTTATAATCCTCACTGCAAGTCCAGGTCCAGGAAATGGATGTTGAAATATTATCTCATCTGAAAGCCCAATTTCTTTTCCAAGTAGCCTTACCTCATCTTTAAAGAGGTAGCGTAAAGGCTCCACTAGCTTCAGGTTCATCTTTTCTGGCAACCCACCAACATTATGGTGAGACTTAATTGTACTAGTGTTGTTTGAGGCATGCCCTGACTCAACTACATCAGAGTAGATGGTACCTTGCATCAAAAAATCCACATCACCTATTTTTTTTGCTTCTTCTTCAAACACTTCAATAAAAGTGTTACCGATAATTTTTCGCTTTTCTTCTGGATCAGTTATTCCCTTCAACCTACTCAAAAATAAATTTGATTTATCAACGTAATTTATCGGAATCTCTTTCAACATAGCGATGGTTTGGTTCTTGCGTAACAACCCAGTATCGATAAAAATACAGTTCAATTGTTTTCCTATAGCTTTATATGTGAGAGCCGCTGCAACGCTTGAATCAACCCCACCACTTACTGCAGCGATTACTTTTTTCTCTCCTACTACATTTTTGATTTTTTCCTTTTGCTCCTCAATAAACGACTTCATTGTCCAGTCTCTTTTGCAATTTGCAATATCCAAGAAGTTAGAGAGCAATTTACTGCCATTTGTTGTGGGCTTAACCTCAGGATGGAACTGAGTACAGTAAATCTTCCGCTGTTCGTTGACAATCATTGCAATTGTTTGATTTATCACACCTGATGCGATAACAGTAAATCCATGTGGTATAGTATCAACACTGTCCGCATGGTTCATTAATACATCCACTTCAGAATTAACATCCCAGGTATCCTTTACAATGGGGGATTCTTTTAGTATCTTGATTTTAGTTCTACCAAACTCCTGTTTGAAACTCTCTTTTACTTTTGCTCCAAAATAATGACAAATGAGTTGCTGTCCATAGCATATTCCAAGTATAGGAACGTTTGTTGCCTCATTAAGTTTTATAATTTCATGTACTACTCTACTTGTTTCAGAACAATCATCATTTACAGATTGTGGTCCTCCAGAGAGAATAAACCCATTGAATTTTGATATTGTTTCAAAACTGATGTTGCTTGGAAATATCTCACAATAAACGCCCATTCCTCTTACTTGTCTTGCGATAAGCTGTGTAAACTGTGAACCAAAATCAATAATGGCAATTGCTGACAATTTGCTCCTCCATATTATTTAAAATGATATCTGATAATAAAGAAAATAATGGAGTAAGTAAACCAAGACCTCTTTAAAAGCTTTAACGTGTGGTGCAAGTTAGCTATATAGCTAATTTTCCTACACCATACCGCTGCGGCGCTAACTAGTAGCGGAATGACAGCAATCTACGTCATACCGCCGCAGTATCTCAGCCGCTAACAAGTAGCGGGATGACGGTTGTCAGGCTAGCTGTCATCCCAGTGCTTGACACTGGGATGGCTTTGTTGCATCGCTAGCTATGATGGATTAAAGATAAAAAAGATAGGGAATATCAGTAGCTTATTATTCTGGTATTTATAACAAGAACGGTCAATGAATACCTAAATTTGAGTAAAAGAAATTTCACTACCATTTACCAATCCGGCTAAAATTCAAGAATTTCAATGCTTTAGCTATTTTCAATAGAATTAAATTTATTAATATAAATAACAAATTACTATTCTTAAATTTGATCAGATTGATTGCAAAAAAACAAGATTTTCAATAGGTTGCTTATAATCCTAACTATAGTTAGCCTTTCATAAGTAGCGATGCAACAAAGCCCACTGGGATCCAGGAAAGTTTGCTTGTGAGCAAGCAAATTAGCATAGAAAAACGTTTTCGATGAGATTGCAGAAAGGCTGGATTCCAGCGTCACGCGCTGGAATGACACCTTCCGTATAAATATTAAAAAATTTACCAAATGAAAAAAAAGGCAAAAGAAGCCCCGTAGTTGGCTAATTACTTACATTATACTTTCAAGTATGGCGTTTTTTTATTCTAAACGCTTAATAACCGCGACTCAGCTGCTTTTAAATGCAACTAACCTTAGCTATAAATGTTTAAGAAATTTACTAAACAGAAAAAAAGGCAAAAGAAACCCTAGGGTAGCTAGTTATTCACTATCCATTTTTTAAGTTGGCGTTTTTTTATGTTTTAAACGCTTTATAAGCGCGTTTCAGCTTATGTAGGTAGAAGTTTGATAAAGACATAAGGTGCACATAGTGCAAAAAATTAAACATGAGACGCCAGATACGTGAGTTTTTTTGTCATTTAATCTGTACAGAGAAGATAAATAAATAGCTTCAATTTTATGATAAGAGGGCTGGCGGAGTTTGTCAAGAAAGTTTTTTCGTTTCTATTCCCAATAAAAGTGCGTTATATGGTTATGCAAGAAGTCTATTTACCCATTTGCTTAACTTTCTCTCTACTTTTTTTGAGTAAGGCCGCTATTGGCATGACAGACATTCATCGTAGTCAATATCTGTTTTTTGCTGCAATATTTCACTTTTTTTGAATATGTCATGCGAGACCTTATCGGCTCTCTGCATTGATTGTGATCTGCAGTAATATAAGCTCTTCAATCCTTTTTTCCAAGCAAGCATGTGTATTTTGTGCAAGTAACGTTTATGTACGTTGGCAGGTAAGAACAGATTTACTGATTGAGATTGACAAATATACGAAGTTCTATCACTTGCATGTTCTATAATCCATCTTTGGTCAAGCTCGTACGCTGTTTTAAATGTCAATTTTTCATGCTCACTAAGAAAATCTAAATGCTGAACGGAACCCTCGTTTGTTGAAATTGAAGACCATATTTTATCATTGTCTTGATTTTTTTCTGCTAATAGTTTTTGCAAGAATTTATTTCGCACTACAAATGAACCTGTAAGTGTCTTTTGTATGAATACGTTTGCTGCGTATGGTTCTATTCCAGGGGAGGTATTACCTGCAATAATGGAGATCGAGGCAGTAGGAGCAATAGCGAGTTTGTGTGTAAACCTTTCCATTAGATCAACTTCTTTGGCATCAGAACATGCTCCCTTTTCTTCTGCTAATTTTTTAGAAACTATATCTGCTTGCTCGCGTAAATACTTAAATATTTTTTTATTCCATTGTTGTGCTGTTACTGATTCAAAAGGAACCATTTTGCTTTGTAAAAATGAATGAAAGCCCATCACACCAAGACCAATACTGCGTTCTCTGGCTGCAGAATATTTTGCTCGCTGCATTTCATTCGGTGCTTTATTTATGAAATCTTCCAATACATTATCAAGAAAGCGCATTATATCTTCTATGAAGAGTTTATTGTCTTTCCATTCTTCGTAGTACTCAAGGTTTACGGATGATAGACAACACACAGCAGTGCGTGACTTATTCAGGTGATCATAACCTGTGGTTAAAATTATTTCACTGCATAGATTTGACATCTTGATGTCTAAGTTAAGCTTTTTGTAAGATTCTGGCTTATTGTTATTTGTTGCATCAAGGAAAATAATGTAAGGTTCTCCAGTTTCAACTCTTGCTGTTAATATTTTGATCCATATATCCCGCGCTTTTACAGTTGAAATAACCTTATTGTTGTGAGGGCTTATTAAATTCCATTCTTGATCATTCTCAACAGCCTGCATAAATTTATCTGTTACTATTACAGCATGATGTATATTTAACGCTTTGCGATTTGGGTCACCGCCTGTTGGCTTGCGTAAATCCAGAAACTCTTCTATCTCCGGATGAGATACAGGAAGATAAACTGCTGAACTTCCTCGCCTTAAGGATCCCTGACTAATTGCAAGTGTTAGAGCATTTTGCACTACAATAAATGGAACAATTCCTGATGTTTTGCCGCTACCCTTTACGCTTTCGCCTATTGAGCGTAAATTTCCCCAATAACTACCTATTCCACCACCACGTGCAGCAAGCCAAACATTTTCATTCCATAGATCAACTATTCCCTGCAAGCTGTCTTCGGTTTCATTAAGAAAGCAAGAGATAGGTAACCCTCTCTTAGTGCCACCATTGCTGAGTATTGGTGTTGAAGGCATGAACCACAAGTTGCTCATGTAGTCATAAAGACGCTGCGCATGTTCTTTATTATCAGAATAGTAATTAGCAATACGTGCAAAGAGGTCTTGATAACTTTCATTTTCTATTAAATACCTGTCTGATAGAACTGCTTTTCCAAAGTCGGTTAATTTACTGTCCTTTGCGTAATCAATAGTAATGTTATTCATAAAATTCCTTTTATCCTTTTATTCTTTTATTATATATAGATACTTAAAAGCCACTTTGAGTAATTTTTAAGTTAGGTTTTTCGGATTTTCTTGTTGATGCTGTAATGCAAACAAGATACCGTCAACCTGACTGCCATATATTTTACAGTAACTCATATAACTTATTTGCATATTTATTTCTTTTGCAACATGTTGAACATAACTTTCTGAGTGACGAAAATAGTCTCCTTTATTTACAAAGTCAATACCTTCACCTTCCTTTCTTCTTATTAAACATACAATAACTCCTTTTTTGCTCGTAGATCTTTTTGCTAATTTCAATTCTTCTTGAAAGTCATGTAGATAATGTAGCACTTCAGCAAAGATAATTACATCATACTGCTGGTTTTTCTCTTGTTTAAGAAACTCTTTCATTTCCATATGTATTAATTCATTGTAAACAGGCTTACCTTTTATAAAGCATCCTCTTGCGATATTTAGCATTCTACTTGAAATGTCAATTCCTGTTATGTGGTTTCCAATATTATTTATTTTTAAGAAATGACCACATATTCCAGTCCCACAACCAAGGTCAAGTATATTGAGCTCAGAAGTGGAGTTGTTGAAGATTTTTGTAATTATCATGTGTACAAGTTCATGCCCTCTATATTGTTTGGCAATCAACCAATGCTCAACAAAATATTCACCTGTGTAATCAAAATATTGTCTTATGAGGTTTTTTGGCAATTCTGTAATAAGCGCTGAGTTTGTCATTTTTTTTATATAGTAAGACGCCTCCTCGTGGTCATTATCTAATTTTAGTGTCCTTGTTAAATAATTATAAGCTTTGTTAGTATTCCCTACCGCAAAATGACACCTTCCGATGTTATACCAGACTATAGGTAAATGGGGGTAAAATATGCTAATTAACCAAAATCGTAACTTTGCATCTGATATGCTACCTTTATAAAAGTGATATAAACCGATTTCAATGTTGGTGTTTAACAGGTTCTTAGATTTTTTAAGAAGCACTGTCATTTCTTTATGAAGAGTATTATATTTATTCACAATGAAGTGTTTTACTTTCTTAATATTTAATACGCCAATGAGCTTAGACATACAATTTAAAGCAACGTTTTTTATAAAAGAGAGATTACTTTTCATACGTTAGAAATACTCCGAATGTTTATTATCATTTTTAGGCAATTGATTTTAACACATTTTATCTTACAAAATATCTTTTTTATTAATTTTTACTGTATATATAAGTTTACCACATATTTCTCAGATTATACTGTTTAGGATTGCTAGTATATTGTTGTTGATAATATAAGTAAATGTTTTGTGCAAAAAGGCGTTGACATATTATTTATTAGGTTATAATATATAAAAGATTAATTTAGTTTTTAGATGTTTGACAAGTTTTATGGTAGAGATTAATTTAATCTCAATTCAATTTTAATAATATTTAACTCTGCATATTCTGCATATAGTCGGATAAATAAATTATTAAGAGCACTTGATGGATGCCTTGGCGTTAAGAGGCGATGAAGGACGTGGCAGGCTGCGATAAGCTGTGGGGAATTGTCAACAAATTTTGATCCGCAGATTTCCGAATGGGGAAACCCAACTAGTTTAGCTAGTTATTACGTACTAAGTATGTAAAGCAAACTTGGTGAACTGAAATATCTAAGTAGCCAAAGGAAAAGAAATCAACCGAGATTCTGTTAGTAGTGACGAGCGAAAGCGGAAAAGGCTAGTGATTTAAGAATAAGAATTAGAATACTCTGGAAATAGTAACCATAGAAGGTGATAGTCCTGTATAAGTAGAAAGTTTTTAAATCCTTGAGTAGAGCGGGGCACGTGAAATCCTGTTTGAATATGGGGGGACCATCCTCCAAGCCTAAATACTCCTTAACGACCGATAGTGAACAAGTACCGTGAGGGAAAGGTGAAAAGAACCCCGGGAGGGGAGTGAAATAGAATCTGAAATCAAGTGCTTACAAACAGTTGGAGCTCTATATCAATTTATTGATATTTAGAGTGACAGCGTACCTTTTGCATAATGGGTCAGCGAGTTAATCTATGAAGCAAGCTTAAGCCGTTAGGTGTAGGCGTAGCGAAAGCAAGTCTGAATAGGGCATTTTAGTTTTATGGATTAGACCCGAAACCAAGTGATCTAGTCATGACCAGATTGAAGGTGTGGTAAAACACACTGGAGGATCGAACCAGTTAATGTTGCAACATTATTGGATGAGTTGTGATTAGGGGTGAAAGGCCAATCAAACTTGGAAATAGCTGGTTCTCCGCGAAATCTATTTAGGTAGAGCGTTGTATGTATGTTGTTGGGGGTAGAGCACTGGATAGACTAGGGGGATTCACCGTCTTACCAAATCTAACTAAACTCCGAATACCAACAATTAATTATACAGCAGGCACACTACGGGTGCTAAGTCCGTGGTGAAGAGGGAAACAACCCAGATCACTATCTAAGGTCCCAAAATTACAGCTAAGTGGGGAAGGAAGTAGAAAAACCATTACAGCTAGGAGGTTGGCTTGGAAGCAGCCATCCTTTAAAGAAAGCGTAACAGCTCACTTGTCTAAATAAGTTTTTCTGCGCCGAAAATGTACCGGGGCTAAAGCTGTATACCGAAGATGTGAGTGCTTATTGATTTCGATCAATAGGCGCGGTAGCGGAGCGTTCCGTAAGTCTGTGAAGGTGGTTTGTGAAAACTGCTGGAGATATCGGAAGTGAGAATGCTGACATAAGTAGCGTAAAAGAGTGTGAAAAACACTCTCACCAAAAATCTAAGGGTTCCTACGTTAAGTTAATCTGCGTAGGGTTAGTCGGTTCCTAAGGCGAGTCCGTAAAGGAGTAGTCGATGGCAATTAGGTTAATATTCCTAAACCTCTTAAGTGTGACGGGTTTCGTATTTGTATAGATCTTATTGGATTGATCTATGCTTAAAAGAAGCTCCAGGAAATAGCACTTATATTTATGAGGCCGTACCGCAAACCGACACTGGTGGATGAGTAGAGTATACTAAGGTGTTGAAAGAATGATGTTGAAGGAACTCGGCAAATTATACCTGTAACTTCGGAAGAAGGGTAACCTGCTTTTAGGCAACTATGAGTAGGTGGCACAAAATAGGGAGTAGCGACTGTTTACTAAAAACACAGGACTCTGCAAACACGTAAGTGGAAGTATAGGGTCTGACGCCTGCCCGGTGCTGGAAGGTTAATAGGAAGGGTGCAAGCTCCGAATTGAAGCCCCAGTAAACGGCGGCCGTAACACTGACGGTCCTAAGGTAGCGAAATTCCTTGTCGGGTAAGTTCCGACCCGCACGAATGGCGTAACGATTTCTCCACTGTCTCCAACATCACTTCAGCGAAATTGAATTCCCCGTGCAGATGCGGGGTACCCGCGGTTAGACGAAGAGACCCCGTGCACCTTTACTATAGCTTTACATTGCTATTAAAAGTGTGATGTGCAGGATAGGTGGGAGACTTTGAAGTTATGGCGCTAGCTATAATGGAGTCAACCTTGAGATACCACCCTTTACACTTTTGATATCTAACTATGTTTCATTATCTGGAACTAGGACATTGTATGGTGGGTAGTTTGACTGGGGCGGTCGCCTCCTAAAAAGTAACGGAGGCGTGCGAAGGTAAGCTAGAGCTGGTCGGAAATCAGCTTGATAGTATAATGGCATAAGCTTGCCTGACTGCGAGGCTGACAAGCCAAGCAGAGACGAAAGTCGGTCATAGTGATCCGGTGATTCTGTATGGAAGGGTCATCGCTCAACGGATAAAAGGTACGCCGGGGATAACAGGCTGATGGTGTTCGAGCGTTCATAGCGACGACACCGTTTGGCACCTCGATGTCGACTCATCACATCCTGGGGCTGAAGAAGGTCCCAAGGGTTCGGCTGTTCGCCGATTAAAGTGATACGTGAGTTGGGTTTAGAACGTCGTGAGACAGTTCGGTTTCTATCTGCCGTGGGTGAAGGAAATTTGAGAAGGTCTGACTCTAGTACGAGAGGACCGAGATGGATATACCTCTGGTGTACCAGCTGTTATGCCAATAGCATCGCTGGGTGGCTATGTATAGATGGGATAATTGCTGAAAGCATATAAGCAAGAAACCCTCTTCAAAAAGATTTCCCAATTAAGGCCGTGGAAGACTACCACGTTGATAGGCTAGGTGTGGAAGCATGGTAACATGTGAAGCTAACTAGTACTAATAGCCTGATTGATTTATTTGCTTTCTATATGTGTGTATGCAGTGTTAAATATTAAGTTAAAATTGTTAAGTTAGAAATTTTTATTGACTTGGTGGCTATAGCAAAAATGAACCACCCGATCTCATCTCGAACTCGGAAGTGAAACTTTTTAGCGCTGATGGTACTTGAAAAGGGAGAGTAGGTCGCCGCCAAGTTTATAAAAATTTCTTTGTTAATTAGACAGTAGGTATACTTATATTTTAACTTTCTTGTTTTGTTACTATTCTTTAAGTTTTTACTTTAACCACGATATCTTTTTTTTCTTATATGTTCTTGGTCATTTTCTACATTATTTAGCATTGTTCCTACTTTCCCTAATTGATTCCCTTTTGAAGGAGAATTACTGATTTCTGGTAATATTACATTACCTCCCACTTTTTTAAATAATTCTTCTTGTTGGCGAAATGCTGACCTCCAATCTGTTCCTGTTCCTTTAGGAAGAAATAAGAATTGATACATCTGACCAAAGCCTGTGTTATTTACCTCTTTTATATGCTCTACCATTCACCACACTCATTAACTATTTTTAAAAATTTTACCTATATTATCATAAAAAATATAGTTGTAAATACCTTAATTGAGATTTTTTTTTATTTTATCTTTTTTAAGCAAATAGTTAGATCTTTTTGTAAATTTTTATAACTTGCTTGCATAATGTTTCTATGAGTTAGTATTATGTAGTAGTGCCCTATATTACTTATATTTAAAATGCTAATTTTAGCAAGCATTCGTAGTTGCCTTTTTATTTTATTTCTTTTTGCTGCTTTTCCGGTTTTTTTACTGATAGCCAGACCTACTCTAATAGTATGAATGTACTTTTCAGGTTCTCTTTCTTTTATAGCGTACAGTGATATATAAAGCCCACGATAAAAAAGACTGTTGAGTGCTAACTTATTTTTGAAAGCAGAAGAAAAATCTTTTTTTTTATACTTACTATGCGCATAATTTGTTACACCCTAATGAACGGCGCCTATTAAGGATTTTTCTTCCAGCTCTTGTTGCCATACGTGAACGAAATCCGTGTCTGCGCTTTCTTATCAAATTTTTTGGTTGAAATGTTCTCTTCATTGTTTTTATATTAATATAATTATTTATTTTAAATTGTTTTACTTTATTGTCAAATAATGGTGAACTTGTATGACATTTTCGTAGAATAAAATTTGATGCATGGAAGAATGAATTCGGTGATAGTCATACCTGTCTTACTAATCCTTTTATTTTGTTTTAGTAGGTTTCAAGAAGTAAATAAGGTTAAATCTTATCTATATCTTAGTTGTGTATGGATGCTAACTTGGTTGTTAGTATTCTATAATAATTGTTTTGTAACTTTTATTTCTATAGCGTTACTTTTTTTCATGCTTGCTTTTATCTTTAAAAATAAAAGAAATAAGATAATAAAACTTTCGTTATTTGTGGCTTTGGCCATATCATTTTTTATCACTTTATTTATAATGCTGTCTATTTTTATTCAATCCATTAGTTTTTTTAATAAAGTAGCTATTTCAGAATTCTTGTTTTGCTTGAAATGGGGCCACAATGTAGTCACTATCAATGAAGAGAAGATAGGATGTTTTGGTATAGCGCCGCTTTTAGTTGGTACATTACTTATAACTATTATAGCAATGTTAGTTGTCGTTCCGCTTGGTTTATTTTCTGCAATATATATTAGTGAATATGCGAGTGAGAAAGTGCGTTATATTGTTAATACAACTTTGCAAGTTTTGTCTGCTATTCCTACGGTTGTATATGGATATTTCGCGGTTGTGTTTTTGTCTTTCTTTATAAAGCAGGTAGCAAATTTTTTTGGTTTAAGTATACACTCAGAAAGTGCCTTAGTTGCCGGTTTATCGATTGGGATAATGATTCTTCCTTTTATTATTTCTTTACTCGAAGATGCCATAAGATCTGTTCCAAAAAGCTTGCGTTATGGCTTCATGGCACTTGGTGCAACTCCAGCGGAAACTATATGGCATATAACAATACCTTATGCAATGCCTACAATTTTAAGTGCAATTTTATTGTCAATTTCAAGAGTGATAGGTGAAACAATGATTGTGCTAATGGCTGTGGGAATCAACGCAAATTTGACTTTTAACCCTCTTAATTCAGTTACTACCATTACCGTGCAGATCGCTACATTACTTACCGGAGATCAGGATTTCAATAGTGTACAAACTCTTGCTGCTTATGCGCTTAGTTTAGTATTGTTTATTATTACTTGGCTATTAAATGCGTTTGCATTGTTTGTAATGAAGCGTAACTAGTAAGCGTTTTAATGTTGCAAAATTTCTATTAATAATATAAAATTTATTTTCTTTAGAAGTTCTTTTATGGAATTATAGTGTTAGGTGATAAAAATAAAGAGATGAATATAGGTAGAGCGATTAAGGTAACTCAAGCAGTTGTTGATATAAAATTTGAAGGTGAATTGCCTAAAATATTTAATGCTTTAAAAAGCAAACTAAAATATAAGGATAAGGAGCTGGTTTTAGAAGTTTCGCAGCATATAGGTGACAATATAGTTCGTTGTATTGCTATGGATAGCACAGATGGCATGTCAAGGGGGGATGAATTTGTTGATACAGGTGCACCAATATCGGTGCCAATTGGGCGTTCAACTTTAGGAAGGATTTTTAATGTTGTTGGAGAGCTTATAGATGAGTGTGGTCCACTGAAGGGAAAATATAACTTAGAGCCTATACACAGAGCACCTCCAAGTTTTACTGAACAGAGAATACAGGAAGAAGTTTTAGTTACGGGAATAAAAGTTATAGATCTTCTTGCACCTTATCTTAAAGGAGGAAAAATTGGCTTATTTGGTGGAGCCGGTGTTGGTAAAACAGTCCTAATAATGGAATTAATTAATAATATAGCAAAAGCTCATAAAGGATTTTCTGTGTTTGCCGGGGTAGGGGAGAGAACGCGTGAAGGTAACGATCTTTATCACGAGATGATCACTTCAAATGTAATAAATATAAATGAGCATGAAAAATCTCAAGCTGTTTTGGTTTATGGTCAGATGAATGAGCCTCCTGGAGCAAGGGCTAGAGTTGCTTTAACAGCACTTACTATGGCAGAGTATTTTCGTGACCGTGAAAACCAAGATGTTCTATTTTTTGTGGATAATATCTTTAGATTTACACAAGCTGGTTCTGAAATTTCTGCTTTACTTGGAAGAATACCGTCAGCTGTTGGTTATCAGCCAACCCTTGCAACTGATATGGGTGCAATGCAAGAAAGAATAGCTTCAACAACTTCTGGCTCTATTACTTCTGTGCAAGCTATATATGTTCCTGCGGACGATTTAACTGATCCAGCTCCAGCAACTACGTTCTCTCACCTTGATGCCACCACAGTGTTGTCAAGGCAAATAGCTGAAATGGGAATATACCCTGCTGTTGATCCACTTGATTCAACTTCTCAGTCTTTATCTGCTGAAATCATTGGTGAAGAACATTATAAGGTAGCTTCTGAGGTGAAACGTATATTGCAAACTTATAAATCACTGCAAGATATTATCGCAATACTTGGTATGGATGAGCTATCTGATGAAGATAAAATTATTGTTGATAGGGCTCGTAAGATTCAGAAATTTCTTTCTCAACCTTTTCACGTTGCAGAAGTATTTACTGGCATGCCTGGTAAATTTGTTTCACTTTCTGATACTGTTTCCAGTTTTAAAGGGATTGTTGAAGGCAAATATGATCACTTACCAGAGGCTGCTTTTTATATGGTGGGGAATATAGATGAAGCAATAAAAAAGGCTGAATTAATACAAGCTGAAGCTAAATAAAAGTTAAAGATTATGAATACTTTTAAAGTGCAATTTTTCTCTCCTGATGATCAAATTTCATTCAGTGGAGTGGTTTCTCTTTCAGTAACTGGGCTCGAAGGGGAGCTTATGATTTTAGCTCACCATGCTCCTTACTTAATTTATTTATTGCCTGGTATGATTACTGTTAAAATGAGTAACCAAACAGAAAAGAAGGTTGTAATTGATAGTGGCGTATTAGAAGTTGCAAGTAATAATTGTAGCATTATAACAAGTCAAATTCAGGTTTTTGATCGTGCAATTCATGATGAGAAATCGTTTAAAAATAAGAGAATTAGTATATACTTAAGTTATCTTGATGAGAAGTTTCTTTCTTAGTTATTTTAGGCAAAAAGTCAATTATCATTCAAGTGGCTATAAGATTTTTGCTCAGGGGGCTCTTTTTTGTCATCCCAGAAACCCCGGGGTGTCATCCCAGTGTCGGAGTACTTTAGGTGTATGATCCCAGAGTGTGATGGTATGGGACCATACACCTAATCAAATAAAAATTAAAGAAGGAGAGTTGGTTGTAACGGTTGGAGATAACGACTTTGTTTTACCTGGAATTTACGTTGGATAAACTACAAAAAATAACAGGTAAAAATCAACGTAAATTTAAGATAAATCGATTTTATTAGTATTATCAAATCAAAATCTGTTTTTAATTAATCAATAATACTTTTTTACATATTTTCATCCCCTTTCATGGATTTTTTAATTTTATAGATGATATCTAATATTATTAGAAGCATTGTAAAATATCTTATGAGAAAAATTATAAAATATATTAGCATTATTGGTATTGCATGTTTGACCTTACCCAGAAAAAGTAGAGAGAAAGTTAAGACGTTTTTATCATGAGAATAAATTGTGCAGGAATGCAATAGTTAATAGTAGAATGTCTACGTTATTTGTTATAAAAGATTTCTATGTATTCAAATATGGCAGTTCTGGTTTGTTGAGCGAGAAGTATCAATAAGCAGCTCCCTTTTAAGTGAACTTTTCTGCAACAGAGTTATCGTAACAACAGCCCTTATGGCTCATGCTGGAAATGATGTTTTTTGTATTCAATAGAAATTGGTAATTTTGAGAGGTATACTGTGACCCTTGATCGCTATGTATAGCTCTTCTCATAATAATCCAAATAAGGTAAGATATGGATTTATGGTAGTGGGGTTTGTATGCCAGCAGCGTATAGTTATGACTTAAGGAAAAAAGCAATGGAAGCATTGGATGAGGGAGAAAGTAGAGCAACTGTTGCCAAGAGATTTAAAATTGGAAAAACGACTTTATATGAGTGGCAGAAAAGGCGTGAGGAAACAGGAGATTTTCAGTCAAAAAAGCCTGGAAGCGTAGGATATAACCATAAAATTACCGACTGGAATGTCTTCACCGAATTTGCAAAAAACCATGGCGGCAAAACTCAGTCAGAGATGGCTAAACTCTGGGGCAATATCAGTCGACAAACGATTCACCGCGCACTTAAAAATATTGGCTTTACAAGAAAAAAAGACCTACGGATATAAAGAAAGAAATGAAGAAAAGCGAGCTCAATTTGCAAAGGTTATAGCAACAAAATATCCTGAAAATCTTGTATATATTGACGAATCTGGGATAGACAATACAGAAGACTACCCATACGGATATTGCAGAAAAGGAGAGAGGTTTCATTCACTAAAATCAGGTAAAAAAACTCAGCGTGTCAGTATGATTGCAGCTCTAAATAAAAAGAAAATCATTGCTCCATTGACCTTTGAGGGATACTGCAACAAGGATGTTTTTGAGGCTTGGTTTGAGCAGTTTTTGACTCCAATTTTAAGGTCTGGCCAAACTGTAATTCTTGATAACGCTGCTTTCCATAAATCTAAAAAAATCGATGATCTTGCTAAAGGAGTAGGTGCTGAAATTCTTTATCTTCCTCCATATTCTCCAGACTTTAACGAAATTGAGCATCATTGGTTTGCTATAAAGAACAGAGCTAGAAAAAATATCCCTATTTTTCAGTCTTTCCGTCAAGCTGTTGATTCTGCTTTTTTATGATTTGTTCTGACTATTATGAGAAGAGCTATAACAGCAGATTTTTATCGGGTTTGCGTTTATCAACGGCCATCAATAAAGAATCTATAACTAATTATCATGTTACTCATTAACCACCATGCGTGAATATAGGTCAATTATTGCCGCCAACAACCTTCTTTAGTTTTTATGTAGGTAATCCCAAACTTTATTTGGCTGATCAGTAGTAAAATTTTGATCCAATGTGTTCGGAGCCACAACTCGGTTGCTTATTTGCTGTTTTTTATTTTTGAACCTTCGTCTAAGCTTGGCTTTAATGCCATTTTCTTGCATAACACTTTGTACTGTTTTAATTTTTGCCTAAAGCTTTTAATTCAGCGTGAATTTTAGGAGCTCCATATCTGCATTTAGAAGCTTGATGTATTTTTTGAATATCTGCTAGAAGCCCTTCTTTTGCTAATTCTTTACTGCTTTTTTCCTTAGCAACCAATACCACCAGTACAAAACCCTACATAGTTCCTGTGTTTTATAGCAATTTCTATATAAAAGAATACTTTACTCTTTTTCTTTGCCCAGGGCTTTTTTTAAAATGTCTCTTTCTCTTGTTAGTTCTTTTTTTAGATCAAATCTTTCTTTGTCATAAGGAGCCTTTGCCTGGAAATGCGTATGCTCCAGACATTTTTCCATCATATTTTCTTACTTAACATACTGCCATCTATACCTAGATCTTTTGCTATTTTTGTACTTGCTTGACCTGTTTCTTTAACCAGCTTAACAGCTTCTAATTTGAATTCTGCTGTATATTCTCTTCTATTTGTCATATTTTGAAAAAACGTTTTATTTTACTCCAAAAACGTCTTAACTTTCTCTCTACTTTTTCTGGGTAAGGTCACTACTTGGATGACAGATAGTAGTGCGAAAGTCTCTTACAACTTACTTTTAATTAGTCTAACCCATGCGTGCCAATCCCTCTCACCAAGATTGCTTTCAAAAGATAGGAGATCCTTTACAGCTTTTGAGCAAATTTCTTCACTTGGAATTGATAACTCCTTATTCATTGCTAACGTTAAACATTGAGTTTTGCACGCTTGTTCTAAATGATACGTGTAAAACATTGCTTCTTGTATAGTCCGACCACACGTTATAGATCCATGATTACGCATTAACATGACAAAATTTTCTTTCAGATCAGCTATTAACCTCTTTCCTTCTGTATCGCTAAGTGCTAGGGAATTATAATTATGGTAAGAGATTTTATTGTAAAAGTGCAGTGCCCATTGACTTATAGGAAGCAGCCCATCTTTGAGAGAAGAAACCGCTACAATAGAAGGTGTATGCAAGTGAAAAATTGCTTGAATATCTTTCCTTGCTTGATAAACAAAACCATGAATTATATAGCCAGTTCTATTATATTGATATTCTTTGCCTTCAATTACATCTCCATCAAATGATACTTTCATTAACGAACGTTCATCTACTTCATCAAAACGCATACCAAACGGATAAATATAAAACGACTTTTGATCTTCAGAACGCACTGAAAGGTGAGTATATGTATGATCATCGAACTTAAGGTAGGACAAAATCTGATAGGCATAGACTAGATCCCTTTTTACTCTGCTCTTTGTTAACAACACAATCCTCTGTTAGAATCTTCTGAAGGTTTATACGCGAAAAGAGACTTGTAGTAAACTAATAAGTCTATGCCACTCTGTCTTGCTTTCTGAATACCAAACACTTTTGTGTTGTAGCTTGCTTAAAAATAGTTATCGTTATTATAGAGTTTATATACAGAATTTATGTTTTTAAATTACATAATATCTTAACTACAAAAATAATTTTCTATATAATATTTCATATGTTTTAAAGCTTCATTTTTATGTTATTATAAATGTAAGTTTCAAGATTGAAAATAATATGGTAAATATTAACACAAAAAAACAGCCAGCAGGATTTTTCATATATCTCTCTGGTCTTTCGGGAAGTGGTAAACTTTCCACAGCAATAGAATTATCTAATATGATAAACGCATTAATTGTAAATAGTAAGTTCTATAACAATGTTCAAGCTTGCTCTATATACGATGGTGTCTTTGAACGTGATCAAATACCTAAAGAAGTTCAAGATAGAATATATGGCATTATGCAAATTATGCTTCAGGTAATAGAAAATTATCCGATTCACTCAAAAAATTACATATTTATTGATGAGTTGATGGAAAATAATGACCAGAACATGAGGATGTATGATTCAATAGTAAGGCTTAGTAAAAAAATGAACACAGAAATCCTTCCTGTGGTACTTAGGTGTGATCTACCGACATTACAAAAGCGTATTGCATTAAAAAGGCAAAGAAAAAATAGGAAGGTGATTAATCTAAATAGCATGATAGAGCAATGTAGGATTAACAATTTATTTACACCACCGAGTGCTATAGAGATAGAAAATTCAAATATGAGTATAAAAGAAGTAGCTCAAGAGATAGTAAACCAGATGCACAAGCTTAGCCAAATTGCGTGTATGCAAAAAAATAGTCTATAGCAATTTCATATACTGAGGCTCATTTAAATATAGAGCTTCAACTTCATTTAATTTTTGCTTGTTCTTTAGTCTATAATGAACTAATAGCCCTGCATGGCTAGCATTTAAATTGCAATCCATATGTGTACTGCTTGTAGCGTGACCAGGGTCACATGCTGCAGTTGGACCAGACAGCGGCAATAAATTGAAATCAAATAACTGTGTATAAAACCCTTGAGCATTTTTGATTATAGCTCTGATATTTTTTTTGCTATTTGCACAAAGCAAAGATATTGCGTAGGCTTGAACTTCCAGCGCACTAACCCCGTATAACGGCTTATTTGTAGCAAGATTTATACCTTGTGCAGCTGATATGCCAACTCTAATTCCAGTGAAACTTCCTGGTCCAACTACTACCGCCAAATGATCTATTTTATCATAATTATAGTTGTGCTTATCAAATAAAGTACTTAGTATTTGAAAAAATGATTCTGCATGACTATTGCTGGTGGAATTGTGCTCTACAAAACAGTTACCATCATAATCAACTATTGCTATTGAACTACCAATACCTACAGTATCAATCGCTAAAATAGACATTACTTAAGCTTATCATAGAGTTTTGAAAATATCATAGTAAAGGCACCATTACCCATAACATTTGCTGAAGTGATTATTGGATCAAACACTATATACAATGCTGTGATTAACGAAAGCATTTCTGGAGAAAATTTGAGGTATTTCTCAAGAATAGGTAGCATTACCATAATTCCTCCTGCCGGCACTGCAACGATAGCAAACTTAAATAACAAAAAATAGAGAAGGAAAGTTACATAGTCTGTTGTGCACAATGAATAACCGGAGGCAATTATCATTGATAATATTATGATAAAAAAGCAATCACCTACTAAATGAAAGCTAGCAGTTATTGGCACAACAGACGATGCTATGTCAGGTTGCTTTACATTTTTTTTGCTTCCTTCAAGACTAAGAGTCATAGTTGCATTACTAGACATTGTGCTCATCGCAGTAATAAATGCCGGTATCATATTGCCTATACTAGCTATCCAGCTTGTGATCTTGAATGAATTTGCTGCTCCATATAAGAGGAAAACATAAAGGTAGGTTGCAGATGCTATAATAATGAAAATTATTGAGTAATCCTTAAATATTATAGATAAAACTTGATCATGCTGCATTTTTAAAGCAAGCCCAAGTACAAATATTGGAATAATCGGCGTCAAAAACGTCTTCAAAATAAAGAGAGTTAAATCTAACATTTTGTTCGAAAGCTCTTTGCTTTTCTTGGGTAGCAGTGTGGACACTACTATGCTGGACACAAATCCACAGGCAAGGGCATAAAAATTAGAAAGCAATGCAGGCAGCCTAAACGACCATAAGGGAACAATTGTTTCTTCATACGTTATATCTTGTATTGAATGAGTGTTTTGTATGATGAAATGCCCAACAGAATAAGCTATTAAACTTGAAGCCAGATTTGACAAGAAGATCATTATAATAAGTAACAATATGAACTTTATAGCTGACTGCTTAAGATTGTTAACACTGCTAAAGATTAACGCAAAAATAATAAAAGGCATTATAAATAGCAAAACCTCTTTTATACTCAGGCTCGTTGAGTACAAGAAGGTTTTTGCTTCCATTGGAACTAAATGACCAAAGAATGCAACTGAAGTGATGACCGTGAGTAAGATTAATAGTTGTAGCACGTTCTTATATACCAATGTCCTATGGACATATATATGGTAAGTTAGTTGTTAAGTAAAGCAAAACTGTCTAAACTGCACAGCAAATGGTGTAATGAAAGTAGCTGACACTGGAATGACAAAGAAGAGTGAAATTAGCACTCACTTATTATTCGTGTCGTTTTCAGTAAAAGCCTCCTCCCATGTGCCTTGAGTTGCTGCACGGCTATACTCTGTTACTCTATTTTCAAAGAAATTCGTATGTTCCACGCCATTTAGTATTTCATCAAGCCACGGAATAGGATTATCATTAACATCATATATGGACTCAAGACCTAATTGCATTAACCGTCTGTTTGCTACGTAGCGTATGTAATTGCGCACTTCTTCTGCAGATAGTCCTTCAACGTCTCCGAAATTAAAAGCAAGCTTTATAAACTCATCCTCAAGCTCAACAATAGTGCGGCATGCAGAATATAATTCCTCTTTAAACTCATCGTTCCAAATTTCATTATTCTCTTTAATAAATGTATTAAATAACATAATAATTGAATTGGTGTGCAAAGTTTCATCACGGGCTGACCAGGCAATTATTTGTCCCATGCCTTTCATTTTTCCAAAGCGTTGAAAATTGAGCAAAATTGCAAATGATGCGAATAACTGCAACCCCTCGGTAAATGCACCAAACACCGCTAGAGTTTTAGCTACATGTTTTTTATCGTGTTTTTTGCTTTCCTCGAATTCTAACATGTATTCATACTTCTTTCTCATAGCATCATACTTTAAGAATGCTTGATACTCGCTTTCTGGCATGCCAATTGTGTCTAAAAGATAAGAATAAGCTGCAATGTGTATAGTTTCCATATTGGAAAAGCTTGCAAGCATCATGCATATTTCTGTTGGCTTAAATATATTTGAATAATGCCTCATGTAGCAGTTATTTACTTCAATGTCTGCCTGAGTAAAGAATCTAAAAATCTGAGTTAGTAGATTTTTCTCTACGTTTGAAAGTTTAGTTTTCCAATCCTTTACGTCATCAGCAAGCGGAACTTCCTCAGGTATCCAATGGATTCTTTGTTGCTGCAGCCACGCATCATACGCCCAAGGGTAATTAAAAGGTTTGTATATTGGATCTGCTTTTAACAATGACATAAGACACCTATTATTTTCTAAAGTAAATATTATATTAAGTGATATTGAGAATCAGTCAATTTAACTTTTTTGAAATTTGACGGCAGATAATTTATTAGTGTATTATAGCTTCAAGTAATTTATCAACAGAAATGCGAGTATTAATATCTTTTATTTTATTATTTACAGTGAGCTGCACTCACACTATTCACAATCACGGAGCTCCTGGCATTAGTGTTGAATTGTGGAGCAAGATAAAAGTAGGTGACGATAAAGAAAAAGTGGTTCACACTTTAGGATCACCAACATTAGTATCAAAGTTCGATGACAATGTTTGGTACTATGTCTCATATAAAATTAAACAAGCCAATTTTTTAGGAAAAAGGAAGTATAGTAGTAAGTCTCTGCAAATTTCATTCGACCAGGACGGTAAAGTTGAAGATACAAAAGAAACTGACATCTTAGAGAGATCTTTGGCTGTTTCTGATTGAAAGTTTGCTAACTATAGAGTTTTTCTCACTCTTCTTTGCATCCAAGAACCGTATAACGTCATCCCAGTGTCAAGCACTGGGATGACACCATTTGTTGTAAACTCACTTTTACTCTATGGTTATACTACCTTGCTGCTATCCTGAACGGATACAGTGGGCTTATTAAATTATAGAATTACTTTAGCTATAGAATAAAGTCTAGTGTTACTTCACGCCAAATGTGGTGGTGCTGAGTAGGCAAGCCGGTTAATGGGCTACATTTATATACTGCACGCATTGCGTTATCTGCTATCGACCTGAAAAGTGGATTATTTCGATAGGAATCACTATCTGCTACATCCGCCATAATTATCTCGCCTTGACTGGATAACAATAAGTTAATTTTTATATTAAAATTTTCTTTGTAAGCTATGCTTTCAGGAATGCTCCAGCATTTTGTGAGCTTGTCTCTTATAGAGTTAATAATTTCTGTTACAACTAATTCATCCTTTTTGCTCTCAACGCTTTTTTCGTTTCCTATTTCATTTTTTGCCCCTCTAACATCCCTTCTTAGTTTTTTCTCTACACTTTTTTTTCTTTTTGGAATTGGAATGAATTCTTTACCCTCGTTAATAATGACTTCTTCTTGCATTTCGATAATTTGCCTCGGTTGTGCTACAACAGTGTGCTCAACCAATTCTTTTTTCCTTTGTGGTATAGGAACAACTGACGTATCATTCGTTTGGGCTTTTGTTGAAGGTAACGAAAAAAGCAGAAAACAACATAAAGACAAAAAAAGAATATAATTAGAATAGAAAAAACGCATATGTTAAGCAGCTTGTTTTACTGGTTTAAAGCTAATATTGCACATAAAGTCAATATATTTTAGTTGATGGACAACTTTGAAGTCAATAAGGAATCCCTTCAAAGTTGCAGGCAAGCGAAAGATTGTCTTCTCGACAGACAAAGAATTGTATAATGGATTAAAAGGGACCGTATGACAAAAATTATAGGAAAAGAATATACAGAACTTTTAGAGCAGTTGAAAGATCGTATTGCAACAAACCGTTATAAGGCAGCACTTGCAGTAAATAGTAAGCTTATTTTGCTTTACCACCATATTGGTACAGAGATCCTAAAACGCCAAAAAGAACATACCTGGGGAGCTAAGGTAATTGATCAATTAAGTAAGGATTTGAGAAGTACATTTCCAGAAATGAAAGGCTTTAGCACGAGAAATCTGAAGTATATGCGTAAGTTTGCCGAAGAATATCCTGATGTTGAATTTGTGCAGGAGCCTCTTGCACAATTAACTTGGTATCACAATATCACTCTTTTGGAAAAAATAGAAAGTCATGAAATAAGATTATTTTATGTAAAAAAAGCTATTGAACATGGCTGGTCACGTAACATTATGGTGATGCAGATAGAACTTGGACTACATAAACGTCAAGGAAAAGCAATAACTAATTTTAAAGAAAAATTACCATCTCCACAATCCGATCTAGCACATTACACATTAAAAGATCCGTATATTTTTGATTTTTTAAGTATAGGTAAGGATGCTCATGAAAGAGAAGTAGAAAAAGGACTCGTAGGGCATATGGAAAAATTTCTGTTAGAACTCGGTGAAGGATTTGCATTTGTTGGTAGACAATTTCATTTAGATGTTGGTAATAAAGACTTTTATATTGATTTATTATTCTATCATTTAAAGTTACGTTGCTTCGTAGTGATTGAACTAAAAGATAAGGATTTTAAGCCGGAATATGCTGGTAAAATGAATTTTTATCTTTCTGCAGTTGATGATTTACTGAAGCACTCGACAGATCAACCTTCTATAGGGTTAATCTTATGTAAATCTAAAGACGATGTACTTGCTAAATATACACTCAAAGACATAAATAAACCAATAGGATTAGCGGAATATCGAATAACTGAAAATCTACCAGAGAACATAAAAACAGCTTTACCGACGATAGAAGAATTAGAAGCTGAATTATCCAAAATTTCAGATAAGGAAAAGTAATGGTTACTAAAATCATTCAAACAATTATTTAGCAAACCAAAAGCTCAGCATGGAGGCTCAGGAAGAAGAGTGGCAGCCAATAACTTACTCTCTCATAGCCTTGAAACTTTGGAATAGTAACGGAGTAAGTGATTTTTATGGATTACAAGCTCTAGGTGTACTATCCTATAATATCATACGGTCAATACACTCTAAATGAGATGGAAAGATGAAGGCATCATTATAGCTGCTAAAAAATACGGCGATAAAAACTTAATTCTTTCTCTGTTTACAAAAAGTCATGGAAAGCGCAGGGGATTAACTAAGCTAACAAACAATAGCAATTATAAGTTTCAGATAAGTAATCTATTACATGCAGAATGGAGTGCTAAGTTACCTGAAAATCTAGGTTTTTTTAAGTGCGAATTAATCGAATCTTCATTCCATCATTTCTTTCAAGATAGGTTAAAAAGCATTACTATTGTTTCTTTCTCCTCTATTTTAGAAAAAGTGCTTCCAGAAAGTGAACCCTGTGCCATGCTGTATGACAATTTTCGATATTTCATCGATGTAATTAAACACAACAATCAGTCTTGGCAAAGCCATTATCTTAACTTAGAGCTTCTGCTTCTTACGCAATTGGGATTCAAGTTAGACTTATCCAAATGCGCTGTAACAGGTGTTAAGGAAAATCTGCAATTTATTTCTCCAAAAACTGGTAGAGCAGTGTCAAAAAAAGTAGGAGATTATTATGCAGATAAACTCCTACCTTTTCCACAAATGTTGCATGATGTATACAATAATACCCTACAAAACAGCTACTCATTCCAAGAATTTCAGTTAGGACTGAAAGTCACAGGATATTTTTTAAATAAGTATCTATTTTTGCAGTTAAACGTGAAATTTCCAGAGCTGAGAAACCTCATGTTGTCGCTTTAATCTTAGTTATCATTTTTTTGAAATCATTTCAGAAATCTATAGCTAACCCAAGCAACACGTCATACCGCGATTCATTCGCGGTATCTCAGCATAGATTCCGCTCACGAGTAGTGGAATGACGGTTGTCGGTAAACTTAAGCCACTTTAGCTATAGCCAGTAACCACTCTATTTCTACCACTGTTTTTTGCTTTATATAAATATCTGTCAGCACGTACTATAAATTTTTTAATATCATCAAAGTCAGATCCTTGCATTTCTGCAATTCCAATGCTCACAGTTACATTATGGGTTGTATTTTTATCCGCAAGTACAAAAGGTTCTTTAGCAATAATTTTTCGTATTCTCTCCGCAATAGTATACGCATCTGATACATTGGTATCTGGCATTACAACAACAAACTCCTCACCACCAAACCTAGCTAGTAAATCTGTCACTCTGATATTTTCAGAAATTCTTTTCTGTATTTGCTTTAAAAGTTCATCTCCAGCACTATGCCCAAAACTGTCATTCACTATCTTAAAATAGTCTATATCAAGTATCATAAGAGACAACCTTCTATCCTTTTCCACAGAGTCCTTAACAATGTTTCTTAAGTGTGCATCAAAATATCTTCTATTATAACAGTTAGTTAATGGGTCCTTTATAGACATTTCCGCATTATTAAATAAATTCATTCTCAAGGCATCTTGATATCTTTTGCGTTTTACTTGCGAATTAACCCTTGCTATTAGCTCACCCTCATCCAAAGGTACTGTTAAATAATCATTAGCACCTACATCAAGTGCTTTTACTAAATTGTTTTTATCATAATCCTCAGAAAGAATTAGAATTGGTGTATAACGTGTTTCCACCTTACTACGAAACCCAGAACACAAACGCAAGCCGTCAGTTTTGGAAAACTGCATATCAGAAATGATCAAGTCGTAATTATCCTTAATACCAACCTTTAATGCCTCTATTGGATCACTCAGTATTTTAATTGACCTAAAGCGTTGCTTTAGTACATTATATATTTGCTCTGCCTGAAAGACGTCCTCATCTACAACAAGTATGTTAGCATCAAAAATCTGATTGGAATAATCCATAATACTGTTTCCTGCTACTCCGCCAATCTCAGCGTTGGTTTCTCCTCTTAAACGCAATTCATCTATAATCATTTTTAAGCGCGTGAGAGACTTAATTCGTGCAGATAAAGCAGTTTCGTTTATTGGTTTAGTCAGAAAATCATCCGCGCCAGCATTAATACCTTGCACTCTATCATGAGTGTCATGCAGTGCAGTTACCATAATTATTGGAATATGGGTTGTCAAGGGATCACTCTTTAGCTCCTTACAAACTTGAAAGCCATTCATCTTTGGCATCATGATATCAAGTAATATAATATCAGGCTGTTGCTTTGCTACTAAATCTATAGCTTCTTCACCATCATGAGCTACGATAACCGTATAGTACTCTGCTTTTAGTCGAGCTTCTAAAAGCTTGACATTAGATAGTACATCATCTACTACCAGAATCTTCGCTGTCATTATCTTTAGATGTATTATCTATATCATAAGTAGGATAAAGCTTACCATTTTTACCAACTATGTAATTTACTTTCTCAGTATTACACTCTTTATATAAGTCTTCAATTCCGGCATCCTTCAATAACCTTTTGGCTTTTGACTTTACAATTGTAAAATACCTATATATAGTCTTAATAAAATCAATAAATACAGGTACCTTATTTTTATCAAGAACAATTATGCTCACTAAAGCTACAACTAAAATTTCTGAAAGACCTATATTGAACATTTTCCTATGAAGCAAGTACTTTAATCCTTCTGATTATAAATATTAATTTGCTTAAATCAAGTTTAGAAGCAACCATCTCATCTAAAAAACTATTATAACGTTCTATGTAGTCCTTATCATTACAAGCCCAGGTTTGAACCTTATCTTCGGGGTTATCAGTAGCTTTTATGACTTTAACAGCTAGCTTGTGATGGTAATTGCTTAAATCGTCCAATAAATCATTAACTAAGCTGCGATCCCAATAAGAAGAGCGGCTTTTCATCTTGATGGCAATTGTTCTAATCAGATCGAATCTTAACAGCGACTTTAACTCAAAGTATATTTTACCAGCATCAAGAATGGACAAAGATGTCTGTTCAGCAACAGATATAATATCCAGTGCATAAGTAAGAACGCACAGGTCAGCAATTTTTTTTGCTAGATCTTTATCTATATTAAGTTCCACTAAAGAAGTGTATCCATGATTATAGACCTTTAACAGGTGTTCATCTAAAACATCATGGCCTAAAGTTTCAATTGCATCTTTAAATTTTGTAACATCATCCAATTCTACAAAGCTAAGATTTTTTACTAACCAAAACGATACTCTGCCAATAAATTTCTGCACATTTCTCACTATTTGCAAGTATGAGTTAATATCAATTTTTCCATCCAATTCATCAATTTTCTGCCACAGGTTATTTAAATCATATAGGTGGTTAACAACGATATATATGTTAACTGCTTCGTGTACCTTAATTCCAGTATTCTCAACTAAATTATTAATAAATATACAGCCCATCCTATTTACAACATCATTTGCAATGCAAGTGGAGATAATTTCTCTACGAAGTTGGTGTTTTAATATGAAATCCTTAAACTCTGTTAACATCTTTTTAGGAAAATAACCTAGCAAGTAGTCATTAGATATAAGATCTTTTTCAGGCAGATCGGAATGTATAATTTTATTTTTTATTGCTGTTCTAGCATAAGATATTAGAATAGAAAGCTGAGGAGAACTGAAACCTTCTGCACCGGTTAACATCCTTGCTACCTCTTCGTCAGCTGGAAGAAATTCTACGCTTCGGTTTAACAGCCCAGATTTTTCTAAACTGAGCAGTAACCTGTGGTCCTGCTCCAATCTCTCTTTAGCTTGCAAACACTCAAGAAGTAATGCTTTTGTTTCAATTCTGTTGTGGTTCTCAAGCACCTTGGATGCAACTTCATCCACCATACTTGCCAGTATTTCATTCCTTTTTTCTAAAGAAATACCCCCTGCTTTCATAGCTGAAACAAATGCAATCTTAATGTTAACTTCAAGGTCCGAACATATCACTCCGGCTGAATTATCAACAAAATCTGCATTGATATATCCACCTCTTTCAGCATATTCTATTCTTCCAAGCTGTGTGCATCCCAAATTTCCGCCTTCTATAAACATAGAAGCTCTAATATCCTTACCGTTTACTCTTAATTCATCGTTTGCTTTGTCACCGACCATGCTATGATTTTCACTCTTTGCCTTAACAAACGTGCCGATTCCTCCGTTCCATATGAAGTCCACTTCTGCTTTGAGTAGATATCTAATCAAATCACTTGGAAATAACGTATCTTCCGTTATATCAAAGCATTTTTTCATTTCTTGAGAAATGTTTACTTGCTTGCTGCTACGCTCAAATACTCCTCCACCCTTAGAAATCAAATCTTTATTATAATCCATCCAAGTTGAAAATGGTAACTCAAAGAGACGTTTACGCTCTGTGAAACTCTTTTCTGCATCAGGGTTTGGGTCAACAAAAATATGCATATGGTTAAATGCGCCGATTAAATGTATATTTTTTGAAAGCAGCATACCATTTCCAAATAAGTCGCCAGCCATATCCCCAATTCCAATAACAGTTGCATCCTGGTAAATATCCTTATTCATTTTCCAAAAATGCCTCTGTGCTGCAATCCATGCACCTCTGGCTGTAATACCCATTTTTTTGTGATCATAACCTGCTGATCCACCAGATGCAAATGCATCTCCAAGCCAAAAATTGTATTCAGAGGCTATCTGGTTGGCATAATCAGAAAATGAAGCAGTGCCTTTATCTGCTGCAACTACCAAGTATGGATCGTCTTCATCATACCTAATCACATTCTCTGGTGGAATTATTTCACCATCAACCACGTTATCAGTAATATCAAGCATTCCTCTAATAAAACTCTTATAGCACTCAACACTTTTCTCTCTTAAAATATTCTTATCTTTATAAGCTTGCTTTATTACAAATCCACCCTTTGCACCAACAGGGACAATAACCGCATTTTTTGTCATCTGAGCTTTCATGAGCCCCAAAACTTCAGTGCGAAAATCTTCCGTCCTATCCGACCACCTTAAGCCACCACGGGCTAATTTCCCTCCTCTTAGATGTATTCCCTCAAAAAGGTTTGAATAAATATACAATTCACGATACGGACGAGGATCAGGTAAACCATTTATTTTACTTGAGTCAAATTTTGTAGATAAATATGGTTTATCGTCTTGATAATAACTGGTCCTTAAAATAGCCATTATCAAGTTAAATATCGAGCGCAAAACGTAATCATGTGAAACATTGCTGATCTCTTTTAGAAGTTCCTCAATTTTTTCTCTGACAATGTCCGTAGTTTCTGCTCTATCAATGTCTATGTTAGGATCAAATCTTGCATGAAATAGTTGTATCAAATACTTTACTATTTTTGGATGCTCTGAGACTACCTTTTGGATATATTCTGGATTGTAGTTAAATGACGTCTGCTTTAGGTAAGCACTTAACGCTCTAACCAGAAGCACTTCTTTCCACTTGAGCCCAGCAATAATGATCAAACTATTGAAATAGTCATTTTTAATTTCCTTGCTAAATACTTTTGCAAGCGTTATTTCAAATTGCTCTTTTAGAGTAATGTTGTCTATTAATTCATCGACTCTTGACAACACAAAATGGTGTATCCATATTCCGCCGTTAATTTCTATGTAATAGCCATTATGAGATAGAATCTTAGCTCCCAAATTCTTAGTGATCCTTAATATCTTCGATAATTCAAGGCCTCCATTGCTTGGAGTATAAACCTTTAATTGATAATTAAGATTATCACGAGTAAGTCTTAAATCGACCTCGCTAACTCTTTTTTTCCTCACTATCTCCAATTTTTTCATATCGTAATATGCGTCATGAGGTTCGAAACTCTCTTGATAGCTTATTGGAAATGCCTTGCAATAACGGATGAATATATCCTCAACAGTGCTAAAAGTATTATATAAATTGTCTATAAAACGATCTTCCCATTTTTCCGTAATGTTCCTTAATTTGTTTTCGATACGCAAAACTTCATCATCAGGAACACTAGCGTTTTTAGCCTTTAGCACCACGTGCAATTTCATTAAGTCATATTCGTTTATAATGTGGTGGTTATAAATATCTGAACTTTCTGCATTTATCTCATCCTTCAATATATTGCTTATCTTGAGCATTAGCCTGGAGCTAGCATAACGCATCGGTATCAGCACTATACAACTAGTAAACGCTCCCTTACTTCTTAAGCATAACTTGACTCTTGGTCTTATTGCAAGGGACATAATAGAAGTACAAATTTGAAATAATTCTTTCTCATTAGACTGGAACAATTCATCACATGAGAATACTTGTAAAATATAAATTAGAGCTTTGTTATTGTGGCCCCCGGTTACAAACCCTGCACTTTTTTCTATAACTTTAACTTTATCTCTTATTATTGGAATAGTTCGAATATCTTGGACCTCCGCTACAGAAGTAAATAGCCCGAAAAAACGCCGTTCCTTTACCACATTACCCTGGTCATCAAATTCTTTTACTCCTATACAATTCATGTATGTACGCCGATGGACTATTGAGATTAGATCTGATCTCAATATGTATAGGGAATCAAGGTTTGCAGAAGGAATCAACGTACTTTGACCTACTCTCATCAGGCCAAGGTCCTTTTTGCCATCACAGACGAGTTTTTCATCTTTACCAGCAATATATTCTTGATAACCTAGAAATACAAAATTATTATTCTTTAACCAAACTAGAAAATCTTTTTGCTCTTGATTTCGGTCTGGTGTCATTCCAGTGCGTGACACTGGAATCCACGTGTCCTTTTCCTGGATCCCAGTATCAAGTACTGGGATGACAGAAAGACTTGCCTCATCAAGTTTCTTAAGCATTAAGTGCCAATCTTTCACAACACAATTAACTGCTTTCAGCGTTTTTTGTAGAGATTCTTTTAATGTATCAACAAAACTGTCACTTATACCTTTGATAATTACATATATAACTGACTCTTTTATTCCATTACTTTCTTCCAAAGGGTAAATCTCATCTATTAGGCCATCTTTTCTTTTAATGTTAATTATGCTGTTGCTGTAATAGCATATGGTTAAATCGTGCGACTTAATAGTTGCAATAACGGAGTCAACCAAAAATGGCATATCATCGTTTGTTATCTTAATCGTGGTAAAATCGCCTTCTATTCCTGGTATATCATCTATATTACTTACTACTAACTTACTTTCATCTTTCTCTTTTTGAGAAACAAAATTGTAAGCATCGTTTACAATATATAGCAAAAACTTATCATTGGCTTTTAGGTCGCTTTTATAAACAAAACTATAAAAATACTTAATAAATTTTTTAATTTTTTCTTTATCTTGCTGATTTTCTTGATCAGCTAACTTAAATAAAGACTCAGTGTCAACATTATGATCTATACACATTTTTTTTAACAAAAATACACAGTGAACTTAAACCTTTTTAACTAAGATTTCATTATCAAGAGCGTACACTATTAGTTCATCATTTTCTACTACTTCCCCTGATAAAACTAATTTAGCTAAATTATTTTGAATACACTCTTGTATCACCCTTTTTAGGGGCCTTGCTCCATATTCAGGGTCATAGCCAGTTTGTGCTATTAGTTCTTTAGCTTCCTGCGACAAACTTATACTCAGTTTACGCTTAGCAAGTGTTTTTTGTAAATAAGAAAATTGAACATCTATAATTTTATAGATGTCATTTCTGGTTAAACTGTGAAATATAATAATTTCATCCAGTCTGTTTAAAAATTCTGGACGAAATGTTGATTTAACTATTTGCATCACTTCGCTTTTTACAGAGTTAGCAACTCCTCCTTCCGATGTCATTCCAGCGCGTGACGCTGGAATCCACTTTTTTTCCTGGATCCCAGTGTCAGCTACTTGGATGACAGAGGGCTTTTCAAGAGGGCTATTTTCTTTTGCTCCTTTAAGCATTATCTCAGCACCAAGGTTAGAAGTTAAAATCAGTATGGTATTGCGAAAATCAATTAATTTGCCATGACTATCAGTGAGTCTACCCTCATCCAAGATCTGTAGCAATAGGTTAAATATATCAGGATTTGCCTTTTCTATCTCATCAAATAAGATTACCTGATATGGTCTTCTCCTCACTGCTTCAGTTAATCTGCCACCTTGTTCATAGCCAACATACCCTGGAGGCGCGCCAATTAACTTTGAAACAGAATGTTTTTCCATATATTCTGACATATCAAAACGCAAAAGCGCTGATTGATCGTCAAACAGAAATTCAGCAAGGGCTTTTGCCAATTCTGTTTTTCCAACTCCGGTTGGACCCAAGAATAAGAATGAACCAAAAGGTCGATTAGTATCTTGCACACCAGAGCGAGAGCGCCTAACTGCATTACTTATCGCTTCTATTGCATCTTTCTGCCCTATTACTCTTCTTCCTATTTCATTCTCCATGTTGAGAAGTTTTTCCTTTTCGCTGTGCATCATGTTATCAACTGGAATTCCTGTCCACTTTGAAACAATGTTTGCAATATCATCTCCAGTCACTTCTTTCTTTAAGAAACTATCAGTAACCTTTTCCTGATTTTTTAATTCATTCTCAAGCTGAGGAATCACACCATACATCAGCTCTCCTGCTCTTCCCAAATTCCCACTACGCTGAACTAATTCCAACTCTTTTCTAGCGTTATCTAATTTTTCGGCTGTTTCTTGTATTCTAGCTATTTTATTCTTTTCCATCTGCCATTTGCTGTTCAAGTCAGCAAATTTACTGTTTAGATTTTCGATCTCTTCATTTATCTTTTTTAAACGCTGTTTAGAATTTTCATCACTTTCTTTTTTTAAAGCCTCTGCTTCAATCTTTAGCTGTATAACCTTTCTCTCAAGTTCATCAATAACTTCAGGCTTGCTATCCATTTCAATTCTCACCCTGCTTGCTGCTTCATCAATCAAATCAATTGCTTTATCAGGTAAAAACCTATCTGTTATATATCTATTGGACAACGTTGCAGCAGCAATTATTGCACCATCTGTAATTCTTATACCATGATGCACCTCATATCTTTCCTTCAAACCCCTGAGTATTGAAATGGTATCAGTTTCAGTTGGTTGAGAGATAAACACAGGCTGAAAACGCCTTGCAAGTGCAGGATCTTTTTCTATATGCTGACGATATTCATCTAAAGTTGTGGCTCCTATACAGCGAATTTCTCCACGCGCAAGAGCAGGCTTCAGCAGATTCGAGGCATCCATTGCACCACTTGTTGCTCCTGCTCCAACTAAAGTGTGCAATTCATCGATGAATAATATAATTTTTCCCTCCGCTCTCGAAATCTCATTAATCACTGCTTTTAACCTTTCCTCAAACTCTCCTCTAAACTTAGTGCCAGCAATTAGTGCTCCAAGATCCAAAGCTAAGACCTTTGCATCATGCAAACCAAGTGGCACATCGTTTGCAACAATTCTATTTGCAAGCCCCTCAACTATTGCAGTTTTTCCAACACCAGGTTCACCGATCAGCACTGGATTATTTTTTGTCCGCCTCAGTGATACCTGCATAGTTCTTCTGATCTCTTCATCACGACCAATTACAGGATCAAGCTTTCCTTGCATAGCAAGCTCTGTAACATCTTTTGTATATTTCTTTGCCGCGTTTAATTTTTCCTCACTGTTTGGCGAGTCCGCACTGCTGCCCTTTCTCATTTCTGCAATAACTGAGTTCAGTTTTTGTAGAGTCACACCATTCTCTGCCAGAATTTTGCCTACAGTATCATCTTTTTGTGCAGTGAGGCCCTGTAGTAAACGCTCAACAGCAACAAATGAATCTTTATTTCTTCTTGCAATACCAATTGAATCTTCAAAAACTTTTGCTATTTCTCTTGAAAGTTGAAGGCCACCACTTCCTGGACCTTCAATTACTGGCAACTTTTTTATTGCGCTATCCACAGCATCAGAAATACTTTGCACACTTCCACCACAAGCGTTTATCAAATCCTGAACTAAACCTGATTCATCTTCAAGCATCACTTTTAGTAAATGCTCAGGCATAAAAATCTGATGCCCAGCTCCCAACGCTTTCATTTGAGCACTTTGAATTAGACTTTTTGCTTTTTCGGTAAATTTATTTAAGTCCATAACACCAGTTAAATTCGTATTTGCTGATGTATATAACAACTGATTTCATAAATTTAAACCTAAAGTTGTTTATTGTTAGGTATGAAATTTAAAACTTTCTTAAAAAAGGAACTATCATAGTAACCATACAAATATCTTGTATCTCAAGACCTTTGGTTTTTGTTGCTGAAAATGGTTGTATTATTTAAGTTATTAACAATATACAATACTAAGTTAATGTAATTTATTTGGAGATGACAGGAAAATTTATTGTAACTTTATATTCTAAATAGAATAAAGTTCTTTTGTTAGTATTGTCCTTTTTGTAAAAAATATTCCTAATTTCTTCATCATTTCTGTGGGTAAGGTCATCTGCTTCTCTACCTCAAGTGGTTAACAAAGTTTCTTGTCACGAGGGACCAAATGGAAATCTGCTCGTTTTCACGCGAATTAATGTTACAAATTCTATACATTTCGTTACAAAATGGCATTCGCTTTCTCCATTATCCTTTACCTGCATTTTCATCAGCGTTCCTTGCGGTTTGCTTGCCATATAGGCGGAAATACAGTCTTACCCTGTTCCTTCTGTCATACAACAGTGGGTTAGGTGACTTCTCTATACCGGTGATTTGCGTACATCCAGAAATGAAAAATGTCACATTACCTTTTGGTCGGAGCTTATCAGCATCTTTAGCTCTTTAATCGTTACGATACTTATGAAGCTTCACTTACGTTCACCATACCACTAAGCCTAGCTCTCCAACCACATGATGCTTGTAGTTTATGCTCCTTTCACGATTGAGCATCTTCTTTTTCAAGAGGAGGTTCATTGTCCGCATCGCTTGGCACCAACCGGTTACCCGATTCGCACTGATGCGTAGACTCAGATGGCAAAACATCTGGTTTAATAAGTTTTAGAACTCTTTTAGTTTCTTTTTGAAGGAATTCCTCTCCTTTTAAACAATATGACCGAAGACTTTCAGGTCGCACCATTTCAATAATTAGCTGGGTTCCAGCAGAATCAGTACAGAAAACATCAACAATACTTTGTTTTTTAGAGGCAATCTCAGCATCCATGATAGTGCTGAGAAATTCTATTTCTTCTATTTCATCTTTGCCAGCGAAGCCCAATATATCATTGAGAAAGTGAATGAGAATATCTTTATTTTTCTCAGTGCCAAATATTCTCTTGAACGCGAAATTGTTTTTTGGATCGAGAAATTTCGAAAAGGCCATAATTAAATACAATTAGGAGACGAATAATTATACACTATTTTTCGCAAATGTTCAACCTCTGATTACTCCTTATTCTTTGCCCTTCCTGCACGCTTACGTTCATTTGGATCAAGGAATTTCTTGCGTAAACGTATAGATTTTGGAGTTACTTCCACCAATTCATCATCATCTATATACGCTATCATATCCTCCAGTGTCATTATCTTTGGTGGAGTGAGCTTTATAGCTTCATCACTACCTGAAGCTCTTACGTTTGTTAATTGCTTACCCTTTAACACATTTATCTCCAAATCATTGTCACGGCTATGCTGGCCGACAACCATGCCACAATATACCTTATCCTGTGGCTTAATAAACATAATTCCCCTGTCTTGCAAATTGAAAATTGCATATGCCACAGCCTCACCCTTATCTGTAGAAATTAAAACTCCATTGCGCCTTCCAGAAATTGGACCTCTATGTGGAGCATAACTGTGAAATAAACGGTTAATTATGCCTGTGCCACGAGAATCAGTTAAAAACTCTCCTTGATAACCGATTAGTCCTCTTGATGGCACTAAAAACGTTAATCTTGTCCTGCCATTACCAGAAGGTCTCATGTCAGTTACTTCACCTTTACGGAAGCTGAGTTTTTCCATGATGATTCCACTATATTCATCATCTACATCAATTACTACTTCCTCTATAGGTTCAAGTTTTTTGCCATCTTCTTCCTTAAATAGCACTCGAGGGCGTGATACCGAAAGCTCAAAACCTTCTCTCCTCATATTTTCAATTAACACCCCAAGCTGTAGCTCACCACGTCCACCTACTTCAAACGCTTCACCGCTTGGTGCTAAAGTCACAGTAATTGCAACATTTGTTTCTGCCTCCGCGTATAAGCGATCCTTTATAGCAGTTGAGGTAAGCTTTGTACCTTCTTGCCCAGCAAAAGGTGAATCATTAACACTCAGAGTAATCGCCATTGTCGGCGGATCAACTGGAGTTGAGCTTACTGCAGTTGTAACCTCTGGTGCTGCTATAGTGTCTGAAACTGAAGCTTCCTCAAGCCCTGCAATTGCAATTATGTCTCCTGCCACAGCTTGTTCTACTGGAATGCGTTTCAAGCCAGAAAATGAGAGCAACTTAGTTAATCTTCCTCGTTCAATTACTTTGCCATCGAGGTCAAGCACCTTAAGATCTGAATTGACTTTTGCAATGCCCTGATAAACCTTTCCTGTCAATATTCTGCCAAGAAACTTATCAGACTCAAGTAGAGTGACCAACATAGCAAAAGGTGCATTTTGATTATAAACAGAAGGTTTTATATAATCTATAACCGTTGAAAATAATGGGCTTAAATCTTTTCTTTCATCAGAAAGCTCCTTAGCACACCAGCCATTTCTACCTGAAGCATACAACACTGGAAAATCTAGCTGCTCGTTGGTTGCATCAAGGTTAAAAAATAACTCATATATTTCATTTAATACTTCATCAATTCTGCTGTCTGGTCGATCGACCTTATTGATTATCACAATTGGCTTCAAATTTGCTTTTAGTGCTTTTGAGAGCACAAATTTTGTTTGTGGCATGGGACCTTCTGCAGCATCAACCAGCAGCAACACGCCGTCTGCCATGCACAATACCCTTTCTACTTCTCCACCAAAGTCTGCGTGCCCTGGCGTATCAATAATATTGATTTTTTCATCACCCCACATTATTGATGTGCATTTTGCAAGTATTGTAATCCCGCGCTCACGTTCTTGGTCGCCACTATCCATCACTCGTTCTTGAACTTCTTGATTCTCGCGGAATGTGCCACTTTGTTTTAACATGTTATCAAGTAAAGTAGTTTTACCGTGGTCAACGTGTGCGATTATTGCTATATTTCGGATCGATTTAAATTCGTTCATTTTCTATCATTTCAAAATTAATTTAGTAATAAGTATACATAAAATACACTTGGAGTAAATAACTAAAGCTGTGTATAAATGCTGTGTTTCCAAGATATTATAGGATTACTTTGTTAAATATTCCCTACTCCCAGGTTTTGTTATGGGTAGTTGTTTTAATTCACTTGGAAGTTCTTCCTCGCTGTAATTTTTGATGTTCAGTTCAATCAAAGATATGACGGGAAAAGGCAGTTTTGTTTCACTATTTCTCTTTATCAAAGAAGCTTCAGCAACAACTTTACCTCCTTTCCCTTCTGCACATTCCACTGCTTCAAGTGAAGATTTGCCTGTGGTTATTACATCCTCGATAAGTAATATTTTCTCACCCTTTTTGATCTTAAATCCACGGCGTAATTCAAACTTGCCATTAACGCGCTCGCAAAACATTGTCTTTATTCCAAGCTGCCTACCAATCTCATAACCCACGATTATTCCACCAATTGCAGGAGATAATATTAAATCTATGGAGCTATTTAATTCTTTTTTTATTTTATCTGCTAATAATGCGCAAACTTTCATGGCTCTGCTTGGATTTTCAAAAATCTTCGCACACTGTATGTATGTGTCACTATGCAGTCCGGATGATAAAACAAAATGCCCATGCAAAATTGCCTCTGCTTCTTTAAATTCTTTTATTATTAGGTTATTTTCGTCTAATATCATTTTTTAAGTTTCACTATTACATTCTTTATTAATTATCTGAGTGATACAAATATCAGACCACACATTTATTGCAGTTTCAAACATATCAATGATCGTGTAAATAGGCAAAATCAGTCCCATAATATGCAGAGGAACATTCATCGATACGAGATAACTGGTTGCCATAAAATAGCATCCCATAGGCACTCCAGCGTTACCAATTGCAGCCCCTGTAGCTAAAAAAATCCATATCAACATTTCGCTCAAGGAAAATGCGTATCCGTTCATTTCTGCAACAAATATTACAGTGATTAGTATAAATGCAGCACATGCATTCATGTTAATTGTTGTGCATATTGGTAAAATAAAAGACGATAATTTCTTTGGCACCTTTAGCTTGTTCTGCACACATTCTATAGTTGTTGGCAATGTTGCACTGGATGATTTAGAAAAAAACGCAAGTGTGAGTGCTGGCATAACCCCTTTCAGCGTTTGAATTGGTGATATGCCTTTATACCACATAAATAGCGGTAAAATCAGAAATGCCTGCACAAAATTTGCAGACATTATGCAAACAAAATACCATAAAAGATTGTAGAACTCACTACCGCCTTTTAATTCATGCAAAAAACAAGTAATAAAAGACCAAACAGCAAGCGGAATAAATTTTAATAACCCTTGAGCAATTTTAAGTAGCGTATCAAAAAGTGCAGAGAATACTTGATATAATATATCCTGCTTTTCTTTTGAAAGTGAAACAATAGCTCCACCCATCAAAAAAGCGATTAATATGCTACCAATCATATTATTTTCAAGAAAAACTTGCACAAAATTAGAAGGAATGAGTGATTTTAAATATGAAAAATAACTGTGGTTATTGCTGTTAATACTCCCCATTGTATTACTTATGAAATTTTTTCTTGCTGGATCTATTAACAAATAAAACGATAATGCAACAAACGCAGCTATAATAGTTGTAAGCAGAGTATAAAATAGTGTTTTCTTAACTAAGACTTTGATTTCAATTGAGTCTTTGAGCCCGGAAATTGTGGAAACTATGGATAAAAAAACCAGAGGTAAGCTTATTAATTTGAGCAAGCTGATAAAGATATCACTAAATAGCTTTGCTATTTCAAATATGATTTCATTGTTTAGGTAGTAAGCAACTATTGCAAGCAGTATAGAAAAAAGTATTGCAAACTTGTGCATTGAAAATAAAACTTCAAAGTAACATTATACAATAATTTTGCTGTTTTGGAATCAGATTGATAGACAAAATAACTTTACAGATTAGGGAAAGATAAGAGGATGTGTTTATTCGGAGACAGTGTAAGATTTCTTAATTTAAATTTAGGTGCACTTAGCCCATTCTGGTGATAACAAATTGGAATAGATAAGATATGATAACTAACTCTTCTGCGAGTATATAGTTTTGCCGGACACAACAGTACGTACTACGTGTCCTTTTACTTTGCGACCATCGAAAGGAGAATTCTTTGATTTACTAGCAAAGTTGTCAGTTTTAATTTCCCATTCATGATTGAGGTCAACTAAAATTAAGTCTGCAGCAAGGTTTTTTTGTATACGACCACGTGGTATGTGTATTATATCTGCAGGCTTATATGTCAATTTTGCAAGCACATCAAGTAGACCCATTTGCCCACTGTGATAGAGTTCAAGTGAAAGGGGCAGCATTGTTTCAAGACCAACAATACCAAATGCAGCATTTTCAAGTGGTAGATCTTTAGAACTACGATCATGCGGAGCGTGATCAGTTGCAATGCAATCAATCACACCTGTCTTTAAACCTTCAACCATAGCTAAACGATCTTCTTCAGTGCGAAGCGGCGGATTCATTTTTGCAATTGCTCCATGTTGTTTTACTATATCTTCAGTCAAAGTGAAGTGATGAGGGGTTACTTCGCACGTAACATTTAATCCCAAATCTTTTGCACGTTTAATAGCATCAAGTGAATCTTTTGAAGAGACATGTAGAATATGGTAGTGCACATTTTCCATATCCTTCATTAGCAGTATATCACGATTTACCATAACCGATTCTGACGCACTCAAGATCCCCTTTACTCCCAATTCTTCAGAAATTTTACCTTCGTTGATTGCGCCACCAGCAGATAAATTTAAATCTTCTGCATGTTGAGCAACAGGAACATTCAGCATACTTGAATAAAGCAGCGCCTGTCTCATAATCATTGGGTTCATAACTGGCATGCCATCATCGGTGAACCCAACCGCACCTGCTTCCTTTAAAAGTGCCATTTCAGTCAGGTGTTCTTCCGAAGTGGTGATTTTAGCGTAAAATTCAACGTTTACATGTGAAGTTTCAAGTGCTCTATATTTCAAATATTTAGCCAAAATAACGCTATCAATTGCTGGAACAGTGTTTGGCTGACAAACTACAGTTGTAACTCCCCCCGCAGCTGCAGATTTGCTGCCTGTATATATAGTTTCTTTATGTTCCTGGCCTGGTTCACGAAAATGTACGTGAATGTCAATAAGGCCTGGCATTAGAACAAGCCCTTTACAGTCTATTGTTTTATCAACTCCACTTGTTGAAAATAATGATTCACCAAAGTCAACAATTTTATCCCCTTCAGTCAATAATGAACCTTTTATATCAAGTTTAGTTTCCGGGTCGATAATACGAGCATTAGTATACGCAATTTTATAGCCTTCCTTTTGCCCTGTTTGCAACAAATCCCAAGTTTGAGTCATTATATTTGAGTATCGATTATAAAATAAATTTAAAGTTTTTTTAATAAAACACAACCAAATTAAAACACAGACTAAGAGCTGTCTTGAATTAAAGTGCTTTCATTACCCTAAAGATTTGGTTCTTATAACCTAGTTAGCTCAGTTTTAACGTTAATGTGTGAAACTCTGAGTTCTGTTGAAGGATTTTCCAGCTGAATATCTAGCTCATTCTGTATGTTCGATAAACAAATTAAAGCTGAATCAAAAATTTCATCACACTGCTTTGCTTCATGTATATCATCAATTATTTCCTCGAATTCTTCCACATCATCCATTTCTTGCGGCGCACTTTTTAATATCGCTTTTATTTGGTTTAAGTTTTGACGAATTTTCTCCTGATATCCAACAATTCTCTCTTGATATATATCAATCATTTTTTGACATGCGTTGCCTCTAAATGGATGTTCTTTTTTCTCTTTTATGTAAGAATTTTGAAAGTCTTTACAGTTAAGGATTGCTTCTCTATGTTTTTTTATGTCATTAATTGCGCTGATTATCGACTTATCTATTTTCTTTAAATTTTCTTCCCGTTCTTCTCTTTTAATTATACTTTTGGATTCATTTTTTATCTGGTTCATTTTGTCATACAGGTTTCTGCATCCTTTGTAAGATGCCATTGGTTGTAACATTCCTTCTTTTACACCTTTATTGTAAAAATTCTTCAACTCATCACTTGATAGTATTGTTATAGCATCTTCCCTTTTACCTTGTGATTTAGGATACTTTTTATTCAATAAACTAACATGATTTAACAAGAAATCTCTAACTAGCCCTTCTTTTTTTACTTCGGATAATCTTTCTAGTGTTTCTATATATTTCAGAGTTTCCGCAAAGAGCTGTCCACCAGAGGGAGCAAATCCTTGAAGTGATTTACTCTGTGCTTTACAAAAATCGGTTTGTAAAAAATCTTCAGCTTGTTTTTTTATTACTGAAAGTTCATTAAAGGCTTTTTCTGGATTGATTTTTCTCAAAATACTAATAGCTTTTCTAATCGCTTTTTCTCTCTTTTTATTATCTTGCTTTTCATTTAATATGAGATGTTCAGTTTTGGTAAAAGCATTACCTTGATCACTCTTTGCAATGTTACAAACGATGTTTTTTACAACTTCTTCGGTTGCTGCATAATCTATTTCTTTTGCAAAGCAGTCAACAAATGATTGCCAAACTTTTTTATTAACAAGTTTACTTGTCTTATTTTCAAAATCTTCTATATCTTTGAATCCTAAAATAGTATAGAGATTTTTTTCGATTATTGGTTCGGCATGTTGTTTTGCCACTTTACCTTTTATATTGAATGGAAATTTACTAATCTTAGTTGTACCCACAATGTTACCTCAATATTAACGCTATCTATAAAAGTATAAAGATTTAATATTTAATTTTTAATTAATACTAGCACAGCTAACTACGGGAGCATTATGCTAGCATCAATTAACACTTTAACTTCTAACTTGTCATCAGTAATATTGTTTATATAAAAACTATAATTTTTTATGCCTGAACTTGGGAATATATTGCTATTGCTAGCCTGCTTATTGTCTTTGACATATTTGTTTTTACCGCTTAGTTCTTGTCGGTTTATTACCACTGCCATATTTTTTTGTGTATCAGCGTCAATGGCTATTTTGATCTACTGCCACATTACAAATGATTTTTCACTTGAAAACGTATACTACCACTCACACACAACAAAACCTTTGATCTACAAGATTTGTGGTGTTTGGGGAAACAAAGAAGGGTCCATGTTGCTTTGGACCTTAGTGCTTGTCATGTATTTATTACTAATGGATATTTATATACCTTCTGTCATCCCAGTTTCCCCCTCTGTCATCCCAGTCTCTTCTTCTGTCATCCCAGTGCCCAGACACTGGGATCCAGACAATTTAATTGCAAATGAGTACATCAAATGGCAGTGTAATAAAAACTGGATTCCAGTGTCAAGCACTGGAATGACACCAGAACGAACTAATGGTAGTAAATTAAAAAAAATATCTCTTATCACTCATGGGCTGATTTGCTTTTGTTTTTTGCTGTTCACTTTAATTGAATCCAGCCCCTTCACTAAAATGCCAGGCATTGAAACAGATGGATTGGGTTTTAATCCGATATTGCAGGATATAGGCCTTGCTATTCATCCACCGATATTATATTTGGGGTACCTTGGATTTAGCGTTCCTTTTTCGCTCTCTATAGCTGGATTAATTTTAAATACTGAAGGAAATGTTTGGGCTAAAATTGTCAGGCCTTGGGTACTTATTTCTTGGTCGCTGCTCACTTTGGGCATCAGCTTGGGTAGCTGGTGGGCATATCGCGAACTTGGGTGGGGTGGATTTTGGTTTTGGGATCCAGTGGAAAACGTTTCTTTGATGCCGTGGCTAATTGCAGTAGCGCTGACACATTTGTTGCTCGTTGTACGAAATTTCAATACTTTAAGGAATTTTGCTATTTTACTTACGCTTACAACTTTTATATTGAGTGTGACTGGAACATTTCTAGTCCGCTCAGGAATACTTACCTCAGTGCACACGTTTGCAGATGATCCAAGGTATGGACTGTATATATTAGCTCTACTTGGTGTAATTACAGTCAGTAGCCTTGTAGTATTTATCGCCTTTGCAAAAAAGAATAGATCTCTTACACCACCACCTGTCATCCAAGTAGCTGACACTGGGATCCAGGAAAAAAATATAGAGGGACCTAATTACACACCAAAGCAAAACTTCCCTGTTTTCTCCCGCTTTACAATGATGTTAATGAACAATCTATTATTTATCACTGCCTTTTTCATTGTGTTCGTTGGCACTTTATACCCTACAATGCTCGAATATTTAACCGGTGAATTAATTTCAGTTGGAGCACCATATTACAATTCTTTATTTAGCCCTATTGCACTTACTATTCTAGTGCTCACCATGATCGGGCAATACTGCCGTTGGCAGGGAAATAGTCTATTGCCAATATTCCGTGAATATAGATTTTCATTCTGCAGTGCTGCAGCTATTTTGCCGTTTATCTTTCACATGGAGCTAATAATTGTGCTATCAATTACTATCTCCATAGCATTATTAATCTTTGTTTTAGAAGCATACAGTAAAAGAATTCGTTTATTTAAGGTAGCATTTGGTGAATCAATTTTATTAGCAAGAAGAGTTTCTAAGTCCTACTATGCAATGATGCTTGCTCATGCTGGAGTGGCAATTCTAGTGCTTGGTATAGCTTATTCAGTTGGTTGGCAGGAGAAAAAAGAAAATTACTTAAAAATAGGGGATAGCATAACAGTCAATAAATTTAAAGTTACTTTACGAAATATTGAGCTAATAAAAGAAAAAAATTTCCATGCAGTGAGGGGTACAATGGATATCAGGAATTTGCTGAATAATAAGATATTAGGTGAAGTAACTCCTGAATATAGATTTTACCTTGCGGAAGGTCAGAAAAATGTTGAAAGCAGTATCTACCACAATTTGCTTTCTGATATTTATGTTGTAATTGGAGAGATTGATAAGAGTAAGAGCAAAATCGCAGCCAAAGTGCACTATAAACCTGGAATGTCTATAATCTGGCTTGGATCCTTTCTTATCGCTTTTGGTTCGCTCCTTGCTGCTTTTCCTTTTAGTGGACGAGCAAGGATTGTCTAGCTGTCGTGGATTTTATTAACAACGCTCCTAGGTCCAGAGTGCAACGTATGAGAAATTACCGAGCTATAGATACTGATTTGCAAAGGTTAGAACCAAAGAAAGTTATATTTTTTTATTGACAGACCTATATATTACGATATTCACTAAGGGATTAGTGAGTAATGGTTATACAATATGAATGGTGGGGTATCAGGCAAGGAAAAAGTTATACGCACTCCTTTCGATTTTAAGGAGCCTTACAGCGATTGGCGTCAAATTTTTAAACGTCCTAATCAACAGTATAACCCTTCCAACTATGATTCGTCGAGCGAAATAAATGAACACGATATAGAAACTCAAAAGATTGAAGAAGGTGATGGCCATGATTCAGGTATTAGTTCCGATGATGAGGATGACCGGACAACTTATACAGCAGTACAATTAACTAATGATTCTCTTGATAGCCAAAGATATACAGGAATATGCATTCCAACACCAACTGATGGTTGGGTAGGTGAAAATAATCATCAGACTGGTTTATCAGGTGATTTGCCAGACGTGAGTAATAATCCACAAATTTTTGAAAGTACTGATTCAGTACAGCTAGATAATATTGTTTTTAGCAATCTAATTCAGCTTTCCTTGATTAGTCAAGAGCATAATTCTACCTGCAATGATCATGTAATTTGTGATTCAGGTCACAATTCTGACGATGAGGATCAGATTCCAGAGGACTTTCCTTCAAGGAAACGAGTACGATCGATTGAAATTGATCAGTTTGAACCGTTGTACAAGAAGAGGAAAATAGAAGCACAAAATAATCAAAAATATACAGAAAATGTATGTAATCCAACAAATGGTGGTTTGTTAGGTGAAAGTGATAATCCACAAACTTTTGAAAGCGATCCTTTACAGCATGGTAGTAATGGTTTAGGTTATAACTTCAATGGTTATAGTCAAGCAACTTATAGTAAATTAAGTGCTTCAGATCAAGAAGAGGGTCAAGGCTATTCTTTAGGTGGTTCTTGTGAAAATAAAGAAAATTTGACAAAGGGCGCTGGTGGTAGTAATCAGACTTTTGAAGGTGAACAGAAAAGCTCAGAATTTCCGAAAGTTGACAATTGGTCAGATAGTGATGGGAACTCAGAAGATAGTTCGGACTCAAAAAAGGGTTCGTACTATAGTTCAGGTAATCTTGATTCAATGGAGTTAACAGATGATTTGGATTCAGAAAATGATCGGGACCTAGAAGATGATAATCCTTTTCTAAAAGACTCACTTTTTATGAAACTAAAAATGTCGTTAACTCAAAGTAAACAGGATCTGATTGATAAATGCTGTGGGGAGGTGAGAGGTATAACAGAACAAAATGAACAAAAAGATATAAAAAATACTCCAGAAAGTATTAAGTGCATAGTAGCTAAATACTTAGAAAAAGAAGTAATGTTAAATTTAAAATGTAGTTGTTGTAACAAAACTGTAACAAATACAGTATTTGAAGAAATAAAAGATCTTACTAGTGGTAGTCATATAAGTAACAGAAGTAACACTTTTGTATTTGATAACTTTCCCTATCAAAGTAAAGATAAAAACTGTAACAAAGAAAGTAAAGGTCAAAACTGTAACAAAGAAAGTGAAGATCAAAACTGTAACAAAAAAAATGAAGTGTCCGAAGAGGACATTATCAAAAGCATTGTTAGTAATTTATTGTTAGAAGGTGGGAAAGTAAAACGCCATAATTTTTTCGATGGGAATGAGTTTGAGCAGATAGTTACTTGTAATGGATTTGATGATGGTCTTTCTGAGAAATGTAAGGAAATTGAAAGCAAGCTAAAAGGTTTAGCATATGAAAGTATTGTAAACAAAAGCAAGCAGACTCAAAATGTATTAGGAGTAGACAAGGATAATAGATATTTTTGTATAGAGTACTCGCAAGATAGTATTGTTGAAGTTGCAGAAATCCTAAACAATGAAAAAGCCAAAGACTTAAATTTAAGAGTTGGCATACTCAAAATTGGAGAAAGTATAGTAAGAGTTGAAAATGTAGAAGAAATAGGGGGAAAAAGAAATTACATGGATGTCTCAAAAGGTGGTATTGAAATGTCTTTTACTACTGAGGTAGGAGAGATAAGTATTTATCTAAGTCCTAGTGAGAAAGGCAGCAATAAAATAAAAGTGGAGATTGATGGGGAAAACAGAGCAAGGCTTAATGAGTTAAAAAATAGGGGAAAAAGTTTAGGGGAAAACTGTCTTTTAGGAGGAAAAAGTGTTGAGGAAGCTATAGAGCATGAAAGTTTTGAAAGATATGGCAGTGTACCTAACACTGCTATGAAGGAACCTAGCTTAGGTTGCGTTGCTAACATAGCAAGGGGGGGATAAGCTTGCAGAGATAAAATGATGGGCCAAATTGGCAGTATTTCGCTTTTGTAATGTACTTCAAAATGGTAGTATGCAAGCTAGATAGAACTTAATTGACAGACAAGAATTAACTGATGGAAAAATTGACATAATCAAACAATCACAGAATAAACTAGTGAATTTTTTGAAAAGTATATAAAATTCAAGTTTAAGTAAATAGCATGGCACTTAGACTCATTCCAGACAACCTCGATATCAAGTTTAGTAAATATAGGGATTTGACTGCATTAATTAGCATTATTCTTATCATCTTTTCAATATTCACTGTTGTGCTGCGTGGAGTGAACTTAGGCATAGACTTTGCAGGCGGAATTTTGATAGAGATAAAATCTTCAGATGAGAATCACTCTATTCTCGATGCATTAAAAGAAAATGGTTTTACAGTGCAGAGTTCAAAAGCGGGTGATAATTTAGTCATGCGTTTTAAAGATGAAGGAGATGAAGATAAAATCAAAAAGATAAAAAGCATACTAGAAGAAAAGCTGGGGAGCTCAATAAGCTATCGTAAAATAGACTATGTTGGCCCACAAATAAGCTCAACACAAATATTTGAAGGAATGTTATCCATGTTGATCGCAATTGTTGGAATATTTTTTTACGTTTGGTTTAGATTTAATTGGCAATGTGGATTCAGTGGAATAACAGCACTGATTCATGACGTGATTTTAACTGTTGGTTTTATTAGCCTAACTGGCATTGAGTTTAATATTTCATCAGTTGCAGCTCTTCTCACTGTCATTGGTTATTCAATCAATAACTCAGTAATTATATACGATCGGATTCGAGAGTATTGCAAGAGTGGTAAAAGTGGGCGGATGAGTGAGATAGTAGATGCAAGTATCAACGCTACATTATTTCGCACTATATTAACCTCGGGCACAACCCTTCTTGCTGCTCTTCCTTTGGCATTAATCTGCACAGATGCAGTGAAAGACTTCAGCTTGATCATTTTTTTTGGTATTTTGATTGGCACTTGTTCTGCAATATTTATTTCTGCTCCTATATTAACCTACAGAGCTTTGATAAGTAGATTGTAGAAGTGTTTAGTCGCGGTATAATATCAACTTATTATCTCTTATAGTGAAATGAAAATACCTTAAAAAGCTCATTCCAAGTAGTGAATGAGACATAGAATGAGTGTTAACGCTTGCCTGTACATCATTAATCAAAAAATTTCCTATTTTAACTTGAGGTATTTGAACCACTCCAGCTTTTATTTGACCTTTCGCAGTTTCATATATTTTAAAATCCTGAACATTTTGTAAGTTAATACCAACATGTAATGCGTCTTTTTGTGATAGAACAATATCGGTTGCTCCAGTATCAAGCAAAAACGTTATATTGCGATCATTGACTTGAGCCTGAATATAAAAGTGTCCATCATATGACTTCGTAAATTCAATACTTCCACTATTCTGACCGCTATTTTGAATTCTTCCTTTATATGGTAAAAAAGTACTGAGAAATCTGTCGCTTAGTTTGTCCCTTTGTGAATCAATAAGCATTGCAGTAGTGGCTATTATTAGCAACCAAATAACTAGATTTTTCACCGCGTTCATATTGTTAAAATTTGAAGCTATTAAAATAAATTTTAAAGATCAGCGTTAAAAGTTATTATTAAAAATAAGTAAATTTCATTGTTTTAGTACAATATTTAGTATACACTTTAAGAAGATATGTTTGATTTAATTTCATGTCAGAAGCAAAAAGTTTAATTTTAGCAGCTATCCTTTCCATGTTGATCATGGTATCTTGGCGTATTATTTATGATAATTTTTTTAGTGCAAACCAAAATCAGCCATTGATTGAAAATATTGAACATATCGAATCTTTTAACGACCTTGCTCCTATAATACACCAAAATCGTTCTGAAATTATTAATTCTACTCGAGAACAGAGGGTTAGTTTAATCAATAACATGATTAAAGGATCAATTTCTCTGAAAGGTGCAAGGTTTGATGACTTAATTTTAACTAATTACCACTTAGAACCGAGTTCTTCTTCTCCACAAGTGGTGTTACTGTCACCTGCAGAATCAAAAGATGTATATTTCGCAGAATTTGGGTGGCTCGATCCGAATAAAAAGATTAAAGTTCCAGATTCTAAGACAGTCTGGCAAGCAGATAAACTCAATCAAAAAGTAGTTAATTTATTTTGGGATAATGAAAGTGGCATTGTGTTTAAAATGAAAATTAGCCTTGACGATAACTACATGTTTAAAATTGAGCAGATTGTTGAAAATAACACAAAAGATAATGTAGTTTTGGTTCCTTATGGTAAAATTAACCGTAAACGTGACAATATCAACGAATCTTATTGGATATCCCATGAAGGAGTACTGGGTGCATTTGATAATAAACTAGAGGAGTGGACATATAAGGATATTTCCAAAAAACATTTAGTAAAAGCAAGCACGAGTGAAAAAAATTGGTTTGGTTTTGCTGATAAATACTGGCTTACAGCCATCATACCTGAGAAATCCGATAAAATAAATGTAAGCATTAAACACACAAACGTTAATAATACTGATAAATTCCAAGTAGATTTTGTCAAACCTTACAAGAGCATACTTCCTGGTGCAAGCGTTTCTAATGTGAATTATTTTTTTGCTGGAGCAAAAAAGTTGAATTTACTGGATTCTTATAAGGATACTCTCAATATACCTTTATTTGATAAAGCTGTAGATTTTGGTGTTCTTTACTTTATAACTAAACCAGTGTTTTTACTGCTTGAATACTTTAACTTCGTTTTAAAGAATTTTGGCTTAGCAATATTATTGCTGACTTTGGTTATCAAACTTTTGATGCTTTCCTTATCTACTAGATTCTATATTTCGACACTTAAGATGAAAAGCCTGCATCCTGAAGCAGCTCGTATAAAGGAGCTGTATAAAAGTGATAGTTTAAAGCAGAGTAAGGAAATAACTGCATTATACAAGAAAAATAATGTAAGTCTAATGTCAAACATCTTTCCTGCGCTAATACAAATGCCGGTATTTTTTGCTCTATATAAAGTGTTATTTGTTACTATAGAGATGAGACACGCCCCTTTTTATTTATGGATTAAAGATCTTTCAGCTCCTGATCCAACGAACATTTTTACATTATTTGGATTGTTTAATTACAATTTCCCTATTTCTATAGGCATTTTGCCTATAGTTTTTGGTATTACTATGATAATCCAGCAGAAGCTAAGTGAGAAAGATCAAACCAGTAAAGATGATATTCAAGTAAATGTTATGAAGTTTTTACCTTACATTTCTGTCTTTATTTTTTCTTCTTTTCCTGCCGGTTTGGTAATATATTGGATATTTAGTAATATTATAACTCTAATTCAACAATCATTAATAAAGTTGTTTTTAACGAAAAAAGTGGTAGTGAATGTCGAAAATACTAATAGTTAATTCAATTTATTATACTGAAATAGCGAACCTTTTGCTTGAGGGTGCAATTGATAAATTCAAAGGAAATAATGTTGATTATGAGATAATTGAAGTTCCTGGTGCATTTGAGATACCAGCTACAATTCTTTTTGCAGTCAAAAGCAAGAATGCTAATTATGACGGTTATTTAGCTCTTGGGTGCGTGATTCGCGGTGAAACCGATCACTATCAATATGTTTGTAAAGGAGTAATCGAAGGCTTAAATGAAGTTATTATGCATTATGCAATGCCCCTTGGTATGGGTGTAATTACCGCTAACAGCAAAGATAAAGCACTAGTTAGAGCTGACAAAAACAAAAAGAACGTTGGTGGCCATGCAGCCTCAACTGTTTTGCGTATGATAGATTTACACAATAAATTAAAATAATGGAGGAAAAACCAGTAGATAAAAAGTGGCGCATAAAAAGAAGCACGGCAAGATTTCTTGCTGTACAAATTGCTTATTCAAATATTTTCGTAGGTTACAACAAAAGCACTTTTAAACTGGAAAATTGTGAGCTTAAGGACTACATAAGTAAGTTGAGAGATATATTTGAATGTGAAGAATTTGAACATCAGTTCTTAGAAAACTTGTTATATAAGGTTATAAAAAACAGTGAAGAATATGATAAAATAATAGAGTCTTACTTACATCCAAGCTGGTCCCTTTCACGGTTAAATCTTATAAGCTTATCTATTTTGCGTGTTGCAATATGTGAGTTGATTAATTGCGATACGCCAGTTCCAGTTGTCATTAATGAATATACTAACATTGCATCTGATTTACTTGATAAACCAAGCGAAATTGGCTTTATTAATGGGTTATTGGATAAGGCAAAAGATGCAGTTAAATTAAATAAAAATCCTTAGCAGTTATAACCAGCAAGCACAAGGTGTCATCCGAGTAGCTGCTGTATGAACGTTGTCTACCAGGAGGGTGTCATCCCAGTGCCCAGACACTGGGATCCAGCTTTTGATCGAAAATGTTGTATAGTGCACAGTCAATTTTTCTGGATCCCAGTGGGCTTTGTTGCATCGCTACTTATGAAAGGCTAACTATAGTTAGGATTATAAGCAACCTATTGAAAATCTTGTTTTTTTGCAATCAATCTGATCAAATTTAAGAATAGTAATTTGTTATTTATATTAATAAATTTAATTCTATTGAAAATAGCTAAAGCATTGAAATTCTTGAATTTTAGCCAGATTGGTGAGTGGTAGTGAAATTTCTTTTACTCAAATTTAGGTATTCACTGACCGTTCTTGTTATAAATACCAGAATAATAAGCTACTGATATTCCCTATTTTTTTTATCTTTAATCCATCATAGCTAGCGATGCAACAAAGCCATCCCAGTGTCAAGCACTGGGATGACACCATCATAAAGTGAACCAGTGTCAGCTACTTGCATGACACCATTTGTTGTACACTCACTTTTTCTTGATTTTTTAGTTTATCTTGCCTACCTACTTTGCCACTCTGCTAAACGGACAATGGCGTCAACTTAAGAGCCTCCATTAGCAAACTCTCCTAAAGACATGATGGCGTTTGGGCTTATCTACCTTATCGCGGCTATACAATCGTCCTGGTCGGATTTTAACTTTAGCGCGTATACTTAAAAAGGGCTTGAAAGTTTTTTGGCGCAATAAGTACCTGATAGAGTTTCTGCCTCATTACACCAAATAAAACTGAAAAATTTAAACGATACTCAGCAATTTGATCTGGATTCCAAGGCCCTTGTGCATCACACATATGAAGCGACAATATATTACACATGACTAAGTTTGCCCAAAATTCTTGTAATACAGCCTCTAAATTTACGCCAGAAAAATTCTCTAATTCTGCACCTATTTTGAGTCGTTTATAGCACTCCTCTATATGCCACCTTAACACATAAGCTTTGCTGATATCTTCCAAAGTAAATTTTACTCGGTCAAAAAGTGAAGTAATCAATACCTCTGTTTCTCCGTTGGCTAATGTCAGCACTATAACTCTTACTTTCTGTCCTTTCATTTTATTTTTTAGCTTTTCATTTTCTAATATAAAATCGAAATCTAATTCTCCAGCGTTCCCATAGCTTGCTATAATTTCTTTTTTGCAAGCGAAAAATAAAATCTACTTCCAAATCATAATGCTGCTGAATGAATTTTACTGAAGGATAACCACGATCATAGATAAATAATAATTTCTTTTGATTTAATGAACGCATTTGAGTGATATAGCATTTCTCATAATAGTCCAAACAGGTCATAGGAAGGCAGAATCAACAGCACGACGAAAGGATTCGAATAGAGGAATGTTTTTCCTGGCTCTGTTTTTTATAGCAAACCAATGATGCTCAATTTTGTTGAAATCTGGAGAATAAGGCGGCAGATACAAAATTTCTGCACCAACCCCTTTAGCAAGCTCGATAATCTTATCAGACTTATGAAAAGTAGCATTGTCAAGAATGACAGTCTGTCCAGGTTCCAAGATCGGTGTCAAAAATTGCTCAAACCATCCATTAAAAACATCCATATTACAGTGGCCTTCAAAGGTTAACGGAACAACTATCTTTCTTCCACTTAAGGCTGCAACCATACTGATTCGTTGAGTTTTCTTTCCAGATTTTAAGGCATAAAACCGCTGTCCTTTCTGGCAATATCCGTAGGGGTAGTCTTCGGTGTTATCAATGCCAGACTCATCTATATACACTAAGTTTTTAGGTTCTTTTGTCGCTATAATTTTCAAAAATTCAGCACGTTTTTCTTCGTTTCTTTCCTTGTATCCATATGTCTTTTTTTGCGCGTAAATCCAATTTTTTTAAGGGCTCGATAGATCGTTTGGATACTAACGTTGTTCCAAAGTTTAGCCATTTCCGATAGAGTCTTTCCTCCGTGTTCTCTGGCAAATTTGGCAAAGGTATCCCAGTCGGTAATTTTGTGATTGTAACCCCCATTTCCAAGTTTTTTTGATTGAAAGTCTCCTGTTTCTTTTCTTCTTTGCTGCCACTCCCATAAAGTAGTTCGTCCAATCTTAAATCTTGCTGCCACTGTTTCTCTGCTTTCTCCTTCGTCTAGTGCTTCCATTGCTTTTTTTCTTAAATCATAACTATATGCTGCTGGCATTCAACCTCCTTATCATCATCTACCCTTATCCTATCACATCCGGACTTTTATGAAAAGAGCTATAACTTCGGGTAATTGCTCTTCCGCCAACGTTTGTTCACCTATATTCCAAGCCGCAAGACGAGCACTACAAATCAGCGAAGTACACAAATCAACAAACAAATTGCCAATGGTGCCTGTTGTTCCATTTGGTTTAAAGCGGCCAAACTCGGATACAATTTCCTCAGAGCTGGGTAATCTCATACCAGAACCATCTGCTGCAATAAGTCTATAGCCTCTCCAACTCAGGTTCATCCTGATAGGCTGTTTGGATGCTTAAATTCTTGAAAGCCTGTATGGCAAATCTTATACCTTGCTTTAGAAAAAGCTTGCTTTGAGGGTACATGTCAATGGCTCCATAAGTTCACATTCTATTCCCAAACTTTTTTTAACTAACTTTAAAATCATAGAAAATACTGTCGAAAAAGGAAGTTTTCTTGTTCGTGTAAAACTCAACACAATGGATTCTCTGAAAAGCTTTCGAGTATATTATATTTTTAATTTGTAGAATAAAATTTTTTCCTTTTTGCATGTTTCACCTAAAAAGGACACATTTTAAACTTCTTTGTTGAAATAAAATAGAAACAAAAGTGCTGTTTCCTGCGGCTTCTGGATAATTTAATGGTAAAAGTTTTAGAGAGAAATTTTATACACTATCGCTGATATTTTTCCTTAAGTTGACGCCATTGGCTGAACGGATACATTCCCATAATGAATTTGAGTAACCGACACTAAAAAAACAAAGAGGCAGACTTAATCTACCTCTTTTATTTCACTTGGCTATACTGTCTGTTGTTGAGAAGCAACTTGTTCAACAGAAATAAGTTGGCCTAAATAAGTGTTAACCTCTTTAGCACCATCTTTGTCTAAACCTAATGTTTTACTCCACTTTGTTTCATTTACTGCCTCGAACTTACCTTCATCGTTTTTCTCTTTTAGTGAATCTATCTTGAAGAGTAAAGTATTGCCTAGCGTCTTGGTAAGCTGATCAATATCAACAATAATACGGTAGTTCTTGCCTTCTAAGCTGAAGTCTATATAATATTTATCCTTTTCTACCTTACCTTCTTCATCTTTAACTTGGTTATTCCTTGCAATTTCCCTAAATGCGTCTTTTGTTACTAGCAACCCATCCTTAATAACCTTCAGAGCTTTCAATTCAGATATTTCGTTATTTTTGCTGATAGCATATATTGCTCAATAAGTCAGCGCAGCAGCAACAAATGCTAAAACGCCCATTCCAAGTGGTGTAGCTGCAAAAGCTGCTAGCTTGCAAGTTGAAGGCCTCCAAAGCGGTGTTGAAAGTATTGCTAATCCACCTATAACGTATATAGCAGTAAATGCAACAAATACAATGTTTGCTTTGTGGAGCTGGCCACAATGATTTTTGAAAGTTAGCATAAACGACTTCATTTAATAAAATATTAATATGCTTAAATTGTGTATAAAAGAACTGTCATAGTCAAGCTTTTTCGTAAGCTACCTGCCGCTTGAGCCAAAGCCCCCTGCATTGCGACCGGTTTCTTCTGCGCAGAATTCTTCTCTGTCATCCCAAATTACCTGAGATACAGGAGAAATAAGGATTTGTGCGATTCTATCTCCTCTTTTTATTTCGTATGGCTGATTACTTAGATTAATTAGACAAATTTTAACTTCACCTCGATAATCAGAGTCTATAGTGCCCGGAGAATTTAAGACAGTGATTCCATGTTTTGCAGCAAGACCAGAACGTGGGCGGATTTGCCCCTCAAAACCGTTTGGTATTGCAATCACAATTCCAGTTGGAACAAGTAATCTTTCAAGTGGATTTAAAACAGCAGAATCATTCAATGCAGCATAAAGATCCATGCCAGCACTCTGCGTAGTTGCATAACATGGAAGAGACAAGTCTTCTCCGTGTGATAATCTTTTTATTTCTACTTTAATTTTACTTCTTTGCACTCCAATTTACCATCTATGAAGACTCAATTATAGCATGTAAATTGTATCTGCAAAAGTGATAAATGTTACATCGTAAATGATGTCATTCCAGCGCGTGACGCTAGGCCATAAAATTCCTTGACAAGTTCAGTGCTCCTTTTTTTGTCATCCCAGTGCCCCTATGATGTTATTCCAGTCTGGAATCTAGTCCTTATTATGCAGCCACTTGGTTGAAATTAAGTCTTCTGGATCCCAGTGTCTGGGCACTGGGATGACATCATAAGGGCGCTGGGATGACACCCTGACAACCGTCATCCCGCTACTTGTTAGCGGGATCTAGAGATACCGCGAATGAATCGCGGTATGACGTAGATTGCTGTCATTCCAGTGTCAGCTACTTGAATGACACCCTCTTGGTATTCGTGTAGTTGTAAGCAGTATAGCTATAAATCACTCACAATCGATATGCTTGAATTATTCTCAGTAAATAAATCAAGCATAATGTTAGGTATTCTACCATCAACTATGTGAACAACTCCAGCACATTCCTCCGCCATTTTAACGTATGCCATAAGCCTTTCAATAAATTTTTCCCCTTTAATTTTCCCACAATCAATCGATGCATTTAAATTTTTAACAGATATCTTCCTGCCACCAATTTTATCTATTTCTTCATCTGTGTCACTCAAGATTATCATTTTAGATGCAGAAACTGCAATTGCAATTGCGCTTGCAGTGCTATCGGCATCAATATGATACGTTTCCCCATCTTTTCCATGACCAATTGGTGCAATAACTGGTATAAAATCTGATTCTTCAATAAAAAATAATACATCAGGATTGATTTCAGTGGGTCTACCGATGAACCCCATGTCTAATATCTTTTCGATATTATTTGATCTATCTTCTCTAAGCGTAGCGGTTATTTTTTCGGCTTTAATTAAGTGACCATCTTTTCCACATAATCCAATAGCTGAACCACCAGCAGAATTTATATACTGAACAATTTTTTTATTAACTGAACCACACAGTGCCATTTCAATGATTTTCATAGTGTCTTTGTCTGTAAGTCTGATACCATTCACAAACTTACTGTTCATATCCAGCATTTTTAACACTGAGTTAATTTCATATTCTCCGTCATGAATTATTACCGGATTTATACCAAGCTGCTTCAACAAGACAACATTATGCACAAAAGTATTAAATAGTGTTTCATCTAAGATTATTGTACCACCGCATTTAATGACAAAAGTCTCGCCTACAAAGCTAGGTATGTTAGATAGCACTTCAAGTAATATTTCTGCTTTTTGTTCAAATGATACCTCACCCTTTAAAAATTCACTACTCTTCATTTTTTTATCTTGTAAACTTGAAAAACTCATCTCTTACCTTGGTTATTTTATGCTTAACACGGATGCTCATTTGATGAATTGACACATTCTCATTATTAATCCATTTTTGAATATCTTCTATAACAGCACCTAAGCTTTTTTGACTTACTTTATCTATTTTTGTTAGCACAATGTTAAAGTTAATGTTATTATATATTAACCAATAAATGAAGTCTTTGTCTATTTCTTTTAATCCTACCTTGCTATCTATCAACACAAACACTCTTCTTAGATTTCTTCTTTGAATTAGATAATACTCAATTAAGTTTAAATATTGTATAATTTCCTCCTTGCCTGCATGAGAGTAGCCATACCCTGGTAGGTCAACAAGTCTGAACTTATCATTGTACATAGAGTAAAAATTTATTTGTCTAGTGCATCCAGGTTTAGAGGAAACTCTGGCAGCTTTTTTGCTGTTTATCAGTAAGTTGATCAGACTGGATTTTCCTACATTTGATCTACCAGCAAACGCAATCTCTGGAGCCGACTCATTTGGTAATGATTTTATGTCCGAAGCTCCAAATATGAAATTGCAGTTTGATGTTATCTGTTTTGCCATTATATTCAACTAGAAGGTAGTAGGTATATTATAGTGTTATTGCTTGATATAAGAAATTTTTTATTTCAGTATATATTACTTAGCTAGATCTGTGCTATATGGATATGGAAAATAATTTACAAGACTTAAAGAAAAAATTTAATGATATAGAGAGGAATTTGGAAAATCCTACCAATTTAAGTCAAAAAGAATTCATTACCCTTTCAAAGGAATACTCTGAGCTCAGGCCAATAATCAAGATAATTGATGAATATAACACGCTGAAAGAGGAAATTTCAGACTTAGAAGAAATAATGAAAGATGAAAACAGCGAAGGTGATATAAAAGAGTTAGCAAAAGAAGAATTTTTCGAAAAGCACAAGGTATTATTACCAAAAATAAAAGCAAAATTAAAGTTAGCATTATTGCCCAAAGATGAAGATGACTCAAGAAATGCAATATTAGAAATTAGAGCAGGTACAGGCGGAGAAGAAGCAGCATTATTTGCAGCAATGTTATTTCGTATGTATCAAAAATATGCAGAAAGAAGAAATTGGAAGTTCGAGCCAATAAGCATTTCTAATACAGGTATAGGTGGCTATAAGGAAGCTTCTGCACTCATTAATGGAACAGAAGTTTTTGCAAGGTTGAAATTTGAATCAGGGGTGCACAGAGTACAGAGAGTGCCAGAAACTGAATCCTCAGGAAGGTTGCATACCTCTGCCGCTACTGTTGCGATATTACCTGAAGTAGAAGAAGTTGACTTTAAAATAGAAGAAAAAGACTTACGAATAGATGTTTATAGATCCAGTGGTCCTGGAGGGCAATCAGTGAATACAACTGACAGCGCAGTAAGGGTCACCCACTTGCCAACAGGGATAGTTGTGATACAGCAAGATGAAAAATCGCAGCATAAAAATAAAGCTAAAGCGCTCAAAGTATTGAGGGCAAGGCTATACGAAATTGAAAGACAAAAAAAAGAAATGGAAAGGTCAACAATGAGGAAAAGTCAGATTGGCTCTGGTGATCGTTCCGAGCGCATAAGAACATATAATTTCCCACAATCAAGAATAACAGACCACAGAATTAATCTAACTTCACATCGGCTAGAGCAGATTATAAAAGAAGGCGAACTAGATGAATTTATTGAGGCATTAATCTCACGTAATGAAGCAGAAAGATTGGCAGGGGAAAGTTAGCAGCCTACAATGGAATATCTTTATTAATTACATAGGATCTTTTAAACGCAATAGATAGACAGTAAAAACAAGTTCTAGTACTATCGCGGATAAAACAAGAACAGCTACACTAATTGTTTGACCATTGTAAATGTAGCTTGTTAAGCCGATAAAAATAGCCATGATAAAAGCTCTAATGAACGAGACTGCAGAAGAAGCTGTGCCTTTAATTTCAGGGAAAACATTTATTGATGCATTAAAAATCACTGGCTGGAAAATTGCACAACCGATAGAAAAAATAATCATAGACAGTGTTACTAAGTAGAAAGAGTGGGGTACAATTATACTGAATATTACAAGCAATAGAGACCCAATAGCACCCACGCTCGTACCAGAAATTACACACTTTATTGCTCCAAGTTTCTGCAAGATTTTGCCAGCAAATAGACTGATGAGTGAGAAGCACCCAACTATTGCACCTTGATGTAGTGCATAAATAGTGCTAGATAAACCAAAAGTCTTCATATACAGAAAAGGTCCACAAGTAATGAATGACATATACGCAGCAGAAAAGAGGCTTGACATCAAAGACAACGTAACAAACCTCGGACTAGATAGTAGTTTTCTGTAATCTTTCATCATTTTTTTCAAACTGAAAATATCGCGGTCCTTTTTTGTTTCTGGTAACGCTAAAAGCAGCAAAACCCAAGAGATTAAACAAAGTATTGCAACAGTTGCATAATTACCACGCCATCCTACAATTTCATTGATGAAACTGCCTAACACTGGCGCAATTGCCATGACAACTGTAAGAACAGAATTCATGATTCCAATAAATTTCACCGCTTCGTCGCCTTTGTAGCTGTCTGCAACGATTGCAAACACAACTACAGATGTGCTAACACCAATGCCCTGAACAAAGCGAGAGATTAAAAGCCAAAAAATCGACGGTGCAAAAACACAACCAACAGCGCCGATTAATAACAAAGTGTTACCTATGATCATAATTCTCCTTCTGCCATAGCATTCAGACAATGGACCAAAAAACAACCCTCCTATGCAAAAGCCTAGGAAATTATAAGCAATAGTTAATTGAATTATGCCTTCCGGTACGTTAAAATAGTGCACCATATAAGGAAAACTAGGTACGGAAATGTCAATTTCAATGAACTTGGCAATGAGAGACAGGATTAACAGAAATGGTAGTAACATTTGAGATTTTTAATTAATGAATAAAAATATCACATTTAAAGCGTTGAAAGAAAACATTTTTTACTGTTATTAAAATGGTTAGAAACACCTCATGTGAAGGAATGGTGGATAAATTGGACACTAGGGTTAATTAAAGAAAAATATGACAACTATGTTAAAGCTCTTACTCTCTGTCCTAACTTTACTTATTTCCTCTTACTTTTTCAACAGTCCGTCTAAATTACTACAAGCAGTTTAATTTTTAGTAAATATGTCATTATTCAAAAATATGCAAGAAGCTTTACAGAAACTTAACATAATTTTATCATACAAATGTCATTCTTAAGTCCTATGTAAAAACAAATTTTGGCACTAATTTAATTAACTATGAGCTGGATAAATTGGAAAATAAATTTTGTTTACTTTTACAACACCTTAAGATCTAATGTCACTTTATCAATCAAAAATATTACAATAGGCTAGTATGTTCCTTACTCTTTTTCTCAAAATATTACCTATTTATATTACAATATTTATTGGTTACTTAGCAGGAAAATATCTTAAAATTGATAGAAACACTATATCTCAAATACTTTTTTATATAGCTAATCCAATAGTGATTTTATATGGAGTCTCTCATACAGAAGTTAACTTAAAAGTAATTTCTCTGCCGATTTTGATATGGTTTATAGGTAGCACTATGTCCTTATCAGTGTATTATCTTTCTTCTTTTTTATTTAAGGATAACACAAGAAACATATTAGCATTTAGCTCGGGCAGCACAAGTATGGGTTATTTTGGCCTGCCGATTGCCATGGCTTTATTTGATGAAGATTCAGTATCTGTATATGTTGTTTGTTATATAGGAATGGCGCTATTTGAAAACAGCTTAGGATTTTACATAGCTGCAAATGGTATTTATACCGCAAAAGAATGCATATTAAAGTTGTTCAAACTTCCTTCGCTTTATGCGATGGTTCTGGGCTTCTTTTTAAGTATATACGATATACAAATACCTACTTTTTTAACAGATGTTATGATGAATATTAGAAGTACATTTGTCACATTAGGAATGGTGCTACTTGGAGTGAGCATTGCGAATATTGCAAGCTTTAAAATAGATTGGAAGCTTGCTTTGATCACTATTACAGCAAAGTACGTATTCTGGCCACTGTTTGTTTTAGGAATTGTCCTTTTAGACAAGCATGTTATAGGTATATACGATGAGAGCATATATAAAGCACTGATGTTGCTGGCTATTATTCCAGTTTCTGGGTCCAGTATAATACTTGCTAATATTTTGAATTATCAACCAGATAAAGCTACTCTGTTGCTTCTAATCAGTACTGCAGTGGGACTGTTTTATGTTCCACTAATAATATCATTATTTTTTACTAAACTTGTTCCTTTTTGATCAAAAAATTAAGCGCTTGCACAACCATTATTTGGGTAACAACACAAGACATTGATAAAACTTGAATTTATAGCTAAAGCAACTTCTACAATTTGGTAACCCGTAATCCCGCTACTAGTTAGCGCCGCGGCGGTAAATTGACCTTACCCAGAAAAAGTAGAGAGAAAGTTAAGACGTTTTTGGAGTAAAATAAAACGTTTTTTCAAAATATGACAAATAGAAGAGAATATACAGCAGAATTCAAATTAGAAGCTGTTAAGCTGGTTAAAGAAACAGGTCAAGCAAGTACAAAAATAGCAAAAGATCTAGGTATAGATGGCAGTATGTTAAGTAAGAAAATATGATGGAAAAATGTCTGGAGCATACGCATTTCCAGGCAAAGGCTCCTTATGACAAAGAAAGATTTGATCTAAAAAAAGAACTAACAAGAGAAAGAGACATCTTAAAAAAAGCCCTGGGCAAAGAAAAAGAGTAAAGTATTCTTTTATATAGAAATTGCTATAAAACACAGGAACTATGTAGGGTTTTGTACTGGTGGTATGGGTTGCTAAGGAAAAAAGCAGTAAAGAATTAGCAAAAGAAGGGCTTCTAGCAGATATTCAAAAAATACATCAAGCATTCTAAATGCAGATATGGAGCCCCTAAAATTCACGCTGAATTAAAAGCTTTAGGCAAAAATTAAAACAGTACAAAGTGTTATGCAAGAAAATGGCATTAAAACCAAGCTTAGACGAAGGTTCAAAAATAAAAAACAGCAAATAAGCAACCGAGTTGTGGCTCCGAACACATTGGATCAAAATTTTACTACTGATCAGCCAAATAAAGTTTGGGATTACCTACATAAAAACTAAAGAAGGTTGTTGGCGGCAATAATTGACCTATATTCACGCATGGTGGTTAATGAGTAACATGATAATTAGTTATAGATTCTTTATTGATGGCCGTTGATAAACGCAAACCCGATAAAAATCTGCTGTTACATAGCGATCAAGGGTCACAGTATACCTCTCAAAATTACCAATTTCTATTGAATACAAAAAACATCATTTCCAGCATGAGCCATAAGGGCTGTTGTTACGATAACTCTGTTGCAGAAAAGTTCACTTAAAAGGGAGCTGCTTATTGATACTTCTCGCTCAACAAACCAGAACTGCCATATTTGAATACATAGAAATCTTTTATAACAAATAACGTAGACATTCTACTATTAACTATTGCATTCCTGCACAATTTATTCTCATGATAAAAACGTCTTAACTTTCTCTCTGCTTTTTCTGGGTAAGGTCACCTCTTTAGGTGCTCCTTTTTTCTTTCTTATACACACAAAAATCATATAGAATTGTAAATACAGCTTTTTTATTCTGATGCTTTTCAATTCTATAGCTCTGGTTGTCTCTCTATTACTATTTTTCTACATTATCGTAAAAAAACTGAGCGAAAAGAAAGCAAACCTTGAGGGTAATTTATGTAAATTAGAGCAAGAACTTCAAGAAACAAAGCAAACTTTGCTTACGAAGAATGAAGAAATAGTTGATTTAAGGGTCAAAAGAGCAGAACTTGAAGTAACTCTGCAAAAAGAACGTGAGGAAAAGAAAAAGGAAATAGAATTACTAACAAAAGCAGAGGAGAGATTAACAAACACTTTTAAAGCGCTCTCTCTTGATGCTTTGCAAACAAATAACAATAATTTTCTGAACTTAGCAAAGGAAGTAATCGATAGTAAATTAAAAGAAACGGAAAGCGATTTCAAAAAAAGACAAGCAACGATCAACGAAGTTGTAACTCCAATAAAAGAAAAATTAGAAAAATTCGATAATGAAATACGTGAGCTAGAAAAGGAGAGGGTAGGGGCCTATGAAGGTTTAAAGGAGCAAATTGGAGCGCTGATGAACCAAACTTCCAACCTTGCTAATGCCCTGAGGAAACCTCACATTAGGGGCAAATGGGGTGAAATGCAACTCAAAAGAGTGGTAGAAATGGCAGGAATGATTGAGTATTGCGATTTTTTTACTCAGCCGTCAGTGATTGATAAAAACGAGGATAATTTATTGCGTCCTGATTTAATAATCAAAATGCCATCTGGAAAGCAAATAATAATAGATGCTAAAGTGCCGCTTGATTCTTACATGGATGCTATATCACAAAATGATTTGCAAATACAAAAGGAGAAATTAAAGAACCATTCCCTGGCAATAAAAAAACACATAAATGACTTGGGTAAAAAAGAGTATTGGAATCAATTTGAAAATACGCCAGAACTTGTGGTGCTTTTCTTAACAGGGGAGGGGGTTTTTAGCGCAGCACTGGAATATGAGCCTGCTTTGATAGAGATTGGAGTGGAAAAAAAAGTGATCATTGCAACACCGATCACTCTAATTGCGTTGCTGAGAGCAATAGCGTATGGATGGAAGCAAGAGATGATAGCTGAAAACGCAAAGAAAATCAGTGAACTAGGTCATATTTTATATGAGCGCATTTGCACAATGGGTGAAAACTTTGATAATTTGCGCAGGAGCTTAAAAAGTGCTGTTGATCATTATAATAAAACTGCTGGCTCTCTTGAAGCAAGGGTGTTTCCTGCTGCTCGAGAATTCAATAAGCTTGGTATACATGCAAAAAATAAAAGTTTAAGTGCTGCAAAGGAATTAGAGTCTTTACCACGCAGTTTACATACTGAGGAGCTGAAAGTAGATTAGGCATCTTAACAGGGAATGTTCAAAAAAGCATACGCGTCAAGTTAAGGAAAAGTGTAAGTAAAGTTGATAGAGTGAAGGAAAATAATAAGGTATAAGTTCTCCCAGATATACTTTTAGTGAGAGAACCAATGAATAAAATAACTTGCTTATCAAAAAAGCTCAAAGAATTTTTTAATGAAAAAGCAGAGAAAATCTCAATTACAACAAGGTTTATAAAAAGAAAGAGAAAGCTAAAAGGTTCATCATTCGTAAAAGCCATGGTCTTGGGTAATATAGGAGTTGATAATTGTAGCGTAGAAACAATGTGTCAATTACTAAACGAGGACTCGATAGATATAACAAAACAAGGTTTGGATTTTAGATTTACTGAAGAAGCAGTGGAATTTATGAAAAGGATGTATAATGAATCTGTGATTCTCTTTAAAAATATCTTGCAAGTTGATTGCAAAATCTTACAGCAATTTAATAGTGTTAAATTATTGGACAGTAGCTATATTACTCTACCTAACAGTATGGAAGAGATGTATAAAGGTTATGGTACTAGCTACAGTGGCTATGAAAGCAATACTAAGTCTGGAATAAAGTTACAATTAGTTTTCGATTACATGAATCAGATAATAGACCAACTTAATTTAACGGAGGGAATAAGATCAGACCAGGGATATAGGAAACATTTAAGTAATATATCAAGCAATGATTTGCTAATATCTGATCTCGGTTATTTTGTGCCAAGTTCTTTTAAACAAATCAATGAAATAGGAGCTTATTTCATAAGTCGTCGATACCAACGTATATGATGTAGAAACAAATCAAAAAATGGAATTATTAGAATGTTTAGAGATTTTTAGAAAACGAGGTATTGTTAGGAAAAGAAGCAAAAATTAGAGTAAGAATTATATGTCAGAAACTAACTGAAGAACAGTCTATGGCCAGAAGAAGGAAAGCTAATAGATTAGCAAGATCGCAGGGATATACATCCTCTAAAAGAAATCAAAAATTGTTGAACTGGTCAATATTTATAACTAATGTTCCAGAAAATAAAATTAGTGCTGAGCAAGTATTAACGATTTACAGAGTAAGGTGGCAAATTGAGTTATTATTTAAATTGTATAAAAGCCATATCAGGCTTGATAAGCTAAAAGGAAAGCCATGCAGAGTATTATGTGAACTATATGCTAAATTGTGCGCAATTCTTATATTTCACGGCATAGTTGGTTGCACAGAAGTGAAAAAGAATACAGAACTTAGCTTAACAAAGGCATTTATTGAGCTAAAAAGGCGGGTTAGAGAGTTATTTTTAGTATTAACCAAAATTAATAGTTTAAAAGCATTTCTTAAAAAACTCACTATAACTTGGTCGCGATTTTCATTAAAAGACAAACGTAGAAGGGCTAGAGTATCCACTTTAACCTCTCTAAATTTGCTCACAATCTCTTAACTTGACGCGTATGGTTTATTTAACACTCCCCGTGATACGGAAACGATCATGCGTGGTTCGGAGAGGGGTTGTTGGAAAAGTACTTAACAAGTATAGCTCTTCTCATAATAGTCAGAACAAATCATAAAAAAGCAGAATCAACAGCTTGACGGAAAGACTGAAAAATAGGGATATTTTTTCTAGCTCTGTTCTTTATAGCAAACCAATGATGCTCAATTTCGTTAAAGTCTGGAGAATATGGAGGAAGATAAAGAATTTCAGCACCTACTCCTTTAGCAAGATCATCGATTTTTTTAGATTTATGGAAAGCAGCGTTATCAAGAATTACAGTTTGGCCAGACCTTAAAATTGGAGTCAAAAACTGCTCAAACCAAGCCTCAAAAACATCCTTGTTGCAGTATCCCTCAAAGGTCAATGGAGCAATGATTTTCTTTTTATTTAGAGCTGCAATCATACTGACACGCTGAGTTTTTTTACCTGATTTTAGTGAATGAAACCTCTCTCCTTTTCTGCAATATCCGTATGGGTAGTCTTCTGTATTGTCTATCCCAGATTCGTCAATATATACAAGATTTTCAGGATATTTTGTTGCTATAACCTTTGCAAATTGAGCTCGCTTTTCTTCATTTCTTTCTTTATATCCGTAGGTCTTTTTTTCTTGTAAAGCCAATATTTTTAAGTGCGCGGTGAATCGTTTGTCGACTGATATTGCCCCAGAGTTTAGCCATCTCTGACTGAGTTTTGCCGCCATGGTTTTTTGCAAATTCGGTGAAGACATTCCAGTCGGTAATTTTATGGTTATAGCTCTTCTCATAATAATCCAAATAAGGTAAGATATGGATTTATGGTAGTGGGGTTTGTATGCCAGCAGCGTATAGTTATGACTTAAGGAAAAAAGCAATGGAAGCATTGGATGAGGGAGAAAGTAGAGCAACTGTTGCCAAGAGATTTAAAATTGGAAAAACGACTTTATATGAGTGGCAGAAAAGGCGTGAGGAAACAGGAGATTTTCAGTCAAAAAAGCCTGGAAGCGTAGGATATAACCATAAAATTACCGACTGGAATGTCTTCACCGAATTTGCAAAAAACCATGGCGGCAAAACTCAGTCAGAGATGGCTAAACTCTGGGGCAATATCAGTCGACAAACGATTCACCGCGCACTTAAAAATATTGGCTTTACAAGAAAAAAAGACCTACGGATATAAAGAAAGAAATGAAGAAAAGCGAGCTCAATTTGCAAAGGTTATAGCAACAAAATATCCTGAAAATCTTGTATATATTGACGAATCTGGGATAGACAATACAGAAGACTACCCATACGGATATTGCAGAAAAGGAGAGAGGTTTCATTCACTAAAATCAGGTAAAAAAACTCAGCGTGTCAGTATGATTGCAGCTCTAAATAAAAAGAAAATCATTGCTCCATTGACCTTTGAGGGATACTGCAACAAGGATGTTTTTGAGGCTTGGTTTGAGCAGTTTTTGACTCCAATTTTAAGGTCTGGCCAAACTGTAATTCTTGATAACGCTGCTTTCCATAAATCTAAAAAAATCGATGATCTTGCTAAAGGAGTAGGTGCTGAAATTCTTTATCTTCCTCCATATTCTCCAGACTTTAACGAAATTGAGCATCATTGGTTTGCTATAAAGAACAGAGCTAGAAAAAATATCCCTATTTTTCAGTCTTTCCGTCAAGCTGTTGATTCTGCTTTTTTATGATTTGTTCTGACTATTATGAGAAGAGCTATATATCCTACGCTTCCAGGCTTTTTTGACTGAAAATCTCCTGTTTCCTCACGCCTTTTCTGCCACTCATATAAAGTCGTTTTTCCAATTTTAAATCTCTTGGCAACAGTTGCTCTACTTTCTCCCTCATCCAATGCTTCCATTGCTTTTTTCCTTAAGTCATAACTATACGCTGCTGGCATACAAACCCCACTACCATAAATCCATATCTTACCTTATTTGGATTATTATGAGAAGAGCTATAATTGGAAGCGCCTTTTGCTAGGGTTTAAGGTATGCCACATCCGTTCATTAAATAAGGGAGTACATAAAATCACAGAATAGTCTTAGAAACGCAATTACCGGTCGAAAACGTTTATTTTTAAAATTAGATCTACTTCATCAAAATTAATGCTGTTTATTCGAATACTAAAAATGCAATAGATTCAACTTTTATTGCAGTTTGCCAGCCAAAAAGATCATAAGAAACAAAGTTTTTCCGGTATTGCAGAGCGCGGCAAGAGTACAAAGGTTGGTTTTTCAGCCTTAAGTCACACTTTTCCTTAACTTGGCCGCGTACGGTTTATTGAACACTCTTCGTGATCAAGTTAAGTAGCTGGGGGAGAAAAAGCTGAACGTACCTGTTGCACAGCATTGTCATAATCCTTACTTGTTAATGGCTTCAAATCACCTAGTTTTGATGCTACTTTTTCTATTTCTCTATTTGTACTAGTCGTATTGTTTTTAGGATACTTAAGAGCTCTATTAAATAGTTGAAGATTATCTGCAGCCTCTTGTCCATGCTGAACCTTCTGTATTTGATCTAAAAGATCTATTTCACTAGTATCATCAAATGACTTAAGACTACCACTGATAAATTGAATCTTATTGCACATCATGCCTATATCAAAATCAGAGCCTCTACTGCTATAACTCCATATTGAATTTTTCTTATTATTTGTTCTTTTATATAACTCCGGTGTTGCCAGATTCTTGTCTCTAGGAATAATATCATTTTTATCACTGCAATACAGATCACCCTTTTCAGACATGTTTTGATAGTAACAATAACAGTGTAGAATTTCAAAGCATACTTTATATATACTCTCTTGAATATCCTGTATTTTTTCTATATCTCCACATTTTTTAACTACTTCTCTAAATCGTTCTTCATCATCTATACCTTTCTTAAACTCCAAGATTTTTTTCAATTTTTCACTATTTAGTTCTGTTTTATTAGCATTATCTTCTGGATAAACTGTATTTAAAATAGCAAGTAAGTGCTCTTCTTTAAGCGGTGATATGAAATCATTAAGTAATTTTTGGTAAACTTTAGACTGAAAATAATGAGCTATACTATTTACAGTGTATTGTTCTGCCTTATCTTTATCTATAACATTTTCATAATTACAACTAGTTAACTCTTTTATTAGAGGAGAATTTTGCAATTCTGTAAAAATAGATAGGTCATTAAGAACATTAACATAAAATTTCTCTTTTGTAATTTTTTCCTTCTCTAAATACTGCTTAATTGTAGAGTCACTTGAAATCAGATTAAATATTATACTAGATATATCATTTGAACCAATCTTTTGATCATTCGAAAATAATGACTGTGCGTGATCATATACTTCTTTAGCCCATGAATTTTTCTCATTAATGTACTGAGTTATTTGTTCTTTCTGCTCTTTACTTAGACCAGTAGTTACAACTAATTTATTTAATAAAGTTTTTATAGTCTGGTTTAGTTGGTTCAATTCTTCTTTTCTTTCTTCTTTTACGAATTCATGTAGATTTTCCATTATAAAATCTGTGCTACTTTTAACCTTATCTCCTGTTAAAGAAAGGATTTTCTTCAATGCCAATCCATTGCTAATAATATCTTTATATTTATAATTTTGAATTATATGTGCGTACGTTCTTTCATTTATCAATTCATCTTTTTTTTCGTTATTTTCTAGTTTTTTTACTTCTTGTTTAAACTCTTTGTATGAAGAATGCGTTTTGAACCAGTAGACAATTTTTGTGATAAATTCTAAAATGAAAGTTATCACGTGAGCTGAAGTAGGCAGATGATAATTCTTTTTTATATTATCTCTATAAGAATAAAGTATCTTATATGTATCATTTAGAACATCAATAAAATCGTTTTTTGTCTTTTGATTATCGTGATTATTTTGATTGTATAAATCCTCATACTCATTCCAGATAATTTCAATTAATTTATTTTCTAAATGATTAGAATGAATTTCTCCTGATGGCTCAGTATTTATATCAATATAATCTTGTATTTGTTTTGCAATCTTAGATCCAAGTCTTTTCACTAATTCTTTATGATGTTTCTTATCAGCTTTATTTAGAGCTTTAATGTAGCCATTTCTTGTTAGCTCATTAACATCAAAACTTACTTTTACTCCTGATTTTGTAACAAGATAAAAAATTGGCTGTTTTGCCCAATTTAACCCTCTATTTCTACCAAAAGCCTGTATAATTTCAGCAGGATCGTTAATATTGTCATCTGTTTTGTCTGTGATAAGGCCAACACTACATAAATTTAGATCATTAAATCCAGTAGTCTTTTCGCTAGTAATATAAGAGCCTATAAGCCCCTTCTTACATAGCTTATCAACTACTTTTTCAGTGTATTCTGCAGAACAATAATTAGGTTCATAATAATATTGTTTCGTTGTATCATCTAACGCCTCTATAGTACTTAATTTATGTTTTGTAAGATTCTTCTCTTTATCATGATTATCATCAGATAGTTTAAAGCTTTTTTCTTTTAAGTTAAAAAATGGCTTATTATCCTCAACTTTTGTAGCACTCTTTTGTAAACCATTAACTAAAAAGATAGTTTTATGCTTTTGACAAAATTCTTGTAATGCTAAAAGAGGACTATAGGAGCAGTTATCTGTCCCTAAATATTGGTTATGAATTCTTTTATCAAGTGCCCAATTATCAACAATCATTTTAAAGAATTCATCGTCATCATTCCTGGTTTGTAATAAAGCCTGTAAAACTCTTATTTCTTGAGTTGCTATACTCTCAGCTATATCTTGTGGAATACCTTCACTAATCAGATCTTTTGATATTTGATCCATGTGCTCTTCAGTATCTCCGATATTTTTGGATGATAATTTTGCCTTAACTTCTTTAACTAATGAGTCTAAATCGTGGCGTCTTTTGTAATCTAAAGTAATACTATCATAACCAGTGAGATATGAGATAGTATTTTCAATGATACCATGTAGAACATGAAATTCTTGATATTTTGCAGCATTACTGGAATAATCTACGTTACTTTCTATAAAATTTTCTGCTTTATTTGAATCATACCCATGATAATCAATCAAATAATTACGTAAGCCTGCTTTTCTCAATTCTTGTTTTGATTCTTCATATTTTTTAAATATAGCTTCATCTAACTCTGCTCCATGAGAAGATAAAAGACTTAATCCGAAAAAATCATATACATTTTCACGAGAAACTTTATTTCCGCTTTCGTATGCACTACCAACCTCATTACCATTTAGCATAAGATGAAAATTTACTACTGAGTCATGACTACCGCGTCCGACCAAACCTAGAAACTTTTCCCCTATTGAAAGATGAACATTCCATCTTATGCTTTTTCTGATATCACTTTCATTACCATCTGATACATAAAAAGGATCAGTAGTTTTTCTATAGATTACACATTCCTCAATGCTACCAATGCATTCATGTGCTGAGCTCAATCTTTCTTTCTCGATAATACTAGCAAACCATAGTGCTATCCTTTCTCCAAAATTAAATTTGGATTTCTTCTTAGCTGCCTGGATACGGCTTTTTGCTGTTCTAGTTTTTACAGCAGGTGATTTAGAAACACCCTGCTTTTCTTTTTCTTTAAGAGAAAGATTTATAATACAACCAACTCGTTTAGCAATGACTTCTGAAGGTGTAGCAGTTAAAAATGCAATAGGATTTTTTAAATTTTCAATATTTCTCTTATATAGTTCTACCTCAGTTGCCTTATGTGCTTCATCAACACTAATCCACCATTTATTATTTTTAACGAATATAGTTTCACACTCACTTGATTTTTCTTTGAATAGAATATCATGAGTAGTGATGATATGTGAATTAGGATCTATCTTACCAATTGCACCTTTATCACATAATTTGACTTTATCAGTGATACTTTTTGGTAATAGCCTACAAAAATCTTCTTTTAGTTGGCTTGCTAAAGTATCCTGATGAACTGCACAGATTCCATGATAATCTGCTAAATCTAATACAAAAGTCCACAGTGCTTGTGTGAATGATTTTCCAGATCCTGTTGCCATAGCAATTAATACATTAGGATTTTTTGTATCGCCATTTACATAATTTATCATTTGATAAAGGTTGGATATATGTATTGGGTAGAGATCAATTTTGTCTAATCCACCGATAATATGCTCATCTATTTTGGTACTAAAAGCATAATGATCGTTATTATCACAACTAAACGTCAATTCATGTGAACTACATAAATCAAGAAAATCATCGTCATTATACTTATTTTTCGGTTTAAATTCAATGTTTTGAGTCTGAGTTCCTTGACTGTTGTCACTTTCATAACCTGAATCTTCACAGTCAGATACTGTAGTACCAGTAATCTTTACATCATATTTATCATCAGAGTTTTTTTCTATATGAATTTTGCAATTCTTTTTTCCTATCTTTACTTGCTTAGAAAACTTATCTGCCTTTTCTTCCTTAATTGACTCTGTTACGTATTCATTTAATGATAAGCCCCTCTTGTTATTTATAGTAAAATAACTGTTTTTTTTATCATTAATTATATCTAGCAAAAGGTATCCTAGATATACTTTTTTTCCCGCTTTAACAATATTTTCGATGTCTAGCTTCTGCTTTTCAATACTCATAATAGATTTTATATAATTGACAACATTATTTATGTATAATTATATGCAAATAGTATAAAGAGTCAATTAATACTACAGAATATCCTAATCATTGCTATTCAAGACCGCTTTGATAGAGGAAAAGGCATAAACATATGGTATAAGCTCATACAAACAGGCCGCAATAATAGGGTGTATACATCTAACTGCTATGGTTTTACAGTATTGAAATCAGTCAAAAAATCATCTCGTACATCATAAAAAAATTTCTCTACTTAAGTTTTGTATAACCTGTTGTAAGTAGAAAAAACAGAAAATTTTTGATTTTTTTTTGAATACAGCAACATATAAACTTTATAAGTTCTATAGTGCATTTTTTATATTAACTAAATCTCTTAATTGATCGTTGTTAAATTCTGTAATCCAACTCTCGCCACTACTTATAGTTAGGTTTGCTAATTCCTTCTTGCTTTGAATCATCTCATCAATACGCTCTTCAAATGTACCTGTTGAAAGTAGCCTGTACACCATGACATTACGTTCTTGCCCGATACGATAGGCCCGATCTGTTGCTTGTGCTTCCACTGCTGGGTTCCACCATAAGTCATAATGTATTACATGGTTTGCCGCTGTTAAATTAAGCCCTGTTCCACCAGCTTTTAAAGACACTATAAGAATGTTGGACTGGAATAAGTTTTGAAAGTCATTAATCATTGTATCACGTGCTTTTCTAGAAAGTCCTCCATGTAAAAATGGCACTTCTGATTCAAACCTTTCTTCAAGTAGCCTAGCTATAATCTCACCCATTTCAGTGTATTGAGTAAATATCAATGATTTTTCTGCAACTTCACCAATACTAATCAATATTTCCTCAAGCATCTGCATTTTACCGGATTGTTCAATACTCGCACGCTTTTTCTTGCCAAACTGTGATGGATGGTTACAAATTTGCTTTAAAGCATTGATAAGTTTAAAGATTAGTCCCTTACGTTCAATCCCTTCACTTTTTTCTATCTTCTCCATAGTTGTATCAACAACCTTTTGATAAAGCGCTGTTTGCTCTGAAGTGAGGGAACAATAACGATTGTTCTCAATTTTATCTGGTAAATCCTGAATAATGCTTTTATCACTCTTAAGCCTACGTAACATAAAAGGGCTAGTGATTTTCATAAACCTTTCTAGACAAGTTTTATCTCTTGCTTTTTCAATCGGTGTTGCAAAGCTGCTTTTAAACTGCTTAGGAGTACCAAGATAAGATTTGTTGATAAAGTCAAAAATGCTCCAATACTCAAGCAACCTATTCTCAACAGGCGTACCACTCATAGCTATCTTATGTTTTGCTGCAATAGTTTTAATTGCCTTGGTTTGTTCGGTATTAGGATTTTTTATATTTTGTGCTTCATCAATCACGAGCAAAAACCAGCGAATTTTATTAAGTTCTTTTTTATCACGACGTGCAAGACCATAGGATGTTAGAGCTATATCATAATCACTTGCCAATTCTCGATTTTGTCCGTGATAGACGAAAAGCTTTAATTCTGGTGCAAAACGTTCCATCTCTCGTTGCCAATTACTTAATATGCTTGTGGGAGCTACTACCAAGACTCTACCTTGATCTAAAAACCCTGCATTTTTACAGTATAGAATGGCTGCAATAACCTGTATAGTCTTACCAAGACCCATATCATCAGCAATTATGCTACCAAACCCGTTTTCTATGTTCTGTATAAGCCAACTAAATCCGCGTTCTTGATATAGGCGTAGTTGTGCTATTAGATTATTTGGTGTAGTAACAGGTGTGTAAGTATTAAGTTTATTAAATAAGCTTGTAAGCTGCTGGTCAAATACTACTTTAGTTTCATTTACTTCTCCTGTTAGAGCAGCTTGCATAAGCTCTGCTTGACTTAAATAATCAGGCAATTTATCAAGTTTTTTTAATAAAGCTTCTACCTCCTTATCATCCAAAAGCACATACTGATCGACTATTCGCACAAGCCCTCGGGAATCTTTTAGCAATTTTTTAAATTCTGTAACGCTTAATTTTTTATCTCCTATTGCTACTTTCCAATCAAATTTCAATAAATTTTCCAGCGTTAAAAAGCTTTCGCGATCTTCTTTTATTTTATCCTTGGCAGACAAACTAAGACTTAATTGTGGTTTGAAGATTTTTTGCAAAGATTTCGGCAAGATAACCGTTATACCTATTGCTCTTAGTACTGGTACAATACCCAGGAATAAAGGTGCAAAATCATCTAAATTAAATGATAACTTGCTATCAATCGATCTTTCTAATTCAGGTATGTATTCAGATAAGAGTGCAAGATCAGATAAAATACTAAGCTTTACGTTTTGGTTAGAAAGTGCTTTTTCCAGCTTTATGAATGACTTCTCATCATCTAGTGATAACTGTACCTCAAGTTCAAATTTTTCATGGTGATCTTTTATCATTAAATAGAGTTTGTAAGGTTTATCTGCTAAATAAAGACGTGAAAGCCAGAGATTAATCGCTTGCGGTATTTCCTTGTTGCTAAACTCAGTAAACTTGTATGGTCTTCCAGTAAAGAATAATCCAAAGATGTCTTTATCTCCATACTTATCCAGAGATGCAGGAAAGTTATCTTCTATATACCCTAAAAGGATGAAAGAGATAGCAACATTTACTTGTTCCTCTGGTTCCATAGCGATTTCTTGATATTTAATCAATAGAGGCGGACAAATAGATGATATCTTGCTATGAATTTCCTTAACTGACTCATTAAACAACGCCGGAATCCACCTAATTATTACTTCTCCTCTTTTGTTTTGTAATACTTGTGGTATTAGCGCTGACTTTTCCATCAGCATATGTGCAAACTGTGAAATCATATGCATGAAGCGAAGTTCAGGATTAAGCCTGTGAAGTAACGAATTAGGAATGTCGTTTAAAAATCGCGCTATATCTTTCAATACATTTCTACTTAGCGTAAACAAATTGGTTGTACCATTGCTCACTTGAGTAAGGTAATGCTGATCATCAATGAATAGTTGAAATGTTTGCCAATTCTCAATATTTCCCCATCTTTTAATAAATAGCTCCTCTTCTGATAGTTCCTTCTTAGAAGCTGGATAGTACACTAACTTTCCTGCAGGATACTTTTGCCAGTGCTTATAAGCTATCTGTAAAATATTATGGAAGTTTTTTTCAAAAAAAAGTGGATTATCTGTTAAAATACTACTGATACAATCAAAAAGGTTAGGAATAGTTGATAAATCAATATCATTTAAAATTGCTTGGTTATGTATTCTAATTTTAGAACATGCCTTAAATATATCATCTATCTTTAAGATGTTTTGAGCATTTTCTAATTTTCCATTCCCAAAATCATCGATAAGTGCTGACAAATTACAATAAATTACAATTATGAATATTAAAAATCATGAAGGGGTTTTTATCAATTTCTGCAGCAATAAGATAAACTACAGCAGCAATGTGTTTACAAGGCATAGCCCAATCAGGACAGTTGCAATTTGCATTCATCTCTTCCCAATTTGAAGGAAACAATTTAATCCCAAGATCATTAAGCTTATCAAACAAGCTGGCTGATAATTGTCTATTTATCAATTTAGCTAATATAGCTGGTGAAGTTTCAATAATTTGACGAATGGTCTGTTGTTCTGATGAGCTTAATTCATTGAGTATAATTTTGACTTTATATGGTTGAGGTTTTGAACCACGATATGGGTAAGATCCTGAGCTATGAACTTTAGCTGTAACTATGTGACCATTAATTTTAATACCAAAAGCTCGACCAGTATTAGCACAAGTTCTGCCACGTGGAAGACGGTTATCATAATCAATTCTATTGAAGCACTGAAGCCATTTCTCTCCCCACCATGTTCTTCCATAGATAGTCATTTTTTAAAATCGTATATTTCAATATAAATAAATTGAATATTAATCTTATAGATAATTTTTCTAAATATATCAAACCCACCTTAGAAACAACTATAGTGTTTCTTCAGAGCAAGCTACCAATTTTAGAACGGTTTAATATCAATTACTACTATAAAACGCCAACAGAAATAAGTTAAAATAAGCATTTGTTTGTTGCTATAGATCAAATTTACTTATGTTGAGCTGCATAAAAGTGCAACCAAGACTATACAAAAAGACTTAAAACTCTCAAAACCTTATGAATTTATATGTAACCAGTGCTCCTAATTTATTTACAATTCACCACTCTCTGGGACCATACAAAATTGGGGTTAAAAGGTTTGCTTGGCAAAATTACTGTTTAGTGTTATACTTAGTTAAATTGTTTTGGTAGGAGGGAAACATGGCTTGGAGTTTATTTGGTGGGCTCATGCCACCAGCAGATGCTACAGAAGAAAATAAAGTTAAAAGTAGGAAAAATTCTGGGGATTCGGGTATTGAAGTCGAAGATCCATTTGTTGTAATTCCTGAAAATTTAACTTTTGCTGAAATAATAGATATTCTAAATAATGCCATAGAGTATAATAATCGTGAAAAAGAATTAGATAAAATCGTAAAAGATTATGAAGGCCAATCTGTTACACTAGATATCGAAAGCCTCAAAGATCTTTGTTCAAAGCAACTTGGTTTAGGCTTACAAAACAGAAGCGATCACCAACATATATATTCAAATATACTGTCACAATATAGTTTTGATCAAGCAGAATGCAATTATAGTTATCCAGTAAAAGAGCTGGTACTTTTAGCAATTGCAGCTAATGACAAGCTTACAGGGATATGTCAAGATCTACTTTTCAACAAAAAAAACTTAAGCCTTTTGCCTCTACTTGTTGGTGGTGAACGATATGTTAAAGCTTTTATGGAGAAATTTTGTGATACGGAAAAACCCTATGAACTTTATGTAAACTTAAAAGACCAGACGATCCAACTTGAAAATGGTCAAATAGGATTTTTCTCAGTTATAGCACTAAGACAAGAGCGAGAATTACTAAATACAGTTCTTATTGAGTATGTCTTAAAAGATCTTGAACAAGTGTTGCAAACAAGTAGCTTTGACCCTTTATATGGTGTGCTTGAAACAGCATCTCTCGCTAAAAATAAAGACTTTATGAAGATAGTACTGGATTCACTTGAAAGATATATTGATGATCAGGCTAAAAAAGATCTATTAAAAAAGTGTATTGTTACTTTTTTAGAAACTGCAATAAGTCAGGAGCATGTTTCAATTGTTGAGTACTTGTGCAGAGAACGTATTGAAAAGAAAGATCCAATAATTCAAGAAATCTATAAAGAAGCATTTGCAGATGAGAAAATTATTGAACAAATTAAAAACCAGGTTCTAAAAAATATTGATAGTGCAGGTAATGGACGTAAGGAAAAAAAACAAAAGATTTATGACCTAGTTTTGCAAGCCGCCTCATGTACTGGCAGTACAGATTTTATAATAAAAGTACTAGATTTAATTAAAAATGATCCCAAATTTTTAGGCGATACAGATAGGCGGACCTTCTTGCAAAATAGTCTAGTTACTATTTTAGATAATGTTATACGTGAAAAACATTCCTCAATTATTCAAAATGTGTATACAAATTTTATATTGAAACTCGCTGAAAATTCAGGGGTGGAGTTTTTAACCATCCAACAAAGATATCAAAACGCTTGTCATACTTCTATAAGTGTAGATAATAATGTTGCCGGTCAGTTTAATGAGGAACCTAATGGAGATAATTCAAGTCTAGAACAAAATGAATTTGAAATAACTGATATTCAAGAAGAGCAAAGGCCAGGTATTTTAGGACCAAATAAAACTGAAATTGCAGGATTTAGCCAAGAGAAGTTATTAGAAATCATCAATTTTGTTAAGATAGGCTATTATGTTAGTGATTGTAACCTTAATAATAAAAAATTTTCTGAGTTAGAGAAAAGATCTTATAAAGTTCCAGCTAAACTTAAGGAAGAAGGATATAAAATTGTTCAGTTTTATAACGTGAATGATGGTAAACAATATCGACATGCTGGTTACATTTTATAAAAGATAACGAAATAACTATAGTTTACCGCGGTAGTCGTAATGTGTTTGACTACATGAAAGATTTTGAAATGATTTTGACTAGTTCAGATGGGCTTTTACCTGGAGGTGGAAAAATCCACTCAGGTTTTTATTCTTTATTTAAGGATTCTTGGAACAGTGTTTATGAGATATTAAAAGGACATGCTAATGATCAAAAGTTAGAAATTAAAGATTTTAAAATTAACCTTACAGGTCATAGTATGGGAGGTGCTATTGCCACCATAGCTGCTCTACATTTGAGTGTAGAAGAGGGTGCAGAAGATTTGCATGTTGCAACTCTTGCTTCTCCAAGGGCTTTTGACCCTTATGCTGCTAAGGTTTATAAAGAACGCCTTGGAAAGAAAACTATTAGAGTAGTTAATCAATCAGATTTCATACCTTCATTACCACTTGGTTCTATGGGTTATAAACATGTGGGTGAACGATTAGTAATAACTAGTCGTTGTTCTTTACAGCGTGCCCATTTATTAGACATATATCGCAATCTTATTATAAATATTGAACCTGACAAATTTAAGTCTGATAATAGCGTATCTATATACTATTATACTTCTTACTTTGTTGCAGCATTGTATAATTTATTCACTTCACCAAGTTACCTCATTCCAAATACCCATTCAAATGGTGATAAACAATATTTTAAACAAGTAAAGAACAAACATAAAGATGCTTCACTTTCTGAAATGATGAAATATTCTGAATTTAGTAATGAACAGGAAGTAGTAATTTATGAGGATTCTGAACCTGGTGAAGACGGGTTTATAACCTTTGTGATGCCATCTTTACATAGACATGGAAGAAGTAAAGGGTTAAAAGTTAACCTTCCTGATATTGCTTTTTTTGTTAACAATAATTATTATCTCAGTGGAGACACTATTAGTCTGAGGCTATTGAAAACCTTAGTTGATAACTATCCAGGAAGCTTGGCACTTATGAAGAAAAAGAGTAATAAACTTAATCGAGGTTCTTCTTCTACCGCAGCTATCTCAACGTTAACAATAGCTGAAGTTTCTTCAACAAATTCATCTTTAGGTGATCATAGCAATAATAATGTACAAATCGCAGTGCAGAGTGATGAGAATCAGCAAATGAATGCTGAAAAAGCTGGTAGCAGTAACACTCCAGGAATTCCTGAGCAAATACTTGTACCAAGTAATGAAAAAGAGCTTGTAGCAAGTACAGGTTACGGTATGGGAGATGTCATTACCAAAACAGGAAATGCAAGAGATTTGCATGTTGCAACTTTGGGTACTCAACAGGTTGTTCCTCGTGGAGGGACTGTTAGTACTATTGAGGCATTAAAGAATTTGCCTAACAACAGAACAATTAAAATTTTTCTCCTTAATGGTCAGAGTGTTGCTCAAATTTTTAAAAAATCTGATAGAAAGATTGAGCTTTTTTTCCCTGGTAGTGATCCCTATGAACTTGATTTGCATTTGATTAATGAAGAAAGTCTAAAAGTGCTATTTAATAAAGAAAATCTAATTAATGAACAAGCTTCTATTCAATTTGCTGGACATGTAATACAAGAGGATTCCATACAAATATTACAGCCGAAAAGTTTAGTAAATATTAGGGATAATAATGTTCAACTTGTAGACGAAAGCGATCAACCAATTCAGGAAGGTAATGGTATTGCCCTTATGGATTACTTAGAGGATGATGAACATTTTTATGATGCAGTAGAAAGTCAAGGTACAAACTCAGAGGGAACACAAGTTAATAATACTCAAGGCGGAAACGAACATCATTCTAATATTACAGCTAATACTAACGATGAAAGTGTTAGCACTACTACGAATGATCAATTAACCTCTATTATCAGTAGCAATGGTGAGGATAAACAACCTCCTGTTCAACAAGCCTCCCTAGTTCCAAAGGAATCAGGAGAGCTTGCTGCAGAAATTCCTCAAGGTACATCAGTTGAAGGTGATGTTACTAAAAATGATGATGTAGCAACTTCTGTTAGTAGTGATGATAATCATAGTAATTCAAGTGAAATTCAGTTAGGTGAATCACGAACTGGCAGTGATCAAATATCCAATCAATCTACCGGACATATAACACAAATGGATGATGAGCGAGCTCCTCTAAGTGAGGGTAATTCTAAGCTTGAAAGTAATCAACGAGATCTACAACCAGAAGTTTTACCTATAGTACTCAATGGCAATCCCAATAATATAGCTGTTACAAATGGGAATATTAAAATGCCAATTTTAGAACAAAAAAGTGATACCAAAACCAACGGCAAGCAGTCTACTAATCCAAACAATGGAGGTGTTACTGCACCATCTGTTCAACTAGCTGCACCTAAAAGTGTAGATAAGAATAGTGGTAAAAAAGATACACAACCAAAACTAATACCAACAGGGGTACCTTTAGTAGCTAGTAAAGACTCTAACCGAGTAAATAATGTTCAAGGTAACAGCAAACAACCTAGTTATCCAGGCAAAAACAACCCTGCTCTACAAAATGCAAAAAGTAAGTTGCCTGTGATAGCTGCTTCTATGTTAGCAATAACCGGAGTTGCTACAGGGATAGCTATTGCAGTTTACTTGGAAATGCTAATGGTAGGAATAGCAGTTGGAGCTTGTTGTCTAGTTGCTGCTGCGATCATATACTATTGTAATAAGCCTTCAAATTTACTTGAGGGTAGTAATGTTGAATCTCCAGCTATTAGTGCTAGTGCACCCATTGCACAATAAGTTGAAGAGTAAATATAGTAGTTTACCATTTAATAATTTATTATCATTATGTTAATTATTGTAAAATAAGAACCAAAGCCTGATTTAAAATGCGTGCTCGATAAATACTTCGGCGAAAGTACTATTGCTGATGTTTCAAGTAATCTACTGCTTACCAGTTATGATATACACAACAACTGTCCATTTTTCCTTAAAGGTTGGAGAGAAAACGGGAATTTCATCAAGTTAAAAGATGCACTCAGAGCCACAACAGCAGCACCAACATACTTTGCACCTAAGTATTTTGAAGTTAGCCAAGAAAAAAGAGTATTAGTCGATGGAGGGGTATTTGCCAATAACCCAGCGGCTTGTGCATATGCAAATAGCAAAAAACTTTTCCCTAATGAAGAAATCGTTCTGGTATCAATTGGCACAGGTCGGCTATCTAATCGAATCAAGTACAGAAAATTAGGAAAGATAGCCTGCTCTATTAAATGTGATGTTTGCATCGAGCCTTGATGTGGTAAATTACCAGCTAGGTAACGTAATGGACGACAGATACATCAGGATACAATCACAACTGACAATAGCGTCGGCTGAGATGGATAATATTACATCAAAAAATATTAAATGTCTACAGCAAGAGATACCGTCTCACCAGTCAACAAAAAAATTATAAAAATTGCTCAAGTTATAGCACTTCTCATAATAGTCCAAAAAAGGTAAGATATGGATTTATAGTAGTGATGGTAAGCATGCCAGCAGCATATAGTTATGACTTAAGGAAAAAGGTAATGGAAGCATTGGATGAAGGAGAGAGTGGAGAAACTGTTGCCAAGAGATTTAAGATTGGAAAAACAACTTTATATGAGTGGAAGAAAAGACGTGAGAAAACGGGAGATTTTCAGTCAAAAAAGCCTGGAAGCGTGGGCTATAACCATAAAATTACCGACTGGAATGCATTTACCGAATTTGCAAATGAGCAAGGTGGTAAAACTCAGTCAGAGATGGCTAAGCTTTGGGGCAATATTAGTAGACAAACGATTCATCGAGCACTTAAAAATATAGGATTCACAAGAAAAAAAAGACCTACGGGTATAAAGAAAGAAATGAGGAAAAGCGAGCTCAATTTGCAAGGGTTATAGCGACAAAAGAACCTAAAAACTTAGTGTATATAGATGAGTCTGGCATTGATAACACTGAAGACTACCCCTATGGGTATTGCCAGAAAGGACAGCGGTTTTATGCCCTAAAATCTGGAAAGAAAACTCAACGAATCAGTATGGTTGCAGCCTTAAGTAGAAGAAAGATAGTTGCTCCATTAACCTTTGAAGGCCACTGTAATATGGATGTTTTTAATGGATGGTTTGAGCAATTTTTGACACCAATCTTGGAACCTGGACAAACTGTCATTCTTGACAATGCTACTTTTCATAAGTCTGATAAGATTATCGAGCTTGCTAAAGGAGTTGGTGCAGAAATTTTGTATCTGCCTCCATATTCTCCAGATTTCAACAAAATTGAGCATTATTGGTTTGCTATAAAAAACAGAGCCAGGAAAAACATTCCTCTATTCGAATCCTTTCGTCGTGCTGTTGATTCTGCCTTCCTATGACCTGTTCGGACTATTATGAGAAATGCTATACATCATAAAATCAAAAAATACTTTCAATTTACATCCTGTGTAGCAGTACACAGATTATAGTTAGTGGATATGTTGATAAGTAAATTAGTTACATATAAGACAGCAGAAATTTACTTATCAACATATCCACTAACCAACTACATTCAATAAATTTGTGTAAGATACTATTTCACATAAGATGTGATAGAAAGCATTTTTTGATTTTAAAGCACTAAACCTTCAGCCAACCTTTTAGCCCTATAGTTTTTGATATGGTCTGGATCAAAAGCCTTCTTTGAACTTAGAACACCAAAAACAATATGGAGTAACTTACGCATCGCAGCTCCCACAATGGCCATATTATGCTTGCCTTTTTCTTTTAATCTCTTGCAAAAAGTCATAATAATAGGATTGTGATCTTTAGCTACTATAGCAGGAAAATACATTGCCTTACGTAGTGTTCGTGAACCTGATTTACTTAATCTGGGTTTGGCATATACAGAGGAACCTGATGTTATATTTCTCGGTATAACTCCTGCATATGCTGCTAATTGCCTGGCATCTCTAAAAGCTTTTATGTCAGGAACCTCAGCTAAAATAGCTATTGCTGATTCTTCTCCTATACCTGAAATAGTCAGTAGAAGTTGAAAATTTTCCAACAACTCTTTGTGTTGCTTTAATAATTCACGTATGGAGTTTTTTATTGTTTCTATTTTTTGTTCTATGTTCATTGCAAGGTCTTCCCAAGCATTTGCAACTTCTTTAGGCAGTCTCTCTTTTTTTTCTAAGTGGTTATTTACTAATGTCAATTCATCTTTTAACGCAGCCGAGCAACGATAAAGATGTTTTAATTTTTTTAACTCAGGAGAAGCAACGAGTTGGTTCCTGTCTTTGGCAGTAATCAGCAATAATTTCCGCATCGGTCTGATCATTCTTTTGTCGTACAAGCTTACTCCTTGCATAAGATTTTATGCAATAAGGATTTACAACACTAACAAAATATCCAGCATTGTGAAGAAATTCAGCCAAAGCTTCACCATAACAACCAGTAGCTTCCATACAGGCTTTTACTTCTTCTACATTATGTTTTTGTAGAAAGTCCTGCAAACCTTGAAACCCAGAATCCTCGTTTTTAAAATTCCTTTTCCTAGTTTCACGTTTTCCTTTTTTGCTTATGAATGAAAGAAAAACATCAAAGCGATCTTTTGATATGTCTATTCCTAAAAAGTTGTTGATCATATATAACCCCATACGTTACCATTAAAAATGAAAAGTAAGGCTTACCTTGTGAATACAGAATTAGAACCATTTAGGTTTTTCTACGATACCGTCCAGCCTATACTTTTGAGAAGGGAACTCTTATCTCTTGCACAGATTTTATATCTAAGCCAAATGCCAGAGTTTTTCCCTTCTCCATCTAATGCTTAAGCTTAAAACATTAAATGCTTTTTACAAGATACAAGCCAAGAAGATTTGATAGAGGAACTGACCTTCATACCCAATCAAACCCTTTGCCGATGTGCCACCGTCCGGAGACATCAGTAAAAATCGTTGCAGCATAGAGGAGCCAAAAAGGAGAGAATGACTTTCCCCCTACCAATATAGCCACTTTGTGTGCCTTTTAAGTTTATTGCATAAAGGTAAAATGGTTTTTGTAGGCAGAGCAACTACAAGAAAAGAGGTACGAAAAAGGATTACTCCACCTACACAAGTTTTAGAAGTTTAGTAAGTATAAAGGAAGAATGCAAGAAAATATTAAAAGGTTATTGAAAGCACTAAAGCTGACAAGAAAAAGATTAAAGATTATTAAGGCTAGTAGAAATACACTGACAGCTTTAGTAAAAGCGAACCTCTATGATGTAAGAGCGTCGTCAATTGGAAGAATGAAGGAAAGAAAAAAAGGGGCAGAAATTGGAAAATATCAAATTACAGGAGCATTTATAGCAACGATGCCAAGAGGTTATAAAGGAGTTTTTAAACGTGAAGGAAGAACAGCATTGCCGATACAAGAAATCAAATTACCGCTAGAACCAGAAGGATCGAGGATAATAAAAGACCTTGTTAATTATGAAGTTGAAAAGGTATTTGAAAAGTTTTTTTACCGTGAATTAGAACTAAAAGTATGAATTGGAAGGATTTGCACAACGCAATTTGTATTACGTTAAAGGAAGAAATACCAGCGATACAGACGTGCGAAGTTTACCCAGCAATAAGAAAAGAATTGGTAGCACCAGCGGTATTTGTAGAATTGTCAAGTTTAGAGCAAGGAAAAGATCCGGGAACAGAAGAATTAGCCCTGAAAGCAAGATTTGAGGCGAGGATTGTAGTTGATGGAACAGTCGAGGATTCCTCGGTAGTTGTAAGGTTACTGGCAGCGGAAGTTGCAAGGGTTGTAAGTAAAAATACTTGGAACGTGAAAAATATTGCACCTGGAGAGTTTTTATCAGCAGGAGGAGATGATTTTAGGCCAGAGTTGGATGCATATCTAGTGTGGATGGTTGAATGGGTGCATGAAATCCATGTAGGGAAGTCAGTGTGGTCAGAAACTGGCACATACAATAAGTGTTGGCGAAAATGTTAGAGCATAATTTTGCAATTTCAGAGCTGAATAGGAAGTTAGCGAATATTATTCGTATAGGTCTAGTTAAAGAAGTAGACTATGAAAAAGCAAGAGTAAGGGTCAAAGTAGGAGAATTTTTAACAGATTGGCTTCCATGGGTAACGGCAAGAGCAGGAGAAGATAGAAGTTGGTTTGCGCCGAATATTGATGAGCAAGTAATAGTATTATCGCCATATGGAGAGTTGTCATTAGGGGTGGTGTTACCGGCAATATATCAGGAAAAATACCCTACTCCAGAAAGCAAAAAAGAAGTAAGTAATTTAGTATTTCAAGATGGAACAAAATTATCATACGACAAGGAGAAGCATCATCTTGAGATTGATGTAGTAGATAAACTAATGTTGAAAGTAGGAGAATCAAGCATAGAGATGACAAAAGACGGAATAAAACTTAAGGCAAAAAGGATTAATCTTAATTGATATGGCTAAAGCAGTTGTACGTTTGGGTGATTACTGTGGAGAAGCATTGCCGCATTTTTGCATAGGAGGAAGTAGAGATGTATTTATAAACGATAAACCTGTTTGTCGGCAAGGAGATAGTTTTACAGAAGGTAAGGTAATGGCACAAGGGTCAAAAACAGTGTTTGCTAATGGTCATGGTATAGGAAGAGTTGGGGATTCAGTATCTTGTGGGTTTAAGGTAATAAGTGGAAGTGAAAACGTGTTTGCGAGCTAAAAATGCGTGGGATGAGCAATAAAACTGGAAAAGAGCTTGAAGGAATAGAACATTTAAAGCAATCAATAGTTAATATTTTAACCACTCCTATAGGATCAAGGATTATGAAACGGGAGTATGGTTCTAGAGTATTTGAATTAGTTGACAAGCCAATCAATAGGGATTTTACGCTAGAAATTTATGCAGCAGTAGCAGGAGCATTAGAAAAATGGGAAAAAAGATTTAAGCTAGAAAAAGTAAAAATAACAGAAGTGAAAGAAGGAAAGGTCAATATTTCATTAGATGGTATTTATCTACCAAATGGGAAAAATATTCATTTTGAAGGAATTGTAGTATAAAGATGGAGCAGCCAAACATTATCGAACCACTGAACTTTGAAGAGATTTTTTCTCGGATGAAAGAAGAGTTAGTGAAGCGTGATGCAAGTTTTACAGCATTGGTAGAAAGTGACCCATCGATGAAGGTATTAGAAGTAGCAGCATGGCGAGAACTTTTGCTCAGAGAAAGAATAAATGAGGCAGTAAAAAGTAATTTACTTAAGTTCGCAGGAGGAGAAGACTTAGATCGTTTAGCTGAGTTTTATAGTGTAGAAAGGGAAAAAGGGGAAGATGACGAACGATTTAGAAAAAAAATTAAAGCAAAAATAGTTGGCTGGAGTACTGGAGGAAGTAAAGAGCATTATAGGTTTCATGCACTCTCAGCAGATAGAAGAGTAAAGGATGCGCTGGTTGAATCAAAAGTGCCAGGGAGTGTAGAGATCTCGATTTTATCCACGGAGTTATCCACAAATGGCATAGCATCTGAAGAACTACTTGATATTGTAAGAAAGCGAGTCACCAGGGATGATATAAGGGTATTGACAGATACGATAACAGTAGTTGGTTGCAATATTATTGAAATAGATATCCACAGCAAAATTAGCATTAACAGACCAGATATTGTTGAAACAGTGAAGAAGAAATTTATCGAAAAATTTGAAACAACGAAAAGATTGGGATGGAGTGTAACAAGGGCGTGGATTATAGCAAATCTATTTATAGAAGGAGTGGAAAACGTGGAATTAATAGAGCCAAGAGAGGATGTTGTGGTATTGGGGAATGAGTGTGCTGCCTTAAGAAGTTTAAATGTTGAGTTGAATTAATGCTATTACCACCAAATGCAACAAAACAAGAAAAAGCGCTGGTTGATGCAGTAGATTACAAAGTAGATCCTGGTTGTATCAGAGGGTTTAAATTTAGCCCAGGGGAAAAAGTATTACCATGGATAATTGAAGAGTACGGGCTGGGAGAAATCCTGCATTGGGTAACAGACAAAAGAAAAGCGATAAAAGAAGGGATAAAATTTCAAAGACTGCGTGGCACACCAGAATCACTTAAAATAGCATTAAAATGGGCAAATATAGAAGATATTACGATCATTGAAGAGCCACCCGGTAAACACTTTTTTGAGTTGCAGGTAGGGATAAGAGATGTACCGAATGACTTCTTCGTGGATGCAGTAGTAGAACTAGCAAAACTATCATTGCCAGCAAGATCGAGGCTAATGAGGCTTTTCAATGACCACTATAATATTGGAAGATTTATTTTAGATGAAAGCTTTTTTGGCAGTTTGTTATCGGATTATTCAGGGGTAAAAATAGAAAAAGATGGACCAGTATTATCATTTGGAAGAGTAAATTTTTTCAGGTCTAATGGTCCAATTATTAGGATTGTAGAAAACTATCTACGCGATCATTATGAACGAGCTTTGAGCAATGATATATATCGCCTAGATGTAGCAATACTTGGAGAAACCGAGCCCCACATGAAGAATTACAGAGGCATCTATGAAAGAAATCATGTGTGGTATAACTTCAAAGCGCTATATCCGCTACCACAGAGCTTATTACCGGCAATTAAGTTTGCTAAAGCGCAGATAGTATTATCGGACAGTTGGAGTTTAGGAGAAATAAACGCGTGTTTTCCGGTTACTAGTATAGAAGAGGAAGGGAGCAAGTTTTTACTAGGAAGTGATAAACTATCTGAACAACTGTGGAATTTTAAATACAAGCCAATTTTAGAAAGATTCAGTGTTACCTATCATTACAAAGTAGAAAACTCTACCGATCAAAAAGTTATAAGATTTGGTTTAGCAGAACACAATGTTCATTTTGAAAGCGATTTAGATTCAGAGCAAAAGGATTCAATACATGAGTTAGAAAGGTACATTTTAGTGTTTTACCCAGGTGTACTAACATGGCACGAACATCGTCATTTGAACAGGTCTTGGGAAGAAAAACAGGTCATATGTTTAATACGCTAAATACTTATATTTATATCTTCATATATTACATTAACATTCGGTAAAAATGTGTGTTTTTTGAAAAAAAGAAGTTGCTTTTCCATGCCAAAACAGCTATAAATTAGGTAGGTGTAGGTAAACAAATAAAGATTTACCAAACGCTAGAAGTTAGGAAGTTTTATAGTGAGGTACATCATGTGGATTAGTCAAGAAGAAAGGGATGATTTTAATGAATTATTTCAAGAGTTGCTTGCAGGCAAATTGTCTAAAAAGCATATAAATAGAAAAAATGAAAACGGTGAAACAATGTTGCATCGAGCAGCAAAAATGTCGACGAGAAAAAAAGTAAACTGGCTGATATGGGAAGGAGCAGATGTAGATGCAAGAGATAACGAAGGTTATACACCACTGCACTCAGCAGCGCTTGGAATGCGTCTGGAAAACGTAAAAGAATTAATAGAAGCCAGAGCAGAGATAAACGCAACCGAAGAAGATGGAAATACGGCACTACATCTAGCGTGTATGGTAGGTGGAAAAAAGATAGTAGAAGAGTTAATAAAAGCAGGGGCAGAAATAAACCGGGTAAGTATATCAGGATTTAGCCCAATGTATTACGCAAGTGATGAAGAGATAAGCAAGGTGTTAAAGAAAAAAGGAGGAAAAATAGTGAATAAACAGAGGGAGTTAATGGAAAAAATAAGTAAGGTATCGGAAAAGCAGGTGGTAAATGGTGGAAAGAAGCTAAATGATAGAGAAAAGCTGACAACAGCAGGAGGTAGATTTAATAGATTAAGTATATAGATTTATATCTTAATATAATATGTGGAAAAAATTTGTATATTTTGTAAAAAAAAACTTGCTTTTTATGCTAAAACAGCCCTAAGTGAAAAAGTAGCTGGTAAACAAACAAAGTTTGCTAAGCACTAAAGTGAGCCAAATTGGAGCCACTTTATATTGTATTAATAGCTGAGGAACTTATGGTAAAATTTAGTAAGAAAGAAAGAGAAGAATTTAATAAGTCGTGGAAAGAAGTATTAGATAACTCAATAGAAAATATTAATAAAAAAGACACAAAAGGAAGGACGATACTACATTACGCGGTGGGAATGCCAGATCCGAAAAAAGTGAGGTTATTAATCAAAAAGGGAGTAGATGTAGATGCAGCAGATGCCGGGAAATATAGACCACTACACCTAGCAGTGATGGGGCAACGTGTAGAAAATACAAAGGAGCTGATAAAGGCAGGAGTCGATGTAAACGCAGTGGAACGAAGTAGCAAATTTGCCGCGTTACACCTTGCGTGCATGGTAGCAGAGATAAAAATAGTAGAAGAGCTAGTAAAAGCGGGAGGGAATGTAGAGCAAAAGGATAAATTTGGCAAAACCCCAATTGATTATGCGAGAAATAATAAAGAGATAAAAGAAGTGTTAGAGAACGTAAAAATGGCAAATAAACAGAGAGAGTTCATAGAAAAAATAAAAACCGTATCGGAAAGTACGGCAGCAGGTGTGATAGTAGCAAAAGAAGAGGTGAAAGAGCTAGAAACTATGGATGAAAAAGTGCTATGAGCCGCAACTTTTTTTTAAATTCAGAAGCTAGGATGGAAGGAATAGAAAAGAAAGTATTGAATTTAGAGAAAAAAGCGTTGGAAGAGCTGAGAAAAATATGGAGGAAGGTCTTTGTGGAAGAAGCGCCTAGAAACTCAAAGAAATATTTGATACCAAGATTGGCGTATAGGTTGCAGGAGAAAGCGTATGGAGAAATATCAAGAAAAGGAGCAAAAAGACTAGAATACCTGGCAGATCGGCTAGAACAGGGAAAAAGGATAAGTAGCGATAAACTGCCAGCAGTAGGAACGGAGTTGATATTAGAAAGAGGTGAAGAAACGCATGCAGTGATGGTAACAGATAAGGGTTTAATCTACAGAGAAGAATTTTTTACGTCATTATCAGCGGTAGCCGGAAAAATAATGGGAATGAGCTACAACGGTCCTTTATTATTTGGGATGCGTGATAAAAAGGTAAGTTGAGGGGGAGAAAATGCTAAAAGAGGTAAGGTGTGCGATATATACGAGAAAATCAAATGAGGATGGACTAGAACAAAAGTTTAATAGCTTGGACGCACAAAGGGTAGCATGTGAAAAATACATAAAAAGCCGAGAAGGGTGGGTAGCATTAGCCAAAAGGTATGATGATGGAGGCTATTCAGGAAAAAATTTAGAAAGACCAGCGATAAAGGGATTGTTTGAAGATGTAAAAGCCGGAGAAGTGGACTGTGTGGTAGTGTATACGCTAGATAGGTTATCAAGAGAAACAAAGGACTGCATAGAAGTAACGTCATTTTTTAGAAGGCACCGGATAAGTTTTGTAGCAGTGACGCAAATATTTGATAACAACACACCAATGGGAAAATTTGTACAAACAGTGTTATCAGGAGCGGCACAGCTAGAAAGAGAAATGATAGTAGAGAGAGTAAAAAATAAAATAGCAACATCAAAGGAGCAGGGATTGTGGATGGGTGGAACTTTACCGCTAGGGTATGATGTAAAAGATAAAGAATTAATAATAAATGAGAAAGAAGCAAAGACGGTGAAACATATATTTGAGAGGTATATGGAGCTGAAGTCAATGGCAGAATTGGCAAGGGAGTTAAACAGAAAAGGGCACAGAACAAAGAGATTTGAAGCAAAATCGGGAAAAGTGTATGGAGGAGAGATATTTAAGAAAGCGACAGTAAGGAGAATAATAACAAATCCAGTATACATGGGAAAAATCAGGCATTATGAGAAGCAATATGAGGGAAAACATGAAGCAATAATAGAAGAAGAAAAATGGCAAAAAGCGCAAGAATTGATAAAGAATCAACCATATCGAAAAGTAAAATATGAGGAAGCGCTGCTAAAGGGGATAATAAAGTGCAAGAGTTGTGGTGTAAATATGACGCTGACATACTCAAAAAAAGAAAATAAAAGGTACCGATACTACATATGTAATAATCACTTAAGGGGAAAAAATTGTGAATCAGAAAACCGAACAGTAGTAGCAGGAGAAGTGGAAAAAGAAGTAATGAAGAGAGCTGAACGCCTATATGAAAATTGGGAAAGAGGGGAAGAAAAATGGAAAAATTTAAGTTTTGGAAAACAGAAAGAAGCGGTGAAAAAATTAATAAAGACAGTATGGATGAGAGGGGATGGAATAGATGTCTGTTCTGAATCAGAGGAAAAATTTATACCAATGAGTTTAAAAAAGAAAGGAAATAAATGCACTATAGTAGAACCAGAGGGGAAAACAAATAATGCGCTACTGAAAGCAGTGGTGAGAGCCTACCTATGGAAACGTCAACTAGAGGAAGGGAAATATAGAAGTGTGAAAGAGCTGAGCGTTAAAATTAATATAGGTACAAGACGTATACAACAAATTTTAAGGTTAAATTATTTAGCTCCAAAGATTAAAGAAGACATAGTAAATGGGAGACAACCAAGTAGTTTGAGGCTAGCTGATTTAAGGGAAATACCGATGCTGTGGAGTGAGCAGTTTGAAAAGTTTTACAAGTTAGCGTCTTAAATTACGCACATTAAATACAACAAATTTTAATAAAAAGGAGAGAACATCATGAAAATACTGAAAAAAATATGGGAAAGTATTACTGAAAAACTTAGAAATAAAAAAGGTACCACTACCGCAAAAGTAACTGATATGGAGAAGTCAAGAACCTCTGATACGCTGGCAGATGTTGAGGAAGTTAAAGTTGAAATAAAAAAGCAAACCAATACAGTTGATAAAGCTACAGAAACTGACACCAAATTATGTAATATAAATAGTGAAGATCTTCAACCTATATGTGAAAGCAACGAAGAAGCGCAAAATGATTCAACTACTGTAGAACCAACCTCCGAACCGTGTTTTGATAGAGAAACTAATGAGCAAACTCCTGACAGCCCATCTCCCACTGAACCATGTTTTGATGCTACAGACGAAAAAGACAAGCCGTTAACGCAACAAAGGCAAGCAATCGTAATTGGTAGTGTTGTTGGTGCAATATTATTGGCAAGCAGTGCTGCATTGTATATCATGAAAATGCCTGTAGTAGCAGCGGTTGTGGGAATAGTTGGATTAGCTTGTATAGGTCTTGCGCTGTATAATATCATAAATCCCAACACCAAGCTCGAGAAAGTAGAGGAACAATCGATCACTGCTCATCCTCCTTTGAAGGCAATATAAACAAGATAATTTCTTCTATACGGAACCACAATGGTGAATGCCTTCAACAAATGGTCAAGTTTTAACTCAAAATATTAAAAAACTAAGCAAAAAAAAAGTGTTGACTTGTAATTTAATGATAATTAAGGTATGCTTAATTGATAATGGGAGTAATATGCCAAGTTTTTTTGATAAGCCGTTTGAAGAACAAGTGGAAGAAATAATGAAGATGAAAACGGTGGATCTAAAACTACTGCAGGCACTTATTGGTACAAGGGCACCAATTGGGTTATCATTATACTGTTCTAGTTTTTTTCTTACTAGGACAGTTATTGCGCAAGCAAAGTTTCAAGCATATAGTGCTTTGCTTAACGTTCTAACCGAATATCAAAAACCAGAAAAAGAGATTTTTGTAGACAGCATAAAAAAGGATATAGGTGAACAAATAAGCGGAAATGAGGATAGGTTGCGTCAAAATGTCTTTTTACCATCATCAAGCAGTAACTTAAAATCTCTGACTAGTCATAGCTGTTCTGACTTAGAGAGTTATGTTCAAGAAACAGATATATCAAGTTTATGTACTTTTAGCGTACGCAAAATAGTTGAAATTTATCATAACTACATTTCTCGTGAGGAAGTAAAAAATTTAGAGGACGTACTATTAAAAGCTAAAGAAGTGGAAGATAAGTACTCATACTTAGAAACGCAAAAAACAAACTTACAGTATAATAGTAAGAAAACAAAGGCATGTAATACGGTTAAAGATAATAAACCTCTGTTACTCAAAATAAAGGACAAGACTTTTTTTGATAATTGGTATGAACAGTTATTGTATGAAGTTCTTTGCGAAGCAGAAAGGGATAAGAAACATATACTACATGAAGAAATAGTAGATCGCAGTTCTCCCTATACGAAAGAGAAAACCAGAAGTGCAAGAAGCAAGCAAGCTAGGTACTTCCTTTAACAAAGAAGCAGTTAGAAGGGTAAAAAATAAGTTAGTGGAAGATTATCTTAAAATTTTACCTACTAGTTTTGGAGTAAAAGAATCATTGTTGTCCTACATGAAATGTGTTGATATTGATGATTATAGAGGAAGAATGAATTATGAGACAGTAAATCATAGGATTATTAGTAGAGCCGATGAGGTGATCATAAAGGAGTCAGCTGTACAAAATAATCTGAGTGATGATGTAGAAAGAGGTTTGCAGTACATAGTGGACAATATGCATGTATCTCTTCTTGCTGAAGTAGAGCAAGAAATGTTGAATGAAATAGCAGAAAGAGCAGCAAATCATAGGGAAAGAGACAGTAAGAAGAAAGATTTAGAGTTGCTAGCTATATCTAACGGAGGGGAATTTCAAGATAGACTTTCTTTACCAACGGACCTGAGTTTTTCAGAAATTGAGCGTTTATATAAAGACATGCTATCAATAGCGTTCAGAGGACAAGGGGAATTTGAATTACACACACTATACGAGAGGTTACCATTGTTAGAGTTAGAAGAGATAAAAGAAACCTTTCCTGCTTCTATTACTGATGATATTTTAAAAGAAATGGAAAAAAGTCTGGACAAATATTTAGAACCAATAAAAAAGAAGAAGAAGCAAATAGTAGATGGAGTCTTTAGTCAGAAAGAAGGGTCAGATTTGGAAAAATTAAGTGAATTAGAGAGGGATCTAGAATTCAGCTTTTTACAAGTAGTAGCACATCCACTTTTTTATAGAGAGTACAAAAGGATAGAAAATTTTGTGAAGTGTAAAGAGTTTATTCATAAAAGCATAGGAAGTGAACGAGATAAGTCATTCCATGATAGAGTTGAAGAATATCTGTGCAAATTAGATAAAGCAAAGTGTGAAGAATTAAAACAACTGATGACGTCATTAGTTAATGATGAGTTTAAAGTGGCTGCAGATTATTTATTGGATCATCAAAAAAAAGTAATAAGTAAGAAAAAGGAAGTAGGAAAAAGAGTGTTTGGTAAAGTGATTAATGAGAAAGAACCATTGGAAGAATTTAACTTCTGGCAAAAGTTATTTCATCCGTGGTTTTATCGTGATAGTCTAGAAGTAAAAAGCTTTGAAATATGTAAAAAAGCTTTACAAAAAAGTGTTGCCACAGGGGATGATGAGTTGTTCTATAAAGCAATAGAAGATATTAAGAAAAACTCTAAGTATATGTGGATATTTCAGGTAAATGGAGCATTGTTTAACAGTGTGTACAAAACTAAACACGATTCGCAAAAGAGAATGCTATCATTTAGAGAACTTGCGGAGAATTTTATTGGCAATTGTAAAAAGCACATAGCTGATCAACAAGATGAGTATAAGATAAGAAAAGCAACTGCAGAACAGCGTCAAGTCAATGTGGAACTTGCTGGAAAAGACATAAGTAATCAAGAAGAACTTCATGCTATGGCAGCAAATAATGAAATATTAGAGAAAAAAGCAGAGGAAGCAGAAGCAAGAGCTGAAGAAGAAAGAAGAGCCAAAGAGGAAGAAAGAAGAGCTAGAGAAAAAGCAGAAGCAAAAGTTGAAATGGAAAGAGCAGGGAAAAAAGCTCTCGATTTACTATATGATGAAGCAGATGATCAAGACATATCAAGAAAAAGAATAAAACAAAATAAGGATATACAAAAGTTTTTAGAATGCCAGTATACTTTTCTGGTTTTAAACGAAGGTTATACAACAAAATTTAAGAGTCTCTGTAGAGAGTACAAAAACTTAAGAAGAGAAGTAAAGGAGCCTGACTTTGAAAGATTATCAGAACTTGCAAATGAATTTGAGAGACTGAGCTTCAGGTTTACTGAAGGAGAAAAAGAAGAAGAGGAATCAAGGGAGAATGTACCAGAATGTAATGAACAGAACATTGATAGGCTAAAGCTCAGTATAGTAACGAGGGTAGTACAAGCAAGGGACGTAGCAGAGAGAGAAAAAAGAACGGCAGAAAAAGGAAAAACGGAGGTAGAAGAGATAGTAAAACGACTACAAATGCAATCACCAAATTCTACATTTAGTAGTGTAAGTCATGAGCTAGTTGCAGGATCTTCTTGGAAAAAATAAGAGTCTTAAAGTTTATGAGAAGCTTGGGTTTATAGATATTGTTTTTATATGGTTTGCCTATCATAAAGAATATTAAAAAAATTATTTTTATAAAAACACAAGTTGATTAGCATCACAAAAGGTTTAATTGTTTACTTCCTCCAAAATCGCAAAAAAGTACCTACCTTTGTGAGAACAATTTAAATAAAAGCGGCGTTGTGAAAATAAAAACGTAAAATTGTTGTACCAAAGCTAGGTGTATTAGTTCGTACCTAAATGTGGCGAAAGTAGGCTAATATAGCTAGTTTTGCGTTATAATAAAATTACTATAAAGAAAAGTTCGCACAGAACAAGCGGTAGTCCAATCCATTCCAAAACGAACTCTTCTCTCACTAGCTGGTTTTGAGTGCTGGAAATGGTTATATTATTTAAGTTATTAATGACATATATTGTTAAATTAATACCAGTTTATTTTAGAATAATAATTAAGGTAGACTTATAAAAAACAGAATTTAAAAGTGAACAAAAGACCTTATATAAGCCTATTAAGAGCCTTTTACTAAAAACCACTTTAGGTTAGAAAATTTTTCTAAAATAGTAATTGACAAGTTTTAAAGGTGGGATAATATACCTAAAATATATTGGACTTATTCATTATGGTACGTGAAGAGTACAACATTCTTTCATTGTTCAAAAGGAGGTAATTATGGACCGTCGGGATATTTCAGAAGTTTTGTTTTCATCTATTAAGGAAGATGATCCTTATAGGGCATCTAAGCTCCTTCAGATTGAGCGTTGGTGCTATGCACATTGGATGATACATGAGGGGTATGGTGAAATAAGAAATAATTTTCTTGCACGAGTGTTATCTAGTAAAGATTGCTGGGAAGAAGTCAATAATTTGCATGGAGTGAAGCTTAATAGACAAGTGGTAGGCAGAAAATTAATTGCACCCAGTTCAGATAGTAATCCAAATCCTTTTGGTACTGTTAGATACCAAATTGCATGTGAGTGTTGTTTGGAAGATGAAATACGAGCTATATTTGAGGAAAGAAAAGAGAAATTGTCTGCTAAAGGTGGTGGCAGTTTGCTTGAGTATCGCCGCTTAGTTAAGTGCTATGGAGAAGGTCCTTTAGCTCAATTTTGGTCACATTTCATTAGTGGGTATCTTGATAAACTGGATTTGAGGGACCGTCATCCATATGAGTATGGGCTTGATTGTGCAGTAGATTGGCAAAGAGTAGAAGCAGTGGAATTCTTTTGGAATAAGATAAAATCTTTGCCTGAAGATGAAATAAGTGCACAAAAGAAGGATGAGATCTTGATGAAAAATGCAGCTTATACGGCAAGACCTAGTTTTCGCATTTATCCTGATATATTTGAGTTTTTCCTGAGTCAGGTAAGTCCTAATAGATATCCAGAACTTTTAAGAAGAGATTTAGAGAAAAATGATCATTATGGATCTTTGAATAAAATGAAAGACATGCACAATTTTGGTAAATTTCAGGAATTGTTTGATTGTTTAAAATCAAGTGAAATTTCAGAAGATGATTACTCTCTTTGGTTGAAATTCATGATAAAGGACTGTCCAGAGCATTATTTAGGTGCTGGTGTGGAAGTTTTTATGCATATGTGGAAAAAAGAAGGATTTGATAATCATCGTACTTTCACATTGGACGAGGAAATGATGGAAGATTCTTCTTTTCAAGGAAAATTTTCAGTGCATTTGGTTGAAAAAGGTTTTATGGAGCCAGTATGGGCAATGTTAGATAAGGCTAGTTCTAGACAAATCAAGGAGTTCATGTCTTCCGAAAAAGCAAATGATATACGTTCTATATTAGAGCAAGGAGATAATGAATCATTAAGTAAGTTTTTAGCCTATGGTAAGTCTGCTGATAAAGGGCTTGATAAAAAGAACAAACCTGGTCCAAGTGGTGATTTAGTTGAAGTAGAAGTTAGAAAAACGTATGGTAAGTCCAATGTAAGACTAGGCAAGTAAAAAACATTATATATTGTTGGAGGATTTTGTGCCAAATCAAGAGAAACCACAAGGTTTTGAATTAATAGAGTTGTTGATTCGAGAAGCAGGTTCAAATGCAGGAGCTAGCCCAAGTACTTCAACTCAACAAGGAAGTGATTTTGAATCTTTCAAAGCAAGGTTTCAGTCATATATCGATCAAATTCCATCATATTTACATTCAGTAGGTAAAGCAGGGTTTTTTCCGCATTTCTTTTTAGGAAGCTTTTCTACTTTGATAGATACAGAGATTGCGAAAAAGCTAGATATTGAAAAAATATATTTTAGTTTTGATGGTTCGAAAACTCTGAAAGTGGCTGTTATAAGAAAAGGTGGTATTACAAATCAGAAAAGCGCGATTGAGAAGGTAAATCTTTTTGTGATTTCAGAGTTTGGTAAGAATGATAGTAAGAGTAAAAAATTTACCTATGGTGAGCTAGAAGAGATACTGGGTCAATCAAATTTACCTGCACAGAATGAACATGTGAGAAGTGCTAAAGATGATCTTAAAGTTAAATTAGTAAAAATTGTTAAAGCCACAGGGGAAATACCTGTTGAAGTAAAAGATGACAAGTTGGATAAGAATACTTCTGCAACACATGAGTTTAAGGAAATAAAAAAGGGGTTATGGAATAATCCAGAAAGTGATATAGCTAAGCTGACTAATCCTGATGTGGAAAAAGTGAAAAAGCCTGTTGAAAATATTCTAAAAAAAGTTAGTAAAATTCACTCTGAATATAAGAATTCACTTACCTGTGCTCAAGAAACAAGAGAAGCAGCACATCATGGGTTTATAGCAGGAGCTCTTGTGAATTTCCGCTATAGACACAATCTTAGGGTTTACTTAGAGCAATTTGCAGGAAGAGGTTACGCTGATATTGTTCTAGTGCCTCGTGGTAAGGATAGGTCATTGAATGCCGTTCCTATTATTATAGAGATGAAGGCTGCTACTAAAGCAGAGTTAAAAGAAGGTAAAATAGGAGAAAAGAGTAGAACTACACCAACTGCTGCTTTAAAGCAAGCTGAGGATTATACAAAAGGTTTTCAACCGAATGTAATGAGAGTTTTAACTACTGCAAATGATATTCTGTGTGTTGGTGTAAATCTTGACCATCCATCTCCTATTTCAGATATTTTGGATAAGTCACGCAATCAAAAAATAATTCCTCTTTTTAACCAAATATTGATATCTATTGATGGACGAAATAATGGTGAGATTACACAAGAACAATTAGAAACACGAATTCAAGAAAATATAGAGCGTATCTATCATACATTTCCTGGTACGGGAGAGAAGGGAGATAATCATTATTTCAGTAGGTTTTTATTAGGCCAATCATTACTGTTAAACGAAGTTAAAGCTTTGGAAAGCGATTTCGAAAAGCATGTTTTTATTTATGGTGAAAATATACCTACCGAAACTCGTTCTGAAGGTAGTGGAAGGGGTGTTCCTCAACGTCAAGCAGCTAAGGAAGCCGGTAAAAAATTAGCTGAGTCGAACAAGCTTGATGAAAGCCATGCAGTTGTAACAATGGTATTTGTTCCGGAAAATGATGAGAGATTAGTTTATGTAATGAATATTGTTGAATCAGATGGAAGAGCTGAAATATTAAAAAAAGGCATTCCTCTTAATAAACTTGAACAAAAGATAGGAAATAGAAAGGTAGTAGAATTAAATCTTAATTTTAATATAAAAGAACAAAAATCAGATTTTAAAAAATATTTTAGTGTTGAAGTTAATGAGCCTATTTCTCTAGGAGAGTATAATGGTAAAAAATCTGATAAGTTTAAAGGTGATTTTAAGAATGTTCCTTACCCTAAGGATTTTAAGAAAACATTTGATGAAGTACTAGTATCTCAGCTTGCTTCTTTACAAGATCAATCTTCATCAATAGGTAAGTACAAGAAGTTATTTGGCAAAGTAGGCGAGGCAATATTACCTTTTAAAGATTTAATAAAAAAAGAAGCACATACTCAAGCTGTGTTTCATGGAGCATTTAGCCACTATAGTGATATAAATCTAGGAGGATCACAAGAAAACAGGGCGTTAGTATTAACAGAGTTTCAAACTGGAAGGGGAAAACGTATTGATATGCTAGTTCATGGTATTAAGTTCGCAGGTGATGATAGCAATGCTAAGGAATATACTCCTGTAGGGTTAGAGCTTAAAGGACCAAGGGAAGGCAAGACAGCTGATGCGTTAAAAGATGAGGCAAATAGACAAATCGCTGATGAGTATACGAAGGGTGTTACTTATAAAACGCTTACAGATGGGAATGAAGTGGATTTTATGGGTGTTGTATTCGATAAAGGAGCAAATAGTGCAAATTCTCTTATTCTGGGAAGCAAAGATGAGTTCACTCCTGTTATAGTAGTGCACAGTTCTGTACATGTGATTCCTACTGATCAAGTAGCACAATCTATTGATATATCTAAGGGAGAACATTTAAGAGGAGGACAAGAAGTAATCCAGAAGTTGAAAAATCTTGGTATACAAGAGGAGAATCTACGTACATTAGAATCTGCAACAGCAGAACAAGATTATCATTATTGGCTGCAGCAACATGATATAGCTGATATTGCAAGAATAAAATATGGTTATGGAATTGATGGAGCTGACACATTATTTGAAGTAGTGGGATCACCGAAGCATATAGCTAATCAATTACAACAGTTTCAGAATAGCGTAGCAACAAGAGGTGAAAAAAGACCATTAACTTTGATTGTTAATTTAGATAATAATCACTGGGTTACGTTAGTCATTTCCCATCAAAATGGGCAGTATAATGGATACTATGTAGACTCGTTGGGTAATAATGTTCCAGATAACATTCGTCAAGTTTTACAACAGGCTCGAATTACCGTTAATGATGTTTCTATTGCTCAACAAAGAGATGGTTATAATTGCGGCTTATGGGCGTTGGAGAATGCTAAAGATATTAATACTGTGTTGCAAGAAGATAGATTACGTAATATTCCTGATGAAATACGTAACCGGTTGCAGATTCAAGGAAGAAATGAAGATCATTTTATACACATGAGAGAAGGCATTTCAAACGAGTTAAGTATAGATCCACAACGCATAGCTAACTTAGAGGCTGTACTTGCTGAAACACAAGCACCTAGAAAGAAATTTGACCTAAATAATTGTGTAAAACAAGGTAGTAGAAAAAGAAGAAGTATTAATCCTTGTTTATTTTCATTGGATGATGTAAAAAAGTTTATTAAGGGAAGGATAGATGAAAATAATATAGATAAGGTTATAGTTGATAGTGAAAAGTTCCTAACTTATGTTAAAAGTAGTCAAAATAAAGGGAAAAATGCTCAGCTAATAGAGTTCGTTGGAGATAAAAATATCGAAGGTAATCATAAGTACTTATTTGATAAGGTAGTTGAAGATAAAGGGTACGGACGTTATATTGAAAATGAACGTATTAAGAATTTGCACGGTGACATTTCACAGCAAACTGGTAGTACAACAAAAAGCTCAAAGTTGAAAAGCAGGTTAATGAACGCTGCAGGTGGAATACAATTAATAAGAGGAATTCATGGAGCTATCGTATCTTGTAAAGATGGAACAGCAATAGATTGTGGATTAAATTTAGGTGGGATAGCATGGTCTTTTGCATCTCAACCAATTGAGAATGTAATGGTTCAAATTACTCCAAAAATTGTAGCATCAGCTGAAAAGGTTGTGGGAAAAATTATACCAAGTACTTTAGGTAAACAGACAAAATTTGCTGTTCGAGTTATGGGAGTAAAATTTGGAAGCACGATAGCAAGAGGTACAGCAGGAGCTATAACCGGTGTCTTTGATATTGTTGATATAGGCATGTCAGCAAGTAATCTTGTGGATTGTAAAAAAAGGGAGAATAGTGATAATCCATGTGGAGAGAAAGAAATAAGAGATAATATAGCAACTATATCTTTTTCCACTATATCGTTTGTATCTGGTGTTGCGCTTACAGCACTTAGTATGCCTGGAATTGGTATTGCAGCTGGAGTTGCATTGATGGTAGCTTCTGGGGTTTATAGCGGTGTTAGCAATATCGTGGAATACGAGAAAAAGTATGATACAACCCATGATGAAAATTGGCGTATTTTTTGGCATACATTTGCTTTTCAACCTATACCACAAGATGTACAACATCTTGCAGCAAGAAAGGAAATGGTTAATAGTCTCACTAAAGGAGCGTGGCAAACTTTAAATAATAGCCTTAATAGTACTGTTGCTTATGGTATTGGTTTTGGAAAAGTAAGTGGTAATACGCTTCGTCCAGATTATGCAAAGATTCTTATGAATAAAGAAGAAAGGGCTAATACAAGAAGTCTTTCACGTGTTATACCTCATCGTATTGAAGATGCTAGCAGGATTTGTTTACCACAGGTTACTGATCAAGATTATGAAAAAGAAGGTACAACAAATTCACTCGACTTTGCTTCGTATTATTGTGAAAATTCAATGGTTATTAGTCACGATAATAGGGTAAAGGGGAAACAAAAGGATAAAACAATTGTTTATGATTTAAGCAATGTAAACAAAGGTGCCATCGTTGGAAATAACGAATGGAGCAATAATTTTTTAATTAACTCAGGTACAGCAGAAATAACTGGTGGCAATAAGGTAGTAAATAGGTTTATTGTAAACAGCATTGACTTCTCAGGTAAAATTATTGGTGGAGGTAATTCTGTTAATATACTTGATTTAAGCCAATTGAAAGATAAAGTTATAGGAGTGAATGTTAATTATCGTTTTAAGCCTAGTGCCTCTGGATCATTAAAGGCAAGAGTAAATGGTCGTTGGCTAATCAATGATCAAATTGATAATAATGGCATCTTTAGTTACTACTATGTTGGAAGAAAGAACAAGGTGGATGAGATTTCGTGCATGGGTTACTCTGAACACTTTACAGGAATCGATGATCGTGACGTTATCATAGATAGTAGTGGTGGTTCTAATAAAAATGAGAAAGATGTAGTTGAAAATTGTAAAAAAGTAATTATTTCGCCGTATACTACAGTTAAGGGTGGAAAGAGCAATTATACTTTTTACGTAAAAGCTGCAGACTACAAAGGTAATGGTTTATATTCAGAAATTGATGTAGATGGAACAGGAACTGTAATTTTTCCGGAAATTGATTTATTAGGTGATTGTGATCAAATAACTTACTCTACAAATAGTAATACTTTATCTTTAAAAATAAATTTTGGTCAAAACAATCAATTTACTCTTGATGTAAAAAATTATGTCGAGCAAAGCAGTAATAAACCTCACTTTGCACTAATAGACAAAAATGGTAGTAATATTGTTCCTAAGATTGAAAGATCAGACTTATCAACTATAAAAATTACTTCATTTGAATTACATTCAGAACATTCCTTAGATAATTTTGACGATGTTGCAAGTCATTATAAGAAAATTCCAAACAATAACAAGGATTACAAAGTCTTTAGTGTTATCAGAGATAGAGTACAGAATCAGGGTAATAGTGCAGTTCCACATATGGTTTTTGGTTCTCTGGAAGATGATGTAATAAACTTCGATCAAGGAACTATTTTTGCTAGGGGAGGAGGAGGAAGTGATGTGTATTTTATTAGCAATGATATAAATAGTGGAGAAGTTAAAATTGATAATAACTCAAGTGATAAAAAACTAGATACACTATTTATGTCGGCAGTTGAGAAAGATTTTTCAATCCAGCAATGTGATCTGTATTTAAAATACAATAATAGTAACATTCGAGTGAAAAACTACTTTCAAGATCCTAATTATAGGCATCTTATAATTATGAACAAAAAAGGAGAAACTTTTATCCCCAATATACAATCAATGTCCTGTTCTCCCTCTTCTTCGGGAAAGGGTAAATTAGTTCCTTTTTTACAGGCTACACAAACTCAGAATATGTTTTTGTTATCTAAGGATTTTCAAGGTGATCATGTAGTGATAGATTCTCGTCTTAAAGATATTAAAAAGTATAAAGATAAAGATGATCTCTTATTAATAAGAGAAAGTGAAATTCCTTTTATGATTAGAATAGAAGGTTTTTATACTGAACAAAGCAAATGGGAAAATATTTCTTATTCTCTATGGAATAATGATCATTTTTCTCCATCTCCTGAGTTATTAGAGAACGTTGATAATGTAATGGAGCATAAGGATAAACTTAGAAGTGACTATGAAAGAGTTGTAAAAGAATATATTGAAGACTTTAGTAACTCTACTAGTATCACTCAACACAATCAAAAATTAGAAAAAAATATTTCTACTTCTGTAGGACAAGATGAGGAACGCATAGGAGTAATGATATTAAAGAATATTACTCCTGGTCAAGTTGAAATTTTCAGCAATGGTGCAGATCTGATATTTCGCGATAAGATGTCTAATCATACGATCAATATAAAAGATTGGGATAATAATGAATTTCATAGAATTTCTACGTTGGAGTTTGATCTAGGTTTAGAACCAATAACGCTCCGTAGATTAGATAGGTTTAGTTTATCTGAGGTAAGAAAAATACAAGCTTTAATTGATAAAGCTTCAGAAAATTACCAAAATAGAAGTAAATATACTCCTAAAGTAGAAAATGACTTTAAATGTTTGATGTCAGTTGATGATTTTGAAAGAGAAAACAAAGAGCCAACACATCAATGTCTTGGTTTTTCTTCACTCCAGGAACGGGTCGGGTTTACAGAAAATTCCTGTAGTTTAGAGCAAATTAAGGAACTTAAAAGTAAAATACCAAGTAGCAGTCAGATTTTATCATTGCTTGAAAAGTTAGAAAACAACCTTTTGCTGAATGGTTATGATAGGAACATAATAGATCGGTGTAATAAGTGGATGACAACTTCTGGATTGGGAGTATTAAAACCATTGGTAAGCAGAGCAGATGGTGAAGGTAAAAGTGATGAAGTTAAAACTCTTCTTGATAGAACTGCTAACAGAAGTAATGTCAATGTTGAACATAAGAATCAGTGTTCACAAAACTGGACGGCTTTGAATTATGCTGTTTATAACGGTAATGTGGAATTAAGCCAAAGTATACTTAAACCATTTTTAAAAAAGAAAGGTGACATTAATGCCTTAACTAGTTGCAACGATGATAATTGGGCGCTTTTACATTATGCTGTTCACTACGATAATCTTGATATGGTTAGCTTTCTTATAGATAAAGGTGCTAAGGTTGACATTCAAAGTAAAAAGGGTAAGACGCCTCTATATTTGGCTATTGAGGAAGCCAAGCAGTTGGATATAGTTAAGCTTCTCCTTGATAGAGGTGCGGATATCAAGATTAAGTACAATGGTAGAACACCTCTGTACTTAGCTGCTTACAATGGTAATTTAGATATAATCACATTTTTTTGTGATAGGATTAAAGCTGAAAGTAACAACTTATTTAAAATAGAGCAGATTAAATTTTTAAAGGAGGAAGTTGTTAACCAAGCGAATATTCCATCCGATACAAAAAGATTGGTAGAGTCTTGTATAAGCAGTTTAAGAGGTTCGATAAAAAGTGAAGCAAAAAGGGTGCTAAAGGACGGTATGCTGAATGGTCGTAGTGCTTCAACTATTGAACTTTTGGATGAGGTTTATAATTTTGATGAAAAGTTGTTTGATAGAGCAATTAAGGAAGCTGTAAATGACACATATTCAAGTGTAGGTATAGAAGGAATATTAAAGTTTATAGCCAGTCACAATTATATTGGTCAGTTTATTTCAGGTTACATAGCTGTGTTTGACAAAATACCAGAGGATGATGGTGCAATGTTTAAATTAGCTTACTCTATTAGAGAGACCATGAAAATGCCTAGGGTCAATTCAGAAGAGAAATCTGATCTTGAAAAGCTAAAAAACAAATTACCAGAATCAGTGAGCAATGCAGTATTTTCTTCAGAGGTATGTATTAAAAATGTTGAGTATGGAAGGTACTTGTACTCACCTAATAATGATTGCATGTACCACTTAAACAATTGTGACAGGGATAGGCGGTATGTGTTCACTTGGCCTTCAAATGGAAATAGTGATCAATTTAAGTGGAAGGTTGAGCTCAATGGCGATAATGTGTATTTAAAGAATGTTGAGTATGGAAGGTATTTGTATTCGCCTAATGATGATTGTACATACCACTTAAACGATTGTGACAGGGGTAGGCGGTATGCGTTTACCTGGCCTTCAAATAGCAATAGTGATCAATTTAAGTGGAAGGTTGAGCCTAATGGTGATAATGTGTATCTCAAGAATGTTGAGTATGGAAGGTACTTATATTCACCTAATAGTGCTTCTACTTTCCAAGTTGACAATAACAGGCGGTATGTGTTTACCTGGCCTTCAAATGAAGAGGGTGGTCAATTTAAGTGGAAAATTGAAAATTGTGGATCTACTCGCAAGAGACGTAGCATACAAGAATTAAATGGTTATAATCAAACTGTAGTAGACTATCAGTCAATATTGACTGAAGAAAATAGTCAGCAAATAGCAAGTAGAATATCTGCTATAGTTGAAGATATTGAAAGGCACACCTTTGTAAATCAGTCAAAAAATAAGTTAGATTTAGATAGTTATTTAAATAATAGAGGGAGAAGCAATGCTGCGGATTCTATGAAGAGAGATGTATGTAGTGAACTCAATGCAAGTAGGAAAAGAAATATTGTTCTAAGCGGAAACGATGTATGCTCAATTACCTCAGGTTATGAAACACTTGATGTTGAAAACTTCCATATTCAAGAAGTAGTGATTAATGATGATGCTGATGGGAAGAAAAGTTTAAGAAGTACATTAGACCTACATCATTTGGTGCAGCAGATAAATAGGGATTTGAGTATAAAACCGATACCAACAGTTATTAAAGGCAAAAGTGATTTATTAATTAAGTTATCTATATCAGCTACTGGCTTACAGCAAGATGTAATAACAGTCAGGCTGAAAGATGCACTTGTAAATAAGTGGTATAAAAAATTACAAATTATTTTTGATAATGCACCGATGGAAATCGATGATAGTTTAGGTTTAAAGTCTTCGTTCTTTATTTCTGATGAAAAAATTATTGTAGTAACACCTCAAGACATAGAAGAAAAGAATAAATTAGTAATATCTAAAAAAGCAGGACAGTATACCTATCTTCATGATAAATACGACTTGATAGTTACCAATGCTTTTAATGCTAATATAGAAGCAAGCGAGTTGTGTATTATATATTTTAGAGATTTCTATAAAGAACCTAAAATGGAAACATTATCTATAAGGTTTATTGACAAAGAAATATTATTAAGTAATGAAATAGATAAAATACATAATTCAGATAGTATTGATAAATTAAATAATGTGAGTTCTATTGTTAATTCACAAGAGAGTTTTATACATTCAGAGGTTTCAAACAGTGGAGACATAAATGCTCAAGGTAAACTTGACAGAACACTGTTGCATCTTGCTTCCGAGGCTGGTGAATTTGATAAGGTGAAACTTCTTCTTGATAGAGGTGCTAATATTGAAGTTCAAGATAAATTTGGGTACACACCAATATTTCTTGCTACTCAGTCAGGTAAATGGAGTATAGTAAAACTACTCCTTGATAGAGGAGCTAATATTGATGCTCAAGATGAGAAAGGTCAAACACTTTTACACTTTGCTGCGTCAGGGAATAATTTAGATATGGTTCAATTCCTTCTTGACAGAGGCGCTAATATTGAAATTCAAGACAAGCTTGCTTGGACACCAATACTTTATGCTGCTCAGTCAGGTAAATGGAATGTGGTAAAACTTCTTATTAGTAACGGTGCTAAATTTAATAATGAAATAACGATTCAAGGAACGCCTTTACATTTTGCTGTGCAAGAGGGTAACTTGGATATAATTAGATTTCTTCTTGATGAAGGTGCTGACACTGAATCTCAAGACAAAGATAATAAAAAGCCTTTACATCTTGCTGTTGAAGCAGACAGGTTGAACATAGTAGAACTTCTTCTTGATAGAGGTGCTAGTGTCAATGCTAAAGATGAGAATAATAAAACACCTTTAGACTTAGCCACTAAAGAAGATGTGAAAGAGCTTTTGAAGAGAGCACAATTGGATCAAGGATTGTTAATTAGTGCACAAGATGGTAATCTTGATAAAGTAGTAGAATATTTTATCGGGAAGAGAGTCAGCTTAAAGGTTAAAGACAGAGATGGTAAAACACCTTTAGATTTAGCTGAGCAGAAGGGTCACACAGATATAGCAAAAGTGATAAAGCAGATGCAGTTAGAGTTGGATAAAAAACTGTTATCTGCAGTAAAAAATGGTGATCTTAATAAAGTTGAGGATTTTATTAGCCAAGGTACTAGCTTAGAGGTGAAAGATAGCAATGGTAACACTCTTTTACATTATGCTTCTCAGAATGATCATTTGGAAGTAGTAGAATATCTTATCAAAAAGGGAGCTAGCTTAAAAGCTAAAAATAAAGATGGTAAAACACCTTTAGATTTGGCTCTTCAAAAGAATTATATAAGTATAATAGAATTTTTGAAAAAAACACAATTAGATTTAGATGAAGAATTGTTAGCTACAGTAAAAGGTGACGATCTTAATAGAGTCAAAGCTCTTGTTAGCCAAGGTGCTAGTTTAGAGGCGAAAGATAACAGTAATAATACTCCTTTACATAATGCTTGTAATAATGGTCATGTAAAAGTAGTAGAATATCTTATCCAAGAGGGAGATAGCTTAAAGGCTAAAAACAAAGATGGTGAAGCACCTTTACACGTAGCTGTCCAACATGATGGCACACTTGAAGTAATTGAGTTTATTTTGAGCAGAGATCTTAGTGGTATTAATGATATAACTAATAACGGTAAAACGCCTTTACATTTAGCTATACGAGAAGATAAGCCAAATACGGTTCAACTCCTTCTCAGAAAAGGTGCAAATATTGCAGTTAAAGATAAAAATGGTAAAACATCTCTAGATCTGGCCAAACAAGAAGATTACACAAATATAGTAGAAATGATAGAAGAAGTACAATCAGATTTAGATGAAGGATTGTTGACCGCAGTACAAGATGGTAATCTCAATGAAGCTGAAGGTCTTGTTAGTCGGAATGCTAATGTTAATACTAGAGATAAGTACAGTTGGACACCACTACATTGGGCTGCGTATAAAGGTCATTTAGAAGTTGCAGAGTTTTTAGTAAAGAAAGGTGCTGATGTTAATGCTGCAAGTGAAAATCTTTATGGCAGCAGACCTATACATATTGCTATTGAGAACAATAATAAAAATATTATAGAGTTTCTTCTCAGCAAAGAAGTAGGTGTTAATGATACTGACAAGCAAGGTTATACGCCACTGCACTATGCAGCATGGAGAGGCCGTTTAGAGGTTGCAAGGTTCTTGATAGAAAAAGGAGCTGATATCAATGCTGCAGACACTTCTACTGCTGGTAAAAAACCTATACATGTTGCTGCTGAAAATAATAGTGAAAGTGTTATAGAGTTTCTTCTTGAAAAGGGAGTGAGCGTTGATGAGGCTGATAAAAATGGTTGGACACCACTACACTATGCTGCTAGGTTCGGCCAACCAGAGGTTGCAAAATTTCTGATAGAAAAAGGAGCTGATATCAATGTTGCAGATGCTTCTATTGCTGGTAAAAGACCCATACATGTTGCCACTGAGGAGAATAATAAGGATATTATAGAGTTTTTTCTGAGCAAGGGAGTGAGTGTTAATGATACTGACAAAGATAGCAGGACACCACTACACTGGGCTTCTTGGAGCGGCCATTTAGATTTGGTAAAGTATTTTATAGATAAAGGGGCCAACATTAATGCTGAATGCAATGATAGTAAAACACCGCTAGATGTTGCTATTGATCTGAAATATAATAATGTTGTAGAGTATTTACAGCGAACACAATTAGACCTAAATGAACAATTATTAGCTGCAGTACAAGGTGGAGATTTTAAGAAAGTTAAAGACCTTGTAAGCCGAGGTGCTAGCTTAGATGCTAAAGATAAGGAAGGTAAAATACCTTTGCATTTTGCTGCTCAAGAAGGTAATCTGGACATGGTCCAGTTTTTTCTTAATAGAGGTGCTAACACTAAGGCTGAAGACATGTATGGTTGGACCCCTTTACACTTTGCTTCTGCTTACGGTAAGTTTGATGTAGTTAAATTTTTTCTTGATAGCAATATTAACATTAGAGCTAAAGATAGATATGGTGATACACCTTTACATTTGGCTGCCCAAAATAATGATAAATCTGAAATAGTTGAGTCTTTTTTAGATAGTGATGCTAATAACATTAACGATAGAACTAATAATGGTTGGACACCTTTACATGTAGCTTTACAAGGAAATAAGCCAAGTACAGTTAAACTTCTTCTTGGTGTAGGTGCTGACATTGAAGTTCAGGATATTTTCGGTGAAACACCTTTGGTCATAGCTACTCGAGCAGGTTATACAGATATAGTCAAGATTTTAGAACAAGAACAATTAGGCAAAGAGTTGTTTACTGCTGTAAGAGAATATGATTTTTCTAGAGTTGAAAAGCTTATCAGTCGAGGAGCTAATATTGATACTAAAAACAAGAATGGTAAGACGCCGCTAGATATTGCTATTAATACAAAGAACGCTCTTGAAGAGAATCAAGGATCTCTCAATAATGCATTATCGCTTGGCCAACAAGGTCGTATAGTGAGAATTTTAGAACATGAACAATTAAACAGGAAGTTATTTACTGCTGTAAGAGAAGAAAATCTCCCTAAAGTTAGAGAGCTTATCAGTCGAGGGGCTAATATCGATACTGAAAGGGATGGTAAAACACCACTAGATGTTGCTAAAGAAAAACTTAGAGAACATAGTAAAAATGAAGAATGTAGTGATGTTGTGCAGTGCTTAGAAAAACTCAATCAGAAAAGAGGAGAAGCTGTACAACGTAAACGCCGTCATTTACTGAATGAGTTGCTAGGTTCAAGTAATCAACCTGAGATAGCAGCAAGTGGTAGTACAAGACCATCTTCATGGATAAATGATTTGTTTAGTTGGGTGAAAAGTTCTGTAGGTGGGTTTAGAGCTGTTTTACCTGAGGAAACATCAAGTACTACAAGTTCAATTTTACAAGTTGATGCGCCAATAGATGTAAATGGTACGATAATGTTACTTGATGTGCTTGTTAGAAAGGTTACGGGTCAAAAATACATTTTTACATCAGATCAGAACGTATCATTACTGGAAGCGCAGGGCTATGCATTGAATATTACAGAGAAATTTGAGAAAGTAGTAGAGCAAGCTGCATTAAAAAGTGGCATATCAATGCATCGGTTAAATATTGATTATATGGGAATGCAGAAAGAGATTACTAAAAAAGTCATGAGTGGTAAATTTAATGAAATTTCAGGGATTTCAAAATCGTATATAGAGAAAGCATGTCCTGGTGAAGAATCTGGTAAATTAAGTCCGAAGAAATTTGAAAAGTTTATAGCTCAATTTAATAAGGGTCTGCTAAATCAATCAATAGAGCAGATATTACACAACAGAGGTGGTAGATTAGAAGTTGATGGTACAAAAAAACAGCAGATAAGTTTAGAGCCTCAAAGTTATTTAAGTAATGCTTCAGTTCACAGCCATTCAGAAGTATCAACTTGTCTTTCTGAGATAGGAGTAACCAAGCTTGGAGGTAATATCAATAGGTAGGTTATAATATAAGAGGTGCAGCTATAAAATGCCAAGTAGTGGAAAATTTAAAGTGAAGGTAGCCAAAATAATTAGGGATACCAGACCAAGTTTGATGGTCCTAATACTAAAATGGATGAAGTAGACATTAAATGCTAAGTGGTTAATGTGTTTTCCATATTGAACTTATAGCACATAGCTTTGATATAGAAGTTTGGGTAACGTTATGATAGTAATTTATATAATTCTATGTGCAATCTTTATAGCTGTTTTAGACAGTTCATTAGACTCTTAATTATAGGATATGTTTAACTGAGGAAAGATTTTCATAAATGTTGAAGTGAATAAGTTGTAGTATTTATGTTTTTTCCCTGAGTTGTAAAATTTCAGAATGAGAGAGACCGGTAATTTGAGCTATAACATCTATAGGGACACTGGCCTTGAGTGAGTTTTTGGCTACTTCAATATCCCTTTCTTTGCGACCTTCCACTCTGCCTTTTTCATGGCCGATTTGGATGCCTTCTTGTTTAGCATCATCAAGTTTTTGAGCAAGGACAGCCTGTTCATCAAGAATACGCTTTATTTCTTGTTCATAAGCAATAAATTCTTTTTCTGACCAGTTGAATCTATTTAGCTCTTCATAGGCCTTTTTAATTATTAGATCACTACCTATTATTTTTTCCAGCTCTTCTTCACTAGTCTCATCTGCATATTTGAAGAAGTAAACCCATTTCTCGACTATACTTGAAAGCTGATCCTCTTTGGTTTTTGGAAATTTTGGCAATTCAATAAATATAAAATAAAAATCTTTTAGATCATGCTCATTAGTCTCTTCATCCCGAATAGTATGCTTTGATTTATACTCAGCCTTATCCGGAAACAGTATACAATCTGCTATAGCAATAAAGATAATTTCCTTAAGGTCTTGGTATTGATCACCTTTATCAGCTTGTCTTGAGTAAGCTTTAGCAGCATAGTATTGGGCACGTTTTTCGAAGCCTTTGGTTTTAGCGACCTGCATTTCAACTATCACCTGCAGCCCATTTTCATCTCTACAAAGAACATCAACAATGCTCTGCTTTTTAGAAGCAATATCAGGGTCTTGAATAGTACTTAAGAACTCTATATCCTTTATTGTACTTTTGCCAGTGAAGCCAAGAATATCATTAATGAAGTGAATGAGGATGTCTTTATTCTTTTCAGTACCAAAGATGCGCTTGAACGATATATCATTTTTTGGATCGAGAAACTTAGAAAGAGCCATAATAAGTAAACCTATAGGACGTTAACAGTTATACACAATCCTGAAGAAATATTCAACTCTTTTGTTTTTCTAAGTTCTGAATATGTTGGTAAAAAAACAGCCTTCATAGATAACCATAGAATAGCATTTTGTACTTTAACGTTTTTTTTACCAACTCTTCTATAAAGCACCTTAAAAGCCTAGATGCTATAGAGATACGCTCTCTCGATACAATTCTATTTTTCAAAATAGTAAAAACTTTTTACATAAAAAATCAGTCTGATTAAAATATCTATTAATATCTTTACTTCTTGATGAAAAAACAAGTAAAAAAGATTGAAAAATTGATTTGACTTCACTCGAAAGCTATGGCTTTATGCCAATGCTGATAAAAAACAGCAGTAAATAATTAAAAACAATTTGTTATTAACGAGGAGTATATTTTATGAATAATAGTGAAAAACTTACAGAAGAAATAGAGAGAGTACTACAAAGCGGAGGAGGAAGTGCTTTATTTGATCGTGAGATAGTGTCAGTGCTTCTAGGAGCAGTTCACGACAGAAAGCAAGCACAAGATGTTACTCAAACTCTAATGGATAACTGCCCAGGAATAGGAGAAATTTTGGGACGAGAAATCGATGATCTGAAAATGATAGAAGGAATGACCGAACATGCAGCTGCAGCAATTGAATGTGTAAAAGAAGCTTATAAAAGAGCACTCAGAGAAGGATTAAAGAGAGGCCCAGTAATGGATAGCCAAGAGAAGCTGATAGAGTATGTAAGGGTAAACATAGGCTTTTCAGCAAAAGAAGCTGTCCTGATAATATACTTGGATAAACAGCACCGTCTGATAAGAGATGAAGTGTATTTTGGTACAATAGATGAGGTGCACCTATCTGAAAGGAAAGTGGTAAAAAAGGCATTATCAATGGAGGCAGCATCGATAATATTAGCTCACAACCATCCAGGAGGGAGTTTAGAACCATCAGAAGATGATAAAGTTATGACTAGAGAATTAGTGTCAGCATGTCAAGGGGTGGGAATTGAGCTAGAGGATCACATTATTGTGACGGACAAAGGATATTGCAGCTTTAAGGAAAGAGAGCTGCTATAAAGATGGATGCCAAATTTTTCAGGTTTGGGAAGTTTGGCTACCACTGCTAGTGGAAACAATACGAAATATGAATATAAGTGCTTTAAGAAAAGCGTATTTCTATAGCTGAGATTTGGAAAAAGACATAACAAAAGTTGTAAAACATACAAGATCTTTGTATAACTTGCATGTTAAGTTATAATAAACGAATAAAAGCCCAAAAAGCTCTATTCTTTTGTTATAAATAGTTGCAAACCATACAAGATCTTTCTAATATTTGTATATTAAGTTAATAGTAAAGCAATAAATTGCGCTATAGACTTAGATAATATGCTTAATATAGGAGGCTTATATGGCTAGTAAAAAAATTACAATGGTTCGAAAAGACCCAAGTAAAAAGAATCACAAGTTCAATATTAACCGCAAGTTATTGGGTAAAATATTTAGTGCTCTTGAGGGCATTGATATACAACCGTCTAACTTTGTGAGCAAAATTAATAACCAGAATCCTGGAGGTACAATGCCTTCCCCTAGTAGAGATGGTCGCGAAAACCAAATAAACTTCGAAGAAGGACTTGACCGTATTTATGGCACAAAACCAGCAAGTAATCAAGAAGATTATCCAGAGGGGTTAAATCCATTTGCCTCAGGCCTGCAAAAAATAAAGCTAAGTGCAAGGGAAAATAAAAAGTTGAGCTGGTTTAAAAGTGCAGTGGTAAAAGCAGGCAGCCCAAAAGAGATGCATAAGGTTGTGGATCAAGCTCTATCTGCTGGAATAAGGATAAATGCATGTCATGAAGGAGAATGGAGTTTTTCCGAGTATGTGATATTAGGCACACATTTTCACAAAGTCAAAAAAGGTGAACTAAAAAAAATAATGCGTGAATTAATGCTGAAGGGTGCAGAGTTTCATGACAGGCTATTGCAGAATGAGCTGGTAGGTGAAACTTATAACGAACTGCAAAAAGAGGTGCAGCCACAGCTAGACAAGCAACTTGAAGAACTGAGGAAAGTCGGTGAAAGTGCTGTTCAAAAAGGAGCTGTAATAGATGTGGAAATAGACAATACAACATCGTATACGGAATTTTCTGAGGGTAGCACAGTAGAGCCTGCAAAAGTAATAGAAGGCTTAGGTCTAAACAGATGTAACATCATAAAAATAGGCAATAGAGAATTTGAAGTCAAAAACGAGAAAGGAGGTGAGAGAAATTACACTGATATATCGGACAATAGCGTTTTTGAGGTAACATTTCCAACAAGCATTGGTGGACTAAGAGTTATACTGTACCACAAAGCAGACCAAGTACAGGTAAGAGTAGCAGATACAGAAATGTGGTCTGAACTACAAAAAAGAGGTGAAATAATAGGAAAAGGTTGCCTCTTTGGGGGAACGACAGTCAAAGAAGCTGTAGAAAGAGGAAGTTTCACAAGAAGTGGCATGTGGAGTAAAGAGCAGGCCAAAGAGGAGATAAGGGCGGATCACTCAAGTGAAACACTGTTGTGGGTAAATAGGGCATGTGGAGGTAGCCAAGAAGCATTTAGGAAACGTTAAACAAAGGACTTCCTTCTCAAATTGGACTGCGTAAAAGCTTTATATAAATCGCAGTCCAAGCCGAGCTCTTCCAATAAACATAAGCTAAATTTAATCTTTTGACAAAGTAGGTTATAGCAAAAAGCCTATTAACAGGGTATACATGTTTATTTCCGTAAAACCGTTGCAGCATGGCAAATATCTCTATAAGATACAAAATAGCGCAAAAAGTAAGAAGCTGGAGGTTAAAAAGAAAATATACCGTAAAAGACTTAGCAAGCAAAACAGGTATAAACTATCATACGCTGCGAAGATATGAACTAGGGGTATGTGGCATTCCAGATGAAGAGTTACAAACAATAGCAGACGCATTATCAGTTAGTTTTAGTGATCTACTTCCTAGACAAAAAGTACTCAAAGAAAATCGTTGTTGTGATAAGACTCAATGGATGTCCAATTTTATAGAAAAAACAAGGGGACGCAAGGCAATCTACGCATTAACCAAATCTATCCGAGCTGAGGAAGAAAGTGCTATAAAAGCAGCAAGAATAAGAATGGCAAAAAATATGCTCAAGTTAGAATTTGATGCTGATATTATCTACCGAGCAACAGGCTTATCAGTTGATGAATATGAAAATAAAGAAGAAAAAAGTTCTAAGCGTTCCAACAAGAGGGATGGAATGAAAAAGTGGAGGATAATACGGGGATATACTCAAGAGGAATTAGCGAAGGAGCTTGGTATAGGAGGTCCACAGATACATTACTATGAACAAGGAAGCACCATGTTCGGTGAGAGGTTATGGGAAATAGCAAGAAAATTATCAGTGAATGCTGAAGATCTGGTAGCGGAAGAAAACTGTTGTGAAGACGAAGATACAGATAGTGAAGGAGAAAAAGAGCTATTAAGCTGGGCGAGAGAGTTAAAAAAAATTAACAATCAAGAATCACAAGATGAACTGGATATATGGGTAGAATTTTTATTGCAAAGAAAGCGAATTTACAAAGAAAAGATTGATAAAATAGAGGGAATCAAAGTAGCAAATAATCTACTTATACTAGGTGTTTCTGCTGATGCTATTTCTTCAATAACTAGCTTGACTGTTGAGGAAATTGCGCAACTTACGCTCCCAACGGAATTAAAACTATGATAATTTACATAATATATTATGATATAGATGAAGATAGTTAATCTATTTAAGATTTCTCTGAAGTTTTGCTTGCGGCTTTTTCTTTTACCGGTTCAACCGATACATCTTGAATTTCCTCTTCCGGCTTGTTTGGTTCGGCTACTTCTTTAGATTCTGCTGCTAATTTGCGTTGTTTGATAAACTTCTTCAATGTTTTGACTGCGATAAAGTTTATACTGAAAACACATGCAGAAGTTACTGCTAATGCTGGAAAGGGGTTCAAATTGAACATTGGTAAAATTGCTACAATCGTGCCAGATGTCAGTAAAAATGCTAACTTTTTGCTTCCAATGATCTTATTTTTTTTAACCTTGATTGGATTTAGGCTCTTGATTTTTTTCTTGAACTTCTTGAACATGCCGCCCTTTTTGATTGTTTTTTCTTTAGGTTCAGTTCTTAAGCTTCTGATTTTCTCTTTTGCCTTTTGAAAGCTACCTCTGAAGCTGATGCCTCTCTTTAAGCCTTTTCCTTCTAAATCCTTTTGTTTTTCTTCAGTGGGCTTTTCAACTTTAGCTGTAGGATTTTGAATTTTTACCGGAACTTCAGAGCGTTGTTTTTTTGGCGAGACTATATTCTGTAGGCCTTTTTTAGCTTTTTTGTATAACTTCTTTATTTTATTTGGCACTTTTAAAATCACAAAATTTATCTATTAATTCCTGATTGTCCTTTATCATTGCATTCGCCTCTTGCTGCAGATATTTAATATTTTTAGGTGTTATATTATCCATCTCAGGTGATGCTACTTTTAATTGCGATTGTATTCGTATATATTTATCAGCTATAACTTGATCAAGTTGGTAATTTACTGCATCTAAACTTGAGGCAAACATTACGTTCAACAGCGGTTTTATCCAACCTATCTTTCCAAATCTCCTTGAGTTAGAATACCCTATACTTCTATCTGTTCTGCCAGTACCTATCGATAACAGTAGAATATCATCATTAGGAAATAATCTCTTACCACTTGCATATGCACAAGCCGCTGGATTATTGGCAAATACCCCGCCATCCACTAGTACCATTTCCTTTTGGTTGATTTTAAGATATTTAGGTATAAAGTAAGTAGGTGCTGCAGTTGTAGCTCGTAATGCATCTTTCAATTTGATAAAATTTCTATCTTCTTTCCAGCTTTTAAAGAAGAAGGGATAATTGTTCTTAATATCATAGCTTGTAAGCATTAAATTATTTGTTGCATCTGCAAGAGTAGAATCACCAAAATATCTATTCAGAACGCATTCAATATTTTTGCATGAATACTGTGCACAATTTAGCCAGGAAAATATTGATCTTCTGAAAAATGAAGACTTAAAGATATGTGGCCCGTCTTTCTGATATAGATCAACTAAGTCGAGAGCAGAGTATTGTTTATTACATAATCCGGCAACGATAATACCACCTGTAGAAGTTCCGACCATTAAGTCAAACATTTGAGAGATTGGCTTTTTTGTTCTATACTCTATTTCAGCTAAAACAATAGCAGGTATAATACCTCTTATACCTCCACCGTCGACTGAAAGAATATATTTGGCCATGTTTAGATATTTATTGATTTTTTTAACTTGTTTGCTTTTATCAGGTTGTGTTTCTTGTTCAAGTACTACTGTATGTTTCACTCCTAGAGAAAATTGCACCAATCTAATAATTGATTCTGTGGGTCATGCTAAAAAATCCGTGTTGGTTCAGGCATATCAATTTACTTCAAAGCCTATTGCACAATCTTTAATTAGAGCAAAAAAACGTGGTGTTGATATTAGGGTTATCCTAGATGAATCACAGGTCAGCTCAAAATACAGTGTCATCAATGAATTATTTAGGCAAAAAATACCGATATACATAGACTATAGACCTGCAATTTCACACAGCAAAATTATGATTATTGATGAGCAAAAAATCATAACAGGATCTTTCAATTTCTCTGACGCTGCGCAGAAAAGAAACGCTGAGAATCTACTAATTATAACAGGCGATCCTTCATTAGTTGAGCAATACGTTGAAAATTAGAGAGATCGTCAATCCCAATCTGATGCTTACACACCAAAAGTAGAAGAATAATTACTTTAAATCAGCTTTAAATTCGTCCAATTCCTCAGAAAGATTTTTTACCCGCTCTTCCAGACGATATACCGTAACGGTCAATCCGTTGTTCTGCTCTATAAATTTATCATGCATGTGAACCCGTAAATCTAGCTTGGCAAGCCACCAAATTGTTGCTACGGTCTGTATTAACATCGTTACAATTACTGTAATTGGGATTTTTTGATTTTGCATGGATATAAATTTATTATGAATAATTGCTTGTAGCAAACTACTTCTCTGACTTATACTGTTCTTCAGCATTTGCAAGTAGCTTTATGATTTTATCGTAATCTTTGTTATTTTTATCGTGTCGTGACTCTACTACAGCCATATTTCTAGGTCTTCTTCCATCTTTAGCTGTAGCAGTGGGATCTGCACCCTTGTCTAATAAAAGCTTAACAACCTCTAAATGGCCTTTATCTGCAGCATGGTGCAAGGCTGTCCATCCCATATATCCACCTGTGACACTTATATCAGCTCCTTCCTCTACAAGAAACTTTACAACTTGCAGACACCCTGAACCAGATGAATAATGCAAAGCTCTCATCATAGGAATTTGTGTGTTAATATCTAATAGGTTTTTTACTGAAAATTCTGTGACTGCTAAACTGCAGTTCTTAGAAGCAATTTGTAATATTGTTTTATAATTGTCTATAGCTTTTGCTTTCATATAGCAACAGGTAATAATAACACATACTACTGTTACTATAAACCACCAAAAATGTAGCTTATTTCTTGAGTCTCTGTTCATATTCAATACTTTTTTCAACATTAAACATTTGGTTTACTGATTTTTTCTTAACGTTGATGCTGATAACACAGTGCGATAACCTGAACTATCTAACACATGTTCTGCTCTGTCAATTACCCATTCACCGTCTATATCTTGATGAAACCCTAACAAGCTAAGTTTCGCCTCTGCAAATAGTTCTGGATTACCAGGCATAGTGATGTCTAACACTGCATTATTTCGCTTTAGTTGTTTTAACTTAGTATTTGCTGCACTTAGTGCTGATTCTACATTAGAGTAAAGTGTTTGTATAGTATAACTTGGACTACCAGAGCCAACTGTTTCTGATATAGTTTCACCCCTTTCATAGCTATGCCATTTTGCAACCACTGAGTTGTACCTACTCACAGTAAAATGCACTTTCCAATTTATCGTGTCTTGAGGTCTAATAGCTGTTGTTCCTAAAGCTTTTCCAGTTGCCGACTTTGCTTTGCCTTTTGGAATAAAGAGTATGTATCTTCCAGCTAGCTTTGCCATTGCTTCGCGTTCTATTGCTATTTTTGTTAGTAAACTTATATCACTTTCTTCTATTTGGTTAATATGTAGAATCAACACATTTTCAAATTCTTCTGCAACTTTGCACCCATATCCGTGTTTTTCTGCTATTTCCTTAACCAAGTTACCTAGAGTAATTTGATGCCATTCTTTAGATACTTTTTCTTTTAATGAGAGTCTTAAATTTGTTGCATGAGCCTTTATTAGTAAGGTTTTAGGTGGACTTTGCACTGTAATTTCATTAACTGTATATACACCCATTGGCAACACATCTGTTTCTCTATAACCTAGAGCAATGTTTAATTCATTTGGAATATCTATGTCTTCGTCCCTATAATCAACATGTACTTCAACTACATCGTCTATTGTCCCAGATTCATCGGTAAGGCGCAATGATATGACTCTATCTTTAATTGATTCACATTTATCTATTATAAAATCTGGCTGCATTTATTCCCAGACCTTTAATTTTGACTTTTGTACTGGTTTCTGAATAGTAGGAAGCTTTATCTTTAATCCTGCAGGCAAAAAGCTTCCGTATTCTGCCAAACCTAAGTTCTCTGCTAGTACTAATTCCACTACTCCATCCGTAAATCCGTAATGTTTCCAGCAAATCAGATCTAGCATTTCTCCTTCTTTGGCTAAGTAATATATAATCATCTATAGCTTTTCAAACTCAAACTAAATTCAACTTTTCTTGGTAGTCCACTAGGTAAAAAATACATCTGCTTTTCTTCTAACCTGGTAATTACGAACTGTCCTAAAATATTACCTAAACTATCTACTAAAACATGTGGTTTTTCAGCTTCTTTCATATTCTTTAATTGATTTAGCCCATTGAGATTATGTAGATAAATCGTTCCTTCTAAATCTATATCTTCTATACCTTGACCGATATTTTGTAATAGTGGCATATTTTCAATACACTCAATTGTGCTCCAACGATTTTCTCTATTATACTTTAAACTTGTTGGAACAAATTTATACGGGCCAAGAGACAACATTTTAATAAACAGGGTCTATGGTATCAAACAGAACATCACGTGATTTTTCTCTTATCCTTTTTATTACTTCATCAGCAAGGCTACGAACATCTTGATTTGGTGCTGCTTGTACACTTATGTTGAAATAATTATGTTGAGTTTGGTTAAAAGTTTTATTTTCATATTTGCTTTTTACGTACTCTTTTAGATTTTTCTCATCTACTACAGATTTCTTTTCTGCGATAGCATGTTTAATTTTAACATTATTCCAGCTATTTTTAGAAATTTCTTTCATCACATTATTATTTGATAAAGGATTCCCATTATTAAAAACACTATTTTTAGAAAGTACATTGCTAGCTTCTCCATCAACTAACGAAATAACAGTTTTTCTCTTTTCAAATTCCTTTACTGGACTATTTTTTGACACTTTTCCAAATATGCTACTAACTGTATTTTTCATCCATGAAAAGGCTTCTCCTATAGGTTTAATGAGTGATTTTATGTATTCCAAAAAGCTAGAAAAAAAGTCTTTCACCTTTTGCCAGTTAGTCACAACAAGAGCTGCACCAGTAACAAGACTTGCTATTAAAAATCCAATCGGGTTACTCATTACAGCGAGTGTTACTGCTCTTAGTCCTGTTATTACTGCAGGAAAAACTGTAGCTGATAAAAATGAAAATGTTGCAATTATTTTTGCTCTTAAACCGAGAACTGTACTTGCTAAAAAAGTAAACCCATAACCTAAGCCCACTACTAAGATTTTCAAACTTATTAAAGCTGCTATAGTTCCCATGATTGCTGTAGTTAAGGTTGGATATTTTTCTGCAAATAAGGCTATGCTCCTAGTTTTTTCTTGTAAAAATTCAGCTATAAATTTTAAAGTAGGCAGCATCACCGAGCCCAGGTTCATACCAACTTCAGCTATTGCATTTCGAAGGAGTCTTAATTTATTGGCTGTAGTGTCTGCACGATTTTTGAATTCTTTTTGCAGAGAGCTTCCATACTTTTCTGTATTAGCCAATAACTTTATTGCATCCTCATACTTATTAAAACTTCCAGCTAATAATGCAATATCATCTTGATATTCCTGACCAAAAAGTTTCATAAGGATTGTAGAACGTTCCTGATTATCCATTTTCTTTAGAGTTTGAAAAAAGTAAAGTAGTGCTTTTTCCCCATTTTCACTTATCCTTTGTACCATTTCTTCTGCGGCTATGCCCATTTCTTCTAGTGCTTCCTTAAATTCTTTTCCTTGACCTTCAGCAGTTTGAAGTTTTGAAAGTAGTGCATTTATAGCAGTTGCAGCTTTTGCTGGTTGTTTGCCCAAACTAATGAAAGCATTTACTAAGCTACTTGTTTGTTCAAACTTTAATCCAAACTGCTTTGCAGTACCACCAACTATTGCTAGAGCTTCAACCATATCTTTTGCTTTAGCAGCAGTGTTATCTGACAAGTGGTTGATCACATTACCAACGTGTTCCATTTCACTAACATTAATTCCATAAACGTTAGAAAGTTTAGCTATAGAATCTCCTGCTTGTTCTGCAGACATATCAAATGCTGTAGACATTTTTGCCACTGTTTCTGTAAAATTAAAAAGGTCTTCTTTCTTGATACCAAGCTGTCCACCGCTTGCAGCTATTTGTGCTAATTCTGCGGCTGATAATGGTATTGTTCTTGACATTTCCTTTAACCCTTTGGCAAATTTAGTTGCTTCATTCGTTCCCTTTTTAAAATCAACTACTTTTGTAACATCAGCCATAGCACTTTCAAAATCAATAGCAACTTTAACTGGCGCTGCAAGCGTTAGTCCAAGCCCAATAGTCTCTATAATTTTTGACTTAAAATGTGCTTTGCTTGCTAAAAAACTTTGGTGACTACGTATTGCAGATCCAAGCTTACCATACTTGCCTTTCAGCGCTTCAATGGACGAGCCAAGTTTATATTGGTCGCTTACTAATGACTTAATATTTCTTCCACTTTTTCTTACTTCTTCATTAAATGAATGCAAAGCATCTCTCTTTTTCAAATATGCTTCTTTTGCTTTTATTGCAGAGGTTTTGGCCTTGTCAAATTCTGCTTTTAAAGTTTTGCTCGGTTTCTCTATTGCCTTCATTTGTTTAGCTAAAGATTTTACTTGATCTTCAAAGCCTTTCCATGACCTCTTGCTAGTCAAAACATCATGACCTAACTGCTTAAACTTTGATACTGATTTTAAAGATAAGTCAAGCTTTCTTATATTCTCACCAAGATGAGTAAGTTGACTGCTACTTCCTTTTATTACAGTACTGAAACTGCCATCTAGGACTGCTCCAATTTTTATAGATAACGTTGACATTGTACCTTCCTCGCTGCTTCATTCCATAGGATAAATTCATTAATTTCCATTTCAAGTATTTGCTCAACCCCGCCCCCTACAACAGAGCTGAACATTAATACTTCTGACCTCAAGTCCTTTGAATAACTGGTGAAAAAAAATCCTTTAATACCTCTTGCACTTTCACATAATCAGCAATATCTAACTCTTCAATCGCTTCTTTTGCAACTGATGTCAAATTGGCAGTCAAAGTTACTTCCTTACTTAGATCACTACCATTAAGTCTCTCAATAGCTAGATAATCTCTAACTTTTGGACGTCTAACGGTAAGTTCTGAGACAGAAATACCATCAACTGTTATTGGGTTGTTTAGTGTTATAGTTTGCATAAAATTCTCCTATAAAAAATAAAATCTTGTAAAATGTTGTAACTATTTGATCAACATCTAAAAAATAGAATTCTAAAAATCTTCATATTCCAAGCACCGTTTGAAGTAGTGCCATCTGATCAACACCATTTATCTTTCTAATCATATTTTCAGCATCGATTTCTATTAACTCATTACCACCTATAGTAAGTTTATAGTAATGAGCAGCTACAGTACACTTCAGCGTTGCTTTTTCAGCAGGTTTCCAGTTACCAAAATCAAACTCTTTAAAAATGCCTCTTAAATTGATTATTACTGCTTCAATATCATTACTACCACTCCCTTGCATTCCACCTCTGAGTGTCAAAGAAACTGAATTCCCATTTATTAGACCAAATAGCCTAAAGAGTTCTGTATCGTATTCAGAAAAAGTGAAATCTGCTTCAAGCTTTTCCATTCCCATGTCAATATTTATTGGAATATCCATACCACCAGCTCTATATTCATCTGTTTTTATGGTAAGTTTTGGCAAGGTTATTTCATCTATTTTTCCTGCATAACCACGACCATCTACAAATACGTTAAAATTTCTCAGTATTTTGGGTAACACTTCGCTTTCTCCTAACTTATTACACTATTATTTACAAGATGGGATCTGAATATTATTTGCTCAGCCGGATATGGTGGTGTAAACTCAAAGTCAAAGTATACTTTTCCGCTTGCGATGTTTGCTGGTGTGTTTAATTCTGAAGTTGCGTAACATTTTCCGCTGATAATCGCTCCTTGGGCTTTTAAATTGGCCAAATATGAATTCACCCCCTCAATCACATCATCTATATAAGTTTTTGTGATATTGCGATCAACTGCCCAGAGATGAGCTCGAAGTAAACTATCGTTAATTAAATCTGCAGTGCGCCTTACTGATAGAAAAGCCCATTTCGAATCGTTTGAACATGTTCTATTTCCCCAAAGCCTATAGCCATTTTGATGAATTATCGTTGTTACTTCATTTTCATTTAAATGGTTTGCTCTACAATTTGTATTACCGAGCGTAAAATCAATAGGCCTGCTTGTTCCAACAATACCATTTATCTCTTTATTTGAAGGTGAGTGCCAAAATCCTTGTTCGCTATCTACTTTTGCTATTAAACCAGCTACAAATGGGCTTGCTGGCAAGGTTCCTTCTTTTCCTTCAATAAATACCTTAACCCAAGGGTCAACTACGTAAACTCTTGAGCTGCCTACACTTTTTCTCCATTTTATTGCTTCTTCATCATTAGTATTTGGTCCATCTGCAACAATAATTGCTCTTAATTTTTCTGCTATGGAAATTAAAGCACTCACTACTGGATTTACTCCATCTATTTCAGGTAACTGATGAGTAAACTGAGGTGCAATTAATATTCTTGGAGCAATATGAACTATGCTTTCACTACTGAGGAATGCCTCTATCCCTTGATACTCTCCAGTCTCTTTATCAACACCGCCAATTATATTTTGGATAGTTTCACTTTCTTTGAGCTTTGAATCGCTGTTTTCACTTTCTTTAACTCGAATAACTACTACTGTTGCACCAATCTGGGAAAATATTCCGTTTGTTGCAGAAGGTAAACTGCCACTCTTTCCAAGTCTTGCTGCTTCTTTTAAGCTTCCTGCAATTAACACTGGTTTATTTAGCGGAAACTTTTGCTCATCAGCTTCAGGTGCAGTACCAATTACACCTATCACTGATGATTTAGCTGTACGTACTGTTCTTGCCCCTGAGGTTACCTCAATAACATTTACGCCATGTAAAAATTGTTCTGTCATTTTTTTTCTTGTACGCTGATTTTTGAAAAGAATTTAACTTTCTTGCATTTTTTGTTTACAATCATCTAGCAAAGTTTGCAGTTCTTCTTTATTTTTAGCTTCACCGATTTCCTTTCAGCTATATCCGTCAATTCTTCACATTTAATTATTGCTTTTACTGCTTTTTTCACTTTTTCCTCAATTATTCCTGCCATTTCAATAACCGTAATACCACGGACTTTTGCTAAAGGTTCTATAATTTCTTTATCCTTTTCATCTATAGATTCTGGTGCTGCTAGAATGCTTTTTGCGGCTTCCGCTTGAATCTCATAAGATTTAGCTTTTTGGTGAGAATTTCCAGCGTATTCGTTAGTATAGTTATTAAAATAAAAACGCACACTATCAAGTGCAGAAAGTTTCGCATTTTCAAGTAATTCCACCTCCATATCCTCTTGACTCCGCTGAGCAATTTCTCCTCCTTCTGTTAAACAATAGCTTTTTTGCCAATCAAAATTCTTTGGCGCTTCGTACCAATCATTTCCAGTTGGCTTGCTTTCAAGCGTTGTTGTTTCTACTTGTTTGTGATTTTCAAAACGTATGTAAATGCTCACAGTTTTTCTCTCTATTTTATTCACTGCCAAATTTTATGTGTGCTAGATAACCCAGGACATTGCCAAGCTTTTAGCGTTCTTTCTACATCTACTTCAAGCCCCGTGGTTAGAAAATTGCTACGTATGTTATATATTCCCCACTGAATAAATTGACCATAGTTGTATACATAATTTGATGCAAGCATACCTTGACTGACTTGTGTTCTGGAACATAGGTAAGATGATGTGTAAAGTAATATTGCAACTGTTTTTCCTGCTGGAATCTCCACATTACCAGATCCAGCTAATTTGCTATCAGAACTCGTGTATTGGTAAACATTTTTCCATATTATTCTTGAAATTCTTGATTTATTAGAATTGGTATTATCTGGTGTTCCCACAAATAGTCCTGCACCCCCATACTCCGTACTAGAGTATGATGATCCAACAAATTCTATTGTTTTATTTATGTTCACATTCGTTGTATTTTTTATAAATACTACTCCAAGTGCAGCATATGGGTAATAGTATATCTCATCATAACTACCCGAAAAACTTTTTGTGCATAACTCTCCGTAGATAAATGTTCCTTTACTTCCCTCTATAAAACTTAGTTGTCTTGGCCGATAAAAACTAACGTAATCTGTATCGTATGTATGGCTACCTGCTAGTAGTTGTAACATATAGTCAGTTTTTGTTATATCACTACTCCACTTTCCAAGCTCTGTCGTAAAAGTTCCGTGGCCAAAGTAATTATTTTTTCTTCCAAGTACACCAAATAAGAAAGGTAATGACCATGGTTCAACCATATTGCGCTTTCTTATTTCTTGTGTAAGCGACACTTTCAGCTCATCATCTCTAGTTTTTATCTCGTTTGTAAGGGATGTTTTTAATTGGTTATCACGAGTTTCTATTTCTCTAATAATTGATGAGCCAGTGGTAACAGCACGAAAATCTTCTACTAAACCTTTAAGACCATCTTTATGACTATTACTAATGCTATTTATTGCTGCAATATTGGCATTCTTTCTCGTATCAAGTAGCGATAAATTTGTTGTTCCTTTTTCATCAATTCTCTTTAATAACTGCTTCTCTGATTCAGAGATCACTGCTAAAGAACTAGCTTTTTTATTATCCAGATCAGTTAAGTGTTTTTTTGCACTATCAAGAAGTTCTTTTAGCTTACCATCAGTCATCTGTACAATTTCAGAAACTGCACTTTTGTCGACTATTGATTCCAATGCCTTAGCAAGATATGCTAATTGATCTGGTGTACTGTTTTCTGCTAAATCCTTAAGCCTCTTTTGTAGTGCATCAATTATCTCTTTTACCTCAGTCATCTGCACAATGTCAGCAATAGCTTTTTTATCTGCTATCAACTCCAGCGATTTTGCAAGATATGCCAGTTGATCAGGTGTGCTGTTTGCTGCTAAATCCTTTATCCTTTGGTGTAATGCTTCTATTGCTTCCTTCATTTCCAAAAATTCAAAAAAGTTTCAAATCTAAATCGTTCAAAATTACTCTTAAGTTCATTTTCTCTCTCACTCATATCTTCATCTATTTTTTCTATAGCTTTGCGAATACGTACTACATCTTCTACCGCAATATTCTCTGGGTGTGGCAAAGGATATCCGCGCCTCGTTTCATCATTTGGCATTTTCTTACGTTATAACAACCCGCAAGTTTTTTACCTTTGGCCGATAAATAACCGTTCCACTTAAAACCAATTTTATCCTTGTCTCATTGCCATTAAAGTTTGTCAGTATGTGGACTCTCTCTACCCAATTTTCTCCAATTGGTTTTCCTGATGTTAAATTTACTAATTGCCAATCCACATTTTTTTGCACATATGCTTTTACATCTGCAGTGCCAGGTATTAGCGCATCATACGTTATGGTGATCTTAGTGTTAGCTCCTGCTGTAATGCTTCTTGTAACATAATCTCCAGACTCTGAAAGATTACCTAGAACTAGCTGTAACCCTGGATATAGCACTGGACTTTTTTCTTTTGACCCTTTTAAATTTGCCTTTACTGTTAACTCTCCAGATAGTCTTTCACGCAGCGCGAGCGGCAAGTTATCAGACAAAAAGTTTTCTCTTCCCTCTTCATCTGTTAAGATAAATTCTACATTGGTATCAAATGCTACTTTTTCGACGTTCGTCAAAACAATTAAATCTGATACATTATTTACAGTAACTTTGCCCAGATCGACAACATGAGAAACTTCACTAAATTTTGCAGCTAGTAGTCGAAACGTTAAATCTAAATTTTGATGTGGAGTCCAGGTACTTGCATTGCTTGATAACAGTAATACTCCTACTTGATATGGCTGACTTGTTACCCAACGGCTATTTACTGCATCATATTTGCCAAGTTCTGCTATTTTTACTGCAGTATCTGCATCATCAGTGAGTAGCACTATTGCATACTCCTCTCCTGCATGGCAAAACACTGGCGACCATTCTATACGTGTTGCTGTGCCATCTACTTTTATATCTTTCGGCTCAATATAGCTTTCAGCAATAACAGTCTGCGAGGGCATTCCCACTGCTGTTTCTCTAATCTGCACAACAACACGTTTTTTGCCGCTATTTGTGAACCATAAGTCTAGACCCCCTATGTGCCTACTTTCATTTAGTGTAAATGTTTGCGCTAAAGGATCAACTCTTCTTGCTGCGATCACTCTTCTTCTTTCTTCTATGGTAATAGTTTTTTTACCAGTATAAGTTGCTTCTCCATAGCTTCCTTTATCCCCGTAAAACTGTACTAATTTAGTACCTGCTGGAATATTTGCTGGGATTTTTATTTTTCCACTTATTTGTCCTTGATTTTCCACTTTTTTTCTTTTTATTTTTACATAGGTTGGATAATGATGCCGTCAAATTTTACTTCTTTAAGCCTTTCACCTAGCTCAAAACCTTCAATTTCAAAATCTTGTACTGCTTCTCTCATAAATTCAGCTTCGTATGAAGTACTTGACAGCAATTCTGTTGTTTCTTTAACATTAAATACTCTGGTTACTGGACTTTTCCAATTAGTGGTAACCTCTGTCCAGTGGTCAATGTTTTTATTTAGAGTAATTTGTGCCGGGACTGGATCAAAAGCTTGATATGGATTAATCTTTTCTCCTTTAGTCTGTAAAAGCTGCTCCAGTACCGGTTCAAGTTTATAAGGTAAAAGATAAGGTTCTCTACCTCTTTCAATATCAATGATTTCTACGTTTATCGGCAATATCAGCTCCCTATTTACTATTGCTGCAGATTGTGAAATTCCTTGATCACGCATATCATCATCAAAGAATGGGTCAACAAATACTCCTTTTTTGGTAGTAGGTTCTCTTGAATTTGCATCATTGCGTAAACGCTCCTGTGCAACAAGTGCATAAAGATCATTTATTCCTTTTTTCATTGCTTCAAGCTCATTCATCGGTACAGCATGAATAGCATTATTCACTATTTTTACCCCTTCGCCTTTTTTCCACGTCTGATGAATGTAGCAGAGCAAAAGTTGTCCACTAGGCGCTCTAGGCATTGATGGTCGCCAAGGGTGAGAAATTCCTTTTATTCTTCTTACCACTCCTTTGCTATCGATAGTAATTAAATCATAGCGGGGCATTTTCCAGGTGTAATCAATCAGAACCAAGCTGTTATCAACTGCTCCTTTTACTTTGCATCCCTGTTCACTTATATCTTCAGGACTTACATGAGTGCGATAGCGGTAAGTTATCAGGTAACTACTTCCAGGAGCTGGTTCTTTACCTGGTAATGACCAATCAACGTTTCCTGCGTTTAATTTGTAATCTATACTATTTTCATAAATAACATTGCCTTGTTTAACTTGAATAATCTCAAGCACTGCAGAGTCAGGTATTGGATCAACAGCTCCTGAATATGAACCATGAGTAATGGTAATGGTTTTTTGAACAGTTATATCTACTTTTTTAATTTCACTTATTGGAAAATCATTCACCTTCAGTTCCATTACTCTTTGGCTATTTGGCTGAAAAGTATGTGGTTCTGATTCAACTGATTTTATATCCGGATCTTCATCAAAAGAAACACGAATACTGTGAGGAAGTTCAATCTCATAGCCATCAACATGAGCTTTGCCCTCATTAATCACAAATATTTTTTTCCCCTTTTCGTCCCCTTCTTCTCTCTGCAAACAAATTACTTCTAGACCGTTTACTACGTAAGATCCATTTGCTTCTTTATCATAACGAGCAAGAGCTGTAGTTACTATGTTTGCTTGTGGTGGCGGTGAATGTTCTATTAATACTCCATTTTCAATGTTATAAATTGGATAAAATTCTCCTTCAGAAAAACGTGGAGAAAGACCTTCTGCTTGATAACCCCAAATGGTGGAAACTTTAAGCCTTGCAGCTCCTACTTCCTGATAGTTTCTTGTACCAATAGCAGGATCACGAAGGTTTTCATCCTCAAGTTCTGTAATCGTAGATTCTACATAATAAACACCTATGCGAACTGTGGTACTCAGTGGAATAACAAATTCTTCTTTTTCAACTTTTCTAACTGCACCGCGCAGATAGATTTTTCCTCCCTCAAGTGTAGCTTTACCAGTTTTTGCATCTATAATACAATTGCTTCCCGTTATAACATCACCATCACGAAATATTGCATCACCTATGCCTTTAAGCTTAGAAAGAGCATACTCCTGAGTCTCATTTAATTCTGCAGACTGTAGACCTCTTCCTGCAAGGAACAAACTTTTTTCGTACTCTTTGTCAGGATTAAAGCGGTTATAATAGGCGTTTAAAGTCATTTTATTCTAAAAGGTTACAACAAATGAAAAAGTTTCCCGAGTTGCAGATGTTCTGATAAGTGGTACAGTGTGTTCTAAAACTAATAAGATCCCTGGGTCTTCTATATCTTGTGGTTCAAAATACCTCTGTCCTATAGGTAATTCTTCTTTTACTTTAGTACCAACCATAACCCCTAATTCCCGTATAACTTGATTTGCTGCGTTTGTGAAATCGAAAGTAAATTTGAGATAGAGATTATTAGTTGGTACATTTGAGGGCCTAAACCTTCCAGATGGAGTTATAAGTTCACCGTTTTCATCACCTGTGCAGAATAGCACTTCGTCTGCAGTACGTCTGCCAAGTTCATTGAGCAGCTTTTCAGAAGTTATCAGCTCTGGTGGTGTGCTTTCACTATACTCTACAGTAACTTTATCACTTACTGGAATAGAGCTATTTTCCGTAAGTTTTATTACACCAGTACTGCCATTAACTGTATAGTCAATACTTGGCTGATAAGTTGTTTGCCCTGTAAAAACCTTCACATCTTTAATAGGTTGACGATCAAAAATAGGTTGATGATCAAATTTTATTTCACCCTTAACGAAAGTTTTTTCTACTTTGTGGCTACTTTCCCAACTTGAATCACCTGTTCCCCAAGCAAGATGGATAGATTGCTTTTTGATGCTGGCTGCTATTGCTGCTCTTCCTGACTGTGTGAGTATTGACATTTTTAATTAAGCCCCCTATATTATATATGTACGGTGAGTTCAAAATTCGTCCGCAAAAATCAAAATATTTTTTTATATCAGAAAAATTTTTTAGGAGAATAGCTCAGCTCCACAGCTAAACTTTCCAATGCCGCGAGCAAATGGTCCGCTAGGAATGTCAAGCCATTTATCTTCTTTTGAACCATTAGCCATTCCCTTAACCAGCTTCCGTGTTTGTAACAGCTCTTGAACTATACGCTCCATTCTATCTCTTCCTATACTGTGAAACTCCTCAGGTAGTCTATGCCGCTGTTTATACACTCCTGTACTTCCTGTATGGGTAAATGGATGTCCAGAAATTGCTGCTCGTGTAATTGCAGTTATAAGATGCTGCTTTGAATCTTTTTCGTTCATATTTTTTATTCTTAATCTTTCAGTTATGTCCTCTAACAATCCTGTTTCTTCATTTCTTAAATAAGTGCGTAAAGTGCGATCAGCCAAACCGTTTGCTTTAACAATTGCTCCATAAAATAATGCGTTCTGTCTTACAGATTCTCCTATTGATTTAAAAATTGTCGGTTTAGCTGCATCTTCCACAGACCAAAAAGCGTATGAACACCTAACACCATTAACAAGAGCAGATGTACCTCTAATGGCATCACGTGCTTGCTCAACAGTCGATATAGGTTTTTCACTTTTTGGCTTTCTCATATGATGAGCAGTAATTATTGATGCTCCAGTGCTACCTGCTAAATCAGATAATAAAGACATCAAATAATCGCCTACGGCTGGGTCAGTATTTAAATCAGCGTGCACAAATGATGCAAGTGGATCAAATACGATTAATTTTAAGTTTTTTATTTTATTAAGTTGTTTTGTTATCAATTCAAATTCAGGAGAAGTCTCTATAACTTTACCTGAAACACTCTTTATGATTGTAAGTGATCCACTAACATTTGGTAATGGTACAATAAAGAGCCTATCCTTATATTTTAATCTCTCGCATTGCGAATCAAGACGCTCTAAACGACGATGTATTTCACTCATATCATCTTCTGCAGAGAATATTACCACAGATCCATGCTCAGTAACAAGTGGGCCAAAACCACATGGCTGATCTTTTCTACTCGCAACTTTCAGTGCTAAATCAAGTAGAAGCATACCTTTACCAGTATCTCCCATTGCAGCTAGAATAGATGTCACTCCTAAAGGAAATAACCCTTCAACAAGAAACTTTTGCTCCGGTACTGGACCTATAAAACGTTCTACGCTCCATTCTTGAATATTAAGCAATTGCTTAACGATGATTTTTTTCAAGTTATTTTCAATGAATTCAGGAATATTCATCTTTTCTTCTATACCATCAGCTGAATCCCATCCCTTTGGTTTATTCTCCGGTATTTCAAGAAGAGTAAGTGATAAAACACCAAGAAAAGTAAGCTTTTTCACAACTTTCTCAGCATATTGTTTACCTGGTTCATCATTGTCTGGCCAAATAATAACATGCTTGCCCTTAAGTGGTGACCAGTCTGTTTTTTCTATTGGTGCATTTGCTCCTAACATTGCAGTTGTGGCAGTCATACCTTGCTCTATCAGAGCATCTGCACACTTTTCACCTTCAACTAAAATCACCTTATCAGATTTCATGATACCTGGAATATTATATAAAGGCCTGGTCTCTGGTAGAGTAAAACTAGACCTTTTTACATCAAAAGGAAGATATCTTTTTCCTGAATCAGTGTTATAACGATAAACTGTAACAATCACTTGATCACTTTCATCGTAATAGTTCCATGATGCCGTTGGTTGCCCCAGAGTGTTATTTTTTTCCGAACAACCAATCCACTTAGCAATATCTTCTATCGTGTCAGTAAATTGATTTTTTCCAGTAACAGCAGCCCAAAGATCAAAAATATCTCCTCCTTCTTCGGTAGAAAAATCGTGCCATAATCCTGCTTTACTGCCAGTTAACTCTACTATCATACTTTGTCCTTTATTGCCTTGTAGATCACCTACATAGAACTTATCACCACGAAAAGTTCCTCTTGGCAGTAAATAAGAAAGACATGACCTTATATTTGATAGGAGTTGAGTTCTTAACTGTTCTTTCTTCCCTAATAATTTATAATGTCCATTTCTTTGTGAACAATAAATATCCATACCTACCTGAAGAATTTTTATGTTCTAGCTATAACGTTAGCAGATTTCCAACATCCATTAATCTTGTTGATGAATTTTGTTGGTATAGATCTACCGTTTCTAAGTTCATATACTACTTGCAAGATATTTGTACGTTTATTGGGTTGAAATATTACTATTCCAGATGTATAAAAACTTCTTAAAGCGTTAGCACCAACGAGAGCTTGAAATGGATTCTTTTCCAATATAGAGGTAGGTACTTTTTTGGTGTGATTTGTGATGATTATTCCAGCCATAGGATTAATCTTGGAACGTAGTTTTTCTATTGCATGCTGCAGACCATAGTTAACGGAATTATAAGGAGAATCAATCACAACTAAATCAAACTTTTCCTCTACCATATTTTTTATTTTTTCTATACCTTCTTCATTTAAGGTCAAATTCATCTTGTTCGTCACAATTAAGTTTTCTGTTGCTAAATGAGGAAGTTTGTTGAGTTGTTGTATACGTTCTCTAATGTAATCATATTCCATTTCGTTTTGTAGATAGAATATTTTTAGCGGTCTTGTAGGCTTCATGCCAAGAAATGATCTTCCTGCTGCCAGATGTACTAATAGAGAAAGAAGAAAATGACTTTTGCCAATCTTTGGAGTACCACCTATGACCAAAAGACCACCTGGTGTCAAAATTCTTGGGCCTATTATATCTTGTGGCATTGGTGATTTGTCATTTAAGTAATGGTTTACAGAAAATGCTTTTCCTTCGTTTTGTTTTTCTTGTAATATGGAACTTCTTTCATCTTTACTGTTCAACCATGTTTCAGCAGAATCTATATTACCTTTAACTAAAGTCCAAAGGTCTATTATATTTCCTTTCTTTTCTTCGATCAGGTTGTACCAATTTCCTGCATTTTCTCCTTCCATTTCAACTATTATCTTATTTCCATTTCTACTGCCAATATAGAATTTATCTTGGTAAGATTTGCCTTCAGGTAACAAATAAGATAAACAATCTTTGATGTTATTAATTAATAATGATTTTATTTTCAAAGCATTTTTAGATGAAAAATCCATAAAATTCTCCTTGTTTATTCCAAATTTGTTCAACATATTTTTTAGACGTTTAAAGTCAAGATTAGCCAGCTCACAAACAGTTTCAAAAGATCGTGAGCGAATCCATTGACAAGCCTCTTTTTTAAGTTTAGGGTTTTTTCCTGCTGCATCCTGAATAGCTCTAGTAATAACAGCAGCCCACAACTTTCCTTCGTCATACTTCAAAATGGTAACCAATCATCTTGAAAACTTTTTTGTAATTCTGGAGTAATAACTGTAGTAATCCTATTCCTATCTCCATACGTATTATTAGTTTCAACGCCTACTTTCGCTGTAAACTCTAAATCGTTGAAATCAGCTATAGAGTTGATTTTTCTAGCAGTAACTGCTTTCTCTGAAGTGTCATTTGCATGAATATTTCTGGATGATTCCAAAATACTACGCAGCATAGAACGTCCAGATTCTCCCCAGATGTCTTCTTCACCTTCTGCTTTGCCATTTTTGATACCTATAATCTGAAAAATCTTGCGTTTTGCATATGGACCTTCAGTGACAGTAAATTCAGTGTTTAAATAGATGCTGCCAGTAGTGTAGTTTTTAGTGAACCAATTTTCATAACCTCCAGGCTTTATTGCCATTTTTACCTTGACTATTGTACCTTTCGGTATTAAACTGCTCTGCAGTTTTGCATTATTAAAATCAGTTAAAAAATCTTGTAGCATACGCTCTCCTATAAGTTGACTTTAAAGTGAAAGTTAGCTATTCCATTAGCTGCCAATGACCATTTATCTTATCGACAAGTTTGTTTGGCACGCGTTCACCATTGCGAAGCTCAAATACTATCTGGCGTGCACTGCTTTCTTCATCATGAGCAAACATCACCATACCAGTACTGTAAAATCCACGTAAAGATCCAGCACCACTTAGGCCTTGAAATGGATCTTCTTCGAGCATCTTTTTCGATAATTTTTTTGTATGATGAGTGAGTACAATACAAGCATCTGGATTGACAGCACTGCGTAGCTTCTCAAGAGTCTTTTGCAGAAAGAACAGCATAGCACTATTATCATTTTCATTTCCATATTCACTGCTAAAGATGTTACGTAATGGATCTATGGCCAAAACATCAGGTTTAAAGCGTTCATTTACAATCTCCTTAATTTCACTTATTTCATCATGATTAAATGATAAGTGCACTTTTGGCGTAATGATTAAGTTGTTAGCAGCTACATTCAAAAGTTCATTATCAAGTTGTTGCAAACGTTCTTTCATATATTCATATTCAATTTCAGTTTGCATGTAGAAGATTTTCAAAGGTCTATTTGGTGTCATACCGAGAAATGATCTACCAGCAGCCATGTAAACAAGCCAAGAGATCAAAAAGTCGCTTTTGCCAATCTTAGGAGGGCCACCAAATACTAACAAACCTCTTTTAGTTAGAATTCTTGGTGAGATTATATCCTCTGGTATTGGCGATCGATCGTCCAAGTATTCTTTCACACTGAAAAAAGGAATTTTTTGACCAATAGTTAAAAAGTTTTGTAGCATATAATAACCTCCTATATGTTGGGCGTGACAGGTTGAATTGCAAAAGCTTTAGTTTTAATTTTTGTAAGAAGTTTTTCTAGATGCGGTTCTTCAACCATATTAAGGCAACCACTTCGATCTTTAGCAGGATATCCCCAAGAATTAATCGTCTGACAGACAAATGAACGAATTTCTGTACCATCATCTTTCTTGATTCCAACCATGCTAATTACTTCATCAACAATGCCAGGAATTTCACTTGCGGTTTTAGCACCTTCACATTGAGGTAGCCAAGTCGAGCGATTGAAATCATCAAGGTATTGCCCAAGAGTTCCAACTATAATGATGTCTTTATTTGGAATATGTTGAAACTGATTGAGCCAAGCCATCATTTCTTGAGCAAGTAACCCGTAAGCAGCTCTCATATCTTGTTTTCCTGATCTTTCAGAAAAAGCTTCAGGTTGCATTTTTGACCATAAAAGACATAAACGCGAGGCTACTGTAATACTATCGATAAAAATACATCGATACTTGAGAAACTCTGAAGAAAGCTCTTTGTATTTACTGGATACATGCTCATAGTGTCTTTGGCTATATGCTGAGTCAGATTTTAACGCAGGATTAGGACCACCTATGAGACATGCAATATCTCTTGCCTCATTCCAAGTACGAATACTTACAGAATCCCCTTGCCAATCTTGAACAGCAAGTAAACCTGCCTCAAAATCAAGACAAAGTGTTGGTTCATTTATGGTCTTTAAGAGACTAGTTTTACCTATACCATAAGGACCAAAGATGACCATTTTTATACCTGTTTGAACTTTTAGCCGTTCATTGCTGTTCATTATTTTCATTTTTCTCCCAGTACCTAAATATATATGTACGATGACCTAGGCAATTCGTCCGCAATTTGCAAAAAAAAAATTTTGAGCAAATATAATCGAGAGCTTATAACTTCTCTAAAACTGAGAATTTATTGCGTATTCGTTCTAGTGTGCGATAGATAGTTGTCTTTGGTATTTTGGTTATTACAGAAACTTCAGTAATAGTAAATACCTTAAGTAATTGACATAAATTACTATCTTTTTCAGACAAAGTTGAAATTATATTATTTATATCAGTGCGAATTATCGCTTCGATTTCCGAGTTCCTATGATCTGGAATATCGTCGTTTATATCATCAAAAGTTATATTACGTTTTAGACATAACTGATTGCGTAACATATTGCGAGCACAATAATTAGCTAATCTAGCAACGAAAGTACTAAAACTACTTCTTTTCTCATCGTGCTGGTTAAGATATTGCCAAACCTGACAAAAAAGCTCTTGTTCTATATCTTCGAGACTTTCGTTAATAAAACAGCTTTTGGATTTAAGGCGCGAAGCTTGAAATCTCACATGTTTAACAATTGTAGAATCGATTCCTTGATAAGAATTCTTCATAAAAACTCCAAAAGTTTCATGAATAGAGATTTTTACCAAGACTTTGTATGACTAATTTATTATAAAAAAGTAGTAATAATTTTTTTATCTAAAAGAATAAAATCTTTAAAAATTAAAATAAGATTTAAACGTTTTGATACACTACTGAAGCTACTTTTTCATAGGTAAAAAACTACCAATTTCATACCTAATTTCTGAGTTACTAATTAGTATTTCAGAAAGCAGTGATCGTTAAGTTATTGATAATATTGTCTTTTTTATGTTCTATTCCTAAAAGCCGTTTCTAAAGTTAAGTGGCTAAAATCGGCCAGTAAAGAGGGTTTGCGGATTACTGAAGTCTTATATATATTATATATATATTTAAATACAGGTAAAATATAATATATGATAATATAATAATATAAATATTGGCGTAATATAAGTTATGTAAAATAGTTATTAAGATAAGTAAAGATGAAAAAAACTCAAATGGCAGGATATGAAAATTTTTTTAATTTTTTTTCAAAATTGCGGACGAATTTGCGAGTCATCGTACATATATATTATACAGGGCATTGAACTTTAATTACACAAAGGAGTTTTTGTACGTCAATCTTAACGCTAGATCTCGGCAAGCAAACCGGCTGGGCAATTCTGACAGATGGAGTAATTGAAAGTGGAAGCAAAAGCTTTCATGGTAGTCGTTTCAGTGGAGGTGGCATGTGCTTTTTGAGTTTCCGTAATTGGCTTAACTCTTTAGAACATAAGTTCACTGCAGTGTATTTTGAGGAAGTAAGAAGACATTTAGGAACAGATGCAGCGCATTGTTATGGTGGTTTTTATGCCGTTCTGACTGCTTGGTGTGAAGAGCATCATGTGCCATACCAAGGTGTTAATGTTAAAACTATAAAACGCTTTATAACAGGCAAAGGCAATGCAAGTAAGAGTGAAGTTATTGAAGCTGTAAAGAGAAAAGGTTTTTTACCTAGAGATGATAATGAGGCCGATGCTTTGGCATTAATGTTCTATATTAGTAAAGATATTAATAAGACAAAAAACCCATAAAAAGTGGGTCCTTTCAGCTAGAATGGCGGATTTGGTGGGTCAGACCCCAGGCCTTCTCTAGCGTCAGATATATTTTGAATATTAACTTTTTAATTATTAAGATATGAATTTAGCAATCCACTACTATCCTACTCGAAACCTAGTTGAATATGAGCGTAACCCACGTAAAAATGACGATGTGGTCAACAGAATGTGTGCTTCTATTCGGGAATTTGGCTTTCGTATACCAATAGTTGCAAAAAGCGATGGAACTGTGGTTGATGGTCATTTAAGACTTAAAGCAGCAAGAAAACTTGGTATGGAAAGTATACCAGTGGTCTTAAGTGATAATTTAAATGAACCACAAACCAAAGCTTTTCGACTGCTTGCAAATCAATCAGCTAATTGGGCAAAGTGGGACGATGATCTTTTAAAGGTGGAAATTCAAGAATTAGAAGATTTACAGTTTGATCTTAAAATGACAGGATTTGAATTAGAAAAAGTTCAGCGCTTTCTTGATAATCTTGATGGAAGGGAAGAACAAGGGGAAAAATTTTCTGATTTAGCTGGTGATGACAAAAAAGTGGAAATAACAAAACCAGGTGATCTATGGATTTTAGGTGGTCATCGAATCTACTGTGGTGATAGCTCTGTAGTTGAATCATATAAAGCGCTGTTAGATGATAAAATGGCAGACATTACTGTTTGTGATCCTCCATATAATGTTGATTATGGTGGTAGCCAAGATAAAAAAATATTAAACGATAATCAAGGTGAAAAGTACGAACTTTTTCTCTACGATATCTGTTCCCATATTTTAGCATATACGAAAGGTGCAATTTACATTTGCATATCATCATCAGAGTTTTCAACGTTGCAAAAAGCATTTGAAGAGGCAGGAGGAAAATGGTCAACATTTATCATTTGGGCAAAGAATCACTTTACGCTAGGCAGATCAGATTATCAAAGACAATACGAAGCAATGCTCTATGGATGGAAAAGCGGCAATAAACGTGAGTGGCATGGAGGAAGAAATCAAAGTGATCTGTGGTTTTATGATAAGCCAACGCACAATACACTACATCCAACAATGAAGCCAGTAGAGCTAATGGAAAGAGCAATAGTTAATAGCAGTAGATCAGGAGATATCGTACTTGATCCATTTAGCGGCTCTGGAAGTACACTGATTGCATGCGAGAGAACAGGAAGAATTTGTAGGACAATAGAGCTAGATTCAAAATTTGTAGATGTAACTATAAAACGTTGGCAAATATATACCGGAAGAGATGCCATTTTAGCCGGTACTGGCAAAACCTTTTCAGAGATTCAAGAAGAAAATTTGTAAAAAAGAAGCAAAAAAAGTGGAAAAGATCACACAAACGGAATGGGCAAGAGAGATAGGAGTATCAAAGCAATATGTCTATTATCTAGTAAAGAAAGGAATAGTTGAGTTGGAGGATGGTTTGATCAGTAGAGAACAAGCAAATGAAGCGGTGGCAGCAATAAGAGATCCAAGTCAGCCACTTAGGAGGAAAAATCCAGAAAACGAAAATACAAATAACCTTTCTACAATGTTGCTAAAAACGCGAATAAAAAATGAGATGGAACGTGGTAAACTGCTTGAGGCGAAAGCTAAGGCTGGGATTGGTGAACTTGTAGCAGTAGAGGAAGTAAAGCGCGATGCATTTAATGTAGCAAGAGTTGTCAGTAATAATTTGCTTAATATTCCAAATAGAGTTTCAGCACTGCTTGCATCACTGAGCGACACTGAAAAGATTCATAAGACGCTAACCGAAGAGATTACAAACTCATTACAAGAATTATCTAATACTAAATTTCAAATATAAAAAAGATTTTGAATATAAAATGGCTGATAACTTAAGTTTGGAGTTAATAAAATGTCTCATCAATCAACCTGGATTAGATGTTAATGTCAGAGGATTAAATGGAAAGACACCACTACATTGCGCTATAGAGTTTGACGAGTTAAGCATGGTGGATTTATTACTCACGAAGAAGAACATTAATCCTTTTGTTGAGGACAATGAAGGCAAAACCTCCTTAGATTATGCCAAAGAAGGTAAAAAAGCAGAAATATTACAAGCATTAATCAATCACAAATACGGATCAGAACAAGATAGCTTACTTCATTTAGCTGCAATGATAGGTGAAGTTAATGCAGTGAGATATTTGATCAGAAAAGGTATTGACGTTAATGTACGAAATGCTCTGCATCATACACCATTACATCTAGCATCAGGAATAGGACATGAGAATATTGTCAAAATTTTAGTGGAAGAAGGAAATGCTGAAATAGATGTCTTTGATGCACGAAATCAGACACCAATGCACTATGCAGTTAATAACAAAAAGTTAGAGATAGTAAAGTTACTGCTGAAACTTGGAGCAGATGTAAATAGTGCACGCATGGGACAAAACTCAATGAAATTGTCGCCTGTTCATATAGCTGTAAGTAATACTAATTACGATGAAAGAGATTTGTGTCTTGATATTCTCAAATGCTTAATAAAGGAGCCTAATGCTCAAGTAAATTTGCAAGACTACGAAAATAAAACGCCACTACATTACGCTGAAAGACTTAAAACAATAGAGGTTTTACTAACTCGAGAGGATATAGATCCTTTAATCAGGGATGATAATGGTAAGACACCATTTGATTACGCTAAACCTGAGATAAAGAAGGCTTTGATGAGTAATAAATACGGTTCTGAAAAGAATAGTCTACTACATTTAGCTGCACAAAGAGGAGAAATTGAGCTTGTAGAGTCTATCTTAAAAGAAGAAATCGATATTGATATTGTAAATAATAAAGGTTTATCACCGGTTTACCTTGCTGCGGAAAAAGGGCATTTACATGTAGTAAAGTTATTGCTGAAAAAAGGAGCAAATTATACACCTGTTTTACATTTAGCAATTAAATCAAACAATTTAGAGTTACTTAAAGTTTTATTTACTGAAAAAAATGGTGCATTGCTCTGCAGAGATACCGTTATTAATTTTCCAACCCTTCATAATAAATATATAGCACAGAGAGAAATAGCAGATAAAAGGATGAAAAAACATAATAATATTATCTGCATCTGTATTACAGTTAGCGCAGTAGCAATGGCAGCATATATAGGTTTAACAGCAACAACAATAAGCAGTGCAATCATTTTTGCAACAACAACAGGGATATTTGCGCTTATTATAGCACTAATGATAAGTGAGATGAGCAAAAGATATATAGAAAAGGAATTTCAGAAAAAGATGTTTATGGAATTGGAAGAGTGTAGTTCTACTGTTAATGATGTTGAGATAGAACCAATTATGAGTAGATGCAGACAATGATATACGCCACATCTTTCTCTGAAGGTTTAAAACCAGATCCAGAGCTTAAAGTATCAGAGTGGGCAAATGAGTATCGAGTTTTAGCGCCAACTGCAGCATCAGAGCCAGGTAAATGGAGAACAGAAAGAACTCCTTATTTAAAAGAAATCATGGATTCACTTTCTCCGTCCTCACCAGCAGAAAAAGTAGTATTCATGAAAGGAGCGCAGATTGGAGGAACAGAAGCTGGTAACAATTGGATAGGCTATATTATAGATCAGACTCCTGGTCCAATGTTAGTTGTGCAGCCAACAGTTGAAATGGGAAAGCGTTGGTCAAAAGGAAGATTTGCGCCGTTAATAGAGAGTACGCCATGTTTAAAGAGTAAAGTAAAAGACCCAAGGTCAAGAGACTCAGGCAATACTGTACAAAGTAAGGAATTTCCAGGTGGAATAGTAGTAATAACTGGAGCAAACAGCAGTGTAGGACTGAGGTCTATGCCAGTAAAATATCTCTTTCTTGATGAAATAGACGCCTATCCAGGAGATTCAGGTGGTGAAGGAGATCCAGTGCTGCTCAGTATTGCTCGAACTAATACATTTGCACGGCGAAAGATTTTTTTAGTATCAACACCAACGATTCATGGAATAAGCAGAATTGAGAAAGAATTTGAAGCAACAGATAAGCAGTACTTTTTTGTACCATGTCCGTATTGTAATTACTATCAAGTTCTAAAATGGTCACAAATTAAATGGGAAAACAACGACTCAAGAACAGCACATTATGTCTGCACTGAATGTAGCGGCAAAATAGAAAATCATCAAAAGACAGAGATGCTTGAGCGTGGAGAATGGAGACCTACTAATAGAGTAAAAGGTGAGAAAAAAGGATTTCATCTTTCAAGTCTTTATAGTCCAGTAGGCTGGTATAGCTGGACTCAAGCAGTAGAAGATTTTCTTCATGCAAAAGAAAGTGAACAATTACTAAAAGTATGGATAAATACTACGCTTGGAGAAACCTGGGTAGACAAAGGAGAAGTACCAGATTGGAAGCAATTATTTAACAGGAGAGAATTTTTTCCCGTAGGCACAGTACCTAGGAGAGAAGTGGTGCTTACTGCAGGAGTAGATGTCCAAAAAGATCGTTTAGAAGTAGAAGTTGTAGCATGGGGAAAAAGCCGCGAAAGTTGGTCAATAGAATACCGAGTATTTGAAGGTGATACTGGAAGAGGAGAAGTATGGGGAAAACTCTCTGAGCTCTTAAATCATCATTTTATCGGTGAAAATGGTCTTGAATACATGATAAGTATGATGGCGGTTGATGCTGGGTATGCGACACAAGAAGTATACAATTGGGTAAGAGGTCATCAAGGCTCTGGAAGAGTAATGGCAGTGAAAGGTGTAAATAAAGCTCTAGTACCACTTAGCAGCCCAAGTAGAGTAGATATAACAGTTGGTGGTCAAAAGCTAAAAAGAGGAATAAAGCTCTGGCCAGTGGGAGTATCGATTTTAAAGTCAGAACTTTTTCAATTACTTAATGTTTTAAAGGACGGTGAAGAAGCTCCAGCAGGATACTGTCATTTTCCCGAGTATGCACCTGAATATTTTAAGCAGCTAACGGCAGAGCAATTAGTCAGCAAAGTAGTAAAAGGTTATACCAAACAAGAGTGGCAAAAGGTAAGAGAAAGAAATGAAGTATTAGACTGTAGGATTTATGCAAGAGCAGCATCGATAGCACTGGGAATAGATAGATGGCCAGAGAGTAAATGGAATAGTTTAAGTGAAAAACCAGAAAGTAAAAAATCAAAGAAAATAGTGAAAAGCAAATGGATCAGCGAGTAGTAAATGTATAACGAAGATTATCTAATTCAAGTTGAACAAGCAATAAAGAAGCTTCAGAGTGGCGAAAGAGTGGTATCAATTGCATATGGTGACCATGTGGTGAGATATGCTGAAGTTCAGATAAATGATTTGCTCAGCCTCAGACAACGCATCAAAGGTGAACTAAAGATTGCTGGAATGAAGCCTAAACGAAAGATTATTTTTGCAACAAATAAAGGAGTTATATGAGGGAAAATTTTCTGAGAAAAGTTGTAAAAGAGGAATATTCTGAATTTTTAGAGCAATTAAAAACTTTTATAAAACTATGGGAGAATAGAGAGAGTCCAGTAAATGGAATAATAGATTTGTCACATTGGCAAGAAAATGTGAATTTTAAGCTAGACAAAGAGAATGGTATAGTTGGAGTAATTCACAAGGCAACACAAGGGCTAAAATATGTGGATTCAAAGTATGCGAAGAGAAGAAAGAAAGCTGAAGAAGAAGGATTACTCTGGGGAGCATATCATTTTGGCACAGAAGGAAACGGCAAGAATCAAGCTGATCATTTTCTAAAAACGGTAGGCGAAAGCAAAAATACCATACTTGCGCTGGATATTGAAGAAAACAAAAGTGGCAAAAATATTGCAGTTAAGCAAGCTGAGGAATTTATAAAGAGAGTTGAAGAAGTAACAGGAAGATTACCCCTAATTTATGGCAGTAGCTATTTTCTTAAGGATTTTGCCACGCCAACTTTGACAAAATGTCCATTATGGATAGCAAGCTGGAGAAAAGAGCTCACATTACCAAAAGGCTGGAATGATTGGATTTTATGGCAATATACTGACGGTAAAACAAATCCAGAGCCACATGAAGTAGAAGGAATCGGAAAATGTGACAGAAATAAATTTAACGGAACTTTGAAAGAATTAAGAGAATTTTGGTTAGTATGATGCTGAAAAATTTCAAACAACTATTTAGTAAGCCAAAAATCAAAAGTTCTGCTTGGGATGCAGCAGGCTCAGGAAGAAGAGTAATGTATTGGCAGGGGGAAACAGGAAGTATAAACAATTTACTCTCTCAAAGCCTTGAAACTTTGCGTAGTAGATCACGTGATATGGTAAGAAAAAATCCATATGCAGCAAATATAATTGATACAATAGTAAGTAACTCGATTGGAACAGGAATAAAACCACAATCAAAGGCAAGAGATGGAGAATTTCGAAAGAAGGTGCAAGAATTATGGCTAAGATGGACAGATGAAGCAGATAGCTGTGGAATAAGTGATTTTTATGGATTACAAGCTCTAGTATGCAGAAGTATGATAGAGGGAGGAGAATGTTTTGTACGTTTAAGAACGAGAAAGCTGGAAGATAGATTTTCTGTGCCATTACAACTGCAAGTACTTGAGTCTGAACATTTAGATAATAAAACAAATCAAACTTTAGGAAATGGTAATGTAATAAGAAACGGGATTGAGTTTAACAAGCTTGGGCAAAGAGAGGCATATTACTTATTTAGAGAACATCCAGGAGAAGGTTCGTTTGGAGAGTCAGTGAGAGTACCAGCAAACGATGTTTTACATATCTATAGACCACTAAGACCTGGGCAAATTAGAGGGGAGCCTTGGCTTTCGAGTATACTTCTGAAACTTTATGAGCTTGATCAATACGATGATGCAGAATTAGTGAGAAAAAAGACAGCAGCAATGTTTGCAGGGTTTATTACAAGACTTGATCCTGAGGCAAATATTTTAGGAGAAGGCGAAGCGAATGAGCAAGGAGTAGCATTATCAGGTTTAGAGCCAGGAACAATGCAGCTTTTAGACCCAGGAGAAGACATAAAATTTTCAGAACCGTCAGATGTTGGAGGAAGTTATGAAGCGTTTATAAGACAGCAACTGAGGGCAATAGCAATAGGAACAGGAATAACATACGAGCAACTAACAGGAGATTTAACCGGCGTTAATTATTCATCCATTCGAGCAGGGCTGATAGAGTTTCGCAGAAGGTGTTCAATGTTGCAGCATAACGTGATAGTGTTCCAGTTTTGTAGACCTATTTGGAATAGATGGCTAGAGTTAGCAGTACTTTGTGGAGAACTGAGTATAGATGAAAAAGTAGTAAAAGCAGCGAAAGAAGAAGTAAAATGGATACCACAGGGATTTGATTGGGTGGATCCGCTTAAAGACCAGCAAGCACAGCAAATGGCAGTAAGGAATGGCTTCAAAAGTCGAGCAGAGGTAGTATCAGAAATGGGTTACAATGTAGAAGAAATTGACCAAGAAATAGCAGAAGATCAAAAGCGTGCTAATTCTTTTGGACTTTGTTTCGATTGTGACGTTAATGTGCCATAAAATACAATAAGGGGAGGAAGGTGATGTGGATAAATAAACCAATAATGGTAGAGAGAAGAAGCTTTGAACTACTATCATTATATAACAGCAAACAACCTATCTTTAAGAATTTAAAGCATTTTCATATAAACCCAAAAGGAATAGCAATAATACGTATTTATGGAGTTTTGACAAAAAAAACAGAAGCTTTTGATCATATTTTAGACATGACTTCGTATGAAAATATTCATGAAGAGATAGAGAGTGCTTTAGAAGATAAAAGCATAGAGACGATTCTACTTGACATAGACAGTCCAGGAGGGGAAGTAAACGGTGTCTTTGACCTAGCTGATTTTATCTATAGTGCAAGAGGAAAAAAGAGGATAATAGCAATAGCAAATGATGATGCATATTCTGCTGCATATGCTATAGCTTCTAGCGCTGAAAAGATTTTTCTCACCCGCACTTCAGGAGTTGGGAGTATAGGAGTAATAGCAAGTCATATAGATCAAAGTAGATTTGATGAAAAGCAAGGTATTAAGTACACCACAATCTTTGCTGGTAGTCGAAAGAATGATTTAAACCCACATGAGCCAATGACGTCTGAAAGTCTGGGAAGCTTACAAAAAGAAGTAGACCGACTATATGAAATGTTTTTGCAGCTAATAGCAAGGAACAGAGGTCTTTCAATTGAAAAGATTCGATCAACAGAAGCAGGTCTATATTTTGGCGAGAAAGCAGTAGAAATAGGTCTTGCAGATGGAGTTACAACATTTTTTGAATTTATCAATAATCATAGGAGTGTTAGTATGACAACTAATGAGGAAGGCTACGAGAACTGTCGTAGAGAAATTTTAGAGATAATAAGATTATGTAATATATCAAAGATGCCAGAAAAGATAGGAGAATTTATTGAGCAAAGCGTAAGTGTTGAGCAAGCAAGGGAAGTTTTAATGGAGTTACTTGCAGAGCGAACAGCAAAAGCTGAGATTTTCAGCGCTTTACCACAAAATTCATCAGAAGATTTGATGATACAAGTAGCTAAAACTCGAGCGCAATCAAGTATTTAAGTTTTCTTATAACCGCCGCGTACAACAATTACAAACATGGCGGTAAAACTAAAGGGGAAAATAAATGAGGAAATTTTATGAGTTGTATAATCGAACAAAATAATCTAGGTGACTTATTAAAGTATGAGGCATCAAGTCTATATTCAAGAGACCAAATAACTGTAGCCAAGGGACAAAATCTTAAACTTGGTACAGTTGTTGGTAGTGATAAGGATAACATGATTAAGATAATAAATCCAACTGCAACAGATGGTACACAAACAGCAATAGGTGCGATAGTAAGTGATGTAAATGCGACAGAAAATGCCAAAGCAGTAATCATTACACGTATAGCAATGCTAGCAGATCATGCAATTGTGTGGCCAACAGGTATCACTGAAGAGCAAAAAGCTGCAGCAATAAAGCAACTTGAAGGACGAGGGATCATTGTCCGCAAGGGAGTGTAACTTAAATTAATAAGGGGGAAAAAGAATGCAAAATCCATTTACAAATACAGCATTTAGCATGACGGCACTAACAAATGCGATAAATATATTGCCGATAAATTATGGACGAGTTGAAAATTTAAATTTGTTTCCAAGTAGGTCAGTAAGATTTAGACATATTACTATAGAGGAGCAAAATGGAGTATTAAGTTTACTACCAACGCAGTTACCAGGAGCACCAGCAACAGTAGGAAAAAGAGGAAAAAGAAAGGTAAGAACATTTACGATTCCACATATTCCGCATGATGATGTAGTACTGCCAGAAGAAGTACAAGGAATAAGGGCATTTGGATCAGAAAGTGAACTGAAAGCGCTGGCAGACGTAATAACTGACCATTTACAGCTAATGAGAAACAAACACGCAATAACATTAGAGCATTTACGAATGGGAGCGCTGAAGGGAATTATTCTTGATGCTGACGGGTCAGAATTACTAAATCTGTATAACGAATTTGAAATAACACCAAAAGTAGTAAATTTTGCCCTTGGAACAGCAACAACAGATGTAAAACGTAAGTGTCTGGAAGTACTCCGGCATATAGAAGATAATCTAAGTGGTGAATATATGACGGGAATTCATGCACTGGTAAGCCCTGAGTTTTTTGATGCATTAACTTCCCATAGTAAGGTGAAAGAGGCATATGAGAGATGGCAAGAAGGAGCAGCGCTAAGGAACGACATGAGATCAGGATTTACATTTTGCGGAATAACATTTGAGGAATATAGAGGGCAAGCAACTGATCCTGAGGGAAATGTAAGAAGGTTTATAGAAAGAGAAAGTGGAAACTGTTTTCCAGTAGGAACAGCGAGCACATTTACAACATATTTTGCACCAGCAGATTTTAATGAAACAGTGAATACTCTTGGACAGCCACTCTATGCAAAACAAGAGCCAAGAAGATTTGATAGAGGAACTGATTTACATACGCAGTCGAATCCATTGCCAATGTGCCATCGTCCGGGAGTTTTGGTAAAAATTAGTTCTAGTTGATGAATATAGGAAAATTATTGGAAGATTGTTTTGAGCATTTAGGAGTGGAAGCCACATATTGTAATAAAAATAAGGAGGGCATTCGTAGAATAAAAGTGCTAATTAAACGTCCTGAGACTACGTACTCTCTAGGTGCAGATGGAGCATTAACTCAGCAAATTGCTTCTATAGAAATACGTGATCAGGACGTTACTTCCTTTAGCATTGGTGATTATATCAAGATTGAAAAAAGGTTCTACAAGATTTTTGAACCACCGTTAAAAGATTCTTCGAGTGAAATATGGAAAATTGAGGCAATAGAAAATGTTTGATATTAAAATTAGTAACAATATTAATGAAATAGTCTACAATATTGACGAAAAAGAGCAGAAAGTAAAACTGGCAGCTATAAAAGCACTAAATAGAACAGCACTATGGTTAAAAGCGCAAGCAGCTAAGGAAATCAGTGAGGAAAAGAAGATAAAATTAAGTTTGATAAGAAAGAGATTAAGAATTTTTAAAGCAAAAACAAGCAGATTAGAAGTGTTAATTAGAGCAAATCTCTACGACATTAGAGCATCGACAATTGGCAAAATACAAAAAACAAGAAGAGGATCGAAAGTAGGAAAGCATGAGTTTATAGGAGGATTTGCAGCAGTTATGCCAAAAGGAAATAGCGGTATGTTTAAACGTGAAGGAAGAGCAGCATTGCCAATAAAGGAAGTTAAATTGTCACTCGAACCTGAGGCTTCAAGGATAATAGGGAATCTTGTTAATTATGAGGTTGAGGAAGTGTTTGAAAAGTTCTTTGAACGTGATATTACAAGAAATATATGAATTTTAAAGATTTGCATAACGCAATCTGCACTACGCTGAAGAAAGAAATACCAGCAATTCAAACTTGTGAAATTTATCCATCGATAAGGAAAGAATTATTAGCGCCAGCGTTATTTGTAGAGCTTGTGAGTTTAGAATCGGGAAAAGATCCAGGAACAGAAGAATTAGCACTGAAAGCAAGATTTGAAGCACGAATTGTGATTGATAGCACAATAGAAAATGCAGCTATTATTGTCAGAACATTAGCTGCTGAGGTGGCAAAAGTTGTAAACAAAAATACATGGAATATAAAAAATGTTTCACCAGGAGAATTTATCTCTGCAGAAATTGACGGATTTAGACCCGAATTAGATGCATATTTGGTGTGGATGGTTGATTGGAGTCATCAGCTTCATTTAGGTAAATCGATATGGACAGAAAATAAGATTAAGCCACATACGATTATAATAGAAGAAAATGTTAGAGAGTAATTTTGCTATTTCAGAGCTGCAAAGAAAGTTAGCAAACATTGTACGAATAGGAGTTGTAAAAGAAGTAGATTATGAGAAAGCAAAAGTAAGAGTGAAGATAGGAGAACTTTTAACAGATTTTCTTCCATGGATAACTTCTAGAGCAGGAGAGGAAAGAAGCTGGCTACCACCAAGCATAAATGAACAGGTAGTAATATTGTCACCATTGGGAGAGTTATCATTAGGAGTAGTACTAGCTGGAATATATCAACAAAAGTATGCTGCACCAGAGAATAAAAAAGAAATAAATAGTGTGAAGTTTCAGGATGGAACAAGATTGTTATATGATAAAGAGAAGCATCATTTAGAGATTGAAGTAGTAGACAAAATAACACTGAAAGCTGGGGAATCGAGCATAGAGATGACGAAGAGCGAAATAAAACTGAAAGCAGATAGAATAAACCTTAATTAAATGAATAAATCGGTTGTACGAGTAGGAGATTATTGTGTAGAAGTAACACCGCATTTTTGCATTAGTGGTAGTAACAATGTTTTTGTAAATGGTAAGCCAATGTGCAGACAAGGAGAAAGTTTTAGTGAAGGAGAAGTAATGGTTCAAGGATCAAAAACAGTGTTTGCAAATGGGTTTGGAGCGGGAAGAGTAGGAGATATAGTTTCATGTGGGTTTAAAGTAATAAAAGGCAGTGAAAACGTGTTTGCAGGCTAAAAATGAAAGGGATGGACTCCAAAACAGGAAAAGAATTAGAAGGAATAGAACATCTGAAACAATCAATAATTGATATACTGACCACTCCTATTAACAGTAGAGTAATGAGGAGAGATTATGGGTCAAGACTATTTGAATTAGTAGATAAGCCAATAAATAGAGATTTAACTTTGGAAATCTATTCAGCAGTAGCAGAAGCTCTACAAAGGTGGGAGGAAAGATTTAAGCTAGAAAAAGTAAAAATGACAGAGGTGAAAGAAGGAAAAGTAACGCTTGATCTAGAAGGATTATACTTACCAAGCGGGAAAAACATTCATTTTGATGAAATTGTAGTTTAAAGATGAAGCAGCTAAATATTGTAGAAAAGCTGAGTTATGAAGAAATCTTTTCGAGAATGAAAGAAGAGTTAGTCCGTAGAGATGAAACCTTTTCAGGATTAGTAGAATCGGATCCAGCAATGAAGGTATTAGAAGTAGCAGCATGGAGAGAGTTGTTACTCAGACAAAGGATAAACGAAGCTGTAAAGGGTAATTTACTAAAATTTGCAACGGGAGAAGATCTTGATAATTTAGCTGAGTTTTATGGAGTGGAGAGGCAAAAAGAAGAAGATGATGAACGATTTAGAAAAAGAATTAAAGCAAAGATAGTAGGCTCAAGCACGTGTGGAAGCAGGGAGTATTATAGGTATCATGCACTGTCGGCAGATAGTAGAGTAAAAGATGCATTAGTAGAATCACCTATACCAGGAAAAGTACAAATTTCAATCTTATCAACACAATTATCCACAACTGGCATATTGTCAGAAGAGCTACTAGAAATTGTAAAAAAGCAGGTTACTAGAGATGATATAAGGGTTTTAACAGATACAGTAACAGTAGTTGGTTGCAATATTACGGAAATAGATATTCACAGCAGAATGAGCATAAGTCCTGTGATATCGAAGGAGGAAATCAAGAAGCAGTTCATTAAGAAGTTTGAAGCAAATAGAAGGCTGGGATGGAGTGTGACAAGATCATGGATAATAGCAAATCTATTTGTAGAGGGTGTAGAAAATGTGGAATTAATCGAGCCAAAAGAAGATGTTGTAGTGCTAGGAAATGAATGTGCAAATTTGCGAAATTTAAAGATTGAGTTGAATTAATGTTACTGCCACCAAATGCAACAAAACAGGAAAAAGCGCTAGTAGATGCGATAGATTATAAAGTAGATCCAAGCTGTATCAGGGGATTTAAGTTTAGATTGGAAGAAGAAACATTGCCGTGGATAATAGAAGAATATGGTTTAGAAGAAATACTACTCTGGGTAAAAGATAAAAGAAGAGCCATAGTAGAAGGAGTAAAATTTCAAAGACTGCGAGGAACACCTAAATCACTTAAAATAGCACTCAAGTGGGCAAATATAGAAGACATTACAATCATCGAAGAACCACCCGGTAAACACTTTTTTGAGTTGCAAGTAGGGATAAAAGAGGTACCAAATGACTTCTTCGTAGATGCAGTAGTAGAGCTGGCAAAACTATCACTGCCTGTAAGATCCAGATTGATGAGGATTTTTAACGATTATTATAATGCGCAAAGATTTATATTGGATGAGAGTTTATTTGGAGATCTTCTTTCTGACTATTCAGGGGTAAAAATAGAAAAAGATGGACCGGTGTTATCGTTTGGAAGAGTAAATTTCTTCAGGTTTAGTGTTACGTCAATTAAGGTTATAGAGAGTTATCTACGCAACCATTATGAACAAACATTTAGTAATGACATATATCGATTAGATGTAGCAGTACTTGGAGAAACAGAGCCTCATACAAAAGATTACAAAGGCGTCTATGAAAGAAGTCATCAGTGGTATAACTTAAAAGCCCTGTATCCTCTAACTCAAAGCTTATTACCATCGATTAAATTTGCTAAAGCGCAGATAGTATTATCGGACAGTTGGAACTTAGGAGAAACAAATGCGTGCTTTCCGGTTGGTAGCATAGAAGAAGAAGGAAATAAATTTGTATTGGGAAACGATAAACTTTCATGGCAACGTTGGAATTTAAAACACAAACCAATTTTAGAAAGGTTTAGCGTTACTCACAACTATAAAGTAGAAAATTATACAGATCAGAAGGTCAGAAAATATGTTTTAGCAGAACACAACGTTTACTATAAAAATGATTTGGATTCAGAGCAAAAAGACTCAATACACGAATTAGAAAAGCACATTTTAGTATTTTACCCGGGAGTACTGAAGTGGCATGAACATCGACATTTGCACAGAAGTTGGAAAGATAGTCGAATAATATCTCTAATAAGTTAAGTACTTATATTTAGATACTCATATATTATATTAATAATAGGTAAAAGTGTATGAAATAAAAAGAAAAAGACTTGCTTTCTCATGCTAAAAAGGACATGACTTGAATAGCAGCAGGTAAACATAAGAAATTTATCTGGCGCTAGAAAAGCTAATTTTGTGAGGTATGAAATGAGTTTTAGCAAGAGTAAGTTTTTTAAAGAAGTATCAAGTAACGGATTTAAAGATATTAATAAAAGAAATGAAGAAGGAGAAACGATATTACACCAAGCAGTAGAAATCTCTGATTACAAAACAGTAAGGTTATTAATAAATAAAGGAGCAGAGATCAATGCAAGAGATAAAAATGGTTATACACCACTACACTGTGCAGTATTTGCGAAAAGCTTAGAAAATATAAAAGTGCTGCTAAGATCGGGAGCAGAAGTAAATGCCACTCAATATGTCACTGGATGTACGCCACTGCACTCTGCGTGCAAAATAGGAGGAGCAGGAGTTGAAATAATAAAAGAGCTGGTAAAGGCTGGAGCTGAAGTTAATCAACTGAATAAGTACGGCGCAACGCCAATGTATTACATCTGGGAAAGTGAAAAGTATCGTCTATGTGATAGCAAAGAGAGTGAAAAGGCGAGTAAATTTCTGAGAGAAAAAGGAGGAATAACAAAAAGTAGAGAACTGACGTGCTATGGAATAGAGGGGCTAGTGGGAGAAATAGCAGACATGTTGAATGGAAGCTACATGCCGGAGCTAAAAATAATAGAGATAGGAGAAATAAGGAAGAGAGACAAATCGCTAATAAAGAAAGAATGTCAAAATTTAGCAAGCAAGATAATCAGCCAAGTGAATGAAATGATAGATGAGGCAGAAAATGTAGTAGTAAGAAAGGCTTAAAAAAGGGACTTAATTTTAAAGAAAGGTGGAGGTAAGTTATGGTAAAGCTCGGTAAAAAAGAGGAGTCACTATTAGAGAACTCGTTTAAAAATATTTATGAAAGAGACGAGAATGGAAGAACAGCTCTGCATTATGCAATAAACGCAAAAACAGTGAGGGTATTAGTTGAAAAAGGAGTGAATGTAAATGCAACAGATGTAGGAGGATATACAGCACTGCACCTAGCGGTAACGGAGAAACGTCTAGAAATCGTGAGAGAATTGATAAAATCAGGAGCAGACGTAAATGCGGAAGAATATGAAAATAAATGCACACCGCTGCATCTAGGATGTATGGTAGGTGAAAAAGAAATAGTGGAAGAGTTAGTGGAGGCAGGAGGAGAAATAGAGCAAGAGGATGAATGTGGGATGACGGCAATAGATTATGCGAAAAATAGTAAAGAAGTAACTGAAGTATTGAAGAAAGAAACGGACAAAATTGAAAAGTTATTTATGAGAGGCTGAAAACATGGAGGAAGAAATAGAAAAGAAAGTAATGAATTTAGAGAGAAAACCTTTGGATGAGCTGAGAAAAACGTGGAAGAAGGTATTTGGGAAAGAAGCGCCTAGATACTCAAAGAAATATCTGATACCAAGATTAGCTTATAGAATGCAGGAAAAAGCGTATGGAGAAATGTCAAGAAAAGGAGCAAAAAGACTGGAGTATCTGGCAGATCGGCTAGAGAAGGGAAAAAGAATAAGTAGTGACAAACTTCCAGTAGCAGGAACAGAGCTAATATTAGAGAGAGGAGAAGAGACGCATGCGGTAATGGTAACAGATAAGGGTTTAATCTACAGAGAAGAGTTTTACACGTCATTGTCAGCAGTAGCCGGAAAAATAATGGGAATGAGTTACAATGGGCCGCTTCTATTTGGAATGAGAGATAAGGAGAAAGGATGCTGAAAGAGGTAAGATGTGCGATATATACTAGGAAGTCAAATGAAGATGGTCTAGAACAAAAATTTAATAGTCTTGATGCGCAACGTGTAGCGTGTGAAAAATATATAAAAAGCCGAGAAGGATGGGTAGCATTGGTAAAAAGGTACGATGATGGTGGATATTCAGGGAAAAATTTAGAAAGACCAGCAATAAAGGAATTATTTGAAGATGTAAAAACAGGAGAAGTAGATTGTGTAGTAGTATATACGCTAGATAGGCTATCAAGAGAAACAAAAGACAGCATAGAAGTAACGTCATTTTTTAGAAGGCACCGAGTAAATTTTGTAGCAGTAACACAAATATTTGATAATAATACGCCAATGGGAAAATTTGTACAAACGGTATTGTCAGGAGCAGCACAACTAGAAAGAGAAATGATTGTAGAAAGAGTAAAAAATAAAATAGCAACATCAAAGGAGCAGGGGTTATGGATGGGTGGAACTTTACCGCTTGGATATGATGTAAAAGATAAAGAATTAATAATAAATGAAAAAGAAGCGAAAATAGTAGGGCACATATTTGAAAGATATTTGGAGCTAAAATCAATGGCAGAATTGGCAAGGGAGCTAAATAGTCAAGGTTACAGAACAAAATCAGATATCTTTAAAAAAGCGACAGTGAGAAGAATAATAACAAATCCAATATATATGGGAAAAATACGGCATTATGAGAAAGAGTATGAGGGAAAGCATGAAGCAATAATAAAAGAGGAAAAATGGCAAAAAGCGTAGGAATTGATAAAGAATCAACCATATAGAAAGGCGAAATACGAGGAAGCGTTGCTAAAGGGAATAATTAAGTGCAAGAGCTGTGGTGTAAATATGACACTAACGTATGCAAAAAAAGAAAATAAAAGGTACCGATATTACGTGTGCAATAACCATTTAAGGGGAAAAGGTTGTGAATCAATAAACAGAACTATAGTAGCGGGAGAGGTGGAAAAAGAAGTGATGAGAAAGACAGAGCAGCTATATGAAAAACGGGGAGAAAAGACCGAAGAAAAATGGAAAAATTTAAGTTTTGGAAAGCAAAAAGAAGTAGTGAAAAAGTTAATAAAGGGAGTAATGGTTAAGGAAGATGGAATAGAAGTGAGTTCTGAATCAGAGGAAAAGTTTATACCAATAAAGAAGAAAGGAAACAAATGCACAGTAGTAGAGCCAGAAGGAAAAACAAATAATGCGCTACTGAAAGCAGTGGTGAGAGCCCACCTATGGAAACGGCAACTGGAAGAAGGAAAATACGAAAGTGTGAAAGAGCTGAGTGCCAAAATTAATATAGGTACAAGACGTATACAGCAAATTTTAAGGTTAAATTATTTAGCTCCAAAGATAAAAGAAGACATAGTAAATGGAAGACAACCGAGAAATTTGAAGTTGTTTGATTTGAGAGAAATACCAATTCTGTGGAGTGAGCAGATGAAGAAGTTTTACAAATCGGTGTTATATTAATTGTGCAAAGCAAAAAGAGGGGATATGAAAATTATATAAGAATGTTAACTTGTAATCTCACGGTAATTAAGGTATGCTTAACTTATAATTAGAGGGGTTGTATGCCAAGTTTTTTTGATAAGCCATTTGAGGAACAAGTAGAAAAAATAATTAGAGCGGGAGATCTAAAACTACTGCAGGCACTAATTGGTACAAGGGCACCAATTGGGTTATCATTATATTGTTCTAGCTTTTTTCTTACTAGAACAGTTATTGCACAAGCAAAGTATCAAGCATATAGTGCTCTGCTTAACGTGCTAACTGAATATCAAAAAGCAGAAAAAGAGATTTTTGCAGACAAAATAAGAAGGGATATAGAAAAACAAATAAGCGGTAATGAGGATAGATTACGCCAAAAAGCACTTTTGCCATTGTCAAGTAATAATTTAAAATCTCTAACTAATAATAGTTCTCTGATTTAAAAAGTTATGTTCAGGAAACAGATGTATCAAGTTTGTGTACTTTTAACTTACAAAAAGTAATTGAAATTTATCATAACTATATTTCTCGTGAAGAGGTAAAAAGCTTAGAGAGCATACTATTAAGAGCAAAAGGAATGGAAGATAAGTACTCGTATATAGAAGTCAAAAAATAAACTTACAGTATAATAGCAAAAGAGAAAAAGCACGTAATACAGTAAAAGACAATGAACCTCTATTACTCAAAATAAAGAACAAGACTTTTTTTGATAATTGGTATGACCAATTACTGCAGGAAGTTCTTTGTGAAGCAGGAAGGAATAGTAAGCATATACTACGTGAAGAGATAGTAAAGAGCAATTCTCCATACATGGAAGGGAAAATCAATAGTGCAAAGAGTAAGCTAGGTACTTCCTTTAATAAAGAAGCAGTTAGAAGAGTAATAAATAAATTAGTGAATGATTACCTTAAGATTTTACCAACTAGTTTTGGAGTAAAAGAATCGTTATTGTCCTACATGAAATGTGTTGATATTGATGATTATAGAGGAAGAATGGATTATGAGTCAGTAAATTGTAGAGTTATTAGTAGAGCTAATGAAGTGATCTTAAGTGAGTCAAATGAACAAAACAATCTGGGTGATGGAGTGGAAGGAGGTCTGCATTATATAGTGGACAATGTGCATGTATCTCTTTTTATTGAAGTAGAGCAGGAAATGTTGAATGAGATAGCAGGAAAGGCGGAAAATTATAGAGAAAGGGACAGTAAGAAGAAAGATTTAGAGTTGCTAGCTATATGCAATGGAGGAAAATTTCAAGATAAACGTTCTTTGCCAACAGATCTTGGTTTTTCGGAAATTGAACGTTTATATAAAGATATGTTATCGATAGCATTTAAATGGGGAGGGGAATTCGAAGCACACACACTATACGAGAGGTTATCATCATTTAACCCTTGTGTTTTTGTTGGGGCAGTGCTACTGGTAAGTGGTGTCGTATCACATATTATGAAAATGCATACTATAGCAGTAGTTGGAATAATTTCTGGATTGGCATGCATAAGCCTCGCGTTGTACGGTGCTCTAGAGCCGAGCACAAAGCTTGAAAAGGTAGAACAATCCTTCCAATCCAACGCAAGAGAGCATTCCTAAAAAACACAAACACCAATGATTTAGAAGAACCTCTCCATTAACTCAAAACTTAACCCTTCCCAACTTAGGCTACCTGAGTTCCTGAAGCCGTAGATTAACACAATTTCCGATTTGATCAACTTCAATATTACTAAGCGCTGTACTTGCCTTATAAGAACAGTAACACCATACTGCAAGAAAAGTTAACGCAGCCACGGTAAGCGAAATACATATTGCTAAATTAAACATCGTTAAACTTGCACCAACAGAAAACGCCCCAGACAACACAAGAGAAACAGAAGCATAGGTCATCTGCTTTCTACTATAAGTGCTTGCCATCAAGAGTTGAGACTTTACTGCTTTAAACTGTTCAGTAAGTTTAGTTGGGTTATCAGCCTTTTTACTATAACCTTGTGTCACATTAACTAGATCACCATTCTTTAAGTACATTTCAGCTTGGTCTGAGTTATCGAGCTCTTCTCTTCGTTTAACAGCCTCAAGCTCATTATACAAATTTTGTTCAGAGCGAAAACTTGAGATCTCGGTACTTAAGCTTTCTACAGCATCCCCTACTTGTTCACATTTTGACCTTAATTCCTCTAGTAACATACTATTTTCTGACAGCAATTCACCTATTTTTCTCTGCATTTCATCTATCTTTTGTCTCAACTCTTGTTCAATTTTGACTTCCTTATGATACCCGTTATTCGATTGAGTAACTTCTCTCGATTTGCTTATTTTTCCTATTTTTGTAGCACCACTTTTTTCCTCAGTTCGTTCTGGAAGGTGTTTGTAAAACTTGTTCATACCGTCTATTTCTTCCTTCAAATGCTTATTCTCTGCAAGCAACGTACCTAGACGTTCCTTTAGACTTTGCTGAGTACTACATTGCTCCTCTAGCTCTTTGTGTTTGTCACACAGAAGATTACCCAGCTCTTTACATTTACCAAGAAAATCCTGATTATCTTTTGCAAGCTGGAGTTTTTTTTCGGTTAATTGTTGATTTTTCTGATCTATAGAAGAATTAATTCTTTCTTCTATTTTCAATTTTGATTTTAAATCATAAATTTGTTGTAAGCAAGCTTCGTGATTTTCTTCAGACTTATCTTGTAGGCGATTTTTGCTACGTTCGTTGATCAGTTCCTCTACTACAGAAAGAAAATCTTTTAAATATTCTCTTATATCTTTTATCTTTTGACCTAACAAGGGAATACTTAGTTCTTCTATTATTCCTCTCATATCAATGAATACGCCAGCTATCAGTCTAATAAGTTCAGCCATTCTACTTGCACCCTTTAAATTCATCCTGTCACTAAGTTCGCTCTCATTAACTAGATATTCACTTATGGAAGACGGCTCACATAAGCTGATCTGTTTAGTCGGAGTACTTGTATTAATCCGATCCTCATCCAAGTTAGCAAATGGGTTGATGTCTAATATACCATCAATACCCGAAGTATTGAGAGCCATATTACTAGCCACAACTATTTCACTATCATTAAGATAATCTTGCTCTCGTCCCTTATTCGTGCTAGTTCCTGTTAGACTAGTAGATAAAATTTCTGGCTGTAAACCTTGTTCATCACTTTGAAGCCTAGTATCAACCTCACTGAGGGGAGTTAGATTATCATCCATTGAGCTACTGGGATTATCTTTACCGCTTTTTTGTGCTAAAGCTGGCATTTTAATAGTAGGTAGACCATCAAAAGGACTAGCTGTAATTAGACTTATTTCTTTAGATAATATTTCTAGGCTTTCTTTATCAATCATGCGCAGATAAAGTTCATAGATATCATGACTAGAGAAAGAAAGCCTGAACTCTAGGTTAGACTTTTTAGAAATTAGAATAATACTCCGAACATCAGTATGAGGAAAATTAATGCTTAACCCGCTATTGTTAGAGAGATTCTTTAATACCTCAATAATACTAACAATTCCTCTCGGAGGAACAGCCTTGTGGTCATCTGGAATTGTAACATACAAATCTCTAACCTTAATTGAAACTTTTTCGCTCTCAGTTAACAGGTTTGCTAAATTCATTAAAATTGAGTTTTCTGGAATAAAATAACTTTCAACAACAGTATTTTTATCTTCAACAATGGACTCATTCCAGTCATCAGTTTGTTCTTTACTTAACGATGATGTGCTTCCTTCAAGAGTGTGCTGACCAAAACGCTCCGTATGCTGTCCTTCAGTAGCTAACCCATCACTTGCACAGACCTGCCCATCCTTTGAGATATACCCTAACACCACACTCCCTCAATCTATAAATACATCATGTGCAATAATTAGCATAAATTAAGAGTCAATACAAGTATAATTTTTCATATTTTTTAGAGAGTTGTATTCTCCTACCGTAGCTTCATATGACTTTGAGCCTGCTATCATATACATTTTACCAGTATAATCTATTATATACTTAATTTTATATGTAAATTCTCAATAACCCTCATCTGCCAGGAAGATCATCTGCAGAACTGTGTCCTAAGTTGTCCTTTATACGAAGAACATCCTTAACTGATATAAGAGTATCTGGCCTCTGCGCACGATCATTCCATATGGCATACGATAAAACTACTGTGTCTCCATCGGTAATACGCTTATATCCTCTACATTGCAAATAACTATTTAACTGATTATTTGCCTCTTGTATTTTACTCTGTAGTTCGTAATCATCAGCAAACTTCAGCTCTTTCGCAATTGGATGAACACCACCTCTACTTTCTGCAGACCTTAATAACACCAAATCTATCTTCTCTCCTCCTCCCAACTGGAACTCTATAATTATCCTAGCTGGATTATCACAAGTATAAAACAATCCATGCAACACAGAATGAAACCCAACCTCTCGGGCATTATTTCTATTCACTACCCACTTTAACGTAAATAACACTTTGGAAATTGCTTGAAATAATGCCTTATGCCTATTGATATCTTGCCAGCCTGTATTCATCATAACATTTGCAGTGCTGTGTATATTACTAACACCACCTATTGTTAAAAGCTCACCTTGAAAAGACTGATTGCCCTTACTCTGTAGATAATCGGCAGGTGATTGAAATGGTGTCACATCAACTGCTAAACCAAGATCATCCTCATCTCTTCTCCTTGGATTCAACGTGCATGCTACTTCATATACTCTAGCATCTGGCCAACGTGACAAGTCTAGACCTTGTATGGGAAATTGGTGAGCTAACGCATGACGAACATCAAGCACAATAATTCTTTCTTCTCCTTGCCATAATGCCCGTAAAACCATAGTTAAGGCACGGTCCCGAACATTTACTTGTGCAACCCTTCCTTGCGGGCCTAGCATTTTATCGTTATCGTGGTAATTGAACAGGTATTTAGTTACATCTACCCAATTTCCTCCTGCTACCATAATCCTTTTTTTCGCAAATGCAGTACTTGCAAATGCAAATCCAGTCGTATAGGAAAACACTCTGCTATTAGTACCTCTTACGTCAGGTACGGCAGGTACACCAAAAGATGGATATAATAAATAATTTCTAACGTTCTCTCTAATCTCGTCTACAGAACCATTAAATAGCCTTTCCAATAAAGAAGACCCTTTATCCAGAAAGTCTTGAGTGCTAAGCCGCAAACGCTGATCCTCATCTAAATCAAAATTTAATCCAACACAGACAGCACTACCTGATGAAGTATGAATTGATATAGATGAGACAGGACATCTTATGACGTAATTTTCAGCTTGTTCCAATGCTTGATCAGCACTCTCTCCTCCAGCTTTGAGCTCGATTATAATAGGAACAGAATCCCTTAGCCTATCCACTCCACGTATAAGGAAAGTAATATCTGTATATCCACCTCCTACAAATAACTCAAGATAAATGCCAGCCGTGTGGCGATACCTAAAGTTCATCAAAAACCCTGACAGAAAGCCATGATAGTCTGACTCCTTGCCATTGAAATCTAGTACATGATTATATCTATTGTAGATGTCAATTATGTAATTGAAAACGTTCCTAATGGTAGCAAAAACATAATCTGCGTTATTACTTGCCAATCTTCCTAACAAATTTGATAAGTTACCTTGCTGCATAGTTCTGACAACCTCTTCAAAACCATCGCACAGAGATGCTGAATCTTGAGTAAATGCTTCATCTTCAGAAAATTGCTTACATCTTATTGCTTCCTCTTTTTCGTCTTCTCCTAGATTTTCTGCCCATACAAATATTTTATACTCTTCCCATTCTAATTCTAGTTTTCTTCTTTTAGTACCATCCCCCTGCAGTTTACGTTCTACCCACTGTTTCTCTTCTTCACTGAATCTTGAACCAATGCTGTTTGTCCTGTCAGCAATAGTGTAGCACCTTACTATTTGCCTGCCGTTTCTGTCTTCAGTTAAAATAGCAACCTTTAAATTTCCTTTTCTAGGGTTATCTGGATCATTGTCAAAACGAAAGAAAATTCTTTCACTGTCCTTTGCAATATCAGAATCAAATGCAGTAGCAAACATACCGAAAAAGAATGCAGGGAAAAAGCGATCCTTACCAACTGAATGCAGAAAAGATGGACATTGATCTAAAAAAGACTCGAACCTTTCTTCAAATTTCTGATATTCTCCATCTAGCAAACTTCTAACTAACCCTATATTTTCACCATTGTTATGCATAAAACACCTCTACTTACTATGACTAGACAAACCACTAACACCAGGAGATGCTAGTTCGGTACGGAGATCACTAGAAACACTTACTTCATAAAACAACTCCCCCATTAGCTTACTATAGGAAATATTCCTTACCATACCAGGCATACTAACCATTTTTAAGTCATTAACTACGTAATCTTTAAAACTTGCAAGATCTTCTGATGAACAATTCTCTTCTGCAAACCGTAAAATTTCTAATATCTGATCTTTTATTCCAACATCACCTCCAGCTTTATTTCTATTCCAATCTGTAATGAATGCAGCGAATACAGGTGTAACTAGAGCTTTATCATCGGAAAAAAGAACTAGCTTTTTATGCTCACTAAAGCGATTGCACCTCCAAATACCCATAATGGTTGACCTAGCTTGAGCACTTAACTCAGGATTTTCCAATATCACATTTGAAAGAGAGGAAAGTAGGAGTCCATAATCACGACCTGAAAGTATTTTATCTGTAGGCACCGAAACTTCTTCATAGCACAAGCGCTTTATCATATCTTGGACTGTATCAAGAAAACTCCACTTGATTAACCCATTAAGAAGCGAATATACTCCCTGATCTTTTTCTGATAATTTAACTAACAGCTCACGTTTTGTTGAGTCATCCATTTTATGCAAACAAAAATCCAAAACAGTAGCACGATTAAAGTTAGATTGAATAGAGGATAAGGTTATAACTGCATTAGTAACTTCCTCTTTTCTCTGTTGCTCACTCAAGAGATTATAGAAATATTCCACTCCCTGACTCCATTTAAAATCTACAGCTTTTCTGAAGCCACCTATATTACTGTATTCTTTTAATTTTAATTCTTCAGACTCTCTATCAATCCAAAAGCTGAACACAGGATCATAACTTTCCATGGAGTCTAGCAAATCATTTCTTATGTACTTGTCATTCACAGGATTACCCTCCATGTCTACTGCATCAGGAGAAACTCTACCTTTATAAGACTCAAATTGCTCTTGAAAGAGCGGATGAATTTTATCTACTACACAATACCTGCAAGCCATGTTATACCTACAGAATGGGTTATCTATTGCTTCTATCTTTTCTTCAGTGAGCTTCTGTCCTAAGATTGCATTATTTAATTTTGTATCTGACCAACAACTCTCATCACGAAACATTTTGTACAAGAATTGTAGCTTATCATCTTCTAGGTATTCTACCTGTCTAATGTAAGTTTTCACCCATCTTTCAATAGCTAAACGCCTTTCAGCAGCAGTTTTGGAATCTATATGTTCAATAACACTTTGTAACTTATTAAGTACTGTAGCATGACGTTCTGTCGTTCTTGGCATTGCACTCTCCATATAAAAATATTTATGGTATTATATAAAAGTTAGAATTAAATAGCTACCTATAATTACCAAGGATAAAAACTTTATGAAAAACATTTTCTATATTGAGCAGATACAAAAATTCTATTGGAATTTACAGACAATACCTTAATTTCTCAGCATCATAAAAATTTTAAATGTTTACTTTGTTTAAAAAGAAAATAGATCGTATATTTGTAAGAACAAGCCGCGTAAAAATAAGGTTATAAAAATAGAAGATTTAAATTGTTTCCATAAACTTAGGCAAAACAGTTCGTATGTAGATATTGATGAAATGGGCTAATATGGGTAGTTTTAGCGTATAGCAAAATCACTATATTAAAAAGTTCGTATGGTACACTTGGTAGACCAACTGATTCCAAAAAAAACATTTCTCACGCACGTTGTTTTGGGTTGCTGAAAGTGGTTATATTATTTAAGTTATTAATAATATATGTTGTTAAATTAACAATAACTTATTAAAGACTTCCATCAAAAATTATTTCAAAAAAAATTTAAATTAGGGGTTGACAAGTTTTAAAGATGGAGTACTATTCCTGAAATACATTAAATTTTTATGGTATGTAAGTGTGTAATAGCTAAGGTAGTTTTACGTTTGTTAGCGAGCTATGTTATGTGAAGGCATTCCAGAATTCTTATTTGAGGGAAGATGGTTTTTTCTGTGTTGCTTGAGGAAAGAAAAAAGCTCAGGGTAAGAGTAGCTTGCTATGGTGTAATTGCTTAGTTGAGTTAGGTAAGTTTTTGTAAATTTGGAGGGACAAATGACTTTAAACAATGATGATTTATTAATTAGTGCTGCAAGAGTAGGACGCCTTAGTGAAGTTAAAGAACTTCTTGAGAAAGAGGCTAATATTGAAGCTAGAGATAGCGATGGTTACACATCTTTGCATAGGGCTGCTGAAGGAGGTCATTTAGAGATAGTTAAATTTCTTATAGAGAAGGGGGCTAACATTGAAGCTAGAGATAGTGATGGTTACACATCTTTGCACAGGGCTACTGGAGAAGGTCATTTAGAGATAGTTGAATTTCTTATAGAGAAGGGGGCTAATATTGAAGCTAGAGGTGCAAAAAATGAAACGCCTTTAGGTGTAGCCTCTCGTGCAAGTAGATTGGATACACTCCAACTTCTTCTTAATAGAGGTGCTAATGTTAACGTTCAAGACGAAGATCAAGGAACACCTTTACATCACGCTGCTTATTTTGGTAAGGGAGTTGAGCTCATCATTGGTAAAGGTGCTAATATTGAAGCCAAGGACATAAACGATTGTACACCTTTGCACTATGCTGCATGGGGAGGTCAATTAGAAAATGCTAGGTTTCTAGTTGATAACGGAGCTAACATTAATGCTGTCTGTCATACCAATCGCAGAAAACCTATCCACGTTGCTGCTGTGTCAGGTCATGAAAATGTTATAGAGTTCTTCATCAGTAAGGGTATAAATGTTAACGATGTTGCCACTGGAAATGGTTGGACATCACTACATTATGCTGCTAGCGCAGGTAAATTAGATGCAGTTAAAACGCTTGTAGAGAAGGGGGCTAACATTGGAGCTAAAAATAAGGATGGTAAAAACCCTTTAGATGTAGCAAATCAAGATGGCAAATCACAAGTGGCAGGCTTTTTAAGGCCGTTAATGCCCACTACTACTCCTCCCACTACTACTCGCCCTCTTCGCAGAAGAAATTGCAACGGTTGGGATAAATTTTGGTCTCCGGGGTGGTGCGCAGAACTCGTTCGCCGCCGTCGCTCTATGGATCAATCCCACATAGAACCACCTTTCTCAACTAATTCTGATAATCAGGCTTTAGCTCCTAATATAACAAGAGCATTACCTTCACTAAATCTTGAATCAAAGATTAAGGGTTCTACGGAATCTCCAGCTTTAGGTGTACCGGAAGTAAACGCTGCTCTAGTAAATAACACAATAATATTAGGCATTTTAGCTGCTGGTCTGTTTAACAAAACACAACATAAGCAACCAATTCATGAAAACCTTTTGTCACCAAGAGAGCAATCGATGAGGTTAAATAACATAGATGAGGACATGATTATAAGAGCTATGCAGCAGAGTGAAGAATTTGGAGATCCTGATACTAAGATGGATGAAGTGAAAATTAGTGGTAATAAGACTGGGATGTGTAGGAGGTAAATAGTTAATATGCCTCTTACGGAGATAAACAAAGTTAGAGATTTAAGACTGAGGTGAAATATTAATTTCTTAACTTCTGAATTTCATCTATCGAAAGGCCGGTAATTTGAGCGATAACATCAATAGAGACACCGGCCTTAAGTGAATTTTTAGCCACTGCTATTTTAGCCTGTTGTTCACCCTCTTCTCTGCCTTTTTCATGTCCGATTAGGATGGCTTCTCTATTTATGAGCTGTATTAGCTGTGGTATTGTGTAGCAGATTATCCAATCTGGTGCTTCTCTGCCATTTTCCCACTTAGCAAATCTCATCTTTTCCTTGAGATAATATCTCCTATAAGCTTCCACAGCACTGCTGCATTTATACTGATCCGGCAGTGCTTGTATAAAAGCTTGCATATCAGTTGATCGAAAAATGAGTAAATCCTTATTACTATCACACCAATTTATTATTTCCTCTGATTTATGCTTCCTTTTGTATCGCCAAGTGTACTCTTTACATAATTCTCTTCCGTACTCTATCAACCAACAAAAGTTCCCTTTCGATTGCCTAGCCCATAAAGAACAAGGATGATTGCTGTGAGTGAGTTTATATGGAACTGCTATATTCTGATCTGTGGTACTGACAAAAGGATTTGGCGCTTTTAATGCTATTGAAAAAACATTACTTAATAATTGAGCAGTTTCTAATGGCATTTTTACTATATGCTTATCACATAACATTTGCGCCGCAATTGCTGGGTTTTCATCTAGTACAAAGATGTTCATCACACCCAAAGATAGAATTAGCTTAAGTCTTTGACTTCGTTAACTGTAAGACCAGTAGTTTGAGCTATAATATCAATAGAAACACCTGCTTTTAGTAGATTCTTTGCGACCTCAATTTTCTCTGCTTTTCTGCCTTTTTCATGTCCGATAAGGATGCCTTTTTCAGTAGCATCATCAAGTTTTTGAGCGAGGACAGCCTGTTCATCAAGAATACGTTTTATTTCCTGTTCATAGGCAATAAATTCTTTTTCTGACCAGTTAAATCTATTTAGCTCTTCATAGGCCTTTTTAATTATTACATCACTACCTATTATTTTTTCCAGCTCTTCTTCACTAGTCTCATCTGCATATTTAAAGAAGTAGATCCATTTTTCAACTATATTTGAAAGCTGATCCTCTTTGGTTTTTGGAAATTTTGGCAATTCAATAAATATGAAGTAAAAATCTTTTAGATCGTGTTCATTAGTATCTTCATCCCGAATAGTATGCTTTGATTTATACTCAGACTTGTCCGGAAACAGTATACAATCTGCTATAGCAATAAAGATAATTTCCTTAAGGTCTTGGTATTGATCACCTTTATCAGCTTGCCTTGAGTAAGCTTTAGCAGCATAGTATTGGGCACGTTTTTCAAATCCTTTTGTTTTAGCGACCTGCATCTCGCAAACGTACTGAATACCTGAAGAATCTCTACAGAGGACATCAACAATACTTTGCTTTTTAGAGGCAATATCAGGGTCTTGAATAGTACTTAAAAACTCTATATCCTGTATTGCATTTTTGCCAGTAAAACCCAGAATATCATTGAGGAAGTGAATGAGGATATCTTTATTCTTTTCAGTACCAAAGATACGGCGAAAGGCGACATCATTTTTTGGATCGAGGAACTTAGAAAGAGCCATAATAAGAGTACCTAAAAAGCATTAATAATTATACACAATTCTGAAGAAATATTCAACGTTTTTATTTTTAGGTAAGATTCAAGAGTGTTGATGAAAAAAATGTCTCCCATAGATGACCCTAGAATGCTACTACGCACCTTAAATGTCCTTTTATACATCTTTTATCAACCCTTCTGTAAAGTGCCTAAAAAGGCCAGCAAATGGATGTCATGAATTTGGAGCTGTAGGAGACATCAAAGATACGCTTTTTGGTGTGGGAGCCTAATAAAAATACGAGCGTAAAAACTCAATTACCTAACACCGTGAGATTAACCTCCCACACCCTTGTTATAAATAACTCAAAAATAGTATTCAATAATTTTTAGTGGAAAATTTTACAATTGAAGTTATATCTGAGTAAGTATGAATACAAAAAAAGTAGTAATGTACACTGGCAAACGAGGAGGCGGATAAGCTTGCCAGAAAGGAAACTAAAAAGCTGAAATATAGGAATCATGAGATTCAGAAACCACTAAAAAAGAGACATAAATTGAAGACCATGGCAATATAAATTTTTGCATGATTTTCAATTAAAAATTCTATAATATAGCGTGAGCATTTTCAACAAAACGTAGGCAGGATATGTTAATACAACTTCTATCTAAAACTTCTGAACAACTGAAGGAGCATTGTACATTATTAAGTAGTGAGGAAAAGCAAAGTCTTTATAGCAAGGTGCTAAATGAAGTTAAAAATACACCTAGAGATTCAAGAGAAGGTATAGACCAGCTAAAGAAATTGAGTAAAGTGGCTGTTGCGATAGAAGAAACTACTGATAGTAAGTTACTAGAAAAGTTTAATGATGGTCATCCATTAAGAGAAATTAATATTGCCTATGCTTCTGGAGAAGCTACAAACTATTTATTTAGCCTTAGTGATTCATCAGAACTGTATGATTTGGAAGAGAATAGAGAAAAGCACTTTATCAGGCAATCAAATCAAATGATAGAGAGTTAGTAAAACATCTGCTAATGATTCTTGTGGCGGGTGATATAGAGATTGAGTTTTTTAAGGAATTAGAGATGTTGCTGTCAGGAGCATATGAAGAATTAAAGGAAAAATTATCGCAGGATATGAAAAATTATCTAGAAAAAAATATAAGTTTAAAACGCTTTGTGTGTAGCAATGTTAACATATTAGTAGCCGAGCCTGTTGATGTACCCATACGCGTCAAGTTAAGGAAATAAAGGTATGAAAGAGATAGAATAATAAGGTATAAGTTCTCCCAGATATACTTTTAGTGAGAGAACCAATGAATAAAATAACTTGCTTATCAAAAAAGCTCAAAGAATTTTTTAATGAAAAAGCAGAGAAAATCTCAATTACAACAAGGTTTATAAAAAGAAAGAGAAAGCTAAAAGGTTCATCATTCGTAAAAGCCATGGTCTTGGGTAATATAGGAGTTGATAATTGTAGCGTAGAAACAATGTGTCAATTACTAAACGAGGACTCGATAGATATAACAAAACAAGGTTTGGATTTTAGATTTACTGAAGAAGCAGTGGAATTTATGAAAAGGATGTATAATGAATCTGTGATTCTCTTTAAAAATATCTTGCAAGTTGATTGCAAAATCTTACAGCAATTTAATAGTGTTAAATTATTGGACAGTAGCTATATTACTCTACCTAACAGTATGGAAGAGATGTATAAAGGTTATGGTACTAGCTACAGTGGCTATGAAAGCAATACTAAGTCTGGAATAAAGTTACAATTAGTTTTCGATTACATGAATCAGATAATAGACCAACTTAATTTAACGGAGGGAATAAGATCAGACCAGGGATATAGGAAACATTTAAGTAATATATCAAGCAATGATTTGCTAATATCTGATCTCGGTTATTTTGTGCCAAGTTCTTTTAAACAAATCAATGAAATAGGAGCTTATTTCATAAGTCGTCGATACCAACGTATATGATGTAGAAACAAATCAAAAAATGGAATTATTAGAATGTTTAGAGATTTTTAGAAAACGAGGTATTGTTAGGAAAAGAAGCAAAAATTAGAGTAAGAATTATATGTCAGAAACTAACTGAAGAACAGTCTATGGCCAGAAGAAGGAAAGCTAATAGATTAGCAAGATCGCAGGGATATACATCCTCTAAAAGAAATCAAAAATTGTTGAACTGGTCAATATTTATAACTAATGTTCCAGAAAATAAAATTAGTGCTGAGCAAGTATTAACGATTTACAGAGTAAGGTGGCAAATTGAGTTATTATTTAAATTGTATAAAAGCCATATCAGGCTTGATAAGCTAAAAGGAAAGCCATGCAGAGTATTATGTGAACTATATGCTAAATTGTGCGCAATTCTTATATTTCACGGCATAGTTGGTTGCACAGAAGTGAAAAAGAATACAGAACTTAGCTTAACAAAGGCATTTATTGAGCTAAAAAGGCGGGTTAGAGAGTTATTTTTAGTATTAACCAAAATTAATAGTTTAAAAGCATTTCTTAAAAAACTCACTATAACTTGGTCGCGATTTTCATTAAAAGACAAACGTAGAAGGGCTAGAGTATCCACTTTAACCTCTCTAAATTTGCTCACAATCTCTTAACTTGACGCGTATGGTTCAAAAAAGTGTGTCAAACCAAAAAAAAAGTAATAAATTGATATAAAAAAAATGGAGGTTTGACAATGAGTCAGAAAGTAGTAAACAGAACTACCGGTTTGGTAGATTACAAAGAACTGGAAGCAAATATACTGTCATCAATAAGGGAAGGCAGACCATTAACAGGAAGGGATGGAGCATTTACACCATTTATAAAAAAGCTGCTGGAGGCAAGTTTGGAAGGTGAAATAGAAAATCACTTATTAGCTGAAAGTGAAGAGAGGGTTTGGTTGGAAGAAGTGGAGTAGCGAATGGATATACAAAACGCTGGGTCTATATTCAGACTACAGAATAAGGTATTACAAACCGAAAGCATCACCAGCACAATATGTTATAAACTTTGGTAAAGAATCTGCTAGGAAAGCGTAGTGCGGATGCTGCGTTTGACGAGGCGGGAGCTGGAAACGTTAACATGGGAATTTGGATTGAGGCCTATTGTGAAAACAATGGATCAGCCACCAAACCCTAAAGTAGGCGCGCCAGTTCTTGACCCTACATATTTTTTTGAAGGTTAAATCCAGCTTAGGGTCGAGAAACTTAGATAAAGCCATAGCCAAAGTGTTTAAAAATATTAATAATTATACACACAATTATTCAACCATATTTTTGAAGATAGCTATGCCGCCGCGGTATCTCTTAGCCGCTAACAAGTAGCGGGATGACGATTGTTGGTAAATCTAAGTCAGTTTAGCTATAGGCAGCAATTTTCTGTATTTATTTTAAATTGAAGGAAGCTCAAATGAAAGATCATGTTTTGCTAAAAATCACAGAATGCAGTCTAACAGTGAACGGTTACGCTTTTGATCAAAAATGTTGTATAGTACACAATCAATTTTTCTGGATCCAAGTAGTCAAGGCACTGCCTTTGTGTTTGAGGCAAAATCGGCTATAACACTTAACATACTGCCTTTGCAAACAAATGTTCGTACAGTTATGTGTCAGCTACTTGCATGACGCCATTGCCTGAACGGGTACCAATGATTACCTATCAATCTCACCAAAAACTATATCGAGTGAGCCAATAATTGCTGCAACGTCAGCAAGCATGTGTCCTTTTGCCATAAAGTCTAAGGCTTGTAAATGCGCAAAGCCAGGTGCTCTTATTCGGCACCTATAAGGTCTATTGGTACCATCTGAAACTATATACACTCCAAACTCACCTTTTGGTGCCTCAACAACTGCGTAAGCCTCACCTTCTGGTACGTGATATCCTTCTGAATAGAGCTTAAAATGGTGAATCAGAGCTTCCATAGATTTTTTCATCTCTGCTCTTGACGGTGGAGAAATTTTTCTATCTTCAGTTTTTATTTGCCCTTCAGGCATTTTCTCTATGCACTGCTTCACCAAACTGATAGATTGCCTAATCTCTGCCATTCTAACTAGATAACGGTCATAACAGTCGCCATTTTGGCCGATCGGTATATCAAAATCTAGTTGATCATATATCTCATATGGCTGGCTTTTTCGCAAATCCCAAGCAAGCCCAGCAGCGCGCAACATTGGGCCACTAAAGCCCCAATCAAGTGCCTGTTTAATTGATATTTCACTAATTCCTACAGTGCGTTGCTTCCATATCCTATTTTCTGTTAAAAGTTCATCAACATCGTCTATATATTTTGGAAATTGCTCTATAAACTTTGCAATATCCTCAATCAAATCTTCTGGAACATCTGCTGCAATTCCACCTGGCCTGATGTAAGCTGCGTGAAACCTTGCACCTGAAGCTCTTTCGTAAAATTCCAGTATTTTTTCTCTTTCTTCAAAGAGCCATAAAAGAGGGGTCATTGCTCCAACATCAAGTGCTTGAGAAGAAACGTTCAGTAAATGATTTAGTATTCTCGTCAGTTCACAAAACAAGACACGTAAATACTTTGCCCTAATTGGCACTTCACATTGCAACAATTTCTCCACACAAAGTGAATATGCATGCTCTTGTGACATTGGTGATACGTAATCAAGGCGATCAAAATAAGGCAAAGCTTGAAGATACGTTTTATGTTCTATTAATTTTTCAGTACCGCGGTGCAAAAGCCCAATATGGGGATCTGCCCTCTCGATCACTTCACCATCCATCTCTAAAACAAGACGCAACACTCCATGTGCAGCTGGGTGCTGAGGTCCAAAATTTAACATCATTGTCTTTAGATCGGGCATGTCCAGTAGTTTAAGATATTAAAATTGTATAGGCTAAAGTGCGCTCAAAGTCAATAAACTTCTTGCATAGGCTACAACTATCATTCAATAGAAACAAAAACTTTTACAATGGCTAATAAGTGTTGGTAAAACCAAGTCACTTTAGCTATAGAATGACAAAAAAGGTTTGCATTAGCCAAATTTTTAGTTGAAGTAGCATAAGAGGTTAAAGGAAAAGCTTTGTGTTAATGGATTCATTTCAGGTATAGTATAGATAATACCACAATACTTATAAAATGGATCATGTTGTTAATGCGTATAATAGACTTGACACTCCTATAGTCAGGGGAGAAGGGGCATATCTTTTTGATAAAGATGGTAAAAAATATTTAGATTTTGCTGCAGGTATTTCTACAACTTCTTTAGGGCATTGTCATCCATACATTACAGATAAGCTGAAAGAGCAATCGAGCTCATTATGGCACTGCTCTAACATTTTCACTATTCCCGAGCAAGAAAGGCTTGCCGAGCGTTTAACAACCCTTACTTTTGCAGATAAAGTTTTTTTCTGCTCAAGTGGGCTTGAAGCAACAGAAGCTGCAATTAAGTTTATTCGTCGTTACTTTTATTCAAAAGGGCAAGCAAAACGTAATCGTATTATTACAATTGAAGGAGGCTTTCATGGCCGCAGTATTGCTGCAATTTCTGCTGGAGGCAATGAAAAATCACGCGAAGGTTTTGCTCCGCTCCTTTCTGGTTTTGATAAAGTGCCAAGAAATGACATTAAAGCATTAGAAGAAAAAATCAACAATGAAATAGCTGCTGTATTTTTAGAGCCCATACAAAGCGAAGGTGGAGTATATCCACTAGACGTAGAATATCTTCAAAAAGTAAGGGAAATAACAAAAGCTCAAGGAATAATTTTGTGCTTTGATGAAGTGCAGTGCGGATATGGACGCATCGGTTCTTTATTTCATTATCAAAATGTCGGCATTGAACCTGATATGCTAACCTGTGCAAAAGCTATGGGTAACGGTTTTCCTTTAGCTGCATGTTTAGTGAAAGATTATATAGCAGAAGCAATCACTCCAGGAACTCATGGATCAACCTATGGTGGCAATCCACTTGCCATGACTGTTGGTAATGCAGTGCTCGATATAATGCTAAAAGAAGGCTTTTTTGATCATGTTAAAAAAATTAGTAAAGATTTAAAAGAAAAGCTGTTGCTTTTAGCTAAAGAATTTCCTGAGATGATTTTAGAAGTTCGTGGAGAAGGGTTACTAATGGGAATAGAACTAGCAACTCCTGTAGCTGATAAAATTATTAGTCGATCTCTTGATAAAGGTTTAATAATAACTAGGGTTTTAAACAACAAAGTAGTAAGGGTAACCCCACCACTTATCATTGAGGATGAGCATGTGAACGCAGCGTGTAATATGCTTTATGATTTGTTTTTTAAGATTAAAGGTATATAAAATTCGGCAATATAAATTCAGGCTTGCAAATGCCTCTCATAACATGTAAAATTAATTTTATTTTTTATCACAATAACATCGTACTTTAATGGATTGGTTATTGGTCTTAGTATCATCAGCAATTTTTGTTTTGTTAGTTTTATCGTTTTTGTTCTCAGGAGCAGAAATAGGCTTAACCTCAATTAGCCGTTCTCGAGTTAATAAGCTAAAGCTAGACGGTAACAAAAAAGCCAGGGTAATAGATCGCTTATTAAATAGGAAAGAATTGACAATAGGAACGGTATTGCTCGGCAATACAATTATTAATATTACTTGCTCTGCTTTATTTACAGCAATATTTATCAATCTTTTTGGAAATGAGGGCATTCTCCTATCAACAATTATAATGACATTTTGTATTTTATTGTTCTGCGAAGTTCTACCAAAAACTTATGCTATTCAAAATCCTGAAAAATTTGCATCATTTTCTGCTTATTTTGTATTGTTTTTTGTAAAGATTTTTTCTCCATTGACACTAGGTATTCAATTTATTGTTAACCTCATCCTAAAATTATGTGGGCTGCATAAAGATAAGGAAGTGATATCTGCAGCGGATGCAATGCGTAATATGATTACTCTTCACCGCAGTGAAGGAACTATGTTGCAACAGGATTTAGATATGCTAAGCAGCATACTTGATTTGGCTGAGACAGAGATATCACAAATTATGACCCATAGAAGAAACCTATTTTCTCTTGATATAGATCGGAATAAAGAAGAGTTAATAAGAGAGATTTTAACCAGCAGTCACAGTAGAGTACCTTTATGGCAGAAGGAACCAGATAACATTGTAGGTGTAATTCACGTGAAAGCTCTAATAAATGCTTTGCGTGAAAAGAATAATAAAGCGGAAGAAGTTGACATTACCCAAGTTATGTCAAGGCCTTGGTTCATACCAGAAAGTACACCGCTCAGCGTGCAACTTCACAACTTCCGTAAGAACAGGAAACACCTTGCATTTGTTATTGATGAGTATGGAGCACTGCAGGGAATTGTAACTCTTGAGGATATACTGGAAGAAATAGTTGGAGAAATTTCGGATGAACATGATTTGATTACGGAGAATTTTATAAAGAAAATATCTGATAATATGTATCACATAGAAGGAAAATCTACTATTAGGGACATTAACAGGCAGTTATACTGGAATCTCCCTGATGAAGAAGCTACAACTCTAGCAGGTATGATTGTAAATGAAATAGAGCGCATTCCTGACGAAGGCGAGGAGTTTTCCATGTATGGTTTTCGCTTTAAGATTTTAAAAAAAGATAAAAATATTATTACTGTTGTTGAAGTGCAAGTAAAAACTGGTAATATTAGTGGCAGCAATTAATTAGTGGAGTTTCATGGAAGATACAGTAAAAATAACGGCTGAAGAGTTGAAGGGTTACATAGAGAGAATCGAAAAACTTGAACAAGAAAAGAGGGATGTGCAAGATCACATTCGTGATGTATATGCAAAAGCCGCAGATGAAGGTTGGGATATAAAAGTGATGAAACAAATTATTAGGCTGAGGAAGATGGATGATGATGACAGAGAGGAACAAGAAATATTGCTTGATACCTATAAACGTGCATTGGGAATGAGCTACGAAGAAGAGTTAAGTGAATAGCAGAATTGTAATTGGAATAAGTGGAGCATCTGGTTCTATTTACGGTGTGCGTATTTTAGAAGCGTTGAAAGACGTCGATTATGAAACTCATTTAGTGATAAGTCGTGCTGGGAAAATAACTTTAGCTCACGAGATTAAAGAAAAACTTGAAGATATTACATCGCTTGCAGATTTTTACTATTCTGAAGAAAAGATTGGAGAAAAAATAGCAAGTGGCTCATTTAAAACCTCAGGGATGATTGTAGCACCATGCTCTATGAAGACAATGTCTGAAATCGCATCAGGTGTTACTTCCAATCTATTGACAAGGACTGCAGATGTAACGCTAAAAGAAAGAAGAAAGTTAGTTCTTATGGTGCGAGAGTCACCACTGCATCTTGGGCATTTACAAAATATGTTAAAATTAACGGAGATGGGAGCAATTATTGCTCCACCAGTGCCTGCTTTTTATATTAAACCGAAATCGTTGGATGATATTATTAATCATTCTGTTGGCAAAGTATTGGATTTATTTGATATCAAATTACCCGACTTTAAGGAGTGGCAAGGAAGTGACAATTATTATTGATGGTAAAAAAATAGCAAACGACCTATGTGAGAGGCTATCACAAAAAATTGATATTTTAAAGAGAGAGTATAACATTTTTCCTTGCCTGAAAGTAATTCTCGTGGGCAGCAATCCAGCAAGTCAGGTTTATGTTCGCAACAAACAGAAAAAAGCAGAATCAATAGGCATAAGTTCTGAGACCATTGTTTTGCCTGATAATATTTCAGAAGATGAATTAATTGAAAAAATCAATGAATTAAATGAAGATCCATCTGTGCATGGCATTTTAGTGCAATTGCCTTTACCAAATCATATTAGTGCAAGCAGAGTAATTAACACAGTAAGTGTTGAAAAAGATGTAGATGGCTTTCATGATGAAAACGTTGGCAAATTAGTTAAAGGTGAAAAAAACTGCCTTATACCTTGCACTCCTAAAGGTTCTTTGCATTTAATTAAGTCAATTGAAGAGAACCTTTCCGGTAAAAACGCAGTGGTAATTGGTAGGTCAAATATCGTGGGCAAGCCAATGTTTTACCTGCTATTGCAAGAAAACTGCACTGTCACCATCTTGCATTCACAAAGCAAGGATTTAGCTGAATATTGCTCTAAAGCGGATATAGTAGTTGCAGCAGTCGGAAAGCCAAATTTTGTTCAAGCAGACTGGATAAAGAAAGGTGCAATAGTGATCGATGTTGGCATAAATAGCGTTAACGTAGGAAAGCTTGTAGGTGATGTTGACTTTGAGGGAATAAAATGGAAAGCCAAAGCTATGACCCCAGTACCCGGGGGCGTTGGCCCAATGACCATTGCATTTCTAATGATGAACACTGTTATTGCTGCTTGCTTGCAAAAGGGAGTTGATGCTTCTGATTTCATTAGTTGAGGTATGAAGAGGAAAGCTATATGAAGATAGAATGTACCATATCACAATTAATAAAAAATTGAGATTTTTGAAATTCCTCAGTAGTCAAATTTATTAAATATTTAGGATCATCATCTATTCTTTTTTCTCTACAAGTATAGCTAAAGTGGCTTAGGTTTACCTACAATTTGAAAAACAACAAATTCGTCATTCCGCTACTCGTTAGCGGAATCTATGCTGAGATACCGCGGCGGTATGACGTAGGGAAACCTTTCTTGGGTTAGCTATAGTTAGTGGAATTGCAAAGTTTCTAGGCATAAAAAGCTTTGAACCTAATATATGAGCCAAACTTGATTTTCCAACCGTAGATACACCTGTAATAAAAATAATAGTCTTCATTTTGTGAATTTACTTGCTATATGAACTATCGGAGAAATTTTTTTATAGTTTATAGTATCTGACCTTACCCAGAAAAAGTGGAGAGAAAGTTTGGAATGTTTTTCACAAAGAGAATGATGAATCAAAATGCTCAGGAATGCAATAGTTAATAGTGACGTTGTTTGTTATAAAAAATTTCTATATATTCAAATATAGCAGTTTTGATATGCTGTTTAGAGTGCCGAGAGGTGTCTATTGGTAACTCCCTTTTTAGAGAACTGAAGAAGCTTTCCACAACAGAATTGTCGTAACAACAGCCTTTATTACTCATCTATATTCTTTACAGCTAAGAGATATTGATACCCTTGCGCAGTATATTGTGAACCTTGGTCACTGTGCAGCAGTAGATTTTTAACAGGTTTACGCCTATTAATGGCCATTAATAAAGAGTTCATAACCAATTGTTTATTTATTGCACTACTCATTAACTACCATACGTGAGAATTATTGCTGCCAAATATAGCCATCCCTCCTTGGTTTTGATGTAAGTAATCCCATACTTTATTTGGTTGATCAACAATAAAGTTTTGATCTAGTATATTGGGAGCTACAGCTCTATTATCTGTTTGTTGTTTTTTAATTTTAAACTTTCTTCTCAGTATAGCCCTGATGTCATTTTTCTGCATAATACTTTGCACCGTTTTCAAATTGCAACTTTTACCCAAAGCCTTCAATTCAGCATGAATTTTAGGAGCTCCATATCTACATTTAGAAACTTGATATATTTTTTGAATAGCTTCGAGTAGCTCTTTATTTGCTGATTCTCTACTGCTTATTTTTCTTGTGGTCCACTTATAGTAGCCACTAGCAGAAAATCCTACATAATTCCTGTACTTTATAGCAGTTACTATATAAAAAAATATTTTACTCTTTTTGACTGGCCAGGGCTTTTTTTAAAATGTCTCTTTCTCTTGTTACTTTTGCTAACTCTTTCTGTAAATCAAATCTCTCTTTGTCATAAGGTGCTACATCTGGAAATGCATTTGCCGCTGACTTTTTTTCGTTATATTTCTTCATCCATTTTCCTAATACACTATCCCTTATTCCTAGATCTCTTGCTACTTTTGCAACTGGTTGACCTACCTTTCTTTGTTCATTTGCCAGTTTAACAGCTTCCAATTTGAATTCTGCTGTATATTCTCTTACCATTTCTAATCCTCCAAAATTTTATTTTACCCGAAAAAACTCCTTTCTTTCTCTCCACTTTTTCTGGGTAAGGTCACTCTATTTATAGTACAGATGAAGAGAATTGGATTTATATACCAGTGCCGAAAATAGTTGACAAAGATTGTGTATACTTATTACAATTGTTTGGGTACCAGAAGTTTTTACGGCAACAAAGTATGCACTAACTATAAGTAAGGAAGACTTTAAGCAGGCAATAAAAAAAATGAAGGAACGTTTAAAAGAGATTAAAGGAGAGAAGAAAAAGGTAAAAGGGAATACGGCAGAAAATGAATCTTATTACAAATAGCATAAAGGGCTTTTATTCTAGTGTTAAATCGGACCTAGATTGGCAAGCCAAACGTAGTCTTATTAGGACATTAGTAAAAGAAGTCAACATTGATCTTGATAAAGTAGATGTAGTATTTAAGATCAAAGAACTTGAAAACCCCGCCCAGAATGGACAAAATCAAAAGATGGTACATTGTCTAAGGGGTCTGGGCACTGGGATGACATCTTTTTTCTTGGTACAAATTACTCTTATGTCTCAATATTTGTACAGTTGTGTTATCGGCCGTTTGATGTTTACAACGCAGGAAGTTCATACGGTTGTAAGTCAAGCGGTAGGATGACAAGATTTTGCAAGGGTATTTTTTTTATAGGAGATTAATATGGAAATTTTTCTTGATAGCGTTGATTTAAATGAAATTAAAGAACTAAAGGAGTTCATTGACGGCATAACAACTAATCCTTCTTTAATAGCAAAGTCCGGGCGTAAAGATAAATACGAGGATTTAGTGCGTGAAATATGCTCTATTATAAAAGGGCCTGTTAGTGTTGAAGTTGTTGCAGATAGCCATGAAGAGATGATCACAGAAGGTCTGAATTTAGCAAAAATTGCTGATAATGTTGTGATCAAATTACCTCTTATACATGAAGGATTAATTTCTTGTAAAAAGTTATGGACAGAGCATAAAATACCTGTTAACATCACATTATGTTTTTCTCCTGGACAAGCACTGCTTGCCGCTAAGGTCGGTGCTTGTTTTATTTCCCCCTTTGTTGGTCGCCTTGATGATATAAGCTATGATGGCTTATCGCTAATAGAAGATATATGTACTATATATTCTAATTACGGTTTTGATACTAAAGTTCTTGTTGCATCAGTGAGAAGCCCAGCGCATGTAATAGAAGCTGCAAGGCTTGGTGCTGATTCAATTACTGTGCCAGCAAAAGTACTTAGACAATTAATTAATCACCCACTTACTGACCAAGGGCTAGCAATATTTGAAAAAGACTGGGGTGTAAAATAATAAACGGTTACAAATGAACATAAAAATTGGCGTATCCGTTCAGGCAATGGCGTCAACTTAAGAGCCTCCATTAGCAAACTCTCCTAAAGACATGATGGCGTTTGGGCTTATCTACCTTATCGCGGCTATACAATCGTCCTGGTCGGATTTTAACTTTAGCGCGTATACTTAAAAAGGGCTTGAAAGTTTTTTGGCGCAATAAGTACCTGATAGAGTTTCTGCCTCATTACACCAAATAAAACTGAAAAATTTAAACGATACTCAGCAATTTGATCTGGATTCCAAGGCCCTTGTGCATCACACATATGAAGCGACAATATATTACACATGACTAAGTTTGCCCAAAATTCTTGTAATACAGCCTCTAAATTTACGCCAGAAAAATTCTCTAATTCTGCACCTATTTTGAGTCGTTTATAGCACTCCTCTATATGCCACCTTAACACATAAGCTTTGCTGATATCTTCCAAAGTAAATTTTACTCGGTCAAAAAGTGAAGTAATCAATACCTCTGTTTCTCCGTTGGCTAATGTCAGCACTATAACTCTTACTTTCTGTCCTTTCATTTTATTTTTTAGCTTTTCATTTTCTAATATAAAATCGAAATCTAATTCTCCAGCGTTCCCATAGCTTGCTATAATTTCTTTTTTGCAAGCGAAAAATAAAATCTACTTCCAAATCATAATGCTGCTGAATGAATTTTACTGAAGGATAACCACGATCATAGATAAATAATAATTTCTTTTGATTTAATGAACGCATTTGAGTGATAACTTCGGGTAATTGCTCTTCCGCCAACGTTTGTTCACCTATATTCCAAGCCGCAAGACGAGCACTACAAATCAGCGAAGTACACAAATCAACAAACAAATTGCCAATGGTGCCTGTTGTTCCATTTGGTTTAAAGCGGCCAAACTCGGATACAATTTCCTCAGAGCTGGGTAATCTCATACCAGAACCATCTGCTGCAATAAGTCTATAGCCTCTCCAACTCAGGTTCATCCTGATAGGCTGTTTGGATGCTTAAATTCTTGAAAGCCTGTATGGCAAATCTTATACCTTGCTTTAGAAAAAGCTTGCTTTGAGGGTACATGTCAATGGCTCCATAAGTTCACATTCTATTCCCAAACTTTTTTTAACTAACTTTAAAATCATAGAAAATACTGTCGAAAAAGGAAGTTTTCTTGTTCGTGTAAAACTCAACACAATGGATTCTCTGAAAAGCTTTCGAGTATATTATATTTTTAATTTGTAGAATAAAATTTTTTCCTTTTTGCATGTTTCACCTAAAAAGGACACATTTTAAACTTCTTTGTTGAAATAAAATAGAAACAAAAGTGCTGTTTCCTGCGGCTTCTGGATAATTTAATGGTAAAAGTTTTAGAGAGAAATTTTATACACTATCGCTGATATTTTTCCTTAAGTTGACGCCATTGTCCGTTCAGGCAATGGCGTCAACTTAAGAGCCTTCATTAGCAAACTCTCCTAAAGACATGATGGCGTTTGCTACCTTATTGCGGCTGCCCTGGTCGAATTTTAACTTTATAGCTAACCCAAGAAAGGTTTCCCTACATCATACCGCCGAGGCGCTAACGAGTAGCGGAATGACGAATTTGTTGTTTTTCAAATTGTAGGTAAACCTAAAGCTATAGAAAAAAAGAAGAACCAGTTTCTTAGTTTTTCATTGACATAATCCACTCCATATGCCATAATAAAATTTTATATCTTGGAGAAGGAAATGACATTAAGGTTAATACTACAAGAAGTCAACAGTAGTCCAGATCTGAGTAAGGAAAATTTAATTGATAGAATTAAAGATAAGCTGCAGCAGGAAAATCAACTTATATATGATGAGTGGAAAAAAAACGAATTTGATATAAATTACACGTTTATAGTGCTCAAGTGCAATTTATTACTTATAGCAGCTGAAAATGGCTATGAAAAAGTAGTAAGATACTTAACAAAAAACGGAGCTAATGTTAATGTACAAGATGAATGGGAAAAAACCTCCTTACATTATTCTGCTCAGCATGGGCATGCACAAGTAGTAGAAGTTTTGCTAGAAGAAGGAGCAGACGTTAATGCACAAAATGAAGATAAAGGGACTCCTTTGCATTATGCTGCTTATAGTGGTCATATAGAAGTAGTAAAACATCTTATAAAAAAAGAGGCAGATGTTAATGTAGTGGACAGATATGGAAGAAGTCCTTTACATTATGCTGCTGAGAATGGATACACACAAGTAGTAGAAGTTTTGCTAGAAGAGGGAGCAGACGTTAATGCACAAGATAAAGACGGAAGAACTCCTTTATATTATGCTGTTTATTACACTCATGGTGAACATCCAAGACTAAATTATCAACATCCAAAAGTAGCGAAACTTCTGCTAAATTATGGTGCAGATCCATCATTTATTCATAGACCTAAAGCTATAACAGCAGGAATTACTGTAGGTATATTAGCTGCCATTGTTGCTCCATTAGCACTCATTTATGCTACTGCATTACCTGCACTAGCAATAGTTGGAATTACTGTGGCATCTGCACTGATCGTTGGTGGAATTTCCTATGGGGTTGCATATAAGTCATCAGAGCATTCATTAAACAGTAAGCTAAGTGAGGTTAGATGCAGTAACATAGGTGGACAGACTACAGCTCCTAATTCACCACAGTAACCGCACCATGGCAGTGTTTGTATTTCTTTCCGGAGTTGCAAGGACATTTGTCGTTTCTTGAGACTTTGGGAAGTCTGCTATTTCTCGCAGAATGTAACCTATTGCCTATCTCTTGGTTGTCTGCCAACTTAAAGTGTGCTAAGCGATGAATGGTGAGTTCCTTCCATTTTTCAAGCATTGACTCAAACATCAAGAAAGCTTCGCGTTTAAATTCATTCAGTGGATCTTTCTGCCCCATGGCACGTAAGCTTATGCTTTGTCTTAGGCTCTCTAGAACTGAAAGGTGTTCCCTCCATAAATGATCAAGTGTCATTATCATCATTTGCTTCACGATCGTATTCCACAAATCTGTAGTGTGCTGACTGTTGAAATATTTTTCTTTCTCAGTAAAAAATTCTTGTATCTTATCATTTATATAATTCAAAGCTTCTTGTTTATTCAAAAACTTTGCTAAATCTTCTTTATCAAGCGTTATTCCATACCTTGTATGGAATTCTTTGGCTATATCTTCAACATAATCTTCGTAATAGCCACTTTGGATTATACCTTCTACTACGCTCTCATTTACTTCGCTATATACTTCAAACAAATCATTGATTTCATTGCCTAAGATATTGTTTCTCTGCTTAAAAATAACTTTACGTTGGTTGTTGATTACGTCATCAAACTTAAGCAAAGACTTCCGCACATCATAGTTTCTAGCTTCAACTTTCTTTTGCGCCTTCTCAAGTGCCTTATTGATCCATGGATGATGAATAGCTTCGTTATTCTTTAACCCTACTTTTTGTAAAAAGCTTCTCATTCTATCAGAACCAAATATTCTCATTAGGTCATCTTCAAGTGATAAAAAGAACTTAGAAAGTCCAGGATCACCCTGACGGCCAGAACGGCCGCGTAATTGATCATCTATTCTCCTGCTTTCATGTCTTTCGGTTCCAACCACGCATAAACCACCAGCTTTTATAGCAATTTCCTTATCTTTTTTTACTCTTTTGACTATTTCTTGGTATTTTTTTTCTTTTTCATCAGCATTTTTTATCTTCTTTAGCTCTACCTTTGCGATCATTTCAGCATTTCCACCGAGTTGAATATCAGTTCCACGCCCTGCCATGTTAGTTGCTATAGTGATACTACCTGGCACCCCAGCTTGCGCTATTATGTACGCCTCTTGTTCATGATAACGAGCATTCAATACTGAATGCTTAAGAGAATGGCTTTGCAAAAGCGCAGAAAGCTTCTCAGAGTTTTCGATGCTCACCGTGCCAACAAGTACCGGTTGAAGGCGCTTGTGGCATTCTTCTATAAACTTCAACACAGCATTAAATTTTTCCTTTTCTGTACCGTAAATTTCATCATCAATATCAACTCTTTTTACAGGTACATTGGTTGGAATTTTTACTACATTTAATCTGTATATATCACGAAACTCTTCTGCCTCTGTTGCTGCTGTTCCCGTCATTCCGGAAAGTTTATTGTACATACGAAAGTAATTCTGAAATGTGACCGATGCTAAAGTTTGGTTTTCATGCTGAATTTCAAGATTCTCCTTCGCTTCAAGTGCCTGATGAAGACCATCGGAATATCTCCTGCCCTCCATCATACGCCCAGTAAATTCATCAATAATCACTACCTTTCCATCTTTCACTATATAATCCTTGTCAGCAGTGAACAGCTTATGCGCGCGCAATGCCTGGTCTATATAATGAGTCATTATCATGCTGTCAGTATCATAGAGCGAGGAATTTTCAGGAATGAGATTGTATGACCTAAGTAGTTCCTCCACTCGTGAAATACCATCTTCAGTCAAGAATACCGTTCTACCTTTTTCATCTACTTCATAATCATAGTCAACTAATTTGGTTACTATTTTATTGATATGCTTATATATCTGATTGTTTTCCTCAACCGGGCCAGAAATAATAAGCGGAGTGCGAGCTTCATCAATGAGTATTGAGTCCACTTCATCAACTATTCCGTAGTGAAAGCCTCTCTGAACCATGTCTTCTTGAGAAAATTTCATATTGTCTCGCAGGTAATCAAAGGCAAGCTCGTTATTTGTGGAATACACGATATCTGCACTGTAAGCCTCTTTCCTCTCTTCGTCTGTCAAGTTATTCGTAATAAACGCAACAGAAACCCCAAGAGAATTATATAATTTGCTCATCCACTCTGTGTCTCGTTTTGCAAGGTAGTCGTTAACAGTTACGACGTGTACGCCTTTCCCTTCTAAGGAATTTAGATATGCTGCTAAAGTTGCAACGAGTGTCTTTCCCTCTCCTGTTTTCATTTCTGATATCATGCCATTGTGGAGCACCATTCCACCAATCAGTTGAACATCAAAGTGCCTCATGTTAAGAAACCTTCGAGAGGCTTCACGCACAACTGCAAATGCAGGTACGAGAAGATCATTTAACGTTTTCCCATTTTTCAATTCTCGTTTGAATTCTTGAGTTTTACCAGCAAGCTCCTCATCAGATAAGCTCTGCATTTCTGTTTCTAATGCATTTATTTGCTGAACAATTTTCCTAAAGGATTTTATTATCTTCTTGTTTGTTGACCCAAATATCTTTCTTATAAAAAAGAATGACAACGTAAAAATGAAAAATATAAGAATGGCTGTCAAAATTAGCGGAGAATCTAGCATAAACTTAAGTAAAGTCTTATTTAATATGAGATTATATTACTAAATGCAGCCTACAGCAATTACATATTAGATTCGGGGAGTCTTTGGAAAGTCTTTTTTAAATCAAGAATTAAGAGTTTGCCAGGCAATTCCTACCCTCGAAGGCCTTTCTATCAACACATAAAGACTCTATTGCATTATTTTAGGTGTTTGGTAATCTTTAATTCTAGATCAAACAAATTTATAGCAGCCTGTATGAGGTAACTAGTTATGCACGGTAATATCTACCAGCTAAAGGTATTGATGCTATTTTTGCATCGAGGAGTGCTCTATCAGCACTCTTTTCGCTTAGGTACAGAAATAGAAGAGGCCAGAAAGTTCGATGATTTAGTATTTGAATGTACCCAAGGTAGTAAGAAAGTATACCGTTTTTTGCAGGCTAAACACACACAAGATGAAGATAACAAGAAAATTGGAGTAGGGAACTTACTTACAAAAGATAAAAGTGGTGAGTTTGGATTAGCAAAGTATTTTGTTTCTTACCTAAAGATCAAAAATAATCAAGATTTTGCAGATGGTAACCTGAAAGATTTTATTATCTGTACTAATATCGATTTTGATCTGGATCAAAGCACAGCACGAAACACAGTGAAGAAGTTGAGGGTAAAAACTTTAGGACCAAACGAGGAAATAGAAATTTTAGTTGAAGTAATCGACACTAGTGATGTCTTTTTTAAAGATGGTGGCACTAGATATAAGTTCTCTTATATTCACAATAACATGATTTCAGTAGTGCAACCAGCATTTGAAAGTGCTGTAGAAGAAGCGATGGAAGAATTAGAAGAGGAGATAAAAAAACTCCAAAACAAGCCAGATCAGAACTCAAAAAGGAAATTGGAAAGAAATCAGACGTGGCAACGTGAATTTGGACGAATGATGAATGAAGGTAGGTTGGAAGACAATATAAAAGAATTTTTTGATAAGTTAGTATTTGCAGTAAATCAGCCTAACGAGATAAAACTAGCAGAGATCATTAAGAATGAGCTGGGCGAGCAATTTAATGATATTGACAGAAAAAATGTTTATGCTCGCTTCCAAGAAAAAATGCTAGATTGGCTGAAAGAAAAAGGGAGACGTTTTCTTACACATGAAGACGGAAGAGAATTCTTTCGCAAGATGAAAGAAGAAATCTTAGGAGGCTTTCGATTTGAGGTAAGAAACCCGGTAGGATCGTTTACTGGAAGAAAAACAGAGCTAGAAAAACTGCATGAGTCAATACAAGAGAGTCAAGGTGTAGCCACAGTAATATCGCAACTGGTTTCTATCAGTGGGTTGGGAGGAATAGGTAAAACTGAGCTGGCCAAAAAATATATTGAAAAACACAGTAAAGATTATGACAACAATATTATATGGATAAAAGCTGAAACCCATGAAACCATGGTGCAGTCTTTTCTCAGATTAGCTAAAGGTCTTTTAGGCATTCCTACAAAAGATAGGGATATTGAATCTATTGTAAGAGATATATACGTTTTTTTCGCAAAGAGAAAAAGTCTTTTTGTTTTTGATAACGCAGAAGAGTATAGAAGTGAAGGTCAAGATGCTGGTATTAGTCAATTTTTACCGTCCCACTTTTTATTATCTGATGATAATAAACCTAGTGTTTTGATTACCTCTCGTAATCAGAAATGGGGAGATATAAAACCATTAACGTTGGGTGCATTTACTAAACCAGAATCAATGGACTTCATTAGAAAAGCACTAGGTATAAAAGATGAATCACAAGAAAATGAAATAGAGAATCTAGCAGAAACATTACAGCATTTTCCTTTAGCTCTGCAGCAGGCAGTTGTATACATAAAAGAAAGGGATATAGCATTAAAGAATGTAGGCTTGAAGTTTGAAATCAGTGATTATTTAAAAAGGTATAAAGAGGAAGCAGAAAAATTACTTGATTTCAAGTTTCCTAAAGACAGCGACAATAGCTACACCAAGACAACTTTTATAACCTGGAGAATTACTATTGATAAAATCAAAGATACCCCAGAGTATGGTCAGCAAGCCAAAGAAATTTTAGATATTATCGCCTATATTGCCTCTGACAATATTCCTGCAAAAATGTTTTTAGGGGTAGAACGCAATGAAGAAAAGTTAGGTGATGCTATCCAACTACTTAAGCAATATTCAATGATCAACTCAGGAGAAGAGCAAAATTTAGTCAATATTCACAGGTTAGTACAGCAAGTAATAAGGATAGAGTTAGAAAAACAAGGCAAAAACAAAGTTGTGAAAAAGACTTTTGAGTTACTGGAAGAAAGCTTCCCTTATGGCAGTGACAAATTAGAAGATTATGCTAAGAAACGACAGTTGTTACCACATTTAGAAGCGTTCTTATCACACATAGATGAAAAACAAGCAATAGAAAAGGATTATCTTGTAGATTTGTTAACGTGGATGGATAATGGATATTCTGATTTAGGTAATCCTAAAAGACGAAAGGAGTTGTCTGAATGGGCTTTAGCAATTAAAGAGAAACTCTATGGACCTGATCATTGTACAGTTGCTGGAACACTAGAAAACCTCGGTATTGCCCATGGGGATTTAGGCAATCCTCAGAAAACAAAAGAGTTGCTTGAACGGGCTTTAGCGATTGACAAGAAACATTATGGCTCTGATCATTTTCAAGTTGCTACAATACTGGAAAACTTAGGTAACGCTTATGGAGATTTAGGTGATCGCAAGAAAAAAAAGGAGTTGCTTGAACGGGCTTTAGCAATTAAAGAGAAGCATTATAAACCTGACCATTCTGAAGTTGCTAAACTACTGGAAAATCTCGGTATCGCTTATGGGAAGTTAGGTAATCCTCAGAAAGCAAAAAAGTTGCTCGAACAGGCTTTAGCAACATGGCTCTGATCATTTTCAAGTTGCTACAATACTGGAAAACTTAGGTAACGCTTATGGAGATTTAGGTGATCGCAAGAAAAAAAAGGAGTTGCTTGAACGGGCTTTAGCAATTAAAGAGAAGCATTATAAACCTGACCATTCTGAAGTTGCTGAAACACTTACAAACCTTGGTATTGCTTACAGAGATTTAGGCGATTCTCAGAAGGCAAAAGAGTTGCTTGAACTGGTTTTAGCAGCTAAAGAAAAACGTTATGGAACTGATCATTTTGAAGTTGCTGAAACACTTACAAACCTCGGCATTGTTTATGGGGCTCTGAGTGATCTTCAGAAAGCAAAAGAGTTGTTTGAACGAGCTTTACCTATTTTTGAGAAACATTATGGCTCCCATCATTTTATGGTTGCTGTAGTACTGGCAAACCTCGGCATTGCCCATGGGGATTTAGGTAACCCTCGGAGAGCAAAAGAGTTGCTTGAACAGGCTCTAGCAATTCGAAAGAAACATTACGGCCTCGACCATTTTGAAGTTGTTAAATTACTGGCAACCCTCGGTATCGTTTATGGCACTTTTGGCGATCATCAGAAAGCAAAAGAGTTGTTTGAACGAGCTTTACCTATTTTTGAGAAACATTATGGCTCTGGTCATGTTCAAGTTGCCAAACTACTGGCAAATCTTGGTATTGCCTATGGCGCTTTGGGCGATCACAAGAAACAAGAGGAATTGCTTGAACAGGCCTTGCCTATTTTTGAGAAACATTATGGCCCTGATCATCCGGAAGTTGCTAAACTGCTGGCAGAACTAGATGACATTTAGGTTTTTAGCAATACTGGATTAACAACAATTCATTTGAGCTACACTTCCAAAACTAATCTATTTGGATCTTCTATATAATTTTTTATTTTAACGAGGAAAGTTACTGCTCCTTTGCCGTCAACTATTCTGTGATCGTAAGAGAGAGCAATGTACATCATAGGTCTGATTTCTACTGCATTACCAACAGCAACTGGCCTGTTTTGTATTGAATGCATTCCAAGTATTCCAGATTGCGGAGGGTTTATTATCGGAGTAGAAAGAAGCGAACCGTATACTCCGCCGTTTGAGATAGTGAATGTTGCACCTTCCATTTCTGATACTTGTAATTTACCTTCGCGAGCTTTTTTGCCAAGAGCAACTAAAGTCAACTCAATTTCTGCAAATGACATCTGATCAGCACTCCGAATAACAGGTACAACAAGGCCTTTGTCAGTGCCAACAGCAACACCTATGTCATAGTAATGTTTATATATGATTTCATCGCCTGAGATTTCAGCGTTAATTTCAGGGATCTCTTTCAGTGCTTGCACTGCTGCCTTTATAAAAAACGACATGAAACCAAGTTTTATTCCATATTTTTTTTCAAAGGCATCCTTATATTTTGCTCTTAGATCCATGACATTTTTCATGTCAATTTCATTGAACGTGGTCAGTATTGCAGCAGTATTTTGCGATGCTTTCAAACGAGCGGCAATTACTTGCCTTATTTTGCTCATTTTTACTCGTTCCTCTCTTTGCTCTCCATTTACTACACTTTTTGGCAATTCATATTGTTTTATTGCAGGCTGTTCTGCTTTGTTCATATGGCCTATCACATCTGCTTTTGTTATTCTGCCTCCCATGCCAGTTCCTTTGACACTTTCTGCATTAATTGCATTTTCTTCCATAATTTTGCGAGCTGATGGAGCATCTTTTTTGGCAGAACTTTCGCTTTTATCTTCTTTTTTCGCTTCCTCTTTTACTTCTCCCACGGAAAGCTTCGCTAACAATTGATCAGGACTTATTACATCATCTTCTTTTATAAGAAATTCAGTTATTTGCCCTGAAGCTTCTGCAGTTAATTCGAGTGCTGTTTTATCAGTCTCAATTTCAAAAATCAGATCATCTACTTTTACTGCCTCGCCAATATTTTTCTTTATTTTTACTATACCTTCCGTAACTGATTCACCACCAAGAGTTTTTGGTGCTCTGATTTCTATAATTTTGCTCATAAAACAACTTCCGTATAAAACTTTCTATAGATTTATACATGAAAAGAGACATGTAATAAACTAATAAATTCATTGAGGCTCTTATCATTTAGAAGTGACAAACGGATAACATATTCCCAAATGTCATTCCAGCACGTGACGCTAGGCCATAAAAATTCCTTGACAAGCTTTGCCATCCCCCCTATCATGAAACTGAAGCTATTTATTTATCTTCGCAATCTGTGCAGGTTAATGACAAAAAACTTAGGGTATTTGGCGTCTCATGTTTAATTTTTCGCACTACGTGCATCGCATGTCTTTAAAAATTTTTAGGTTTTTACCTATATAAGCCGAAACGCGCTTACAAAGCGTTTAAGACAGCAAAAAACGTCAAATTGACAAGGGAGAATTTGAATGCTAGCTACTACGGGGTTTCTTTGCCTTTTTTCCTGCTTAGTAAATTTCTTAAACACTTGCGGTGTAGGTTAGTTGCAAGTTAAAAGCAGCTAAATCGCTCTTAATCAAGCGTTTTAGAATAAAAAAAACGCCGATATTTTAGTACATAGTGAATAGCTAACCACCACGGGGCTTCTTTTGCCTTTTTTTTCGCTTGGTAAATTTTTTAATATTTATAGCTAAACGACAATCGTCATCCCGCTGCTTGTTAGCGGGATCTAGAGATACCGTGACGGTATGACGGTTCGCGGTGGTATGACGATAAGGTTTATACCTTGTCATGCAAGTACTAGAATCCAGTAAGCTTATTTATGCATATAAAAGGTTATTATTTTGTAAAGTCAAAGTTGCTTTTGGTTTTAAGTTAAAGTACAATAAATGCAAAGGTTTATATAAACTGGATCCAAGTAGTTAGCTACTTGAATGACATCAGACAAACAATCGTACACATGCTAGTCAAAATAGGCACCAGAGGAAGCAAGCTTGCAGTTGCCCAGGCTTTGGAAGCAAAACAAAAGTTGCTGGATTCTTTTCCTAACTTATCTATTGAAATTATTAAAATAAAAACTTCTGGAGATAAGTATGCAAACGCAAATCTTGCTGAAATAGGAGGCAAAGGATTATTCATTAAAGAAATTGAGACTGAATTGCTCGAAAATAATATAGACATGGCAGTTCATTCGCTAAAAGATATGCCTGCGTTTTTCTCAGGGGGTTTAACAATTCCTTGTGTTTTAGAAAGGCTAAGTTCATGCGATGCGTTTATTTCTCATAAACACAATAGCCTTGAGTCTTTGCCACAGCAGGCTACTATTGCCACTTCTTCAATAAGAAGAAAAGTTCAGTTGTTAAATGTTAGACCAGATTTAAATATAGTACCGCTACGTGGAAATGTAACAACCAGATTGCAAAATCAAAGTTTTGATGGAATAATTCTAGCTGAAGCAGGACTCATAAGATTAGAAAAACATCACTTGATTACAGAGGTATTGCCACCAAAAGTTATGTTAAGTGCAGTGGGGCAGGGGGCGGTTTGTATTCAATGTAGAAGGAATGATGTAAAAATTATCGATCTTTTAGAGAAAATTAATAATAATATGTCTTTTATAGGAGTGAAATCAGAGCGCAGTTTTATGAAGACAGTGAATGGTTCATGTTTTACACCACTTGCAGCTTTGGCTGAATATGTGAGCGAAAATATGCTACACCTTCGTTGTATGTTAGCAAGTGGAAAAAATATATACTTCACTGAGCGCACTTCATTTATAGAAGATGCGGAGAAAATGGGTATGGATGCAGGATTAGAGTTGAAATCAAAATGCTTATAAGCTTACCTAAAGTACGTGGAATCTATCGTTATGATGTCTTAATGTCTAAAGCGACGTGGTTAAATGTTGGTGGACGAGCTGATGTATTATTTAAACCATGTGATATTGAAGATTTAACATACTTGATTAAAAATACTGAACTGCCAGTTAGCGTTATTGGTGCAACATCCAACATAATAGTGCGAGATAGTGGCATTCGAGGAATAACAGTAAAATTAGGTAAGGAGTTTGCATATATTAAAAGTAAGGGTAACAACTCTATTGTAGTTGGGGGAGCTGTGCTGCTCAGCAACCTTGCTCACTTTGCGGGAAATCAGCAGATTAGTGGGTTGGAGTTTCTAGTTGGAATTCCAGGAACAGTTGGTGGCGGAATAGAAATGAATGCAGGTGCATATGGTAGTGATATCGCAAGTGTTGTACAATCCATAAAAGCAGTGAATCTAGAGGATAGAAACCTATATGAGTTCTCCAGCGAAGAAATGGGGTATTTTTACCGTGGACATAGCCTAAAAGGAAATTGGATTTTTGTTGAAGCTGAGTTTAAAGGAGTAAACTCAGAGTATGAGCTTATACTGCAAAGGTTAAAGGAAGTTATTGAGAGGAAAAATAAAAGCCAGCCAATAAGAGGAAAAACTGCTGGGTGCATATTCAAAAATCCAAAAAACTACCGAGCATGGGAGTTAATTGATAAATCTGGCTGCCTAGGGTTAAATATTGGTGGAGCTAGAATCTCTAAGAAACATTGTAACTTCTTGCTCAATTACGATAATGCAACTGCATCTGACTTGGAAAACCTTGGCAACAAAGTAAAAGATGCAGTAAAGGATAAATTTAATGTTGAACTTGAGTGGGAAATAAGGGTTTTGGGTAGCTATTAGATAGTTTTTATAGCTTATGTATATTCGTTCAGGAGAACGGCAAATAAGGTAAACAAGTAATCTAAAAAAATAATCATAGAGAAACCGTGAGGTAATGTGGTTAATCTTGTAGAACTTTGCAAGAATCTAGAGAGAAAAATAGCAAAGTTATACCAATTCTCATTATTAGTGAATCAAATAAGCGATATTGTAGAGTTATTTAATTGTGGAGTGAGAAAGAAAGGCAATAGTATGGCTTTTTTTCCATTGTTATCTATCCGTTTATTGTGCAGTGGGAATTGGTATTAGCTGAACGGACACTATTGTTATACTATATCTTATATACAATTGTGCAATATGGACAATGGCAACAAATTTACTAGCGAAATTCAGTGATTTATGATTGATAATTAAAGTTCTTAATTAGTAACCGTTCACACTTAATTCTTCAATCTCACTAATAGAAAGGCCAGTAAATTTGACAATAGTGTTGACATCAACATTGTTAGCCAGCATTGCTTTTGCGACTTCGATTTTTCCTTCGATTTTTCCTTCGATTTTTCCTTCGATTTTTCCTTCAATTTTCCCTTCAATTTTCCCTTCCTCTTTACCGATTTTGATGCCTCTTTCTTCGCCAATTTGGATGCCTTTTTCAGTAGCAAGGTCAAGTCTGTATTCAAGAATGGCTTCTTCTTTCCGTAGATCCATTATTCTTTCTTCATAAGCTACTAAATCTTTTTCATTCCAGCTAAACCTGTCTAATTCATCGTAGGCTAACTTTATTATTGGTGCTTTTTCTGCTATTTTCCTTAAGTCTTCTTCCGTAGTTTCATCTGCATATTTGAAGAAAAATAACCAACGATCCACTATGCTTTCTAGCTGTTCTTCCTTATTCTTAGGAAATTTAGGTAGTTCAATAAATACAAATTGAAAATCTTTTAAGTCATGCTCATTGGTTTTCTCATCTCTTATAGTGTGGCTGGATATATAATCAAGCTTATCAGGAAATAAATTACAATTAGAGATAGCAATAAAGAAAACCTTCTTTAAATCAATGTACTTACCAGATTTATCAGCTTGCCTTGAGTAAGCCTTAGCAGCATATAATTGAGCTCGTTTTTCGAAGCCTTTATCGCGAGTAAGCTGCATTTCAATCACATACCTGGCCCCACTAGAATCCCTGCAAAGAACATCAACTATACTTTGTTTATCAGATGCAATTTCAGGATCCATTATAGTACTGAGGAATTCCACTTCTTGTATAGTATTTATCTCAGTAAACCCTAAAATGTCATTCAAAAAATGTATGAGAATATTCTTATTTTTTTCAGTGCCAAATATTTTTTTGAAGGTTAAATCCAGCTTAGGGTCGAGAAACTTAGATAAAGCCATAGCCAAAGTGCTTAAAAATATTAATAATTATACACTATTATTAACAATTATTCAACCATATTTTTGAAGATAGCTATGCCGCCGCGGCGCTAACAGGTAGCGGAATGACGCATTACTTAACCGTCATACCGCGATTCATTCGCGGTATCTCGGCATAGATTCCGCTAATTAGTAGCGGAATGACGATTGTGTATCGTGTTTTGCTAAAAATCACAGAATGCAGTCTGGTTACCTTAATTAGAAGTTTAGCTTTAACTTTAAATGGACTACTCAACCGTGACAGACTTAGCTAAATTTCTTGGACAATCTGCATCTAACCCTTTTTTTGCTGTAGTAAAGTAAGCAAGGAATTGCATAGCAACACTGTAGATGATTGGAGAGATAAAATTATCAGTGTCTGGAAGTTGCACCACATCTGCGCAAACTCCCCTTAGGAATGGCGCTCCTTGTTTATCACTGAAGGCAATTACTTTGCCTTTTCTTGCAATAATCTCTTGTATATTAGATAGCGTTTTAAAGAATAAATCATCATAAGGGATAATTGCTATAACAAGCACAGTAGAGTCTATTAAAGCAATAGAACCATGCTTCATTTCTCCCGCTGCAATACCAGTTGTATTGATATATGAAAGCTCTTTTATTTTCAATGCGCCTTCCATTGCAACTCCGTATGAACTTCCTCTGCCGATTAAAATAACGTTATTGTGTTCTAATATACTGCCCGATATATGTTGTATTTTCATCACATTCAAAACGTGCTCAACATACTCGGGAATAGAATTGATAGCACTGCTTAGCTGTTTTATTCTCTCTCCACCCAGTATACCTTTTATTTTTCCAAGCTCCACGGCAAAGCATGCTAAAGTTGCAAGTTGCGCAGAAAAGGTTTTTGTTGAAGCAACACCAATTTCTTGCCCAGCAAGAGTATGTAACACAATATCTGAGATCTTTTCAATGCTGCTGCTAAATGTATTAGTTATACTTATGATTGTTTGCTTCTGTGATTTCGCATAACGCAGCGCTTCTATGGTATCTGCAGTTTCGCCAGATTGAGAGATAAATAACCCAATGCTGCCTTCTTCCAGCTTGACGTTGCTATACCTAAATTCTGATGAGATTTCTAGATATACTCGAACTTGAGCGACATTTTCCAGCCAATACTTTGCTATTAGCCCAGCAAAATAAGATGACCCGCATCCAACTATAGTAATGTAACTCAGCTCAGAAAACAATTTTTTGTTAGCAAATATTACCTCTTTATATTGCTTGTAAAATTGATTTATTGTTTTGTTTAATGCACGCGGTTGCTCAAAAATCTCTTTTAACATGAAGCTAGGGTAACCATTTTTGCTAATTAGAAAATCACTTGGACTACTATTTTCTATACTGCGTTTAACTTGTGTACCATTGTTGTATATACTAACTCCACTAGATTTTATCACTGCAATGTCATCATCTTCCAAATGCGATATTTTTTCCACAAATGCACTTAAAGCATTAGAGTCAGATGCAGCAAACACTGTGTTACAGTTATAGCCTATTGCTAAAGGCAAATTTCTCTTCGCAACAAATAAGGCGTCTGGATATTCTGCAAATAATAAGACCAAGGCAAATGAGCCATGTAAGTTGTTTAAACACTTAAATAGAGAATCAACTGGCGACAATCCTTCATCGAGATATAAGGTTAGCATGTTTGGTATGATCTCTGTGTCAGTGTCAGTATGGAATGACATGCCCCTTTCTTCTAGGCCCTTTTTTAGCAGATTGTAATTCTCAATTATGCCGTTATGAGCAACAACAACGTTATTTGTACGAATGGGGTGAGCATTTTTAAGGCCTGGGACTCCATGTGTAGCCCAGCGAGTATGTGCTATACCAACTGTACTGTGAGACATCTTGCTGTCATCAACAACTTCACATAACCTTTCGACTTTACCTTCTGATTTTTTGACTTCTATCTTACCTTCGTTATTTATGATTGCTATACCTGAGGAATCATATCCCCTATATTCCAATTTTTGTAACCCAGTTAGTAAGGTTGGTATTACTGAATCACCGCTACTTACTACACCAAATATTCCGCACACAAATGGATCACCAAACAAACTTTTTTCTAAACATGTTAAGCATTTTTGCCTTTATTACTGGTTGATTTATATTCTTTTTATCATTCTTTCGATTTTACCTTTTTAATTGGTTTAGCTGCTACTTTTTGAGTTTCTTTGCTTAAAACCTCAGATATAGCGGACTTTAGAACTTTTATCTCAACTTTTGGTGCTATTTCTATTATAAATTGTGCATTTGCTCCATCAACCTTGTTAACTTCACCTATTATTCCACCAGAAGTAATGACTGTATCACCACGTTTTATTTGATCTATCATCTTTCTATGTTCTTTTAGTTTTTTTTGTTGCGGGCGAATAATGAGAAAATAAAATACCACAAATATTAAAATCAATGGAGTAAAACTAGCAAAAGATGCGCCGATACTTGATGTATTGCTAGTTGCATCTGCTGCAAAAACTTCAGAAATGAGCATATTTAATCCTAATTGTTAATGATAAAAACAAACCTATTTAAGTATTAATTACAATACCATGCCATGTCAAGTTTGGTGAAGGCGTTTCTCAATACCGGCAATAATACTGCGAATTCTAAGTTATGCTAAAACTAATATGGCGGGAGTGATGAGACTTGAACTCACGACCTCATGCGTGACAGGCATGCGCTCTAACCAACTGAGCTACACCCCCCTAATTTCTTTTTAGCGTTTTCGGGCTTCAACTTTAAAGCTAATAAACATGTTGCCCTTTGTCAATATTTTTTGTTTGCGCTTTGCTGTCTTTTCTATTACTATGTAAATAATTTAATTTCACACATGGCTTGTACAAGTAGTCCCATTAGGGTTATGCCATGGAAGATAAACTATTTGGAGGAATGATATATGACAAATTTGCCTAAAGTCACTGTGCGTGATTTAGCTGAATCTGGTGTACATTTTGGTCACAAAATTAGTCGCTGGAACGCAAAAATGGCTCCATACATATATGGAGTGCATCAAGAAAATCGTATACATATAATTGATTTGCGAAAAACACTACCATTGCTACAGGTGGCCATGAAGGCTTTATATGACGTTGCATTTCAAGGTGGTCGCATTCTATTTGTTGGTACAAAGTTTCAAGCTTTTGATATTATTGCAAGTGAAGCGATTCGTTGTGGTCAATATTATGTGAATCATCGTTGGCTTGGTGGTATGCTTACTAATTGGGGCACTGTTTCTTCTTCGATAAAAACCTTGATGCAATATGAGAAAATATTAAATGACGAGGATAGCATTTTAACAAAGAAAGAATTGGGAAACATTGAAAAGAAAAAGCAAAAGCTTGATAAGGCGCTTGGCGGTATTAGAGAAATGGGAGCAATTCCTGATATCTTATTCATCATTGATACTAATAAAGAGCATATAGCGGTTAAGGAGGCTAAGAAGTTAGGAATTCCAATAGTTGCAATACTTGATACTAATTCTGATCCAGATGGTATTACTTATCTAATACCTGGAAATGATGACTCAAGAAAATCAATAGAGCTCTATTGTAAATTAGTTACCGACTCTATATTAGCTGGAATAGAGTCTAGTCTAGCAAAATCTGGAGTTAAGATTGATGATATAAGGGGTGATGAGTTTATTCAAGAAAAAGAAGATGTTATTGTGCAAACTAAAAGGAGACGTAGTAAAGTTTACAAAGAAGAAGAAAGGGAGGTAGTAACAAATGAAGATGAATCCAGATGATATAAGAGAATTACGTGATAGAACAGGGCTTGGCTTAAGTGACTGTAAAAAAGCATTAGAAGAATGTGATGGTGACATTAAGAAAGCCGTTGATAAGTTACGTACAATAGGTCTTGCTAAAGCTGACAAAAAATCTGATAGAGTAGCTTCAGATGGGCTCGTTGCTATGTGTTTGACTGAAAATTGTGGTGTATTGATTGAACTCAATTGCGAAACCGATTTTGTCGCAAGGAATGAGAAATTTATAGAGTTAGTTTTAAATTTAGCATCAATTGCTCATCAAGAACGCTGTACTAGCGTTGATGAGTTAAAAAATGCCAAGTATGAAAGCATTGGCACAGTGCAGGAAGCTATTATGAATGGTACGTCAGTTCTTGGTGAGAAGCTAGAGTTAAGCAAGCTTTGTTACTTAGAAGCTAAGGATGGAGTTATTGCTGGCTACGTACATGGTGATGTGTGTGGCTTAGGTAAGATTGGTGCTTTAATTGCATTGCAATCATCTGGTGATAAGGCGAAGCTACAAGAGATTGGGAAACAAATAGCTATGCATGTAGTTGCTATGAAGCCTGAAGCTTTGTCTATAGATGATTTAGATCAAATGAAGTTGAACAACGAACGTTCTATAATTGAAGAGCAAGTGAGGAGCTTAAATAAACCTGAAGAAGTAGCAAAAAAAATAGTAGATGGACGAATGGCTAAGTACTATGAAGAAGTTGTTTTACTAGAACAAAAGTTCATAAAGGATGATAAAATGAAGGTTTCTGATTTTATAAAATCAAGCGAGATGAGTGCTATTAAATTATCTAATTACAAGTTACTTGTTTTGGGTGGTGCAAACTAAATGGTAAAAAATGTTTCCCTCAATAAATGAAAAAAGCGAAATAAAATATTCCAGAGTGTTATTTAAAATTTCTGGTGAAGCTTTAATGGGGTCACAGTCTTTTGGCTATGATATGGGAATAATAAGCCAATTGTGCAAAGATATAGCTGATATTAACAGGCTTGGAGTTCAGGTATGTATTGTTGTTGGTGGTGGTAATATCTTTCGTGGCACATCTGCGTCTTTAAGTGGCTGTGAAAGAGCAAGTAGTGATTATATTGGAATGCTTGCAACTATAATCAATGCTTTAATTTTACAAAACTTTTTAGAAAAAAATTTAATAGCTTCTAGGGTATTATCTGCAATACCCATGGCCACTGTATGTGAACCTTACATAAGAAGGAAAGCTATTCGTCATTTAGAAAAAGGTAGAGTGGTAATTTTTGCAGCAGGCACAGGCAACCCATTTTTTACTACAGATACAGCTGCAGCCTTACGTGCTGTTGAAATGAATTGTGATGTTATTCTAAAGGGTACGCAAGTAAATGGTGTATACTCCGCTGATCCGAAAAAAAATGAGGATGCTGTAATGTATGATAGGCTTTCTTACACGGATTTATTGACTCGTGATTTAAAAGTTATGGATGCATCAGCAATTTCACTTGCTCGTGAGAATTCTATTCCAATTATAGTTTTTTCTTTGAAGGGAGAAAAAATAGTCAATATTATTAAGGGTCAAGGTACTTATACTATAGTTTCAGATTGTAAACATTAGGTAATTTATGTTAAATGAAATAAAAGCTAAAACAAAAGAAAGAATGCTAAAAACTATTCAGTCCTTTCATGATGATATTAAAGGCGTACGCACTGGTAGAGCTAGCGCATCGTTGCTTGATGGTATAGTTGTAAATATCTATGGTGGACATCAAAAGTTAAATCAGGTTGCAGGTGTTTCGGTTATAGATAACAAAACTCTATCAATTAAAATTTGGGATATTAATGTTGTCGGTGAAGTGAAAAATGCTATATTAAATGCCAACTTGAATTTAAATCCTGTTGTTGAGGGCAATACCATACGTATAGCTCTTCCGGACTTAACACAAGAAACCCGTGAAAAATTAGTGAAATTATTGCATCAGTTTGCTGAAAATGCACGGATTGCCATTAGAAATATACGTAGAGATATTATGGAAGAAACAGAAAAAATGAAGGAAAATAAAGAAATCTCAGAAGATGATTTTCATGGTGCTAAAAAGGAAATACAAAATATTACTGATAATAATATAAAAAAAATTGATGGTGAATTGTCCATCAAAGAAAAGGATATACTGAATCACTAAATGATATGGAGAAAGCTTACATAGCAAATGATGTCATTCCAGTGCTTGACACTGGAATCCAGTCTTTACTATACAACTATCTGATGCACTTGTTTGAAATCAAATTTCCTGGATCCCAGTGTCGGAGCACCGGGATGACACCAATTTTGCATTCAAGTATCAACTATTGGTGTCACTACAGTAACTCTCTTCCTGTCATGCAAGTAGCTGACACCTTCCAGGTGTCCATTGAAATCCAAAAAATTTCACTCAAGTCAAAATTAGGTTAAATTTAAATGTTGAATCAAGAATCTTTACCGAAACATTTAGCAATTATTATGGATGGTAATGGTAGATGGGCAAACAATCAAGGAAGAGTAAAAATTGATGGTTATAAAAAGGGCAGTGAAGTTGCATACGATATTGCCAAGTATTGTACGGACCTAACCATACCCTACTTAACTTTGTATGCATTCTCTATGGAGAATTGGCTTAGACCCAAAAACGAAATTGACTGTCTATTTGATTTATTTTACTCCGTTTTAACTAATGAAGATAAAGTCAATTTCATTTGCAACTGTAACATTAAGTTGAATTTTATTGGCAATTTAAGTCTGTTATCCAGTAAAATATTGGATCAAATTAAAAAAGCAGAAGAAATGACACATAAGAACGATGGTTTATTACTCACTGTGGCAGTCAGTTACGGAGCAAAGCAAGAAATTACACAAGCTATAAGCAATATTATAAAAGAAAATATTGCTTATGTATCAGAAGAGGAATTTGAAAAATTTCTGTATACTAAAGATTTGCCAAAATTGGATTTATTAATTCGCACTGGCGGCGAAAAAAGGTTAAGCAACTTTTTATTATGGCAAGCAGCTTATGCTGAATTGTATTTTTGTGATACTTTATGGCCTGATTTTTCTTGTCAAGATTTGAGTAAAGCATTAGAAGATTATACAAAAAGAGAGAAAAAATATGGTAGATAATAATTTTATAATTAGAATGTTGTCCTCAATAGTAATATTATTCATATTTTCCTTTGCTACATATTTTAGTGATTTATCGTTTTACCTATTGATTTTTTCAATAGCAGTTTTATCTTCTTTTGAATGGTATAATCTAACCCAAGGAAATAAAATTTTATACGTTTTTGCATTATTATTGATTGCACTACCAAGCGCCTCATTAATATATTTATATAATCTACCACAGGGAAAATACGCATTAGTATGGTTCGTCTTAACCATTTGGGGAATTGACGTTACTGCCTACCTATTTGGCAAGAATTTTGGTGGAGCTAAAATTTGCCCAATTCTTAGCCCTGGAAAAACTTGGACAGGACTTCTTGGTGCGATTTTAGCTGGAGTAGTGTGCACAATTTTTGGATCAATATTTTTTGGTCTATTTTCAATTTTTTATTCTCCAATCATTGGCCTTGCAATTGCTATTCTAGCGCAACTTGGCGATTTCACTGAGTCGCTTGTTAAAAGAGCTTACGGTGTTAAAGATAGTGGAAATATGATACCTGGCCATGGGGGAGTGCTCGACCGTATGGACAGTTTCATTTTTACTGCCCCTCTTATTGCTATTTACATAAGCTAAGTCTGCAGAAGTGCCATTAGAGCTCATCCCTAGTCAGCTCCCCAACCGCTTCTACAGTGCAGTCATGGACAAACGTCTTTTCACAATAAGGGCAGGCTATTTCCTCTTCTTCTCCCATATCTAAATATATTAATGGATGGCCGGAACCCTCATCATTCTCATCACCATGACAACAAACTTTTCTATTATTAACCCTCACTTTTGACATGCTGCTCCTTTAGCTTATAACATTTTATATATTGAATATACCCATTCAGAAATAAAAAACAACAAGCACTATTCTCCATTTTTTATCCTATTCAGGTTAATCAATTCGTTTTGAACACCTTTTGATACAAATTTGCTAACATCTTCTCCTAATCTTGCTATTTCCTTTACAAAGCTTGATGAGATAAATTGAGTATCTTCAGAAGCGGGAAGAAATATGGTTTCGATTTCAGGAAGAAGTTTATAATTTACCCAACTCATTTGAAACTCGTAATCAAAATCCGACACTGCTCTTAATCCTCTAATAATAACAGAAGCATTCTGCTCTTTGGCAAACTTCACTAGCAACCCATTAAAAGATATAACATCTGCATCAATTCCTAGTCCTTTGATTTCATTTTCAGCCATGCTTGTGCGTAGCTTTGTGTCAAAGGCAGTATGCTTATTAACGTTTTCTGCAACTCCTATTATTAATTTATCGACTAGTTTACACGCTCTTTTGATTATGTCAATATGCCCAAAAGTTATAGGGTCAAATGTGCCAGGGTAGATTCCTATTTTGTCATTAATGTTCATCCTTTATTTTTATAAACTACTTTAAAAACTTTTGATAGACATAATAACATTTTTTATCTAAAAATAAAAGTATACAGTTGGCCTGATAGCTCAGTTGGTAGAGCAAAGGACTGAAAATCCTTGTGTCGCTGGTTCGATTCCTGCTCAGGCCACCTTCTCTTTCTTACCAAATTTACCTTTTTGTTGTAAAACGTTCTATAATATGTTATGATATTGATATAAGTGTTGAGAGGGTAAACTATATGTATAGATATTATAGCAGAATATTTAATATCTTATTAATTATAGTTCTATTATTAAGCAATATTACTTATGCTGGCGTTAGTGAAAAACCGGCATCTCAACATGTAACCAGAAAAGAAGAACCAGCGTCAACTGTCTTGACGGCAGAAAATACAGTAAATAATGACATAGTTGTTGGTTTGTTGAAAAAGGAAGGAGCATTTGGGCGTGAGGTATCTCAAATTTATGAGATATTCAATAATTTTGGAGTTAAAACCGTACTCATTGATTACAATAAAATAATTAACCTAACAGGAATCCAAGAAAAGTCGCTTATCTTTGCAAAACAAGATGAAGTGTTGGCGCTAGCACTAGACCGAATAAAAATTGAAGTTGCACGATTCATTAAAGAGCAAAAGATAAATAGAATATTTATTCTAAATGATCTTCATCAGCCAAAAACTCGCATTGCTGATTTTTACAACGATCTTGCTACTAAAGCAATTGTAAAAATAGTAGATGACAATCCTGCAATTCATTTACTTGGCATATGTGGTGGGTTACAAGACATTATGCGTGCAAAAGGAATTGAAGTAGCGGGTTATGAAAGACAGCAAAAGACCCATTTAATGTCAGCGCTTAATCCAAAGCAGGAAGATGTGCCTTTACAACAGATAAAGATTGTTCCAAATAGTCGTTTAGCAGAAGTAGTAGCCAAATTCCTAATACCTGATGAAAATGGTTGGTTTTCAACATATTTTCCAGATGCTCATTCAGGAGCAGTAAGTAATACACCAGAAAATAGAAGAAAATTGGAGTCACTTGGATATAAAGTTGCAGCATTTTCCAGTGAGGGGGTAATAGAGGCTATTGAAGATAAGCATGGTAATGTTCACTTTCAAAGTCATCCAGAAGCCCTTGTTGTGAAGTCAGATAAAAACCTCTATTTATCAAATCACAAGGAACGTCAAGTGTCTACACTAGTTGCTATAGCGATTATGAATGATTTTCTTTATCGTGCTTAATGGCTATAGCTTTAGGCTTACCGACGATTTGATAAACGATAGATTTGTCATGTATCCGTTCAGGCAATGGCGTCAACTTAAGGAAAAATATCAGCGATAGTGTATAAAATTTCTCTCCAAATTTTTTATCATTAAATTATCCAAAGAGTGCAAGGGACAGCACTTTTGTTTCTATTTTATTGCAACAAAAAAGTTTAAAATGTGTCTTTTTTAGGTGAGGCATGCAAAAAGGAAAAGATCTTATCTTACAAATTAAAAATGCAATATACTCGAAAACTTTTCAGAAAATCCATTGTGTTGAGTTTTACACGAACAAGAAAACTTCCTTTTTCGACAGTATTTTCTATGATTTTAAAGTTAGTTAAAAAAAGTTTGGGAATAGAATGTGAACTTATGGAGCCATTGACATGTACCCTCAAAGCAAGCTTTTTCTAAAGCAAGGTATAAGATTTGCCATACAGGCTTTCAAGAATTTAAGCATCCAAACAGCCTATCAGGATGAACCTGAGTTGGAGAGGCTATAGACTTATTGCAGCAGATGGTTCTGGTATGAGATTACCCAGCTCTGGGGAAATTGTATCCGAGTTTGAACCAAATGGAAACTGACCTTACCCAGAAAAAGTGGAGAGAAAGTTTGGAATGTTTTTCACAAAGAGAATGATGAATCAAAATGCTCAGGAATGCAATAGTTAATAGTGACGTTGTTTGTTATAAAAAATTTCTATATATTCAAATATAGCAGTTTTGATATGCTGTTTAGAGTGCCGAGAGGTGTCTATTGGTAACTCCCTTTTTAGAGAACTGAAGAAGCTTTCCACAACAGAATTGTCGTAACAACAACCTTTATGACTCATCTATGTTTTTTATGGATAAGAGATATTGATAACCTTGCAAAGTATATTGTGAACCTTGATCACTATGTAATAGTAGATTTTTGGCAGGTTTACGCTTGTTAACGGCCATTAATAAAGAGTCCATAACCTATTGTTTATTTATTGAACTGCTCATTAACTACCATGCGTGAATATAGATCGATTATTGTTGCCAAATATAGCCATCCTTCTTTGGTTTTTATATAAGTAATCCCATACTTTATTTGGTTGATCGACAATAAAGTTTTGGTCTAATATATTGGGAGCTACTGTCCGTTTGTTGTTTCTTAATTTTAAATTTTCTTCTCAATATAGCCTGAATACCATTTTTCTGCATAATACTTTGCACTGTTTTTAAGTTGCAACTTTTACCCAAAGCCTTTAATTCAGCATGAATTTTAGGAGCTCCATATCTACATTTAGAAGCTTGATATATTTTTTGAATATCTGCTAATAACTCTTTATTTGCTGATTCTCTACTGCTTATTTTTCTTGTGGTCCACTTATAGTAGCCACTAGCAGAAAATCCTACATAATTCCTGTACTTTATAGCAGTTACTATATAAAAAAATATTTTACTCTTTTTGACTGGCCAGGGCTTTTTTTAAAATGTCTCTTTCCCTTGTTACTCTTGCTAACTCTCTTTGTAAATCAAACCTCTCTTTGTCGTAAGGAGCCATGTTACCTCTACCTGGAAATGCATCTGCTGCTGACTTTTTTTCGTTGTGTTTCTTTATCCATTTTCCTAATAAACCACCCTTTATTCCTAAATCCTTTGCTATTTTTGTAATTGTTTGACCTGCCTTTCTTTGTTCATTTGCCAGCTTAACAGCTTCCAATTTGAATTCTGCCGTATATTCTCTTGCCATTTCTAATCCTCCAAAATTTTATTTTACCCGAAAAAACTCCTTTCTTTCTCTCCACTTTTTCTGGGTAAGGTCAGTATGGGAAAAGGTGAAAGATGTACTAAAAAACCCAGAGATGATAAAAAAGGAATACCAACGTAGAGTATTAGAAAATAAAAATGATGAATCATCAGAGAAAAAGTTTGCAAGAAGAGAAAATCAAATAAAAGAAGGTATCGAAAAATTAATGGAAGATTATTATAGTCAAGAAAATGCAGGAGAGAAAGGATATATAAGCGAGGAAGAATTTAAACAGACAATGAGAAAAATGAAAGAACGCTTACAAGGGATAGAAGAAGAGAAAAAAAAGGTAGTTGATCAGAAGGCAGTAGAAAAAGGAATAAGTCTTATTATAAATAGCATAAAGAATTTTTATTCTAGTGTAAAATCGAACCTGGAACAGCTAGATTGGCAAACTAAGCGCGGCATTATTAAAGCATTAATAGGACAAATTAACATTGGTTGTGATCAGGTAGAAGTAGGATTTCAGATCGAAGAACCAGCATAGGATGGGGGAATTCTTAATTTGTATCATTGTACTACACATCATAATAAGGGGGTTGGCAAAATGTGTCAAGCAAGTTTTTTCGTTTCTATAAATCTGGATTTCAGCGTTATGCGCTGGAATGACAACGTGAGGTAAATTTTTCAACATCCCAAAATTACAGAATTCAGTCTGTTTAATTAAGTGTGAACTGTTACACGAAAATTTTGTAAACAGATTAATATACCCTGTTTTTGCTATTCATCTAAAAATGGAACCATAGAGTACGTTGAGGAGCGTAAGCAAATTTTAATGCAAAAATTACTATCAAAAAATAGATTATGCAAGAGGTCTAATTATTCTGCCGCAATTTTGCTCTATCACACTTGCCACATTTAATATTCCAGCTTCATCATAATAATTTCCAATCACTTGCAAGGCAAGTGGTAAACCCTCATTGGAGAGCCCAACAGGAACAGAAATAGCAGGCAATCCTGCCAGACTTGCCGGCACAGTAAACACATCATTGATGCACATAATTAACGGATCTGGCTTTTCATTTAAGCCAAAAGCTTCTGTTGGAGCAGATGGCACAAGTATGTAATCTATTTTTTCAAACGCTTTTATAAAATCATTTCTGATTAATGCCCTAATGCACTGCGCTTTTTCGTAATATTCATTATAATGACCTGAAGAAAGCGCATAAGCGCCAATTAAAATTCTTCTTTTCACCTCTTTACCAAAACCTTCTGCTCTTGTTAGTGAATACATTTCTTCAAGGGTATCAGCATCAACCCTTAATCCATAACGCACACCATCGTAACAAGCAAGATTGGATGAAGTTTCAGCAGAACAGATTAAATAATAGACTGGTATTGCATATTTAGTATGTGGCAGAGTAATGTCAACAACTTCAGCGCCATTTTCTTTTAAATAGGAAGCAACTCTTTCCCAATTATGAACTATTTCCTCTGAAATTCCATCCATCCTATATTCTTTTGGTATACCAATACACTTACCCTTGACATCACCATTTATAAAGCTAGAAAATTTAGGCACTGGCTTTTCGCTCGATATTGAATCTTTTGTATCATAGCCACAAATTGCTTCCAGCATTAATGCTGAATCAGAGACAGAACGAGTAATGACTCCTGCTTGATCCAGAGAACTCGCAAATGCAATCATACCAAAACGCGAGCATCTTCCATAAGTTGGCTTTATTCCAACTACTCCACAATAAGCTGCTGGTTGGCGTACAGATCCACCGGTGTCGCTCCCTAACGCTCCAGCGCATAAAAATCCAGCAACCGATGCTGCAGATCCACCAGATGATCCACCAGGAACAACTTTTTCCCCATCACTTTTTCTAATCCACACATTTTCAACAGGGCCAAAATAGCTATTTGTGTTCGCAGAACCCATAGCAAATTCATCCATATTAAGCTTACCGAGCATGGCTGCTCCACTTTTTAAAAGCAAGTCAGACACCGTAGATTCGTAAGTCGGAACGAAATTTTCCAGCATTTTTGAGCATGCTGTTGTTTTTATTCCTTTTGTACAGAATAGATCTTTGATGCCAACTGGTACACCCATGAGCGGCGAGATTAAATCATCCTTTTGCCTAGAGAAATGTTCATCTGCAGCTTTAGCAGCTTTCATTGCTATCTCTGGGGTTTTTGTTATAAATGCATTTAATTTCTCATTTTCAACCGCACTGATGTGCGCCTCTACGAGTTCAACGGCAGAAAAACTCTTTTTTTTGAGCCCGTCATGCATTTGTGTAATACTTAACTTTCTTAGTTCATTCATCAATATTTAATTTTTAGCAAGACGTTAATTATAACATGGCACGATAAAAAATCCATACATTTATAGTTACAGCTAGAAATGTAGCTAAGGTAACTTAGATTCACCGACAATCGTCATCCCGCTACTTGTTAGCGGCTAAGAGATACCGCAGCGGTATGACGTAGAAGCTATACTTTTATACTCACCAACTCAGTATCCAATCCGGATTGTATCTTAAAAAGGTCAAAGGTCAAAAGACTATAATAAGCAAAGGAGTGATACTGTGTCTGAGTGAAAATCGTTGAGATCCCAGTGTCTGCTGCTTGCATAGCATTTATTTACAAAAAAATAGTCATGCAAGAGACTTTGCTTGGATATTTGATATAATTTAGGTCTATTAAAGCAAAAAATACTAACATGAATGAAGTGATAACATTTGGTTGTCGTCTAAATTTTTACGAGAGCGAGTTAATCAAAGAAGCATTAAAAAAAGCAAAGAGAGAAAATGTTGTTGTGGTGCATAGCTGTGCAGTGACAAACGAAGCAGAACGTCAGGTAAAGCAAAAGATACGTAAGATTTACAAAAATGATCCAAATAAAGAAATTATCGTAGTTGGTTGTGCTGTTCAGTTGGATCCAGAAGTTTACAGTAGCATTCCTGGTGTAAGTAAAGTGCTCGGTAATCAAGATAAGCTAAAAGCTGAAAATTACTTACTAAATGACGATAAAATCTTGGTCAGTGATAACCAAGTAGAACCTGTTCTAATTAATGGATTTGAAGATAAGTCAAGGGCATTTATTGAAATTCAAAATGGTTGTAATCATAGCTGCACATTTTGTTCAATTACTGAGGCAAGAGGGAATAATCGATCTGTGCCAATAAACAGTATTATAGAGCAAATCAGGATCTTTGTAGAAAATGGATATCAAGAAGTAGTGTTTACAGGGGTTGATATTACTGACTTTGGTACAGATTTGTTGGGTAAGCCATCACTTGGTTCAATGATTAGGAGAGTTTTAAAGGATATACCAGAGTTGAAGAGGCTAAGACTTTCCTCTATCGATGTTGCTGAAGTTGACGACGAATTAATGGATTTAATAGCTAATGAGTCAAGACTTATGCCTCATTTACATTTGAGTCTACAATCTGGTAATAATTTAATACTAAAGAGAATGAAGCGTCGTCACAACAGAGAACAAGTGATAGAATTTTGTCATAAAATGAAGAGCTTGAGGCCTAATATAGCATTTGGCGCTGATATTATTGCTGGATTTCCAACAGAAACTGATGAAATGTTTCAGGATACAGTTGATTTACTGAAAAAAACAAATATAGTTTACCTACATGCTTTTCCATATTCAGAGCGGAAAAATACACCTGCTGCACGAATGCCACAAGTACCAGAGAATGTGCGTAAAGAACGAGTAAAAAATTTAAGAGAAGTAAATAAAGAAATTATGAGCAGTTTTTGTCAATCCTTGATCAACACTAAGCAAAGTGTTCTGGTTGAGCAAAATAATGTCGGTAGAGCAGAAAATTTTGCATTAATAAAGCTTGAATCAAGAGCGCAAGCTAAAAGTATTGTGAAAGTTAATGTTACAGGCGTAGAGAATAATTATTTAATTGGAAATACTCTTTCTTAATTTTTGTACATTAAAGAAATATATGATATGATGGTTATACTATAAATGATAATTATGGGTTCATTTGTGATAACTAAAAGATCTATTACTTTATTTTTGATTTTAATTTCATGTGTCTATTTTTTTATTACTTATATCGGTAATTATGTACACGTTGAACAAGTTATTGGAACACAACTCTTAAAACTAGAAACGGACAATAATGAAGATGTAATGCATTCTAAAGAGGTTACTGAAAAAGAAGTACTAACAGAGGATTTAAAATATCAAGAACCTGAAAATAGTCCTATTGAACAACCTTCTATTCTCCAAGTAGCTGATCAGAAAAATATGTGGTCACGTATTGCAGATCAAGCTGAGCCTACAAAAGAAAAATCAAAAAAACTTGATTTTTATGTTAGCGCTAACGGTGGTAAGGTATACCATGATAATTCAGAAACATTTGTAAAGGGTATACAAGAAATAGGAAAAAGAGTCCTAACTTTAGTTGAAAGTCATTATGGTTTTATAATAAAAAATATAGTGGCAGATGAAATTAAAAGTATACAGCAATTTGATGGTAAAATTGATTTCCAGTGGTTTAGCAGCATGTCTTTAGGTTACTATGCTGGAGAAAATGGTAAAATTGATTTTGAAGCCGCGTATTCTATAGCCAATATTGAAGATAGTAATTCTCCTCCGGTATTTGATAAATCAGCAAGTATATTTGCGTTTTTGTTAAACTTCTATTATAATCCCAGCGTTCAGGATACACAATTTGCTCCGTACATCGGTCTTGGTATAGGACCAACAGTTTTTAGATTAAAAAGGATTAATGGGTCACCCCAAAATTCAATGCCACTGAATGTTCCTTGGTTTGCTTATCAAATAAAACTTGGTGTTGATTATTCAATAATCCCAGAAATCAAAACCTTTCTCGGCTATCGTTACTTTAGCGTTCCGATACCTGTTGCAGATGACATATCTACTCACAATATTGAAGTTGGTTTGATATTTAATTTTTAGTGATAATTTAATATATATATAAATTCTTATCTTTTCTATCTAACAAACCAAATGTTGGTACAATTGTTGCTTTTAAAAAAATGACAGTTTCTACTGTTCTAATATTATTCGCTAGCCTTTTTGATTTCTGATGCAATAAGCTTTGCTTATCTTCTCTATGTTCTATAAGCCCGCCGATTACCATAATTTCACCGCTCTTAATTTTTAACATAGAGTTCATTTCTCTGATTTCAACAATTGGAATGTCGCTATTTAATTTCATTTTACTCTGCTGTGCGACGTACTCTATATCTGGATCTTTAGTGTAGCCGTTAATTCTTGATAAAGTTGGATGTATATCCATGAATATTTCACTAGTATCAATGTTAATGCTTGGGTGGATTATTAGCACAACACCTATTGGGACGCTATTCATCTTGGTAATTAAGGTCTGATTAGAGTTTCTAGTATCTTTTTGTATATCGGAGGTAAAATAAATATGGTTTTTAGTAAATGAAATCATCGCTTGCTGATTATTTATAGCATGTACTCTGGGGCTTGAAATTACAGTTGAAGTGCCAAATTTGTCTAAATTTTTTACTAAATCTCCTAGATCATTTGCACCAAAGTTCATTGCTAGGTTAATAATGGAGTTATCTTGATTTATTATAGACTTAGTTCCATCTTGTAAGTCATTTAAGTTCATACCAGAAAGGTATTTGTCATCTAGCACAACTTCAACTATTTTTGCCTCTATCATTACTTGAGAAGACGCTAACTTCTTAACCTTATTAATATATTCTTCAACAGCTTTGTGGATATCTTTTCTAGCATTCAAAATAATAACACCAGCTTCTCTGTTGGATGAAAGGAATTCGCCATCATCCACCCCGTTAACATCCATTATTGCATTCAAGCCTTTTTCTAATGAATTCCATAAGTCACTACTGTATTGAGACTTCATAACATTGTTATAGTCCCTATCAACGTTACTTCCATCACTGTTAGTAATATTGTTATTAATGACGAAACTGCTTTGAGCAGAATGTTGAATATTGATGAAGTCTACGTAATAATTTTGTGCGTATGGCAAGTCCTGCTCAATTCTAATTACACCATTACTTGTTGAGTAACGCAGTTTGGCGCTATTTGCTATACTCTGAATTACTTCGTTTATATCCTTATCTTTTAGCTTTAAAATAATATTACCTGATATTTTTGGGTCCATATCCAAGTTAACGTCAGAAAGTTTTCCTATCTCAATCAGCAAATCCTTTACTGATACTTCTTCACTAACATTAATAGAAATAAGCTGATTACTGATTGTGAGATCGGGAAACTCTATTGGTAAAGGCATAATTTCTGGTATTGCCGGTTCATTAATCTCCAAAGAGGTGTTATATTGTTGCAACGGATAATCGTGCTTATAATTGTCTATGTTAATAGGATATTGCTTGGTAGGTAGATGTGTGCAAGAAATAATGAAGAGGAGTATTAAGCATTTAAAAATAGCCATTAGAACAGCATACAAAATCTATACTAATAGATTTCTATAAAAATATTAAAAATGTATTTAATCTCATTTTCATCGAGCAGATAATTGTCGTGTATTAGCTTTGGCTATGTATTTTTTGTATACTCTTCTTGTACTTAAATGTAGACCAGCATAGCCCTAATTTTTTTATATATTTTACTTCTTTCTCTGTATTTAATAATAGGCTTGAAAATAAATGGTAAGCCTATAATTGTTAAGCTTAGAGCTAGGGTTGAAAGTATACAACAGGCTTTGTGTTTACTATGTAGCTCTTTCAGGTAAAGCATCAAAAATCTACAAAATTTTTTGTAATTTTCTTCGATGTTTTTTTTGCTATGAGCCTTGCTAATGAACATATCTATTGCGGTATGACCGTTATTGCACTTAATGTTAAGGTCTGCACCTTTTTCTGTTAACAACTGAGCTATATCAAAATAATCCTTTTGAACAGCAAGATGTAGAGGTGCAAAACCTTGTTGCTCACAAATGTTCATATTGGCTCTAACTTCCAATAACATTTTCACAATTTGTGTATGGCCTTTTTTAACTGCGAGTAGCAAGGGAGTTCTGTTACATTTAGTAACAGCATTAACGTTTACCTTAAGCTTCAATAAGAGCTTAACTGTTTTAGTGTTACCATTATGGCTAGCTTTATGCAGCCTAGCGTTACCATTAAAATCTTGATCGTTTGCTTCTATTCCCTTTGAAACAAGAAATGTTACCATTTTTCTATTATTATGCTCAATAGCGCAATCTAACGCATCAAAACCATGGTTGTTTTTTGTGCAAAAAAACTCTTTAAGTTTAATTTTATCGTTACTTGCTTGCTGTTTTTTTGCAATAAGTTTTACTATTTGCATTTTGTTGTTATACGCTGCTAGGAAAAGCGTAGTGTTATTTTCTGCATCTTTGGCTTCTATATTTGCACCTTTCTTTATCAGATATTCTATAATTTCTGCTCTGCTGTCATAATGTGCGGTGCATTGATAAATGGTTAAAAACAAAGGAGTACGAAAATTGTTATCTTCACATTCGAGATTTGCTCCGCTATCAATTAAAATTTGGACGCTTTTTTTAGAACCGTATAGTGAAGCTATATGAAGAGGAGTATAGCCCTCTTTGGCATCTTTTTCATTAATTTTTGCGCCTTTTGTTATCAAAAAATCTATTAATTCCGTGTCATCTTGTAGTGCAGCAAGGTGCAGTGGAGTGAATCCATTTTTATCCTTGGAATTAATTGTCAGTTGGTTAACAAAAAGTTTAGCAACTTTCTTGTGTCCATGCATAATGGCGTAATGCAGAGGGTTTCTATTTTCGTTGTCTACGACATTGAAATCAGCTTCGTGCTCTAGTAATGACTTTACTCCAACTAAATCGCCTTCTTTTGTGAACTTATGCAAGAGAGTGATTCCACTTGCATCTTTTGAGTTAATATCAAATCCATTTTCTACTAATTGGTTTATATCTTCCTCACGCGCCATATCACTTAAATCTCTAATTAAACTCTTTTCGCGTTAATAATACTCCTACTTGATTAAGTTTAAATGAATCTGTGAGAAATGGCTAGTGCATTCTTGCATAACAAACTTTTGGCAGCGCATTGGATGAAACGAAAAACTTACTTGACAAACTCCGCCAGCCCTCTTATCATGAAACTGAAGCTATTTATTTATCTTCGCAATCTCTGCAGTGGATTAATGACAAAAAACTTAATGTATTTGGCGTAAATCATGCTTAATTTTTTGCACTATGTGCACCTCATGTCTTTATAAAACTTTTAGGTTTCTACCTATACAAGCCGAAACGCGCTTATAAAGTGTTTAAGACAGTAAAAGACGTCAAATAGACAAGGGAGAATTTGAATACTAGCTACCCTAGGGTTTCTTTGCCTTTTTTTTTATTTGGTAAATTTCTTAACATTTATAGCTAAACGACAACTGTCATCCCTGTAAAGGTCAAGTATCCCGCTACTTGTTAGCGGGATCTAGAGATACCGTGACGGTATGACGTAGGATTGCTGTCATTCTGCTACTTGTTAGCGGCTGAGATACCGCGAATGAATCGCGGCATGACGGTTCGCGGTGGCATGACGATAAGCTCGTCATCCCGTTACTTGTTAGCGGCTGAGATACCGCGAATGAATCGCGGTATGACGGTTAGCGGCGGCATGACGTAGGATTGCTGTCATTTCGCTACTTGTTAGCCGGCTGAGATACCGCGAATAAATCGCGGTATGACGGTTAGCGGTGGCGTGACGATAAGCTCGTCATTCCGCTACGTGTTAGCGGCTAAGAGATATCGCGGTGGTATAGCTATAAATTGTTGATATCTTTTTTATATCACATTTTTAACTTACAATAGTTAGCCAGCGTTCCTTACATTAACCAAATCTTTCAAATTCTGCACTCACCACTACCTATAACTCACTTTCACGCAATATTGATCGTTCTTAAAAAGCAATCTAACATTTTTTATTCCTTGATTGCGAAGCTTTGATGCAGCTGATTTAGCAGCCTGAGCACTTTTAAAAAATGCAACATATCCCTTACTTTCTGCATTGTCTTGTTTTGGGTGACGTTTCTGTATTTCTTTTTCATACTGCTTTCTGTAATAAGGAGTATTTTGTATCAATTGTTCTGACATCTTTCTTAGGTATTGGACTTTTACTTTTGCAAGCCCAGATTTATGAAATCCTAAGACTTGAGCTGCTTTTTCTGATAAGTCTATTATTCTACCTTCAATAAATGGTCCTCTATCGTTAACCCTTGTAACAAGCTTTCTTCCATTTTCTAAATTAGTGACAAGAACAAAGCAGGGTAGGGGCAAAGTCTTATGCGCTGCAGAGATCAAGTGACGGTTAAACACTTCACCATTTGCTGTAAGCGTGCCATGATCTTCTATTCCATACCACGACGCTGTCCCTATCTCTTCATAGTGTTTACAGTTTTTTGGATAATAAGTTATACCATTTATTGTGTAGCTGCTGCCAATTTTATAATGACCTGCAGTGCAGTTAAACCTGTTGCTAAAACTGCAGCTACTTATCAAACCAAATATTAGACATAGAAAGGTTAGGTTTTTTATCATTGTATTCGGTAAGAGGGTTCGATACTATGAGGATTTTAAATTATACTATAATAAATTTAGTAATGAGTAAACATCTACTGCTAAATATTAACAAAACTCAAAAAGGAATAATACATATTATTGGTATAGGTGGAATCGGAATGAGCGCTATTGCTGAAATTCTTCACAATTCCAATTACAAAGTTCAAGGCAGTGATGCACAATCAAACGACAATATAAATAAGTTACAAAAGCTAGGTATAGAGGTTTATATTGGTCACAATGCTAATAATATAAGCCAAGCTCAAATAGTTGTACATTCTTCTGCAATAGAATCTGATAATGTGGAGTTAATTGCGGCAAAAAATAACAATAAAACCGTTTTGCATAGATCAGACATACTTGCTGAAATTATGAAAGGTAAATATGTGATAGCGGTTTCAGGTTCAAGCGGAAAGACAACAACAACAGCTATGATTGCTTCCATTTTTGATCATTCTAATATTGATGCAACTGTAATTGTAGGAGGAATACTAAATTCGTATCAGAGTAATTCAAAACTTGGAAAGAGTGACACTTTTCTGATCGAGGCTGATGAGTCTGATGGAACCATGCTAAAAATTCCTGCAAATATTGCTGTTATAACGAGTATCAACAATGACCACATAGATTATTACGGCACATTTGATAATATCAAAAATGCATTTTCCCAATTCGTGAATAATGCAGGTTCTGCAGTTTTACCTGATTCTGTAGACATCGATTATGATGCGGGTAATTCTATAACGTTTGGGTTTGAGAATGGTAGCATAAGAGCCAGCAACATTAAACAGCATGCTAACAGCATAGAATTTGATGTGTTGAACAACTGGATTCCAGCATTACGTGCTGGAATGACAAAAGGAAAGTGTACAGAGATGTCATCCCAGTGCGTGACACTGGGATCCAGCCCTTTAAAAAACATAGTACTATCAAATGCAATTGGAATTCACAAAGTAAGCAACGCCCTAGCTGCAATATCAGTTGCGATAAAGCTCGGAATTAGCGATGCAGATATTAAAAAAGGCCTTTTGGAATTTCAAGGAGTAGCAAGAAGATTCTCTTTGATTGCCAATATTAAAGGTGTTAAGTTAATTGAGGATTATGCCCATCATCCAAATGAAATATATGCAACTTTAACGGCTGCACGTTCAATTACTAAAGGAAAAGTAATAGGAATTATCGAACCACTTCGTTTTGCTCGCATTCGTAATTTTTTTGATGAATTCATACGAATTTTCATGATGTTTGATTATGTCATCCTTACTCCTGTTCATCCTCCAGAAGATAAGCCCATTTCTGGTTGTGGAATTGATGATATACAAAAAGCTTTAATCAGTAATGGATTTAATAACACAAAAATTATGAATGATGCTTTGCTCATTTCACATTTTATTAGTGATTCGACAAGTCCAGGTGATATAGTATTATTTATTGGTGCTGGTAGTAATATAGCTAAATTGGCAAAGGAAACTGCAGCACTTATTGCGGAAGTTAAGGTTTAATGTAATGAATAAGATAATCAATAACGTATTTGCAAGAGAAATTTTAGATAGCAGGGGTTACCCAACCGTTGAGGTAGAGATTGGGCTCTGTGATGGAGCAGTAGGCAGAGCATCTGTACCTTCTGGAGCTTCAACCGGTAAACTGGAAGCCTTGGAACTCAGAGACCAAGATGAGAAAAGGTATTGTGGTAAGGGAGTGCTGAAAGCTGTTCAAGTTGTAAATGGAATGATAACAGATAAAATCATTGGAATGAATGCAGCGGACCAAAATGCAATTGATAAAGCATTAATTGAACTAGATGGAACAAAAAACAAATCAAAACTTGGAGCAAATGCAACTTTGGGTGTGTCTCTTGCAGTTGCAAAAGCAGCAGCAAACAGTTTCAAAATGCCGCTATATAGATATTTGGGAGGAAAGCAGACGAGTGTTGTGCCGGTTCCACTCATTAACATAATTAATGGTGGAGTACATGCAGACAATAAGCTCGATTTCCAAGAATTCATGATTCTTCCGGTCGGTGCTGAGACTTTCAGCGAAGCGATTAGAATATCTGCGGAGGTATTCCACAACTTACGTAGCATTCTTAAGAAAAAAGGTTATAGCACAAATGTAGGGGATGAAGGTGGTTTTGCACCAAATATTGAAAGTACTGAAGAAGCACTTGATTTGATCATATACGCTATAGAATCAGCAGGTTATTCAGCGCAAAGTGATTTTGCACTAGGCCTTGATGTTGCTTCATCTACTTTTTATGAAGATGGAATTTACAAATTTGAACACAGAGATCTTACTTCAGAAGAGTTGACTGAATATTATTGTAATCTTGTGGAAAGATATCCAATAATTTCTATAGAAGATGCAATGAGTGAAGACGACTATGAAGGTTGGAAATTACTTACTGCAAAATTGGGGAGTAAAATTCAATTGGTTGGGGATGATTTGTTTGTTACAAATTGTGAACTGATATGCAAAGGAATAGAGGAAAAAATGGCAAATGCTGTACTGATCAAGCCAAATCAAATAGGGACGTTAACAGAAACTTTTGCTGCTATTGAAATGGCAAAATCAAATGGCTATAAAGCTGTTGTTTCTCATCGCTCAGGTGAAACAGAAGACACAACAATATCTCATATAGCAGTTGCGTCAAATTGCGGGCAAATAAAAACCGGGTCGCTATCGCGTTCTGATAGACTCGCGAAGTATAATGAGCTAATGAGAATAGAAAGCACGTTAGGAAAGGATGCTAAATATTATCGTGGGTTAGCATGGGTTTTATAGACGAAGTAAAATTGTGTTTAAAAGCCGGTGACGGTGGTGATGGCTGTGCAAGTTTTCGTCGAGAAAAGTTCGTTGAATTTGGTGGTCCAAATGGTGGTAATGGAGGAAAGGGTGGAAACATAGTTTTCATCAGCGACGCTAATCTCAACACTTTGCTTCATTTTCGTTATAGAAGACACATTAAAGCAGATAGTGGAAAAAATGGTGCAGGCAGGGATAGATCTGGCACAGCAGGGAAAGACGTTATACTTAAAGTTCCAGTCGGTGCACAAATAATTGATGAAGAAAGTGAAGAGATAATAGTAGACCTTGACAAGCCTGGTATGGAATTTCAAGTAGCACAGGGTGGAAAAGGTGGACTTGGAAATACTAATTTTAAATCTTCTACTAATAAGGCACCAAGACATTTTACTTACGGTCAGCCTGGCGAAGAAAAACATGTATTATTAAAACTAAAAGTTTTATCAGATGTTGGAATTATTGGCATGCCAAACGCAGGTAAATCAAAATTTTTGACTCGCTGCTCAAATTCCGATACAAAAGTAGGCGATTATCCATTTACCACCGTAAGACCTCATTTAGGCATGGTAAAAGTGGATGATAGCGAAGTTGTAATAGCAGATATTCCTGGAATAATTACTGATGCTCACCTTGGAGTTGGGCTCGGACATAAATTTTTAAAGCACATAGAAAGGTGTAAAATTTTACTTCATTTAATCGATGTAACTCATGATGATGTTATTTCGGCTTATAATTGTATCCATAATGAATTGGAACTTTACAATAGTGATCTTGTTGAAAAAGAAGAGATTGTAGTACTGAACAAATGCGACTTATTGAGGGAAGCAGAAATTCTGGAAAAGAAGAATCACCTAGCTAATTATCTTAATAAAGAAGTGCTGTGCTTATCAATTAATGATGATTTACAGCCCATTTTGAGATTATTAAGTGAAAAATTGAAAAAGAGTAATCCTAAGAAAATCGATGTATATGATCCTTTTAAGATGTGAATTTCATTTATTTTATCATATAACTAGAATATATTTGTACGAACATTTGTTTTTGTTGAACACAACAAATCCCAGTGTCAGCTACTTGCATCTACCACACAACTGTACGAACATTGCAATTTGCAGGCAATTTGCGTGGCAGATGGTGTCATCCCAGTGCCCAGACACTGGGATCCAGCCTTTTCATAATCATCAAAATGTTGTATTTTAACATAAAACGGCTACTTTTATGCTTACCAACTTAATAAAATTTCTGGATCCCAGTGGGCTTTGTTGCATCGCTAGCTATGATGGATTAAAGATAAAAAAGATAGGGAATATCAGTAGCTTATTATTCTGGTATTTATAACAAGAACGGTCAGTGAATACCTAAATTTGAGTAAAAGAAATTTCACTACCACTCACCAATCTGGCTAAAATTCAAGAATTTCAATGCTTTAGCTATTTTCAATAGAATTAAATTTATTAATATAAATAACAAATTACTATTCTTAAATTTGATCAGATTGATTGCAAAAAAACAAGATTTTCAATAGGTTGCTTATAATCCTAACTATAGTTAGCCTTTCATAAGTAGCGATGCAACAAAGCCATCCCAGTGTCAAGCACTGGGATGACATCATAGGGGCGCTGCCCATAAGTGTTGAAAGTATCAAAAATAACGTGATATGAGATGATCAACGGCATGTAAATTACCTCCCGACAGTAAAACAATCGAACGTATAAAAGAGTCATTTAGATCCAATGTGAATTGCAGTAATGCTATTTTGAACCCATGTAGATTATTTTTGATTTTATAAACAAGAAATAACAAAGCCGATCATGTAAATATACACCTTCATGCCATTCATAGTATGGCTTAAAAAGTGCTTATATCCAAGATTTTGCTTTATAAATTTAAAGAACACTTCTATATCCCATCTGCGCCTATATAGCTCTGTTACTTCATAAGCTGGCATTTCAAACAAGTTTGTCAAAAACCATATTTCATCTCCAATTTTATTTCTGATTTTTATTAGCCGTAGATCATGCTTTTCTGCCACTTTACCTCGTGCACGATAAAGATTAACTATTATATCTTCTAAAATCTCTGATCCATCCGATTTTTGTTCTCTTATAACTTTGTTCCTGCTTATAACATCATGTTTTCTTCCTACTTTAACTCTTGTGATAAATTTGTACTCCTTTTCATCAAATTCGGCAAAAGTTCCAACTTTTCTGATTCCTCTATCAAATAATAAAATATCCTCTTTTTCAACTTTAGCTTCATTAATTGCTCTCACTAATGCTATATCTTCACTACTTTCTTCTTGTCCTTTACAAAATCTTATACTTGTCGGCAATTGATCCTTTAATCCTACACTCACTTTAACTTGACTGTCGTTACTTTTACCGCCTATTTTTAGCCCATCTTTTATGAGATATCCCGATAAATTTATGATCGTCGAATCAAACTTATGTAAGTTATTTGATGTTTTTTGGGGTAATAGCTTTTTAATCTTGCTCATCAAATCAATATATACTCCCTTAAAATATTCTGGATTTATAACTTTTAACCTTTTTGACAAACCACTGTATGTTACTGTACTTTTATCGCTATTCTTATCCATTATACACCTGTTTATTACCATTTCTAGCGCTCTTAGGCTTGTTTTTTGCCCCATTAATATTAACTTCATTAGACCTTTAAATATAATCTTGCCCAACAATTTAGTATTACATTTATCTACTTCACTTAATTTTCCTAGCCTTTCTAAATCCTCATCTTTTATTAAATTTAGTACTCTTTCTATTTGATCCATTATTGCCTCCATTTTCTTGCAATAATAGTTCTTTATGTCTTTTTTGTGTTACTTTCAACACTTATGGGGCGCTGGGATGACACCCTCCTGCTAGACAATGTTCGTACAGTTGTACATTTACCATGCAAGTTACCTGAAAATTGCAATGTTCGTACACTTGACTACTTGGATCTAGTATGATTTAATTAACCAAGAAGTAGGCATGAAAAAATTATGTAGTGAACCAGTTTGCATAACACCAGGAGGAAAATATGGATAGAAAGACGAGAATAGAATCAGACAGCTTAGGGGAAGTAAAAGTACCAAGTGAACATTACTGGGGAGCGCAGACTCAGCGTTCTTTAGAAAATTTTAAGATTGGCACAGAAAAAATGCCAGAGCCTCTGATTAAAGCATTAGCAATAGTAAAACTTGCAGCAGCGCGTGTTAATATGAAACATGGTGTTATAGATGATAGGGTAGGGGACGCAATTTGCACAGCCGCGAGGGAAGTAATAGATGGCAAATTTAATAATGAATTTCCGCTTGTTGTTTGGCAAACCGGATCCGGAACGCAGACTAATATGAATATGAATGAAGTGATCAGCAATCGTGCAATAGAGATTTTAGGTGGTAATTTGGGTAGTAAATCTCCAATACATCCAAATGATCATGTGAATTATGGTCAGTCGTCAAATGACACCTTTCCAACAGCAATGCATATAGCAGCAGCAGAGCAAATAAACTGCTTGCTTATTCCAAATCTTGAAAAATTGCATAAGGTGCTGGATAATAAGGTTCAGGAATTTAAAGATATAATAAAAGTAGGACGTACTCATCTGCAAGATGCAACGCCCCTAACACTAGGACAGGAGTTCTCTGGCTATGCAGTCCAGATTAAAAAGGGGATAGAGAGAGTAAAATCAACTTTAAGTGATATATATGAGCTTGCACAAGGTGGCACTGCAGTTGGCACGGGACTCAATACTAAAAAGGGTTTTGCTGAAGATTTTTCAAGCCAAGTTGCAGAAATTACTAACCTTCCATTTACTTCAGCAGGCAATAAATTTGAAGCGCTAGCAGCAAATGATGCTTTAGTTGAGCTCAGTGGAACACTCAATACAGTAGCAGTCAGTTTAATGAAAATTGCAAATGATATAAGGTTGCTTGGTTCTGGTCCAAGATGCGGAATTGGGGAAATAATGTTACCGGAAAATGAGCCTGGTTCTTCAATTATGCCAGGTAAAGTGAATCCAACTCAGTGTGAAGCGGTGACTATGGTATGCACTCAAGTTATGGGAAATCATGTTGCTGTAACCATTAGTGGTTCAAACGGTCATTTTGAATTGAATGTGTTTAAGCCAGTGATAATTTACAATGTTTTGCAGTCTATAAGACTTTTAGCTGACGCAAGTTTAAATTTTACAGAAAAATGTGTAGTTGGTATTAAAGCAAATGAAGAGAGGATAAAAGATTTACTGAATCAGTCGTTGATGTTGGTCACTATATTAAATACGCATATAGGGTACGACAATGCAGCAAAAATAGCGAAGCTTGCTTATAAAGAAAATATCACTCTAAAAGAAGCAGCAGCAAAACTTCAACTGCTCACTGAGGAAGAGTTTGAAAGGATAGTGAAACCAGAAGAAATGGTAAATTATTTGTAACCGCTCACACTTAATTCTTCAATCTCACTAATAGAAAGGCCAGTAAACTTGACAATAGTGTTAACATCAACATTATTATCTTGCTTTGTCTACCTTATTTTGCCGCTCCCCTGAACGGACAATGGCGTCAACTTAAGGAAAAATATCAGCGATAGTGTATAAAATTTCTCTCTAAAACTTTTACCATTAAATTATCCAGAAGCCGCAGGAAACAGCACTTTTGTTTCTATTTTATTTCAACAAAGAAGTTTAAAATGTGTCCTTTTTAGGTGAAACATGCAAAAAGGAAAAAATTTTATTCTACAAATTAAAAATATAATATACTCGAAAGCTTTTCAGAGAATCCATTGTGTTGAGTTTTACACGAACAAGAAAACTTCCTTTTTCGACAGTATTTTCTATGATTTTAAAGTTAGTTAAAAAAAGTTTGGGAATAGAATGTGAACTTATGGAGCCATTGACATGTACCCTCAAAGCAAGCTTTTTCTAAAGCAAGGTATAAGATTTGCCATACAGGCTTTCAAGAATTTAAGCATCCAAACAGCCTATCAGGATGAACCTGAGTTGGAGAGGCTATAGACTTATTGCAGCAGATGGTTCTGGTATGAGATTACCCAGCTCTGAGGAAATTGTATCCGAGTTTGGCCGCTTTAAACCAAATGGAACAACAGGCACCATTGGCAATTTGTTTGTTGATTTGTGTACTTCGCTGATTTGTAGTGCTCGTCTTGCGGCTTGGAATATAGGTGAACAAACGTTGGCGGAAGAGCAATTACCCGAAGTTATCACTCAAATGCGTTCATTAAATCAAAAGAAATTATTATTTATCTATGATCGTGGTTATCCTTCAGTAAAATTCATTCAGCAGCATTATGATTTGGAAGTAGATTTTATTTTTCGCTTGCAAAAAAGAAATTATAGCAAGCTATGGGAACGCTGGAGAATTAGATTTCGATTTTATATTAGAAAATGAAAAGCTAAAAAATAAAATGAAAGGACAGAAAGTAAGAGTTATAGTGCTGACATTAGCCAACGGAGAAACAGAGGTATTGATTACTTCACTTTTTGACCGAGTAAAATTTACTTTGGAAGATATCAGCAAAGCTTATGTGTTAAGGTGGCATATAGAGGAGTGCTATAAACGACTCAAAATAGGTGCAGAATTAGAGAATTTTTCTGGCGTAAATTTAGAGGCTGTATTACAAGAATTTTGGGCAAACTTAGTCATGTGTAATATATTGTCGCTTCATATGTGTGATGCACAAGGGCCTTGGAATCCAGATCAAATTGCTGAGTATCGTTTAAATTTTTCAGTTTTATTTGGTGTAATGAGGCAGAAACTCTATCAGGTACTTATTGCGCCAAAAAACTTTCAAGCCCTTTTTAAGTATACGCGCTAAAGTTAAAATCCGACCAGGACGATTGTATAGCCGCGATAAGGTAGATAAGCCCAAACGCCATCATGTCTTTAGGAGAGTTTGCTAATGGAGGCTCTTAAGTTGACGCCATTGCCTGAACGGATACGGTTTAAGACATAAGATCCTTTTTCATAGCTATACTACGTTATCCAGCGTCTGGGCACTGGTTTCTTGGTACTTATTCCGCAATAATTTTTTTTTCCTTCAATAAACTTTGCAGTTCGCCTTTTTCGTACATCTCGCGAGTGATGTCGCAACCACCAATAAACTCTTCCTTTATATATAATTGTGGAATTGTTGGCCAATCAGAAAACTTTTTTATAGATTCACGTATTTCATCATTCTCCAACACGTTAATATACTTAAACTTCACGTTCAATTTTTTTAGGATTGACACGACGAGTCCAGAGAATCCGCATTGAGGAAAATCAGAAGTGCCTTTCATATACAATACCACATCATTTTCTGTTATATCTTTTTTTATTTGTTCAAAATTGCTCATAAATTCACCTTATTTTTAAGTATTAGTTTCCAGTTGCAAGGCGTGTATAGACTGACCTTCCAGAGCTTTATATACCATTTTATGCTGTTCTATTTTTGTCTTTCCAAGAAAACACTTGGAGTTTATTTTTAAATGATAATGGTCATCATCTCCAGCAAGATCATGAATCTTTATATCAGCGTCGGGGAACGATTGTTTGATGATCCTCTCTAATTCGTGAATTGCAATAGTCATTGATTTGCTTTAAATTACAATACTTTCATTATAAATCTAAAACGATTGAGCGCAATAAAAAGTTGCTATCATAAAAAATAGAAGCATACTATAATAATGGAATGACAAGTTATGCAGGGAGGCTTTGTGGTGGGCGAAAGATTTAAATTCACATATCTATTGGTTTTGCTAACTTTTTCATTTAGGTGCTTATCTTACGATGATAAAATAAATAACTTAGAGAATGTTTACATCAAAGCTAACTATTTTGGAGCATTCTTCAATGCAATAGGTTCTCTAGAAGGAAAAGAAGATGCAGGTGACAATATGACAGAGGGGGTTTTTAGTTTTAATAAGAAGGAGCGAATTGAAGCTGGATACAGTCCTAAATATGTTCCAGGGTTTGCCGGTAGTGCTGCAATAGGGTATTTATTCAAAAATATGAGAGTTGAGTTTGAAGGCTTATATTCTCAGACTAACTTATATGATGAAGATTATTCAGATAAGAAAAAAGCAAGATATATTGAACTTCGTCGTCACAATGATGCGTCTACTGGAGCGGAATGCAATTCATCTTGGAGAAGTGGAAAGGTTGATATTCACATTCAAGAAAATTGTAGTGTTGAAGCAGAGTTCAGAGCTGCATTTAAGATGAAAAATGAAGGTTTTAATAACTTAGCTGGAATGGTCAATGTATATCGTGATTTTAATATAGCAAAAATGCCATTCACCCCATATGTTGGTATTGGTGCAGGTGTAACTAGGGTTAAATTTCTAGGAAAAACCAGATATGCCTTGGCTTACCAAGCAAAACTTGGTATCAATCACCAACTTACAGCACAAACTCAAGCATTTGCTGGTTTACGCTATTTTGGTATCCTTGATAACCAATTTAAAGATATTATACCAGGAATAAAGATACTAGCTGGTGAAGGATATATTCCTGCCGGTGGAGGAAGTAAAGTTGATGAAACTGCACGTGTTGAATCAACAACTGCAACCATTACCAATAGGTTTGGCATATATGGCTTAGAGTTTGGGTTGGTTTATCACTTTTAACTTTATCCAATAAATTACATATGTGAAGATAGTAAATTCAGCGTGCTGAGAACATTAGAAAGACGAGATTTTAATTGATTTTCATATTTACTCCAATCTTGTATTGCCTTTCTTGCAACACCTGAATCAACTGCGGCTTTTGCAACAGCAGGAGCTACTATAGAAATTAATCTTGGGTCAAATGGAGTAGGTATTATATATTCACGTCCATAGCCCATTTTACGACCGCCATAGACTGCAGATATCTCACCTGGTACTGGCTCACGGGCAAGCTTTGCTATTGCATCTGCAGCTGCAATTTTCATTTCATCATTTATTGTTGTTGCATGTACATCAAGTGCCCCTCTAAATATATAAGGAAAACCCATTACGTTGTTGACTTGGTTGTTGTAATCTGACCTACCAGTTGCAATTATTGCATCTGGCCTCACAGATTTTGCAAACTCAGGCCTTACTTCTGGATCGGGATTGGCAAGAGCAAAAATAATTGGGTCTTTGCCCATACTCTTTAACATCTCTTCATTTAACACATCTTTTGCAGATAGTCCGATGAATACATCAGCGCCTTTTATTGTATCAAGTAGAGAACGTTCGGAAGTATCAATTGCATACTTTTCCTTCCACTCATTCATATCCTCGTTTCTACCTTTGTATATTACTCCTTGCTTATCACACAGCACTATATTTTTAGCGCCCATGGACTTTAGTATTTCTAAACATGCAATACCGGCTGCTCCAGCACCATTCATAATGATCTTAACGTCCTCTAATTTCTTTTCAACAATATCAAGAGCATTTTCTATGCCAGCTGCAACAACCACCGCAGTTCCATGCTGGTCATCATGGAACACTGGAATATCCATCAGTTCATTCAGGCGTTTCTCTATTATAAAACAATCGGGAGATCTTATATCTTCTAAATTTATCCCCCCCCAACTTGGCCCAAGATACCTTACTGCATTGATGAAATCTTCTATATTTTCTGTACCAACTTCTATATCAACTGCATCAATATCAGCAAAACGCTTAAATAAAACAGCTTTGCCTTCCATGACAGGTTTTGCAGCAAGAGGACCGATATTACCAAGTCCAAGCACTGCAGTGCCATTTGAAATGACAGCAACACAGTTGCTTTTTGCTGTATAATCATAAACAACCTCAGGATTTTTAGCTATTTCAAGGCACGGAGCTGCAACACCAGGGGAATAAGCAAGTGACAAATCATACTGGGTAGATAAAGGTTTTGTTGGCATGATTGAAATTTTACCAGGGTTACCACCTCTGCTGTGATACTTAAGCGCTTCTTGTTTTGTGGTACTATCTAAATCATCGTTCATCATTACATCCTTATATTTTAAGCTTGTATTTTTTAAGTATATGGAGTTTTTATAAATGTTCAATTGTAAACTATTAACTTGTGAACTCTGTTGTACTTCTGTATAAGTTTACCTATTACGTAAGATGATATTACATGCTTAAAAAAAACGTGCCTAATTTGCTTACAATTTCTCGTGCACTTGCAATACCAGCAATAATATTAAGTTTTTATATAGAAAATAAATATGCAGGCCTGATAACAATATCAATCTTTGTGTTTGCGTGCATTACGGATTTTTTTGATGGTTACCTGGCGCGTGCGTGGAAAGTCCAATCAAAGTTTGGCAAGCTATTTGATCCAATTGCTGACAAATTAATAATGGTTTCAACGATAATTATGCTAGTTTATAAGCATAAGATAAATGATTTTACAATAGTACCATCGATTATCATCATCTGTCGGGAGATATTAGTCTCGGGTTTACGGGAGTTTCTGATAGCTACAAATGTTAGTCTACCTGTAAGCAAAGCTGGAAAAATTAAAACATTTTTGCAGATGGTTGCTGTAGTAGCGCTAATAATGAACGATTATTATATGATTCAATATACAGGTGCGATTTGTTTATGGGTTGCAGCTATTATAACTATGTGGTCAGGCTATAATTATATCCTAGCCGGCATCAAACAGATTGATTAAATCTCCTAGGAAATAGTTAATAGACAAGAGTAGTTAATATCTTAGTGATATTGACTCAGAAAGCAAAAAGGTGTATAATTATATTAACTTACAACTAATTAGGTTAATATTATGAAAATACCTAGTGGCAAATTTTCTTCTACTAAAAAGGTTCCAGGAAAGAATAAGAAAAAAAGAGATTTTGAACCATTAGAAGAGTTTTTTTGGGATTTTTGGCCAACAGTTGATAAAGAAGTCAAAAGAGAAAGGCTAGAACAAGAACTATTAGCACTAAAAAAAAGAGAGCTATATAGAAAATGTGCATCATTGGCAACAATGGTCCCATTTACATTGCTGATGGCGATTGAACTGGAAAAAACATATAGCGATCAGGTATTACTTGGCGTGATAAGTGGCGCGCTAAGCCACACTATATTACCTTTTACAGTCTTATCTCTTATTTGTACGCTATATTTAATTTACAATAATAGGAAGATAGCACAAAAAGAACGAGAGTTGGAGATTATTGAAAATGGAGAGGAAGTAAAGGAAAAAGAGCACAATATTTCTGATATAGGTCAGTGTTTGATCTATATTGAGGCTATAACAACTGCACTGGTTATTGTAGGTATGATAATGGGTGAAACATCTTCACTTGAAGCAGCAGAGGATGCAATTTTATTTCTTGCCAATGCAATTGCTTTTCTTGCAACTCTTGTTTCTTATATTGATAAGCATGAAAAAAATAAGAAAAAGGAAACAGAAAAGTCTGATCTTGATGAGAAATCTAGCAAGAAAACTAGCAATATATCTGTAGCCGGATTGGCGCTTGCTGGTTCTTCTGTATTTTTAATAAGAAGGATAATGTTAATAGCATTAGCATCGTCCTTAAATCCTGCTGTTGGACCTACTTTAGGCTTGATAGGTATTGCAATTTTTATGGCTGTACAGGTCTTAACTATACATTCCTACAGTAAGACGCTGAAAGATCCAAAAGTGGAAGGACGAGGTGAATCAAGAAATGCAGGTAGTTCTGACCGTAGTTATAAAGAAGAAGGACCGGCTATTGCCTAAGAAATTTATTTATTTAAGTAATATTTAGGTCTATACTTTATTTTGATCGAAAAAAATCTTATGTATAAGACTTTAATCACGTGCTTTATTTTCCTAATTTGCTCCTTTACACAATCGTATGCGGATGATCTTGAAAAAACTGAAACTGAACTATATGAAGAAGCAGTTGAACTTTTTGACCAGAAAAAATATAAACAAGCTATTAGGGCATTTCATAAGATAGAGGATTTGTATCCTTTTTCTTATTGGGCAATGAAAGCAAAATTATTATCTGGGGTCTCTCACTATAATATGGGTAACTATAGCAGTGCTGCAAGTGATATGGATGATTATATATATGTTTATTCAAATGGTGAAGATTTACCATATGTATACTACTTAAGAGTATTATCTTATTACATGCAAATTAATAAAGTGCAACTTGGACAGCAAACTGCATATAAAACTTTAGAGCTAGCCACTGAGTACATTAATCTCTTTCCAGGCAGCGAATATGTAGACGAGATAAAGGAAAGAGCAAAATTAATCACAGAACATATATCAACAAAAGAGTATTCTATCGGTAAATTTTACCTGAGGCGTGGTGAATATTTAGCAGCAATTAAGCGTTTCCAGAATATGGCAAGCTATAAGGATTCTAAATATTTTTCTAAGTCTATTAACTATTTAATAGCAGCCCATTCAGCTATTGGCCTTGACTTAGAAGCTGAGCAGTATGAAAGTATGTTATTAGCAGAAAACCTGCAAGATGCCAAGCCGGAGGCTTGAAAATTTGCTTTAGCTTTTTCTATGCTTTGATATATAATTAGGTTTTTAACTATTTGAATATGGCTGGTCATTCACAATTTTCAAATATAAAGCATCGGAAAGGCGCTCAGGATGCAAAGCGCTCTCAAAAATTTACGAAGATGATTAGAGAAATAACAGTTGCTGCAAAGCAAGGGCTGCCCGATCCCGAACTCAACCCGCGCCTTCGCTCTGCTATATTTGCTGCACGCAAGGAAAATCTACCAAAAGATAAAATAGAAACAGCAATAAAAAATGCAACTGGTAACGTTGCTGGAGAAAATTACGAGGAAATACAATATGAAGGTCATGGGCCTTCTGGCACTGCACTCATTGTCCATGCCTTGACTAATAACCGCAACCGTACTGCTTCTGAGGTACGTTATATCTTTTCTCGTAAAGGTGGAAATTTAGGAGAAACAGGAAGTGTTAGTTACCTTTTCGATCATGTAGGCTTAATCGTCTATAAAGCAGAGGGTGTGAATTTTGATGATTTATTCAGTCATGGAATCGAATTAGAAGTATTGAATGTTGAGGAAAATGACAAAGAAGGATTACACGTTATAACTTGTGAAATAAAAGATTTTGGTAAAGTACGCGATGCCTTTTATGCAAAATTCGGAGAACCAGAACTTGCTCGTCTTTCATGGCAGCCAAAAGATCTGATTGAAATTAGCGATAAAGAGTTGATTGATAAATTATCTGCATTGGTTGAAGAATTAGAAGATAATGATGATGTACAGTATGTGGAAGGTAATTTTACTTTTGTTGATGCTGTTTAAATGATGAAGCTGATTGTATTTATGCTGCTCTTTATCTTACCGTTATATACCGCTGAAACATCAACAGATCTTGCACAGCCATTCCAGCATGGAATCAGAAAAAAAAAAGCTACTTTGACGACAGAAAGTGATAGAAAGTTGTTATTCATATCCAGTACCATAAAATCTTCCTTTTTTGCCACGGAAGGGTTGGCGCCAAATACAGTGGTGAAATTGATCAACATATATAAAGATTTCGGTGTTGATTTTAAAAAAGACATTGTGCCGAAGAGTAAATTGGAAGTTCTTTTTGAGAGATTGCCTAATAATCAGAAGACTGAAGAAAAAATTTTATATGCTTCACTGACAATAAACAAGAAAGCTATTAGTTTATATCATTATAAATCGCAAGACGGCAAAGAAAGGTATTTTAATAAAGAAGGAATAAGCTTAAAAAATGGCGAAATTTTTGCAAATCCTTTAAATGGAGATTATCGCATATCCTCAAAATTTGGCAATAGAAAGCATCCTGTTCGCGGTAAAATTGCTTTTCACAAAGGAGTGGATTATGCAGCTAAACTTGGCACTCCCATATACGCTGCTGCAGAGGGTGTGATAGAATATATAGGAAAGAATGGTGGCTATGGAAATTACATCAAAATAAAACACAAAAATGAATATTCAACCTGTTACGCGCATATAAGTAGATTTAGTGGCGATATAAAGTTAGGCTCTAAAGTAAAGCAGGGGCAGATCATCGCTTATGTTGGTAGCACTGGTGTTGCAACAGGACCCCATTTACATTACGAAGTTATATATAACGGCAAACACATCGATCCGCTTACGATAGCACATAAAACTGAAGTAAAATTGCCTGATCATGAATTAAGAGAGTTTAAACTATTTGTAAATAAGATAAACAAAACGATCAACAGAGAGAGTTCAAGTGAAAAAGAAGTTTAAAGACAATATGGATAAGAATACGATAAACGATAGAAATTTGAGTCAAATTCGGGCTTTTCCTGTACTAATAGCGCTAGGATTAATTTTATCGCTGCTTTTTTTGGCATATGACAGCACAATTGCACTTGGAGTTGCTGCCGTTTCAATTTTGACTTTTCTTCAAGGATTTTTTATTAATGACCCTAATGAAGCAAGAGTGATAGAATTTTTTGGTCATTATATTGGAACTTATTTTAAGTCTGGAATATGTGTAACGCTTCCCTTTTCAAGCAAATATATAGTTTCCCTAAAATTTCAAAATATCAACACAGAAAAAATAAAAGTGAATGATGCCAATGGAAGTCCAATAGAGATTTCAGCAGTGATTGTTTGGAGAGTAAATAGCCCTGCAAAGGCGTATTATAATGTTAACAATTATCACGAATTTGTTTTTGTACAAAGTGACTCAGTAATAAGAGAATTAGCTAGTAACTATCCGTATGACAGCGAGAGCAATGAGGAATCTTTACGTAAAAATTCTGATAAAATTTCAGATGAATTGCGGTCAATGTTACAACAAAGATTAGATATTGCAGGAATTGAGATTACAGAAGCAAGAATATCGCATTTGGCGTATTCGTCCGAGATTGCACAAGCAATGTTAAGGCGTCAACAAGCACATGCTATCACTTCGGCAAGAAGGCATATAGTGCAAAATGCAATAGGAATTGTCGAGGAAGTAATAGCTCATTTTGAAAAAAACAAAAGCTTACAATTAGATGGCAAGCAAAAGGTTCAATTGATAAATAATTTGTTGGTTGCCCTAATCTCTGAGCAAGATGCACAACCGACGATTAGTTTAGATAATAATTAGCATAGAAGCCGATTGGGTTTCATAAATGCAAGTCACTATTAATTTCTTGATTAATAGACTAAATGATGTTATAAATTACACGCATTAGGGGTGCTCTAGAAAAGCTGAGAGTACATAAAGTACAACCCTTTGAACCTGATATTGTTAAAGCAAGCGTAGGAAAATGTATGTATATAAATATTGAAGAATGCTTCGGCTTCATTGCGTTAATTGCATCTCTAATTGGATTATCACCTCAAGTATATAAAGCATATATCACTAAAGTTACTCGTGATGTATCGATGTTAATGTTAGTAAACTATCTTATTTGTTCATTGTCTTGGATTGGCTATGGTCTTTACCAGAGCTCAATTTTTGTGGTGCTTAGCAATATTGCTGGATTAGTGATTAGCATAATATCAATTATTCAAAAATGTTACTACGATGCAAAACCTGCACCATGATCATGTGCTGCACTGCAGTACACAACAACAATATCGTTCTATTGTAGTGCTAAATGGAAAAATACCGAGCTCATCGTTTTTTAAACGAGATATACCTATTATTGCTGTAGATGGAGGAGCAAACAAGCTTCTATCAATTGGCGTAAAACCTGATCTTGTAGTAGGAGATTTGGATAGCGTAAATCTGGATTTACGTGCTAATTTGAATACGATATATCTACCTGATCAAGATTATTGCGACTTTTCTAAAGCAATGGCTCACTTAAAAACAGTAAAGTTATTGCCATCAATAGTAACGGGTATTACTGGAGGAGCAATTGATCACATACTACAGAATATTAACATTTTTCTAAGTACGGGCAGTATCTTTTACACACCTTCACCTCCCATGGTAGGTTACACTTTACAAAAAGGTATTACCCATTTTTTTTCTTTGCCAAAAAATACTAAAATATCTTTACTTGGTATACCGAGAGCTCAAATATCAACCAAAGGATTAAAATGGGAACTGCACCTTAGTAATCTTGCTTTTCCGGGAAAAAATTCTTGCTTTAATCGAAGTTTAGGCAATAAGGTATCCGTAGAAGTACACAGTGGTATATGTCTAGCAATGATTTATTTAGAGACAGTAGATGATGCTGCAAGACATCATGTGCGTCAAGTTAAGAAGTAAATAGACTTCTTGCATAACCCAAACTAAGTAGAAAAAAGGTATCATCCAAGTAGCTGACACTGGTTCCTTTATGACGTGTCATTCCAGTTTCAGCTACTTGAATGACAGCAGTCCTACGTCATACCGCCGCGGTATCTCTTAGCCGCTAACAAGCAGCGGGATGACGAATTGCTTAACCGTCATACCGCCACGAACCGTCATACCGCCGCAGACCGTCATACCGCGATTCATTCGCGGTATCTCTTAGCTGCTAACACGTAGTGGGATACTTGATCTTTACAGGGATGACGGTTGTCAGGCTAGCCTGTCATCCCAGTGCCCAGACACTGGGATCCAGGAATTTTATTAAGTTGGTAAGCATAAAAGTGTTATGTAAAATACAACGTTCTTGATGGGATTGCGTGAAAGGCTGGATTCCAGCGTCACGCGCTGGAATGACAGCAGTCCTACGTCATACCGCGATTCATTCGCGGTATCTCAGCCGCTAACAAGAGATCCCGCTAACAAGTAGCGGGATGACGGTTGTCGTTCAGCCACAAACATTAAGAAATTTACCAAATGAAAAAAAAGGCAAAAGAAGCCCCGTGGTTATTATCCGCTTTAAAATATTGGCGTTTTTTATGTTTTAAACGCTTGACAAGCGAAATTCAGCTGCTTTTAATTGCAACTAACTTACGCTGCAAACGTTTAAGAAATTTACTAAGCAGAAAAAAAGACAAAGAATCCCCGAGTTAGCTAGTCTTTTACTATCTCTGTCGAGTATTGGCATTTTTTGATGTCTTGTAACGCTTTATAAGCGCGTTCAGCTTATTTAGATAAAAATCTAGATGTAGATGAAGTTTTGTAAAGACATACAGTATCTATATACTGCAAAAAATTGAACATAAGACGCCGATACATTAAGTAATCCTTACCTTTTAATCTGCAGATTGGCGAAAGCAAATACAATAGCTTCAGTTTCATGATAGGGGAGCTGGCGGAGTTTGTCAAGGAAGTTTTTGTTTCTACTGAATGACAGTTGTGGCTTGGGAGGTAGTGCAAGAAGTCTATTGTATTACTGAATTATTAATAATTCAGTAATAGTGCCTGCTATGTAGCTAAAATTTTCCTTTAACTTAAGCTATATGTAGCTAAAATAACTTGGGTTTACCGACAACCGTCATCCCGCTGCTTGTTAGCGGGATAACGCGGCGGTATGACCCTGACTTGCATTAGCTATGTATAATAAAGGGAATCTATGACAAAAGAATCATTGGTAAAAACTGATATAGTGAAAGTTGAAGACAAAAAGGCGGTAAGAAGCTTTTTTAAAATACTAGGTGGAGTGGCAGATGCTGTAAGATCGTGGATTGGTAACATCAGTCCTGATTTAAGCAACAGTCGCGATATCGATAGTTTAGTCTTGAAGATGAACGAGTGCTTAAATCCAAAGGGAGGGGAGGTTTCAGCACGTAAAAACGCTGTATCTCTTGGTAACTTGTACTTAAGCTTATCAGAGAAAGGTAAAATAAAATTTCTACAAACCCTGGCAGAAAAATTTAATCCGAATAAAGCGGAAATAGATGAGAAAATTAGAGAGTATAAGAAAAACCAAGATCCCGAGTTAAACTATAAATTTGAACAGGATTTAATAAAAATTCTTGAATCACCACGTTCTAAAATATTGAAGCAATTTATTTCTTTACCAGAAGGCCTTAAGTTTATTGTTGATATGCGTTCTGATGTGCTTAAGCTAAAGAACCAATATAGAAGCTTGAATCCACTAGAGAGCGAATTAAAAAATATACTCTATACTTGGGTTGATGTTGATCTACTCGATCTTCGTCAAATCACTTGGGATTCACCTGCATCATTGCTAGAAAAACTTATAAAATATGAAGCTGTGCATAAAATTTCCTCTTGGGGCGACCTAAAAAACAGACTAGATTCTGATCGTCTCTGTTTTGCTTTTTTTCATTACAAGATACCAAACGAACCTCTAATTTTTGTAGAGGTTGCATTGGTGGATAAGATTGCAGATAGCATTCAACACCTTTTAGATGAGTCAGTACCTTCAAATGATCCGAGTAATGCAAGCACTGCTATATTCTATTCAATATCAAACACTCAAGCAGGGTTATCTGGAATCAGCCTTGGTAATTTTTTGATCAAAAGGGTTGTAGAAAAGCTATCACAGGAGTTTAAAAGTATAAAAACATATGCAACTCTTTCTCCAATACCTGGCTTTACGAAATGGCTAAAAAACAATCTAAACCAAGATGTCACTTTATTGGGCAAACTAAATATAAAACAATCTAGTGCAGAAATTTTAGAAAGTGCAGAGCAATTAAAAACTAATGTTGAATGTACAAATGAAACTAAACAATACATGCTTAAACTATGTGCATATTATTTACTAAAAGTGAATAATAGTAATGGAAATACTTATGACCCGGTGGCGCATTTTCATTTAAGCAATGGCGCATCAATAAAACAATTAAACTGGATGGCGGATACTTCTGAAAAGGGTATTAGTCAGTCAGCCGGGATGATGGTAAATTATCTATATGAGTTGCCTAAAATAGATAATAATCATGAAAACTATATGGTTAATAAAGTGATTTCCTGCTCGAAAAAAGTGTTGTCTATGTTGAAGGAGTAAATAGTCTCTTAATAAAGGATTGCCCTCACAACACTTAAAATGTAAAATGGTTCTACTTAAGTAAAATAGCCATAAATGAACAACATAAGAAATTTTGCAATAATAGCGCATATAGACCACGGTAAGTCAACGCTTGCTGACCGTTTAATAGAGGAATGTAACGGCCTTGAAGCAAGAGAAATGACCAATCAAATACTCGATTCAATGGATATAGAGCGTGAACGTGGCATTACAATTAAAGCACAGACCGTAAAACTCAATTATACGGCAAACGACGGTAATCAATATTGCCTAAATCTCATGGACACTCCAGGTCATGTTGATTTTTCATATGAAGTGAGTCGAAGCTTAGCAGCGTGCGAAGGTTCACTTTTAATAGTAGATAGCAGTCAAGGCGTTGAAGCACAAACCCTTGCAAATGTATATAAAGCTATTGACAACAACCATGAAATAATAGTTGTGCTCAATAAAGTTGATCTTCCTGCTGCAGATCCAGAAGGAGTAAAACTCCAGGTTGAGGAAATAATTGGTATTGACGCAAGTGAGTCAGTTTTAATATCAGCAAAAACTGGACTTGGAATAAAAGATGTACTGGAAGCAATAGTAGCAAAACTTCCAGCTCCTCAAGGTGATGTCAATGCTCCATTGCAAGCAATTTTAGTTGATAGTTGGTATGACACTTACTTAGGAGTAGTAATTTTAGTGCGAGTTAAAAATGGAGTGCTAAAAAAAGGCATGAGAATTGTTATGATGTCTAATAATGCTACATATCAAGTGGACAATATTGGTATTTTCACCCCTAAAAAAGTTATGACGAGTGAGCTTTCAGCGGGTGAAGTTGGTTTTATAACTGCTTCAATGAAGGAAGTAGCAGACTGCAAGGTAGGAGACACTATCACTGAGGAAAAGAGACCTTGTAGTGAAGCACTTCCTGGATTTAAAGAAGTGCATCCTGTGGTATTTTGTAGCATTTTCCCTCACAAAACGGATGATTTTAAATATCTAAGGGAAGCTCTAGAGAAGTTACATTTAAATGATGCAAGTTTTACCTTCGAAGCTGAAACTTCAAATGCACTAGGCTATGGATTTCGTTGTGGTTTTTTGGGAATGTTGCATCTTGAAGTTATTCAAGAAAGGCTCGAGAGAGAATTTGATTTAGACCTAACAGCAACTGCACCGAGTGTTATATATAGGGTTACAACACGAAGTGGTGAAATTTTGAATATTCATAACCCAAGTGATATGCCAGATCCAACGAAAATTGAAATTGTGGAAGAACCATGGATTACCGCAACCATAATGGTCCCTGACCAATACTTGGGAGAGATTCTATCTCTATGTGAAGAAAGGAGGGGAGAACAGGAGGATTTATCTTACATTGGTAACACAACAACAGCATTGTTAAGATATAAATTACCACTGTCTGAAGTTGTTTTTGACTTTTATGATCGATTAAAATCAATTTCCAAAGGATATGCAAGTTTGGATTGGGAAATTTCCAGCTATCTGGTAAGCCAAATAGATAAATTAAGCTTTTTAATTAATGGAGAGCCCGTAGATGCACTGGCTTGTATCGTTCACAAAAGTAGGGCAGAAAAAAGGGGGCGTGAAATATGTGCACGCTTGAAGGATTTAATACCACGTCAGCAATATAAAATCGCGATTCAAGCGGCAGTGGGCGGAAAAATCATTGCCAGAGAAACGATTAACCCATACAGAAAAGATGTAACAGCTAAACTCTATGGTGGGGATGTAACGCGAAGAATGAAACTACTTGAAAAGCAAAAGAAGGGTAAAAAAAGGTTACATTCTATAGGGAACGTAAATATTCCACAGAATGCTTTTATTCAAGCCTTGAAGATAAGTGATTGATCTTAAAAGACTTCTTGTATAGTTTTTGGCAACAACCGTTAGAAACGAAAAAACTTACTTGACAAACTCTGCCAGCCCCCTTATCATGAAAGTGAAGCTATTTATTTATCTTCTCTGTACAGATTAAATGACAAAAAAACTCACGTATCTGGCGTCTCATGTTTAATTTTTTGCACTATGTGCACCTTATGTCTTTATCAAACTTCTACCTACATAAGCTGAAACGCGCTTATAAAGCGTTTAAAACATAAAAAAACGCCAACTTAAAAAATGGATAGTGAATAACTAGCTACCCTAGGGTTTCTTTTGCCTTTTTTTCTGTTTAGTAAATTTCTTAATGTTTCTAATTTAGATTAGTTGCGGTTTAAAAGCAACTGAATCGCGGTTATTAAGCATTTAGAATAAAAAAACGCCATACTTGAAAGTATAATGTAAGTAATTAGCCAACCACGGGGCTTCTTTTGCCTTTTTTTTCATTTGGTAAATTTCTTAATGTTTATGGCTAAACGACAACCGTCATCCCGCTACTTGTTAGCGGCTGAGATACCGCGGCGGTATGACGTAGGACTGCTGTCATCCCAGTGCTTGACACTGGGATCCAGTTGAGCTATTTCAACAAAAATACTGCATTTGAGATGAACGTTCCAGACTTATTTATAAATATAACAATTAAAGTCTGGATTCCAGCGTCAAGCACTGGAATAATATCGTTTACTATGTCTATATTACAATATTTGTGCAGTTGTGTGTCAACTACTTTTGTGGCACCGTTTGTTATTCAATCTTTATGCTAGTTTTACTAAAAATTATAGTATTTTAGGTATAATTGCAATATCTAAATTTAAGGTATAGAGATGAACCCTAGGAAAGTTTTTAATATTCTTTTTATAGTATTATTTATTTCTTTTTCTCATGTTGGGAGTGCTGCCGCTGACACTAATACTGATACAACTGCTCAAGTAATATGTAACATTATTGGCTACGTTTGGGGAATAGGCGGACCGCTTATGACCGTAGTGATAATAGGTGCAGCTTTGCTTGCGATATTTGGTAGAATGCCATGGCCAGCTCTTTTTGCACTCGGTATATTTTGTGCTGTATTTTTCGGTGCTAAAACTATCGTCATAAAAGTAATGGGTGGTATAGGCGGCACTGGAAATACTTCTTTGATGGACCAATGCGGAACAGGAGACACAAAAAAGAACTATTTTTTTCTAAAACAGACCTGATGCACGGCTTCAACTATATCTTCCACTTGCGGTAATGCTTTTTTTTCTAGATTTGCAGCGTAAGGTAAGGGGATGTCCTTGCCAGTTACACGTACAACTGGAGCATCAAGGTAGTCAAATCCTTGTTCCATAACAACGGCTGACAGCTCTGCTCCTATTCCTGCAAATGGCCATCCTTCTTCTACACTAACTAACCTATTAGTCTTCTGAATAGAGTTAATAACAGTTTGAGTGTCAAGTGGTCTTAAGGTTCTGAGGTCAATAACTTCAGCTTCTATACCTTTACTCGAAAGTAAATCTGCTGCATTTAAGGCATCCATTAATTTTAATGAAAAAGCAGTGATAGTTACATCCTTTCCTTCCCGTATAACAGCAGCTTTGCCTATCTCAAGTAGATAATCTTTGTTTGATAGCTCAGAGTCAGAAACTTCATGCTCATGTCCATAAGCTATTTCGTTTTCTAGAAATATTACCGGATTAGGGTCACGAATTGCAGCTTTAAGCAGACCTCTGCAATCTGAGGCAAAATAGGGTGCTATTACTTTTAACCCCGGTATATGCGAATACCAAGCTGCAAAGCATTGAGAATGTTGTGCAGCAACTCTTGCTGCAGCGCCATTTGGTCCACGAAATACTATAGGGCATCCAAGTTGTCCGCCTGACATATAATTTGTTTTTGCTGCGGAATTCACAATTTGGTCAATAGCTTGCATAGAAAAATTAAAAGTCATAAACTCGACTATTGGCTTTAATCCAGCAAATGCCGCTCCAACAGCAAGGCCAGCAAATCCATGTTCGGTAATAGGCGTATCAACTACTCTGTTTTCTCCAAACTCTTTCAGTAATCCTTTCGTTACTTTATAAGCACCATCATACTCTGCAACTTCTTCACCCATGATAAGCACATCAGAGTCGTTTTGCATTTCTTCTCTAATTGCTGTGCATAAAGCTTCTCTTACACTTAAGGTTGCCATTTATAAACTTTTATAGACTTTAACTAAAGTAACTATATCAGAATTACTGGGGGTAAGTAAAGTGTACAAATTAAGTTTTACAAACATCATGACCAACTCATTCCAAAAAAAAATCTTCTCACGCTTGCTGGTTTTGGTTGCTAAAAATGATTGTATTGCTTGTGTTTTTAATAATATATACTGCTAAGTTAATAATAATTCACTTGGGAATAACAGAAAAATACATGATAATTTTATATTTCAAATAGAATAAAATCCTTTTTATTGATACTGTCTTTTTTTGTAAAAAACATTCCTAACTTTTCCACCACTTTTTCTGGCTAAGGTCAGTATAACTTTTGCTTGAAATAACTGTTTATATGGTGCAATTTACAGCTTTTAGTTGCTAAAATTATAACTCTTAATTTAATAATTTTAATCCAATAAGCTTTCAGGTTAATAAAATTAAATTATTTGAGTAAATGCAATACCATGTCTTTATTTGTGGGTAATAATAAGAATAACGAAGGTTGGCTCAGCTACACTTCTATAATTTCAATTTTTATGTTTACCGTATAAAAGAAGTTTCTTCTATCTGTGTCTTCGCGTTTGAAACTAACTTTATTCTATCTCTTTCTTGTTCTGGACTTAACCTGTGAAGCGCGTAACTGAAATCTTCCTCACTCACTATAAGCCGTCTTTGCGCACCAGCGCTAATTTTTGCTTCATTCACTAATTGCTCTAACTCAGCCCCAGAATAGCCTTCAGTCTTGTCTGCAATGTCTTGGAGGCTTAGCTTTTCATCAGTTTTTGTACCTCGCATATAAAGTGCCAATATCTTTTGTCTCACCTCTATGTTTGGATTAGGGACATAAACCTTCTGACCTAAACGTCCAGGTCTAATAAGTGCTGGATCTATACCACCGATAAGGTTAGTTGCACCAATTACTATTATATCTTTTCTGCTCTTAAATCCATCTATTTCAGTTAACAACTGTGTTAAACTCTCTCGACAATGGTAAGCTGAGTTATTAGCGGTACTTCTTTTTTGAGCAACTGCATCTATTTCATCTATAAAGACTATACAAGGAGAATATTTTTTTGCTATTTTAAAAAGCTCGCGTACAGCATGTGCACCATGACCAATATATACTCCAATAAGTTCAGGACCTGAGATGCTTATGAAATTCATATTTGATTCACCTGCAATTGCACGAGCGATAAGTGTTTTACCATTTCCAGGAGGGCCATATAATATGTAACCTCTTAGTGAATTAATACTTTTATTTCCAAACAGCTTGCGCATTTCTTCTGTCATTTGGTCACAGCAAATCATCTGCAACCGTTGTCTTAAGGAGTCATCAATTATAGCATCAGCAAATGTTATTCTTTTATCATCTGAATTAGCTAATTCTATCGATATAGGCAGCTCTACTTCCTTTAGTTTGCTGAATACTTGATCATATACAAACCAAACAATAAAAAGGAGAACGACAAGTAACACACAAGGCATAGCTTCACTAACATAATGTGCAGCTAACTCATACCCTTTACTAAGCAACATTGTATGCATATAGGCAAACAAAAAAGCGATAGAGATAATAGTTGCCACGCATAGTAAACAGATTGAAATTCTTTTTAGTAATTCTGAAATTTCAATTTTTTTCATCTTAATACCTTATACCAATTTTAAACTAAGAATAATTTTATCTAGCTTACCTATTTTAGCTTGATTAGAGTGTTCAGAAAAATTATCAAGTACGTACTTTAATTTATTAAATACTAAAAACAATATATCACCATATTGTCACATACATCTTTAAAGTTTACCAAATTCATTTTCAAAAAACAAGATTTTATTATTAACCCGAATTCTGGATTAGATTTTAGGTAAATTATTGAAAGTCTTGAATTTTACTAAATTAGTAACTAGTCTTAAAATGCTTACTGCTTTATCGTAAATGCTAAAACAATAAGCTATTGATATTCTTGTTTTTTTTAATCTCCAATCCAGAATTCGGGTTAAAAACGCTAACTTGTATCTTCAAGAAGTAAGACATAATAGCTCTAAAATGTCTTGCAAGGAAAGGTAAAGCTGAACGCTAACTTATGCCAGAAAAATACCGTCTTGTTTGCCTTTTTGAGTAGTATCATCTTATTTTTCCTGTAAATTTTGTTTATAACGCCTAAGATTTACGATATTTTAATCCCGGTAGAATATCTTATAAAATCAGATTATATGTTATACCTATGGAAATAGATAACTTTCAGCAATATTACAACCAAGAAGAAATGAAGACAGTAACATTAGCTCAAATTTATAAAGACTTGGTAATAAAGATATTCGATATAGCCACAAGCAAAATGTAAGCTACTATTAATGGTATTATGGAAATAGCACCAACGATACCACCTACTATACCTACTACCAGAGGTGACGGAGTAGTAAGGCTTAATATAATAAGTGGGAGAGATATAATTGATAGTATTATAGAAATTACACCTACTGTTTTCAGAAGAGATAGAAATCCTTTTGAATCTGAGAGTTCTTTAATTCCTTAAATAATATAAAGAAAATGCTTATACACATTATAGCACAAAGTATTACTGCTGCTATTTTTATTATAGCTGCTGCTATAAGTGCTGCTAAATAAGCTATATTCATTGCAATTATCACACACCATAATAAAAAAGTCAACTCCATATGTTTAGGTTGTAAAATCCCAAAAAGCAGCCAGAATAGAATAAGCAAACATTTACGAATTGAATTTAGTGCAAACAAGGGTGTTGATATCAACCATACTCTGCAGAATCGCAATATGGTATGACTACATGCTTTTTATTGATTTGATTAACATAATCAGCAGAGAGTTTTGTTTTGCAAAAGATGTCTACAGTAACATACTGCAATTATTTGGAATTGTAGGGCTAGGTGCAATTGTAAGGCCACTTGGTGCATTCATATTTGGTCACGTTGGTGACAGGTATGGAAGGAGGATAGCATTAATAATTACTATCTTGCTAATATCGATACCATCAAGTCTCATTGCATTTATTCCAAGTCACAATCAAGTAGGTATAATTTCTACTATATTGCTTCTTGCAATCCATATAACACAAGGAATTGCACTTGGTGGTGAACAAGGAAGTTCTGTTTATCTTATAGAGCATTTATCCAGTAGGAAAGAGAACTTAGGGATGTATTTTGGAATGATGGGTTTTGGTCGCTCCATTGGCGTCTTGCTTTCTGCGGTAATAGTGATTATCTGCAAAAAAACTACTGATTTTTGTACCTGGGGTTGGAGATTGCCATTTATTTTCTCAGCTATTTTAGGATTAATTAGCGCGTATAGCATATACACATTGGGAGAAACTCCAGCATATGAAAAAAATCGAAAACAAAGAAATTTACCTGATTTGCCAATAATAGAGCTTATAAAACGCCACAAGAGAGCTCTTATACTTGCTATTTTAATATCTGTACCTGTTAATGTTGCTGTTGGATTTACCATATTTCTTCGAACTCTCGCAAAGGAAATAGCATCAGTGGATGTTTATGTAACAACATATATCAACGAAATTGTATTGATTATAACCAGTGTATTAATGCCGATATCTTCAATAGCGTTTGGAATGTTGGCTGATAAAGTTGGAAAAGAGCGCACTGCAATCTTATTTATAGCAATTACAATGGCACTGTGTTGTCCTGCGTTATCTATTGCATATTACTATAAAAATTATCTTGTGATTGCGTTGAGCGTAATGGTTCTCTCTATAATAGAAAGGGGTATAGTTCCCATAGGAATAGTTGCATCTGAACTCTTTCCTACCAATGTTAGATTTAGTGGTGTGAGCTTATCACGCAATATCTCTTATGCGTTACATGGAGGATTTACTCCTATGGTTTGTATTTGGTTGACTGTAACATTTCCTCAAACAAACCTTGCTGCTGGGCTTTATATAGTCTTCTGCTTGTTGATCAGTGTGGTAGCAATATTGCAAATAAAACCGCAAGATAAGAAATTTGATTGGTCTTAGTTTTCTCTTAAGTGATTTGATAGACCGGGAAAGGGTTTCATCTAAGTAGCTGACACCCTGACAACCGTCATCCCGCTGCTTGTTAGCGGGATCTAGAGATACCGTGACGGTATGACGTAGGACTGCTGTCATTCCAGTCTGGAATCCAGAGAAAAGGATGATGTCATCCCAGTGTCCCTGTAATGTCATTCCAGTGCTTGACACTGGAATCCAGCCTTTATTATGCAGCCACTTGGTTAAAATTAAGTCTTCTGGATCCAAGTAGTCAGGGCACTGGGATGACAAAGGAGGGCAGTGTCAGCTACTCGGATGACACCCTGCTGGTGGACAATGTTTGTATAGTTGTGCGTCACGCGCTGGAATGACGAATTACTTAACCGCCATACCGTCACGGTATCTCCTAGCATAGATCCCGCTAACACGTAGCGGGATGACGATTTTGTATCGGAAAACAAGTAGCATGACGATTTATCAAATGTTCCTTAGTTTCTCAAAAAAATCCTTTAACAAAAAAGAGCATTCTGTTTCTAATATTCCACCATAAACTTCAGGTATATGGCTGCAAAATTGAAATATCTTAGCACCATTTTCAATTCCTCCACCTTTTGGATTATAAGCTCCAAAGTACAATCGTTTAATTCTGGCAAAGGAAATAGCTTGAGCACACATCGGACATGGTTCTAATGTTACGTACATATCAGCATCACAAAGCGTGGGAGTTGAAAATGCTTGTCTGATCGCTAACATCTCTGCATGTGCAGTTGGATCGCTGGATATATTGTGTGCAGAAGAAATGATATTGTCTCCACTCACTATTACAGCACCTATGGGCACCTCATCATTTTTTTGAGCGAGTTTGGCTTGCTCTATGGCAAGCTCCATATATTGATACTTAAACACTAGGCACTTATTTCTTATCAATTGCTGCTTTAACGAACGACACGAAAAGAGGATGAGGAGAAAACGGCTTTGATTGAAATTCTGGATGAAACTGCACACCAATAAACCACGGATGACTCTCTAACTCCACTGCCTCTATGCACGTTCCATCTTCTGATATGCCACTGCATAACAGCCCATTTTTTTCTAAGTCATCTTTATAATCTGAATTGATTATGTACCTATGCCTGTGTCTTTCTGAAATAGTAGTGTTACTATATGCATCCATCATTTTAGAGTTTGCATTTATATTACATTTGTATGCCCCAAGTCTCATGGTTCCACCAAGATCGTCATCTTGATCGCCAGCTAACTTAACGATTGGATGTTTACAGTTACGAAATTCTTCAGAGTGTGCATCTTCAAGCTTAACAACATTACGAGCAAACTCAATAATTGCAAGCTGCATACCAAGGCAAATTCCGAAAAATGGGATATTATTTGTACGGGCATAATTTATTGCTAATATTTTACCCTCTACTCCGTCATCACCAAACCCCCCTGGAACAAGGATTGCATGAGAATTCTGTAATTTCTCTCCTATAAGTTTTTCATTTATAGGTTTTTCTTCCTTCTCTCTTGAGTTAACCCAATTTATCCTTACTTTGACTTTATTACTAATCGCACCATGATTTAATGCTTCAACTAGTGATTTATACGCATCAGGGAATTCGGTGTATTTTCCCACTATAGACACAGTAACTTCCTGTGTTGGGTGCCTTATGGAATGCACTATTTGATCCCATTCAGTCAAGCTTGGTCTTGGCTTACTTAAATGAAAGTGCTCCAAAATTTGCGTATCAAGCCCACATTGGCTATACAACACCGGTAACTCATATATATGACTCACATCAGGAGCAGGTATCACATTGGATAAAGAAACATTGCAAAGCTTAGCTATTTTCTCTCTTTGATTATCGAAAATTTCTTTCTCACTGCGGCATAATATAATATCTGGTTGTAACCCCGCGGAATTTAACTCTCGAACTGAATGCTGCGTTGGCTTTGTCTTTAATTCTTGCGCTGCGGTAAGATATGGTATTAAAGTTAAGTGAATAAGGATAACTCTTTGTTTTCCTAATGTGTAGTTAACTTGGCGTATAGCCTCCAAAAATGGTTGGCTTTCAATGTCACCTACAGTTCCACCTATTTCACATATTACAAAATCTAAACCTTCCGTACCATTAAAAATGAACGATTTGATCAAATCTGTTACATGAGGAATGACTTGCACAGTTTTGCCCAGATAATCACCACGCCTCTCTTTCTTCAATAACTCATGATATATCTTACCAGTTGTTATATTGTCATCTTTTGTTGCTTTAATTCCAGTAAAACGCTCATAATGCCCAAGATCCAAATCAGTTTCAGCACCATCTTCGGTAACAAATACCTCTCCGTGCTGAGTTGGGTTCATTGTCCCAGGATCAATGTTGAGATACGGGTCAAGTTTTCTGATACGGATCTTAAAACCGTGAGCTTGAAGAAGCGCACCAACACTCGAAGCAACTAAGCCTTTACCAAGCGATGACACAACTCCACCTGTGACAAAGATAAATTTAGCTTCCTTCATTAATTTTCAAATGGAACAGAAGTAGATTCACTTTCTTGCTTTTTTTCTAATATAATTTTTTCTGCGATCGATTTTTTATGTACGTCTTTTGAACATAATCCTGACAATAGCAATGTGTTTATAATAAACAATCCAGCAACAATAGCCGTTATTCTGCTGAGCGGGTTTTCAGAAGATTTCACCGGAATCATCGAATTGACCCCCTGTTGTGTATTACTAAAACCACTTAACGAACTACTTCCAGGCGGCTGCAAGAGCACTAAAATTACTAACACAACAACCAATATTATTTGAAATATACTTAATACCGCTACTGACATTATAGATAGGGCTGAAAATAAAAATCTTAGCAGTACAAAGCACGTAAGTCAAGAACATCTGTCACCCAAGTAGTTTGAAATCTAAGTATGTATTTACTGCTTACCTTATTTTGATTAACATATGCATAAGACTTTGGGCTTAATATGTATCACATTTTAAAATACAAAGATTATGAACCAAAAATAGACGAAAGTGCTTTCATCGCAGGTGGTTCGCATATCATAGGCAAGGTTGAAATAGGAAGAGATGCAAGCATCTGGTTTAATTGTGTAATCAGAGGGGACGTTGGATCAATAAAAATAGGTAATGGAACAAATATTCAAGATGGAACGGTAATTCATGTGGATAGAAACCCAGGTGGTGACACAATTATTGGCAGCATGGTAACAGTGGGACATTTTTGTGTGTTGCACGCATGCACGGTGCATGATAAGGCGTTTATTGGTATGGGCTCTACCGTGATGGACCATGCAGTTGTGGAGCCTGAAGCTATGGTAGCTGCTGGCTCACTGGTAACACACGGAAAAGTGATAAAAAGTGGGGAAATATGGGCTGGCAGGCCAGCAAAGTTCTTCAAAAAGATGTCGAATGAAGAAATTAAACATATTACACAATCAGCACAAAATTATATTATGCTAATGAAGGAATATAAAAACTGAAGTTCGCGTCAAGTGTTTTACTTGACACGTACATTTCGGCTTAACCCTTGTTACTTCTTTTTCCCATTCTCATTTACTTCTTGTGCTTTTGCCCCATCTACTTGAGTACTAGGTAATACCACCGGCTACGAGTGCAGATGCTACTGCTATACCAATCATTACTAACATCTCTAACTTAACTGTACGTTCAAGTGCAGTAAATGCTATCAGTCCAGCAGCAAGACCCATACCAACAGTAGCAGTGTACCGTGCTCCATTGCCTTGTTTTGGTTGCTCAGTTGTTTTGCTTTTATCTTCTAGTTTTCTATTTTTCTCCTCAGCTTCAGTCAATCGATTTTGTAAGTCTTTTGTTTCATCCTTTTTGGCTTTTAACTGAGCAGCAGTATCATTTGGTGCTGCTTGCAACTGCTGAACTTGATCTTTTAATGCTATTATTTCATTCTCTTTGGCTTTTAACTGAGCAGCAGTATCATTTGGTGCTGCCTTTAACTGCGCAACTTCATCATTTAGTTTATTTATTTCATCCTCTTTGGCTTTTAACTGAGCAGCAGTATCATTTGGTGCTGCTTGCAACTGCTGAACTTGATCATTTAGCTTATTTATTTCATCATCTTTAGCTTGTAACTGTTGCTGTAAGTCCGCAACTTCTTGTGTATTTTGTTGAGCTTTTAATGCTGTTATTTCCTCGTCTTTCTCTTTTAACTGTTGCTGTAACGCCGTAGCATCTAATGCTTCCAATTCTGTTATTTTAGTATTTAATTCTTCTACTTTAGCTTTCTCTTCAGCTAATGTATCAACTTGCTGTTCATGTTCTTGAATTTTAGCATTTAGTGTAGTTATTTCATCATCTTTAGCTTTTAACTGAGCAGCAGTATCATTTGGTGCTGCTTGCAACTGCTGAACTTGATCATTTAGCTTATTTATTTCATCATCTTTAGCTTGTAACTGTTGCTGTAAGTCCGCAACTTCTTGTGTATTTTGTTGAGCTTTTAATGCTGTTATTTCCTCGTCTTTCTCTTTTAACTGTTGCTGTAACGCCACAGCATCTAATGCTTCCAATTCTGTTATTTTAGCATTTTTCTCTTCTAACTGCTGCTGTAACGCTGTAGAATCTATTGCCTCTAGTTTTTCCACTTCAGCTTCTAAGTCTTGTTTTTCCTGCTGAGCTGTGTCCAATTGATCTTGTAATTCTTGTGTTTTAGTTTTCAATTCTTCTACTTGTTTTCTGGGATGTTTAAGCATCTGCACCTTAACTTCTTTTTTTTGATCATCAAGGCCTAACAGAACTTTTATGGCTGCTACGGTAGTAGAAGCTTTTCCGCTACCTTGTTCGTTAGCTGAAGATATAGGCATGATTACAATATTATCTTCTTGATTTTTTTTTTCTTTTTCAAACAAACCGGTAATATATAATTGCTTATTACCTAGTGAAAAACCCGCATAAAACTTTTTAGAACTTGAAATTTTTTCATACTCTTGAAATTTTTTAAAATCATCTTGCGCTATAATAAGCATTATTTCATTATTGATAACCTTTATTGTACCATTAATCTCCATAAACATATTAAACCTCAATATATATAATTAACATTACATAATACCCTTAGAACCTAAGGTCAAGTAATATTTTTATCATAGCATAGAAAATTTATGTTCGTAAACAAAAAATTTTGGCGTAAAATTGCCGCATTTACTTAATTGTGCTATAGCTAAAGTAATTTAGGTTTACCGACCATCGTCATTCCGCTGCTTGTTAGCGGGATCTAGAGATACCGCGGCGGTATGACGTTGCTAGCTTAAGGTTTAAAATTGAGAAATATTTATGTTAAAAGAAAAATACGGCTTTAAAGAAGTTGAAGACAAATGCAACATATTATGGGAAGGTAGTAAAGTTTATAAATGGAATGGTGAAAAGGATAACACTTTCACTATAGACACGCCTCCACCGACAATATCGGGAAAACTCCATATTGGCCATATATTTAGCTATTGCCACACGGACTTTATTGCAAGGTTTCAGCGCATGCTGGGAAAAGATGTGTTTTACCCAATTGGGTTTGATGATAATGGGCTTCCCACTGAAAGATTGGTTGAGCAAACCTATAAAACCCGCGCAAAAGAAGTTGGCAGAGAAAAATTTATAGAGATGTGCCATGAGGTTATTGAAAAATCAAAACAAGAATTCAAGGAACTATTTAAATCGGTCGGCATTAGTTATGACTGGGATTTGGAATATCACACGATCAGCAAGGAAACTGTGACGCTTTCACAGATGTCGTTTATTGATCTATATAATAAGGGGTATGCATATAGAAAAATGCAGCCTATCCTTTGGGACCCGGTTGATAAAACAGCAATTGCGCAAGCAGAAATAGAAGATAAAGTTTTTGAGTCATCCTTAAACACGATAGTTTTCTCTACTCAAGAAAATGAGCAGATCAATATTGCAACTACGCGACCTGAACTACTTCCAGCATGCGTTGCAGTTTTTTGTCATCCAGAGGATACGCGCTACACTCATCTGATCGGAAAAACAGCGGTAGTGCCAATAACAGAGGAGAAAGTTCCAATAATAGCAGATGATAAGGTTAAAATAGATAAAGGCACCGGGCTTGTTATGTGTTGTACATTCGGTGATGAACTCGACATATATTGGCAGCAAAAGCATAATCTACCGATGAAAATTATCATCGATCAGGATGGAAGGATGGACCTAGATGATGTCATTCCAGTGCTTGACACTGGAATCCAGGAAAAAGAGCCAATGCCAGCGATGACAGAGGAAGATATCATGTCAGCGTATGGTCAGAAAAAAGAAGAATGGATCCCAGTGTCAGCTACTCGGATGACAGACGATATACTAAATGAAATAAATGGATTGAAAGTTACAGCAGCAAGAAAGAGGATGATCGAAATCCTAACTAAAAAAGGACTTTTGATAGAAAGCACTAGCATTTCTCATTCTGTTAAGTGCGCAGAAAGATCTGGTGCACCACTTGAGATATTACCTACTTATCAATGGTTTATCAAGACCTTAGAGCAAAAAGCTCAAGTATTAGATAAAGTAAAAGAATGCAATTGGCACCCAAGCAATATGCGTAAACGTATGGAAGTGTGGATAGAAGGGCTAAATTGGGACTGGTGCATCTCAAGGCAGCGCTATTTTGGTGTGCCATTTCCAGCGTGGTATTCTAAACGTAAGGGAGAAGAAGGTAAAATTATTCTAGCTGAAATAAAGGCCCTACCTATTGATCCACTCAAAGATTTGCCAAAAGGGTATAGCAAAGAAGAGGTTATCCCAGATCAAGATGTAATGGATACCTGGGCCACAAGTTCAATTACTCCTCAACTGAGTGCACTGGCAGTAAACAGTGAGTTTAGCTTACCAAATCATCGCTATGATACGATATTTCCTGCAGATCTGCGCAGCCAGAGCCATGAGATAATAAGAACTTGGGCTTTTTATACTATTTTAAAGGCACATTATCATGCAAATTCTTTACCTTGGAAAAACATTATGATCAGCGGTTGGTGTTTAGCAGATGATAAGAAAAAGATGAGTAAATCAAAGGGTAACATCATCACTCCTCATGTAATACTTGAAACTTATGGAGCTGATGTAGTGCGCTATTGGGCAGCGAACTCAAGGCTTGGAGTTGATACAGTCTACTCTGAAAATACATTCAAAATTGGCAAGCGCCTCGTTACAAAACTTTGGAACGCTAGCAAGTTCGTTTCCATGTTCATGGAAAAGCATCAAGTGATGAGCATAAATTCTGCTCACGAGACAATGGATAAGTGGATATTGTCTAAGTTATACAAAGTTATAGAAAGAGCAACGAACAACCTATTACAATTTGAATACTGCGAAGCTTTGGGCGTAATAGAGGAATTTTTTTGGAAGGATTTTTGTGATAACTACTTGGAATTAGTAAAAAAACGCGCGTACGGAAGCAGTGAAGCAACCTTAAGTGCAAAACAAAGCTTGGCGTATGTACTGAATATTATTTTGCGGTTATTTGCACCTTTCTTGCCTTACATTACAGAAGAGATATACCACCAGTTGTATAGTTATAATTCTGTACACAATCAAAGTAATTGGCCGAGCAAAGAAGAACTTATCTACGATAAATATTCAGAGGAAATGGGAGATAATGTTATTCAGATATTAAACATTATCAGAAAGATAAAGGCAGATAATAATGTATCAGTTAAGCATCTGATAAAAAAGTTGATGATAAAAGCAGATCTACGAGAGGATAAATTGAATCAATCCGCACAGAATGATTTGCAGGCAGTTTGCAATGCGGAAACGATAGAGTGGATGCAGTCTGAGCTTGAAACTGAAGACAGAAAATACATAGTGAATATAGACTTATACTGATTTTTATAGCTTTACTTCCTTTAATATCCATGCTATTATAATCATTATTAGTGTGAAGGAATAATGAGGGATTTGTATAGTAAAACCAATGCACCATATCTTATAGCTGGTGCTGTTGCTACTTTGGTATTGCTTGCATCTGGGACACTTGCTGTTGCCCCTTATGTTAAGTTCTTGTCTTCAGTTGCAGCCTTTAATGTAGCTCTTCCTATTGCTTTGAGTTTGTCTATACTTTCTATTTTGGTGCTTGCACTTTCATGTAAAATAATTAGTAATAATGAGAACAAAGATTTACGTGATAAAAATGTAGAATTGGAAGCAAAAGTAAAAGGTCAGTTAGAACATAAGGAGGAGATGCTTTCTCTTGAACACCAAGAGTTACGTGATGAAAATACAAGATTGAATGAAAGAGTGGATTCTTTAATAGAGGAATTATTTCAACCTCAAAGAGAAATAGATTCCTTAAAAAGGCAGTTAGATGAATTAAAAGATAAAGGAATTTTAGCTCCTTTATTAAAAGAAAGAATAACAGAATTGGAAACATGTTTAGAAAAGAGCAGGAAAAAAGCAGAAGAATTAGCAGTGCAGTTAAGAAAAGAAAAAGGTGAAACTTCTTGTTTACAATCTGAATTAGGGGATGTAGTAAAAAGAGAAAGACAATTGAAAGAAAAGTTAAGTGAAAAAGCGCAAGAAACGATCCAACTAGCTGCAGATTTAGAACAAAAAGAAAAACTATGCAAGGAATTAGAAGAGGAAAAAACTGAAAATCTTGATAAGATCGGAAAGTTAAAAAAACTTTTGGATCAAGAAAGAAAAGGAAATGAAAAGTTGCGCGATAATAACAGTGAGTTGAAAAGTAGCGAAAAATATTTGGGTGACGAATGCAGTAAATTAAGAAGACATAAATCTGATTTGGAAAGAAAAGTTGAACGTCTGCAAGCAGTAATTGGGCAGGAAGACGAGCAAAGTCATTCCATTTCTTCAGATATAAGCAGTGAACATTTATCAGAACTTGAAGGAATAGGTGAAAATGAGTCTGTTAATAAACAGTTCCCGAAACCAAAACCACCTTATATATCCACTCCAATAAGATCGCCATGTAAAAAGCTGAATGATGCTTCATGTGATTCCGGATATTCCAGTGGATGCTTTACCTCGACCAATAGCTAACGCACATTTTGAGTACAGTTGTACACTGGATACATAAAACCTTAGCCATTTTTAGCTAGTAGACTGAAAATGGGAAGTTTGTTGTAGGTGCAGCACTATAATTCCTCCACAGATAAGAGAATTTTAATAAATATATACAAAACTGCTGAACGTGGGGGGAGGAGGGGAGTAATGAGCAATTTGCTTAGTGAGGCTAATGCATTTTATTTTGTAGCTAGTTCCTTAGCTACTCTTACGTTACTTACATCTTTAGCGCTTATTGTAACTTCTAATGTGCCTCTTCCTCTAACTCTCGCTTTAGCTGCATTATCTGTTTTGGTGCTTGCACTTTTATATAAAATAATTCGTAATAATAAGAAAATAGAGATTGAGAGAAATAAATTCGCTCAAAAAGAGCAAGAGTTGGAAAATAAAATAACTCTAGGAAAGGAAGCTGAAGAAGCTGCAAACAAAGAAGTGAAGAATCAATTATAGCTCTTCTCATAATAGTCAGAACAAATCATAAAAAAGCAGAATCAACAGCTTGACGGAAAGACTGAAAAATAGGGATATTTTTTCTAGCTCTGTTCTTTATAGCAAACCAATGATGCTCAATTTCGTTAAAGTCTGGAGAATATGGAGGAAGATAAAGAATTTCAGCACCTACTCCTTTAGCAAGATCATCGATTTTTTTAGATTTATGGAAAGCAGCGTTATCAAGAATTACAGTTTGGCCAGACCTTAAAATTGGAGTCAAAAACTGCTCAAACCAAGCCTCAAAAACATCCTTGTTGCAGTATCCCTCAAAGGTCAATGGAGCAATGATTTTCTTTTTATTTAGAGCTGCAATCATACTGACACGCTGAGTTTTTTTACCTGATTTTAGTGAATGAAACCTCTCTCCTTTTCTGCAATATCCGTATGGGTAGTCTTCTGTATTGTCTATCCCAGATTCGTCAATATATACAAGATTTTCAGGATATTTTGTTGCTATAACCTTTGCAAATTGAGCTCGCTTTTCTTCATTTCTTTCTTTATATCCGTAGGTCTTTTTTTCTTGTAAAGCCAATATTTTTAAGTGCGCGGTGAATCGTTTGTCGACTGATATTGCCCCAGAGTTTAGCCATCTCTGACTGAGTTTTGCCGCCATGGTTTTTTGCAAATTCGGTGAAGACATTCCAGTCGGTAATTTTATGGTTATATCCTACGCTTCCAGGCTTTTTTGACTGAAAATCTCCTGTTTCCTCACGCCTTTTCTGCCACTCATATAAAGTCGTTTTTCCAATTTTAAATCTCTTGGCAACAGTTGCTCTACTTTCTCCCTCATCCAATGCTTCCATTGCTTTTTTCCTTAAGTCATAACTATACGCTGCTGGCATACAAACCCCACTACCATAAATCCATATCTTACCTTATTTGGATTATTATGAGAAGAGCTATACATGAATTAACTCGAGAAAAGCAAAATTTAGACAAGAGAGCAAAAAAATTGAATCAGAAAGTAAATGAGTCAGAAGTTGAGAGAGAATCTCTTCTTGAAGAAAAAAAATCTTTAGAGAAAAAATTAGAAACAGCAAAGAATCGTACGTTTGAAATAGACAATGAATTGGACAAAACAAGAAAGGAAATAGGTAAGCTTAATGAGCAGGAAGAGAAATTAAAACTTGAAATCTCATGTTTGAAGAAACAGTTGGAAGAAAGAAGTAGATTTATTGCAAAGCTGAAGATGGAAGTGGATGATAATAAACATTTAGAGCTAGAGAATAAGGGGTTGAATGATAGAATAGAAACGTTACGTGAAGTACAAAAGGCACTACGTGAGAAAAAACATGAACTTAGTGAAAAAGTAGAGGCATTGAATAAGGAAAAAAATAGATTTTCTAAAGAAGTAGAGGAATTACGTGAAGAACAAGAAAGACTGCATGCAAACTTAGATAAGCTACAATGTAAAATTAAAGAGGTCAACAAAGAAAAGAAAAATTTATCTAAAGAATTAAAAGAGAAATTTGAAGAGTTAGATGAAGCAAATGGTTTAATTAAAAATCAATCTTTTGAGTTAGATGGGATAAGAAAAGATTGTAATAATGAAGTAAAAAGTTTAAGAAATTCACTTTTAGAACGAGACAGTCAAATAGAAGATTTTTTGAAAGAGAAAGAAAAACAAGTGAATTTTGTGCAACTGTTGATAAGATGCGTAACAGACAATATAGAAGAACCAATAAGAAATAATGATGGAAAAGCAATATTAGATACGATTCAAATATTAAAGTCTGCGTTACAAGGAGAAATTGCACGGCTTTTGCCAGACGAAACGCCTTCTTCTTCGCTGGAAGATCTTGGATATGAATCATTATTTGTCAGTCGCTCATCCACCCCGACCAAGTTGCCAAATTCACTATTGACAGAATCTTATGAACGCAGTCAGTTCAATCAGAGTGAAAGTATTTGCAAAACACAACAATGAGTCTTATTATAAGATAAATCATGCAAGATAATGAACCCAATAATATGCGCACTGGATACACAAGACTTAAATAAGGCTATTTCTCTAGCTAATGCTCTGCGTGGTAAAGTTGGCATGGTAAAGCTGGGATTAGAATTTTTTGCTGCTCAAGGTCTTTCTGGAGTGCAAGAAGTTGCAAAATGCAATGTACCAATTTTTTTAGATCTGAAATTGCATGACATTCCAAACACTGTAGCTAAAACAGTTGAAGTAATAAAAGTTCTGAACGTTGAAATGTTAACTCTGCACATCAGCGGTGGAACAAAAATGCTTGAAGAAGCGCTAAGTGTAGTGCAAGGCACAAAAATAAAGCTGATTGGAGTGACAGTGCTAACTAGTATGAGCAATGAGGATTTAAACGAGCTTGGAGTAGCAAGAGAGGCAAAATCACAGGTAATTTTGCTTGCAAAGCTTGCAAAAAAGATTGGACTCCATGGAATAGTCTGTTCTGCACTAGAAGCTCAAGAAGTGCGCCGAGAATGCGGTGAAGACTTGAAAATTATTACTCCAGGAATTCGTATAGATCCAGGTCATGACGACCAAAAAAGAACAGCAACACCAAAAGAAGCAATAAATTCAGGAGCTGATTATATCGTCATTGGCAGACCCATTACAAAAACTACAAGTAGTGCGGAGCTAATATTGAAATCCATGAAAGAATTTTAATATAATAACTTAATTTATAAAAATACTAACATATTAATTAGGAATAAGCATGAGTAATATCAATAGAATAATACGCGAAGTAATCAAGGAATTCCGCTCAAAATTACCAGATAAGGAAATAGAGGAATATTCTGGCAAATTGAATAAGCTACATATCTACCAGTGCAATAAGCATATAATAGAAAATAAGAAGCTATATCATTATACAATAAATGGGAAAACCCATGCTATGGGTCAGCATGGGCATAATTTTGTCAAGAGTTTAGAAGTTATCTTGAGGAATAAGCCACAAATTTCCTTAGAAGAGGTAATTGATTTTATGGAAAAAATAATTAATTTTGGTATTGATAGTTGTTATGGAGCATTTGAGATGATATTTGAATCTCGCTCTGGTGTTACAATAGATGATGCAGTTAATTTTGTAAAAGATAGCTTATCTAGTAAATTTTATGGATTCCATGGCAGTGGGATTTTCAAAGTAATATTAGAACTTAATCCAGAGAGCTCTCTGGAAGAGATAGAGAAACAATTTAGCAAAGTAGTAGATCCTTACTTTCTTAATGCTTGGAGTCGAGAAAGTGAAAGGGCTTTTGCTAAGATATGTAGGTTATGTAGAGAAGGACATGTGGAGAATATGCAGAAATTTGATTTTAGCAATTTTAATTTAGATCAAGATAGTGCTGGAGCATTAAGAGCACTGTTACAGTATTGTGTTGACGTTTCTAATCAAAAAGCTTTAGGTGATTCACATGAATTGCATAGAGAAGAGATGGAGGGGATATATAAATTTGATGATAATTACGATTTAAATTTAGATAGTGATCATAATGATAGTATCTGGCATTGAAATTATACTACAATAATAAAATAACTGGATAAAAATTATCACCAAAAAAATTCAAAAAAGTGCTTGACATAAAAGAACGAACATTATATAGTGTCATTATCTTTTATTTTACCTCGCTTAATTTAATTACTGGATTAAGCTTACAGTACTAAGCGTGGCACAAAGTGCCACGCTATTTTTCGGTTTACATTTTCAACAGATAAAAAATGATGCCATTTCAGTGCCAAGCACATAACTGTACGAACATTCATTTTTAAAGGTAAATTGCACAACAGATGATGTCATTCCAGTGCTTGACACTGGAATCCAGAAATTTTGCTTATAACTGAGCTGATGAGCTAAAGGTAGTTGTCTTACGCTAAAACAAACGTTTTTAATTAAGTTGCATAGAAGCTGGATCCCAGTGGGCTTTGTTGCATCGCTACTTATGAAAGGCTAACTATAGTTAGGATTATAAGCAACCTATTGAAAATCTTGTTTTTTTGCAATCAATCTGATCAAATTTAAGAATAGTAATTTGTTATTTATATTAATAAATTTAATTCTATTGAAAATAGCTAAAGCATTGAAATTCTTGAATTTTAGCCGGATTGGTAAATGGTAGTGAAATTTCTTTTACTCAAATTTAGGTATTCATTGACCGTTCTTGTTATAAATACCAGAATAATAAGCTACTGATATTCGCTATCTTTTTTATCTTTAATCCATCATAGCTAGCGATGCAACAAAGCCATCCCAGTGTCAAGCACTGGGATGACAAGAAAGGGAGCACTGGAATGACATCGTTTACTATGTACCATATTGCAATATTCGTACAACTGTGGGAAACATCTATGGATGCCATTCCTATTACCTTATTTCCATTTTTATTTCATTTTCAAAGGAGGCTATTATGTCACTTACCGATATCGCTCACCGTATCAATGAACTCGCTTCATCATGGGAGCAATTTAAATTAATAAATGATCGCAAACTAAAAGAAATTGAAAGCAAAGGGCGTGCTGATTCTGCAACAATTGAGCAGCTATGCAAGGTAAATAATGCCATTGATAGTTGCAAAGAGCGTTTAGACTTGATCGAAACTGCAGCTCAACGCCCAGAAGTAAATACAGATTTTAGCACAAGCGATAAATATTTTTCTGATTATATCCGCAAGGGAATGGAAAGCGGTTTATCACACAAAACCCTCAGTGGAGATGACAGTGATATCGGGGGGTATCTAGTTACTCCGCATATTGTAAAACGCATAAACAAGCGCGTAACTGATTCGTCCCCAATGCGACAAATATGCTCCAGTCAAAGAATCTCTACTGAAACATTGGATTACATTATAGAAGATTTTGACCGCGCCGGTGCAGGTTGGAGCAGTGAAACAGTAGATGATGAGGACGGTGGCAATAAGTCTAAGTATGATTTTGCAAAAGATACGGACACGCCCAAAATCCAAAAGATTTCCGTCACAACTTACGAGTTATATGCTCAACCACAAATATCACAAAAGTTACTCGATGATGCGTTTGTCGATGTTGAGAGTTGGCTGGTGGAAAAGATTGCCGAGACTTTTAGTAAGGAAGAAAGCGAAGCCTTCATTAAGGGTGAGGGCACTTTTCAACCAAAAGGAATTTTAGCTTATGAAAATGGAAACAGTTATAATAAAATAGAGCAAGTTAAAACTGAAAAATTAGATAGTGATTCAATAATGATGTTGTATTACTCTCTGGACGAATATTATTCCAAAAATGCGTCATTTTTGATGAACAGGAGTACGTTGAAGGACATTAGGCTACTAAAAGCTCAAACAGGTCAATATCTCTGGCAACCAAGTTTGTCGCTTAAAGCCCCAGATACCTTAATGGGAATACCAGTATATCAATCTGCCGATATGCCACCAGCGCCAAACAATCAGCTACCAGTAATTGCGATGGCAGATTTCAAACAAGCTTATAAGATTGTAGATAACAGAGGAATGAGAATATTAAGAGACCCTTATACGAATAAACCTTATGTGAGGTTTTTTGTCACTAAGCGTGTCGGCGGAGAGGTTGTAAACACCAGTGCTATTAAATTGTTGAAAGTTGCGAGCAAGTACTAAAAACTTCCGCAGCATCATCTTTATAGCTGATCAAAGCAACACGTCATACCGCGATTCATTCCATAACTGTACGAACATTGTGATTTTGGCCCATCAGGAGGGTGTCATCCCAGTGCTTGACACATATAGCTAAACTGACTTAGATTTACCGACAGTTTGAAAAACAAAAATTCGTCATTCCGCTACTTGTTAGCGGAATCTATGCTGAGATATCGCGGCGGTATGACGTAGGAAAACCTTTCTTGGGTTAGCTATAGTTTGCTATATTATGTGATTTTATTTTTAGCGTTGCTTCTTATATTATGTAATTTATTTTCCATAATATACATTATGTAATTTTCGATACTAAGATCTGTTATAGCTCTCAGTATGATATGAGTGATTCTCTTTTAATAATTATTTTTTAAATAGTTTGTTGGTTCATCAATTTCTTTAGGATTGATATCTACAATTATTTTTCCGTTTTTTAACAGAATAATCCGATCTGATATTTTTGTTAAAAAATCCAAATTGTGAGAAGCGATAATCATAGTAATACCCATATCTCTAACTGATTGTAATAGTTCCACAACGTCGACTATTGTTGCTACATCTAAACCAGACGTTGGCTCATCGCATAATAGAATCTTTGGATTCATCATTAAACTTCTGGCAAGCGCAACCCGCTGTTTTTGCCCACCAGATAGATTATTAGGGTAATCATTTTTTTTAGAGGCAATACCCAAAGACTCAAGTAGTGAATCACTTTGATCCTGAGTTTTATTTTTAAGCTTGGGAGCGTATGTAAGATTTTCCCAGACAGTCATATGTGGGAAAAGTTGAAAATCCTGAAATACAAAACCAGTACTATCATTGCATTCAATGCTACCAGAATCTAAAACTTCGAGTTTTTGTATACAACGTAACAATGTTGATTTACCACTACCAGAAGGACCAGCAAGACCAACTATAGATTGCTCTATAATCAGGTTAATATTATTAAGTACTGGAACATTATTAAATAATTTACAAACATTATGCATTTTTATCATATATACCTTTCTGTTCAATCTTTTTGCCTATATATTCAATTAGTAATACAAGAGCGTAATAATAAGCCCCAGCAAGACAAAGTGGTATAAAATAAGTAAATTGTTCTGCTGCAAGCATTTGCGCAGAGCGCATAATATCAACACCACCAATAGTAGAGATTAATGCCGTTTCTTTAAGGAGTGCAATGATCTCATTTATCATTGCAGGAAGAATATTTTTAATAACTTGTGGTAATATAATATCTCTCCACATATAGAAACTAGGTATTTGTAAAGTTTTAGCTGCTTCAAACTGGTTTTTTGATATAGTTTCAATACCAGCTCGTAAAATCTCAGCAATATAAGCACAGCTATTTAGACCAAATGCTATAATGCCAGCACTAAATATGTTTAATTTAATTCCTGCAATGGTTGGGGTCATAAAATAAACAACACTTAACTGTAATATAAGGGGGGTACCACGTATTACAGATATAATTCCATTAATTAATGGAATACAGATCTTATTATATCTGAGTACTGACAATAATCCCCCTAGACTCACACCTAAAAGCAGTCCTCCAATCAATAATTTTAAAGTAAAGGCAAGGCCTGTTCCAACAAACAAGAAATTAGAAATTAATTCTTGCATCAGTTATCTCCTAGCCATTTTTCTGCTATCTTTTGTATTACACCTTTACTTTCTAAACTTTTTAACGCCTCGTTTATTTTATCCTTTAAATCAGATCCTTTATTCACAGCAATAGAATAACCATTATCTGACTTAGCGATGGCTGACCATGATAGACCAGGATTTTTTTTGCTAAATACTTTACCTTGGAATTCATCAATTAGGACGCTATCAACATGACCAGACTTTAATGTTTCTACAGCTTGATTATTATTGTCTATAGCAATAATTTGAGCTGTTGTAGGAACATGCTCTTTTAGCCAAATTTCCATGACAGTTCCTAGTTGAACGGCTATCTTCTTGTGAGTTAAGTTGTTTATACCGGCTATGGGTTTATTTTTGTGATATAGAATACCAAATTCCCCTGTATAATAACTATTTGAAAAATCAAAATTTTTTTCACGCTCTTCTGTGCTACCAATAGTAGATATAGCAGCATCTACAGAATTACTTTGCAATGCTGCAAATATAGTACTAAACTGCATATCTTTAAATATCGCTTCTTTACCTAACTCTTTTGCTACTAATTGAGCAAGCTCAATGTCAAAGCCAGTAAATTTACCATTTTCATAATATTCAAAAGGTGGATAATCTGCAGAAATTGCAAATCTAATGATATTATCGTGTTTATCTTCCTTGCATCCTGTTAATAGAATACTTATCGCTATAATAGCATTTAAAATGTATTTTTTCATATTACTAATTTATATTCATATTTTATTCATCTTGTGAATATAGACATTAAAAATTGAATAGTCAAGAAATAATGAATATAATTTCAAATATACTTATTACATATTCAATATGAGGAAAATGCATAATGCATGACAACACACTAGGTGAACATATTTTAAATATTATTCAAAATCATGAAATTTTAGAACAGAGCGATTTACAGACCTTGCTTAAAGAAAGAGGGCACAACATTCCTCAGGCTACTTTATCAAGAAAATTAAAAAAACTTAAAATTGCCAAAGTTGCTGGTATGTATAAAGTAATTGACATCAACCAATATCGATTACCATTAATACTTAATATGCAAATTTCGGATTTTGGTTTAATAGTACTACACACTCAACCAGGACAAGCTAGCAGCCTAGCTTACTTTCTAGATCAGAAGTATGTTATTTATTCATTAAATAATAGCAAAAACATAGGAATTATAGGAACTATAGCAGGTGATGATACAGTATTATTGATCATCAAAAGTAAGGCTGAACTTAACAAAGTATTACAATCAATTTATGAAACATTTCCATATTTAAGTCCTGAATAAGAATGTTGTAAGTTAAAAATGTGATATAAAGGAGATAAGAGGGATTTCTTTGTTTAAATCTTTGTCTTCTTTTTTTCAATATACCTACATATCAGAATGGACAATTCATATAGAATCAGCATAGGTATTGCAAGCCCTACTTGGCTTAATACATCAGGTGGAGTTAAGATTGCAGCGATAATAAAAATTACCACTATCGCGATTCTGCGTTTATTTGACAAACTTTGTGTAGTGAGTAACCCTACTCTCACCATTAATGTGAGTATTACTGGAATTTGAAATGCAGTGCCAAAAGCAAACATAAATTGGAGAACGAGGTCTAAATATTCGCTAACTGATGGCATAAACTCTATCGGTATATCGAAGGATTTACCACTGTGTTCGAAGTTGATAAAAAACTTCCAGGCTAAAGGAAATATATAGTAATAGACTACAGTAGCTCCCGTTACAAATAAAACCGGTGTTGCAATTAAGTATGGCAACAACACTGCCCTTTCACTTTTATATAACCCAGGTGCTAAGAACATATAGAATTGCCATGCAAACACAGGAAAAGAGAGCAAAAGTGCACTCATCATTGCAACTCTAAGATACACAAAAAATGCCTCCGTTAAGTCTGTGTAAATTAAAGAAAAACCTTTGCTATCTTTTGTTGCTTCTATTAAAGGTGCAAGTAAAAAACGGTATATATTTTCCTTAAAGTAGTAACAAAAACCAAAAGCAATGCAAAAAAATAGAAAGCAAAAGATAACTCTTTTTCTGAGTTCCGCAAAGTGCTCACAAAATGAAGCATATTTGTTTGGGTTTCGATTCATACTTTACTATGGCTCAATAATGCTATGTCTAACATTCTCAGCGAAAAAGCCCACTCATTGTCATACCACGCTGCAACCCTGCATATATCACCTGTAACATATGTACCAGTTAAATCCACAATTGCACTATAAGGGTTATGCACAAAGTCTATTGAAACTAAAGGTTCCGTACATATAGAAAGTACATTTGACATTGGAGAACCCTCTGTCATCCTAGTACCCTCTGATGTCATCCGAGTAGCTGACACTGGATTAGATTCCAGCGTCACGCACTGGAATGACGTAGACGAGAGAGCTGCATCCTTAAACATTTCATTGATTTCTTTAACGGTCGCTTTCTTATCAGTCGTAAATGTAAAATCAACCATAGAAACATTGCTAACTGGAACTCTGACGGCAGTGCCATCTAGCTTGCCCTTTAATTCAGGAATTACAGAACCGATTGTTTTTGCTGCCCCGGTTGTAGTTGGCACCATAGATAATCCGCAAGCCCTTGCTCTACGCAAATCTTTATGATTACCATCAAGAACATTTTGATCATTCGTGTAGGCATGTATAGTAGTCATAAAACCGCTTTTTATACCTAAACTGGAGTGTAGGACTTTCACAATCGGAGCAAGGCAATTTGTAGTGCAAGAACCTGCTGATATCACTTTATGCTCTTTTTCGAGCATATCGTCATTCACACCATAAACTATAGTGACATCAGCATCCGGAACTGGAGCAGAGACAATTACTTTCTCTGCATTGTGCCTTATTGCTTCTTCACGTTTGTTGAATGCACCAGTACATTCAAGTATTACATCAACATTCCAAGGAATATTTTCAGGGCTCCGTTCTCTATACAAAGAAAACTTTCTGCCATTTATGGATAGCCAATTTTGAGACTCATTAAAATCAATATCACCACTGAATTTGCCATGAACAGAATCATATTTAATCAAATGTGCATGCTGCTTTGCACTGAGCGATCCATTGACAGCTACAACTTCTATTTGTTTGCTATATTCTTCTATTTCGAAAATAGCACGCAATACGCCTCTGCCTATTCTACCCAGACCATTAATTCCTACGCGAACCGTCATCTCTTCATTCAAAAAATTTAATTATAGAGGATATCACTTGATATTTCATTTTATTCTTTTGACTGCTAATTGGCAGTTTTAACCTTAATATATTAATATTCACCTTGACTAAAGAACTATAATACTGTATCATTTTATCAATAGTATTGAAACTTTAATAGGAGGCTAATTATGTTATTACAGAGGATCATTATAGATCAATTAGAAAAAATTTCAGGCCAATCATTTCTACACAAACTTGCTACCGATAAAGAATATTTTAAGGAAGTGTCAAGGTATTTGGAAGAAAATCATAAGATGAGCTTAGAAGAGTTTATAATTAGCGTTTATAGATCAAGTGGAGGAGATGTCAATTTTCGTGATTATAAGGATGAGGCAGCATTATATTCTGCATCAGAAAACGACAATCAAGATATGGTTCGTATTTTAACATCATGTGGTATAAGCATTGATGACTTTAATTGTGAAATTAGTAATGGAATACAGGAAAAATCTGAACAATCTAGGAGAATTTCATTAAGTAATAATGCTAATGTTTCACATATCTACGAAATAATACGCAGAATTACTAATATAAGAGATGCTTTCCAACATTTGGACCTTAGACACAGTGATAAGAGACCTTTTATTGTTGGGTGTATTACTAGCTTTGTGAATTTGATGGCTATTAATGCTATTAAAGGTAATTACTATAATGGTCCTGGTAGTCTTACTTGCATTCCTGTTTTCCATGCCAACATGTCAAACTTTTCTGATTTTACTACTGATAGAATTAATACCTTTGCTAGCTTTATTATTGGAACAATAGCATATAAGGCCGCACAAAACATTTCTACGTTAGTAAGAGATGTTTCTAGTTTACTCCATAATAGATTGGAAGTGCAAAAAAATGAATCAGAAATCGCTAGATATAAAAAAATACAAGAGAACGTTATCTCTATTCTGTCAGAAGTAAAAGTAGGATCAAATTTGTCTAGAGATATCAATTGTTGATGTTACCTGAGTACAGATTTTTCTCATATCTCAATACTTTCTAGACTGTTATTGAGTGCTTTCACATCTGAGTTTTCCTACTGTCATCCTAGCACGTGACGCTGGGATCTTTATTGCTTTCATAGTCTCATTTATTATTTTGTAACTAAAAAAAATACTTTCCCTTTTTAGAGAACTGCATATAATAGATTTGACATTGCAGTGCATTGTGCAAACAAAATTCCCAACACTACAGGAGGCTTTATGAATAAGAAATTTCTCTATTCACCATTGTCAATAAAAAGCATAGGAGAAAACGGTGTATTTTCTGGTTATGCTAGCGTTTTTAATATAATTGATAAACAAAATGATCTGATATTGCCTGGGGCATTTAAGGAAAATTTAAACAGAAATAAAATAAAACTCCTTTGGCAGCATAATCCTGACGAACCTATAGGTAGTATCATAGATATTTATGAAAATGATGTTGGCCTGTATATAACCGCACATTTACTTTTGGGTATTCAGAAAGCAGAAGAAGTGTATTTGATGCTCAAAACTGGGGCAATTAACGGACTTTCCATCGGCTATATACCTATAGAGTATGATGTTGATCATAAAAGCGGAGCTAGAGTGTTAAAACAAGTGGAATTATGGGAAGTCAGTTTGGTCACTTTTCCTGCAAACTTAGCTGCTCAGGTAATCAATGTGAAAAATCAGAACAATGAACAGGAAGTGTTAGCAAGAGCGATAGAAAAAGCAAATGCTGTACTTGCAGACATGTACATTTCTGCTTAAAGTGTATTAGGCGGGCAAAGACTTTACCATAATTTGACACCTGCGTTAGTATTTGTTTAACATTTATACTAATATATATAACTTTATTACTATTAAAATTTTCTGTAAATTAAAGTTAAAAAATGAGGTAATTTTATGCTAAATATTAATAATAAGGTTAATTATGAAATTAATATTAAGCGAAAGGAAAAAAAATACAGCTGGTCTACTGTATTTGCTTGGTTATATCTAAAAACGATTGGACGAATATTGCCCAAGAGATGGAATAGATGGGCAGAAAATATTTTGTACTACGATAAAACTACTGCAAACAATGAAGTTCAAACTGATGCTTTTAAGACAATAGATGGAAGTGTTCAAGTTGACTTAAAACCTGAAGTTGTAGAGAAAGAGAGCCAAAGTGTAGTGATAAACAAAGATGGAGGGGTTCAGACTGATGGAGTAGCATTGATAACAGAGGAAGATGATGAAGCATTAGAAGAACAGCTGGAGGGCATAAATCAGGAATTAGAACTTGAACGTTTACAAAATGCTTCCTTAAAAGAAGAAAATAGAGAATTACGATCTGCAATTGAAGGACTTGAAAAGAGTTATAAGGGACTTACAGAAGATGCAGGCGAACGAGAAGAGGAACTAACCAAATACAAACAAGATAAAAAAGCAATGCAGGATAAAGTTGATGAACAACAGAAAACTATATTTGATCAATACATGATAATAAGAGAGCAAGGAGAAGAAATTGAAGCTACTAGGAAAGATAATGAAAGTCTGCAAGCACAAATAATAGAACTTAAGAGTAGGTTAAAGGACAAGGAGGATAAATTAATTGAATTGAATCAACAATGGCAAGCTAGCAAATTAGTGGCTTTACTTAAATCACAGACTGATAAATTGTGTCAGGCTAAAGACAAAAATACTGAATTAGAAAATAAAGTCAGTGACTTAGGTCATGAAAACAAAGCTCTACGATTAAGTGTGAATACATTGACTGCTCAATTGGGTGAAATGGAGAACTTGGGGAAGCAATTACAAAGTGTTCAAGAATCTAAACAACAATTGGAGATTGATTTAGAAGGTCAATTGAAAGCTGACACTAAGAAACTACAGGAAGCAAAAGAAGGTCAATTGGCTAAAAAGGCAGGTGCAGTGAGTACAGTATCTACTGCAAAATCAACTCTTTCAAAATTACGAAACTTGCCCAATAAGCTTTCTAGGGATAAGGGTCTCAATAACTTTTTATCTGGGAAAAACGAGGAGTTAAAAAAAGGTTTTCCTGAATTTAAAGAGAAACACTTTTGCCATAACGTGCTTAATGAAACTATAAAGTCTCTATCAAATCAAGATGATGGCAAATTTGAAAGCAGTAAGCTGCTTGAATTATTAGAAAGTAATTTGAAACAATCCGCAAGGGAGATCATAGAAGCTAAGGTTAAAGAAGTTGTCAACGAACATTGTAACATTGGAAAAAATATGGGTAAAGAACTACGAGATGACACGTTAAAAGCCAAGTTGTCACCTTCTGTTAGAAAATGCGTAAAAAAATTAGAATTTAACAAACAAGAAGGGGTAAATAAGATTGTAGACTCTATCTTGCACAGCTTTAATAGCAAGAATAATAATAATAACGACTCAGTAGAATTACTTAAAGAAATTGTTGTGAAAGAGCTAGTAGAAGCTAGAATGAGATTTTTTTTAGATAAGATTCAAGAGTTACAACTGACATCAAGCATAAGAGATAAATTTTTATCTACAGATCAGGGAATGTGTAATCAAACTCAAGGAGGAGTAAACGAATATCAATTAACAGAAAAAGCTAAAAAAGAACATATACCTAATTCCTCTATGAGTTCCCCTAATATTGCAAGCATACATTCATTGAACAGTCAGAAAGAGTTAGAATAGGCTCTTAGCATAAAGCACCAGCTCCTCTTTTGTTAAAGTGTAGGAGCTATCTTCCCAATGTTGTTTTAGCAATTCCAAGTTTCTACCTAAACTTTTTCCTGGCTGGTGACCTATATTTATCAAATCATTACCAGATAGAGGAAATTTTGGAATATTGAATGTATTAGCAAATGAAATGTATTTATCAACATTTTCTCCAGACTCAACACCACAAATTTTTATTAAATCACAATATAATTCTCTACCAAATAAAGATATGTATTTTTTTTGCTCTTTTTCTGAGAGTTCTGTTTTGATATCGTTGGATAATAAAAATAACAGCTTTTTCTTTTGCTTGTTTGAAAGACGTAGAAACTTACTTACATATTCTCCAAGACTTAGCCTGTCATTTTTGGTGGTCCTAAGGAGTAACGCTAATTTTACTAGTGCATCAGTGCCCAAAAGAAGTGGCGAAGACAGAATTTCGCATTTTACTTCTTTTGGGATAATCTTTTGCAAAACATCAGATTCTTGCATGCTCTTAAGTGTTGGAAAAGGATCATTGCACTCCAGCAATTTAAGTATTTCATCTCTTATTCTCTCTCCAGAGAGGTTTTGAATCATATGCGAATGCTTTTTGCATACGTTTAGTATTTCATCACTCAAATCTCCGGCACATATTTTTGCATGAAAACGAAATGCTCTTAAAATACGTAGATAGTCTTCTTTAATTCTATCTTCAGCGTTGCCTATAAAGTTTAACCTTCGCGCCTTTAAATCCTCAATGCCACCAAAGTAGTCATATATATGGCCATGCTTATCTGCATATAGAGCGTTAAATGTAAAGTCACGCCTTGAAGCATCAGCTTGCCAATTATTAGTAAATTCTACTTTTGCATGCCTACCATCACATTTCACATCATGCCTTAGTGTCGTAATTTCAAAAGATCTTTGATTTAGAACCGCAGTGATAGTTCCATGTTTTAAGCCAGTTGGAATAGTTTTTATATTACGGAGTTTTAGCGCTTTAATTGTTTGATTGGGAAGCAAATTAGTAGCTAAATCGATGTCGTGGACATCACGTTGCAAAATTGAGTCTCTCACACATCCGCCGACAAGCCTAGCCTCACCGCCAAATTCCTCTATGGCATCAATAATTAAACTAGTCTCATGGTCAACTTGCATTTAGGTTAGTACGTACTGCAAGTTCATATTATATGAAATGCTTGCAAAAGCCCTATATAAAAATATACAGAGCTATGAAGATTTATTTTACACTTCCAATTGTGATATTTGTTGTTGATGAAATGTTTTTTCTGTTCTTGATTCCTCCATACTACATCTTGGTGAGCTTGAAGGGTTTTGCTTCTCAGAGCGCTCTATGCGCTGCTTTATATCACTAACGCACTGCCCTACAACATCACCAATTTTTCCATCAGCATTTTCTGCCAATAACTTATCAAATCCCTTTTCAACCTCTGCTCTCTCAGAGATATCCTTTGAAAGGTTACAATACTCTAAGATCTCGTCTAGCTGCAGTTTTTTTGCTAATAGGAAATCTTCTTGTTCTTGCTCTTGTTTAAGTTTGGTTTCCTCTTGCAGTTGTTTTGCTAAACTTTTGTTTATATCAAGCAATGGTTCGAAATGAGAATAGCCTTTGTTTATTATATGCACAATACTACTATCATTATAATCAACTTTATTGTATTCACCTGCACTTTTTGAACCTGAATTGTCTATTAATTCATGCAAAAACCGATCTTGTTGGGTGTCAATAGCATGCAATGGGTTACTCTCTATAACATGTAATTTTACACCATACTTTTCACAAAGTATCCTAGCTTCAACATAAGAGCTACCCCACCTACCGTTACGCATAATGTCTGCTGTATAATCATCTACAGTTTCACTACGGTGCTGGCCATTGTTATCATAACCATTGGCAATTGCATCTGTAAACCACTTTGGTGGATTCTTTTGTGCAAATTCCCTACAATCATTTCTTAATTTTTCGGCAGTAACTTGCTCTCCTGTCTGTTGTTCTAGACTTTGCCTGAACGAGTCAAAAAAACAGCTTCCATTACCAATTGCTTGTCCTACATAGAAATTGTCAGGGTAAGGGTTACTATTTAAAAGAGTTATTTCTTGCCCTGAGATCCTGGGCCTTTTTATTCCAACCTCAACATCATGAAAGTCACTTGGTAGTTTCCGTTTCTTAGCTGTAGTCATAGTTTTACCTTAATTTAAGCTATATATTACTATACCAACAAAATTGTCAATAAGCGACTAATTAAGTATAGCAGAAATTTTTAAATTATGCAATAGTTATAATTTTACATAGCAAATATGAGTTTTAACTGCGGTATAGTTGGGTTACCAAACATAGGAAAATCAACCTTATTTAATGCGCTTACAGAGTCAAGTGCAGCCGAAGCTGCAAATTATCCTTTTTGCACAATCGAGCCAAATATAGGCAAGATTTCGATAAAAGATCAACGTTTGAAACAAATCGCAGCAATTGCAGGCTCAGAGAAGGTAATCTACAACCAATTAGAAGTTGTAGATATTGCAGGTCTGGTAAAGGGTGCGAGCAAAGGCGAAGGGCTTGGCAATAAATTTTTAAGCCATATCAGAGAAGTTGATGCCATCGTTCATCTGCTCAGGTGCTTTACGGATGACGATATCAGCCATATACACAGTAAAATAGATCCAATATCAGATGCTGAAGTGGTAGAAATGGAATTAATCCTAGCTGATATTGATAGCATAGAAAAAAGGCTTCCTCAATTGGAAAAGAAAGCAAAGCAAGGTGATAAAGAGCTAAAGAGACAACTTGAATTAATGCAAGAGGTATTAGCTACTTTAAAATTAGGTAAACCTGCAAGAAGTTTGGAGAATATCAATGAAGATGAGATGAAGTTGCTTCAATTGCTGACAACAAAGCCCGTTATGTACGTTTGCAATGTTGAAGATACAAATGTTATAACTGGCAATGAATTATCTAAAAAGGTAGAGAGGATGGCGGAGGAAAATAAAAGCAAATTTTATTGCATTTCAGCAAAACTCGAAGCAGATATTGCAAATCTTGATAGTGAAGAGGAAAAACAGAGTTTTTTATCAGAATTTGGCTTACAAGAATCAGGCCTTGATGGAGTAGCGCGTATTATGTATGAAGTGCTGAGTATGATAACTTTCTTTACTGTGGGCCCCAAAGAAGCACGGGCATGGCCAGTAAAAATAGGGTCAACAGCCGATAAAGCAGCAGGTGTAATCCACACTGATTTTGAGAAAGGCTTTATAAAAGCAGAGACAATAAGCTTTGCAGACTACATAAAGTATGGAAGTGAATCAGCTTGCAAAGACGCAGGAAAAATTCGCTTTGAAGGCAGAGATTACATCGTGCAAGATGGTGATATAATGCACTTTAGGTTTAATGTGTAGTTTATTATGCAGCCACTTATTTAAAGTTAAGTTTTCTGGATCCCAGTGTCTGGGCACTGGGATGACGAGAAAGGAGCACTGGGATGACATCCTCCCTAGCGGAGATTGCTCTCAAATCACAATGTTCGTACAGTAAGCACTGACCACTTTGCTTCAATATTTGCGATGCCCCTGAACAGATACAAAAAATCTATTGTTTTTTTATAAATTAAATCCTAAGGCATTTTTTACTGTAGATTAATCATTTGATTATAGTATCATTTTAATTAAGCTTATGCTTGGGATATTTATGAAAAATATTTTATATTTTATATTATTAGCTGTTGTATTCGGATCACTGAGCCTATTTGCTGTAGAGCAATTTGAAGAAAAGAAAATTGAATCAGTTCATAAAAACGAAAATGTAGGTGTAAGGAAGCAAGATAGCACAAATCAAAAAGATGAGTTAAAAAGCAACGTCGATGTTAAACAAACACAAGAGGCTGAGAGCAAAAGATTAGACGGCACTACCGATAAAGAGAAACTGCAACACAACGAGAACAAAGCTTTCGTGGTTGAAAAAACTATAAGTGAAGGTGAAAGGATTGATAAAGATTTGCCAAATGACCAGCTAGAAGGAAGCACAGACAAATTTGCTCAAAATTTACCAAATGTGGCCAATAAAGAAGTGAATAAAGATTTGAAACCAGAGCCTTTGCCTTTAAGTGCTGATTTAAATGAGAATACAGCTAACCCGCAAAAAAATCTACAAGCTGATCAGAAGATTGATATAAAAGATAATGAACTTTCAAAAAGTGATGCGAGTCAATTATTAGAGGGAAAAAAAGAAAAAGTAGAGAATCAGTCTGAAGAAAAAAAAGTGAAAGAAACAAACAGTAATTCCAAGGACCGCAATAGAGTAAAACCTATAACTAAAAAAGATGAAGAAGAGCAAAGTGAAAAGAAAAGTTTACAAAAATGGACAAAGCTAAACAGAGAACCAATAAAAGAATGGGGTCATAAAGACATACAAAGCAAGTCAATATATAAACGACAATATGATAGCCTTAATGAGCATCTTCCTACAACTGTGTTTATTGATGATTACAGTAAGCAATTTTTTTACTGCATTAAGAAGAACAACTTAACTTGCTTAAGAGGAGTAATAAGTAAGCTAGAAAAAATTGGATTAACAATTCAAGAGATACTAAGGTTTAGAAATAAATTGGGTGATACTCCTCTCATTTATTCAGTTAAACAAGGTGAGGTAGACATAGTGCGCTTTCTCTTATTACAAGGTGCTGATCTTAGAGTAGTTAACAATAATTTTCAATCCCCAATTGATATAGCAATCGAAAAAAAGCAGATCAATATAATAAATGCGATTGCCGAAATGATGCCACATCTTTTGGAGGATAGAAAAATAGACAATAAAGAAAGCTCAGCAATGTACGATTGGGCTTTGAAAACGAAAGAAATACAGTGCGATAAGCAAGATGATTAGATTTTTGATATTAATTTTAGTTGGTCATTTATGTTATGGAAACGAAACAAATGATGAAAAAAATCAGATCAGTGATTTTTTAAACGCTTTGCGTGATGCAAAATACGTATCTTACAGTAAAAAAGACTTTGCTGAATTTTTGGTGCAGTGCCACAAAGAGGGCGTGCCAGAAGATTTTAAGAAAGGTTTTGGTTCTAACTTAAATGGAGCTAATTTTAACCAACTGTACCTAAGTAAATCTGTTTTTGATGGAGTAAGTCTGATTGGTGCTGATTTTTCTAACACCGATTTATCCGACGTGTCTTTCATTGATGTTGATTTACGTGGTGCTAATTTTTCCAATGCTAATTTACATGGCATTAAAATAAAAGGTACAAATTTGAGTTTTACAAAATTTGTTTCTGCAAACTTAACAGATATCGTATTTGATCAGTCTAATGTTAGTTATGCTGATTTTATCAGTTCCGATCTCAAAAAAGTGAGTATGCACAACGTAATTGGTTTGCATACTAATTTCTCGAATGTGAAAATGAATTTCTCCAACTTATCAAACTCGAATGTTAGCCACGTAAATTTTAGTGATAGTGAAATAAACGATACTGTTATGCAGAAAAACAACCTTGATAATGCAAGTTTCTTTGGAGTGGATGCATATAAATTAAAGATACAATTTTCTTCATTAAAAAATGCTAACATATATGGTGCAGAGTTAAAAGAATCAGACTTTACAGGTAGCAATCTTTCCGCTGCCTACCTTAATTCTTCTATCATAATTAACAGTAACTTCGACGAAACTAATTTAAGCAACACACAAATTTCCTATGTGAATGACGATAATTCAAGTTTTGTTCAATCTATACTAAATGGTTCCAAGATAAAGCATACATATGTTTCTGAAGCAAATCTTCAGGATGCTGATTTATCCAATATTGATTTTAGTTTTAGTGAACTGCATCAAGTTAATGTCTCTAATGCTGACATTCGTCACGGAAAGTTTCATAATACTAAAGTTGCGAATTCTAACATGAATTGCTCATTTTTTGACCATTCACTATTCACCTCTGCGAAGATAGAAGATTCAGACCTTTCTACAACTTCAATGTATAAGATAAAAATCCAAGACTCTCAAGTTTATAACAGTACGCTTTCTCACCATAATATTGATTCCAGTGAAATAGAAAATTCAACATTCTTTAATTTATTAGCTGATAATTCAAGCTGGTCCAATTTAAAAGTAACTAATTCAAATTTTATTGAAAGCGATTTCAGATCTTCTTTGCTTCACGCTAATGCCTTTAGGAAAACTAGCTTTTTTCTTAGCAATTTGAGCAATTCAACAATTAGTGATATGTCTTTTCTCTCTTCAAGCATATATAAAAGTTCAGTTGTTGATGCTCACTTAACAGGTTGCAAATTTGATAATTCAATTTTGATTGACAATAAAGGACAGAAAAAACTTGCAGGTTCAGAAAATGCTATAACTTCGATTAAAGATTTGCAAGAGAAAATATCACAGGGTGAAAAATTTAATGTAAATTATTCTTACTTTGAATTTAAGAATATGAATTTAGAAAATGCCGATTTTTCTAATTCAACATTGAGTAGAGCAAAGTTTGTAAACGTTAATTTGAATAAGGCAAATTTTGAAAAGACCGATTTGCGCTATACTGTCTTTGATAACTCTTCTCTCATTGGCACCAACTTATCAAATTCTAATTTAGAAGGTTCTAGCTTTTTAAACTCTGATCCAAAAAGCACCATGTTAAAAAATGCAAAGAAAAATGACCGTAAAAAGTGAGGGCGTATTATTGGTTCTATCCTCCCCTTCTGGAGCTGGAAAAACTACTATATCAGCAAAATTACTTGAGCGATCAACTAATTTAGTTAGGTCTGTTTCTATGACTACGCGCAAGCCTCGCCCCGGCGAAATAAATGGAAAAGACTATTTTTTCGTTACCGAAGAAAAATTTCACGAGTTATGCAAAGCTGGCCAAATGCTTGAATACGCCAAAGTTTTTGAGAATTTTTATGGTATACCAAGAAATTTTATAGAGCAAAACTTAAGCAATGGAATAAGCGTTTTACTCAGCATAGACTGGCAAGGAGCATTTCACTTATTCAAGCTCATGAGAAAAAAAGTTGTAAGTGTTTTTATACTTCCCCCTTCAATGGAAGAGCTTAGGTTGCGTTTGCAAAAGCGTAATAGTGATGATGCAAGCGAAATAGAGCGCAGATTAGCCGAAGCTCAAAAAGAGATAAGCAAACGTGATAAATATGATTATGTAATAATCAATGATGATATTGATAAAAGTGTAGAAGAGATAAGCTCCATACTAAATAAAGAAAGACTTAAAAAACTAAAAGAAAAACCAAGTCTGGAAGACTGATAAAAACATCAATTTGGATATTTGCAGCTATAGTTTCTTATCCTATTTTAGCCAATAGCACATTTCACAGTTTAGCTATATTTATTATTTTTTAAGATTAAATGGTTAAAATAGTAGCAACTGTTCAAGTGAGGTTTAACTATGACGGCAAATTTTCTCACAGAAATTAATTTTCTGCCTTTCCACCTATATTTTGATCACATATACAACGTTTAGCTCAAATTAAAAGTCAAACTTCTTGGTTGTTAGTTTAGTGCTGACAACTTAAATAGCTTTTAATATTGAGGTTTTAGTATGGGTATAGATATAACTGCACTAACTACTAATGCAGATAAATTAGGTGAATGCATAGATAAAAATAAAAAGCAAGAGCAGGATAGAAAAGACGAGCAATTGCACTGCACTATAGAGAGAAAGGTAAAAAAAGAAGAACACAAGCGTGAAAAACCAAGAGGTCAAGATGGAACCCTCAAGAAGTGTAAAAGGTTATTTGAAAAAGATGCTAGTCCTGAAGTATTAACTAAATTAGAAGAATCACTTAGAGAACAAGAAAAATATTATAGGTATTATGTCCAATGCTTCCTTCCAGTGCTAGATAAAGCAATAGAACGATCGAAAAAAATATCAAATGAAACAAAAGAGCGAGTAAAGCAAGCAATTTCAGAAATTACTTATAATAGCAGATATTGTTTTACCCACAACCGTAGGGACAGCGAAACAGAGAGTGGCTACGGCAGTGATGTTGAAGATGATCATGAAGTAGAAATAAGCAACGAAATAACAAATAACAATGCTCTACTACTAAAAGCGATCAAAAATGGAAATAACAGGAAATTTAGAAAATATCTAAAAGATTGTACGGATATTAGCAGCATAAAAGCTGAAGAAGGGAAAAATATTTTACACCTCATTGCGTCGTTGGAAAAGAAACAGAAATGCAAGTTTCTGGGTACCCTAATAAAAACGGTCACCAAGAAAGATTTAGCACAACTCATTAATAGTGAAAATCAGACCCCTTTTCAGGTAGCACTAATTAACAAGGTAACAAAAGAAAAACATGAGTCTAATACAATTCGAAGTAACGATAACACACTTAAGTTTCTTACAAAATTGTTAGAGCATGGAGCCAGCTCTGATAATTCAGAATTATCTACAGAAGAATTACAAAACTTAAAAGAGGAGCAAAAGACATACTATCGTAATTTCTTAGAAAAATTAGCAGAGTCAGTAAAGAAGTCTAAGTTAGACCAAAAGACAGAAAACTCGGTAGTAATTAAAATCGCGAAAATTACCGACGGTGGTTACCCATTACATAAAGCAGTTTCAGATAAAAATATAGATAGATTTAATGATTTGCTACAGAGAGGTGATGATATTACTACTAAAAATGCAGATGGTGATACGGTCTTACACTGTGCTGTGACATTAAAGAAAGAAGCAAAGTGTAACTTTACTCAGCTTATACTAGAAAAAAACAAAGAACTGGTAAATACTCGAAACAAACAGCAAACACCTCTTCACCGATTACTTCAGTATATAGAAAAAAAGAGCGGGAAACAATCATGTACAGGTAAAAATTTTGAAAAAACTAAAAGGTATGAAACCCTAGAACTATTGCTAAAAAATGGTGCAGATATTACTGTGCAAGATAAAGATGAAAAAAATGCTCTGCACTATATTGCTTCATTCAAAGGAGAACAAAAAGTTGCATGTTTGAAGTTGACTTTAGGTAAGGATGAATTTAGTAAGGCTATAAATGCTGTTAACGGGAAAGAGCAAACACCTCTTCATCAGTTGCTTCAGCATATAAAAGAAAAGAATGAGGATCGATCATGTACAGATAGAAAATTTGAAAAAACAAATAGATATAAAGCCTTAGAGTTATTTTTACAAAACGGTGCAGATATTACTGTGCAAGATAAAGATGAAAAAAATGCTCTGCACTATATTGCTTCATTCAAAGGAGAACAAAAAGTTGCATGTTTGGAATTGATTTTAGGTTTAGTGGAAAATGGAACAATATCTAAAGATAAATTAGGTGAAGCTATAAATGCTAAGAATGGAGAAGGGAGCACACCCCTAGAATTGGCATTAAAGAAAAAAGCAGAAAAAAGAAGTATCGAACACCTATCGCAAGAAACAATTTTTGATTTAGCAACTAATTATGATAATACAACAAAGTTTTGTGCAGCATTATTACAAAACGGTGATTCTGGTTCTTTGTGGTTAAAAGATCCAGAATTCCATACTAAAAAGTACTATTTAACTTTACGAGATCTAAAAGATTATTCAGGGACTCCACAGAAAGCACAGGAGAAAGCTAAAGAACTAAAAGAGAAGCTTGAAGAAAAATACCACTGTAAAACTGCTTCAAAAAAATGCAAGTCTGGCATTAAAGAAGCAGGTTCTGGTATAAAAAAAGGAGTATCTGCTGTAGCAGGATTCATAGATCCAGCAAAAAGGACCCGCGAACTGTTAGCAATCACGATAACGATTACTGTTATTGCAATGGTAACATTTGCTTTCTTTCAGGGTCAAATGGCAATTGGAGCAGCCATTCCTATCATAGCTACTGCTGGAGTTATATGTCTTACTTTAACTTTAGGATTTAGTGGTATTAAGAAACTTTTTGAAAAATCAACCAACAAAGCACAGGACACATTTAACGACAAAAACCGCTCTAATTCAACAACAGAGCAGAATCAAGCTTCGAAGAACCCTATTGACAATGATCAACAGAATTTAGGAAATGATTCTGAAGACCTAGCAGCAAAAAGACAACAAAATCAATCAGAGCATACAGAAAACCCAGCTACCAAAATGAGCGATGTATCAATAATGAACTCGTTGAAAAATTGTGTAGGGATAGTGTAACTAGTAAACCCTCTTCTCTGGCGCTATGAAATCAATCTCACCGCTCAGAGTTTTTTCAGCCACTTTTTTATAATCAATTTTTACGTTAATTTGCCCTTTCTTTTCTTCAAGCCACGCTATAGTGTGCTTCATCCAGTTTTTGTCATCACGTTCAGGAAAGTCTTCACGAGCATGTGCACCTCTGCTTTCCTCGCGATTAGCTGCGCATTCCATGGTAATAACCGCTTGTGGGATCATGTTAGCAAGCTCCAGCGCTTCAACTAAATCACTGTTCCACATCATACTGCGATCCTCAAGTGAAATATCAGGCATCATTTTTGCTACCTTTTTTATAGCTTTTTTGCCTTCTTCTAAAACTTCAGCAACACGGAAAACTGATGCGTATTTTTGCATAGTGTTCTGCATTTCACCGCGTATTTTTGCTACTTTTAGCCCACCGGAAGCAAATCGCATTTTATTAAATCTATCTACTATCCAGTCTGTGCAGTCTGAATGCAATTTTTTATGTGGTGTACCGGACTTTAGCTTCTCTTTTGCTCTGAGCGCTGCAGCTCTACCAAAAACCACAAGATCAAGAAGCGAGTTAGAACCAAGTCGATTTGCACCGTGCACAGAAACACATGCAGCTTCTCCAATTGCAAATAGTCCATCTACCACTTCTTCCTTACCTTGCTTCAGCGTGATCACTTCTCCATAATAATTGGTTGGAATGCCACCCATGTTATAGTGAACAGTCGGAATGACCGGTATTGGATCTTTAGTGACATCAACTCCAGCAAAAGTTCTTGCGGTTTCGCTGATGCCCGGCAATCTGAGTTTTATTACTTCCGGATCAAGATGCGCTATAGTTAAATACATATGATCTTTTTTTGGTCCAACCCCCCTTCCCTCTCTAATTTCAATTGTTATTGCGCGACTTACCACATCACGGGAAGCTAAATCTTTTGCTTTTGGTGCGTAACGTTCCATAAACTTCTCGCCCTGAGAATTAACGAGGTACCCCCCTTCACCACGGCATCCTTCTGTCATCAAGCACCCTGAGCCATATATTCCTGTTGGATGAAATTGTACAAATTCCATATCTTCAAGTGGTAATCCAGCCCTTACTACCATGCCATTACCATCACCTGTGCAGGTATGCGCACTTGTTGCAGAGAAATAAACACGTCCATATCCACCTGTTGCTAACACCACTCTATGCGCACGAAATCTATGTAATGTGCCGTCGCATAGCGACCAAGCAAGAACTCCGCAGCATGCTCCGGTTTCGCTATCCATAATTAAATCAATCACAAAGTATTCAACAAAAAATTCAGCGTTGAATTTAAGACACTGCTGATATAGAGTGTGAAGGATTGCGTGCCCAGTCTTATCTGCTGCCGCACAAGTGCGCTGCGCTGATTTTCCTTTACCAAAGTGAGTTGTCATTCCACCAAAGGAACGCTGGTATATTTTGCCATCTTCTGTACGAGAAAAAGGTACGCCAAAATTTTCAAGTTCAATAACAGCTTTAGCAGCGTTTTTACACATATATTCTATTGCATCTTGATCACCAAGCCAGTCTGAACCTTTTATTGTGTCATATGCATGCCAGCGCCAATCGTCTTCACCGATATTACCTAAAGCTGCACTAATTCCGCCTTGTGCTGCAACTGTATGACTTCGTGTAGGGAAAATTTTAGAAATGCAGGCAACTGAAAAATTAGTTGCAGCCATCCCAAGCGTTGCTCTGAGCCCTGCTCCACCTGCACCTACTACTACCACGTCATACTCATGTTCTATGATCTCATACGCTGACTTATCCATATTTACTTATTTTATCATTACAGGCTTATGATATCACAGAAGTAGAAAAAATCTATACAAGTTTTCTATAGTTAAGACGTCATGCCGCCGCGGCGCTAACAAGTAGCGGGATGACGGCAATCCTACGTCATACCGCCGCAGTATCTCAGCCACTAACACGTAGCGGGATGACGAGCTTATTGTCATGCCGCCGCGAACCGTCATACCGCCACGAACCGTCATACCGCGATTCATTCGCGGTATCTCTAGATCCCGCTAACAAGCAGCGGGATGACGATTGTCGTTTAGCTATAAATACTTAAGAAATTTACCAAACGAAAAAAAAGGCAAAAGAAGCCCCGTGGTTATTATCCGCTTTAAAATATTGGCGTTTTTTATGTTTTAAACGCTTGACAAGCGAAATTCAGCTGCTTTTAATTGCAACTAACCTACGCTGCAAATGTTTAAGAAATTTACCAAGCAGAAAAAAAGACAAAGAATCCCCGAGTTAGCTAGTCTTTTACTATCTCTGTCGAGTATTGGCATTTTTTGATGTCTTGTAACGCTTTATAAGCGCGTTCAGCTTATTTAGATAAAAATCTAGATGTAGATGAAGTTTTGTAAAGACATACAGTATCTATATACTGCAAAAAATTGAACATAAGACGCCGATACATTAAGTAATCCTTACCTTTTAATCTGCAGATTGGCGAAAGCAAATACAATAGCTTCACTGTCATGATAAAGGGGCTGGCAAAGCTTGTCAAGAAATTTTCTTATTTCATTTAAATTGCTTGTAACCTTCTTATACACTCATCTTTACCAAGAATCACCATGATATCAATGATTCCAGGTGCATCCATTACTCCAGTTATAGGGGCGCGTAATGAGTGGTATACATCGCTTATTTTCATATCGTGCAATTTTGCACATTCCTTGATCTGAGAAGATAAAAAACCCTTATTCCAATTTTCATCACCGATCTTTGACAGAAATGATGCGAGTAACTTAATTATATTGAGGTTAGATTTGACAATTTGCTCAGCCTCTTCACTTAAATCAAGTGGCGGATCTCTTATATAAAACTGTGCTAAATCCAGCAGTTCAGCCAGGTAATTTGCTCTTTTTTTTAGTTCCGTTAGCCCCTGTAATAAATAGTTCTTTTTTTTGTCAGTTAGAGTATTTTCTCCAAGTATTAGAGCCAGAATATCTTCATTGCTCATATTACTAATATAGTGGTTATTCAAATGCTCCAGCTTTTTGAAATCGAGCCGTGCAGGTGAACGACCAATACTTTCTAAATTAAACCACTCTATTGCTTGCTCATCGCTAATAATCTCATCGTTGCCGTGACTCCAGCCAAGTCTCAGCAAGTAATTACGCATCGCTTTTGGCAATATTCCCATCTTTTCATAATCGCAAACGCTTGTGGCACCATGCCTTTTGGATAGCTTATTCCCATCTTCCCCATGGATAAGCGGCACATGTGCAAAGCGTGGAATGTCAAAATCAAGAGCCTGGTATATTAGTAGTTGTTTAAAGGTATTAGTAAGATGGTCAGAACCACGTATTATATCAGTTATTCCAGCATCATGATCGTCAACTACCACGGCAAAAATATATGTTGGAGTGTTATCAGAGCGTAAGATCACTATATCATCAAGCTGGTTGCTATTTACTTTGATTTGGCCGTATATTTTATCATCAATAACGATCTCTTGCGAATCTGGCACTTTAAAGCGGACAACTGACCTCACACCCGATGTCATTCCAGCGCGTGACCACATATTTTTCCAGTGTCGGCTACTTGGATGACAAGAAGGAGGTTTTGTAGTACATTTATGCTTGTATATCTTGCCCTCTTCTCTTGCTTTTGCCTTCTTTTCTGCAACTTCATCTTCAGGGCAGTAACAGTGATACGCCCTACCCCTCTCAACTAAAAGGTTTGCTACTTCAATGTGCCGCTCTATTCTTTTTGACTGATATACTATTTCCCCATCATAGCTCATACCGAGCCATCTTAGCCCTTCTATAATTGCATCAATTGCTTCTTGCGTTGAACGTTTTCTGTCGGTGTCTTCAATTCTCAGCAAAAACTTGCCACCATGATGCTTTGCATAGAGCCAATTAAATAACGCAGTGCGGGCCCCTCCAATATGCAAAAACCCTGTGGGTGATGGAGCGAATCTAGTGACTACGTCTGGCATATTTGTCTATTACAGTAATATAAATGATGATAGCTAAAATTTATGTTTGTAACAATTTAGAATTTATTTATTCTGAGAGATAAAATCTACTTGTTTTTCGTAAGTTATGTTGTATAATTTAGTGTTGGTTAAATATAGCGAGGTATGTTATGGCTGACTTATTTGAAGTTGCAAAAGCAAGAAATAAAGATGAATTTGTCAGAATTTGCACAGAGAATGTTGCTTATGCAGCTAAGCATAGGCTTGATGAAAATGGGAACCCATTTCATATAGCAGCAAGTCAAGAAATTCTGCTACCTGCACTCAAAGAGATTATGAGAAATTTGGAAGAAGGTACTAAGAGTAAGGTTAAAAAAGCAGAAGAAGCTAAAAATTGGAAAGAATCAGAAAGATTAAAAGAGAAACTTAAGGATAATAAGAGATATATTAAAGAAGCACTCTGTGATAAAAGCTGCATTCTTCATGGGAGAGTAGCGGTAGCTCCTCTTTATTTTTTAAATGCTGCAGAACGGGAAGAAGCTAAGCAAATTGCAGGTATAAAGGGCGGTTTTATATGTAATAGCAAATTTCATTTGTGCTTATACATAATAGGAGCTATAGCGTGTATTGCTGCCTTATGTTTATCCTTGTACTTTTTATTTTTGGTTTCTCAATCTCTTGCACTAGCTTCAGTAGCTACAATAGCTTCTGGAGGATCTACATGTTTGTTGTTTAGGGCATGTAACGGGATATACGGCTTGTATGATGAAAGTACTATAGTGACAGATCCTGATGTTATGCAACTTTTAAATAGTGATTTAGCTGTAGCATGAAGCTAAAAATTACTTGCAGGCAATAATTTACTTTCTCAACTTAAGAAAGTATACTCATACGATGACGGAAAAGAAGTACAGTAAGATTTTAATAGCAAACAGAGGAGAGATTGCCTGCAGGATTATCAGAACTGCTCGTAGGATGGGTATATCTTGTGTATGCATATATTCGGATGCAGATGTAAATTCTGTGCATGTAAGACAAGCAGATGAGTCAAGATATATCGGCCCTTCGCCATCTTGCCTCAGTTACTTAAACATTGAAAAAATATGTGAAGTAGCAGTTGAAACAGGTGCTGAGGCGGTTCATCCTGGCTATGGTTTTTTAGCAGAAAATCCAGATTTTCCACGTGCTCTTCAAAAATATAATATAGACTTCATCGGCCCCAGTGCAGAAACAATAGAAGTTACAGCCAACAAAATAACAGCAAAAGAAGCTGCAAAAAAAGCTGGAGTGAATGTAGTGCCAGGATATATGGGTAAGATCAGCGATGCTGCCCACGCAGCTCAAGTTGCTAAAGAGATCGGTTTTCCCGTTATGCTTAAAGCTGCATCAGGCGGTGGTGGCAAAGGAATGCGAATTGTAAATTCCAAAAAAGAAATTGAACTAGCGTTCACATCAGCAACAAATGAAGCAGAGAAAAGTTTTAAGGATGGCAGTATCTTTATAGAGAAATATATAGAACTACCAAGACATATTGAAATACAAATCATAGCAGATAAATATGGCAATATAGTGTGTCTTGGAGAAAGAGAATGCTCGATACAAAGGAATAATCAGAAAATAATAGAAGAAACGCCAAGTCCATTCATTAGTGAAGAAGTAAGACAAAAAATGTATGTTCAATGTGTTTCTCTGGCAAAGCAAGTTGGCTATTTTTCAGCAGGCACTGTTGAGTTTGTTGTAGATAAAGACCAAAACTTCTATTTTCTTGAGGTAAATACGAGATTGCAAGTTGAGCATCCAGTAACAGAATTTATAACTGGAATAGACATAGTAGAAGAAATGATTAGAACTTCCTGTGGAGAGAAATTGAGATTCAATCAGGATGATATTAAACTTACTGGTTCTGCAATAGAAAGTAGAATTTGCGCTGAAGACCCATCGAAGAAATTTTTCCCTTCCAGCGGAAGAATAAAATATTACGATAAACCGGGTGAAAATGATTATGTAAGAATAGATGATGGAGTTGCTGCAGGTTCAGAAATTAGCATGTTCTATGATTCGATGATTGCCAAAGTGATAACATATGGAAAAGATAGAGTAGAAGCGATCAGCAGAATGCAAAAAGCATTGTCTGAATGCTATATAGAAGGAGTAACAAATAATATAGAATTTCTAGAATCCATCTTCCATCACCCAAATTTTATCGCAGCAAAGCTCCATACGAGATTCATTCCAGATCATTACCCTAGTGGGTTTCACGGCGATTTTGTTACAGAGGAGTATATTAAAATATTTATTTTCACTGCGTTATATGTTCATTTGGAAAATGAAGAAAGGTACCATCATAAAGCAGTGAATGAAACATCTCAGGTGTCATTCCAGTGCGTGACACTGGAATCTAGTAAAAAAGAAGGGGCACCAGTATCAGCTACTCGGATGGCAGGTGACCGTGCAAGAGATTTATTCATAGTGAATATAAATGACAATGAGTACTCCGTAAATGCAAAATACCAAGATAATATATTAATAACGGTATATAATCACAATAAATACTCCGTTATAGGCAAGTGGAAATCAAGTTATAGATTGCTATATATCACAATTAATGACGATACCAATATAGCACTTAAAATAGAAAGACAAGGCAGCAAGTACTTCATAAGACATGCAGGTATGAAAGCTGAGTGTTGTATATTAAAACCTCATGTAGCTGAATTAAGTAAGTTAATGCTAAATAATGAAACAGAAGGGATTTCAGCAGATGCTGTAAAATCCCCAATATCTGGTTTATTAGTTAAATTGCACGTAAATGTAGGAGATCAGGTGGAAATAGGACAACCTTTATTTGTGGTGGAGGCAATGAAAATGGAAAATATCATATGTGCTGAAGCAGCAATGGTGATAAAAAATATTCCCGTTCAAGAAGGAAAAAATGTGCAGATTGGTGATGTAGTCTGCTTCCTTAAATAACACAAGAAGTATAAACTTGACCCAAACAAGATAAATGAAAACACTTGATGAGCTATGGCAATGGCTATCGGTATGTGCAATAATAGAGTAATTACACCTAAAATGATCTGAATGACGACGGAGAGCAGCATAATATATACCGGTTTTATGCTAGCATTTTTTACTGTGAGTATTACTACCAAAGTTAGTATTAGCAATGCCAGTGCTCGATGTATAAATTGCACTGTCGCTCTGTTCTCAAAGATATTCAGCCATATAGGCTGTAAGAAAAATAAATCTTCTGGAACGATTTGTCCGTCCATTAGTGGAAAGGTATTGTAAATCAAACCAGCATTTAATCCTGCAACAAATGCACCGAAAATTATTTGTATTACAATTAGGACCAAAATCATCCTTGCGTAGTATATAGTGTTACCACTAACCTTAAGTTTTGTTTGTTGTGGCCTTATCTGATAATCAAAAAATTGATATGACAATAATGCAAAGATAACTAATGCTAATAATAAGTGAAGTGCGAGCCTATAGTGGCTAACATGAGGCTTGGCTACCAAGCCGCTTTTTACCATATACCAACCAGCAAAAGCTTGTAGCGCTCCAAATAACAAGACTATCAATAGCCTTATTATTACCTTTTTAGATATTTTTCTTCTTAATGTAAAATATATAAATGGCAGGACAAAAACTAAACCTGTTAGTCTTGCAATTAATCTATGCACATACTCTATTAAGTATATAGCGCGAAACTCCTCCATACTCATACCATAGTTGAATGCTTTATACTCAGGTGTAGCTTCGTATTTTAATTTTTCTTGTAGCCAGTCTTGCTCATTCAGTGGTGGTAATGTTCCAGTGATGGGTTTCCACTCCGTGATTGACAATCCCGCTCTTGTAAGTCTGGTAAATCCACCAATTCCTACCATAAGAATTACCATGACCGAGCAGAGAAAAAGCCAAATGGCTACAGGTTTTGCTTCCATAAACCATGTTTAGTTTTGTTCCATCGCTCAGGGTAAAGAATAAACTCCCACAAGGCAAGAAAAGCTGCAACACTATGTAGCAGACTATAGACCGGAAAAAATATCGATACTATATAAAAATAAAAAGGCATCTTTTGCTGTTTGACAGCTATTACCAAAAGAATCAGGTTAGTAACGTATACCACTACAAAGTAGTACAAAAATAATCCATTTAAAACTTTAGTTAATATCAATGAAAGCAGTAAAAATGGAGTAGTAAAAAATATAAAAGCTGCAGAACCAACAAAAAGATTCAATAGCAAAATTCCCTTAAATCCAGTGTGTTTATAAAGTGACTTTATATTTTTTAAATGAACAATATAAGTTTGCATATAGCCTTTGATCCAGCGCGCTCTTTGCTTAATCCAAGCAAATACAGCAATTGGTGACTCTTCCAATGTTTCTGAGTCAATCATCCTGGTTTTATATCCCATTTGCGCAAGTCTCAAACCGAGGTCAGCATCTTCGGTAACACTATAAGCATCCCAGAAAAACAATTTTTTTAGAATTTTTACTGAAAAATGATTACTGCTACCACCCAAAGGCATTGGCATGTTCATTTTTTGGAATCCAGGCAATAAGTATTGAAACCAGTTCATATACTCCAGAGAAAAGGATTTTGTGAGAAAATTATAATCACAATTATAGTAATTTAATTTCGCCTGTACACAGGCTAACTTATCGTCGCCCTTATTAAATTCAATCAGTGCTTTTTTTAACTGCAATGGGTCTGGTTTATCGTCCGCATCATATATTACTGCATACTTTCCTCTAGCAAAGCTCATAGCATAATTGCATGACTTGGCTTTTGTTCTAGGCAAAGAATGAGGCACTTTTATTACTTCAAAATACTGCGGTAAAGTGTACTTTTCTATAGCTGCTAGCGTTTCTTGGTCATCACTTTCTACCTGAAGCTTCACATCTAATTTTGATTTTGGATAATCCAAACTTTCAATGCTTTCAACCAATTGCTCTATCACTGCACTTTCTTTAAAAGCAGGCAATAAAATAGTATATATAGGAAAATCTTCTTCATTCAGCTTACTATAATCCACTTTTTGGTTGGAGGTTTCACATAAGTTAAAAATTGTAGCTATAAACTTGAATAAATAACTAGAACATCCGATTATAAATATCAACATCAAAGCAAAATATGTATATTTCTCTGTTAGTGTTAAAATTGAAGTTACAATAAAGAAAGAAGCAAAAAATATTGAGCTTAGTTTAATGCTTTTGGCTGAAAAATTAGGATTCTTGTAATATAAGTAGTTGCTTGCAAATTCTGAAATACCAAAGTGCGAGTTAAGAAGATTTAAAATCTGTTCGCTATCCACTTTTATTAATACATAGTCAATACCGTAATGAGTTTCGACCCAACGGGTGATATCTAGACTTGTGTCTTCAACCATAAAAAAAGTAGTATCATTTAATTTTTGCCAAGGAATTATATTAAATTTATAGTAAAAAAGTTTCTCTTGCTCTTTGCACAAACTAGAATCAAACTTAATTTTTTCTACATTATCAGCTTGAAGTATAGGCATTAAACCTAATGCAATTTTTTATTTAAGTCACGTGAAAATGAAGATATGACCTCACTACTACGCTTATCATCTTTACGTTCATGCATTATTTTTTTTACAGCATCAGCAGCTATACTCGCTGTGTTAGCCTGTAAATCTCCAAGAGCTTTTTCAACTTGGTCAGTGACTTTCTTCAAGTTAGAATGGGCATTGTCATCTAATGTCTGATCTAGCTGCTGTCTATTGTGCTTAATGATACTATTAGCTTTATCAAGTGCTTCATTCATCATTTTATTAACTTCTGCATCTAATTCTTTGTATTTTTTAGAAGATTTTTTGTAATACTCCAACATATCTTTCCTGAATTTTTCAGTTTCTTCACTTGAAAATTTGCTTTTGTTACGCTTATTGTTAAGCGCATTTTTTATCACTTTCTTTAGCAATTTATACGAAAGGACAAAACTTACCAAGAAGGCAAGACCGATAATCAGTGATGTAGACATAAAAACCCCTAAAATTCTTTGGACACCAAGTCAGCAATAAATTCCTCTTCAATTTCAGAATTAGTCAATTTAGTATAATAAATTAAAGCAATACTAGTAGCCATTTGTTTTAACTGATCAGTATATTCAGATTTAAATTCTGCCACTTTTTTTTCAATAAGCTTGCTCTTTTTTTTGTCTTCCTCTTCTAATATATTCTTAACATTAGCTCTCATTTCTTCTACCTGAGCAAGTGCATCATCTATGATTTTTTTTGCCTGTATTCTAGCTTGGTTTAAAGCGGCATTATACTTGGCAACCTGATCTTCCGTGAGTCTTAAAAGATGAACAGAACTATTAAAAGAATCCAATACTTCTTTACTTCTAGTGCTTATTATTTCATCTAACTTTGGCAAAAATAAACAACTTACTACGAAAAAAAGTGAAGAGAAAAAAATTAAAAACCAAAAAACTTGAGAAAAGAAGGTTGAAACATCAAGCTGTGGCATCTGTTAAGCAGCAAATATTAATAACATTGCAAGTACAAACGCAAGCAATCCCATGATTTCAACCATGGCAGCACCAATATAAACATAACTTTTCATTTTACCTTCTGATTCAGGGTTTCTCGCAATCCCATTTAACATAGCAGAGAAGATATTAGCTATACCTAAACCAGCACCGAGCATTCCAAACACAGCTAAACCAATTGCTATAAATTTTAAAGCTACTAAATCCATATATTACCTTTAATTATTTCTTTATAATATAATTGTAAAATATTCTACAAGGAAGTCAATTACTTTACTGCATCTGACAAATATACACATGTTAATATAGTAAATATATAAGCTTGTAAAATTGCAACAAATACTTCAAATCCTATCAATGCAATTATGAACAAAAACGGCGCAGGAGTGAAAAATATGTTCATATTTACAATAAACCCTGCTATCACTTTGATGATTGTATGACCAGCAATCATATTTGCTGCAAGCCTTATTGATAGGCTAACCGGCCTTACTAAATAAGCAAACAACTTAATAATAATTATTATAGGTGCAAGCCACGAAGGAGTTCCTTTTGGTAGCAATATGCGTAAAAATTCTACTCCCCTTTCCTTAAACCCAACAATCGTTATATAAATAAAAACCACCATCGATAAAGCGAAGGTGACTATCACATGACTTGTGACCGTGAAACTATAAGGAAGAACACCAACCAAATTACATGATAAAATGAAAATAAACACTGTAAATATCAATGGAATGTGCTGCAAGCCTTTGCTTCCAGTGTTATTTTCTATTATTGAAATAACAAAATCATATACATACTCAACTGCAGCTTGCAAATATCCTGGTATTACTGACCCCTTCTTTATTCCAAAAAGCAAAAAGAGTATCACCAATATCACCGAAATCATCGTGAAAAGAGATGAATTGGTAAAGCTTACGTCATACCCAAATAACCTAGGTAACTCTATTACCGTATATACTTTAAACTGTTCCAGCGGATTTAATGCCATTTTAATCTGAATTATAAACAGTAAATAAAGTATGAATTTTATAGGACAAAGTCAAGAATTAAGATAAGGCTCTGTATTATTATAACATTAACATATTAACAAAATATGTAATTAGAATGTTAATTACAGTCAGCTCTGTATTTTAAAATTTACTAATCTTGTTAAATTATTCAATATCTTGACTTAATATCTTATTTTGATTATAATTTAATTTTTAGTGAGGTATATAATGAACGAAATAGATTTTATTAACACTAATCATCCTTTAAATTTGGAGCAGGAATTTGGTAACGGATACATCGAATCAGTAGATTGTTTCCTTGACGAAGATACTCGCGATTATTACATAGGACTCAACAATGCAATAATACACTTCTTTTTTGATGGTAACATTGATGAGGATGCCTGGGATTATGAAAGTCTTAAATTCTTTCTGGAGATAGATTTAAAAGGTGATATAGAAAAAATTCTTTCTCTTCGCAAGAAGATATAAAGTTACAAAAGCTTCTACATCATAAACAATGATGTAGAAGTATTCCACTACAACAAGCTTTAAAAGCACTACATTTTATATTACAATAACTTTTTTGTTTCTTGTTAGATCGATGAAATTCACGTTATCTTGGTTACTGGAGTATTTAGAAACCAATGCTAGTTTAGAAGAAATTACCGATAAATTAACTCACATAGGGTTAGAAGTAGAAGATGTGATCGACAATACCAAATTAGCTGGTTTTATTGTTGCAGAAGTATTAGAGGTGATACAGCATCCAAATGCTGATAAATTAAAATTATGTAAAGTAGATGACGGAAGTAAAATTCTACAAATAGTTTGCGGAGCAAACAATGTTAGAGAAGGTATGAAAACTGTGCTTGCATCTCTTGGTAGCACATTGCCAGAAAGTGATTTCACAATCAAGCCTACAAAAATACGAGGAGTGCTAAGTGAAGGGATGCTCTGCTCTGCTTCTGAACTTGCGTTGGTTCAAGAGGAAAGTGAAGGAATAATCGAGCTTTCCGATGATTATAAAGTAGGGGATAAATTTTTCAATTGTGACCCTGTAATTGATATAAATGTTACTCCAAACCGTGGAGATTGCTTAGGCATTTATGGAATAGCTCGCGACCTTGCTGCAACTGGAATTGGAACATTAAAGACTTTAAGCATTCCACAACTTACCAGCTCCATAAATTCACCAATCGATGTTGAAGTTACTGACGGAGAAAGTTTTATTAGTGGAATATACATCGCCAATGTAAAAAATCAAGAAAGCCCAAAGTGGCTAAAAGATAAATTGGAATCGATAGGAATGCGCTCCATTTCTACAATAGTTGATATCACGAACTATATTATGATATCTTTCAGCCGCCCAATGCACGCGTATGATGCAAAAAAAATAGAAGGAGAGCTCACAGTACGCAAAGCAAACGACGGAGAAAAATTTGCTGGTTTAAACGGTAAAGAATACTTATTAAACAAAGACATGAGCGTTATTGCAGGTGATAAAAATATTCATGGAGTTGCTGGAATTATAGGTGGAAAGTGCAGTGGATGTACACTTGAAACTACTGATATCTTTTTAGAGTCTGCTTGGTTTGACCCTATATCTATCGCTAAATCTGCAAGGCAAATAAACATCTCCACAGACGCTAGTTACAGATTTGCACGTTCTGTTGATCCCGAATTTACTTTTGATGGACTCAACCTTGCAGCTAAAATGATTCTGGATTTATGTGGTGGAGAAGCCTCAAGCGTAGTGTCTGCTGGCAGCTTAGATAGGGCTGACACCAAGGTGAGCTTTGATTACCAAGATGTAAACAAGTTTGGAAGTGTATCTGTATTGCCTGATGAAGCGTTCGATATCTTGACGAAACTAGGGTTTAATATTGATAAAAAAACCGAAGGCAATTGGAATGTACAAGTACCAAGCTGGAGACCGGACGTGACAATACCGGTTGACCTAATTGAAGAAGTAACAAGGATATACGGCTATGACAAAATAAAAGAAGAACCACTACCAAATAATGTTGAAGAAGTAGATAGTACATACGACAATTTGCGTATTTTGATGACAAACAGAGGGTTTCATGAAGTGCTAACCTGGTCGTTTATGAGTGAATCAACAGCTGAAAAATTTGGTTACTCGAATAAGTTATTTATCATCGATAATCCGTTTAACAATAACTTTAATATAATGAGACCAAGTATTATGCCAAATTTATTGCAAGTTACTGCTGATAATATTGCCCATGGAATATCTGATCTTGCAATCTTCGAAATCGGGCCGATTTACGATGGTGAAGCTCAGTCTAAACATGTTTTAAGTGGAATAAGAACAGGAAATAATTTACCGCGAAACCATTATAATACTAATAGGAAAGTAGATGTTTTTGACGCAAAGGCTGATTGCATAGCAGCTTTGGAGTTTTTTAACGTCAATTGCGATAATTTAACGATAGAGAGAGCAGAAAAAGAACATTACCACCCAGGAAAGTCAGGCACTCTCTCTTTTAAGAATAAAGTAGCAGGTTATTTTGGAGAGTTGCATCCTAATATATTAGATCTTTTTGACATCAAGCAAAAAGTTGTAGGTTTTGAGGTGATATTAGAAAATATTGAAAATTTACCTGTAAGTAGAAAGAAATTTATCGATTATAAATACCAAAGTGTAAAACGTGATTTTGCATTTATTGTAAATAAGGATGTGAAAGTAGGTAACATAATCAATGTGGTAAAAAAAAGCTCAGAGCTCATCACAGAAGTTTTAGTATTTGACGTATACCATGGAAATAATATAGAATCGAATAAGATGTCTATAGCATTGTCAGTTACTTTCTGCTCTCCAACTCACACTTTAACTGAAAAAGAGATCCAAAAAGAATCAAGTGCTATAGTTAATTTAGTATGTGAAAATACCGGAGGAACTTTGAGAACTTATCGTTGAGTCACAATCATAGTTTCCTGCCGTTGCTGTGTCACACTTACTTCATCCAATTTATTTCCAATATTGAATTCAATATCCTTGAAAAATCTATCCCACATTCCATGCAAATGCTCTTCTATTTTAGGCCACACATCATTTTTAAATGTTACCCCATCATCAGAAAATAAATTACCTAAAAAGGCTCCAACACCTTCATAATTTGACTGAAAACATTGAAGAAATGTCTCTCCTTCTTTATAAGTATTATGTGCCACATTTAACGCTTTTCTCTCTGTAGTCTCTTTATAAGCATTTGATGCTCCAATCTTTATTGCACCAAACATAACTTTACTCCAGTTCTTAACTTTCTGTATACAACCTTCACTATTTCCTGGTATATTATTTATTATATCTTTTGTCAAATTATCTATCAAAGGAGACAATAAACCTTGATAAAAGTGCTTGATATTATTTTTTGTTTTTATCACAGGACTTTTTATGCATTTTTCTGCCAAATAGTATTCAAGTTCCGCTTCCTCTAACAACTTCTTAACTGCTTCTTCGTTAAAAGTTTCACGCTCGAACTCCTTCAGTAAATCATCCTCTATTATTGCAAACTTTATTTTTTCGCGAGATTCTAGTTCTTCTATATAATCATTTTTTGTTTCTTCATTTATCAACAATCCTTTTTCTTCTAATTCTAACTGTTTTAATGCTTTGAGAATTTCTTGGTTATTTTTCAAATGCTTCTCTATTAATTTTGTACTTGGATGCTGTTCTCCTTTCCTATTTCGCTCACCTTCTAAATATTTGTTTAAATCCTCATTTTCTTCTATTACTTTCCTTAACGATATAGGTTGCTCTAAGCATTCTGGAATTTCCGCTCGGTGCGCATTAATCCTCTGTACTAAATCCGGCTCCTTTTCCTCTAACAGCTTACATGAATCCTCTATACCCTTTGCTTGGCCTTTGAGTACATTTTGTATTTTGCATTTCGTTATTTCTAAATATATCTTTGCTACAAAAGCATTTACTTTATCTGAAGCTTCTTTTAAATTCTCACTCAAAGAACCTTTTATCTCCTTTTCTAAATCCCGAAACTGGTCTATTAAGCTGAGCATGCCTAATAGGCCTAACTCACCCTTGGCTTTTTTCATTACTGATTTTACTAGCCTTTGCTCAACTTCTTGATCATCATACTCGAACTTAAAAAGACCTTCTAACCTTCTTCTTAAAACATCACCTGCTAAATTATTCTTTTTTACATCTCCATATATTTCTTTCAATTTTTCATGTATCCTAATATATCTTTTTTGTCCTTCTTTTTTTAAAAGATTAATCTCTTCTTTAGCATTACCTAGAGCTGTCTCTGTTTCTCTACTATGTATATATTTATAAACATCAATAATTGTTCTCTTAGCTATCTTCCCTTCTTCTTTAAGCCGCTTCCATTCTGCTTTAAATATAGGAAGCTCACTATCATCTAAAACATCCGGTACTTTTGCTCCTGCTTTTTTCAGATCTCTTATTATCACTTCTTTCTCACCTGGTAATTCCTTACCTTGACTCTCTAATTCCTGTCTCACTAAAGAATTTTTTATCTCATCTTCCAGTGAAAAACCTTCTTTCCGTCTATCCAGCTGAAACCTAACTGCTTGTATAAAGGCAACTTGATAGGCGTTGTATATTAAGTGAGTTGTCAACTTAAAATCTATGCTACTTACCACTTTTAACCTGAATTCGTCCAACAATTCCTTCAATTTATCATATGTAATCTCTTTCTTTTCTAGCTTTATCAGTTCTTCCATAGTCTTCGCAAATTCTTGAATAGAAGTTGCAAGCACATTCTTGATCTCATTACGTAAAGGCTTAAGACCATTTTTTAAGTGGATATTAGCTGATAATTTCAGTATGGTATTATGTTCTGAATCACGTGCAACATTAAACCAACTACCATCTTTATCTTCGTATAAATCTCTAAGTAGTTGTTTAAATTGCGGTGGAAACTTAACTTCCATATTCCACTTAATGTCTGCTTCAATAGCCTCTATCTCATGAAAAGACACCTCAATATTTTGGTGTTCATTTTGACATAACCCATTACTTATTTTAATAGCAGCAATCAAAAAATGAGATAATTTTTTATTTAAAAGATAAAAAGTAGCCAAAGCGAGTGTTGCAGGAATAAGTAATGCTGCAAGCACAGCGATATTAACAAGAATCACTATTGCAGCAAGAACACCATATGCCAATCTTTTTGCTGTACTTTCACTTACTTCACTTTTTTTTGTTTTATTCTCCTCTGAACTGATTTGTGTCTTATCATTTGTTTTTAATTTATTATATACGGCTAATCCTAACGCAGTGAAAACTATATAAGGAAACATTAAAACTGATAGAGCTAAATTTAATACTTTCTTCTCCGGGCAAGCTCGATTTACCTCTTTAAATATTCTACTTGATATATTATACCAAGAAGTAAAAAAATCAGAGTTATAATCTTTATAATGAAATATACTGAGTGGAACGTTAAAATTAGCTAACGGCTCTTGTTCTTCCACAGCATCAAAAAATTCTTCTTCCTCTTCTGAAGTAGCAAGACCTAAATCATTCCCTTCTTCTACATTAGAAACAGCTTCCATAGCATCAAAAGACTCTTCCTCTTCCAAAGTAACATTGGAAATAGATTCTACTTTACCTAAATCATCACTATTGTTATTTAAGTCAACAACTTTCTTACAATCTACAACAGCATGCATACCATAACCTTACCTCAAGTAACCTAAGTATAGCATAAACAATGACAACTTTCAACTACTAATAATTTAACCTAATACCAACTATCAAATTTTGGTACTCCTTAAAATAAAAGTTAGTTCCAATTTCTGTATTAATGTCCAAAGATAAGGTAAGGGTCTGCTCTTTTATATATTCAATCCACGTATTTATTGCTTCCTTAATTTTCTCATCTTCTGTTTTGATTATTACTCTGATTCTATCGGACATATGAAAATCAGCTTGTTTCCTGGTTTCCTGAATGAGCCTCACGACATCTCTTGCAAGCCCTTCTAGAATTAATTCATCATTTAGTTCAGTATTTAGAATGACAATCCCTTTATTGTTATCAAATACAGAGGAATATTCACTGTTTGCTTTTAACAATAGTTCATATTCGCCTTTTTCTATAATATAGTTCTCTGATTCGTCTCCTAGAAATATCTGCTCATTCTCAACTTGCTTCCATTTTCCCTCCTTGACATATTGAACTAGCTTCTTGATTTTGTCTGGAATTCTTTTCCCAAGCAGTGGGAAATTTAGCTTTAACTCTAGTGATGCAATATCTTCAAGTCTGTTTACTAACTCCAGTTTTTTTACATTTACCTCATCTTTTATCATCTCCTGGTACTCATTTGAATCTGCAGCACACTGGATCCCAGTGTCAGCTACTTGGATAACAGGAGAGAACTCTGGGATGACAGAAAGCGGTTCACCTTCAAGAAAACTACAGGAAGACTGATGATAAATGATCATACTGCCAAGCGGCTGTCTGATACGTATATTAAAAGTGTTTCTGATCGAAAGTGCAGAGTTGCACACCTCTCTCACTAGATCCATCTTGGCAATGAGCTGACTATCAAACTTCTCTAATTGTGGAAAATTAGCCAAATGAACAGATGTTTCTTCATACTTAAGCCCTTGCCATATATTCTCTGTTATAAGTGGCAACAAAGGAGCTGCAGCTCTTAGTATGTAATAAAAAACCGTATATAGAACATTATAAGCATCAGTTTTATCCTGATCCAAATCACTTTTCCAAAAACGCTCGCGACTGCGACGAATATACCAATTATTTAGCACTTCAAAAAAGTTCATTAAAATTTTGCAAGCCTCTTGGGAGTTATAGCTGTTCATAGAAGCTTGGATACTTTCTATAGCTTCAAAACATTTGGAAATCATGTAGCGATCAATAGTACTTTGATAATCCTTACAAACTTCAGCTTTAATTCCATCTGCATTTGCATACATAGTAAAAAAGTGATAACTGTTCCAAATAGGTTTTATTACGTTTTTCAGAACATCTCGTATTGAGTTTCCTTCTTTATCGAGTAGCAAATTACCACCACAAACAATAGATCCAGAAAGCATAAGAAAACGCAGTGCATCAGAACCGTATCTATCAAAAACCTCCATTGGATCTGCATAGTTATTCAAACGTTTGGACAATTTTTGCCCTTTTACATCCAAAACAACACCGTGGCATATGCAGTTCTTAAATGGTTCCCTATCAAACAAAGCAGTGGACAATACAAAGAGCGTATAAAACCACCCCCTGGTTTGCGCTATGTATTCAGTGATAAAATCCGCAGATTCAAACCACTCCTTATTTTCAAACGGATAGTGGATTTGCGCAAATGGCATCGAGCCAGATTCAAACCAGCAGTCAAACACGTCAGGTACACGGCGCATAACTGATTTTCCTGTTGGATCATCAGGATTTGGTCTTGTTAAAGTATCGATAAATGGTCCGTGCAAATCGTCTATTTTAACATTAAAATCTCTCTCCAGTTCTTCTATTGAACCATATACATCTACTCTTGGATATCTCGCATCGTCTGATTTCCATACAGGGATTGGCGTACCCCAGAATCGATTGCGTGAAATTGACCAGTCGTGTGCCCCTTCAAGCCATTTTCCAAATTGACCATCTCTAATGTGGTTTGGTATCCAATTAACTCTCTTATTTAGCTCTACCATTCTGCTTTTGAATTTTGTAACAGCAACATACCAAGAAGGCATAGTGCGATAGATCAAAGGAGTGTCAGTTCTCCAGCAGTGTGGATAATTGTGAATATATTGTTCAGTTTTAAACCAATTCCCTTGCTCTTTTAATTTTTTTATTACTGTATCATTGGTATCAAAAACATGAACCCCTGCCAAATCTGAAATTTCAGCAGTAAATTTTCCACTGTTATCAATTGGACAAATAACTGGAATATCATGGCTTTGGCAAAGGTAAAAATCTTCCTCACCAAATCCAGGAGCAGTGTGCACAACGCCAGTACCATCTTCTTCCGTCACATAATCAGCAATAAAAACGCGAAATGCATTTTTTGTGTCTTTAAAATAGTCAAACAGTGGTTTGTAAGAAAGACCTGCAAGATCATTCGCTTTAAGTTTTATATTGCAGTTTTCATATGGAATATTGCTTTGTTCACAGTGGCTGACAAATTTCCCTAAATAACTTTCAGCGAAGATGTAAACTTCATCGTTAACTAGATCTTTTGCATTATCCCCTGTCATCCCAGTAGCCCCCTCCCCTGTCATCCCAGTGCTTCGACACTGGGATCCAGAAATAGATTCCAGCGTCACGCGCTGGAATGACATCAAAGGGTGGACTGACACTGCACAATACTTAATATCTTTTCCTATTGCTAAAGCCAAGTTGCTCGGCAACGTCCAGGGAGTTGTAGTCCAAGCAAGTAATTTACACTTTCGTTTAACACTTTTAAATTGCTGTGGGTTTTCTAAAAGCTCAAATGCAACAGTTACAGCTTTGCTAACTTTTTCTCTATACGCGTTATCAAGCCTTGTTTCGAAATTAGATAATGGAGTTTCGCATGCCCAGCTATATGGTACAACGCGCACTGATTCATACACCAGACCCTTATCATAAAGCTGCTTGAATGCCCACATGACCGACTCCATGAATGATTTATCCATAGTCTTATAGTCATTGTGAAAATCTACCCATCTTGCTTGTCTATTGACATATTTTTCCCACTCTGATGAAAATTTCATCACAGAAGTACGGCAATGATCGTTAAATTTATCTATACCAAACTTCTCTATCTCAGTTCTACCAGATATTCCAAGTTCTTTTTCTGCACCCATCTCAGCCGGCAATCCATGGCAATCCCAGCCAAATCTACGTTCAACCCTTTTTTGAAGCATAGTTTGATATCTTGCAAATGCGTCTTTGATGAAACCAGTGAGTAAATGTCCATAATGCGGAAGTCCATTTGCAAATGGAGGCCCATCATAAAACACAAAACAATTATCCTTAGAACGTTCTCCAACTGACCGCTCAAAAACTTTATTTTCCTGCCAAAATTTTATGATTTCTTTTTCTAACGACGAAAAATCAGGACTACTTACTGTATCAGGATAATGCTTTGACTTCATGTTCGCTATGTAAAACTAAAGAATATAGGGCTTTCTGAAAAATTACAAATTCAAAAATATTTCCGTAGCTCACATCCCAGCAAACTATTCTGCCGAGCTTCTAATACCTTTTTTTAAGTTTTACTTGCAGTTTTTATTGTTTTACTTAACATTAACCCAAGCTTTAGGGGTATTTTATGGATCAGAAGACAGATAAGTTTCCACAATTTTTAAAAATGTTGTGCTTTGTTGAAATGTGGGAACGTTTCTCTTACTATGGAATGAGGGCACTTTTGGTCCTATTTTTGACTTCTCACTTAGGTTTCACTGATGAGAGGGCCTTTACTATTTACTCATTATTTGCTGCAACAGGTTATGCTATACCAATACTTGGAGGTTTTTTAGCTGATAAGTTGATGGGATTCCGCAACATGTTGTTGCTTGGAGGGATAGTGATGATAGCAGGTCATGCTTGCATGTCATTGGTTAAGTTTGAACCAGGTTTATTATATTTAGGTTTATCTCTAATAGCCATAGGTACTGGTATGTTTAAAGGGAACGTAACTAACTTACTTAGTTCATGCTATGGCAAAGACGATCCTGAACGTAGCAGAGGCTTTACTTTATTTTACGTAGGTGTGAATATTGGAGCAATATTGGCTTCTATTTCATGTGGTTATGTAGCCCACTTGTTTGGCTGGCACTACGGCTTTGGTTTAGCTGGTATTGGGATGTCTATAGGGCTAATCTTTTTTCTCAAATTTCAGAATCTTTTAGGAGATAGCGGCCTTTCTCCTTATCCAGAGCTTATGAATAAGCGCATATTAGGGATTAAAATTTTTGGTATAGTATTGATAGGAAGCTTTCTGTCATCATCAATAATTGCTAAAATGCTTATACATAGTGAATTTTTTACTAATATGCTCATATTTATTGGAATAACAGCTCTGGGCATATTTATTTATATAATATCTAAATTATCAGCAGAACAAAGACGAAAATTAGTGGCATTATCTATTCTTGTGGTATTTTTCTTGTGTTTTTTTGCTTTAGAAATGCAGCTTGGCTCTTTGGTTAACTTATTCACCGAAAGAAACGTTATTAACAATGTATTAGGTATAACAACCCCAGCTTCAGTTTCTCAAGCCATAAATCCTTTGTCAATTATAATATTTGGCTTTCTTTTTGGAACATACATGAAGTTTAAGCAAAAATATGCAACTTCCATGTTTACCCTTGGCCTTCTGACAATGGCTATGTGTTTTTTCACACTGTACATAGGATGTTTAAACTCTAACATTGAAGGTAAAGTAGAATACTTATATTTAATAATTGCTATCTCCTTTATGGGACTGGGAGAATTATGTATTGCTCCATTAGTCCAAGAACAAGCAACTACACTAGCCCCCAAAAACCTTAGAGGAGTAGTGATGGGTATAGTAATGCTGTCATTAGCGTTTTCTAACCTAGCCGGAGTTGCAATATCAAAATTTATGTCAGTTCCTTCAGTAAATGGTAAAATAAATTATTTAGAATCTTTAGAAATATATAAAGAGGGTTTTTTAAAGGTGGGAATATTTAATTTAATGCTCGTTATTGTATTTTTATTCTTCTTCAATTTTATACATAAAGTTGTTACTAACTCATCTTGTACAAAAAATTGATATAGGTAAGCTCAAATTTGTAGGTTTAAGGTACCCGTTCAGCAGAGGTAGCAATTAAACTTTGTAACTTTTGAAAAAGATTATGATTGCATTTTTTCAATACTCTTTGCTTAAGATTTATATTTAACGCTGCTTAAAATCAGTGAAATGCACACCCCAGCAAACTACTCTGCCGAGCTTCCAACACTTTCACATTTACTATTTTGTCCCTGTATTTATCTTCAGAATCATCAATGCACACTGATTGCATATATGGGCTTTTACCAATAATTTGGTTTTGGTGTTTACCTTTTTTATCGCTAAATAGAACAGGTATAGTTTTACCTACCATACTCTGGTTAAACTCAAGTTGTTGCTTACTAATTAATTTCTGTAAACGAAGAAGGCGCTCTGTTTTAACCTCTTCTGGTACTTGATCTTTTCTTTCCGCTCCCGGTGTGCCTGGTCTTGGGCTGTATTTAAAACTATAAGCCTGAGCATATCTAACTTTTTCTACTAATTTCATAGTTTCTTCAAAATCTTTTTCGGTTTCTCCAGGAAAACCAACAATAAAATCAGAAGAAAATTCGATTTTAGGTTTCAATTTGCGAAATCTGTCTATTATTTCCAAATACTCCTCTGCAGTGTGTTTCCTGTTCATCGCGTGCAATATTTTATTCGAACCAGACTGCACAGGCAGGTGAACAAACGGCATGAGCTTTGGCTCTTCCGCATGTGCCAAGTAGAGAGATTCATGCATATCTCTTGGATGAGAAGTTGTATAACGAATCCTCTCTAGCTTTTCAATTTTAGCAATATGACTAATTAATTTTCCTAAATCCCACACTTCCCCTTCGCACTCCCCATGGTAAGCATTGACGTTCTGACCAAGCAAATTGATCTCATTTGCCCCATTTGCAACTAATTTCAATGCTTCACGAAATATTTCATTCACTGGCCGTGAATACTCAGCTCCACGAGTATAGGGCACTACACAAAACGTACAAAATTTATCACAACCCTCTTGTATGGCAAGAAACGCAGAAGACCCCTGGCTATTGCCATAGCATTCATCTGGCAATTTATCAAACTTTGCAACTTCAGGAAAATCAGTGTTTATTACATGACCTTTACTTCTGCTTGCTTTGACTATCAGCTCCGGTAAGGTAGCGATACTCTGCGGACCAACAACAATATCAACAAAAGGAGCCCTTCTGAACACTTCTTCTCCCTCTGCTTGCGCTACACACCCAGCCACCACTATAGTCATTTCTTTTCGTAACGAATGAATCTTCCCAAGCTCTGAGTAAAGTTTTTCTGCTGCCTTCTCTCTAATGTGACAAGTATTCAGTATCACTAAATCGGCTTTCCCTGCATCACTAACAACGTTGAACCCCAAAGGTTTAATTACATTTTCCATTAAAACGGAGTCATAAACGTTCATCTGACAGCCGTAAGTTTTAATATATAGGCCTTTCATATTTGGTATGTCTTTTTCAAAATTTCTTCACCCTACACGTAAATGTCTAACAGACCAGCGCGTGACGCTAGTGAACTTGCTAGCACAATAGATTTTGACAAAATTATACGAAAAACTGGATCTCAGTGTCAAGCACTGGGATGACAAGTTCTCGGCAACCCCTACGTCATACCATCACGGTATCTCTAGATCCCGCTAACAAGTAGCGGGATGACGGTTGTCAGGGTGTCATGAAAGTAGCTAACACTGGCTTCCATCCAAGAGGGCAGTGCCCTCTTCTTGTCATCCCAGTGCTTGACACTGGGATGGCTTTGTTGCATCGCTACTTATGAAAGGCTAACTATAGTTAGGATTATAAGCAACCTATTGAAAATCTTGTTTTTTTGCAATCAATCTGATCAAATTTAAGAATAGTAATTTGTTATTTATATTAATAAATTTAATTCTATTGAAAATAGCTAAAGCATTGAAATTCTTGAATTTTAGCCAGATTGGTGAGTGGTAGTGAAATTTCTTTTACTCAAATTTAGGTATTCACTGACCGTTCTTGTTATAAATACCAGAATAATAAGCTACTGATATTCCCTATCTTTTTTATCTTTAATCCATCATAGCTAGCGATGCAACAAAGCCCACTGGGATCCAGGAAAAAGAATGGTGTCATGCAAGTAGCTAACACTGGGATCCAGGAAAAAGAATGGTGTCATCCGAGTAGCTTGACACTGGCATCCAGGAAACTTAATTGCAAGTAATGCATTGAGTTTGGTGAGTATGGGTTTTGCGTTATAGAATGAAGCACTTTTGGTGAATTTGTAAAGAAAGCTGGATCCCAGTGTCAAGCACTGGGATGACAAGAAAGGGAGCACTGGAATTTTTATTTCAGTATTGTACATTAGCCATGCATCTGAACAGACAATGGCGTCAACTTAAGAGCCTCCATTAGCAAACTCTCCTAAAGACATGATGGCGTTTGGGCTTATCTACCTTATCGCGGCTATACAATCGTCCTGGTCGGATTTTAACTTTAGCGCGTATACTTAAAAAGGGCTTGAAAGTTTTTTGGCGCAATAAGTACCTGATAGAGTTTCTGCCTCATTACACCAAATAAAACTGAAAAATTTAAACGATACTCAGCAATTTGATCTGGATTCCAAGGCCCTTGTGCATCACACATATGAAGCGACAATATATTACACATGACTAAGTTTGCCCAAAATTCTTGTAATACAGCCTCTAAATTTACGCCAGAAAAATTCTCTAATTCTGCACCTATTTTGAGTCGTTTATAGCACTCCTCTATATGCCACCTTAACACATAAGCTTTGCTGATATCTTCCAAAGTAAATTTTACTCGGTCAAAAAGTGAAGTAATCAATACCTCTGTTTCTCCGTTGGCTAATGTCAGCACTATAACTCTTACTTTCTGTCCTTTCATTTTATTTTTTAGCTTTTCATTTTCTAATATAAAATCGAAATCTAATTCTCCAGCGTTCCCATAGCTTGCTATAATTTCTTTTTTGCAAGCGAAAAATAAAATCTACTTCCAAATCATAATGCTGCTGAATGAATTTTACTGAAGGATAACCACGATCATAGATAAATAATAATTTCTTTTGATTTAATGAACGCATTTGAGTGATAACTTCGGGTAATTGCTCTTCCGCCAACGTTTGTTCACCTATATTCCAAGCCGCAAGACGAGCACTACAAATCAGCGAAGTACACAAATCAACAAACAAATTGCCAATGGTGCCTGTTGTTCCATTTGGTTTAAAGCGGCCAAACTCGGATACAATTTCCTCAGAGCTGGGTAATCTCATACCAGAACCATCTGCTGCAATAAGTCTATAGCCTCTCCAACTCAGGTTCATCCTGATAGGCTGTTTGGATGCTTAAATTCTTGAAAGCCTGTATGGCAAATCTTATACCTTGCTTTAGAAAAAGCTTGCTTTGAGGGTACATGTCAATGGCTCCATAAGTTCACATTCTATTCCCAAACTTTTTTTAACTAACTTTAAAATCATAGAAAATACTGTCGAAAAAGGAAGTTTTCTTGTTCGTGTAAAACTCAACACAATGGATTCTCTGAAAAGCTTTCGAGTATATTATATTTTTAATTTGTAGAATAAAATTTTTTCCTTTTTGCATGTTTCACCTAAAAAGGACACATTTTAAACTTCTTTGTTGAAATAAAATAGAAACAAAAGTGCTGTTTCCTGCGGCTTCTGGATAATTTAATGGTAAAAGTTTTAGAGAGAAATTTTATACACTATCGCTGATATTTTTCCTTAAGTTGACGCCATTGGCTGAACAGATACGAGCTTTCTGCTTTTTTTGGGTAAGGTCAGTCAAAAAGGTTTTACAACAACCATAATAACTATAACTATTATCAATACTGTAACTGCTTCATTTAAAACGCGAAAATAAATATGTGACTTCTTATTCGAACCCATTGCAAAATTTTTCCTATATTTTGCAAGTAGCATATGAATAATTAACATCAAAAGTATTGCAAATGCTTTTACATGAAACCATCCTTCATGATATGCTTCCCTAATAACCATTAGTGTAATTCCAAGACCAAGTGAGAAAAGCATTGCAGGGTTTATGATATATCTAAGTAGCCTCTTTTCCATTGTTTGAAGCAAGCTATCATTTTCCGATCCCGGTTTTACAGTTGCATGGTAGACATAAAGCCTGGGTAAATAAAGCATACCTGCCATCCACATGATAACAGAGATAACGTGAAAAGCCTCAAGCCAGTGGTAATAGTTCATTAGCAAAAATTTAAAATTCCTGGTATTGTGTTAGTTTAATGAAAAAGAAATCGATATGAAAGCAGAAAATTTCACTAAAGAACAGATAATTGGATTCTACAGGAAAATGCTACTCATACGCAGATTTGAGGAAAAAGCAGGACAATTATATGGGATGGGATTAATAGGCGGGTTCTGTCACCTATCAATAGGACAAGAAGCAGTTGCAGTTGGAACTCAAGCTGCATCAAAATTAGGTGACGCTTTTATCACAAGTTATAGAGACCATGGCTTAATGCTCGCATGTGATTCTGATCCAAATGTTGTAATGGCAGAGCTTACCGGCAAAGAAACAGGATGCTCGAAAGGTAAAGGTGGTTCGATGCACGTATTTGACGTTGAAAAAAAATTCTTCGGCGGGCATGGAATAGTGGGAGCACAAGTTCCAATTGGCACAGGAATAGCATTTGCTAATAAATATAAGAAAAAAGATAATGTGGTATTTACATATTTTGGCGACGGTGCTGCAAATCAAGGACAAGTATATGAATCGTTTAATATGGCATCTTTGTGGGAGTTGCCTGTGGTTTACATCATAGAAAATAATGAATACGCAATGGGAACCTCCGTGCAAAGGTCAACTTTAGTAACAGAGTTATATAAAAGAGGAGAAAGTTTTGGTATTCCTGGAAAACAAGTTGATGGAATGGATTTTTTCTCTGTTTATGAGGCTACAAGCGAAGCAGCGGAACACACACGCAGCGGAAAAGGGCCTATCCTGCTTGAAATGAAGACATATCGATATCGCGGTCACTCAATGTCAGATCCTGCTACTTATCGCTTAAAAGAAGAAGTTGAAGATATGAAGCAAAATCATGACCCTATAAGCACTTTAAAGAAATACATGACAGATAATAAAATGGCTTCAGAAGAAGAGTGCAAAGTAATTGATAAGGAAATACGTGATTTAGTAAAAAAGTCGGAAGATTTTGCCAAAAATAGTAAAGAACCAAGCGTTGATGAGCTGTATACTGATGTTTATAAATTTGTTAGCTAATTTTTTTATCCAGAACTGTACAAACATTGTATAATAAACGATGTCATCCAAATAGCTCCTTCTCCCGTCATCCAAGTGCCCTCCTTTTTTTGTCATCCCAGTGCTCTGACTACTTGGATCCAGCTGAGTTGGTGAGTATAAAAGTATAGCTAACGCAAGCTCTACGTCATGCCGCCGCGAACCGTCATACCGCGATTCATTCGCGGTATCTCTAGATCCCGCTAACAAGCAACGGGATGACGGTTGTCAGGCTAGCTGTCATCTCAGTAGTCTCCTTCTCCTGTCATCCGAGTAGCTGACACTGGTTCCTTTATGACGGCAGTAGCCCCTTCGGTGTCATTCCAGTGCTTGACACTGGAATGACACCAATAATTGACATTTCACTAGATATTCATTATAAATAATGGAATGCTACAAAGTATAAAAACCATATTAATAGAAGACGATAACGTTAGGCTGGATAGGTACATCAGAAGAATCTTTCCTGATCTAAAGCAATCTGTAATTGAAAAATCTTTAAGGAAAGGATTAATCAAAGTTGATGATTGCAAAGCAAAGTCCAGTGATAGAGTAAATTCTGGGCAAACTATAACGCTGAAGCACTTGAATTATATTGAAAACGCTAATTCTGATCGCAAATATAATGAAAAGTTAGTGAATCTACTAAGAGAGAACATATTATATGAAGACGAATATATACTAGCTATAAACAAACCCGCAGGGGTCATCGTTCAAGGTGGCGTAAAAGTAAAGATTAGCATGAGTGATTTGCTTGACCAAATAAGAGAGGGAGAAACATTTAAAATTGTCCATAGGCTAGATAGAGATACGAGTGGAGTGATAATATTCGCACGCAACGCTAATGTTGCCAGATACCTTATGGAAGAATTTAAAGGACGAAGAGTAAAAAAAACTTATTTAGCATTAACTTCTGGCATACCGAGCAAGGATAGTGGAACAATAGACTATCCATTGGTGAAAAAATATGTTTCAGGTCAAGAAAAAGTGGTCGTTGATGAAAATTCACCTCAGAATGCCACTACGCATTTTTCAATTATAGCAAAATCCAAACACAATGTTGCTTATTTAAAATTACAACCAATTACCGGCAGAACCCATCAGTTACGTGCACATTTAGCTCATATAAATTGCCCTATTCTTGGTGACGGTAAATATGGTGGTAAAAAAGCTTTTATTGATGGGATAGCAAATAAAATTCACCTTCATTCGCATTCTTTATCTTTAAAACTGCCAAACAATAAAGAAATCACTATCACCGCTCCTATCACTAAACACATCGAAAAATCCATTGAAGCGCTATTTTTCGACTGAAACGATTTCACCAATCAACTTTTCTGTCTTTGGCTTTAATTTGAAGCACAGATATTAGGCTAATTAATGCGCAGGCAGTAAGATAAATGCCTGCTGCAAGTTTTGTTTCGGTTTTTTCTATAAGCCACATGCATATGTATGGAGAAAGGCCACCAAAAATTCCTGCAGATATATTATTTGCTAAGCTTACGCCAGTGCATCTTACTTTTGTTGGAAACAGTTCACAAATAACAGAGCCATATATTCCAAAAGATGCACCTACTGGTATAGTAATCAATAAGTAAGTTATTATTACGACATAGTGGTTAACGGAAGATAATAATGGTAATACACATGTACCAATCAGAGATAGCATAATCAGTACAGGAATCATTACGCGTTTTCTTCCAACTTTATCAGATAAAATTGCAAAAAGTACCGCAGATGCTGCAAATACAACCTGTATTACTATCCTCATTAAATCTTTAACACTAATAGATAAAATAACTAGCTCTTTTATTGATATATTATAAAACATTATTGCTGCGTAGACAATTGCATTCTGAGCAATTCCCAGATTGATTGAAATAATAAGCGGCCTTTTATAGTTTCTTACTAGTTCTAACAATGGTGAATGTGCTAAATTATTAGCGTACTTATTAGTTTTATATGCTAAGCTTTCTTTTAATATGTACCTAGTTAAAAAACCTATTGTCCCCAAAAAAAAGCAAAAATAAAAAAGCAACTTCCATCCCCATATTTCATAGTTCTCACCTGTAACTCTTTTGCAGATAAATATCATTGTTATGCATAAGAGCGTTCCAAGGGCTCCGCTAAAGGGCTTCATACTTCCTAAGAAACCTAGATTTTTTTTATCTTTTGAATGCTCTATCGTAAATGCTGTATTAATGCTTGTTTCACCTCCTGCAGTTATTCCTTGCACTATTCTACAAAACACAAGCAATACAGGTGAAAGCAACCCTATTTCTTTATACCCAGGTATAATTCCCATAATTGTGGATGATATTGAAATTAATATTACTGAAGTAAGTAAAGTCTTTCTTCTGCCATACTTATCTCCCATATAACCAAAAATTACTGCACCAATTGGTCTAAACGCAAAACCAATTGCAAAAACACCAAGGAATTTGAGTGTACTCAAATAATGATCTTCTGATGGGAAAAAAACGTTGATGATTGTATCTGTTAATACTCCAAAAAGAGTGAGTTCATACCACACAATCATGTTACAGATCATGCCCGATAGTATTGCTTTTTGGATATTATTCATGGTCTTTCAATTTAACATAACCTAATATATCATTAACCGGTGCTCCTTGCTATAAAATTTTTCATTCAATAACCTTCAAGGATAATTCACGTAAATGCTTATCCTCCACCTTGGAAGGAGCACCCATTAGAACATCTTCACCTTGCTGGTTCATAGGAAAACAGATTACTTCACGAATATTTGGCTCATCAGCAAGCAGCATAACTATTCTATCAACTCCTGGTGCTATTCCACCATGAGGAGGAACACCAAATCTGAATGCACGTACAAGTGCACCGAATCTTGTATCAACTTCTCCCCGGCTATAACCTGCAATGGCAAAAGCTTTATACATGATATCCAGTTTGTTATTACGAATCGCCCCACTTGACAGTTCTATTCCATTGCAAACAAGATCATATTGGTAAGCAAGGATATCCAGTGGATTTTTGTCCTCTAAATCTTTCAGACCACCGTGTGGCATGGAGAATGGGTTATGAAAGAAATCGATTTTTTTACTTTTATCGTCATATACAAAATATGGAAAATCAATGATCCAACAAAACTTGAAGATATTATCATCTATAAGACTGAGTTCTGACCCTAAAAGAGTGCGTACTTTTCCTGCAATGTTTGCCGCCTCATTCTCTTTGTCAGAAGCAAAAAATACACTATCTCCTGGCTCTATGTTTGTTGCTTCTCTTATGTGGTTTAGCCTATTTTCATCAAGAAATTTAGCAATTGGGCCTTTCGCAGTTCCATCTTTATCAAACGTTATATATCCGAGACCCTTAGCACCGAATTCTTTTTGCGCATGTTCTATCTTTTTATCAAAGAAGCTGCGTGGTTCCTCTGCTGTTTTAGGTGCAGGGATGGCTCTCACTACCATACCACGCTCAATATTGCTTTTGAAAATATTGAACCCTGAATCACGAAAAATTTCTGTAACATCGCTGATTAATAGTGGATTGCGCAGATCTGGCTTATCAGAACCATATTTAAGCATTGCTTCTTTATATGTAATACGTGGAAAATCTTTATCAACAGACTTACGAGAAAATTTAGCAAACACTCTATATAAGGTAGACTCAATAATCTGAAAGATGTCTTCTTGAGTTACAAAAGACATTTCAAGATCTAGCTGATAAAACTCTCCCGGAGAACGGTCAGCCCTTGCGTCTTCATCACGAAAACACGGTGCAATTTGGAAATATTTATCAAACCCTGAAACCATGAGCAACTGTTTGAAAATCTGCGGAGCTTGTGGCAATGCATAGAACTTGCCAGGATTTAGCCTGCTTGGCACTAGGTAGTCGCGTGCTCCTTCAGGAGAGGAAGCAGTGAGTATTGGAGTTTGAATCTCTAAAAATCCTCGCTCTATCATGAGCTTGCGGAGCTCTGCAATAATTTGTGAGCGCAAAATAATATTGTTGCGGACTTTTTCACGTCTTAAGTCAAGAAATCGATATTTAAATCTCATGTTTTCTGGGTATTCTTGCTCGCCGGTAATGCTTGCCAATATACTTCTTTCTTCTTTTGCTATTTCTTCATCAAAGTGGAACTCAACTTCCGACTCAACGCGCAAATTGTTGACTATCACCTCGATTTCTCCGGTAGAAATAGAGCTGTTTACCGTATCTTCAGTTCTAGCTTCAACTATTCCTGTAACAGTAATTACACTCTCCAATTTTAAATTTGATATCTCATCAAAAAAGTCTTTGTCATTATTAAATACTAGCTGAGTGATTCCGTAGAAGTCTCTTAAATCAACAAAAATTAGGTTACCATGGTCGCGCTTACGATATAACCATCCAGAAAGGGTAACTTCCTTTTCTACGTCGTTCTTCCTCAGTTCATTGAACGTATGAGTTTTATAGCAGTTCATATTTGTTTTACTTCTAAATTCTTTAAGAAGTATAGAAATAAACCTTATTACATACAAGCCCGTTCGTCAGATATTTGCGCAATTTTCGAAATAGAGCAGTACTGCTTTTATATTGTCTTTACCCGCAAAAAAATTGCACAATTTCTATAATTATGGTATAATAGTAAGGGTATTTTTAATGAATTAGATACAGGAAATGCCACTTACACAGATCATATTATATAGCGTAACATTACTTGCTGTAGCTGCAGTATTTCTCTTTTTGAGAAAAATATACAAAAATCGCATTAGAAAAATCATATTTCCTAGAAAAGTTTTTAAAGAAGAGTGGGAAGAAGACAGAAAATTCAATGAATTATATCAAAAAAATAAGCAAAAAGAGTTGATGAAACAACAAGAAACGCTACGCGAGAAACAAAAAGATGTGCAAGTTTATAAAGAAGATCCAGAAATAGTTGACATAGCAAAACCGGTAGGTAAATGGACAAAGATGGTTATGATGGGTAATGGTTTAATGCAGCGTTTTGCACAATTGATACATAGAGAAGGCGGACAGAAAGGATTTTGGGAGCTGTTTGTAAAAGCTCAGGCTTCAACTCAAGGTAAACATAAGGGGAAGGGCAGATAATCCATGCTTGAATGTGAAAATTTATCCTGCGCTCGTAATAATAAGGTACTATTTAAGAATCTCAGTTTTAAAGCTGAGCTAAAATCAAAGATTCTAATCACTGGTCCAAATGGTAGTGGTAAAACCAGCTTAATTAGAAGTTTATCTGGACTTTTACCGCCGGTATCAGGCAATATAAGGCACTGCGGAAAAGATATATATGATGATCCAAAATCCTATATACCTTCTATGGTCTATATAGGCCATAAGAATGCCTGTAAAGATAGCTTAACTGTTGCTCAAAACGTAGAATTCTGGGCAGGAATACGAAATACTAGAGAATTGATTGTGGCAGCTATTTGTTGCTTGCAGTTGCAACCTGTACTTAATATTAGATATGGCGAACTTTCTGCAGGCTGGAAAAGGAGAGTTGCGCTTGCTCGCCTCTTGATTTCTAATGCAAACGTTTGGCTGATAGATGAACCATTTTGTAATCTTGATAGTGCAACGTGTGAATTAGTGCTGAACCTAATCTCAATACGCTCTGAGCAAAATGGTATAGTAATTATTACAGGGCATAGCTCTACAGAGCAATTGTGTGATTTTACAACGATTGATATACGTAATTTCAATAGACTTCTTGTATAGTTTTTGGCAACAACCGCTAGAAATAAAAAACTTGCTTGACAAACTCCGCCAGCCCCCTTATCATAAACACTGAAGCTATTTATTTATCTTCTCTGTACAGATTAAATGACAAAAAAACTCACGTATCTGGCGTCTCATGTTTAATTTTTTGCACTATGTGCACCTTATGTCTTTATCAAACTTCTACCTACATAAGCTGAAACGCGCTTATAAAGCGTTTAAAACATAAAAAAACGCCAACTTAAAAAATGGATAGTGAATAACTAGCTACCCTAGGGTTTCTTTTGCCTTTTTTTCTGTTTAGTAAATTTCTTAAACATTTATAGCTAAGGTTAGTTGCATTTAAAAGCAGCTGAGTCGCGGTTATTAAGCGTTTAGAATAAAAAAACGCCATACTTGAAAGTATAATGTAAGTAATTAGCCAACTACGGGGCTTCTTTTGCCTTTTTTTCTGTTTAGTAAATTTCTTAAATATTTATAGCTAAACGACAACCGTCATCCCGCTGCTTGTTAGCGGGATCTAGAGATACCGCGAATGAATCGCGGTATGACGGTTCGCGGTGGCATGACGATAAGCTCGTCATCCCGCTGCTTGTTAGCGGCTAAGGGATACCGCGAAGGGATACTGCGAATGAATCGCGGTATGACGGTTAATTATTCTGCGGCGGTATGACGTAGAGCTCGCGTTAGCTATACTTTTATACTCACCAACTCAGTATCCAATCTGGATCCAAGTAGTCAGCTACTTGGATGACAACCTGTTGAGGCTGCGCTTACACATTCCACTTTCTATGCTCACCAAACAAATTTGCTTACTCGCAGCAAAATTTTCTGGATCCAAGTAGTCAGCTACTCGGATGACATCTTTGTGTTTGAGGCAAAACCAGCTATAACATTTCTTCGCAAACAAATGTTCGTACAGTTGTGCGCGTGATGCTGGAATCTAGACAACAATTAGATCCTATTGTCAAGCAATAAGCTACATGTGCTATTTATTTAGTAGATTAAATATGAAGTTTAAAACTCTGCTATTGACTTCCTGTAGAACTAGTGAAAACCAAACTTGCTTAAAACCACTTAATTAGTTATAGTTATAAGTTTAGGTACAGTAAAATGACAGCTTTTGTCCCCTTGATTATTTTTTTAATCTTGTATCTTGGAAGTGGTGCTTATTTTTCTTTTATCGGAACTGATAATCCACTTCATCAGGTTTCACCAGTAATCTGCTTATTACCAGCACTATTTTTTGCTGTCTCACGTGGTACAAATAAAATTCAGCATAACATCGATACTGTTATCAAGGGCATGGGTGACAAAAACACCCTTACTATGTGTTTAATTTTTTTATTTTCTGGAGCATTTTCTGCGGTGACTCAATCAATCGGTAGCGCAGACACTGTTGCTAATTTAATTCTTAATTTCCTTCCAGCAAGATTACTGCTGCCTGGAGTATTTTTGGCTTCTGCTTTTATTTCAACTGCAATTGGCACATCTATGGGAGTTGTTGCGCTGATGGTACCTATAGCTGTTAATCTGGCAAAAAGTGGAGCTTTTGGTCTCGAAATAGGAACTGCAACTGTAGTAGGTGGTGCCGTGTTTGGCGATAACCTTTCGATGATATCTGATACCACCATTGCATCTGTTTCTTCACAGGAAGCTTCAGCAAAAGATAAACTTAAAATGAACTCTAAAGTTGCACTTATTGCCAGCATTATAACACTCATCTACCTAGCAGTTGCCTCAAATAGTACAAAAATTATTTCTATATCAAATTTAGATTATTATTCTATAATAAAAATTATTCCTTACATTTCTTTAATAATCATGGGGCTGCTTGAAGTCGCCACTTTAGTAACAATAACTATAAACATAATTATTGCTGGTGTGCTAGGAATAACTTTTTTTGACTATGCTATCATTCAATTTCCTCATGACGTGTATGACGGTTTCAAAAAAGTAAACGAAATAGTGATATTTGCTCTATTTATCGGTGGATTGAGCCATATAATGTACAAGCAAGGTCAAAAAGCGTTGCATAAACTCATCGATGAAAGCAATATCACAAAAACTAAAGCTGAATTTGTGATAGCAGGAATTGCGTCTATGTTTACTACCTTAGTTGCCAATAATACCATTGCTATTTTACTAAGTGGTGGCATTGCAAAAAGGCTTGCACAAAAACACAGTATTGCGCCACATCGCAGCGCATACTTATTAGATGTTTTTGCTTGTGCTACAAAAGGTATCTTACCTTATGGTTCCCAACTATTGCTAGCAGGTAGCATCGCCTCTGTATCACCTATTTCTTTATTAACACAGGTATATTATTGCTTTATTCTAGCGGCAGTTACAATAGGCGAAATAATCATCAACAGCAGAAAAGAGAAACATTGTGCGGCTGCAACTTAGAGTTTCTCTTTTTTTACCCATAAGGAACGGAATTACTTGACACCCTTCGCCAACCCCCTTATCATGAAACTGAAGCTATTTATTTATCTTCGCAATCTGTGCAGGTTAATGACAAAAAACTTAGGGTATTTGGCGTCTCATGTTTAATTTTTCGCACTACGTGCATCGCATGTCTTTAAAAATTTCTGGGTTTTTACCTATATAAGCCGAAACGCGCTTACAAAGCGTTTAAGACAGCAAAAAACGTCAAATTGACAAGGGAGAATTTGAATGCTAGCTACTACGGGGTTTCTTTGCCTTTTTTCCTGCTTAGTAAATTTCTTAAACACTTGCGGTGTAGGTTAGTTGCAAGTTAAAAGCAGCTAAATCGCTCTTAATCAAGCGTTTTAGAATAAAAAAAACGCCGATATTTTAGTACATAGTAAATAGCCAACCACCATGGGGCTTCTTTTGCCTTTTTTTTCATTTGGTAAATTTCTTAAACATTTATAGTTGCAATTTAAGAGCCCGTAAAGGGTGTCATTCCAGTGCCCCTGTGATGTATTCCAGTGCTTGACACTGGAATACAGTTTTCCATATAATCTCATCGAAAATGTTGTAACCACTTTCCATGCTAGTTTGCTTGTTCACAAGCAAACTTTTCTGGATCCCAGTGTCTGGGCACTGGGATGACAAGAGAAGGTATAGCTCTTCTCATAATAGTCAGAACAAATCATAAAAAAGCAGAATCAACAGCTTGACGGAAAGACTGAAAAATAGGGATATTTTTTCTAGCTCTGTTCTTTATAGCAAACCAATGATGCTCAATTTCGTTAAAGTCTGGAGAATATGGAGGAAGATAAAGAATTTCAGCACCTACTCCTTTAGCAAGATCATCGATTTTTTTAGATTTATGGAAAGCAGCGTTATCAAGAATTACAGTTTGGCCAGACCTTAAAATTGGAGTCAAAAACTGCTCAAACCAAGCCTCAAAAACATCCTTGTTGCAGTATCCCTCAAAGGTCAATGGAGCAATGATTTTCTTTTTATTTAGAGCTGCAATCATACTGACACGCTGAGTTTTTTTACCTGATTTTAGTGAATGAAACCTCTCTCCTTTTCTGCAATATCCGTATGGGTAGTCTTCTGTATTGTCTATCCCAGATTCGTCAATATATACAAGATTTTCAGGATATTTTGTTGCTATAACCTTTGCAAATTGAGCTCGCTTTTCTTCATTTCTTTCTTTATATCCGTAGGTCTTTTTTTCTTGTAAAGCCAATATTTTTAAGTGCGCGGTGAATCGTTTGTCGACTGATATTGCCCCAGAGTTTAGCCATCTCTGACTGAGTTTTGCCGCCATGGTTTTTTGCAAATTCGGTGAAGACATTCCAGTCGGTAATTTTATGGTTATATCCTACGCTTCCAGGCTTTTTTGACTGAAAATCTCCTGTTTCCTCACGCCTTTTCTGCCACTCATATAAAGTCGTTTTTCCAATTTTAAATCTCTTGGCAACAGTTGCTCTACTTTCTCCCTCATCCAATGCTTCCATTGCTTTTTTCCTTAAGTCATAACTATACGCTGCTGGCATACAAACCCCACTACCATAAATCCATATCTTACCTTATTTGGATTATTATGAGAAGAGCTATACTAGCCTGACACCCTGACAACCGTCATCCCGCTGCTTGTTAGCGGGATCTATGCTAATGCCCTTTTATTCTTTCAATTATGTTATTTCCATTTAAATCTGTCTGTTCCGCAACTTCAGTGAATACAGTTGAATACTCCCTAAAACTGATTGTCATAACTTTACCCTACTTTGAATAATATTTTGATCATTACATATTGTAACAAAAAAAAATCAACTCATTTCTTCTAACGGCTCTATATTAAAGATAGAAAGTCCAGAAGCAATGACGTGTGCTAAGGCTTGGACAAGTTGCAGCGGTGAGATCTTTCTTATATTTTTAATTGTGTAATCTTCTGTGTTTGTAAATGTTTTTTCTATACCCCACTGCAGTAATAAGTACTTTACGTTCTGAATGATTTATGATGTAAATTATACGGTAGTTGCTAACCCTTATCCTATATTGCCCTCTAAAGCTATGACATAAAGGCTTTCCTAGATTAAAAGGATCAACTGTAAGGCGTTTCTTTATGGCCTCCTGAACCATTAATTTAATCTTTGCCGGAAGAGCTGGAATTTCTTTTTCAATAACATTTTTTAAGAATTTTATAGTGTAAGTTTTATTTCCAGATGTTTTCATCATCCTCTACTTCTTCTTCACCTTCAGAGAGGCGATCGTCAGCTATTTTGGATAGCTCTACATCTTCTTCGAACTCTTCTTCCACTAAATCTACTAAAACTTCAGGAATAGTTTTATTTTGAGTCTCTGCCATTTCTGTAAGATACTGAGCCAATTTACTGTCAAAACTTACATTAACATTGAGCTTTTTTTGACTGTGAGCCATATATTAACCAGAAAATACTACTATAAACTATAACATTTTTACTTAATTTTGTCAACTTCTCTATTCGTTGAAAAAACAATCTTGCATAAAAAAATCAACTCATCTCTTCCAAAGGCTCTATATTGAAGATAGAAAGTCCAGAAGCGATGACGTGTGCTAAGGCCTGCACGAGAAACATTCTTGCAGCGGTGAGGTTTAAGTTGTCTTCCAGTATGAAACGCATGTTTAAATCACTCTTGCCATACCCCCATAAAACGTGAAACGCTTCTGCAACTTCAAGTAAGTAGAAAGTAATTCTGTGTGGCTCACAAAGCCTTGCTGCAATTTCTACCACATCTGGCCACTTTGCTAAGGTTTTTATGAGGAAGAGCTCTCCACCTGTCCTTAAAAGTGAAGGATCTGCTGTTGGGAGCTCTTTTGGAGCATTACGCATTAACGAATGAGCACGAGCATGCGCATATTGCACGTAAAAAATAGGGTTGTCTTTTGACTGTTCTTTAACTTTAGCAAAATCAAAGTCCAAGACCATATCATTCTTGCGTGTTAGCATTATAAAACGAGTTATGTCCCTGCCAACTTCTTCCACTACATCTCTTGCTGTTAGGAAGTTTCCTGATCTTTTGGACATCTTAACAGGTTTGCCGTTCTCGAAAAAATTCACAATATTATGCAGTTTTACCTCTATTTTTGCTTGATCATCACTGAGCGCAGAGACGACTGCTTTGAGTCTTTTGACATAACCGCCGTGGTCACTACCAAGCTCTACGATCATATTGTTAAAACCACGCGATATCTTATCAAAATGGTAAGCGATATCCGAGGCAAAATAAGTCCAACTGCCGTCCTCTTTCTTCAATGCACGGTCAACGTCATCACCAAATTTTGTAGAGCGAAATAGCATCTCTTTTCTGGAAGTCCAATTTTCGCTTTCTTTGCCTTTTGGTTTCTCCAGGTACCCTTCATACACTAGACCCTTGTCAGACAATATCTTTATACTCTCTTCAATTTTGCCACTTTTTTGTAGCTCATACTCTGAAGTAAAAACATCATGATTTACTCCAAGTAAGTTCATGTCTTCCTTTATGATTTCTAAGATAGAACTTAAAGTATAGTCTCTAATCACTTGATTATCTTGCTTTTCTAGAAGCTCTGCGCCATATTTTTTGGCCAGCCCAGTCCCTATTGGTTTTAAATATTCACCTGGGTATAAACCTTTTTCGATGCTGATTTTTTCTCCCAGAGCTTCCTTATACCGCAAATATACTGACCGAATTAGCGTATCTATCTGCGCTCCAGCATCATTAATATAGTATTCCTTAGTAACTTTATAACCAACTTTTTTCAATAAATTTGCCAGAACGTCACCAAATACTGCCCCTCTTGCATGACCAATATGCAGTGGACCAGTTGGATTTGCAGATACAAATTCAACATTAATGGCCTGATTGTTCCCTATATCTAGGGTGCCAAACTCTGTTTTTAGCTCATTTATTTGTTTTAAAATTCCATGCCACACTTCTATTTTTAAGTGCATGTTGATGAAACCAGAGCCTGCTATTTCCACTTTTGCAACTTCATCAAAAAGTTCAAATTCTTTGGCTAAAACCTCTGCAATTTCAATGGGATTCTTCTTTTCATGCTTTGCAAGCACCATAGCAACATTTGTGTAAATGTCTCCATGGACTCTATTGCTTGGAGGCTCTATGATAAAGTTTGCTGCACTTGTGCTTATAACACCCCTTTGTTTCAACTCATTCAATTTACTAAAGATTAGAGAAGAAATCTGCTTAAAAATGTTCATTCACTATATTGCTATAAAATCTATAGCAGTATAGTGAATAAGTGGGACTAGTTGAAGGTTTATCTTAACTATTTTATCTTCCTGGATCAGAGTTTATATTAAGTCGTTGCCGTAACCATGGTAAGAGAAAGCCATACCTTCGCTGTAACCATCATTACCAGCATCAGGCTCTTCAACATCATCAGTTACTACCTGATCTTCAGTTGTGATTTTATCCTTGATCGTCTCGTCTACACCCTCATCACTATAAGAAAATTTGTTAGTATATGAATAGCGATTATTGATTTTATCACTATAGTTATGTTTTAACATAGAGACCTCCTATACAGTCAAAATTGGAATTACATTAAGATAGAACAAGCTATGAATATAACGTGAATGAAAGAAACTACAGATCACGAAATTTCCGGATAACTATGGAACCATTATAAAATAATAAAATTAAAAATTTAATAATTTTAATTATAAATCTAGCATATCAACTAACGGTATGATTTAAATTTTCTTTCAATTCCACTGTATCTTCGCCAGTTTTGCATATAGCCCGTCTTTACTTATTAGAGAGTCATGAGTGCCTACTTCTTCTACTTTTCCATGATTAATTACTATAATCTTGTCAGTCTTGAGTGCGGTTGATAGCCTGTGTGTAATTACGATTGTTGTTCTGTTTTGCATTAACTTGCTCAATGCTTTTTGCACGAGGTTCTCACTTTTGTAATCAAGGGCAGAGGTTGCTTCATCCAGTATTAAAACCTGAGGATTGTTGAGTATGGCCCTTGCTATTATAATACGCTGTTTTTGTCCTTCAGAAAGTTTTAATCCTCTTTTTCCTACAAATGTATCAAATTTATCAGGCAGCTTATCAATAAATTCCATTGCATAAGCGCTGATGGCTGCTTGCTTCACTTCCTCATATTCGGCACCTGGTTTGCCATATAGTATATTTTCCATTATTGAGCAAGAGAATATCATGTGATCTTGTGGCACTAAGCCAAACAACGATCTGAGGTCATTTAGCGCAATTGACTTAATATTGTACCCATCGATAGTAATGCTACCTTTGTTTGGATCATGAAAACGGAGCAGAAGCTTTAAAATGGTGCTTTTACCACTGCCAGATGGTCCAACAATTGATACTGCTTGACCTGCCTCTATAGAAAATGATACGTTATCTAATGCTGGCTTATCAGCATAAAAAAATGTTACGCCATTAAACGAAATTCCCTTTTGAACACTACAAATTTTTATAGGATCATCGGGATCTGCTATAGAGCTTTTCATATTTTTAAATTCAAATAAACGCTCTACTATTCCAAGACCTCGTTGTAAATCACTGATATTATCGCTCAAATTATTTATAGCTCCTGCTGCGAGCGCTGAATAAAACACAAATGAGGAGAGTTCTCCAATAGTTATATTATTGCTTAAGACTTCTTTAATACCAAAAAAGAGCAAAACAACTAGTGAACCTATCACACACGTGATAACTAGAGTTACTAAAATAGCACGCAAGAGTACTAATTTTACGTATGATTTTGATACTGAGTTTAAATGTTCCTTAAAACGGATTTTTTCGTTTTCCTCGAGTACAAACGATTTGATAGTCACTATAGATCTAAAATTTTCCTCACTAAATGACGCAAGCTCACTTAATTTATCCTGAGCAAAGCGTGCATAGCTACGCACTTTTTTTCCAAGTGAGGTCATGATAATGAGTAGTATAGGTATTATTGCGGCTGCATACGCAGTTAGTTGTATATTTGTATATAATAACATAGCAACACTGCCAATCAGAATCACAAAATTTCGTAATATGGTTAGTAAGCTGCTGTTTATTATTGATTGCAGCACAGAGGTATCAGTAATTAACGCTGAGATAACATCTTGTACGCCTGTGTTCTCAAAGAAACTTGGTTGCAAGTTAGTGATACTGCTATATAAGTCATATCTGATTCTTGCGATAACTTTCTCGCTGCCAATGCCAATGAAATATAACCGAGTAAATGCAGTGAGAGAAATGGCTAAAACTATAAGTATTGCAACTAATAGTTTGGTAGTAAAATCGTGCTCTGTGCCAGAATCAATTATATTGCTTAAGCCTCTGCCAAAGAGGAGGATCGTTAAGGCTGAAAATAAAACTGCAATAAAAGCTATGATGAAATAAGATAGATTAGGCTTTATATAGTAAAATAACTGCCTAATATTAGATCGCATCTTATTTTAAAGTTTCTAAAGTTAAGTATATAGATTTTAGTTTCAGGGGAAAGGGGAAAGGTGTAGTATGAAGCAATTTAGGTTCTGCAGCTGTTGTGATTTTAGTCCACCAAGAAAGGGTAGTAGCTCGCAGAAACAAAAAACTTACTTGACAAACTCCGCCAGCCCCCTTATCATGAAACTGAAGCTATTGTATTTGCTTTCGCCAATCTGCAGATTAAAAGGTAAGGATTACTTAATGTATCGGCGTCTTATGTTCAATTTTTTGCAGTATATAGATACTGTATGTCTTTACAAAACTTCATCTACATCTAGATTTTTATCTAAATAAGCTGAACGCGCTTATAAAGCGTTACAAGACATCAAAAAATGCCAATACTCGACAGAGATAGTAAAAGACTAGCTAACTCGGGGATTCTTTGTCTTTTTTTCTGCTTAGTAAATTTCTTAAACATTTGCAGCGTAAGTTAGTTGCAATTAAAAGCGGCTGAATCTCGCTTGTCAAGCGTTTAAAACATAAAAAACGCCAATATTTTAAAGCAGATAATAACCCCAGGGCTTCTTTTGCCTTTTTTTTCGTTTGGTAAATTTCTTAATATTTATGGCTAAACGACAACCGTCATCCCGCTACGTGTTAGCGGGATCTATGTTAAGGTATGACGGTTAAGTAAGGGATCTATGTTAAGAGATACCGCGGCGGTATGACGGTTCGTGGCGGCGTGACGATAAGCTCGTCATCCCGCTACGTGTTAGCGGGATCTATGTTAAGGTATGACGGTTAAGTAAGGGATCTATGTTAAGAGATACCGCGGCGGTATGACGGTTCGTGGCGGCGTGACGATAAGCTCGTCATCCCACTACGTGTTAGCGGGATCTCTTGTTAGCGCCGCGGCGGTATGACGGTTCGTGGTGGAATGACGATAACCTCGTCATCCCGCTACGTGTTAGCGCCGCGGCGGTATAGCTATACTTAAAAATATGGTTGAATAGTTGTTAATAATAGTGTATAATTATTAATCTTTTCTCAGTATTTTTACTATGGCTCTTTCTAAATTTCTCGATCCAAAATTGGACCTAACATTTAAAAAAATATTTGGTACTGAGAGAAATAAGAATATTCTTATTCATTTTTTGAACGATATTTTAGGATGTACTGAAGTCAACACTATACAAGAAGTAGAATTCTTAAGCACCATTATGGACCCTGAAATTGCTTCTGATAAACAAAGCATTGTTGATGTTCTTTGCAGGGATTCTAGTGGGAACAGGTATATAATTGAGATGCAGCTCACTCGTGATAAAGGCTTTGAAAAACGTGCACAACTTTATGCTGCTAAGGCTTACTCAAGACAAGCTGATAAATCTGGTAAATACGTTGATTTAAAGAAGATTTTCTTTATCGCGATTTCAAATTGTACCTTATTCCCTGATAAGCTTGACTATATATCTAGCCATACCATAAGAGATGAGAAAACCAATGAACATGACTTAAAAGATTTTCAATTTATCTTCATAGAGCTGCCAAAATTTCCTAAGAGTAGAGCAGAACAACTAGAAAGTGTAGTAGACCGTTGGCTATTTTTTTTCAAATATGCAGATGAAACAACGGACGAAGATCTCAGAAAAATTGCGGAAAAATCACCAATAATAAAGCTAGCATATGATGAATTAGATAAGTTTCACTGGAATGAAAAAGATCTAATAGCTTATGAAGAAAGAATAATGGATCTGCGCAAAGAAGAAGCCATTCTTGAATACAGACTTGATCTTGCTAAAGAGGAAGGTAGAAAAGAGAGGGAAATTGAAGTCGCAAAGAATCTACTTAAAGCAGGTGTTTCTTTTAATATTATAGCTCAAACTACTGGTCTTTCTATGAGTGAGATCAAAGAATTGCAGAATTAAGTGTGAATGGTTACGAAAAATATAAGTTTTTGCGATAAACGACATAGTGATGTATTTGTTGTTCAGCATGTCAGTGGAATATTTTCTGAAAAATTTCCACATAACTCTTTCAGATTTCATAATATCTCTTGCCACTCATCTGAACAGATACCCATTTTGGAGGGATACCAATAATAGTTGTGAGCGGTACAAGTTTAGTCCATATACCTTCCAAGCATAACACGCTCACGAAACTTTAATGCGATAGCTTGGTTTCTACTAAAAGACAGCATTATGCCAAGTGCGATGCTCGAAGATAAAAGAGAAGAACCACCATAGCTAAGTAGTGGCAGGGTTATGCCGGTGGTTGGAAAAACACTCAATGTTACCCCTATGTTTATTATGAATTGTGTGATGAATTGAATTGAGATACCGAGAATCACTAACAGATTAAATAATTCATTTTCCCTATATGCAACGTAAAGCAAGCGGGCGGAAATGATACCAAATAACATCAATGTGGCTAAGCACGTAATCAAACCAAATTCTTCTGCTAAAACAGAAAACACAAAATCTGTATGACAATCAGGAAGAGAGGCTTTTACGCTACCTTCACCAGGTCCAACTCCAGTTAATTGACCTCTTTTAAATGCTTCTAATGATTTTGTGACTTGAAAGTTATCGCGCTGCGCAAAAAAGACAAAATTGTAAATCCTTTGCTTTATATGCGGGAGACATAAGTAAGCCGTGGTAATTCCAGTTGTGACCACTCCTATTATACATAGAAAGTATAAAAATGGTATACATGCAATAAACATTTGACCAATAAAAGAATATGTTAAAAGCATGGACATACTGAAATCAGGTTGCAAAAGTAACAACACAAAAACTAACAGAAATATTATGATTGATATGTGCATTTTAAACCTCATTTCGCTGGCCAAGATACTAGCTATAACAACAGAAAAAAATGGCCTTACGAACTCAGATGGTTGAACAGAAATTTTGACAATATGTAACCATCGTTTCGCACCTTTTACCTCTATACCAAGTATTATCGCAATTGCTACTAGAATAGTAAATAAAATGAAACCTGCGAATGAGAGGTTAAGTATAGTTCTTGTGTTGAGAAAAGAAAATGTCACCAAGGTAATTAGTGACAGGACTATATAAATTGTATGGCGCCGTATAAAATAATCCTGTGGCAGAAAAAGACGCTGCGCAATTACAGGGCTTGCTGAATAAACAAGAATGAAGCTTATAGTGAGCAAAAAAAACACTGGAAGGATGAGATAATAATCCAGCGTTCTATACCAGAGTTTAATATTCATTTTGTTCCAATGTGTAATGCCACTATTCCATAGCTCATATTATGAAACTCAACATTCTTAAAGCCTACCTCTTCAATTTCCATTTTAAAATCAGCCTGAGTTGGAAACTCTCTAATGCTCCTCACTAAATATTCATAAGAACTCTTGTCTTTAGCAACTATGCTGCCAATTTTAGGAATTACTTTAAATGAATATAAGTCATAAAGTTTGGTAAATATCTCATTTTGATAGTGCATAGGGGCAAATTCTAAGCAGATAAATTTCCCATGTGGTTTTAATACCCTGTGCGCCTCATTTAAAGCCTTCTTGCGGTCAGAAACATTTCGAATGCCAAAAGCTATTGTGCAATAATCAAATTCGGAGTCTTCAAATGGTAAACTTTCTGCACTTGCACATACCCAATCAAAATTAATTTGGTTTGAATTTATAGCTTTATCACGTCCTCTGCTTAGCATGTTTTGATTTATATCGCATACTGTAACCTTAGCACTTGGCTCTTTTCTTACTACTCTTATTGCTATATCTCCAGTTCCTCCAGCAACATCTAAAACCTTAGAGTTTTTTGTAAAATGCACACTATTTACCATCTTATCTTTCCATAATCTGTGCATTCCGAGGCTCATTATATCATTCATGGTGTCGTAGCGACTTGCCACGGAATCGAATACCTCTTTAACTAATTGTGATTTCTTCTTGATTTTTATAGTAGACATTACGTAAAGTCGCTCAACTCCTTTATAATTAGTAAAAATTAATTTGAATTAACACAAATGTCAACGACAGGCCTTGAGCCTGTTAAAATCTTCTTCAGCGTGGTATGATGACCGAGTTAGTGGGCTTGATGCAACCACTAAGAAACCTTTGGAGTAAGCAATGTATTTATAATGCTCAAACTCTTCTGGGGTAACATACCTATCAAGTTTTGCATGTTTTGGAGTTGGTTGTAGATATTGACCAATTGTAATAAAATCAACCTCAGCACTGCGCAAATCGTCCATAACCTGCAGTATTTCCTCTTTTGTTTCTCCAAGACCAACCATAAGCCCTGACTTTGTGAAAACTTTAGGATTAATCTGCTTTACCATCTTCAGTAAATATAGTGAATGAAAATAGCGAGCTCGTGGTCTTATTTTTGCATACAATCTCGGCACTGTTTCAATATTGTGGTTATAGACATCAGGTGATGCAACAGCGATTGCTTCAAATGCTCCTTTCTTATTTAAAAAATCAGGAGTTAAAATCTCTATTGTTGTTTCTGAAGTTATCTTTCTAATTTCTTCTATGCACTGTATAAACTGATTTGCGCCACCATCTGGCAAATCATCACGATCAACGGAAGTAATGACAACATGTTTTAAGTTTAACTTTTTTATTGCTTTTGCTAAATTTTCTGGTTCATGAGGATCTAGTTTATCAGGAATGCCAGTTGCAACGTTGCAAAATGCACAAGCACGAGTGCAAACAGAACCGAGAATCATCACAGTAGCATGACGTTTATTCCAACATTCACCAATGTTTGGACATGCAGCCTCTTCGCACACTGTATGCAAGTTATGCAGTTTAACGATGTTTAAGGTCTCATTGAATACTTCACCGGTCGGAGCTTTTGCTCTGAGCCATTGAGGTTTGCTATGCATCTGAAACTGCTAACTCTACCTCTTGCTTTACTAAAACTTTTTTCAACCTTCTTTTTATCTTCTGCGCTTTCTCACTTAGTTTAATCGTTCTTGTGTTGAGCAAAAAAGCATCTAAATCACCTTTGTAATCTATAGTTCTCAAAGTTCTTGTTGCCACACGAAATCTAAACTTTTTATTCAATATATCACTTGTCAACGTAACCTTATGTAAATTTAAAAGAAAGGTACGCTTTGTTTTACGATTCGAATGTGATACCTTATTACCAAAAGATTTTTTTCTATTTGTTAATTCACAAACTCTACTCACTTCAATATACCAAATTATTCTATGTACTTAGATTACCTTATATAGTCAAATAGTCAATACTCTCTTGCTTAATTTTTATACCATATACTGCTTTATAACCAAAAAATATCGTAATTTTTTCTATTATAAGAGAAATCATATGCTGAATTTCCAATGCTTTACTGCCATTTGTTACTACCAGATGCAATACACCCGAATTTATATTCTGTGCATATGAGATCTTTTTCGGTTTTGTACACTCTGCTATTTCTTTCCCTACTATATTTCGCCAGTTTAAAATAAGACGTATTTCATTTTTACTAATCTTATTTTTCATGCATTTTAATGCATAGTTTTCAATTATAGACTTTAATTTTTTTGGACCGCTACGTTTGAGCATTTTTCTGTTTTTTTAGTAGGTAGATAATATAAAAGTATACATATAACTTGAGATTTTGTCATTACTGCTACATGTTTGTGAGATACCGTGACGGTATGACCATAATCGTCACTCCGCAACGCATATTGCATAGTCGTCATTCCGCGGCGTGTTCGCGGAATCTAGCTCTGGTCACGCTACTTAGATGACAACCTTCTAACTGCTTTACAAAGGCTCTACCCTCTGGCCTCACACCGTAAAAGCAGTATTTTTATGCAAAACTTATCTCAACGTAGCACTTGTCAAGATCGTTCCATTCAAAAATTTTTGTTTTGCCTCATAATTAACCTTATAGCTGTTTTAATTGTAATTGGTTAAATTATTATTAACTTGCCAGGCTAGATCCAAAAAATAGCATAATCAATATGCAAATTGCAATAGAAATCACGTTTGCGTATGGTTTATTGCTATGCAGTTAATCTTTCCTCAATCCAAGCTGCTTGAATAGCTTCGAGTATTTTTTCGTTACAGCGTTTTTCATCATCATCAAATTCCTCTAAACTCAATACCTTTTTTTTAAGCTCAGTGAATCTGATACTAATTATATTCTCATTTGGAAATTTTTCCTCCAGAGCTTCCACAATATCTTCTATATCAAGCCATTTCATACTTTTTTGTATTTATCTGCTAAGTTAAATTGGTGCCCATGGGGAGACTTGAACTCCCAAGGTCGCAAAACCCACGGATTTTAAGTCCGCTGCGTCTACCGATTCCGCCACACGGGCTTTTTTTATCTATCTAGAGTAAAACTCTACTACTAAATTGACTTCCATGTCTGCTGAATAAGGAACCTCAGAATATTGAGGTGACCTCAAATACTTCACTGAATGCTCTTTACTATCTGCTTCTAAATAATCCGGAGCCTTGCGCTCTTGTTTTTGTTCAGCCTCTACTACTACAGGGATTTTTGCTGCCCTTTCTCTTATTTTTATTATATCACCTGGCTTCACTCGATAACTCGATATGTTAACCACCTTATCATTAACTGTAACGTGCTTGTGAGATATGAGCTGCTTTGCTGAGTAAATTGTTGGAACAAGACCAGAGTGGTATAAAACAGAACTTAATCTCGATTCTAAGATACCGATAAAATTATCAGCCGTATAACCCTTTCTGTTATAAGCATCTAAAAATGTACGTCTGAGCTGCTTACTTGAAATCGCATAGTAAAACTTAAATTTCTTATGCGCAGCAAACTGCTTACCAAAGTCGGATAACTTCTTGAATCCAAGAATACCATGTTGACCTGGAGGGTATTTCCTTTTGTTTACTGGGTCTTTAGCTCTACCCCATAAATTTACACCAAGTCTACGGCTAATCCTATACTTTCTAGTGATAACAGTTGTCATATAAAAACTCTCACGATTTAACTTTAGATTATTAAGGATTTTAGCACTCAGTGTCAACTTGTTTTTGCTGATATAATCTTTTATACTTCATTTTTAAGTTTTTCTATTAACACATGAATCATTCACATTTAAAATCTATGGCAAACGCCATCCGTTTTTTATCAATTGATGCAGTACAAAAAGCAAACTCTGGACACCCAGGTATGCCACTTGGCATGGCAGATGTTGCAACTGTTTTGTTTGCTAAATATCTGAATCATAATCCTGATGATTCTAAATGGTTCAATAGAGATCGCTTTGTTTTATCAAACGGCCATGGGTCAATGTTACTATATTCAATATTATATTTGACGGGTTATATTAGCATAGATGAGCTAAAAAACTTCAGGCAAATGGGATCCAAGACCCCAGGTCATCCAGAGTTCGGCTTGACTTCCGGGGTAGAGGCAACAACAGGCCCGCTCGGTCAGGGGTTTGCCGCTGCTGTTGGCATGGCACTTGCTGAATCAATCCTTAAAAAGCAATTCAGAATCAATCACTACACTTACGTGATGCTAGGGGATGGCTGTCTTATGGAAGGAATAAGCCATGAAGCAGCATCACTTGCTGGGCATCTTAAATTGAATAAGCTTATAGCTCTTTTTGATGATAATGATATTTCTATAGATGGCGCTACTTGCCTTTCCTGTTCTGACGATGTAGAGAAACGCTTCTTAGCGTATGGATGGAATGTTGACAAAATTGATGGCCACGATTTTGATGCCATATCCCTTGCAATAGAGCAAGCAAAAAAGTCTGGTAAACCTACAATGATCTGCTGCAAAACCATTATCGGAAAATTTTCAAGCCGTGCTGGCACATCCTCTGCTCACAGTGGTGCTTTTTCGGAGGAAGACATAAAACAGATGAGAGAGAAATTAAACTGGAATTATGAACCATTCCATGTACCAGAAGATGTGAAAAATGCCTGGAAGAAAACTGTTGAGAGAGCAAAACAAAACTACACGATGTCATTCCAGCGCGTGACGCTGGAATCCAGAGAAAAAAATGAAGAACTAAAAAGAAGACTTGATAAGCGTTTGCCGGATAATATCGCTGGTGTTTTAGCTGACCTGAAGAAACAAATATGTGAGCTAATGCCAAACGAAGCTACTCGATCTTCTTTTGGTAGGGTAATGGAACTTTTAACACAACATATGCCGGAATTAATCGGCGGTTCTGCTGATCTTACCGGGTCAAATTGCACTAAATATAAGCACATGCAGGTAATAAATAGCAATAATTATAGTGGCTCTTATGTCCACTATGGAGTGAGAGAGCACGCTATGGCAGCATGTATGAATGGTATGGCACTTCACGGCGCGATTCTTCCTTATGGCGGCACTTTTTTGGTATTTTCCGACTATTGTCGTCCTGCTATACGTCTTTCAGCTCTGATGAAGCAGCAGGTTATGTATGTCATGACTCACGACTCAATTGGAGTGGGAGAAGATGGCCCAACTCATCAGCCAATAGAGCATTTAGCCTCTTTGCGTGCTATACCAAATCTATATGTTTTTAGGCCAGCCGATGCAGTTGAAACTCTGGAGTGTGTTAGCATTGCACTCGAAAAGAAAGAATCTCCAGCACTGTTTGCGCTCTCAAGGCAAAACGTAAGTTACATGCGCAAGTTCTACTCTGATATCGATCAATCTGCTAATTTATCGAAGTTTGGTGCATATATTTTGTGTGAATGTTCAAAAGAATTAAAAGTGACAATATTTGCTGCGGGGTCCGAGGTTGAAATTGCAGTTGAAGCAAGGGAGAAATTGCAGGAAAAAGGCATAGGTACAAGGATTGTTTCTATGCCATGCTGGAGGCTTTTTGACGAGCAAAGCGATGAATATAAAGCGGCAATATTAAATAATGACAGCATTAAAGTTGCAATTGAAGCCGGAAGTGAAATGGGTTGGCATAAATATATAGGTTCAAACGGTATATTTATTGGCATGAAAAGCTTCGGAGAATCAGCACCTTATAAAACACTTTATGAGCATTTTAATATCAGCGCCGATCATGTGGTAAAATGTGTGTGCGAGAAGCTGGTTTACATTCAGTAGACTTCTTGCATAACCATATGAAAGCCCACTCTTCTTTGTCATTCCAGCGCGTGACGTTATTTCCATCCAAGATGGTGTCATTCCAGTGCTCCTTTTTTTGTCATCCCAGTGCGTGACACTGGGATCTAGCCTTTATTATTTGGTTGAAATTAAGTCTTCTGGATCCCAATGTCAGCTACTTTCATGACATCATCATAAAGTAAAATGAGATCCCAGTGCGTGACACTGGGATAACAGGAGAAGGAGGCTACTTAGAGAGGATGTCATTCCAGCACTTGACACTGGAATCCAGTTTTCCATCCAAGACGGTGTCATCCCAGTGCTTGACACTGGGATGACACCTTTTCCGGTAGAAGATCACTATCAAATCACATTGCTCTGGTCATTATGATCACCATTATTTTGTTCAACTGATTGATCGACCCCAGGTGAAGAAGAATCATCATAAGGTTGTGTGTCAGACTTTTCTTCGTCAGACCCAAACAACCATGAAAAAAAACCACCAAAAAATGATGCAATTAATGAAAAAGGCTTCATAAGTATACTAAACAAACTACCAAAAAAAGAGCTCGGCTGTTCTTCTGTTTGTGCAGGTTCTGTGGAAGCAACAGGACCTACATCGTTGTCTTGTACATCAGTTCCTTGTTCTGCACTGGTGGTGCTGGTTTGTCCTCCCTTATTTTGTGTAGATCCAGTAGGTTGACTACCGTTGCTTACACCAGTTCCTTGTTCTGCACTGGTGGTGCTGGTTTTTTCCCCTTCTTTGCTATTATCTGATTGTAGTTCAGTATCATCACCTACTCGTTTTTCTTCCTCTTGACCCCCTTCACTATCTGTCGATGACTCATCCACTGAACCATCATCAGATTCTTCTGCGGGTTGCAATAGAGTTTTTATTTTGTCATCAGTGGCTAAATCGAAAGGAGTGTCTCCATTTTTATCTTTTTTATTAACATCTGCTCCTGCTCTTATTAGATCCTCTACTATTTCTTGGTTGTTATCTTGAGCAGCCAAATGTAGAGGAGTCTTTTTTTCATATTTATCTTCTATATTAACATCGATTCCTTCTGCTCCCAGTAGAGCGTTCAATACATTTATATCTATGTTGTCCTTTTTAAGAACAGAATGTAAAGGAGTATCTTTATTCTTATCTGCTAAATTAACATCAATTCCCTCTTTTCTAAGTAGAGCGTTCAATACATTTATATCTATGTTGCCCTTTTTAAGAACAGAATGTAAAGGAGTATCTTTATTCTTATCTGCTAAATTAACATCGATTCCATCTTTTCCCAATAGGGATTCTACTACCTCTTCATGGCTATTTTTAGCAGCACAATGTAGAGGAGTCTTTCCATCTTGATCTGTTGCATTAACACTTGCTCCTTGATTTATTAGATCGTTTACTGTATCGATATCACCTCTTCCAGCAGCCTTAAGTAATTCATCTGTGTTTTGTAATAGAGTTCGTATGTCTTGAGTAGTGGCTAAATCTAAAGGAGTGTCTCCATTTTCATCTTCTGCATCAACATTTGCCCCTTTGTCCAATAGAGCTTCTACTACATCTTTATGGACCTCTTTAGCAGCCCGATGTAAAGGAGTGCTGTCATATTTATCTTGTGCATTAACATTGATCCCATTTACGTTCAGTAGGGCTTCTACTACATCTTTATGGCCCTTTTTAGCAGCGACGTGTAAAGGAGTCTCTCTTGTGTCATTTTGTGCATTAACATTTGCCCCTTTCCCTAATAGATCTTTTACTGCTTCCAAGTTGCCAAGCCTAGCAGCCAGATGTAAAGAGCTCTTGCAATATTCAGCTTCTTTTTCTTGTAATAGAGTCAACACATCACGTTCCATAGAATAATTGACACCATCAACATATGCTCCATTATCTAATAGAACTTCTACTATATTAAAATGATTATTTTTAGCAGCCCAATATAAAGGAGTATACAAATCTTCAACTGCGTTAACGTTTGCTCCTTCACTTATTAGACGCTTTACTTCATTAATATCACCACTTTTAGCAGCCTCAAGTAAAGCAGCATTTTGTGGAACTTGGCTTTCTTCTTCATCATTTTGCAATACTGGACTAGCATTATCTGTTTTTCCTGCATTTTCTAATAGAGTTTTTATTTCTTCTGCCTTAGTGTAAAGGAGTCTTTCCATCTTTATCTTGTGCATTAACATCGATCCCTTTTACTTTCAGTAGGGCATCTACTGCATCTTTACGGCCATGTGCAACAGCCCAATGTAAAGGAGTCTTTTTATCTTGACCTACTGCATTAACATCTGCCCCATTATCCAATAGATCTTTTACTATCTCTGCATCGCCATTCGTAGCAGCATAATGTAAAGGAGTCATGTTATATTCATCTACTGCATTAACCTCAGCTCCTTCACTTATTAGACGCTTTACTTTATTAGTATTACCTTTTATAACAGCAGAAAACCAATCATTATTTATACTTTGTAAATTACTCATCCCATACCTCCTGTAAAACTATATTGTTATGATAAAGTCGTTAATAATCTATGAGCTCTCACCCCCTGTAAAATTATATTATCATGATAAAGTCATTAATAACCCATGAGCTCTGGATCACGCAAATAATGGTTATTCCCTGTGTTTTTCAGTACATTTGAGCTGGCTGTACATAAGAATTGCAATTGTAGAGCATGCTATTGTTAATAGTAAATTTGGTAAAATACCATAGCGAAAAAATTTTCCTACTATATATATTCCAATAGCCCCAAATATCATATTGCAGAATGAGAGGACTGCACTACCAAGCCCTATACCTTTGATCGTTTCTAAAGCAGAAGTTACGTTATTGCTTATTATTAATGCAAGTCCGATATTGGCTGGAATCCAAACAGTTTGAAGAATTAATATATTTAACTTGTCCGCGAAATAAAAATATACCAATAAACTATCGGATATTATCGGTAACACCAAACCTATTATTAGCATTTTGCTAACCCCTACTTTTGGTACATACCTTCTATTAATTAAAGTTCCAATTATGTAAAATATGACTATGATCGATATGAGGTAGCCAAAATACTGTACTTCAATGCCCATCGATTCAAATATGAACGGGTAGTTAGCAATGTATGCCCAAAGCCACATGAAAGTTAATCCATGAATGGCTGAAAACCCAAGGAAACGATAATTTCTAAATATTGATATATATTGCTTGAAGATATTAGTAGTTATGTTAGTTATACTGGTTTCATTTTTATTTACAGTGAGTGTTTCTTGTAACTTAAAGTAGATAAAAATAAGTATAGCAATTGCTGCGAGTGACATAATAAAAAACAAAAATTTCCAATGATAACCATGTGAAATTATATAACTGCCCACCACTGGAGCTATTCCAGGTGAGAGTGCCACAACCATATTTAATTTTGAAATTACTCTCGAGTATTCACTACCCGAGTACATATCCCTTATTGCTGCATACCCAACAACACCTGCAACACCAGCCCCTGTTCCTTGTATGAAGCGAATTAGTATCAAGAGCGCAATACTGTCGGCTATATAACACATGACACTTGCCAAAGTAAAAATTGTCATACCAATCAGCATCATTGGACGCCTACCATAATGGTCCGATAATGGACCATAAATTAATCCAGACACCGCAAATCCAACTAGATCCAAGCTAATTGTAAGCTGCACTACACTGCCTTCTACTTTAAAATAATTGGCAATGCTTGGTAGTGCAACTGAGTATAGGTCAGTTGCCATATCGACAATTGCTACAGACAATATCATAATAAGAGAGATGATATTTTGCGAAAGAGCTGTTTTCACTTAATGATTTATTGGTAAATATGCTTAATTATAATGTATTTTTTTCATTAGTATAAGTACAATGTTACATAGTAAACGATGTCATTCGAGTAGCGGACACTGAAATCTTAAGCTAAAATCATGAAAAGCACGAATTTCAATATTTTACCTTTGATTATTCACTTTAAGCTTTAAGTCTTCAACAGAAGATGCATTTGCCTCACTTACTACCTTTAGTGGTTCACCAAGGCTATGTTCGACTTTTGTCTCAAATTTAAAGCCCAATTTTTCGCAAAGCTTCTGAAAATATTCAACAATAACATCAAACAAATTCTTACCACTTACTTTGTAGTTTTTTAGCTCTTTAGGAATGGTAAGAAGTACTTTACCATCTTCATATGTTACATTTTTATCTTCACATTTCAGTTTAAATTCCGCTGAACTGCAAAAACCTGGTGTTTCGATATATGTATAATCATCATAGTTAAGCATTTTTGTATATTTCATGCTAAAACTAAGCTTTATACAATTGGGTTCACGACAATCCATAATATACTCTCTTGTCATACAGTTGCTTTGCATTGACAAATGAAAAGATCCAAGAGCTTGACTCATATCATTAGGAAGAAAATGAGTATATCCGCCCTGATAATAGTTATTTATTAACTCCTCAATAATAGAGTTATTGGGAATTGTTGCACCAACGTGTTTAAACATTTCTGTAAAAATTTGTCTGAGAAATGGACGATAATTCCCTTTTCCGTTTTCATCCCGTAGAATTAGATTTTTATGTTTTGAATACAGATTGTTAATAAATTCGTTAGTTATTTTTTGTCCGTTAATAGCAAGGCCGTGTGTTCTATTAAGATCCTTATATGTTCCCTCACCAGAAATTACTTCGTCCCAAGTGTTAGCTTTGAAATCAGCATATTTGAGCTTCTTCACTTCAGCTTTCAACGCATTGACCATTTCCTTTGACATGTTATATCTCTACCATTAATACCTGTATATTAATTCTAGCACTTACTTTATTAAATTTCAATTACTAAATGAATTTATCACTTTCACTTCCGTATTTTCCAGCGAGTCACCGTAAGTCACTGCTTTTAGGTAAAACTTTTTTCCCCTTTGCACTTCGAAAGATATTATTGAATCATCAAGTAGAACAAATTTTTCACCTGCAGTGTGCTGATACTCTTTAGTACCTTCTTGTCCTCTGATTAGGTTACTAAGCTTATATTTATTTTTATCTATAAGTTCAGCACTCTGGAATTTTATTACCTCTTTTCCGATTAATGCTGAATTTGAATCGATAATTCCTAGCAGCTTACCAAAACGTAGCACTACTATAAGCCCCTCGTCGGTAGATTCCATTACATATCCGTAAGTAGACTGCTTGTTTGTGCTTGCAATAGGCTTATAATCCTTATCGTTGTACGAAATAAAGAGTGTTGCTCCCTTCCAATTCTTTTCCTCACTAATTAAAGTAAAGCTTGCACTATTACCTTTAATATCCGGTAAATCTATCATTTCTACGATGGTTTTGCTAATGTGAGAGGGAGGGTATTCCTTCAGCATAAGTGACCTTGTTGAAGGAAAAGAAAGCTTATATATAGAGTGATCATAACCAACGCCAATTACTTGAATGGACATGCTTTCGAATTTTGTTTTTATAATTCTCACCGTATGCTTTTTCTCACCGTCTAAAATCGTTATTACATCACTTGGCACAAGCCACGCATATTTTATCGGCAGCTTGAAATTGTATATATTTCTCTCTTGCCACGAAGAATAAAGTAAAACCTCAGCTATATTTTGCGCCTCTCCCTCCTCCATAATGAGCGGTATTTCAACTGTTATAGCAGCGCCTTGCTTTGGCAACTCAGCATATTTAACATCAATTGGATAGCCAAAATTGCGATTAAAATAAACGACGTTAACTTTATTGTTTAAATCTAATTGACTGATATTAGCAAGTTTTGAATTATTACTGAAAACCATTTCACCAATTGGTATTCCAGTCGTAACTCCCCTGCCCTTTTGGACAAATTTCAGTTTAGAGTCCTGTTCAACCACATCAAAAAAATAGCAACTTTGCAGCATTTTAATAATTGAACGTACGGGTTGCTGGTCGTTTATCACATACCCAGACAATAACCCTTTGACGTTGCTTGTATCGAACTGATCGCTTTTTAAACCTGTTTTTTGTAACAGATCCGATAAAACATCGGAAATATTAAGTTGTGAAAGCTTTCCCTGAATCCAATGTCCTGTTTGCCAGTTATGGCAGTCAGCCCACACATCACATAAATTGGGAAAGTAAGGAAATGGCCTTGCATCCCATGCCCAGAGAAACATTTTTTCTACCATTTCTGAGCTTTGCCACTTTTTTAGCGTTCCTTCAATTGCAATTTTTTGCGAAAGAAAGCTCACCTCTCCGTTTGAATATCGTGGATATTTGCTCTCTATGCTGCCTTTGTCAACAAACACATTTGGCTCATTAGTGCAGCCGTTCATACTGGGAAATCCATACTCAGTAAACCATATTTTTTTCATCTTTGGTTGCCATTTCGTTTTGCTACCGTCAGGATTTGTGTGAGTTTCACTCCACCATTTCTCTATATTTTTCCACGCATACCTGCTGTCGTTATACTTTACTCTTTCAGGCTCACCCTTTGAGTAATCATAGAAATAATCATACCCCACTCCACTGCTCCAACCACCCATTACATCTTCCGCAGAATAGCCAAAAGGAGGCTCTGGACCATCAGTCAGTGGAAAATAAGCATCTATGCCAACAACGTCGATGTACTCTGAAGACCACAGTTCATCCATATTATACCAACCATCATATGAATGGTATTCACTCCAATCAGCAGCGTAAGTTACCGTTACTTCTTTTCCAAGCTGAAGTTTTATTCGCTTTGCAAGCTTGACCAGCTCTATAACGGCAGGGTAATTCCCTTGTTCATCCCTGATTTTGGTAAGTTGCGCAAATTCAGAACCAATGATAAACCCTTCCACTTTAGTTTGTTTGGCAATGCTTGCATAATGCTCTATAAATTTGTTGTACTGATTCTTAAAAAAATCACTTATATCTTCAGGAGTCCCGCTCAACCTTCCTCGCCACTCTTTGTTCTTTGTATCAAGTAAGGGCATTGGATAGAGCATCACCTTGTAGCCTCTGCTGTGTAGCTCTTCTATATATCTTATCAACGCTGCATCACTAACTGTGCCACCATACCTTGGGTTTCCACTCGCATCTTTTGAAATTAGCTGAGCATTATCTCTGGTTACACCCCCTACTTGCCAATCATCAGGTAATATTGCGGAATCATCTTGAAATTCAACTGCAGGATATATTTTACAATCTTTAATGTTCAGATCATTCACAAACCAATTGACTACTACCGATACCCACTCAACATTTGGTAAATCTCCCTTTAATTGATCCAAAGAAAGCATTGCATCGCTCTTTTTAGTGTGGTTGTTGTGATTTACCCTTTGCGCCAGCCCATATGGGATATATTGGTTGCTGCTTATTTTCTCTTGCGCGATTTTCTTCTGTATTTTTGTATCATATACAAACTCTCCTGAGCCTGGTATTATATTGATATTCCGAATATTTTTTGCTACTGAAAATTCATTTGACTTTACTGCAGTTTGCACTTCAAACGTAAATACCGGAACATGATTATTATAGTCTGCTAAAGGAAAATTCTTGATGACTATGTAAGATATTCCCCTATAAGCCGGCACATTCCCCTCTCCTTCAATTGATGACATAAATGGATCAGGATTTTGGTCTTCTCTGCCGCTGTAAAAAGTATAATCTATTTCATCAAAGCTAAGTGATGTTGTATCTGCCCAGATTCTGTTTAATTTTTCTACTTTCCCCTTGCAGATCGCAATTGCAAGCGTTGCATAGTAATTATATGTAACGTTCATACCTCTTCCAATTTTACTTTTGGTGGTTATCGCCTCTTCTTTTATTGGCTGTGCCCAAATAATATTCCCTGCAACACGAGCAGTGCCATAGATAATTGGGATCGTTCTGCCGTAGGTTGAGGTTTGAACTTGCAGATTTTTTAGCCTTGCCCCATGCGTTACTTTTTGCTCGGCTTCAAGGCCGAACATTGCCCCATCTAGCTGTGCACCAAGAAGAGCACCAAGTTCTGAGCCGATAATCCGGCCAATTGGCCCAAAAATGCTGCCTGCTTGACCGAAAATTGATGATAAAATTATTGTAGACATGATAATCCTCCTTTTTGTTTCTATAGTTAATGTAGGCTCTACGTCATGCCGCCGCGAATAGATCCCGCTAACAAGCAGCGGGATGACGAGCTTATCGTTATGCCGCCGCGAACCGTCATACCGCGATTCATTCGCGGTATCTCTTAGCATAGATTCCGCTAACTAGTAGCGGAATGACGAATTTGTCGTTTTACAGCCACTTGGATAACAATTTGCCACTAAATAGTAGGAAATTCAGCAGCTTACAATGAATAATTGAAGTTTTTAATCAGGAAAAATACATGAGTAAATCATGTAGCTATAATCATTGTAAGCAACAATAAGAAAGTGCGGAAGTAGAAATTTGAGTTGACAAAATAAGAAAAAATATAGTATATTAATAATATTGATATTAACTTAAACTAATTATGCCAGCAGTAGTAAATACACCAGACAACATACAAAGACCGTCAAAATTAAAAAAAGCAAAAGAAATTCTGCTAGCTCCTGTAAGGTGGCTAATCATAGGTTTATCTGTAGTACTTTTGATAATATTTGTTATTTCTTTCCTGGTGTTTCTCTCAATCGCCAATGTATTGAGTAAGCTATATCTTTTTGCAGGAGGCAAAGCACCAGAATGGTTAGAGCAAAGAGCTGAAGCATTTATGGAGGCAGCACGTATTCCACAAACAACGCATGATACTGATGTAAATGATGCAATTAATATTAACGTTCAAAAGCTAAAAGAAAACTACGGTGAGCCTGATATTGATGATAAGTTTATAGAGGAAATAGAAGGATTTATTGATCAGTTAGAGTGCATAGCAAATGGCACACAAAAAGCTGCAGATAAAGATCAACTTACAGAAGATGAGAAAAAACATGCACTTGAGTGCTTGAAGCGTATAAAAAATAACCCTGGTACACATAGTGGAAGCGGGTTAACATTGAAGCAAGTTTTAAATTTAGTTTGGAAGGCTTGCAACGATCAAACTAGAGCAAATAATATAGCTATTAATACCCGCATATCACAGAGAAAATATCAACTGGTTAAACATTTAGTAGAATCGCAAACAGAATACGGAGTGCGTGGTGGTCGTGGTTCAAGTGCATGTTTTACTGGCACCTTCAACAGTATTGTCTCTTCCTTGTACACTTTTGAAGAGTTTTCCTTCTTGCAAAAAGCAGATAAGAATACTATAAAGCAGGAATTTGAAAATGAGCTGCAAAAAAAGGGAGAAGAACTATTTAATCAGCTTTCCAATGATAAAGAAAAAAAAGAAGTTGCAGAAGCTTTAAGTAATCCTTCTACAAATTTCTTTTCAAGCTATGTAGAGTCATTTAAAAACCACTCTGCACGTGCAGTTTTAGGTGATAAAGAATGCGACAAATTAGTTAAAACTCATTTTAGTAATCTTCAGTACAATAAAACAATATCACGCTTTACCTAAAGTAATCACTTAACTAACGGCAAAGTGATACCATGCTGATTCATATATTTTCCTTTCATATCATCATATGATTTCTCACACTCACTTTCGCCGCTTAAAAATACGAATTGGCATGCGCCTTCATTAGCGTAAATTTTCGCGGGAAGCGGAGTGGTGTTTGAGAATTCGAGTGTGACATGACCTTCCCATCCAGGTTCTAAGGGAGTAACGTTTACTATAATTCCACATCTTGCGTAAGTTGATTTACCAACACAAATGACCAGTACATTCCTTGGTATACGAAAATATTCCACTGTACTTGCAAGCACAAAGCTATTTGGTGGAATTATGCATACGTCTGTTTCTTTATCTATAAAACTATTCTCAGAAAAATTTTTAGGGTCCACGATGGCTGAATTAACGTTAGTAAAAATTTTAAATTTATTATCCACTCTTGCATCGTAACCGTAAGATGATAGTCCGAAAGATATAACACCTTTGCTGCTTTTGTGATTCACAAAAGGCTCTATCATTCCAAAGTTTTCAGCTTTTTCTCTTATCCATTTATCTGGCATAACTGCCATAACTGTTCCTTAAAGTTGTGTAATACTTACAATAATATAAAATAAAATTTAAATGTAAACTGTAGCTTTTGTCATGCAATTAAAGCTTTTCAGTTTGATGTTTTGTTACAATAATTAGATTTATGTTCTTAACTAAAAATAATGCTTAGAAACTTTCTCCTGATTTTTGTATTCGTATTATTCACGCCGCCGTCAAATGCTGATGCCAGGAAATACATCAGAATTGTTGGATCTTCAACTGTTTTTCCTTTTATCTCGTTTATAGCCGAGGAGTTCAATCGTGTATTCCCTTTTAAGACTCCAGTTGTGGAATCAATAGGAAGTGGATCAGGGTTCAAAATGTTTTGCTCAGGAATAGGGGAAGACACGCCAGACATCACCACTTCATCTCGCCCTATGAAGGAAGTAGAAAGAGAACTATGTAAAAGAAATAAAATTAATGAAGTGATAGAGATCATCATTGGCTATGATGGAATTGTCATTGCAAATTCAAATCAAAGCCATAGATTTGATTTCACAAAGAAGGACTTATTTGAAACTTTATCTGCATATTCTCAAGAAAATGATAAATTAGTAAAAAATAATAAGAAGTTTTGGTCTGATGTAAATCAAGCCTTACCAAAAACAGAAATTGAAATTTATGGTCCACATCAAAATACAGGCACATACGAAACTTTGGTTAATTCTATTATGCTTGATCAATATTCATGCATGAACTCGAGAATTTTCAAAGAGAATTATAAAGATCAGGAAGAAAGAAAGCAAGCATGTGGTAATATAAGGAATGACGGAAGGTATATAGAAGTTGGAATTAATGAAAACATAATAATACAAAAATTGAAAAGTAACAAGAACGCTTTAGGGATATTTAGTTTTAGCTTTTTAATGAGGAATCAAGATAAAATACAAGGGAGCACAATTGCAGGAATTGAGCCAACTTACGAAAATATATCATCGGGAAAATATATATTAGCAAGACCTCTATACCTTTATATAAAGAAAGAACACCTGGATACTGTTGATGGATTAAGAGAATTCATAAAAGAAATTATAGATTCGATCGGCATTGAAGATGGGTATCTATCTAGGCTTGGTCTAATCCCACTTTCAAGTGAAGACATGAAAAAAGCTTCAGCAAAAGTTTATGATATAACGTGACGGTCTTTTATATTCTTTGTCCCAGCGCGGCGCGCTGGGATGACATTATTAATGTTATACTTCTCGTTCTTTTGGTGATGTAAACGTTTTTTCTGCACTTGGATTCTCAAAAACTCCTCCAATATAAGCACCAGCTAGTACAGCCAATGCTGAAACTGCTAAAACTAATGCAACTACAGGATATGCCAGCACATAGGCTGCAATAGCACCAACTACGCATAGTCCAACAACGCCTAGAGCAATCTTCCCTTTGTGTTTACTCAAGAAGTTTGTATCGTTCTTTTCTGGGGTTTTGTTGCCAGTAGTTGGTGTAGTAGTGTTAGTTACTATAGGAGCGTTGGAATCAAGACCCCTTACCCTCTTGTGCTCTTCCACCTCTTGAATAACTGGTTTAAGAGTAGATATGTTATCAACTTCATAGTCTTGAAAACTATCCATTGCACGATAACACACAGAATCACGAGTTTTTCGATCAGCTTCCTGCCAAATTCGTTTAATGATCTCTACGCTTCTTCCAATTTCTCCTTGAGCTTCAACTTCTTTTTTAAGACACACAATAGCAAAATCTAAAATGGTATCTAGGTTAGAATCCGCAGTCCCCTTGTGGCTCAAAGCTGCTTGTATATCATCATGTTCATTTTCATTGTTGTTGAATATGTCCTGGACCGTTTGAAGGTTGTCATTGCTAATTGCTGTAATTAATGAAGTTCGAATTTTTTGTTGTGCATCAGTTAATTCAACCATATCTTACCTCTAATAAAAATTTAATTATCACACATATTTACAAGTAAGTCAAGAATAACTGTTAATAAAGGCCAACAAAGTGCTTGACGTTAGAATAGCTTTTATGGTTTTGTATAGCTAGAAAGTAACTCTATGAAAAATCATCAACGTTTACAAAATTTGCGTTCAATTGCATTTATTGTGGGAATATTCCTATTGCTGTTTAGCTTAGCAATGCTTATTCCTGCTATTACCAATAAGTATCTCAGCTACGAATGGAAAAATTTCCTCGCTGGATTCATAATTACCTGCACATCTGGCGCAATTTTTATTTTACTCGGTAAATTAAGTAGATTGCATGGAATGCCAGCAATTTTTGCGATTACTAGTTGCACCTGGATTGCCTTGTCTCTGTTTGCAGCTATTCCTTTCTATTTTGATAATCTGAGCTATGTTGATGCATTGTTTGAAACGATATCTGGCATCACAACCACAGGAGCAACTATATTTAATGATATTGAAAAACAATCTCCAGGAATACTGCTATGGAGAGCAATGCTACATGGCATGGGGGGTTTTGGTGTAATCACTTTAGGAATTGCAGTTTTTCCTATGTTTAAGGTTCTCAGCCTAAATAATTTACTTTATTCTGAGTATTCAGATGCTACCAAAAGGAAGTTGCCGAATACGCGAAGCGTAGTGATTCATGTTACGGCAATATATTATGGCTTAATTTTGTTATGTATATTTTCCTATTATCTAGCTGGTATGCCACTATTTGATGCAATATGTCACGGAATGTCTGCTGTATCAACTGGTGGATTTGCTAACTATAATGATTCTATAGGGCACTATAATAATCCCATACTAGAAGCCATAACGATCGTTTTTATGATTTTGGGTTCTCTGCCTTTTCTTAGCTATTTAAAAATCATAAGACGGTTAGACATTTGCTATGATGAGCAGGTCTCTTACTTTTTTAAGATAGCTATTGTTTCATCTTTATTTGCTTGTTTTTGGTTGTATAAAAATGTTGATTTAGGAGTGTCATTATCATTTAGATGCAGCACATTTACCATCACTTCCTTGATTACGTCAACTGGTTATGCAATCTGTAATCATATAGATTGGAGTTTCATTTCAGTCTTAGCTTTTTTTCTCACCTTTGTTGGTGGATGTAGTGGTTCTTCAAGTGGTGGTGTCAAAATCTTCCGCTTGATTGTTCTTTTAAGGTCTATAAGAAATTACTTTTACCTTTTATTAAACCCTGATGCAGACAATGGAGTAAAATTCAATGGAAAAACCCTGGAGAATGATGAAGTTCACTCTGTCTTTATATTTTTTGCAATTTTCATGTTAACGTTTACCATTTCATCAATAGTGATGTCTTACTTAAGCAATGCAGACTTTATAACTAGCATCAGTTCAGTCTCTGCAACGCTTACAAACTCTGGCCCGGGATTTAGTAATTTAATAGGTCCTTCGGGTAATTATTCCTCTTTCAGTATTGAAGTAAAATTATTTCTATCGTTTTTAATGCTGCTTGGCAGACTTGAAATATTGCCAATCTATTTTTGTATAGGCAATTTATTCTTATTTAATAGAAAGAAATAGTTGGTAAAATTTGATATTATAGCTAAACTGACTTACGACAATTTGAAAAACCGTCATTCCGCTACTCGTTAGCGGAATCTATACCGCGAATAAATCCACAGATGTACGAACATTGTGATTTGGGCACACCAGGAAGAATGTCATCCAAGTAGCCCCTTTCTCCTCATCCCGCTACTTGTTAGCGGGATCTATGCTAAGAGATACCGCGAATGAATCGCGGCATGACGGTTCGCGGCGGTATAGCTATAGATAGTATTAGCTATTTAATAAAAAGATCGTAGCTAAACCAAGAAATATAAAAGCTGAGAGAATATCAGTTGTTGCCGATGTTAGGATTGAAGAAGAAACGGCAGGGTCAGACTTTAAACGGTGAAGCATTATAGGAATGAAAGTTCCGATGAACGTTGCAATAATTGACATCATAATCATGGAGACCACAAAAATCATCTCCACTTTGAAGTTGTGAAACCTTATTGCTAACACTACTAATGAAATAGTAGATAAGATCACCCCGTTTATAAGACCTATTAAAAATTCTTTCATCAGTATTCTTTTTGCATTTTGCTCAGTTAGATATTTTGTTGCGATTGCCCGGATGGTTAGCGTTACTGTTTGGGATCCTGCATTTCCGCTCATTGATGCAATTATCGGCATGATTATTGGCAGCACTATAAAACTTTTTATTACATCATCGAAAAAGCCAACTACTATGGAACACATTGTTGCAGCTAAGAGGTTAAACAGTAACCAAGGTAGCCTTTTAATTATAGTTTTATGTATAGGGGCATTTATATCGGCTTTAGAAGATACACCGCTTATTTTGAGTACATCCTCTTCTGTTTCTTGTTGAACAACTTTTATCACATCTTCAATTAAGATCACACCAATAATTTTACCATTCTTATTTACTACCGGAGCCGATAATAGAGAGTAATCTTTAAATATTCTTGCTACTTCCTCTTGGTCTATTCCAGTTTTAATGATTTTTATGTCATGATCCATTATCTCTTTTATTATTGTGTCTCCTGAGTGAGATATTACCTTATTTAAATTAACACTGCCTATAGGCTCTAATTTTGAGTTGATAATGAATATCTGGTGAAATTTTTCTGGTATTTTTTTATAGTTGCACACAAATTCTGTCAGTTGATTTATTGTCCAATAATATGGAGCTATAACCATATCTTTATGTATTAACCTTCCTGCACTTTCTTCTGGATATGATAGCAACTCCTCTACCGATTTCTGAGTTTTGCTGGGCAAATAGTAAAGTATATTTTCTACAGACTTTCTATCTAAATCTTTCACTATGGTTACTATATCTTCTACATCAAGGAGCATTAGTAACTTTGCTGTATTTTCTATTCCCAATGTTTCTATGATCTCTATTTGTAAATCTGGCACTACATGCACTAGGGCATCACTTAACAAATGTTGATCGAGGATATTAACTAATTTCTCCCTGTGATCACTGATCGAAGTAGATAAAAAATAAGCTAACTGAACACTGTCTATCGTTTTTACAATATTACGAACATTCTCTAGCTCCTCGTTATCAAGTGACTCTATTAAGTCATCAATAGCCTTTTTGTCTAAACCATAATGGGAACTTATTTCAATATTCATTACTTTACCTTGTTTTTTAATAAATATACGCGCTTGATTTCCTTAAACATTAAAGTATAATGAAATTATTTAAATTAACTATCATATGGTTAAATTTCTATTTTGTTTACTGTTATTGTTATTGATAGTAAATATATTAAAATCTAAAGTATAATGAAAACTTATCCAGAAATTCTTGAACACTTTCAAAGCTTAAATAAAAGTATTTCTCTTATCAGGAGGTGTCTTTGACATAGAAAAATTAAAGTTGCGCCTTGAAGAGCTTGACTCCCAAGCGTCGAATGATGACCTATGGCAAGATAACCAAAAAGCACAAGAAGTTTTAAAAGAACGTTCTAAAATTAAGAATGACGTAGAGTCGTTTTTAAAGCTGGAAAGCGATTACAACGATGCCATCAGCTTAATGAAGTCTGCTATTGATGAAAATGATGAAGAATTTTTCTCTGAAGTTGAAAATGAATTAGCTAAGCTAGAGAAATTAATCAAGTATAAAGAAACAGAGTCCTTATTTACTGGTGAAGCAGATAATAATAACTGCTTTTTAGAAATCCACTCAGGAGCTGGCGGAACCGAGAGCAATGATTGGGCTGAAATGCTGATGCGCATGTATATAAGGTGGGCAGAAATTTATCACAACTTTAAAGTTGAAGTTGTAGAAAAATTAGAAGGAGAGTCAGTTGGTATAAAGTCTGCAATGATAAAAATCGTTGGAGAAAAAGCTTATGGGTGGGCAAAAAGTGAAAGTGGAATTCACAGGCTGGTTAGAATATCGCCATTTGATGCAAATGGTAAACGTCATACCAGTTTTGCAAGTGTAGGAGTAACTCCAGTGATAGAAGATTCAATTGATATTGCTGTGGATGAAAAGGATCTAAAGATCGACACCTACCGAGCTTCTGGAGCAGGCGGTCAGCATGTGAACAAAACTGAAAGTGCAGTACGCATTACGCATATTCCAACTGGTGTTGTAGTTCAATGCCAAAATGGTCGTTCTCAACACAGAAATAAAGATGAGGCATTGAAATTACTTAAAGGACGTTTATACCAAATTGAACTGGAAAAGAAAGAACAAAAGATGGCTGAAGAATATGGTAAAAAATGCGATATAGGCTGGGGCAATCAGATCAGATCGTACGTTATGCATCCATATCAAATGGTGAAGGATTTAAGAACCGGACATGAAGTGGGCAATATAAATTCTGTTTTTGATGGTAATATAGATTGTTTCATAGTTAGTGTGCTTACTAAGCAAAATTAGGTAGGGTTGACTTTCTTGCCATAATATATGATAATTAAAATATTGTTAAAGTAGGAGTAAAGTTATGGCGATTAAATATGATCAGTGGAAAAGTGACCTTACCCAGAAAAAGTGGAGAGAAAGTGTGGAATGTTTTTTACAAAAAGAATGATGCATCAAATTGTTCTGGAATGCAATAGTTATAGCTCTTCTCATAATAGTCAGAACAAATCATAAAAAAGCAGAATCAACAGCTTGACGGAAAGACTGAAAAATAGGGATATTTTTTCTAGCTCTGTTCTTTATAGCAAACCAATGATGCTCAATTTCGTTAAAGTCTGGAGAATATGGAGGAAGATAAAGAATTTCAGCACCTACTCCTTTAGCAAGATCATCGATTTTTTTAGATTTATGGAAAGCAGCGTTATCAAGAATTACAGTTTGGCCAGACCTTAAAATTGGAGTCAAAAACTGCTCAAACCAAGCCTCAAAAACATCCTTGTTGCAGTATCCCTCAAAGGTCAATGGAGCAATGATTTTCTTTTTATTTAGAGCTGCAATCATACTGACACGCTGAGTTTTTTTACCTGATTTTAGTGAATGAAACCTCTCTCCTTTTCTGCAATATCCGTATGGGTAGTCTTCTGTATTGTCTATCCCAGATTCGTCAATATATACAAGATTTTCAGGATATTTTGTTGCTATAACCTTTGCAAATTGAGCTCGCTTTTCTTCATTTCTTTCTTTATATCCGTAGGTCTTTTTTTCTTGTAAAGCCAATATTTTTAAGTGCGCGGTGAATCGTTTGTCGACTGATATTGCCCCAGAGTTTAGCCATCTCTGACTGAGTTTTGCCGCCATGGTTTTTTGCAAATTCGGTGAAGACATTCCAGTCGGTAATTTTATGGTTATATCCTACGCTTCCAGGCTTTTTTGACTGAAAATCTCCTGTTTCCTCACGCCTTTTCTGCCACTCATATAAAGTCGTTTTTCCAATTTTAAATCTCTTGGCAACAGTTGCTCTACTTTCTCCCTCATCCAATGCTTCCATTGCTTTTTTCCTTAAGTCATAACTATACGCTGCTGGCATACAAACCCCACTACCATAAATCCATATCTTACCTTATTTGGATTATTATGAGAAGAGCTATAATAGTGACGTTGTTTGTTATAAAAAATTTCTATGTATTCAAATATTGCAGTTCTAGTTTGTTGAGCAGAGTGTTGTGAAGTATCAATAAGTATTTCTCTTTTCAATGAGCTAAAGAAGCTTTCTGCAACAGAATTGTCGTAACAACAGCCTTTATTACTCATCTATATTCTTTACAGCTAAGAGATATTGATACCCTTGCGCAGTATATTGTGAACCTTGGTCACTGTGCAGCAGTAGATTTTTAACAGGTTTACGCCTATTAATGGCCATTAATAAAGAGTTCATAACCAATTGTTTATTTATTGCACTACTCATTAACTACCATACGTGAGAATTATTGCTGCCAAATATAGCCATCCCTCCTTGGTTTTGATGTAAGTAATCCCATACTTTATTTGGTTGATCAACAATAAAGTTTTGATCTAGTATATTGGGAGCTACAGCTCTATTATCTGTTTGTTGTTTTTTAATTTTAAACTTTCTTCTCAGTATAGCCCTGATGTCATTTTTCTGCATAATACTTTGCACCGTTTTCAAATTGCAACTTTTACCCAAAGCCTTTAATTCAGCATGAATTTTAGGAGCTCCATATCTACATTTAGAAGCTTGATATATTTTTTGAATATCTGCTAATAACTCTTTATTTGCTGATTCTCTACTGCTTATTTTCCTTGTGGTCCACTTATAGTAGCCACTAGCAGAAAATCCTACATAATTCCTGTACTTTATAGCAGTTACTATATAAAAAAATATTTTACTCTTTTTGACTGGCCAGGGCTTTTTTTTAAATGTCTCTTTCCCTTGTTACTCTTGCTTTGTAAATCAAACCTCTCTTTGTCGTAAGGAGCCATGTTACCTCTACCTGGAAATGCATCTGCTGCTGACTTTTTTTCGTTATATTTCTTCATCCATTTTCCTAATACACTATCCCTTATTCCTAGATCTCTTGCTACTTTTGCAACTGGTTGACCTACCTTTCTTTGTTCATTTGCCAGCTTAACAGCTTCCAATTTGAATTCTGCTGTATATTCTCTTACCATTTCTAATCCTCCAAAATTTTATTTTACCCAAAAAAACTCTTTTCTTTCTCTCCACTTTTTCTGGGTAAGGTCAGAAATTTAATGATCCAGGATATACTCCTTTGTTAAGGGAGATTGAGCATTTTCGAATATTTCTTGAGTGCTTCCAGACTCAACAATTCTGCCATTATGAAAGAAAATTACACTATCAGATAACTTTTTAGCTTGCTTCATTGAATGAGTCACCATAATTATAGTAAATCTTAATTTCAGCTCTTGTATAAGATTTTCGATTGCATTGGTTGCCATTGGATCAAGAGCAGAGCACGGTTCATCCATTAATAAAATAGTTGGCTTCACTGCAATTGCGCGAGCGATGCATAGCCTCTGTTGTTGGCCACCGGATAAATTGAGTGCGCTATCTTGCAATCTGTCCTTCAATTCTTCCCATAAACCAACCTTGGTTAAACTATTTTCCACCATCTCATTCAATTTTTGCTTATCCTTCGCCATACCATGCAATTTTGGCCCATAAGCAACATTATCATATATTGATTTTGGAAAAGGATTTGGCTTTTGAAATACCATACCAACTTTTGCTCTAAGTAGTACAACATCCATATCGCGTGAATATATATCACCCAGCCCATCGATATCTAATTCACCAACAGTTTTGCAACCTGGTACATAGTCATTCATACGATTAAAACAACGCAAAAATGTTGATTTACCGCACCCGGATGGTCCGATAAAAGTAGTAACTTTTCTTTTATAAATATTCAAATTTATATCGAATAAAACTTGCTTAGAGCCGTACCAGAGATTTAAATCTTTAACAGAGGCACGTGTATTGCTCATATCACATCCTGCATTGAATAGAGCCCCGGAATTTCTCTTTTATTTTCGTATAGCCATACTGCTGCTTGAACAGCTCCTCTAGCAAATGTTGTGCGATCAATTGCTTTGTGGTTTAGTTCTATCCGTTCATCAGAATTAACAAACATCACGCTGTGATCTCCTATTACTCCACCTCCACGAGATACTGCAAAACCTATTCCCCCCTTTTTTCTTATGTTTGAACCACTATGTAAATATTGATTGGACTGAAAATCCACTTTTGAAGCGTTAGCAATTGTTTTGCCAAGTTCTATAGCTGTTCCAGATGGTGAATCCTTTTTTAAGTTATGATGCATTTCCCAAATCTCAACGTCATATTCATTACCTAAAAGCTCAGCAGCTTTTTTTACCAATTTCAGCAACACATTAACCCCAACACTCATATTTGCTGACCATAATATTGGAACTTCAGCAGCATATTCTTTCAAATCGACACCTTCTATTCCAGTTGTGCCACTAACCAGCGGTGTTTTAAATTTTACAGCTGCTTTAAGGCAGTCTAACATACATTCTTTAGTTGTAAAATCTATTACAACGTCAGATGACTCAAATATGCCACTAATAGAACTTGTAACTTTAATTCCTAGATTGGCTATAATTGGTCCAATATCTGAATCTATGTACTTACTACCTGAACGGGCAACAGCACCTGCTATTTCCACTTTGGTATTTGTAATTAATTCATTGAGTATTTTTTTGCCCATTCTGCCTAAGCAGCCTATTACTCCAACTCTGATTTTCATAAAGCTTTTTACGTTTATTAAGAATGTTAGGCCTTTTTTTAAGCTCTGTCACTTCTGATCTATATTCTATAGCTGTACGAACACTGCAATTTCAGATCCCAGTGCCTTGACCACAACTATTGCAATATGGTACATAGTGAACGATGTCATTCCAGTCTGGAATCTAGCCTTTCTGCAATCTCATCGAAAACGTTTTTCTATGCTAGTTTGCTTGCTTACAAGCAAACTTTTCTGGATCCCAGTGTCTGGGCACTGGGATGACAGGAGAAGGCACTGGGATGACAAGAATAGGGCACTGGGATCTAGTGGGCTCAAACTACAATGTTTGTACAGCTGTGATCTATATTCTATAGCTGAATAATTTAACAATTCAAAATGAATACATATCCTATTGAGCTCTATATTACATACCAGGTTGCTTTGCCTTTTCCATGCTGAGTGATGTGATTACTCTTTACGAGATTAGATACGTGCTTCTTTAAGGTATTGCAGTTTGCTTTAGTAATATTTTCCAAATCCTTAATTGTAAGACGTCCATGTTTGCTGAGTAGTGCTAATACTTTAGCAGAAAGTAGTGGTAAATAGAGATTTAACACTTTTTCATGTGACACCTTTTGTTCAAGATGAAATTTTTGCTTTTGTAGTGACCTTAAAAAGAATATAAGCCATGGATTAAAATCATAGCTGCTCGTCTTCAAGGATTGTTGAGTACGACGCAAAGCTAAGTAGTAACTCTCCTTATTACTTTCAAGGGAACTGTAAGGTACATAGATATACCCTAACTTTAGTAACAAGAAAGTTGTGAGAATGCGTGATAATCTGCCATTTCCATCCTGGAAGGGATGAATAGCTAAAAAAGTAACTATAAAAATGCCAATAATTAATAGAGGGTGTAACGATTTCACCTCTAATTGCTGGCTAGTCCAATAAATAAGTTCTTGCATTTGTGTTGCTGTCTCAAATGGAGAGGCTGTTTCAAAAACTATGCCCAAGCTTTTTCCAGATTCATCAAACGCTTCAACATGATTGGGGAATTTTTTATATTCTCCCATGTGCCTTTGATCTTTATATGAAAATTGTAAAAGCCAGATGTGAAACTGTTTTATAGTGTTTTCTGTAAATGGCATCTTGTTAAAGTTTTGAAATACTTCTTCACACACATACGCATATCCGGCTATTTCTCGTTCATCTAGAGAACGAAATGAGCGTGTATCAAGTTTGGATAGTAATTGCTCAACTTCACGGTCTGATAATCTTGCCCCTTCAATACGGGTAGAAGAACCAATACTTTCAATTGTTGCAATTTTCTTGAGCATTTGTAAACGTTCTGGAGCTAAATTACCAAACAATTGCCATGCTCCTTTAAATTCATCAATTTCAGCAACTAATTTTAACATTTCAGGTGTTATTACAATTTTTGAAATGTCAAACATATCTGTATTTTTATCTAGTTATATTCAATTATATTCGAAAATATCCTATTAGCAAAGAATACTTGTGAGACACACACTATAGCTCTTTTCATAAAAGTCCGGATGTGATAGGATAAGGGTAGATGATGATAAGGAGGTTGAATGCCAGCAGCATATAGTTATGATTTAAGAAAAAAAGCAATGGAAGCACTAGACGAAGGAGAAAGCAGAGAAACAGTGGCAGCAAGATTTAAGATTGGACGAACTACTTTATGGGAGTGGCAGCAAAGAAGAAAAGAAACAGGAGACTTTCAATCAAAAAAACTTGGAAATGGGGGTTACAATCACAAAATTACCGACTGGGATACCTTTGCCAAATTTGCCAGAGAACACGGAGGAAAGACTCTATCGGAAATGGCTAAACTTTGGAACAACGTTAGTATCCAAACGATCTATCGAGCCCTTAAAAAAATTGGATTTACGCGCAAAAAAAGACATATGGATACAAGGAAAGAAACGAAGAAAAACGTGCTGAATTTTTGAAAATTATAGCGACAAAAGAACCTAAAAACTTAGTGTATATAGATGAGTCTGGCATTGATAACACCGAAGACTACCCCTACGGATATTGCCAGAAAGGACAGCGGTTTTATGCCTTAAAATCTGGAAAGAAAACTCAACGAATCAGTATGGTTGCAGCTTTAAGTGGAAGAAAGATAGTTGTTCCGTTAACCTTTGAAGGCCACTGTAATATGGATGTTTTTAATGGATGGTTTGAGCAATTTTTGACACCGATCTTGGAACCTGGACAGACTGTCATTCTTGACAATGCTACTTTTCATAAGTCTGATAAGATTATCGAGCTTGCTAAAGGGGTTGGTGCAGAAATTTTGTATCTGCCGCCTTATTCTCCAGATTTCAACAAAATTGAGCATCATTGGTTTGCTATAAAAAACAGAGCCAGGAAAAACATTCCTCTATTCGAATCCTTTCGTCGTGCTGTTGATTCTGCCTTCCTATGAACTGTTTGGACTATTATGAGAAATGCTATAAAGAATGAATTTTGGTAGGCATAAAAGCAGCTATTTTATGTTAAAATACAACATTTTGATGAAATTATAAGAAAGGCTGGATCTGAGTAGTCAGCTACTCGTCAGTGCATGTTGAAAAATCATTTTATGATCCAAGTCAGTTTTTTTACAGGTAACTTCTAAGCTTATCAATTTTTCCAAGATCTTCTTAAGTTCTGAAAGTTGCAAACTTTTCAAATGAGATTTAAAGCTCTGCAATTGTTTAAAAAACAATGGAGGGCTTAGCTGATCAATCGCAGCCTGCTCACTCATTCCACCTTGCACTGACAGCAAAACGTTTTCAAGGCGTAGGAAATAATTTGATATAATGCGAATTAGCGCTATCGGTGAAAAATTTTCTTGCGATATCAATACATCAGAAATTCTAATGAAGCGCGACATATCTTTACTTGCTATGGCAGAGCATAGATCATCAAGTGTAGCATAGTCGTTGCCGGAAGTTGAAAAGCATAATTCTATATCAGTAAGTTTTAGGTCTTTTCTCTCCCCTAAGTACAAAACTAACTTTTCAAGTTCTGAACATATAGGCAGTTTGCTATGATTAAAGTAAGATTGCAAATGGTAGATTATCTCATTTGTGCATTTTATATCATTTTGTTTTAAGTAACTTGATATAATGTCATAAAGATTGCTGTTGCTGTCCTTATAGCAAGCAATCACACCAAAAATTTTTGAACTCTCCATATAACTTTTAGTCGCAGAATTATATGGAAGATCACTTGCTACCATCATTACATAGTGACCACTTGCGTTATAATCCAATACGTTTTTTAACTCTTTGGATATACCTCCACTCACATTTATCAGCTTAATTAATTTTTTGCTGGTAAACATCGAAATGTTTGCCAATTCAGAAAATAGTAAACCGGGTGACTTATTCACTATTGCAAAATCCATCACCTGAACTGAATACTCATCCAAACTGGCAATTATTTCTTGTACATAAAAATCAACCCTACTGTTATCACTTCCATGAATTAACACACCACGTAAAGCATCAGGTTTCTCTAGGAATCTTTTAACTTTGGATGGTGTAACCCTCATGCCACCTATATGATATCATTCTCATTTGATTGTACATGAGTGTCCAAAGACTCTGAGCTTTCTTGTACAATATCATCTGCCGTACTCTGCACATTATCCGACTCTTCTGTTTTTCCTGTAATATAATTATAAAATTTTTTCACAGGTTGAGATATATATTTGGAAAAAAATCCTTCTTCGCTCATATTGCTTACTCCATAAAATTAACAACTTATCATTAGCATATAAATAATAGTATAGCAAAAACTATTTTGTGCTAAGATAGTGATGTTTTATAATGAGTATATTACAAAATTATTAACATTCGAGATTAAAATTAAGCCAACCTGCTTAATACTAGCCTTATAAAATAAGCGATAATTAAATATACGGCTGCAACAAGTATAATTGCAGGACCAGTTAACAAATCAAAACTTGCAGATAACATGAGACCTGATATCCCAGAAATCACAGAAAAAACTGTTGCAACAATAATCATCTGCATCGGAGTTTTCGAAATGAGCCTTGCAGATGCTGCTGGTATTAGCAAAAATGCAGCAATGAGTAATATTCCTATTAATTGGGCAGCAATTGCTATAAATATAGCAAGAGTGATTAAAAATTCTAGTCTCACAAAATTGACATTAATCTTCTCAACTACTGCTAAATCTTGATTAATTGAAATCATTAACCAATAATGCCATCTAAATATTAATATCAAAGTAACTACTGCAGAGGTTAAAAAAATCAATACTATATCACTTTGATCGAGCGTTAATATATCACCAAACAGTGAGCTAATAATACTATTATTGCCAGATGGAAGAAAAGACATAAGTATTAAACTCGATGATAAAACTACATTGGTAACAATGTTCAATATCGTATCAGCAGAATATAATCTGTTAAAATTAAGAGAAAGTAGTATAGCAAATGTAATTGCAATGAGCATTATGCTAAGCGATGGGCTAATCTTAAAGATCAAAGCAAGTGCAATACCAAGCAATGAAGAATGGGACAAACTATCACCAAGATAAGATAACCTTTGCCATATCATAAACGATCCTAAAGCGCCTGTTACTAGGCTAATTACGACTACTGCAACTAGACTGTTGATGAAAAAATCCTGGGTAAACATTTCAAACATGCTATATGGCTATTAGATAACTGACAACAAATCTATCTTCGGATATCAGAATATTATGGGTTCTGCATGCAGAACCTGTTGTCATAAATTCAAAATTTAAACCTTTTTGTTCCATAAGATAGGACTTCACTGAAGAACTTAGTATATTGCGTGTTTTACCAGTACCTATTAACAAAATTTCTATTTCCTCTGTTAAAAAAGATTCAAAATACTCCTTGCTGTTTATATCACTTTCTTTCAATTTTATCACCTTTTCAGGAAAAATTATAATTGAGCCATAATATTCTTGATTGTTTACCAAAAATTTTCCTTCCCTGTAACCATTTATAAGATTTTTATTCTCGGAAATTAAGGGAGTTACATCCATAAGTCAAACTATTAATTGAGTGTCACATACCCACCATTCTGGTTGCTTTTTTCCGATATTAACTGCAGCAGCTTTTGCATTTTCCTCACTATCGAATATTCCAAAACATGATACACCACTGCCTGACATGCGAGAAAGTATAGAGCCTTCTTGTGACTCAAGTGTTGATATCACATCCTTAATTTCAGGTACAAAGCTTATTGCTATTTCTTGAAGATCGTTTCTCGTCTCTTTAAGAAACTTCAACAAATCCTTTTCAGCGTCATCGCTCCATTTAATTGGCTCAGAAAATTTTCCTTCATGTTTGGAAAATACCTCTGGTGTACTCAAAAACCTTTTTTTCGGTTTCACAAGCACCACATTTGTAGGTAAAGAGAATTTTTTAATGTGGCATAATTCTTCGCCAATACCTCTAACAAAAACTGGCTTGCTATCTACGCTTGCGGGAACATCAGCACCAACGTTTAAGGCTATTTCATTTAAAATCGTCCTATCAATCTCCCACAGCTTCCCTAGCGTACGTACCACAGCTCCAGCATCTGAGGATCCGCTACCAAGTCCTGCAGCAATTGGTATGTTTTTTACAACCTTTACAGTGACTTTAGTGCGTACAGGAGCATGCCTAAGCAGCAGATTAACCGCTTTCATTACAGTGTTATATTGGTTATTTATTTTAGACTCGGAGTTTATAAATTCAACTGTAGAGTTATCGTATCTAGAATCCTTCTCACCTACTTTTATTTCCAAAAAATTAGAGAGATTAGCAAAGACAAATAAACCTTCAATCAAGTGATACCCTGTTTCTTTTTTGTCTACAACATGCAAAAAAAGATTGATTTTTGCAGGCGCCTTTACACAAAAACTTTTCATTATATATCTTCACTAACACTATTTTTACATTATATGTATAATGCTATTCTAGTCAACTTTTATAAGGTTTTCGCACTTCTGATGAGATCAAATGCCATAAATCCTAATTTCTCTGTGTGGGTAAATGCGTCCGCTGGTACAGGCAAAACAAAAATCTTAATAGACAGAGTATTGAGACTTTTATTAGAAAACAAAAGAAATATTCTTTGCTTAACATTCACCAATGCTGCAGCAAACGAAATGGAGAATCGCATTCACAGCATACTCAGTAAGTGGGCAATATGCTCAGAGAGTGAATTAATAATGGATCTGGAACAACTAGACCTCTTGCATTTAAGTGAGGAATCGGTGTCATTCCAGCGCGTGACGCTGGAATCCAGAAAAAAGGAAGAATGGATCCCAGTGTCAAGCACTGGGATGACAAAGGAGAGTGCTGGGATAACGGAGGGATCCAGAAAAAATGAAGCACTTGATCGTCACTTAACAAGAGCAAGAAGGCTTTTCTCTGAACTGGAAAATCTTGGTCTAACTATACAAACCATACACGCTTTCTGTTACAAATTAATCTCCAGCTTTCCTATAGAAGCTGGCATTGCTCCAAATTGCACGCTGAGCGAATGCAAAGAATTACATTCCATCATATTCAATAAAGTGCTTCATAACGAAACTGTGCAGGATGATATCAACCTTATTGCAACTGAAATTGATGAAAATAAACTACGCGATTTGCTTTATACTTTATGTGTAAAAAGATCGATGTCAGCAAATGATTCGAAATATATCAAAGATAAATTGAGCGCCCCAGATGAAATTCATGACTTACAGAGTGAAACAATTGAGCACGTGGGAAGACTAGCCGAGATATTAAGTGAAGGCAGTAAAAGAGATCAGAGTTATAGTGAAATACTTTATTCTACTGTCATCCCAGCTGGGATCCAGAAAAAAAGAACCAGTGTCAGCTACTCGGATGACACCGGAATAAAGTGGAATGACACCAAAATAGAAAACCTAGCCAAGGTATTTCTCAAATCAGAATCGCACGAAAAAAAGAGCATATCATCCATTGCAACAAAAAGTATTTTGGAGAAATTCAAAGATGCAGAGCAAATAATAGAGAGCGTTCAGAATGTAGTATTTACCCATATAAGAGACATGAACTCTTATCAAATATTCAAGAGAACCAGTAGCTTACTTGGTGTATTTAAAGTATATGTTGATTTATATAATAGTGAAAAATCAAAAAATGCACTGCTTGACTACAATGATATAATTGACTTAGCAACAAATCTTCTCAGCGACCCAGATCATAAAGATTGGGTATTGTTTAACTTAGATCAAAAAATAGATCACATCCTTGTTGACGAGGCACAAGACAATAGCATCAGCCAGTGGAAAATTATAACAAATCTCTGCGATGAATTTTTTGCCGGTAATGATGAAAAGCGAACCTTATTTGTAGTTGGTGACGTAAAACAATCCATATACAGATTTCAAGGAGCAAATCCCCATCTATTCAACTATATGCAACAATACTTTCATACGAAAACTGGTGGTAGAGATTGGATATCATGCCAACTTGAAAAGTCATTTCGTTCAACTCCAGAAGTTTTGATGCTTGTAGATAGAATATTTAATAACTTCCGCGCAGAAATATCTTTTAATGATAATGAAATAAAACATGTTCCACATAGAGAAAATGACCAAGGATATATTGAAATTTGGCCAGCGTTACCAAAGTGTAAAGAGAAAGAACAGCGAGCTTTACAAATTCCTCTGACATGCAAGGAAGGTTATACAATAGCAGATCGATTACTTGCTCAAACAATAGCTAACAGAATTCACAATTGGTTAAACGAAGGGCGGATTTTAGTCGCTAAAGATCGCCATATAGAGCCAAGAGACATTATGATTTTGGTGCGACAACGAAACGTGTTAGTTGATTACATAATAAGCGAACTTAAAAAAGCAAATGTGCCAGTTGTAGGCCGGGATTATTTTAGAATTATGGACTATATAGCCGTGCAGGACTTAATAGCTTTGGCCGAATTTTTACTCCTCCAGGCAAATGATTTAGCTCTTGCAAATGCTTTAAAATCACCGCTATTTAATTTCACCGAGGATGATTTATTTAACATTGCATACGACCGTAAAGAGCATTCACTATGGGAAAGAATTCAGGATTATTCTGTAGTTATCTATAGTGAATTAAACTATCTCATTAACTTATCTCGCACAGAGTCTCCTCTTGCACTATTTACGCATATATTACGTACAGGTAAGAAGAAATTTGCTGCAAGGCTAGGTCTTGAGTGCTTTGAGGTCCTAGACGAATTTATGAACCTCGTGTTGCAATTTGAAAACCCATCTCTTCAAGCGTTTGTTCAATGGATCAAGGAGAATAATCCGGAGATTAAGAATGATATGCAATCAGAACGCAATGCTGTGCGAATAATGACAATTCATAAATCAAAAGGTCTGCAAGCTCCCATAGTATTTTTGGTTGATACAAACACAGTGCCAAGAAACAGTGAAAGCATTATCTTTGATGGAACGGAAGCACCATTTTGGTGTGGAAAAAACAACAACGCTTATTGCGATCAAGTAAAAAGAGAGAAAAAACTAGAGGATTATAATGAATATTTGCGTTTATTATACGTAGCACTCACGCGTGCTGAAGATGAGTTATACATCTTAAGTAAAGAGCCAGTGCAAAAGGGCTCTTGGTATGATCTAATCACTAAGTATGGAGAACCATATGAAAAGAAACAAAGGGGTTTACGGCCAATATTTAAAGAAAAAGTTGAAGTATTATGCGTGAATGCAAACTACCCTTACATTTATAAAAAACGTGATTACTTTGACGTTCCGGTCATTTCCCTTCCACCAGCTTTAGCCCACTCTTCGGTGTCATCCCAGCGCGTGACGCTGGAATCCAGTGAAAAAGAAGGAGCAGAATGGATCCCAGTGTCAGCTACTTGGATGACAGATGGTTATGCAAGAGGCCTGATTATTCACAGCATATTGCAGTATATGCCCAAGATAGAAAAAGAAAGGAGAAAAAATTGGGTCAGAAAATACCTTGATAACATCAGCGAAGATAAGGATGAAATTTACAGTAAAATATTAGCCTTTAATGAAAAATATGGCTATTTGTTTGACTTGGAAGGCAAATCAGAGATTACACTGAGTGGAACAATTGATGGCAAGTCAGTATTAGTACGACTAGATAGGCTATGCATAACGCAAGATAAAGCAATCATAATTGACTACAAATCACACCGTAACGTTTCTGTTTCCTTATTAAATGAAATAAAAAAACAGATGTTAATCTATAAAACCTTAGTACAAGAAATATATCCAAACAAGCAAGTAGAGTGCGTGGTTATTTGGGTGGAAGATTTAACCATTCAATCTGACTTTTAACGAAACTTGATTGCAAGAAATAGCTACTACGTCATACCACCGCGAACCGTCATCCCGCGATTGATTCCACAACTGTACGAACATTGCGATTTGGGCCTACCAGAAGGGTGTCATGAAAGTAGCTGACACTGGTTCCTTTATGACGGTGTCATCCCAGTGCCCAGACACTGGGATGGCTTTGTTGCATCGCTACTTATGAAAGGCTAACTATAGTTAGGATTATAAGCAACCTATTGAAAATCTTGTTTTTTTGCAATCAATCTGATCAAATTTAAGAATAGTAATTTGTTATTTATATTAATAAATTTAATTCTATTGAAAATAGCTAAAGCATTGAAATTCTTGAATTTTAGCCAGATTAGTGAGTGGTAGTGAAATTTCTTTTACTCAAATTTAGGTATTCACTGACCGTTCTTGTTATAAATACCAGAATAATAAGCTACTGATATTCCCTATCTTTTTTATCTTTAATCCATCATAGCTAGCAATGCAACAAAGCCCACTGGGATCCAGGAAACTTAATTGCAAGTAATGCATTGGGTTTGGTGAGTATGGGTTTTGCGTTATAGAATGAAGCACTTTTGGTGAATTTGTAAAGAAAACTGGATTCCAGTGTCAAGCACTGGAATGACAAGTTCTCGGCAACCCCTACGTCATCCCGTCACGGTATCTCTTAGCCGCTAACACGTAGCGGAATGACGATTGTCGGTAAATCTAAGTTACTGTAGCTATAAAGGCTTTCACAACAACCTATTTTCCTTGAAACTAAAATAGCTACTGAATGTAATAATAATGTGGTCTATTAATTCTATTCCTATACTTTGGCAAGCTTCTGCTAGTTGTCTAGTGAGAGATATATCGCTATTTGAAGGTTGTGTATCTCCGCTTGGATGATTGTGAGATATTACAATGGATGTTGAACCAATCAAAAGTGCGCGCTTGATGATCTCTCTGACATAAAGAGGAGTTTGATCTACTGTACCAATATTTTGCAGGTCTTCCGCTATTAGACGATACTTTTTATTCATATAGATGACGCGAAAATTTTCCTTATTGAGGCTTCCTATACTTATTCTTAAATAATCAAGCAATTTTTCCCAGTTATCGATTACAGGCAGGTTTTTTATTTCTTCTCTTGCAGAACGAACAAAGGCTTGTTTTACACAAAAGATGGCAGATATCGCTGCATTGCTGACATCATCAACGTTTTGCAGCGCTTCCAGGTCAGCATTAAAAACTTTATTTAAGCTGCCAAAACTTTCTATCAAACTCTTTGCCACCGGTTTTACATCAATTCTACTATATGCTGAATATAAAATGTGCTCTAAAACTTCATAATCAAGTAATGATTGTCCATTATCTAAAATAATTTTCTCTCTTAGGCGCTTTCTATGCCCCTTTTTGTAATTTTTCATCATCAATGAATTGCTTATCTCTTGTATAATAAGAAATTAGATTTTTAAGTAAAATATTTAATAAAGCGCATGACGCACAATTGTAAGAACATTCATTTTTAAAGACAGCAAATGGTGTCATGAAAGTAGCTGAGACACTGTCCTCCTTTGTCATCCGAGTAGCTGACACTGGTTCCTTTACGACGGCAGTGCCCAGAGGTGTCATCCCAGTGCGTGCACATAGTGCAAAAAATTAAAAATAAGACGCCAATACGTAATACTGTTGTCGTTTAATCTGCACAGATTGAAGATAAATGAATACCTTCAGTATCATGATAAAGGGGCTGGCGAAGGGTGTCAAGTAGTTTTTAGCTCTGCCTTCTAAGGCTTTTACTCGTGACAACCACTGTGCCTGCGATCTTATCGTGCCAAGTTTGACAGCGTTTGTTGAAATTTGACCATAAAAAGCCCAAGAACAATGGTGCAACTGACAATATAAAGGAAAAAAATCTCTTTGTTGCTTGTTTTAGGGTCATCTTTTCGAAAGTTTGTGCATCCACAACTCTAAGCCCAAATAATAGTTTTCCAGGTGTAGCAGCAAACCTTACCCACATATATATTACATAGCAAAAGAGCATAATAAACTGGACTATTTGATTTAGGATTAGTAATTTTATAAGTCTACTCTGCGTTGTCTTTTCTTCCGCAGACAGTGGTGCTTGCATTGGGGATTTTGCAGCAATTTGACTTAATATTTTGCTATCCTCTGAGTTCATAAAGAGCTGATTTAAGGCTTGGCTGCAAAACTGCAAGAACAAAACGATAATAATTAAATCAAGCAATACTGATATATAGCGCCTGAGGCCCGTTACATAACATATCCCATTTTCATCTTTCTTTACCTTTTGAATAACATTTATAGAAGAAAAAATAGAAAATAAACGATCAAAAAATTTATGTAACATATATACACTTTCCAATATTTAACGTGCCCCTGGCCGGACTTGAACCAGCATGCTTTTGCAAGCAACAGATTTTGAGTCTGCCGTGTCTACCATTCCACCACAGGGGCATTAAGTTTTAATGCTATAGGCAACACGGAATTAGTCAAATTTTTTTGCCTTTACATCTTTCAAATGAGGACTAAATATTCTACAATAATCAACAGTTACTCTCAAAACTTAAAATGAATGAATTAGCTAGTCTCTTGGGTTCAAGAAGTGTAGACAAGGAAATATGTAAATTACCGCATAATCTAGAAGCTGAACAGATGCTTATTGGTGCAATGATTCGTGATAATAGAATCTGTGATGCGGTTGAAGACACAATCACAGCGGAGAATTTCTATGATCCATTACATCAAAGTATTTTTACGCAAATATCCAAAACCAGGAAACATGGCATAATTGCCAATGAACTGAGCCTCAAAATGTTTTTTGAGAACGACCAAGCGTTTACCGAATGTGGTGGGGTAGAGTACTTAGCAAAGCTTGCAGCGAAGGCAAGTATTGCGCTTGATATCTATAGTTTGACTAGAATAATCCGTGATACTTACTTAAGGAGATGTTTAATTAAGCTCGGGCAAGAAATAGTTGGTGATAGCTACAACTACGATATTGAAAATCCTGCACAGGCGCAAATTGAACAAGCAATGACAAAATTGTTCAATTTGGCAGTAAAAAAACAAGGTGAGAAAACATATATAAAACTTGCAAGTTCAATTAAAGATGTAGTTGAGAAGATCAGCACACTGAAAAATAATCCAGAAGCGCTAGGCGTTACAACCGGACTTCAAGATCTAAATCAGCTTCTTGGTGGTCTACAAAAATCTGATTTATTAATTTTAGCTGCAAGGCCTTCTATGGGAAAAACAGCATTGGCGCTAAACATCGCACTTAATGCTTGTAAGATGTTGCAAAAAAGAGCAGATAAGCAACACTATGTAGCGTTTTTCTCGCTTGAAATGTCAGCAGAGCAATTAACTGCAAGGCTGATCACTATAGATTCAGGGATTAGTTATTATAAGGCATTAACCGGGAGAATTAGTGATTTTGAATTGCATGAATTTATCAATACTAGTACAGAATTATCTGAACTGCCTTTCATCATAGATGACACCCCTGCGCTATCAATTAGTGCCCTTCGCACCAGAATACGCTTGCTGTATCAATTATATAATGTAGAAGTGGTATTCATTGATTATTTGCAGCTAATCAGAGGAACAACAAAAAGGAGTAATGAAAATAGAGTGCAAGAAATATCGGAAGTGACGCAGGGTTTGAAAGCAATTGCAAAGGAGCTAAATATTCCCATTGTTGCACTATCTCAGCTCTCTCGTTCTGTTGAGCAGAGGGATGATAAAAAACCACAACTTTCTGATTTACGTGATTCAGGGAGCATAGAGCAAGACGCAGATATAGTAATGTTTCTCTATAGAGAAGAGTATTATGAACTAAGAAAACAGCCAAATGAAGGAAACAATAAACATCGGGAATGGCAAGAGAAAATGGAAAAAATTAGAAACATTGCAGAGCTCATTATTGCAAAGCAGAGAAATGGACCAATTGGCAGTGTGAAGCTATATTTTGACTCTAACAGAGGTGCATTTAAAGATTACACGGAAAGGCATAGTTCATAGCTTGGCAGCAATCTTCTTGTTCCCAAGTTTATCAATTATTTTTTTTATGTAAAGATAGCTTGACAACTTCTTAAAAATCCTTTTATAATGGTATTATATTTTATAATACGTGAGATGATGAATAAAAACAATGTACCCTATTATATAGCTGGAACTCTGGCTACTTTCACTTTATTAGCATCTGGAGTGTTTGCTGCAGCTCCTTATATTGGTTTCTTAGCTCCAATTGCAGCATTAAGTGTTGGCCTGCCATTTATTATTGGTTATGCTGTGTTTTCTGTTGTAACTATTGCACTTTCGTATAAAGCAATTAGTGAGAACAAAACAAATTCTGAGTTAAAAAATAAAATGAAAGCTCAAGAGCAAACAATTTCTGGGCAAAAAACTCAACTAGCTAAAAAAGAAGCGGAAGTAAAAGCTAAAGAGGAAGAAAATTCTAAGTTAAAAAATAAAGTAGAAGCTCAAGAGGAAGAAAATTCTAAGTTAAAAGATCAAGTACGCACTCAAAAGCAGAAAAGTTCTGAGCAAAAAACTCAACTAGCTGAAAAAAATAAAAAGATAGAAGAAGACAAATTAAAAGTGGCAATTGCTGATGGCACTGTTCAGCTTGCAAAAGGAACAGTTAATAGCGCTGTTTGGTTTGCAAAAGAAGCAGTTAATGGTGTCTTGTATTCTGGCAAATATGCTTACGATAATTATGTGCCATCAACTGAGTCTACAAAAGGAACACTTAGTGGTATTGGAGGTGGCTTGAAAAATACTTATGATGCGTCAATTGCATCTGTAAGAGGAGCACTTAACAGCGTTGGAAGCAGCTTGTACAGTAGGATTTATGGTACTAAGGTTTCTAGTCTGGCAGAACAGTTTAAGCGTTATGCAGAAGATGGGTCTGAACTTAGCATGCGAGAACTAACTCGTTTGGATTACTTAGATCTTGCAGTTTCTTCCAGTGAGCAAAAGCAACGAGCTAATAGTTTGGATTATTTAAATATTGATAACGTTCCTAAGCAACCTGATCATTTAAATGTTGATGCTGCTAAAAGTTATTTAATGAGTCTTTCTGAGGATCAGGATGTATTTTATGATGCAGAATCTGGTGATGAAAAAGGTACTGAGATTTCTAGCCCAGAAAGTCAGCCAACTAAAGAAGAAAATGGTCAAGGCTGGTTTGCATGGAGCCTAGGAAAGGTTAAGTCGGCAATGACTGAAGTAGTAGTGATAGATGCTGATGTTACTAAACCATATTTTGCTAAAGTAACTAAGGCACTTGCCACCTAACTTGAATATGTAGACAGCAGTGTGCACCGTTGTTAACTAAAGATAATCCCATCCAGGAGAAATAGTTTTTACACTATTTCTCCTCTTTAGCATCAACCCTCAAAAAAACCGGCGTAGGTTTAGGCAGCGTAATGCCTAAGCTTACGCATGCGTTGCACAGAGATTTTAAATCTCGTTGTTCTTTCGGAATTTGCAGTTGATTTAGTATCATCTCTGCTGACTTGGGAACGATTGGCTGCAATAAAATGCCTATTATCCTGATATATTCCAGTAACTTGTAAATTACTAAATTCATGCGCTCTCTGTCAGTTTTGCTTAGTGTCCAGGGTGCACTTTTGTCTATGTAGGCATTTGCTTCAGAAGAGATGTTGATGATTAGAAGTATGATATGGTTAAATTCATACTTTGATAGGTGATTCATCACTTGATCGAGTATAGCTTTGCAACCTGGAAGACTTTCTTCACCTTTAAGTAGGCTTTGATCGATTGTTGGTACAATTCCAGAACATTGCTTGTGTAAAAATGAAATTGTTCTTTGTACTAAATTGCCTATGTTGTTTGCCAGTTCTGAATTTATCCGGCTGATCATATTTTTCTTACTAAAGTTGCCATCTTGGCCGAAGCTTGCTTCCCTGAGGAGAAAATAGCGTAGCTGATCAACACCAAACTCTTGAGCGAGGCCAATTGGATCTATGACATTACCAAGGGACTTGGATATTTTCTCTCCCTCGCTCAACCACCAACCATGAACTGCAATTTGTTTTGGCAGTGGCAGGTCTGCTGCAAGGAGAATCGCTGGCCAATATACAGCATGAAAGCGCAATATGTCTTTACCGATTACATGAACGTTGAAAGAGTTGTCAGCTAGGTTTGCAGCGCTTGACACTGGAATCTGCGTTTTCCCTTGGTTTGGTGTCATTCCAGTGCTTGACACTGGAATCTGTGTTTCTGGTTCTGCCCAAAACCTCTTATATTCCTCACCTTCAGTACTAGGGAAACCTATTGATGTAAGATAATTGGTTAATGCATCTATCCAGACATAGATTACGTGTTTGTCATTACCTGGTACTTTTATTCCCCAGTTAAAACTAGTGCGAGAGATTGAGAGGTCAATGAGCCCTGATCTTACAAACGATATCACTTCATTTCTTCTGCTCTCAGGAAAGATAAAACTTGGCTGATTTTTATAGAGTTCCAGTAATTTGTCTTGCCAGTTTGACAAGCGAAAAAAGTAGCTCTCTTCTTTTATCCACTGAACTTCTGCGCCTATTGGTGCTTTGCCATCTATCAGCTCTGATTCCTGATAAAATGCTTCATCACGAACTGAATACCAACCCGAATAGGAATCCAAATATATTTGCCCTCTCTCTTCAAGTCTATTCCATAAAGCTATAACTGCTTTTTTGTGACGTTCCTCCGTAGTGCGAATAAAATCGTCATACTCAAAATTCATGAACTTAGCCAATTCTTTAAATGAAACGCTCACTTCATCTGTAAATTCTTTTGGCTGCATTTCCTTTGCTTTAGCTGCTTTTTCTATTTTTTGTCCATGTTCATCTGTACCGGTGGTAAATTTGACATTTTTCCCAGCTAGTTTCATGAACCTTGCCACCACGTCACACAAGAGAGAAGTGTATGCATGACCAATATGCGGCTTATCGTTTACGTAATATACTGGCGTGGTGATGTAAAAGTTCTCGAATTGTTCCATGGTTTAGCATTTTGATAAAAATCAACTGAGTTAATTATAGTATTAAAAAGGCAGTAATAAATAAATATTGATTGGGTTAAGCATAATTTTTGAAAAAAGCTATTTACTGAAATTTTATTAAAATAAGAAACAATCAGGCATGATTATTGAAAGAACAATGAGAAATTTTCTTGTAATTCTATTTATAGTTTTCTATGCATTTGATGCACACGCTGATGGAGCAACAGATGTAATGTGTAATGTAATAGGTTACGTTCATGGAATAGGTGGACCAATGATTACAGTGGTAATAATTGGTTCAAGCTTACTTGCAATATTTGGCAGAATGCCTTGGCCTGCACTTTTCGCACTGGGTATGTTTGTTGCTGTGTTTTTTGGTGCTCCTCAAATTGTAACAAAGGTAACAGAAAAAGAAGTTTGTTGTCTTTTTAAAGGTCAAACCTTGGAGAATGGAAAGTGTGTTGCTGCTACTGGGCATGAACTTGTGGGTAAACAGTGTGGTATATCTCCTGACAAACATAATAAGGGACAATATGTTTGTTGCCCTCCTGGCTCTATGATCACTAATCAAGGAGGTCGTACTAATAATCCTTCAAAAGTGTGGCAATGAAGTAGTACTTTATATAAAAAAACATTGTTATATTAAAGATCTACTATGCACTGAATCTGACTATTTACAACAGAGTTCCCCACAAAGTATATAATTAACATCCACGCCTTTAGTTAGATTCCACTCACGCTTTATTACGTTGTACTCCATACCAGCCATGTTTTGCAGCGTTACATTATTTTCTCTTAAGTGATTTGCAATTTCTGACGGCTTGAGAAATTTATTCCAGTTATGTGTACCTTTTGGCAGCCAATTTAATATGTACTCTGCACCAATTATTGCAAGACAAAAGGATTGAATAGTTCTATTTATTGTGGATATAAAGATTAACCCCTCCGGTTTTAGCAGTTCTATCGCTTTTTTCATGAAAAGCTCTAAATTATCCACATGTTCAACTACTTCCATCAACAGAACCACGTCGTACTTCTTGTCATTGCTTAGCTCTTCAATGCTGGTGTGTATATATTCTATATTTAACCCTACTTTTTTCGCATGTGAATGCGCTACTTTTATGTTTTCTTCACATACATCTATTCCCACAACGTTAATGCCAACGCGTGCCATTGACTCTGACAAAATGCCACCACCACACCCGACATCAAGCAATGATAATTCTTTTAAATTGCATTTTTTTAACTCTTTTATTTTCTCAATAATGTAAGATACTCTAACAGGATTCATCATGTGCAATGGTTTGAATTTGCCGTTCTCATCCCACCACTGGCCTGCCATTTTAGCGAATTTTGATATTTCATCTTCGTTATAAGTTTTTGTTTTTTTTTTCTTAGAGGTTATATTGCTGAGTTTATCAAGGCGTTTTTTATGTCTGCTTTCTTTTGAAAATTCTGTTTCGAGGAATTGTTTGACTATGTCTTTTGCTAATCCACTCGCAGTAAATCCTGCACCAAGACACAGTACATTTGCGTTGCCATGCTCGCGAGCTAATTTTGCGATTTCAACACTATTACACAAAGCAGCGTAGATTCCTTCAAAACGATTTGCCACAGTACTCATGCCCAAACCTGTACCACAAATTAATATCCCATAATTTGCTTTTTTGCTTGTTATATCTTCTACAACTTTAACAGCATAGTTTGGGTAATCTACACACTTTTGCTTAGCAGTGCAGCCTTGATCTACTACTCTGTAACCTAGGGCTTCCAGGTAAGGTTTTATTTCTGATTTTAATTCATAACCAGCATGATCTGAGGCAATTGATACTACATCTAACATATAAGAAATAAGGACATTTTATATGGGTTTGAACTTTCTGTCAAGTCATTCAGTACCTTTTGAAAGCTCAAAATAAATTTCGAGTCAGATGTGTATAAATTCTATATAATTTTTATCCTACTACTAATTTAACAAGATGGATCATATAGATATTATAAAATCAAAATTATTATTATCCGACATAGTAGGTAAAAAAGTCAGATTAATAAAAAGAGGAGATAGTTTTGTTGGGCTCTGTCCATTTCATAACGAAAAAACCCCATCTTTTTCGGTGAGCAATACTAAGGGGTTATATTACTGTTTTGGTTGCTTAGCTAGTGGTGATGCATTTGAATTTATTTCACAAACTGAAGGATTAAGCTTTAAAGAAGCATTGGAAAAATTAGCATCGGTTACAGGTGTTGAACTGCCCAAAAGTCTTAGTATTACAAAAGAGGACAATAAACTATTTTTAGCGCTTGATTTAGCTGCAAATTGGTTTGCACAAAAAAATCAAGGTGTTGTAGATTATTTAAAGCAGCGTAAGATTTTACCTAAAATCATAGATAAATTTAAGATAGGTTATGCACCAAGCTCTGGTTTGAAAGAGTATTTAAACTCTTCAGGTATTGAAGACAAAATTTTAATTGATATTGGATTAGTAAACAAAAATTTTCGTGATTATTTTTATGACCGGCTGATATTTCCTATACAGAGCATTGCAGGAAGAGTTATTGGTTTTGGCGGACGTGCGCTAAGTTCTGAGCAACAGCCGAAATATTTAAATAGCCCAGAGAGTCAGCTCTTCAAGAAGAGAGAGAATTTATACGGATTAAACTTTGCTTTAAGCGAAATACGTAAAAAACAGCACATATTTGTTGTTGAAGGATATATGGACGTGATAGCACTACATCAAGCGGAAATTAGCAATACAGTTGCTCCGCTTGGTACTGCAATTTCTGCAGAACAGATAAAAAATCTATGGAGATTTGCTAAAGAAATCTCCATCTGTATGGATGGCGATAGTGCTGGACGTCATGCTGCTACTCGAGTTGCAGAACTTGCTCTGCAAATATTAGAGCCTGGATACACGTTAAAGTTTGTGACTTTGCCGAGTAATAAAGATCCATACGATATATGTAACGAACTGGAATACAAGAAAGAAGACGTATTGACTGCTCTTGACCATTCAACAAAACTGCATTCTGAATATTTATGGCATCACATAATCGATAGCAATTTGCAAAATTATGAAAAACTTGCTCCGGAAAAATATTCAATTCTTGAGCACAAGTTCATGGAATATGTAAATACTATTAGCAACAGCAGTATTAGAAGGTATTACAGAGATTATTTTTACAATAAGGCTAGTGAACTAAGAAGTAGCTTCAAAAAACAGATTTTTAATAGTAAAACTAGAGCAACAAAAGGTGAGTATCTTCATAACAAATCTCCAGAGCTAATTGAAGCAGAGCAAAATCAGGCCGTAATTTTGCGTATAGCCGTAGAATTTCCTGAAATCTTGAACCGTCCTATATTTTTTGAGCAATTTTCTCATTTTGAATTTACTAATGAGATGAAAAGATTACAACAGCGTATAATTGATGTAATAAGTAACAAAAGCAAACTCGATAAAGAGCAAGAATTAAAACAGTTTAACGTTATAAAGTATGTATTTGAAAAAACTAGTGTACTAAATAGCCAACTAAACGAGAGAAAATCTGCAGAAATTGTGTGGAATAATATAGTGTTACTAAAAGAGTTAAATGCATTACGAAAAGAAAGAACCGAAGCGAGGCTGAGCGGTAATCTTGACTTAGAAGAAAGGTTGATAGAACAAATAAAGCAAATAGAAAGCAGTATACAAGAAATGCAAATGGAGTTTATTGAAAAGTAGATACCGTCTCGTTAGTCAACAAGAAAATTACAAAATAAGACAATATTTTACATAAGATTGAAATTTTTAACTAATTAAGCCTTCCTCCAACAGCTTTGCCCTGTAGTTTTTGATATGGTTAGGATCACTTGAAAATGTATAATTTTTGTAGTTAGCTCTGCTATGCATATAAAGCTTACTATTGACTTTTATCACATTATCTCACATTATCTCACATAATATGCATGTGAGAAGAATATGAACTGGAAGAATTTTCGTCTTAGTACACGTCTCAACCTAGAAGGGCCTGTAATTGAGCAAGTGTACGAGTTAATTACTGCAGTTGATAGTGTTAAAAATAGCTGGCAGATAACGAAAAAACTACTACCACAAACAATTGAAAGATTAACTCATTCAGTTATTGTTACATCTTCTGGCGCTTCTAACCGTATTGAAGGAAATCGTCTAACCGATAAAGAAGTTGAGGATCTATATAAAAACCTACGTGTCAAAAAATTTAAAAATAGAGATGAGCAAGAAATTGCTGGCTACTTAGAAATGCTTAAACTAATATTTCATGATTATATGGATATTCCAATTAGTGAGTCATCAATATTGCACATTAACAACCAGATGCTACTTTATAGTGAAAAAGATTTGCATCATAGAGGAAAATACAAAGCAAGTTCTAATAGAGTTGAGGCAAAAGATCAGAATGGAAAAGTTGTTGGTATAATTTTTGATCCCACACCACCTTACCTTGTTAGAAAGGAAGTACAAGAGCTTATTGATTGGTATCACTGGTCCTTAAATAATAAATTTAAGCATCCTCTTATTATTGTTGCTAACTTTGTTTTTGAGTATCTGGCAATACACCCTTTTCAAGATGGGAATGGCAGAACTAGTAGATTGATGACTAATTTAATGCTGTTGCAGCAGGGTTATGATTTTGTATCTATTGTATCACATGAAAAGATAATTGAAACTAACAAACTTGATTACTATTTAGCGCTTAATAAAACACAAAGTAGCTGGAAAAGTGGCAAAGAAGATATTTCCCCGTGGTTAATATTTTTTCTTAATGTACTCAAAACGCAAGCAAATGAGGCGCATTATATTCTTGAGAGGGAGAATACTGAATATTTATTATCAAGAAAACAATTGTTCTTCTGGGAATGGGCACTTAGCCTTGCAGATAAAGAATTTAGTAGAAAAGATGCTATAGAAGCTCTAGGATTTCCTCCAAGAACAGTAGAGGCAATTACAAAGAAACTGCTAGGGATGAAATACTTACAGCGTCTTGGAGAAGGCAAAGCCACTAGATATAAAGTTATTATTTAAAAGTTTTAGTATGTTTTTCAAGATTTTTTTAAATCCAGTCTTATGCACAACTTTGTTTGCAATTTTATTCGATTAAAAATTGCATTTTAGCAATAAAAAACTTACTTATTGTAGGAAAATCTTGTGTTTGTTCTCATATAAAACTATTTATGGAGTGACAATGGTACATGTATTATACTTACATTTCTGATTCGAAAATTTATGCAGTTGTTTCTAACAAGATTGGTCAACAAATTCTATTGTTTAAAGGTGAGAAACAAAGTAATCATCATTTCCAGTATTGCTTTTATTCTACTGTTTTTTATCAGCAGTGCATTTTTAAAAAAAGATCAGGCGGTTCATAGCGATAATGCAACTAGTAGCTTTTCAGTAAAAACTCAAGAATGTGCGCCGCAAAACCGCACTATATATTTAAATTTTTCTGGTACAGTAAATCCCTTACATAGAGCTAGCCTTGTCTCAAAAATAAGTGGTAAGATTATTGCTATTTATTTACCTGATGGTGAAAAGGTAAAAAGAGATGATGTAGTGTTAAAGATAGAAGATTATGACAGGATTGAGCAAGCTCAGAAAGCCAAAGCTTTATTAAAGCAGCGTGAAATTGAGTATGATTCCTCTCACAAACTGAATAAAAAAGGCTATGGGGCACAAATACAAGTAGAAGCAGCTTTTACTGCGTTACAAAGTGCAAAAGCTGACCTAAAAAGGCTAGAATTGGATTTAGAAAATACTGCAGTCACATCTCCTATAGATGGTTATATTGATAAAATCAATGCAAACGAAGGGGATTTTGTTAATGCTGGGCAAAAAATAGCTGACGTGGTTAATTTCGATCAAATTCTTGTAGTGTTATACGTTTCGGAAAATGAAGTAAATAAAATAGAGCTAGGCAGCACAGCTCAAATTAATTTGCTGGACGGAAAAGAATTGGCAGGTGAAGTAAGTTTTATTAGTAAAATTGCTGAGCCTAAAACTGGGTCTTATAGGGTAGAAGTAAAGGTAACTAATAATAAAATGATATCCTTGCAGGGACTAACTGCCAACGTAAGGCTACCTTCAGGCGAAAGATTTGCATATAAAGTTCCTTCTTCAGCCCTGAGCTTAAGTGACGAAGGTGCTCTTGGAATAAAGATTGTTGATGATAATAATTATGTAGTATTTGCACCAATAGAAATTGTTGATCATGAGAGCGATGGGGTTTGGATAGTAGCAAATAACGAAGGTAAACCCATAAAGTTAATAGTATTGGGCCACCTATTTGTTAAGCCTGGTGATAAGGTTTAAGACATAAGATCCTTTGACCTTACCCAGAAAAAGTGGAGAGAAAGTGTGGAATGTTTTTTACAAAAAGAATGATGCATCAAATTGTTCTGGAATGCAATAGTTAATAGTGACGTTGTTTGTTATAAAAAATTTCTATGTATTCAAATATTGCAGTTCTAGTTTGTTGAGCAGAGTGTTGTGAAGTATCAATAAGTATTTCTCTTTTCAATGAGCTAAAGAAGCTTTCTGCAACAGAATTATCGTAACAACAGCCTTTATTACTCATCTATATTCTTTACAGCTAAGAGATATTGATACCCTTGCGCAGTATATTGTGAACCTTGGTCACTGTGCAGCAGTAGATTTTTAACAGGTTTACGCCTATTAATGGCCATTAATAAAGAGTTCATAACCAATTGTTTATTTATAGCTCTTCTCATAATAATCCAAATAAGGTAAGATATGGATTTATGGTAGTGGGGTTTGTATGCCAGCAGCGTATAGTTATGACTTAAGGAAAAAAGCAATGGAAGCATTGGATGAGGGAGAAAGTAGAGCAACTGTTGCCAAGAGATTTAAAATTGGAAAAACGACTTTATATGAGTGGCAGAAAAGGCGTGAGGAAACAGGAGATTTTCAGTCAAAAAAGCCTGGAAGCGTAGGATATAACCATAAAATTACCGACTGGAATGTCTTCACCGAATTTGCAAAAAACCATGGCGGCAAAACTCAGTCAGAGATGGCTAAACTCTGGGGCAATATCAGTCGACAAACGATTCACCGCGCACTTAAAAATATTGGCTTTACAAGAAAAAAAGACCTACGGATATAAAGAAAGAAATGAAGAAAAGCGAGCTCAATTTGCAAAGGTTATAGCAACAAAATATCCTGAAAATCTTGTATATATTGACGAATCTGGGATAGACAATACAGAAGACTACCCATACGGATATTGCAGAAAAGGAGAGAGGTTTCATTCACTAAAATCAGGTAAAAAAACTCAGCGTGTCAGTATGATTGCAGCTCTAAATAAAAAGAAAATCATTGCTCCATTGACCTTTGAGGGATACTGCAACAAGGATGTTTTTGAGGCTTGGTTTGAGCAGTTTTTGACTCCAATTTTAAGGTCTGGCCAAACTGTAATTCTTGATAACGCTGCTTTCCATAAATCTAAAAAAATCGATGATCTTGCTAAAGGAGTAGGTGCTGAAATTCTTTATCTTCCTCCATATTCTCCAGACTTTAACGAAATTGAGCATCATTGGTTTGCTATAAAGAACAGAGCTAGAAAAAATATCCCTATTTTTCAGTCTTTCCGTCAAGCTGTTGATTCTGCTTTTTTATGATTTGTTCTGACTATTATGAGAAGAGCTATACTATATAAAAAAATATTTTACTCTTTTTGACTGGCCAGGGCTTTTTTTAAAATGTCTCTTTCCCTTGTTACTCTTGCTTTGTAAATCAAACCTCTCTTTGTCGTAAGGAGCCATGTTACCTCTACCTGGAAATGCATCTGCTGCCGACTTTTTTTCGTTGTGTTTCTTTATCCATTTTCCTAATAAACCACCCTTTATTCCTAAATCCTTTGCTATTTTTGTAATTGTTTGACCTGCCTTTCTTTGTTCATTTGCCAGTTTAACAGCTTCCAATTTGAATTCTGCTGTATATTCTCTTACCATTTCTAATCCTCCAAAATTTTATTTTACCCAAAAAAACTCTTTTCTTTCTCTCCACTTTTTCTGGGTAAGGTCATGCAGCTTTTGGGTAATTTAATGGTAAAAATTTTAGAGAGAAATTTTATACACAATCTCTGACATTTTTCCTTAAGTTGACGCCATTGTCTGTTCAGCTAAGCGGTGTGAGAGACAATATAGCTAAACTGACTTAGATTTACCGACAATTTGAAAAACCGTCATCCCGCTACGTGTTAGCGCCGCGGCGGTATGACGTAGGGAGATCTCTACTGCTATTCCACGTCAAGAACAACCATAAGTTCATTAGGGTTCACATAACCTAAAGCATTTTTTGCTTGCTCATCAAGCAGATCTAAATCTAAGCTTTTTTCATATAAGCCAAATACTTTGTTGTCCAACTTTTCCTTTTCAGAAGAGACATCCTTTAGCAAAAGTTTATTGTACTCGATTTCTTTTTTTAAGTCTATTAGCGTCAATAAGCCACGTTTACCTGTAATTGTGCTAATGCTGAAATATAATGTAAGGGAAGAAATGAGTAAGGCTGCGCTTAAACACAGTAACTTTTGCTTCTTTTTAGATATAAGCACCGTACTTTCACATATAAAAAATATATAACATGAAAAGGTGAACAAAAAGCTAAGAACCTTGACGCGCTTTACACCTTGGCTTTACCTTATTTATAATGTAAATCTTACCACCCCTTTTCACAACTTTACAATTTTTATCTCTGTTACGATGAGATTTTAGCGACCCTTTGACTTTCATATCTATAGTAAGAATTAAATTACTTCACATTATAATCACTTATCAAGAGTTAGTCAATTGATAACATTTTATTAAAATATTGTATAATTGTTGCTGATACTTCTTCGATCGACTTTTGCGTGACATCGATAATTGGCCAGTTATTCTGTTTAAAGAGCTCCTCTGCTTCTTTAATTTCCTTTTCTACTTTCTCAGGGTTAGCATATATATTATTATCTTCGTTGTTAATTGAAGTAAGTCTATTTTTGCGTATTTCTATTAGCCTACTTACGTCTATTGTTACCCCTATCGTTAGTTTATTTTTTAATTTTGCCAAGTCAACATAAAAGGGTACTCCACTAACAAAAGGAATATTTGCAACTTTATAGCCTCGGTAAGCTAAATACGTACTGGTGGGAGATTTTGATGTACGTGAAACTCCAACCAAAATTATATCTGCTTTATCAATATCTTGAATATTTTGTCCATCATCATGATTAATAGTGTAGTTTATTGCCTCAATGCGCTGAAAATATTCGTTATTTATCTCAGTATGCAAGTCAAGCTTTTCGTCTTTTTCAATTTCAAGATAGGACGAAATTTCTCTAATAATATGTGATAATATTGCTCTATAGGGAATTTTCAACTTTATACAGTTATCTTTTAAATATTTTCTTAGCTCATCATCAGTAATAGTGCATATAACAAAATTATGCTCATCACTTTTCCTATTAATTTCCTCCAGAATTTTGTCAATCTGCTCTTCCCCTTTTACAAAAGACCAAACATATTCGATCGTTTCTATAGAACGAAAGTGTTTCAGAGCTGATTTTGCAACTGATATAACAGTTTCACCACTTGAATCTGATACTAAGTGTAGATTAAGCTTTTTAATGGTCATGTTTTATATAGTGTTATACTAAAAATAATGGCTAGCAACCTGCTACTGAAATTATGCTAATTTGTTGACCTACGTAAATATAGAAAAACTATCCTGTTGATAAAACTCAAACTAATTGGTAAATTCTTAACACAATTATTCTCAAAACGAATGTTTTTATTAAAGCCCACAAATTTCTCTTATTTTTCTAAGAAAGCTCTACCTTGGCTTGGGGTTATTTGTTTCGCATGTTTTTTAATTGGAATGTCTTTGGCGTTATTCTTCTCCCCAGAAGATTATAAACAAGGAGAAATTGTACGAATCATGTACATTCATGTGCCTTCTGCATGGCTTGCTCTTGGAATATATGGATTAATTGCATCACTTAGTTTCATTTCATTGGTGTGGAACAATAGCATTGCTAGTGTCTTGGCACATGCTGCTGCTCCTGCAGGGACAGTCTTTTCGGCAATATGTTTAATCACAGGCAGCATCTGGGGAAAAGGAACCTGGGGCACTTGGTGGGTATGGGATGCAAGGCTTACTTCAATGCTGATTTTATTTTTCCTATATGTTGGCTACCTTTCATTGTGGAGCGCTTTTGATAATGAAGCGAGGGCAGAAAAATCAGCAGCAGTATTTGCCATCTTTAGTGCTATAAATATTCCTATAGTAAAATTTTCCGTGAATTTATGGTCTACTCTCCATCAGCCAGCAAGCATTTTGAGAAAAGGTGGAATAGCAATAGAAAGTTCCCTGCTGTTGCCACTGGTTGCAATGTTTATGTTTTGTGCCACATTTTTTTTAGTAGTGTGGATACTGTATTCACTTTACTTAATTAATTTATATAAGATAAAGAGAGAAATCAGTATGCGGTATTAGGCCGAGAGATGAAAATAGAACACACCACATCACCAAGTAGCAAAGACATTGAATTCCTACTCAAAAAGATTAATGAAGAAACCGTTGATAAAGGTACGTGTAACCCATTTGCTTTTTTTATTCGCGATGATACTGAACAAATTATTGTAGGTTGTAGCGGTTTTGTTATCTATGGTTCAATTTACACTGACTTGCTTTGGGTGCACTCTGATTATAGAAGAAAAGGTATGGGAAAGCAGCTAATGGAAGAAGTTCATGATTATGGTCGTGAGATGCACTGTAAAATAGCAACCGTTGCAACCATGAATTTTCAAAAAGCGAAAGTATTTTATGAAAAGCTTGGGTATAAGTGTGATCTTGTACGTCCAGGGTATGTTAACATGTATATTTTTGAAGAAAGTGTTGTGAGATGCACTGTAAAATAGCAACCGTTGTAACCATGAACTCTAAAATATTTAAAGAGCCTACTAATATCTTTAAGGTAAATGTTCATGTGATTCCGCAGAATAATTCTGTTTTTTGATTCTATCTGTCCATTTATCATTTTCTATATCTTGTTTGTTGGTTGCTTTTTTTTCTTGCTCAACAATTGCCTTATCTATCTCCTTATGAATTGCATCAATTGCATTAATCGCACCTCCTTTTTTGTATACTTCGCTTTTCCCTTCAATAATTAACTTAATAAAAGTATTTACAACAGACTGCACTTGATTATGATTAACCTGACCTTTTATCAAAGAAGGTAAAGAGCCTAATTCCATCAATACTTCTGGTGCTGTTTTATCTTGAGTGGAAAGTCCTAAATTATCTGCTACTTTACTTATTAATAACTCTCTGTGTTCTTTATTATCTTCCAATTTAGCATAATCACTCAATAGATCTATAACGGTAGATACTCTGACTTCAACAATATCATCAACATCTTCATCTTCTAGAGCAACTCCTGACCCCAATAACCTCTCTCTGAGATTTTCGCTTAAAAGATTGATAAATTCTTCATTTGCATCTGATCCTGTGGTTGATATTGTACCATCTAAATAGTTACTTTGAGCACCGAAGCCATGCTCTATTTGTATTTTTGTCTCAGGTTTAAATCCTAATTTTGCACAGAATTTCTGAAAATATTCTTTAATAATGTCAAACAAGCTCTTGCCATTATCTTTATAATTTTTTAACTCTTTAGGAATAGTAAGTGACAATTTACCATCTCTGTATGTTACAAAGTCTTCACCATTGTGAGATTCAATTGTAAATTCCAATGAACTGGGCAGATTACATATCTTATCGCCATGCATAACTTGATTTTTAACAGAGAGTATTGGTAGCCTCATATCAGATCTAATTCTCACATTATTTTGGTTAGCACAATCAATGTTTATTACTTTTTTAGGATTTTCTACTATGAACGACTGTCCAAGTGCAAGTTGGGTTTGTATAAATGGAGCAGCCTCATACCCTGCTTGATTACAATTGGTGACTAGCTCTTCTAAAATAGCATCACTTGGAACTTCTGCCCCAGCGTATCTGAACATTTTTTTGAAAACTTCTTTTGCAAAGGAACGGTAATCCTTGTTTTCATCTTTCTCTGTTGGTAATAGATGGATATACCTTTGGCCAGCATTGTAAAATTCTTCAAATTCTTTCTTATATGAATCGGTTTTTTGATGATTGGCAGTTTTGGAATTTTCACAGTGATTTTTCCATAGCTCACCCAATGCATTACTTACAAGCTCTTTCTCAATATCTTCGAGTACTGAAGCAACAAAAGCTTTGCCATGATCCGTATCTATTTCTCTTGTTCCTTTTTTGTTAAATATTTCGTCATTATATATATCATCACTATTAAAAAGTTCGCTTTTGCGGTGCTTAGCTCCTTCCTTAAATGCAATAATAAGATTTTTATCTATTTCTTTTCCGTTAATAATAAAATTCATCCTTTGAAAATCTAAGAACATTGTTTCACCGGAATTCGCTAATTTATTATCTTGATCTGCTCTTAATTTACTAAAATTGAACTCTTTAGCTGTGGCCTTTAATCTAACTACTGGACTCTTATTATTTTTTCCTTTTGTCTCTTTCATAAATAACACCTTACTGTAAATATGCTGTAAGTTATATCATATAATGATGAATAATTTGGTAATATATTAAGAAAATCGACAGTATATTTCTTTATTTAAGGGGTGTAGGAAAGGCGTAGATTTCTCTTTCCATTTGTAGCGTACTGCATTAATATTTATGTATTAATCTAGAAAATAATGATGAATAACATTGTAATTGTTGGTCTGCAATGGGGTGACGAAGGCAAGGGTAAAATAGTAGATTATCTTTCTGAGAATGCAGATGTAGTTGTGAGATTTCAGGGAGGAAATAATGCAGGGCACACTATAGTAGTAGATGATGAGGTTTATAAATTAAATTTACTGCCCTCTGCTGTTTTGAGGCCAGGCAAAATATCTATCATAGGAAATGGCGTTGCTCTTGATCCACACGCTCTAATCTCAGAAATAGAGTCATTGAAAGTTAAAGGAGTAGACGTAAACTATAACAACTTGATGGTATCCGAGAGCTGTCCATTAATACTTAGCATACATAAGGACAAGGAAAAGCTATTTGAAGATTTAAATGGAAATCACAAAATTGGTACAACAAACAAAGGGATAGGGCCATGTTATGAAGATAAAGTTGGAAGGAGAGCTATACGCCTTTGTGACTTAGAAAACGCAGATGAGCTCAATAAAAGAGTGGATACTCTTTTGAATTACCACAATGCTATCAGGAAAGGCCTTAACTACCAGGTGGTTAAAAAAGAAGAAATATTAAAGGAAATTCAAGAGATTTCAGAAAAAATTCTTTCATATAAAAAACCTGTGTGGAAGATATTAAATGACTTGATGAAAGAAGGTAAGAAAATAATATTTGAAGGTGCCCAAGGCGCATTTTTAGATATCGACCACGGAACTTACCCTTTTGTTACTTCAAGTAATACTGTAGCATCGCAAGCAATAACAGGCTCAGGGTTATCCTCCAATGCTTACATTATTGGTGTGGTAAAAGCTTATACAACAAGAGTGGGCAATGGCCCATTTCCTACTGAGCAGAAAAATGAAGTAGGAGATAGCTTGTTTACTATAGGTAAGGAACTTGGAACAGTGAGCAATAGAAGAAGGCGTTGCGGATGGTTCGATGCAGTTTTAGTGCGCCAGGCCGTACAACTCTCTGGAGTTTCAAGCATTGTATTAACCAAATTAGATGTGCTTAATTCTTTTGATACAATTAAAATATGCACTGGTTACAAGTATAGCGGAAAAATGTATGATTATTTACCCGCATCGCATTCAATACAAGGGGAATTAGAGCCAATATATGAAGAGTTTCCTGGCTGGAAAGAAAACACTCAAGGTAAAAGGTCGATTGAAACATTGCCTATCAATTTAATAAAATATATAGAAGGGTTAGAAAAATTAATAGGTGTACCAATTCATCTAATCTCAACTAGTCCAAAGAGAGAGGATGTTATTAAGCTTAAAGATTTCTGAAAACGTCTTTGTATCTTAGAGCCTGTACGTAATCTCAAAAAAGAGATAAAGTGAGAGGATAAAGTATATAAAGTAGGATATGCGAAGTTTATAACCAAGTGACATAAGTCGAGAAAAGTTTGAGATTATTGTAGCAGATCTGGAATCTTGCAGAAAGAAGACAAAACCAAGAACACTTGATTTACATGATATATTTTGTGGAGTGTTATACGTGTTAAAAAGTGGTTGCCAGTGGAGAATGGTATCAAAAGAGTTCCCAAAATGGCGCAATTGTTACGACTATTTTAAGAAGTGGAGTGAAAAACCAGATGTAAATAAAGAAAGTGTTCTGGAGCTGGTATTAAAAAAAAATAATTGCGACAAAACAATGGTCGGAAAAGCTTCTGCATAATTGATGCACAGAGTATAAAAAATGCAGATACTGCTGAAGCTATGATGCAGGCAAGAAGATTTCAGGGCCGTATTGCAGTAGATACGCAAGCATGCAATTTATACAACAACAGCAGAGATAACTGACCGTAGCAGTGCTGTGAGAATGGTCGAAAATGCAAAAGAAAACCTCTCGGGAGTTAAAAATGTACTGGTTGATGCAGGCTATACTGGAGAGAATTTTGTAACTCAAATAAAAACGATTATTGGTGCAACCGTTGAAGTGATCAAAAGAAATGAATTACGTTCCTTTGTTGTATTGCCCAAAAGATGGGTTGTGGAGCGATCTTTTGCTTGGTTAGAAAAATGTAGAAGATTGTGGAAAAATTGTGAGCGAAAACTCAATACTAGCCTACAAATGGTCGTTCTGGCTTTCACTGCCTTACTTCTGAAAAAATTATGAACAGGCTCTTACTAACTCTTATCTAATAAAAAAAATACTTGTGTAACTTCGAATAGTCTATTATGCAAGACAGCAGTATAAACATGTAGTAAGAAATGTATAATGAAAAATAAAAGCTCAAGTTTAACACTTGCAGTTATTTTTACACAATTAAGTAATCATAAAAGTTAGTGTAGGGCGAGGTTATACAGTTTGATTTCTTTTAATATATGTTAATTGGTATAATATAAATATAGTTAAGGAGGTGTATTATGATTGGAAGTTTGGCTAAAGAAGAAAAAACAGCAGAGGCAGGAAAAACAGGTGATCAACTTGAAAAGTGTATTGGACCAACTTCACTGAATAGGGAGGTTTATTACTCTACGTTTATCTACTATACATTAAAAGAGTTATATTCACAATTAGGTGATATCTCTTATGCTAATAAAACAAGATCAGAAAAAGAAATAATCAATTTTTATGTTCTACCTCAATTTGCACGTTTTAAAGAAATTATTGATGAAGATATAAAAAAAGATCCTTCGTTTGCAAATTCTGCTATTGTAAAGTTTTGCTCCTCAATTATAAAAAATAACAAATTACTTAAAGAATTAGAAGAAGTTAGTATTCCTGCCAAAAACTCTAGTGTAAAGGCAAGGGTAAGCTTTCAACTGAAAAATCTGAAAGAAAAGGTGTGGTTCTTAGGAAAACTAAAGGAAAAAAAGAATTTCACTTACGTGCAGAGGGCTTTTGGGGATAAGTGGAGTTTTTATGACCTAATAAATGATGGAGATTTTAAAAAAACGTACATAGATAAAGCAGTAACAGAGTCTGCTAATAAGAGCTTTAAGGAAGATATAGATAAATGCATAAAGTTGGCAGAGCAGGGAAAAGAAGCTGCAAGTAAATATCTTGGAGAGAAAGGCGTAGAGTTTCGAGCTTATTACACAGAAACTGATAACACTCATAGAGTTTTGAATATCAATCTTATTAATTACAATAGAAGTGAGCAAACCAGGATTAGTGACATTTTACAGCAAGAGAAAGATATTAAAGAGCTGAATATCTATTGCAATAAAAAACATGAAATACACGCTCATCGGAAAGGTAAGGAAAGATATTATGAATTTAAAGAGGGCGCATATTATGAAATGAAAAGCACTTGGCCTGTAAAGGATGGATCCGAAATGTGTACCATGATTATGAATGTGAGTAGCGATGGCATAACTGAAGTACTAAAATTTAATGATGAAGATTTTGTGCTATCGGATGAGATCTTAGAATTGATAAAGCAAAATGATGAATTATATATTCAAGGTCTCTCCTTATATGATGCTGTACTAGAAAAAGGTAAGGCTGCTGATGTTGTACCTACTGCTAATAACAATTTTCAAAATGAATCTATAGTGGCCTATCGCAAGGAACCAGAGGGGGAATTAGACCCTAAAGTTGATGCTGACAATAGCCTTCCTCCTTCTATTAATAGCAATGCATCAACTCAAACGGAAGTCAATTTACAACACACTGAAACTCAAACAGAAGTTGCTTCACAACAAATCGAAACTAAAACGGAAGTCAATTTACAGCACACTGGAACTCAGACAGAATTTGCTTCACAACAAATGGATGAATTGATTTTAAATAATCAGATGCTGTCCGAAAAAAACGTTGAATTGAAGCAAGAAATGTCAAATTTGAAAAAAGAAGCTGTTGAATTGAAGCAAGAAATAGAAGCAGGGTTGCAAGTGATAAATAAAAAGCACCATGAATTAATACAAGAAAATCAGCGACTACAGGAGAAACTAGAAACAACCCAAGCAGAAGCTAATCAAACAATTGTAAAGTTAGAGAAGCAGAATAGCAATTTACAAGACAGGTTTGAAAAAGAGGAGCAAAAAAACACGGAATTGCAAACTGAACTGGCACAAAAAAATGAAGAATTAGCAGGTGTGTTAAAAGAGCTACAAGGGAAAGCACAAGAACTTAAAGGTGTATATGAAGAAAAAAGAAAGCTAAAGGAAGAGCTGAAAATTGTTAATGCAGGAAAGAAGAATTTGGAAAAAGAGCTAAATCAAGCACGAGAAGATGCGGAACAGATAATGGTTGAACGACGCCAGCAGAAAGAGCGCTTGAAAGATCAGCTAAGAGAATTAGATCAGGAATATAAGGTACAAGTAGAAATTGAGCAAAAGATTAAAGAATCAGATAGGCAGGATAGCGATTTACAAGATACACTTGGAGAAGAGAGACTAAAACTCAACATTGAAGAACTAGAAAACGAGTACGAGGAATTTCCAGGAGATAAGGTGCTTACACTTGAACTCACTAAAGATGAAGATAAAGTCGAAGAGTTAAGAAACGAGCTAGAGCGTGAGAAAGAAAAGTGTAAACAATTATTAGAAGAAGAAAATGAATGGGGTGATGAATTGGTAGGAATGCTTGATGGACTGGAAGAAAAAATTCGTGCTGATGAACAAAGGAGCTTCAACAATCAATTAACGGGAGAAATTTCTAATGAGTCTGGTAATGCTCCACGACAGAAGAAAAGGTTATCCAAATCTTCAAGCGTTGATAATGAGTCTTATGTTCCACTGAGAGAGAAGACAACATTACTCAGATCTTTAAGCGTTGATAGTGGACTTGATAGCGATGAAGAAAATTGTGATAATGATTTATCTTTCAACATAAGTCCTATAAGTTCTATTGAGAAGGTGGCAGAGAGTAGAAACGTAGGTAGGGTATCATTGTGAAGATGGTTGGGGTTAAGTTGCAACTTAAGTGGGGCGCAAAAGGTCTTTTGTGTTGATAATAATTTAAAATCTATAGTAGACTAAAAAAGATTATTAAATTATAATATAACATATGATAAAAGACGAGAAATCGAAAACAATTTTTGAAGTGGAAGGGGCAGTAACTGCTTTACTACCTGCAGCAGAATTTAGAGTGAAACTGGACAATGAACATGAGATTATCTGTCATGTATCAGGGAAAGTGAGAAGAAGTAAAATACGCATCATTATAGGGGATAGGGTGTTAGTTGAGATGAGCATTTACGATAGGAATGCGAGAAAGGGTAGGATCATTAGAAGGCTTAAAGGTACAAGTGACAGAACGATCTCTAAATAATCTTATTCTTGCTTCATCATCGAAAAGGCGTATAGCTTTACTAAAACAAATAAACATTGAGCCAGGTTTAATTTTGCCAGCAGATATAGATGAAGCCCCTTTAAAAAAGGAACTTCCGAAGGATTACTCAATCCGTATGGCAAAAAGTAAAGCGGAGAAAATACAAAGCTCAAATCCAAATTACTTTGTGCTTGGTGTTGATACAGTTGTTGCTTGTGGTAGAAGGATATTGCTCAAAGCTGAAAACGTTGAGCAAGCAGAAAAATGTATCCGCTTGTTATCAGGAAGAAGGCATAGAGTATACACCAGTGTATGTCTATTAACTCCCGATCAATCTAAACAACATATCAGGACTGTGGTTACAATAGTGAAATTTAAACGTCTCAGTGAACAAGAAATTAAGTATTATTTAGCATCAGAAGAGTGGAAAAATAGGGCGGGGGGATGCAATATACAAGGCCTAGCTGGAGTGTTCGTATTGTTCTTACGCGGCTCCTACTCTTCCGTTATAGGGTTACCATTACATGAAACCTATTGTTTGCTAAGCAATTATTTTAACTTCAATTTATATTGAAATACCTTTATTAGTATCTTTTTTTTGTTGTGACTCAGCAACCTGTTTAGCCCAATCTAGTGGTCTTTTATTTCTGTTAGCTAATGCAATTCTATTGCGATCATAACCATCAGTGTGTTCTGTTAAAGTATCTCCTCTTTCTTCTTCTATTACTCCAGCTTTCAGTTGTGCTTCATCTTTCTCTAGTAATTTATATAGTTCGCTATTTTTATCTACGGTTGGATTAGTGTCAGCATTTTCTCGTTCTGCCACTGTTTTTACATCTGTTGAGCTGTCTTTTAGCAACCCGGCTGCTAATAAATGTTCTTTGGTTTGTTCACTAATTCCTCTTTGATCCACTGGTTTTAGTGGAAACTTCTGAGTTTCTTTATCCAACTTACTGGTAAATTCCGTAAGTAGAGTATCATCTCTTTGTTCAACATTCATTAGGCTCGCTTTTAACTGTCCAGGATTTACTTGAGATTGTTCATTATTGTCATGAGTTGGAGATGAATAGCCCGAATCGTTTGCTTTTATGTCTGTTGAGCTGTCTTTTAGCAACCCAACTTCTCTCAAGCGTTTTTTAGTTTCTTCGCTAATCTGACTCTGATCAGCTGGTTTTAACCCGAGATTTTCTTGACCTAATGTATTTTTAAGTTCTTCAAATAGAGTTAGATTACTTTGTCTAATATGTTCTTCTAATTTCCTTCCTACCTGTTTTAAATCTGTTTGAGATTTACTATCACTATTAGTTGGAGATATATAGCCTGAATCACTTATACTATTTGGTGTTGAAGCAGAGACACTAACAGTTGGACCTTCCACTATTTTTACATCTGCTAAATCGTCTTTTTGCAATCCATCTTCTTTATCTTGTGACAGTTTATCAGTAGGATCAACTTGCCTTAATCCTCTATTATCCTGCTGTGATCTATCTCTGATTTCTTTAAGAAGATTTTCAGGTGGAGTTTGATCACTTTGTTCAATGTTCTCTAAGCTCTTCTTTAACTGTTCAGGATTTACTTGAGATTGTTCATTATTGTCATGAGTTGGAGATGAATAGCCCGAGTCACTTTTATTATTGAGTGCTGTAGCATAGAGCGGCTGTTCACTTTCTTTCCACTTAGCATCACTAGCATCTTGGTTATCACTGTTATCTGGAGAAGATGAATAAGGAATTCTGTCCTTTAATGTCTCTAACGGTGATGGGTTATTTTTTCTACTTCCTGCAATTGATGCTTTTCTATCATCAACATCAATGTGCCGTAAGTTGTTTTTCTTGAAATTTCTGATGTCTTGTAACAGATCGCCTTTGCTATTTCCTTCTTGTTGCTGGGTTTTAGGTTGTTGCTGATCATTAGGTGTTTGCTCACTTCTATCTGGTTTTTGGCTTCCAGGTACAGCATGTCCAAATGTAGGATTGTCATACCGTTCATCTTCTTGCCTATTATCTTGATTGTGGCTTACAGACTTGGTGAAAGTAGAACTATCTGAAGAATCAGAAGTTGCACCTTTTTGCTGATTATTAGGTGTTTGCTCATTTTCGCGCAAGTCATCTGGTTTTTGGCTTCCAGATTTGGCTCCCCCTTGCTCATCGAAAACACCTTTTTTAGGTGGTAGTGAACTAGTTCTAGGTGGAAGTGGCGGAGGAGTTTTTTTGTTCTGAGGATTCTCCTCAAAAAGCGATTGTAGGTTATAAACTTGACCTCCCGAATTTGCTTCTCGTGCTGCTTGTCTAAGCTCACGCTTTTCTTTAGCCTCCTGAGAATTAATTTTATCGTCAAAATCTTTTCCAATTCCGCTATCGTAAGACTGCCTTCTGCTGTTAGATTGTAGTCCAAAATGTGAATGGTGGTCTTCTTTTTTTTGAGTTATATCAGTAGCTTGAACGCTAACACCTCTATTAACATCAATTCTTGTTGTAGTTTCAGATGATAGCTCGTTACTGTCTTTATTATGTTGCATCTCATTCGCTTTTCCTTGTCCTTTCTCCCTGAATTGTATTTCATGCAAGAATAAACCACCTATTTTTACATCTCTGTTTACTTCTAACCGTTCTAGAGAAAAATCATCACCTTTAACAAGGTCTACACCGTTAGCATCAATCTTAATTTTGATCTTACATTCCTTCCCCTCCGCATACCACTTTAAAGTCATTTCATATGAACCATCAGTTACGACATAATGTCTTATTTTTTTCCCTTCTTCCTCGGCAACAAAACCATGCATTCCGCTCTTTCCATCACTATGCAATGTTGAAAATCCTGAGATTTCATTCTTCTCACAAAAATCACTATTTAAAAATTCGCTAATTTTAAACTCTTTTTTGTTATCTCCCAGCGTAATACTTGCGTGATTACCGTATATTGAAACTCCTGCAACATCATCAACATACTCTTTCAACCTTTCTTTAACTTCACTTTCAAGCTCTTGTCCAGCTTTCTTTGTCTTGTCGCATTTCTGAAGAATAACTCCATATGCTTTATCTTTGTTTTCTTCTTCGTCCCAATTCCAGTTGGCGTGTTTTGTTAAAAACTTTACTGTGTTAAAATCAACTCTAGCATTATAAATTGGGTCGTCTTCCTTTTTTATTTTATCAAATAAAGGAAAAATTTCTTGAATGCGCTCATTATAAATGTGTTCTTGTTGTGTATCGTTAGTGCCCATATATCCCTCACTAATAACCCTCTGCCTTTAGTTCTAGCTAATACTAGCTAATATAATTATCACAAGCATTGGTTGAATTTTTATTAAGGAAGGTTGTGTTACTAATGTGATGACACAAGCTATTTTATGGTAACATCAAACGATTTAAGTTGTCATTCCAGTCTGGAATCCAGCCTTTCACGAACCCCATCAAAAATGTTGTGTTTTAACATAAGATTAGCTACTTTTATGCTCACTAATTTAGTGCCAATCAAGATTCCTGGATCCCAGTGTCTGGGCACTGGGATGACATCCTTCTTGGCGGAAATCACTCTTATATCACAACAGCTGCATAGCCTAAATTGCTTTAGCTATAGCTCTGTTTTTGCAACTTCAAATATCTGCTACTCATAGTAAACACTCCTGGATCTTGAGAGGTTAGCTTGAGTATAGCGAGTATGTTGATAAACAACAAAGCAGCAATCGAGATATCAGCAACATCCCATAGCAACCGGACTTTACCTATCGCACCAAGCGGAATGATCATGGTAAAAATTACAATCCAGATTTTAGTGTATTTATTATCCATAGACACATAGCGTATTGTCTGTTTTGAGCAAAAAAACCAAGTAAAAATAGTAGTAAAAGCAAAACAAAACATTATGGCCATAATTAAATAGTCAATATAAGGCCAATTCATTGCCTTTCTAAAAGCAAATATGCACATGTTAGTGCTCTCTAAATCAGTGACCCAAGAATCTGTGACAAGCAGTACCATTGTTGTAATAAACACTATAAACGCAACTATAAAAGGCGATATTATCGTAATTAGACTCTGCTCAATAATAAATTTATTATTATTTTTCTTAGGAACAATTGAAGAATGTACGATTCCTTCAAGGCCAAGCCCTATATCTGTTGCAAAAATACCTCGCAAAGTTCCGACTTGAATAATAGTCAACATTTCTAGAATCAAACCTAGAGACAAACCAGAGTTAAAGCTACTGGTTGTAAAAAAACTGCTTGTTATTAGTTTTAGAGAAGGAAGAATATTTTCACTAAATTTAAATAATATGATACCGCAAAGTATGAGGTAACTTACCGTCATTATCGGTATCATAGCCGATATAAAAATTTTAATCTTTTTTAAGCTGAGAACTGCAACAACAAAAAATATTATGGCCATTACAATGCCACCAATGACTACAGGCACATCTATCATGTTAAGTGGTATTGATAGAGAATTTACCTGAACAAGGTTACCAACTGTTATTGAAACCATCATCATAACAACCAGAAACACAATTGTAGCTTTTCTAGAATTAAATGCATCAGCCATGTAGGCTACAGGGCCACCTATAAACCGTCCGTTCTTTTCCTTTCTGGTTTTTATACTTAGATAACAAGTGACATATTTTATCACAGAAGTGATAACAATAATTATCGCCATCCACAAAATAGAGCCCGGTCCTCCGGTTTTTAGAGCAACAGCAGTTCCTGAAATATTTCCTACTCCTAAATTTCCCCCTAAAATTGTAAACAGAGCGGCTATAGAAGAAAATTTATTTTCTCCTTTTTTAGCTCCAAGGAGTGAAAGGGCGTATGGTAATCTAAATACCTGTAGCCATTTTAGTTTAATCGATAGGTAAACACCAGCAACTAGCATGAGTAATATTGTTGGCAGTAATAAAACAAACTTTACTGTATCCATCTGTAAAAGTGAGATTTTTATTTGAGTATACAACAAAAATTGAAAATACCTAACCTATTTTCTATGTATGACTTCGTTTCCGTCATTCTAGAAACCTTTTCTTGTCATCCAAGTAGCATGACACATAACTGTACGAACATTGTAATATGGTACAATGTTAAGACGATGTCATTCCAGTGCTTGACACTGGAATCCAGCTTTTAATGCAACCCCTCACCAAAAATATTGTGTTTTAACATAAGGTTAGCTACTTTTATACTCACCAACTTAGTGTCCAATCTGGATCCCAGTGGGCTTTGTTGCATCGCTAGCTATGATGGATAAAGATAAAAAAGGTAGAGAATATCAGTAGCTTATTATTCTGGTATTTATAACAAGAACGGTCAGTGAATACCTAAATTTGAGTAAAAGAAATTTCACTACCACTCACTAATCCGGCTAAAATTCAAGAATTTCAATGCTTTAGCTATTTTCAATAGAATTAAATTTATTAATATAAATAATAAATTACTATTCTTAAATTTGATCAGATTGATTGCAAAAAAACAAGATTTTCAATAGGTTGCTTATAATCCTAACTATAGTTAGCCTTTCATAAGTAGCGATGCAACAAAGCCATCCCAGTGTCTGGGCACTGGGATGACATCTTTTTTCTTGGTACAAATTACTCTTATATCTCAATGTTCGTACAGTTAGTGCGTGACACTGGGATCTAAATTTTTTATGCGAAACCATTATGTTTATATACTTGTAGGCCCAAGTTCCTCACATAGTGAACAAAAAAGTAAATGAGATTCCAGTGTCACGCGCTGGAATGACACCTACCCCATGAGAACTCTATTTTTCATACCACTCATTTATAAGTTTATTGATATCAGAATCTATAAAATCCTTTAATGGTTGCCTGATTTTTATCTCAACATTTTTAGGGATGCACCTATCTTTACATATCGCATAATTTATATGGAAGTTAAGGTCAATATACCCTTGATTTAAAAATATATTCATCTTAAAGGGAAATAATACCATATCCTCATATACGTTACTTACAAACGTCTCTCTCCCTACTTTATCTTTATGTTCCTTTGGAATAGGCCAGTGAATATTTATATCTGATGCATTACCTTTGTAACTAATAGACGTGGGAAGGCCAAAATCTCCAGGATCTTTATAATACATGTGCCAGCCTGGTTCTACTGTAACCTTTATTGCACCTTTAAGAGTGAAGCTTGCTTCATTTATCTCGCCAATAAGTAAATCAAATTTTGCAATTTCCTCGTCAGCATATAGTTGAGTGCAAGAAAAAAATAAAAACAATATTAAATATATATGTATTTTCATTAAGGTAAATTTCTCCTTTTATAGAGAAAGTAATTTAGATTTTAATTATTATATTTAATAGTATTATATAGATTATTTATTAATATAGCATTATGCTATAGCTAAACTGACTTACAATAATCTAAAAAACGACAAATTCGTCATTCCGCTACTTGTTAGCGGAATCTATGCCGCGAATGAATCCACAACTGTACGAACATTGTGATTTTGGCCCATAAGGAGGGTGTCATGCCAGTGCGTGACACTGGGATGGCTTTGTTGCATCACACTTTATGAGATGGTGATTTATGGTAAATTCATGTAACTATCTCAAATTTAGCCATACCAATATCAGTGAATTTATTAAGCAAATAGCATTTGATTAGCAGTTCTTTTTCTCGATTTATCTCAGATTTATTCCTAAAACTAAATCCGAATATTTGCTTTAATCTTGAGAAAAACCCTTCAATATAAGCCATAATTTACTTCTTTTTTCCATTCTTTCATGCCATCTTCACCGTATAATTTTATTAACCTAATAGCAGCATTCCTGTCAGACATATAATCTATTTCTGGATGTTCTGCCGCATTGTTTATTGGTGGAATTTTTGTCTTTATATCATATTTGTTACACAACTTATAAAACTTGTGCCTATCACATGCTCTATCTGCATATAGTGCTTTTATGGCATGCTGAAAATCAACTTCTTTTAGCAAATCACAAGCTCCATAGTGATCAGCCGTTACTGTATTTTACAGCTATGGCTTTTTTGTTGTTTATATTCAACATTACGTGCAATTTTCTCGTTTGCTCATAGCCACGATATTTTCTGTCAGTGCTATTTTCCTTGCTGTGACCAGGAGTGTTGTTGTATATACTAATTCCTGTACTGTCTATAGCAATTTCGATATCTTCCATATTATTTTTATCAATTCTGCAATCATTTATCTTAATATTAAGTTTCTTAAACCTTCTTGATGCTTGTGAATAGCTGATAACTGCCAAATCTCTTCCTATTTGTTGCAAATACCCTTTTATAAACCCGACTGTTTGTCTTAAACCAATTCTAAAGAAACTGACGATTATATGCACCAAAATCACAACTTTATCACTATAAATATAGTTGCCGCCCTGCATTTTTGGACAATTCTCGTACCAATTTTCTATGGCGTCATTGATATAACAAAAAATGCTTCCTCTTTCTTGGAGAAATTTGTTATATTCATGGCAGTTACTGACTCTCATTTTTTGTGGCATATTTTTTCTTCAACAGTTAAATGGCTATTTATAATGAATTTTGTCAGTAACTGCCAGTTCTTTTCACTTGAGCGATGCAACAAAGCCCACTGGGATCCAGAAAAATTGATTGTGCACTATACAACATTTTCGATTAAAAGCTGGATTCCAGTGTCAAGCACTGGAATGACATCACAGGGGCACTGGAATTTTTGTTTCAATATTTGTACATTAGCCATGCATCTGAACAGATACTGTAAATTAGCTATATTACATTAGCCCATCAGATGAGTTGTAATGGTTATAATTGTCTGATAAGTGATCTCTAACATCGTGACCTAACTCATTGGCATCAGGCTTAACTTCGTGATCTAACTCATTAGCATCGAGCTTAAACAAAGAAGGATTATCATCAGATTGTTGATTAGACTCTTTCTCTTTCGACCCAAATAACCATGAAAAGAGTGATGAGATAGAATCAATAATGGATTTAATTGTTGAAAAAATATTGGATAAGAAATTACTGGGTTGCTGAGTATCCTCTTCGGCTGATTCTGGTTCAGGCTCTTTTCCTGCTGTGTCATCCACATCTTCTTCAGGTTTACTTCTGCTTATAAGTGTCTTATCTAACCATTTGAATATATTCTTGTCTAGATTATGAAAATACATTTGACTTATCTCCTTATTTTCATCAACGTAAATCACTAAAGTTGTATTCTCATTCCCCAATCCATCACATTCACTAACGAGCGATTCATGAGAGTTCTTAATGTCTTTGATAAATTGAAGTTTTTCTTCTTCTGCTGAAAGATAATCTCTGTGTTCTGCTCTATAAGTGGTGCCTTTGTATTTAAAACTAAACATTGATTCACGATCTTCATATTCATCTAGTCCAGAATTCTTGACACGTTGTATAATTTGAAATTTCTCTTCTTCTGAAAGGTCCTTGAGGTATATACTACCAGTTGTATCTTTATATTTAAATTTAAACATCCATCCATGGTCTTCATATTCATCTAGTCCAGAACTCTTGACACGTTGTATAATTTGAAATTTCTCTTCTTCTGAAAGGTTTAGGCGGTATATACTACCAGTTGTACCTATGTATTTAAAAATAAAACTCCATCCATCGTATTTATATTCATCTACACCCATCTGCTTGCAAATAGCTTTATAATTTTTTTCTTCTACTTCTCGTCCAACAACATTTGCTATGAGTTCAGTATCCAGAATACTCAAAGTTTGGACTGTTGCCGATGGTGAAAAACACAATTGAAATATGTGGCCTAGCTCATGACCTAGAACAAAATCCATGGCACTTTGCTTATATGTCAGAATATTCTGACAATCTGTTACTCCTCGTGTAATATATCCTGGACCACCATCTTCATCTAAGCCGAGAAGATTGTTATACTTTGTATAATCGCTTCTATTATTAAAAATGTGAACCGTTATATTGTAACTTGCATTACTATTTTTCAAGCAAAACTTTTCTTTAAATGCTTCATAGGCAGCTTTAATGTCTGTTTCTATTTGGTTTTGTTCCTGCTCAGATAAGTTGTCGTATTTTATAGTACAATTTATATACCCGTATTTAACGGTAAAGCTGTTAGACAAAACATCATGTATATTTGTGGAAAAATAATTGAACTGCTTTGACTCAGCTTCCTTATACAATTGATGCCCATATTTATCCCTAGAATACTTTGGTAGTTTAGGTACTTTGGCAATTAAGTTTTTGTTACTATCAAAAAAAGAAATATCAGAATTACCAATCCTAAAATCCTTTATAGATTGCCCGCAAGTGCCATCATTTGCACAATCATGATTATCTTTCTTATTAAACCATGCGTTGGTGTATTTTTCCATTTTGATACCTCACTACCAAACCTTACTATATTATTATCTTGGTAAAAATCATAATAATTCGTTAACTTGTATTTTAAATCTGTATCAAATGTGCTTTTCTCGTAAGGTATCAATTGTGAAGTAATTAACTTTATTTGTTTAAAATTTTGCTAAAATAGCTCTTTTTATACTATGTTTTATATAGCTAAACTGACTTAGATTTACTGACAATTTGAAAAACAAAAATTCGTCATTCCGCTACTATAGTATTTTCTAAAACGAATGATAAACGTCTAAAATGGTATTACCAACTAAAAGGTGTAAGTTTGTACATTGATGCATTAGAGGTCTGAGGCGACTTTTGATGGTGTGCCAACAATGCTCTATCGGATTTAGATCTTACTATTACCCACAAATATAAATGTTTGTTGCATAGCTCTTAATGGCATAACTTGTGCTTGAAATAACTGTTTATATGGTGCAATTTACAGCTTTTAGTTGCTAAAATTATAACTCTTAGTTTAATAATTTTAATCTAATAAGCTTTCAGGTTAATAAAATTAAATTATTTGAATAAATACAATACTATGTTTTTATTTGTGGGTAATAGTAAGGCTTAAAGCAAAATGTAGTACGAACGGTAGGTGGATCTAAAAGATCGAATTACAATCCTGTATACAGCATTTTGCATTATTGTTTGATGATATTTATAGGTACAAAAATGGCTAGAATAATTTTCATGGGAGTAGATGTTTCCAAGGAAGCATTGGACATCTCAATTAATGGCAAGCATAAGCGCATAGCAAACGTGAGTGATGCTATATCTAAGTTTATAGAAACAAATATAGTCGATTTACCCATCAAGTTATGTGTAAACTGGTGGCTATGAAAAGCTCATTATAAAATTGTTGCAAGATAACTGTCCATAAAGCTCACCCGAATCGGGTATATGCATTTGCCAAAGCTTGCAATCATTTTGCAAAAACTGACAAGTTAGATGCTAAATTACTGGAAAAATACGCTGAATTTGTCAGTAAAGACGGTGAAGTAAAAGGATGTGTAATTTCAAAAAAGCAAGAGGAATTAAAGGAGCTGGGGGCAGTTGAGCGTAATTTAAATGATGCAATTCATGCAAACAAGTGTCGCCTGCAAAGTGCGACGGGAAAAGCTAGAGAATACATAGAAAGACAGATAGGGTTTGCTGAAAAACAATTGAAAGAAATTAGGCAAGACATAGAAGACACAATAGATTCTGACCCTGAATTGAAAGGAAAAAATGAGCTTTTAATCAGCTATAAAGGTATTGGATCAAAGACGGCGAGCGTTCTACTGACAGAGGTGCCTGAGCTTGGTAGATTAGAGAATAGAGAAATTGCATGCTTGGTTGGAGTTGCACCTAAAACTAGTGAAAGTGGAAGAAAAGTTGGCAAAGCTCAAATCAAAGGAGGCAGGTTTTATGCAAGGAAAGCACTATACATGTCAGCTCTTGTTGCTATGCGCCACAACAGAAAAATGAAAGCGTTTTATCAGCGTTTGGTTGATTCTGGCAAAGCTGCTAAGGTTGCATTAGTTGCTGTCATGAGAAAAATTATCGTTTGTTTAAATGCCATGATAAAAAATAACAACTTTTATCTTGACTCTTAAGACGGTAGATGACAGACCATTGATTGTATGGGTTCCATCTGTTATATATAATCTTTTTGAATACGAAGAAAACTGATGAATGAGTATGATATTACGGTTATAGGTAGCGGTCCTGGTGGTTATATAGCGGCAATTAGGGCGGCACAGCTTGGGTTTAAAACTGCAATTGTGGAAAAAGAAAAAAATTTAGGCGGTATATGCTTAAATTGGGGATGTATACCAACAAAATCACTGCTTAGAGCATCTGAGGTTTATAGGCTAATAAAAAGATCAAAAGAGTTTGGTATAGAAGTAAAGGGAGCGAATTTTGATATACAATCAATAGTGAAATACTCAAGAAACGTTGTTGATAAATTGTCAAGCGGTGTTGCATATTTGATGAAAAAAAATAATATCAAAGTTCATCAAGGCTTTGGTAAACTTGCAGGCAATAGTACTATAAAAGTCGTTAGCGATAAGGAAGAACAAGAAATTGTTTCCAAGCATATCATTTTAGCAACAGGCGTGAGGGCACGGAATCTGCCTGGAATAGAGGCAGATGGAGATTTAATATGGAATGCGCAGCACGCTATGACTCCAGAGAGATTACCAAAATCGCTACTAATTATAGGGTCTGGTGCAATTGGAATAGAATTTGCAAGTTTTTATAGTACTTTGGGTGTTGATGTAACAATCATAGAGATAAAGAGCACTATTTTGCCGCTGGAGGATAAGGACATTTCAGATTTAGCACAAGAAATATTCACAAAACAGGGGATAGAAATATATACAAGCAGTAGCGTAAAAGCTCTTACTAAAAGTAAAGACTCTGCTCAAGTGCTACTAAGTAGTGGTGAGAGCAAAGAATTTGAGAGGGTGATTGTTGCGGTTGGAATTCAAGCAAATATTGAAAATATAGGTTTAGAAAATACAAAAATTAAATTAAGCCCTTCTGGCTTTATTGAAACGAATGAATGGTATGAAACTAGTGAATCAAATGTGTATGCAATAGGTGATGTAGCTGGCCCACCATGTTTAGCACATAAAGCGAGCCATGAAGCCGTGATCTGCATTGAAAAGATTGCTGGTAAAAATGCTCATGCGTTAAAAAAAGAATGCATACCAAATTGCACTTATTCTCATCCACAAATAGCGAGCATCGGCCTTACTGAGGAACAGGCAATAAAAGGTGGGTATGATATAAAAATAGGAAAATTTCACTCTAACTTTAATGGTAAGTCTGTTGCACTCAGTGAAACTGAAGGGTTAGTGAAAACGATTATAGATAAAAAAACCGGAGAAATTCTGGGTAGCCACATGATAGGTGCAGAAGTAACGGAGTTAATTAGCAATTTTGCTCTTGCAAAGCAACTAGAAGGAACAGACTTCGACATAAAATCTACGATTTTTCCTCATCCAACCATTTCAGAGATGATACATGAATCAGTGCTTGCTGCAGATGTTAAATAGTTGAACTAACGTTCAATCGTTTTAGAGTTGTCAATGTCTTGAGTAGTAGTTTGATTAGGCACTTTAGTTTCAATAGATTGATTACCACCAGCATCAGAATTCTGTAACTCTTCTTTCAATCCCTTAGCTGCTTCTTTAACTTCAAGCTTTGCCTTTGGATGAAGATCTTCTGGGCCTTTTCCTTTAGTATCCAAACCTTGTTGTAGATTAGTGCTTTTCATTTTATTATGCTGCTCGTGCTCAGGTAGGTCAACGACCGAATTGAAAAGAATTTTTATTATATTTTTTAGCAGTTCTAAAAAACCTCCGCTTCTGCCTTCTCTTTGTTCTTGAGGTTTATTTTTCTCATTAGGTTCTTTTTTACTATTACTTTTAGGCATTTTTAACTCAACTATCATAACGCTTAATAAAATTCTACGTGCAAATTGTTAAATAACAGTTAACAATCTAGGATTTATTATTTACAGATGGATATTATTTTAGCAACAGGTGGCACAGGTGGGCATATCTTTCCGGCCATAGCTTTAGCAAAAGCACTAAAGACACAAGGATACAATTGCATATTATTCACTGATAAAAAAACAAATAAAAATACCGACATAGAAAGCTACACCTTACCATTACGTAGACCAAGCAGCAACAAATTTAAGTTTTTCCTTTTCTTGATATACAGCTCTATGTTAGCACTGTATCAAGTAAGAAAATTAAAACCAAAATCGGTCATTGGTTTTGGTAGCTATGCTTCTTTTCCAACTCTTCTTGCAGCAAGAGTTCTTTCTATACCTATAATTTTACATGAACAAAACACAGTTTTAGGGAGAGTAAATAGATTCTTTTTCAAGAGTGCAAAATTAATTGCAACCAGCTTTCCGGAGACTAAATATGCAGAGGGCAATAAATGTATTTTTACAGGAAATTTTGTTGATATAAAAGCACAGAGCCATTCTAGCACTGAGAAAATCCTAAATATATTGGTCATAGCAGGCAGCCAAGGTGCAAATTTTTTTGATGATGTAGTAAGCAGCGTAATTTGTGATTTACCTATTAAAATGAAAAAGAAAATTAGAGTGACGCAGCAATGTACGAAGAAAAATGTAAACAAGGTCAAAAGTCTATACAAAAGTGAAAAGATCGATTGTGAATTGAGTGAATTTTTTGATGATATGGAGAATAGACTGGCCAATGCTCACTTGGTAATTAGCAGAGCAGGAGCAACTTCAATAGCAGAGATCACTCTTGCTAGGCGTTCTGCTATATATATTCCTTACCCTTACTCAAAAGATAATCACCAATTTTATAACGCAAAATATATTGAAAACTCGAGAGCAGCTATAATAGTTGAGCAGAATAGTGAAGCAAAAAAAAATCTAACAGAGGTACTATTTGATCTATTAAATAATTCTCAAAAATTGCGTGATATGACCAATAGTACAGAAAAAACAGGGATAAAGAATGGGACTACTGAGTTTGTTAAGGTGATTGTTCACAGGTTTAGTTGATGGCTGCTTGCTTTTTCTTCAAACACGTCCCAAAGATCCTTTTCTAGCGATATATTATACAATTTATTGATATAAACTACTCCCGTGGGTGAAGTTGTGTTAATTTCGAGCAGGAAGTCATCTATAATATCAATACCAACAAATATTAGCCCTCTTTTCTTTAATTCAGGACCAATTTTGTTACATATTTCATTGTTTCTATCGTTCATTTGAGCGGGCTCAAAACTTGCTCCAAGTCGCATGTTTGTTCTGATCTCTCCACTGATTTTTGGAATTCGTTTCATTACACCAATTGGTTGGCCATAAAGTAGCAATATTCTTTTATCTTTATCTATGTTTTTACAAAATGATTGTGCAATCACAGGGCATTCGTATTTTGCTATCATGAGATCCACTACTACTTGAATACTATTCTCATCTTGTATTCTTATCACATCGTTTCCTCCATAACTATACAATGGCTTCAGAATAATATCTTGATAGTTGTAGTAGAAATCTCTAATCATTGATATATTTTCAGTAATCAAAGTTGGCGGAATTAGCTCTGGAAATAATGAAGTTATCAATTTTTCAGGACAATTTCTTATTTCTGTTGGATTGTTAATTACCAATGCGCTGGTTTTTTCTAAGATATATGTTGTTGTAATATAACGCATATCAAAGGGTGGATCCTGTCTGATAAATATGATGTCCATTTCATTCAAGTTGATTGCTACATCCTCTTTAGAGATAAAACTAAAATCATCAACGCTGACTTTCTGAGCCAGAGCAATTGGATGGTTTAGCTTTAGTGCTAAATTGTTAGGAGCATAGACAAAAACTTCGTGCTTCCTCCTTTGTGCTTCCTTTATTAGCACGAATGTAGTGTCAGTTTCAAAATTTATATTTTCATCCATCTGAAAGGCAATTTTCATTTATGTTCTCTACCTATTGTCACAACTGTACAAATGTTATAATTTGAAAGCGATTTTTGCCTAATGGCGTAACTTACTGTACCTGTATCGTACATAACTTACAACTTGTTTTACTCCCTTTACTTTTCTTGCAATTGCTATTACAGCTTTTAATTCCGCTTTATTTTGGGCTATACCCATCAAATAAACAACTCTATCAACCGTATTAACGCTATAATTAATTGACTTAATATTTCTTTTTCCCAGGAGTCTTGTTCTTATTTCCGCTGTTATCATGCCATCTACAGTGGTGTCTAGCATGGAAGCCATTTGAATTGGTATTACTCTTATTTCATTTATCACTTCTTTAATTTCTTTTTGCTGCCAAGCTATTTTTTCTGCTGTAAGTTGTTTTTCAGGAGTGTCAACACTTCCAATGAGCAATACTCTTCCTTCACTTACTTTAACCTTTATGGATGAAAATAGCCCATGTTTTAAGAGCCCCTTATTAATTCTGATGACCATAGTCGTATCATCAATGATATTTCCCAAGGATTTGTCCTGCATTGTTATTGCTGTTGCTGTCGCTGTAGCCACCACACCACCTATTATAAGGGTTGTGCAACCACTTTGTGTAATCAAAAAAATTGCGAGTAAGAAGCTTGTTATTAATCTCATTATTGATTTTCATGGTTTAGAGCTTTCATTAAGAAATGTTAATAAGCTTTTTTGATTGTGTAAATACCATAAATTAAGTAAGACTTTAAACCTTGAATATTTTTAATGGAATACCTATAATAGGGTACTGAAAATTTCTTGCGGATATGGCGGAATTGGTAGACGTGCCAGGTTTAGGTCCTGGTGAGCTTGCTCGTGGGGGTTCAAGTCCCTCTATCCGCACTTTAAAGTCATGTAACTTAGGTTTTAAGGGAAAATTTATAATCACTAAATACACTTTTGTTTGTGTAAAAACCTGTTCTTAAGGATTGTGTTTAACTTAAATTCTGGTAAAATGACTCTATTAAGATATGAATTAAAATGTTAATAAATGAATTATGATGTCTAATAATATACCTCAAAATACAGTCGAAGTAAGTAGCGTATATACCTACAAAGAGCTTAGTATAGATAAACTAAAGTATGATTATGAAATCACAGTTGGTAGTGATTATATAAAACAAAAGGTAAATTCCAGGTTGCAAGAGATAGCAGAAAATGCAAAATCACCTGGATTTAGGGCTGGAAAGATGCCCTATGACCTTGTTGTTGCAAATTATAAAAACGAGGCTTTGGAATATGTGATAAATAATACAATTGATTATTGCTCAAGTGATTTGATGAAAAAAATTGAAGTCAAGTCTCACATTTATCCTAAGGTTGATGTTATATCATTACCAGATCTGGGCAAAGAAAATGAGGAGGGCAATTTTGTATACAAGCTATCTTTTGAGTCGATGCCTGAAGTACCGATGATAGATCTTGACAAAATAAACTTAAAGAAAATTGAAGCAAAGATTGAAGAGGAAGATATAAAAGAATTTATTGATTCTATCAAAACAAAGTTCCCCAATTTTGCCTCTGTTGATGATGCTTCTTATCAAGCGAAAGATGGGGATAAATTGATAATTGATTTTGAAGGGCGGATTAGGAATAAGCTCTTTCAAGGTGGAAGTAGCAAAGATTTTGCCGTTAATTTAGGGTCTGGCACATTTATTAATGGTTTTGAAGATCAATTAACTGGTATGAAAAAGGGAGAAACAAAGAACTTTAAGTTGAAATTTCCTGAAAATTACCAAGCCATTTCCCTTGCAGGACAGGAAGCTGATTTTTCTGTGCGAGTTAATGAGATTCAAATTGCCAAAGATTTTGAAAATGATGATGAAATAGCTAAGAGTATTGGGTTTAAAGATTATTCTTTGCTAATAAATCATGCAAAAAAAATGATTGGTGATCAGTGCACCGAAATGAGAAATCTCTTAATTAAAAAGGAGCTGTTTGATTATTTGGATGCTAATTATAGTTTTGATTTACCCACAGACATAGTAAAACAGGAGCAACAAAGAATGGAAGGAGAATTGGGTGCTCAAAATGATTCTCGTAAAGAAGCTGAAAAACGTGTAAAGCTTGCTATGTTATTTATGAAATTTAGTGCAGAACATAAAATATCATTAACTCAAAATGATGTTTTGAGTGTTATTGTAAATCAATATGTCAGTAAAGATGTGCAATTTGACAGAGTACTTAAGCATTTTGAATCAAATAAACAATTTCAAGAATTAGTTAGAGGGCAAGCGCTTGAGTATAAAGTGACAGATTATATAATAGAAAAAGTTAGTAAAGAAGAGCAGATTGTTTCTGTGAAAGAATTAAAGGAATTATTTGATAATATTTAATAGGAAAAGGTATGACTCTTATACCAATTGTAGTTGAACAAACTAGTCGCGGTGAGCGCGCTTATGACATATATTCAAGACTAGTGAAAGAAAGAATAATTTTTGTAACAGGTCCTATTGAAGACAATATGGCCAGTGTAATAGTAGCACAGCTTTTATTTTTAGAATCGGAAAATCCCGATAAAGACATTTGTATGTACATCAACTCACCAGGTGGTGTTGTAACTGCTGGTTTGTCGATCTACGATACAATGCAGTATATAAACCCAGACGTTTCAACTTTATGTATAGGTCAAGCTGCGTCTATGGGTTCTTTATTGCTTGCAGCTGGTACAAAAGGTAAGCGCTACTCTCTACCTCATTCAAGAATTATGATACATCAGCCATCTGGTGGTTATCATGGTCAAGCAACTGATATAGAAATACATGCTAATGAAATTTTGCGGGTTAAGAAAAAACTAAATCAAATTTATGAAAAACATACTGGAAATTCACTGAAGAAAATTGAAGGAATGATGGAAAGAGATAAATTCATGGATCCTGAAGAAGCAAGGAAAATTGGCTTAATTGACAGGGTGATAGCTGAGCGTACAGATATTGAAATTGAAAATATTAAAGTTAAACAAAAGGTGGGTTAATGGATAACAATAATGATTTACACTACTGTTCTTTTTGCAACAAGGCGCAAGATGAAGTAGATAAATTGATTACTAACTCTTCGGATGGTTTAAAGGTGTTTATTTGTAATGAGTGCATAGAATTATCCCATAAAGCAATAAGTCAAAAGAAAGATAGATCTTTTAATTCAGATCGTATATCTGATATGAAGCTATTACTAAAGAAACCTGAGGATATAAAAAACTTTCTCAGCAAGCATGTTGTAGGTCAAGAACACGCGCAACACGTTTTATCTGTAGCTATGTATAACCATTGTCAATCCATGGTACAATTTCATGCTATAAGCGATATTGAAATCGAGAAGTCAAATATAATGCTTATTGGTCCCACTGGTTCTGGTAAGACTTTGCTAGCCAAAACACTTGCTAAAGTTTCAGATGTGCCATTTGCTATGGCTGATGCGACAACTTTAACTGAGGCAGGTTATGTGGGTGATGATGTAGAAAGCGTGTTGTCGCGTTTATTACAAGCTGCAAATTATGACGTTGTAAAAGCACAGCGTGGTATAGTGTTTATAGATGAAATAGACAAGATTACAAGAAAATCTGAAAGCACTTCAATAACCCGTGACGTTTCAGGTGAAGGGGTCCAGCAAGCTCTGCTTAAGATTATGGAGGGTACAGTTGCTTATGTTCCGCCACAAGGAGGGCGAAAACACCCACAACAAGAGTTTATACAAGTGGATACTAGTAACATACTGTTTATTTGTGGAGGAGCTTTTGAAGGCCTCGATAAAATTATTGAAGCGAGAAAAAAGGGAACGTCAGTTGGCTTTGGAGCAGATATAAGTCAGTCTAAAGAGCAAAAGAAAAAGAATGCTTTACATGATGTTCAACCTGAAGATTTAATCAAATTCGGTTTAATACCCGAATTTGTAGGGCGGGTTCCAATAACTGCTGTTTTAGATGAGCTGGATCATGAAGATTTAATACATGTGTTGACAGAGCCAAGGAATGCACTAATAAAACAGTACAAAGCATTGCTTGCGTTTAGCAAAGTAAACCTTGAGTTTTCAGATGAAGCAATATCAGCTATTGCTAAAAAGGCTATAAGCTACAAAACAGGTGCAAGAATGTTACGTGCTATCTTGGAGTCACTTTTGCTTGACATTATGTATACATCTGGAAACGGAGGCTTTGAAGGTAGCACTATAGTAATCACTAAGAAAATGGTAGAATTAGGAAAAGCAACGGTTAATCATAATAACAATGGCAATGTTATAACGGTTAATGATTAATTTGAGGCATATATTATGAACATTGAACGTGCTGTAAGCTCTAGTTTTACTGCATTGCCAGTATTACCTTTAAGAGATGTAGTAATTTTTCCAAATATAATGGTGCCTTTATTCATAGGCAGAGAAAAATCTGTTAATGCACTAGAGTATGCAATAAGTAGTAGTAATCACCAAAATGAGATTTTTCTTGTAGCACAGAAAGATGGCTCTGTTGATAATCCAGAGCCTGAAGATCTTTATGAAGTAGGTGTGTTAGCAAGCATTGTACAACCGTTAATAAAATTACCTGACAATGCAGTAAAAGTTATAATCCGTGGGATAAGAAGGGGAAGAGTTGTAGAATATATTAGCTCTCATACTTTATTACAAGCCAGGGTAGAGTTAGACAATTATTATAAAGAAGATGAAGACAATATTGATTTAGAAGCTTTAAGGCGGTCTGTTGTAGACGCGTTCGATAGCTGGTGTAAGCTAAACAAGAAAAATCAACCCGAGGTTGCCATTAACTCCATTGATCAAATCAAAGAAGTTGATCAACTTGTAGACACGGTAGCTTCACATTTAAATATAAAAGTATCAGATAAACAAAGCATACTTGAGGCTTATGACCCAGAAGAGCGTTTAAAAAAAGCTTTTGCTTTTATTGAGAGAGAAATGAGTATTTTGAACGCACAAAACCGTTTATATAAGACAATTAAATCGCAAGTTGAAAGCACTCAGAAAGTTTACTACCTTAACGAGCAATTGAAAGCTATACAGAAAGAATTAGGTGAATTTGAGAATGGGGATGAAGGAAATATACTCAATGAATTTGAAAAAAAGATAAATGAAACAAAGCTTTCTCAGGAAGCAAGAGAGAAAGCTATAACTGATTTGAAGAGATACAAGAAAATGAATCCCATTTCTCCTGAAGCTACAGTTATATCTAGTTACTTGCATTGGTTGCTTGAGTTGCCATGGGGAAAGTACAAAGATGCAAAAATTAACTTAAATGCAGCTAAGAAAATCTTAGATGAAAATCATTATGGCATAGAGAAAGTAAAAGATAGAATAATAGAATTTTTAGCGGTATTAAAAAGAGTAAAAGAGATAAAAGGTCCTATACTTTGCTTAGTTGGACCGCCAGGTGTTGGTAAAACTTCTTTAGCTAAGTCTATGGCAAGAGCAGTAGGAAGAGATTTTGTTCGCATAGCTCTTGGTGGTGTGCGTGATGAGTCTGAGATACGAGGGCATAGGAAAACTTATATTGGCTCAATGCCTGGTAAAATCATTCAACACATGAAAAAAGCTAATTCATGCAACCCGCTTTTTCTGCTTGATGAAATAGATAAGATGGGTTCTGATTCGCGTGGCGATCCTGCGTCTGCATTACTTGAGGTTTTAGATACTGAGCACAATAAACACTTTACGGATCATTACTTGGAAGTTGAGTTTGATCTTTCAAGTGTAATGTTTGTAGCTACGGCAAACAGCTTAAATTTACCACATCCTTTGCGTGATAGGATGGAAATTATACAATTGTCCGGGTATACTGAAGATGAAAAAATCAGTATTGCTACACACCACCTTATTCCGAAGTTAAAGAAGGAGCATGGTTTGTATCAGAAGGAATGGGACATAACTAATGAGGCGTTATACGAGTTGATACGTTTATATACACGTGAAAGTGGTGTGCGGAGTATGGAAAGGGAGCTTGCAAAGCTCATGAGAAAGGCAGTTAAAGAAATATTGACTGATAAAAATAAGAAAATATCCGTAGGGGTTGACAATTTACAAGATTATTTAGGGGTACGTAAATATACCTTTGGCATTGCGGAAAATGAGAGTTTAGTAGGAATAGTAACTGGGCTCGCCTATACTGAAACAGGTGGTGATATTTTGATGATAGAATCAGTCCTAATTCCGGGCAAGGGAGAGATAAAATACACAGGAAAGCTTGGAGAGGTTATGCAAGAATCTATAAAAGCTGCGTATAGTTATATTCGATCAAATTGTTTGTTTTTTGGTATAAAGCCCGAAAAATTCCAAAATAATGATATACATTTGCATGTACCTGAGGGTGCTGTACCAAAAGATGGCCCTTCTGCTGGCGGCGCGGTATGTACGTCTATTGTTTCTCTTATGACAAATATACCAGTTAACAAAAATGTTGCTATGACAGGCGAAGTGACATTGCGTGGTAGAGTTTTAGCTATCGGGGGCTTGAGAGAAAAATTGCTTGCAGCGCTCAGAGGATCAATCAAAACTGTGATTATACCAAGTGAAAATGAGAAAGATATGCAAGAAATTCCGGCAAGCATCAAAGAAGGGATCAACGTAGTTTTTGCTAAGAATATTGATGAAGTTATGAAAGTTGCTTTAATGCACCCTACTACTCCAATTGATGGTGATGATAATCAAAATAGTGTGCCTTCCTCTATAGAAAATAAAGATGATACTTTTCCTATGTCGGAAACATTGAAGCATTAGATTAAGAAAATATTATACAATCTCCACTTCTTTTTTATCCGGCAAAAACCCACCAACTTGCGCATTCCATAGGGTCTTATACATTCCGTTTTTATCAAGAAGTTCCTGATGCGTGCCATCTTCTAAAATCTTACCTTGATCAAACACTAAAATGCGATCCATATGCAAAAGCGTAGATAGGCGGTGGGCTATTACTATTGTAGTTTTATCTTGCATCAACTCCCATAGAGATTCTTGAATATTACTTTCAGTCACAGAATCAAGCTGTGAAGTTGCTTCATCCAGAATTAATATAGGAGCATTTTTTAAGATAGCTCTGGCAATTGCGATACGTTGCCTTTGTCCACCAGAAAGTTTCACACCTCTTTCACCAACGAGTGAATCATAACCTTGGGGTAATTTTGAAATAAACTCATGAGCATGTGCTTTTTTTGCCGCTTCAATTACTTCATCATCGCTAGCATTTGTTTTTCCATAGCGAATATTCTCCATCAAAGTCCTATGAAAAAGCGATGGATCTTGTGGGATCATTGCGATTTTTGCACGCAAAGAATCCTGCGTAACATTACAAATATCTTGATCATCTATGAGAATTGCACCATCAGTTACATCGTAAAGCCTTAATATCAGGTTCACAAAAGTAGATTTACCACCACCTGAATAGCCAACAAGTCCTACCTTCTGTCCAGCTTTGATAGCAATTGATTTATTCTGGAAAAGAGGTTCGGTACCATCGTAATGGAATTTGACATTATTAAAAGTGATTTGCCCACTATTACATTTGAGAGAAACTGCATCAAGTTTATCCTGAATTTCGCAATGTATCATTAATGAAATTAAACTTTGCTTACATCTACCGACTGCTTTATTGAATTCATCGACCTCTGACATGGTGAACCACATCATATGTCCTGTTTCCATCGATAAACCTAATATTAAAGCAAAATCACCTATAGCCACTAAGTTTTTGCTGTAAAGATAAATTAGAAAACAAGCAGAAGAAGCCATCATAATGGCTATTAATCCTCCTTGTATGGAGTGCATGATAAATGAGTAAAAATGGGTTGCTGTATACGCTTTTTGCTGATTACACAAAAATGGAATCATTCTTGAATTTTCATAAGACTTTCTAGAAAAATTTCTGACATTACTTTGATTAGATAGAGAATCAACCAGCTCACCTATCACTATCGATTCTTCTTTAGCTTGAACATCAGACAGCGAAATAAGCTTTCGTGACATCATAATGCTTGCACTTGCAAAGAATATGAACCAGACAACCAATATGAAATAAAATATAGAATTTACAGAGTAAGCAGCTATAAAAGCAGCCAACAACAATGAAGCTCCTCTTAAGAAATTCGGTGCAACTCTGCTTATCAGAATTTCAATTCCATCTGCTAGATTAGTAATTTGTCTTGAAATTTTTCCTGATAAATTATCCTGATAAAATTTATTAGATTTTCCGAGTACATGATCCATCACTTTTCCAATGACACTATTAATAACAACAGGAATAAATCTACAGCGTATATAACCAATTCCTCTCCAAGTGAAATTATCAAATACGATAAAATTCACGACAATCAGGCTTGATGGTAATATTAAAATTGAAATATCTCCATTCTGCACATGTGGTAGAAGGTTGATGATGTTCTTAATCAGTATGCTGTTCAACGGTCCCCAAAATCCCGCAAAGATTGCAAGGGAAACAAAAATCGAGACCGATAATTTGTATGGTTTCAAAAAATGCCAGATGAAAGAATATAAAGTTTTAGGTAGCTGATGATTCATTTGAACACTCAATTTCTTTACCTTCCTTTCTATCTGGCAAAAACCCACCAACTTGCGCATCCCATAAGGATATGACTTGCTTTGTTGTTATGTCATTCATATTTTTTACTTATTCTATCTCCCAGTTTAATTCAAGTAGATGATAACAATCATATTATAATAGTCCTTTTCATGGAAACCTTTTCTGGTAGATTGCTTTCTAGAAAAACATTGGTCAAGGTGCCAACTGTGGTTTATAATAATATAAATTATATCATAGTTGATTTGCATTTATCAGAGCTGAGGTATGTTTTATCTTACAAATTTTTTGCCTATTTTACTGTTCCTCTTTCTTTTTGTAGGGAGTGGTATATATTTTACTGTTCTTGGCGTGTCAAATGCTTTTTATCAGTTATCTCCACTGGTAGCCATTGTTCCTGCCATAGCTCTGGGTTGGGTTTTATACAAGGGCAATACTGAAGAAAAAATGTATGCCTTTCTAGATGGGGTAAGAGATCGTAATATTATCACTATGTGCATCATTTTTTTACTTGCAGGTGCATTCAGTGAAGTAACTAAAGCAATCGGTAGTGCTGATGCCACAGTTAATTTGGCTCTTTCATTTATACCAACACAATTTTTACTCATAGGATTATTTTTTGTAGCAGCTTTCATCTCCACTGCTATTGGTACATCAATGGGCACCATTGCAACAATTGCTCCTATTGCAGTTGAACTGACACAAGCTGGGATTTCTCCTTCCTTAGGAGTGGCAACCGTTGTAGGAGGAGCAATGTTTGGCGACAATTTATCTATTATCTCTGATACTACAATTGCATCTGTGATGTCTCAAAAGGCTGATATAAAGAAAAAATTAAAACTGAATGCAAAAGTGGCACTAATTGCTTCTATATTCACAATAATTATATTATTTTATAGCTCAAGCAATAGTGCTGCTATTTCAGTTAAGGAGTATTCTTTATTGCTTGTGGCTCCTTACATCATACTTATATTGCTTGCAAACTTTGGAATCAATGTATTTACGGCATTGGTTTTAAGCATAACTTTTGCTGGAATTATTGGATTTATAAATAACAACAATCATGGTTTATTGTTTTTAAGCCAAAACATCACCAAAGGGTTTATGAGTATGCATGAAATTATGCTACTGTCATTGATGGTTGGCGGACTTTCAGGACTAGTAGGTAAAAATTCTAAGGAGCTTGCAGATAAACTTTCATCTTGGGTTATGATACAACGTGGTGGACAAAAAACTGCGCAATTATTTATTGCAAAAATAGTCAGTATATTTGATATTTTACTTGCAAATAATACCATCGCTATAATTTTTAGCGGTGAAATTGCTAGAGATATTGCTAAGAAATATGAAATACCGCCTCACTATAGTGCAGCATGGCTAGGCATATTTTCTTGTGTATTTCAAGGATTAATACCGTATGGCGCTCAATTGCTTTTGGCTAGCACTATTGCTGGAGTTTCACCTTTGGCAGTCGTGCCACACGTATACTATTGCTATGTTTTAGGTATTATTGCAGTGTTATATATTGTATTGAACAAAATTGAGAAAAAAGATTGTGCTTAATATACAAGACAACGCTCCGCTCTGTAGAAAATGGATGTTCTTGGCAGTATGTGCTCTTGCTTGCTCTGGGTTACTGTCAATAATTGTTATTTTTCTACGATTGCCTTTTATCTCCTCTCTTGTTCCTTCTGCACAATATATTTTTGATAATGCGCTGGTAATACACGTGAACTTGTCAATTTTAGTGTGGATGTGCTCTATAATATCTCTGCTCTTTATCATAAACCTACAAAATACCAATAGTTGGTTTAACTTTTCATGGGTTCTATCAACCCTTTCGATGCTGCTCATGTTTATATCCGCATTCGTTCCAAATACTGAAGTTATCAAAAGTAACTATATTCCCGTATTACAAAACAAATTATTTTTACTTGGACTCAGTTTATTTATTGCCAGTATATTAGTAAATACAATGCTAGCATATACATCAAAAAAAGAGGTTTCATTTCTCTCTGTTGGGCAAATTGGGCTAGTTATTATACTTGTATCGTCATTTCTTTGCTTTGTTTTAGCATATAATAATATGCCTCCAGGTCTATATCACTCAGATAATAATTTATTTTACGAATATCTCTTTTGGGGAGGCGGACATTTATTGCAGTTTGCTTTTACTCAAGGAATGTTTTTAGTCTATTTAATAATGCTAAGTTCCAATGATATTAGTCTAGCTTCAAGCAATAAAATTACTATTTTACCACTATTTATAAACACGATTTTAGCTGTAGGCGCACCGTTTGTATATTTTGTTTATCCAGTTGATAGTGCCAAGTTAATACAGTTTTTTACTTGGCATATGAGGATTGCTGGAGCAGTTTTGCCGTGCTTTTTGATAATATTAGTGTGCTACAACATCAGAACTTTTATTAATGATAAAAGCAACTATTTATTACATTCATTTTTGTTGTTCACTTATGGAGATGTGCTCGGAGTGTTGACTATTGAAGGTAATGTCACGATTCCCGCTCATTACCATGGTTCTGTAGTTGGGATCACTATAGCTTTTATGAATTTCATTTATTGGCTGTTACCAAAATTAAACTTTAAAGAGGTAAAAAACTCCATGGTAAGATTACAGATTTATGCCTACAGTGTAGGGCATTTTCTCCATATTACTGGCCTTGTTTGGCTTGGTGGGTATGGTGCTTTAAGGAAGGTTGCAGATCTGCCAAGTATTTCATCAATGTTAGCACGCACGTGCTTCATTATAGGTGGCGCTATATCAGTTGTTGGTGGAATGTTGTTCGTAATAATTGTGCTTTTACATCTGTTAAAAGGCAAAGCGCGTACCAACTGACCCATAGAAACAAAAAAAACTTCCTTGACAAATTCCCCCAGCGCCCTTATCATGAAACTGAAGCTATTTATTTATCTTCTCTGTACAGATTAAATGACAAAAAAACTCACGTATCTGGCGTCCCATGTTTAATTTTTTGCACTATGTGCACCTTATGTCTTTATAAAATTTCTAGGTTTTTACCTAATATAAGCTGAAATGCGCTTATAAAGCATTTAAAACATCAAAAAACGCCGATTTAAAAAATGGATAGTGAATAACTAGCTACCCTAGGGTTTCTTTTGCCTTTTTTTCTGTTTAGTAAATTTCTTAATGTTTATAATTTAGATTAGTTGCGGCTTAAAAGCAACTAAATCGCGGTTATTAAGCGTTTAGAATAAAAAAACGCCATACTTGAAAGTATAATGTAAGTAATTAGCCAACCACGGGGCTTCTTTTGCCTTTTTTTTCATTTGGTAAATTTTTTAATATTTATACGGAAGGTAGCGCGTGACGCTGGAACCCCAAAAAAAGGATGATGTCATCCCAGTGCTCCTTTTTTTGTCATCCGAGTAGCTGACACTGTCCTCCTTTGTCATCCCAGTGCCCAGACACTGGGATCCAGCATTTCACGCAATCCCATCAAGAACGTTGTATTTTACATAACACTTTTATGCTTACCAACTTAATAAAATTCCTGGATCCCAGTGGGCTTTGTTGCATCGCTACTTATGAAAGGCTAACTATAGTTAGGATTATAAGCAACCTATTGAAAATCTTGTTTTTTTGCAATCAATCTGATCAAATTTAAGAATAGTAATTTGTTATTTATATTAATAAATTTAATTCTATTGAAAATAGCTAAAGCATTGAAATTCTTGAATTTTAGCCGGATTGGTAAATGGTAGTGAAATTTCTTTTACTCAAATTTAGGTATTCATTGACCGTTCTTGTTATAAATACCAGAATAATAAGCTACTGATATTCCCTATCTTTTTTATCTTTAATCCATCATAGCTAGCGATGCAACAAAGCCATCCCAGTGTCAGCTACTCGGATGACAAAAAAAGGAGCACTGGGATGACAGGAGAGGGAGGCTACTTGGATGACATCATAGGGGCACTGGGATGACACCATTCTTTTTCCTGGATCCAAATAGTCAAGGCACTGGAACGACAAAGTGGAGTGTCTGCTTCTGTCATCCTATGATAGCTAAAAAGACCTGGTCACGCGCTGGAATGACACCGAAGGGGCTACTGCCCTCTTGGATGGAGACCAGTGTCAGCTACTTAGATGATACCTTTTTTCTACTTAGTTTAGGTTATGCAGAAGTCTAATACAATTATAGAACAAGCTTAAAAATTCTGGTAAAGTAGTTTTATTTACAAAGAAAGAATATGCTACTTGAAATTGAAAAGCGCAGCATAACAAATGCATTGTGGAAGTTGCAAGAAGCAGATCAAAGGCAAATCTTAACTCTTACACAGAGATTTGAGTTACCAGAAATATTAGCAAGAATATTGGTTACTCGTGGTGTTAACATAGAAAATGCAAGCGACTTCTTATATCCACTAATCAGATCGCTATTACCAGATCCCTTTCACCTTCTTGATATGGATAAAGCTGTTTCTCGTATAATACGGGCAATAAAAAATGATGAAAACCTTGCAATATTTGGTGACTATGATGTTGATGGTGCAACGTCGTCAGCATTGATTAACAGGTACCTGAGAGCAATCGATATACACTCTATAATCTACATTCCAGATCGTGTTGATGAGGGCTATGGATTAAACACAGATGCTTTATTACAACTTAAAAAGAATGGAATTGATTTATGTATTTCCGTTGATTGTGGTACGCTTGCATATCAACCAATAGAAGATGCAAAGGCTTTTGGTCTTGATATTATAGTTGTTGACCATCACCTTGGTACGGAAAAATTACCAAGCGCCGTAGCAGTTGTGAATCCAAACCGCCTTGATGAGAGCTCTCCTTATAATAACCTAGCAGCAGTTGGAGTGTCATTTCTGCTAATTGTTGCTCTTAATAAAAGCCTACGTGAGCAAGGATTTTTTACCAACAAAAAAGAACCAGATTTATTTGATCTGTTGGATTTGGTTGCCCTGGGAACTGTCTGTGATGTTATGCAGATCACAGGCCTCAATAGAGCACTTGTCTCACAAGGATTAAAAGTTATGTCAACAAGAAAAAACGTTGGCTTGCGTGTTTTATTTGATGCTTTGGGAATCCTTGAAAAACCAAGTGTTTCTCGATTAGGGTTTAGTATTGGGCCATGCATAAATGCTGGAGGAAGAATTGGAGAAGCATCGCTTGGTGCAAGGTTGCTTTCCACCGATGATGATGAAGAGGCACATTCAATCGCGCTAAAATTAATAGATTTGAATAATGCAAGAAAAGTGTTAGAAAATGAGGCTCTCTTGGAAGCTACAGCACAAGCGGAAAAGTCTGCCCAATCAGGTGCGAATTTTATAATGATAAGTGGCAATTGGCACCAGGGAATAATTGGTATAATTGCATCAAGGCTAAAGGAGCAGTTTCACTTGCCAACAGTAATGATATCTTTAAATAATGGAATAGGAAAAGCAAGCTGTAGATCAATTTTGGGAGTTGATATCGGTGCTGCAGTCCTTTCCGCAAAGTTTATAAATTTGATTATTGAAGGTGGTGGCCATAGTATGGCGGCAGGATTTTCAATTAAAGAAGACAAAATAAATGATTTGCATGATTTTTTTACTGAAAGATTTTCAAACTCTATAAATGAGAAAACTTTAAAAGCTGATAGTATAGTAACTGCTAAAGCAATAAATTTGTCTTTATGGAATCAATTGCAACGCTTGGGACCATTTGGAGTTGGAAATCCTGAACCAAGGTTTATTATCCAAGGAGCAAAGATAAGAAAGCCTGAAGTTATAGGAGTTGACCATATAAAATGTTTTATTGCTGATGATAATGTTATGGTAAGAGCTATTGCATTTCGTTCTGCAAATACTCATCTTGGCTCTGCTATCATGCAGGGTAATGTTAAAGCTATTTTGGGTAAAATCTCTATGAATTACTGGAATGGCAATGAATTTGTACAATTTTTAATAGAAGATGTATTGACCATTAGTTGAGTGTATCTGTTCAGCAGAGTGGCAAAATAGGTAGACAAGATAAACCAAAAAATCGAGAAAAAGTGAGTTTACAACAACTGGTGTCATGAAATTATCTGACACTGATTTCCATCCAAGAGGGTGTCATCCCAGTGCTCCTATAATGTCATCCCAGTGCGTGACACTGGGATGACACCCTACTTAACCGTCATACCGCGATTCATTCGCGGTATCTCTTAGCCGCTAACAAGTAGCGGGATGACGAGCTTATCGTCATGCCACTGCGAACCGTCATACCGCCGCGAACCGTCATACCGCGATTCATTCGCGGTATCTCTAGATCCCGCTAACAAGCAGTGGGATGACGAGCTTATCGTCACGCCGCCACGAACCGTCATACCGCCGCGGCGCTAACAAGAGATCCCGCTAACAAGCAGCGGGATGACGGTTGTCGTTTAGCCATAAACATTAAAAAATTTACCAAATGAAAAAAAAGGCAAAAGAAACCCTAGTCATTGTCTATTTTCAGTATTGGCGTTTTTAAGTCTTAAACACTGCAATTTAGCTGCTTTTGAATGCAACTAACCTACGCTGCAAATGTTTAAGAAATTTACTAAGCAGAAAAAAAGGCAAAAGAAACCCCGTGTTAGCTAGTTGTCACTCTCTAATCCTGCAAATTGGCGTACTATACTGTCTTAAACGACTTATAAGCGCGTTTCAGCTTATATAGGTAAAAACCCAGAAATGTTGTGAAGACATAAGGTGCACATAGTGCAAAAAATTAAAAATAAGACGCCAACTACGTTGTTTTCTTGCTGTTTAATCTGCACAGATGAAGATAACTGAATACCTTCAATACCATGATAAGGGGGCTGGCGGAGTTTGTCAAGCAAGTTTTTCGTTTCTATATGCGCTACCTTAAGACTTCAACGTCTTAACGCACCTAACTCCATCTGCATATAAATTTGCATGGCTCTTTCCAGTATTAAGCAATGCAAATCCAACGTTGTCTACACTAGAGCGCAGTTCCCCTATTTCCTCATTGTTTTCATTTGTCACTTTAGTGCCAATATCTGGAAGTGCGTTATCCCCCTCAACAAGGTAAAGTTTTCTTCTGAATATTTCTTGTCTGCTCATTCGATTTACAACTTCCTGACCTATATAACACCCCTTATTAAAGCTTATACCGTTTACTTTATCGATTAAAAATTGCAGCGGAAACGATGAATTCTGCACCATATCTTTCGCTCCATCTGGAACGAGATTTTGAATTCTGACTTTTTCATACTGAGTAAAATCCCCAACCGGCTCTTTCATTTCATCTTTATGTATGATCCTCATTCCTAGCAGCTTGTGCCTTGGATCTTGAAAAATAACTTGTGACTTACTACTACACTCCGCCAACTTAGTATTAAACAAAACTCCAACCTTATATAGTGCACTAACGTCTTTAATCTTTACCCTCAAATAAGTTTTAAGTAAATCTAGTTTCTCGATTATTTGCTGCAAGTGCATGTTTTCGCACTCCAAGAGGGTGTATTTACCATATTCAATAAGAAAAAAATCATATAGATATTTTCCCTGAGGGCTAAGCAATAAAGAGTAAATGGCTTTTTGGCTATCCAACTTATTAATATCATTGGTTATAATACCCTGCAGAAAATCTCTAGTGTCAGGCCCATATAGCACTATCACACCACGACTTAAAAATGGTATATAACTCATGAAATCTCTATAAATAAATCTAAATTTTATTATATAACATTAGGCTCTTTTAGAAACTGCTTTTGGCGTGCATATTTTATAATGGCGTGCATATTTTACAAGCTCCAGCCCTTGAAATCTAACTTACGAGTATATATATATAAACTTATAAGTTAATTTGTTGATGAGGAAAAACAAATGTCAAGTATAAGTTTAAATGTATTAGATGATAGCGTGCTGATCAAGCCTATTAGCGAAGAAAAGCAAGGTGGAATTGTGCTTCCATCAAGTGCTGAAAAGAAACCTACTAAAGGTGAAGTTATAGCAATTGGTGAAGGTTCACGCAATTCAAGTGGCGAACGCGTAACTTTAACTGTGAAAGCTGGTGATAAAGTGTTCTATCGCCAATGGGCTGGTACAGAAATAGAACATAATAATGAGAAGCTTATCGTGATGAAGGAATCCGATATACTTGCTGTCATTAAGTAGCAGTCTTTATTTTACTAAACTGAAACAAAGCGCAACATAGCGCATTGTAAATGGTTTTATTATAGTTTTCTAAATTTTTTATTAACAAGAGGTGATAAAAATGACTAATGTAGTAGTATCAGGTGAGCAGTTGCAAGAAGCCTTTCGTGAAGTCGCAGCAATAGTGGATTCAACGGTAGCAATAACTGCGGGACCTAGAGGAAAAACAGTAGGGATTAATAAGCCCTATGGAGCACCAGAAATTACAAAAGATGGTTATAAGGTGATGAAGGGTATCAAGCCTGAAAAACCATTAAACGCTGTAATAGCAAGCATCTTTGCACAAAGTTGTTCTCAATGTAACGATAAAGTTGGTGATGGTACAACAACGTGCTCAATACTAACTAGCAACATGATAATGGAAGCTTCAAAATCAATTGCTGCTGGAAACGATCGTGTTGGTATTAAAAACGGAATACAGAAGGCAAAAGATGTAATATTAAAGGAAATTGCGTCAATGTCTCGTACAATTTCTCTAGAGAAAATAGACGAAGTGGCACAAGTTGCAATAATCTCTGCAAATGGTGATAAGGATATAGGTAATAGTATCGCTGATTCCGTGAAAAAAGTTGGAAAAGAGGGTGTAATAACTGTTGAAGAGAGTAAAGGTTCAAAAGAGTTAGAAGTTGAGCTGACTACTGGCATGCAATTTGATCGCGGTTATCTCTCTCCGTATTTTATTACAAATAATGAAAAAATGATCGTGGAGCTTGATAATCCTTATCTATTAATTACAGAGAAAAAATTAAATATTATTCAACCTTTACTTCCTATTCTTGAAGCTATTGTTAAATCTGGTAAACCTTTGGTTATTATTGCAGAGGATATCGAAGGTGAAGCATTAAGCACTTTAGTTATCAATAAATTGCGTGGTGGTTTAAAAGTTGCTGCAGTAAAAGCTCCAGGTTTTGGTGACAGAAGAAAGGAGATGCTCGAAGACATAGCAACTTTAACTGGTGCTAAGTACGTCATAAAAGATGAACTTGGAATCAAGATGGAAGATCTCACGCTTGATGATCTTGGTACGGCTAAAAATGTTAAAATTACTAAAGATAATACCACAGTTGTCAGCGAAAATAGCGATTCTGACAGTGTGAAAGCTAGAATCGAGCAGATTAAATCTCAAATTGAAACTTCAACTTCTGATTATGATAAAGAAAAGCTAAGAGAACGTTTAGCGAAATTATCAGGTGGCGTTGCTGTGCTCAAAGTTGGTGGAGCAACTGAAGTGGAAGTTAAAGAACGTAGAGATAGAGTCGAAGATGCGCTGCATGCAACAAGAGCTGCAATTGAAGAAGGTATAGTTCCAGGTGGTGGAGTTGCGCTTCTTTATGCTTCATCTGTTCTCGACAAATTAAAAGGTGCAAGTGACGAGGAACAAATAGGCATAAACATTATCAAGAAAGTTCTCAGTGCTCCAATTAGAAGGTTAGTCAAAAATGCTGGTCTTGAATCTGCTGTTATAATTGACTATTTGATTAAGCAGAATGATAAAGAGCTTATATACAACGTTGAGGCTATGAATTATGCTAATGCGTTTACAGCTGGTGTGATTGATCCAGCAAAAGTGGTGCGTATTGCTTTTGAAACAGCGGTATCTGTTGCGAGTGTGCTGATAACTACTGAATCTATGATAGTTGATGTACCAAGCAAAGAAAATGCTTCATCTCCTATGGGTGCAGGAGAAATGAGTGGCATGGGTGGATTCTAAGTAGAATGAAACCGTGGAGCAATTGCTCCACGGTAGTTCCAAAAAATCTCACATTTTACTATTCGTTAAAGGTAATACGTTTGGTGCAGAAATGCACTACTGTTTGCATCCGTTTCACTCCTTTATATTGTGGTTGTCTAATAACAAAAAGGCAGCATAAGAAAACTATAACCCCTAGTATATTTATACTATAGCTGACCCAAGCAACACGTCATACCGCGATTCATTCCACAACTGTACGAACATTACAATATGGCACATAGTAAACGATGTCATGAAAGTAGCTGACACTGGAATGACACCCTTTTGGATGGAAACCAGTGTCACGCACTGGCATGACACCCATTTGTTCCTATAGTTGTCTTTTCTCGTCTACCTTATTTTGCCACTCTGCTGAACAGATACAATTTACAACCTCCCCCCTACCCTTTTTAGTTGTTCAGCAAATATAGAGAGGTTAAAGGGAGTGGTATTACTTAAACAACTAAATAAAAAACCAGGTAGATCATTCTGAAATTCTTGCATTTTTGTCCATAATTTTGTTAAATAACTTCCCTTTTGGTCATATCGAACCAAATTTCTTTTTCACACCACCTTTTAAGCCACTTTCGTTAGTTTTTGTCATAATGCGGTCAAACACTCCCAATAACCTCTTTAATAGGTTTGGAGTTAGCGAAGAGATAAGATCAACAGATACGTTATTGTTTTTGTCATCACCACTTGCTTTATAGTCTATTGAAACGATTCCCCTACTTTTCCCACCAGTAAGAAGTTTTCCAATTATAGGAATTTTTAACAAAGATTTATTAATTGAATATGCTGGTATTACTTGTCCTGCAACCTGGAATTTATAATTTCTAATATCGAGCTTACCACCAGTGCTAATACCTAACTCCGCCCCTTCAAGCCAAGATTCTTCAATTTCAATAGTGCCATCTTTGTATGAAAAAGGTGCATTACATTTGTAAAAGTATACACCTTCATTTTTTATGGCATTTACAATGCCAGGCAATGAAGACATCGACAATAAAGTAGTAAGTAGTGGAGCATCTTTGATGTAGAAATTGCTAATGGATAACGTACCATAATGTTCTCCACTTTCTCTCTGAGGAGAGAGATAAAAAGACAATTTGCCGTTTTTAATTGATTTACTAATGCCTAAGGAACGCAAAAGCATACCTGAATTATCCGCATATATTTCGAGCCCTATTCCACTGTATTCTGCTAGTATGTTGCTGCTATCTTCCAGAAACTGCCCTGTAAATTGACTTCCATTGCAATTACCTTTAGTACAGGTTACATTCAGCTTAGCATTTTTGATAACGATGCCTTCTTTCATAATTACATTGTCAACATTCATACTAATCTCTATATCTTTATTTAATCCATTACTGTTTTTGCCAAGCAAGCCTAAAATATCACTTAAGTTAATTTCCTCACCATAAATAGTTATGGCATTTTTCTCCTTACCTGATTCAATTTCTATACTAAAATCATTATCAGGCAATTTAAAGCTACTAGAATTTAAATATAAATTTCCATTTTCTACTCTTCCGCTGAATTTTATATCTAGGTCATTTCCTACAATGTCTAATTTATCTACTAACAATTCACCTGCTCCTTTTAACCTTGTAGAAAACAAAATTTTATTGTGATCTTCAAAGCGATTTTTCCACCCTAAGTAGCTTGAATGTGATTCAAATTCTGATAAATCTATATCACCATTAACATACCCCGTCTTATCTTGATTTATCACTGACTCTAAATTTGCACTGACATAGCCACTATCAAAATTAAATATTTGAGCAGGTAAATCTCCGGTCAAATTCCAGGCGAAACTTTCATTCCTATTGCTACTTTTCAGGTCAAATAATAGCTGTGTGTTATTCACCATACCACTACCATTTAAATCTATAAAGTCACTGCCAAAACTAAGCTTAATATCATATTTACCAAGACTTGCATTATAGACGGCCAAATTGTCAATTTCGGAATGAAAATTGGCCGAAAAATCTACTTTTTTGTCATCAGCATTTAGATTAAAAATGCGAAAATTAAATACGGATTTTGCCATTCCACTTACTTTATCCCTTTCAACCTTCACCACATCATCCAGCTTAAATTTTATAGGCTCATATAAACCATAAGCATCACTTACAGCTTGGCCATTAATGGTTAGAACTGAATTTTCCTTATTGAGAGATTTCATTGCAATATCACCACCATTAACAGTGAAATTCTGAAACTTAGCGCTATTTACAGTAATTTCAAGATCGTTATTCTTGATGATCAAATCACCCTTTAATTCCTTTACTTGCTCAAAATCTTCATCAAATTTTACGCTACCGTTTTCTATATCAGCAACAATTACAATGTCTGACAGATCGTCATCAACCAAATTGTTAATTTTGCCATTGAAACTTACAATGGTATTTAAAACATCCCCATCAATATTATCACAATACCAGCTTTTAAATTTATTATTCACTACACCATCTGGTACATAAGTACATAAATCTTTTGCAGCAAACTTACTAATATTAATTCTAAGCAAAGCATGACTTGTACTAAAGTTCATTTTGCCTATTAAAGAGAGATACGTGTCATTTAACTTAAAATGGAAGTTTTTTACACTAATAATTCCATTACTATATGTTAAATTTATATTTACATTAGTTAAGGCCAAATTTTTGTTCAAATAATTTTCTGTATTTAATACGTATATATTTCCATCTACAATTTCATCCTTTTTATTAATTTTCACTGAGAAGCTTCCTTTGAATCCTATATTTTTGTCCAAATTGTAGCTTTTAACTAATGTAGAAAACTTGCTCAATAGTCCCAATTTTAGATCATAAAATGTCCCGTACACATTTAGCAAATTGTTGCGATTTTTTATCGTAATTGATAAATCATCCAAAAATCCCTTTCCATCTTTTTTATTCACATGAATATCTAAAACATTAAAATCTTCCCCCTTCCCTATATATAATTTATCAATAAAAAATTCATCTTCTGTGCTTTTATCAATAGCGATGTTAGTAAATTCAATTTTTGAATCCGCACTTAAGTCAAAAAAAAATTCCCTTATTGTTTTTACTGAGTTTTGCAGATTAAAATTTACTGCTTTAAAGTCAGCTTCTTTCTGATTGATACATACATGCACATTATCAGCTGAAACCTGAGAGAGATTTGTGCTAGCTTTAAATAAGGAACTTAACTTAAAATGTACAAAAAGCTCAGGAACTTTTATAGTAAAATTAGGGTTTGCTATTGCCAAATCTGTAATGACTAAATACGGATCTTTGCTACCTTTCTGCCAAACAACTGAGGTATTCTCCATATTAACGCTTGAGCCAACAAATATTTTTGATATTTTATGTTTAACATAAAAATTAATATAATTAATATTGATTTCTAAAGGCTTTAAAAAAATAAAGAAGCACAATATGAACAATAAAACTACGGAAAATAATATAGTAATTTTTTTAAGCATCGATTATTGCTTTTCTCGCTAAACTATCAGCCTCCTCATTATACTTATCGCCACTGTGTGCTTTAACCCACTTCCAATCAATTTCGTGTTGTGAAGCAACGTTGTCTAGCTCTTTCCACAATTCCATATTTTTTACTGATTTTTTATTACTTGTTTTCCAGCCATTCATTTTCCACTTATTTATCCACTCTGTTATGCCATATTTAACATAAAGACTATCCGTATATAAATTAATATTACAAGAAAATTTCAATACTTTCAGCCCATTGATCACCGCTGTTAACTCCATTTTATTGTTTGTGGTATTTTCTTCTCTACCATAAATGTCTTTTCTGTAATCTTGAAATAATATGATAGCTGCCCATCCTCCCGCTCCAGGATTACCAGAACACGCCCCATCCGTATATATTGTCACTTCTTTTTTACTCATCTTTGTTTATATCGGTTAACAAAGTATATAGTTGCTTTTATGAAAGCACAATTTCTAAAGGTAGTTTAAGCTGCACCTTTAAATTTTATTATAGAAACAAAAAAAAGTGTGACAACGAGCATTACCAAAAGGAAAAGGAAAAAATAGTTTTTATGTTTCTGCCGTTCTTTCATAACTAAAATAAATCAATAGAACAAAAAATAATACTGGCGAATAGGGAAAATAGATAAGAAATTGAGTAAGAAAACATTTGTTTCTGTGAGTTGTGGTTCTTGAATCTGAGAATTGATATAGCGTACCAAATAAAGATGCAACCTGCAAAAATTGCCATGCTTAGATAAAGTAAAGCCTTTTTCAAGAATAGAGCTGGAAGCAAGCTAGTTAGCACCAGCAAGACACTATAAATTAATATATATTTTCTTGTTTTTTCCGGACCATAAACAATATTGAACATTGGAATCGATGCCTTTGCATAGTCTTCAGACTTATTTAAAGATAGGGCCCAAAAGTGTGGTGGAGTCCACATAAAAATTACTAAAAATAAAATGAAACTTTCCCAATTTACAGAATTAGTCACAGCTGCCCAGCCAATCATTGGAGGGAAAGCACCTGCTGCACCACCGATAACGATATTCTGCGGAGTACGCCTTTTTAGCCAAATTGTATATATGAAAACGTAAAATAATATGCTAACAGCAAGCAAAGCAGCAGAAATATAGTTTACTGCTATTGCCATGATAAATACTGACAATATTCCAAGAGTTATACCAAATTCAAGCGCACTTTCTGCAGAAACTCTACCTGAGGGTATAGGGCGGTTTTTTGTCCTTTCCATGAGCAGATCTATGTCTCTGTCATACCACATATTTATAGCACCTGCAGATCCTGAGCCAAGAGCAACACATATAAGAGATATTAGTGCTAGAAAAGGGTGCATACTACCTGGTGCAGTAACCATACCAGCAACTGCAGTAAATACCACAAGATACATTATCCTTGGCTTCAGCAAACGCCAAAAATCCAGTATTGTTGATTCAACATTTAGCAAAACACTTGTGTACATTCTATTTTACCACTGGTGGCTTTTCGAAAGTATGAAAAGGCGGTGGTGAAGATACCGTCCATTCCAAGGTGTCACCTTCCCAAGGATTATCTCCAGCTTTCTTGCCCCATTTAAAGAGATGTATAACTATAAACACAAAAAACATAACTGAAACAAAGGACATATACGAACCAATTGAGGATATATAATTCCAAGGGATAAACGCATCAGGATAATCAGGTATACGCCTTGGCATACCAGCTAATCCTAAGAAATGTTGAGGTAAAAAAGTGATATTGGTGCTAATAAAAGTAAGCCAAAAGTGGATTTGACCTAAGCGCTCATTATATTGTTTACCCGACATTTTACCAATCCAATAATAAAAGCCAGCAAAAGCTCCAAATAATACAGCAAGTGACATGACATAATGGAAGTGAGCAACAACATAATAGGTGTCGTGCAAGAGCTTATCTATTCCACCATGAGAAAGAATTATTCCCGTTATGCCACCGCCAACAAACATAAAAATAAAACCTAGTGCAAATAGCATAGGGGTCTTAAACTCAATTGCTCCACCCCACATAGTTGCAATCCAGCTAAAGACTTTTACACCAGTTATAACACCGATAAAAATTGTGGTAGTGCTAAAAAATGCAGCAGCGTCAGCACTAAGCCCAACAGTGAACATATGATGAGCCCAAACCATAAAGCCAAATACTGCTATACCTATCATTGCATAAACCATCCCTATGTAACCAAATACAGGTCTGTGAGAAAAAGTTGATACAACCTGACTTATGATGCCAAATGCAGGAAAAATAATTACGTAAACTTCTGGATGACCAAAAAATCAAAATAAATGTTGAAATAACACAGGGTCACCACCACCTGCAGGATCAAAAAAGGAAGTACCAACATTGCGATCAGTAAGAAGCATAGTTATAGCACCGGCAAGCACTGGTAAGGCAACAATCAACATAAATGCTGTTAGCAAGACAGACCAAACAAACAGTGGCATCTTAGTTAATGACATTCCTTTTGTGCGCATGTTAAATATAGTAACTATAAAGTTGATCGCCCCAACAATTGACGACATACCAGCAACGTGGAGTGCAAGTATAGCAAGGTCAACTCCTGCACTTGGATGGGACATTACCTGTGATAAAGGTGGATATAAAGTCCAACCTGTACCTGGACCTTCACCAATAAACACTGAGAGAATGAGCAAAATAAAAGATGACACTAACAACCAAAAACTTAAATTATTCATACGAGGAAATGCCATATCTGGTGCGCCAATCATGAGAGGTACAAACCAGTTACCAAATCCTCCCATGAGGGCTGGCATTATCATAAAAAACACCATTATCAACGCATGCCCTGTAACCATTACGTTATATAATTGATAGTTATTGTTAAGTATATTAATGTGCATTAGCTGAGTGCGAATAATCACCGATAATAATCCACCAATAATTCCAGCTAATATGGAAAAAATAATGTACAGTGTCCCTATGTCTTTATGGTTGGTGGAAAACAACCAACGCTTTATGCCCTTTGGTGCGTCACTCATATCTATACTCCAAATTTAACTCACTAATTTTCTATTTTCAATCCACTTATTAAAATCTTCTTTGCTTACTGCTTCAACAACAATTGGCATAAATCCATGGCCTTGACCACACAATTCGTAGCACTGCCCGTAATAAACACCAGGCTTTTTGATATTAAACCACGCCTCATTCAGCCTACCTGGTATCGCATCAATTTTTACACCAAAAGCCGGTACTCCCCAGCTGTGTATCACATCTCCTGCTGTAACTTGTAAACGAACGTTAGCATTAACGGGTAAAATGATGTTGTTATCAACAGAGAATAGCTTTAAATCTCCTTCGATAAAGTCTTCTTTTCCCTTAATATAACTATCAAATGACACACCTTGATATTCTGGATATTGGTAGCTCCAATACCATTGATGGCCAATAACTTTTAGTGTTATGTCAGCTTTCGGTATTTCTTCCTGTAGCTTCAGTAATTTAGCGTTTTCAAAGGCTAATATTCCAACAATGATAGTTGGTATAACAAACCAAATAATTTCTAAAGGAACACTATGGGTAGTTTTACTTATGTTTGTTACTTTGCTTTTACGAAAGCGAAACGCTATATAAGCAAGCAGCGCCCACACAAAAAGCATTATTGTAACCATCACAAGCATCACAAACGAATGTGACCTAACTACAGCCTCCATTACTTCAGTTGCAGGAGCAGGAAATCCAAATTGCCAGGAAGTAGGAGCAGAGGCAACAGATATATTTGAGTAAAATATTATCAATAGTGCAAATAACTTCACCATATCTTTTGTTTGTTTGCTATAAAACTAAGTGATATACTGTATAATAGTATATATAAACTTACTATGCAAATAGAGATTAGTGATGGTTAATAATTTTTTAGCATTCAACAAGTATAATAGTACAATACTAATTGAGGAAAAAAGCATTTACATAAATCTATTGTAAGTAAAAATATTATAATATTTTAAATTAAGTATTTACTTTAAGTAAATTCTATAATAAGTTTAATAGTGTCTGTTACTGCTAATAACCCTCTAGCCTCACACCTAAAAGCAGTAACAGACACTATTAAACTTTATGATAAGTTTATGATTTGCAAGATCAAAATCTTGCAAGTGTCTTTATTTCATTATACATTGCAGTTTGTTAATTAACTTTTAATGCCTATGGTAGCATCTACTGAACCAAAGGTTTGCGTATTATAGAAAATAATTACAAAAAAAACACACTATTTATATACCATACAAACTTTTTTCATTCTGCATAGCTGAGTTACTAGATTCTGTAAACGAAATCTTTAGAGAAGCCAAATGGGCAAAGTTTCATGAAGGTCTTTGGCATCTCTTAGCATAGATCCCTTACTTAACCGTCATACCGCGATTCATTCGCAGTATCTCAAAGCATAGATCCCGCTAACACGTAGCGGGATGACGATTGTCAGGCTAGCTGTCATCCCAGTGTCAAGCACTGGGATGACAAGGTATAAACCTTATCGTCATGCCGCCACAAACCGTCATACCGCGATTCATTCGCGGTATCTCTAGATCCCGCTAACACGTAGCGGGATGACGATTGTCGTTTAGCCATAAACATTAAGAAATCTACCAAATAAAAAAAAAGGCAAAAGAAGCCCCGTGGTGGTTGGCTATTTACTATGTACTAAAATATCGGCGTTTTTTTTGACCTTACCCAGAAAAAGTGGAGAGAAAGTTTGGAATGTTTTTCACAAAGAGAATGATGAATCAAAATGCTCAGGAATGCAATAGTTAATAGTGACGTTGTTTGTTATAAAAAATTTCTATATATTCAAATATAGCAGTTTTGATATGCTGTTTAGAGTGCCGAGAGGTGTCTATTGGTAACTCCCTTTTTAGAGAACTGAAGAAGCTTTCCACAACAGAATTGTCGTAACAACAACCTTTATGATTCATCTATGTTTTTTATGGATAAGAGATATTGATAACCTTGCAAAGTATATTGTGAACCTTGGTCACTGTGCAGCAGTAGATTTTTAACAGGTTTACGCCTATTAATGGCCATTAATAAAGAGTTCATAACCAATTGTTTATTTATTGCACTACTCATTAACTACCATACGTGAGAATTATTGCTGCCAAATATAGCCATCCCTCCTTGGTTTTGATGTAAGTAATCCCATACTTTATTTGGTTGATCAACAATAAAGTTTTGATCTAGTATATTGGGAGCTACAGCTCTATTATCTGTTTGTTGTTTTTTAATTTTAAACTTTCTTCTCAGTATAGCCCTGATGTCATTTTTCTGCATAATACTTTGCACCGTTTTCAAATTGCAACTTTTACCCAAAGCCTTCAATTCAGCATGAATTTTAGGAGCTCCATATCTACATTTAGAAACTTGATATATTTTTTGAATAGCTTCGAGTAGCTCTTTATTTGCTGATTCTCTACTGCTTATTTTTCTTGTGGTCCACTTATAGTAGCCACTAGCAGAAAATCCTACATAATTCCTGTACTTTATAGCAGTTACTATATAAAAAAATATTTTACTCTTTTTGACTGGCCAGGGCTTTTTTTTAAATGTCTCTTTCCCTTGTTACTCTTGCTTTGTAAATCAAACCTCTCTTTGTCGTAAGGAGCCATGTTACCTCTACCTGGAAATGCATCTGCTGCCGACTTTTTTTCGTTATATTTCTTCATCCATTTTCCTAATACACTATCCCTTATTCCTAGATCTCTTGCTACTTTTGCAACTGGTTGACCTACCTTTCTTTGTTCATTTGCCAGCTTAACAGCTTCCAATTTGAATTCTGCTGTATATTCTCTTACCATTTCTAATCCTCCAAAATTTTATTTTACCCAAAAAAACTCTTTTCTTTCTCTCCACTTTTTCTGGGTAAGGTCACTATTTCTTTTTTACGATCTTTACTTTTATTCTTATTGTTCATATAATATACCCTTCACTAATAATAAATTATTCTTAAATGTTTACTGTTATTTTCTTAGCAGTATTGGCATAAAGCCATAGCTTTTGGGTGAAGTCAAATCAAATTTTCAATTTTTTTTTGTTTATTTTTTTATGAAAAGGTAGAAGATATTAATAGCTGCTAATTTCTTTAAACGATGTTGTCGTAGATTCGTATTTTTATACACCAAAAAGGGTATCTTTGATGTCTCCTACAGCTCCAAACTCATAGCATCCATTTGCCGGCCTTTTAAGGCGCTTTATAGAAGGGTTGATAAAAGATGTAAAAAGGACGTCTAAGGTGCGTAGTAGCATTCTAAAGCCATCTATGGGAGACATTTTTTTCATCAACGCATTCAAAACTTAAAAAAATAAAAAACTTGAACATTTCTTCAGAATTGTGTATAATTATTAATGCTTTTTAAGGTTCTTTCTTATGACTTTTTCTAAGTTTCTTGATCCCAAAAATGATGTATCGTTTAAGCGTATCTTCGGTACTGAAAAAAATAGAGATATCCTTATTCACTTCCTCAATGATATTCTTGGCTTTACTGGTAAAAATGAAATAAAGGATATAGAGTTTTTAAGTACTATTCAAGACCCCGATATCGCCGCTAAAAAGCAAAGTATTGTTGATGTTCTCTGTAGAGATTCTACAGGTGCTCAATACATTTGCGAGATGCAGGTCGCTAAAACTAAAGGCTTTGAAAAACGTGCCCAATACTATGCTGCTAAAGCTTACTCAAGGCAAGCTGATAAAGGTGACCAGTATCATAACCTTAAGGAAATTATCTTCATTGCTATAGCAGATTGTGTACTGTTTCCTAATAAATCTGAGTACAAATCAAAGCATACTATTCGAGATGAAGACACTAATGAGCATGATCTAAAAGATTTCTATTTTATATTTATTGAGTTGCCAAAATTTCCAAAGAATAAGGAAGATCAGTTGGAAAATATAGTTGAAAAATGGGTTTATTTTTTTCGATATGCAGATGAGACTAGTGAAGAAGAGCTGGAAAAAATAATAGGTAGTGATGTAATAATTAAAAAGGCCTATGAAGAGCTAAATAGATTCAACTGGTCAGAAAAAGAATTTATTGCCTATGAACAGGAAATAAAACGTATTCTTGATGAACAGGCTGTCCTCGCTCAAAAACTTGATGATGCTACTGCAAAAGGTAGAGAAGAAGGTAGAGAAGAAGGCATCCAAATCGGACATGAAAAAGGCAGAAAAGCAGAGAAAATCGAAGTGGCAAAGAACTCACTTAAGGCCGGTGTCTCTATTGATGTTATCGCTCAAATTACCGGCCTTTCGACAGATGAAATTCAAAAATTAAGGAATTAATACTTTACCTTGACCTCTAGCTTGAGTTAAATGACATTGAACAGAAGTATTATTTAGATAACTTTTAGGCTCCAAGCTTATTTGTTGTTCTTTTACGTCACTCACTTCTAATCTGCTTAACATTTGTTGCATTAATTGATTTATTACTGGGTCTATTCTTCTATTAAATTCAGCCATAAACTTATCAAACTTTTTCGGACTTAATCTACCGGGATCTCCGGGTTCTCTACCAGGCAATGCTTCCTCTGCGTATGATTTTAAAATCCCTGAAATTTCATTAAATTCACCACTCCTAATTTTTTCATTAATCTTCTCAAATAATTTCTCAAAATTAATATCTAAGCGGTGCATTTTTATACCACCTTTCGATTCAGCTTGCTTCTCTAATACTTCCTTGAACGACTTTATAATATCCGATGTGTAAAAAAGAGCCTTTACAGGATTAACATCAGAAAACTTAGGAAGAGGACACTTTTTATCTAGAAAAGCTTGTAACAAGAAAAACATCAAGCTAGCATTATTACTCGCACAAACTTCACGACTAAATTGGCTAGTATATTGGATATTTGGGTTTCTTACTGTATCAGAATGATTGGAGCTACTTCCTGCTGTACCAGAACGGCTAGAGCTATTTTCTGAAAATGAAGGCAACGCAGCCCTTAAAGGGGAAGAGATAAACTGAAAAACACCTTTAACAGCATCTATCCATGAAGACGGCTTACTTGCTCCGCTTGTAGCTCCTATTTTGTTATAGCCTATTTCGTCACTTTGCGATGAATTGTCTGATGCATTATCATAAGATAGATCACACTTAGCTTCTTTTGTAATACTATATTGTACATCACGCTTCTTGCGAGTAGATCCACAATCCTCAATTTTCCATTGACATGGACTATCTTTGCCCCTGGCCTCCAAGTAAATACTCTCCTTCTATCCCTATCATGGCTAAGATAATCACTAGCAGGATATAAATACTCATTAAAATAAGTGCTTTTTATATATATGTTGTTACCTTCAGGTTCAAATTTCCATTGACATGAACTATCTTTGCCCCCTGGCCTCCAAGTAAATACTCTCCTTCTATCCCTATCATGGCTAAGATAATCACTAGCAGGATATAAATACTCATTACTATAGTAAACACTTTTAATACATACCTCCGATGAAAATACTGCATTCTTTACTGACTCTGGTAATTCTCCTTTTATCCTTTCAAGCTCAGATTTTTTTCCGAATGAACATTATGGTAATTACTCATCTCCATAATTCTTTTTACATAACGGGCTAACCTAAACTCCGCATTTTCTACACCTTTAACTTCAATACTAGCTCCAATATTGAGAAGATTTGTAACTTCACTAACATTCCCACTTTCTACAGCAGCAAATAAAAGTCTATCATACTCACTTTGCTTTGGTCCTAAAAAGTTTACTACTTCTGACTGACGAGAGGTATTTGCTACATCTAAAGGTTTTCCACCATCCTTATTTTTAGCTCCAATGTTAGCCCACTTATTTACAAGCGTTTTAACTGTATCTGATTGACCTCCCCAAGCAGCATAGTGCAAAGGCGTCCAATCGTTTATGTCCTTGGCTTCAATATTAGCACCTTTATCAAGGATGAGTTCAACTCCCTTACCAAGGTAAGCAGCGTGATGTAAAGGTGTTCTTCGATCATCGTCTTGAACGTTAACATTAGCATTTCTACTGAGGAGAAGTTCAAGTACATCCAATTTGTTTATACGAGAAGCTGCACATAAAGGCGTTTCATTTTTTGCACCTCTAGCTTCGATGTTAGCTCCAATATTGAGAAGATTTGTAACTTCACTAACATTCCCACTTTCTACAGCAGCAAATAAAAGTCTATCATACTCACTTTGCTTTGGTCCTAAAAAGTTTACTACTTCTGTTTTACCAAGGTCATTTGCTACATCTAAAGGGTTTTTACCATCCTTATTTTTAGCTCCAATGTTGGCCCCCTTATCTATAAGAAATCTAATTATCTCTAAATGACCTCCTTCAGCAGCCCTATGCAAAGATGTGTAACCATCACTATCTCTAGCTTCAATATTAGCCCCTTTCTCAAGAAGTTCTCTAACGTCACTAAGGCGTCCTACTCTTGCAGCACTAACTAATAAATCATCATTGTTTAAAGTCATTTGTCCCTCCACATTTATAAAAACTTACCTAACTTAACTAAGCAATCACACTATAACAAGCCACTCTTACCCTGAGCTTTTTTCTTTCCTCAAGCAACACAGAAAGGACCATCTTCCCTCAAACAAGAATTCTGGAATGCCTTCACATAACATAGCCCACTCACAAACGTAAAATTACCTTAGCCATCACACACTTACATACCATAAAAAATTAGTAATCTAATGTATTTCAGGAATAGTACTCCACTTTTAAAACTTGTCAACCCCTAATTTAAAATTTTTTTGAAATAATTTTTGATGAAAATTTTTAATGAATTACTATTAATTTAATATTAAATATTACTAAGAACCTAAATAATACAACCACTTTCAGCAATAAAAACTAGCTAGCATGAGAAGATTTTTTTGGAAATCGATTGGTATTGCAAATGTGCTTAAAATCTTCGTTTCAAGCCCTGGATGTAAGTTTGTTTGCCTTTTTTTGACTATTTGGGGTTCCTTCTCTATCTCTTGGTGTTAAAAGTTCAAATAAATCTGCACTTGTACGTAAAGCCTTTGCATTTCTCCCATTTTTTCTATTATTTTCTTCACTTTCAGCCAATAAGTGGTTTTCTATTTCACCTTTTTATATCAATTTATTACTTTCTTTTTGATTTGACACACTTTTTTGAACATCTCTATTGTGGAACAAACTTTTGCTTGGCTCTCCAATTTAGACATATGAGCAAAGATTATGAGCTTTCTCCTCTTACTTCAAAAACCAATATCTTCTTTAACATGATTTCTATGCTTACTAAATTAGCTACTTATAGCTCTTCTCATAATAATCCAAATAAGGTAAGATATGGATTTATGGTAGTGGGGTTTGTATGCCAGCAGCGTATAGTTATGACTTAAGGAAAAAAGCAATGGAAGCATTGGATGAGGGAGAAAGTAGAGCAACTGTTGCCAAGAGATTTAAAATTGGAAAAACGACTTTATATGAGTGGCAGAAAAGGCGTGAGGAAACAGGAGATTTTCAGTCAAAAAAGCCTGGAAGCGTAGGATATAACCATAAAATTACCGACTGGAATGTCTTCACCGAATTTGCAAAAAACCATGGCGGCAAAACTCAGTCAGAGATGGCTAAACTCTGGGGCAATATCAGTCGACAAACGATTCACCGCGCACTTAAAAATATTGGCTTTACAAGAAAAAAAGACCTACGGATATAAAGAAAGAAATGAAGAAAAGCGAGCTCAATTTGCAAAGGTTATAGCAACAAAATATCCTGAAAATCTTGTATATATTGACGAATCTGGGATAGACAATACAGAAGACTACCCATACGGATATTGCAGAAAAGGAGAGAGGTTTCATTCACTAAAATCAGGTAAAAAAACTCAGCGTGTCAGTATGATTGCAGCTCTAAATAAAAAGAAAATCATTGCTCCATTGACCTTTGAGGGATACTGCAACAAGGATGTTTTTGAGGCTTGGTTTGAGCAGTTTTTGACTCCAATTTTAAGGTCTGGCCAAACTGTAATTCTTGATAACGCTGCTTTCCATAAATCTAAAAAAATCGATGATCTTGCTAAAGGAGTAGGTGCTGAAATTCTTTATCTTCCTCCATATTCTCCAGACTTTAACGAAATTGAGCATCATTGGTTTGCTATAAAGAACAGAGCTAGAAAAAATATCCCTATTTTTCAGTCTTTCCGTCAAGCTGTTGATTCTGCTTTTTTATGATTTGTTCTGACTATTATGAGAAGAGCTATAACTTCAGCCCCTTTCTCTACAAGATGTTCTACTACATCTGAGTAACCATTAAAAGCAGCCCAGTGTAGAGGTGTATAACCATTGTGGTCTGTGAGGTTAACTTTAGCTCCTTTCTTTATAAGATATTCTACTACATCTGAGTAACCATTAAAAGCAGCTAAGTGTAGAGGTATACAACCATTGTGGTCTGTGAGGTTAACTTCAGCCCCTTTCTCTACAAGATATTCTACTACATCTGAGTAACCATTAAAAGCAGCCCAGTGTAGAGGTGTATAACCATTGCGGTCTGTGAGGTTAACTTTAGCCCCTTTCTCTACAAGATATTCTACTACATCTGAGTAACCATTAAAAGCAGCTAAGTGTAGAGGTGCATAACCATTGTGGTCTGTGAGGTTAACTTCAGCCCCTTTCTCTACAAGATATTCTACTACATCTGAGTAACCATTAAAAGCAGCTAAGTGTAGAGGTGCATAACCATTGTGGTCTGTGAGGTTAACTTCAGCCCCTTTCTCTACAAGATATTCTACTACATCTGAGTAACCATTAAAAGCAGCCCAGTGTAGAGGTGTATAACCATTGCGGTCTGTGAGGTTAACTTTAGCCCCTTTCTCTACAAGATATTCTACTACATCTGAGTAACCATTAAAAGCAGCCCAGTGTAGAGGTGCATAACCATTGCGGTCTTTGAAGTCAACTTCAGCCCCTTTCTCTACAAGATATTCTACTACATCTGAGTAACCATTAGAAGTAGCTAAGTGTAGAGGTGTATAACCATTGCGGTCTTTGAAGTCAACTTCAGCCCCTTTCTCTACAAGATATTCTACTATCTTTAAGTGATCATTTGAAGCAGCCCAGTGTAGAGGTGTATAACCATTGCGGTCTTTGAGATTAACTTCAGCCCCTTTCTCTACAAGATATTCTACTATCTTTAAGTGATCATTAAAAGCAGCACAGTGTAGAGGTGCATAACCATTGCGGTCTTTGAAGTCAACTTTAGCCCCTTTCTCTACAAGATATTCTACTATCTTTGAGTAACCATTAAAAGTAGCCCAGTATAGAGGTGCATAACCATTGCGGTCTTTGAAGTCAACTTTAGCCCCTTTCTCTACAAGATATTCTACTATCTTTGAGTAACCATTAAAAGTAGCCCAGTATAGAGGTGCATAACCATTGCGGTCTTTGAGATTAACTTTAGCCCCTTTCTTTATAAGAGCCTGTCTTGAAAGGACTTAAGTAGCTAATTTAGTAAGCATAGAAGTAATCATATTAAAGAAAATATTGGTTTTTGAAGTAAGAGGAGAATGCTCATAATCTTTGCTCATACGCCTAAAATTGGAGAGCCAGGCAAATGTCCTTTCTACGATCCAACGTTTAGGAATAACCTGGAATCCTGTAACATCAACAGCTTTTTTGGTAATCGTTAATAAACATCCTGTCTCCAATAAACAGCGGTTTTGCTATGTATCCTTGATCAGCAAAAAACTTACGTAAAGTTGGAGCCTTGTATTTAGCTTGAGTGAAAAGATTTAGAGCACCATCACGATCTTGAACACTTGCACTATGAACATCAGCCGCAATAATTAGGCCCACTGTATCTACAACAATATGACGTTTTCTACCCTTTATTTTTTTGCCAGCATCATATCCTCTGGATCCCCTTTTTGAGTGGTTTTTACTGATTGACTGTCAATTATTCCTACTGAAGGTGTTTCATTTTTACCAAACATTTTTCTTACCTCTTTTACTAGCATATTATGTATTTTTTCCAATTTGCCATTACTACGCCACCTGAGAAAATAGTCATACACCGTCTTCCATGGAGGAAAATCTTTCGGCAGCATTCTCCATTGACAACCACCTCTCATTATATACCTTATTGCATTAATAATTGTTCTGATATTGTGCTTTCTTGGTCTCCCTATCTTTCCTTGTGCAACATGTGGCTCCAAAATTTCCCATTCCTTATCACTTATATCACTTGGATACAATTTTCCCTCCTATTTTTACTTACACTATCATATTCTTTTCCTCATTCCTTTTCAAGACATGCTCTCAGGGAAAAAACATAAATACTACAACTTATTCACTTCAACATTTATGAAAATCTTTCCTCAGTTAAACATATCCTATAATTAAGAGTCTAATGAACTGTCTAAAACAGCTATAAAGATTGCACATAGAATTATATAAATTACTATCATAACGTTACCCAAACTTCTATATCAAAGCTATGTGCTATAAGTTCAATATGGAAAACACATTAACCACTTAGCATTTAATGTCTACTTCATCCATTTTAGTATTAGGACCATCAAACTTGGTCTGGTATCCCTAATTATTTTGGCTACCTTCACTTTAAATTTTCCACTACTTGGCATTTTATAGCTGCACCTCTTATATTATAACCTACCTATTGATATTACCTCCAAGCTTGGTTACTCCTATCTCAGAAAGACAAGTTGATACTTCTGAATGGCTGTGAACTGAAGCATTACTTAAATAACTTTGAGGCTCTAAACTTATCTGCTGTTTTTTTGTACCATCAACTTCTAATCTACCACCTCTGTTGTGTAATATCTGCTCTATTGATTGATTTAGCAGACCCTTATTAAATTGAGCTATAAACTTTTCAAATTTCTTCGGACTTAATTTACCAGCTTCTTTACCAGAACATGCTTTCTCTACATATGAGTTGAAAATCCCCGAAATCTCATCAAATTTACCACTCATGATTTTTCCTGTAACTTCTTTCTGTATTTCCACAAAATCAATATTTAATCGATGCATTGACACACCACTTTTTAATCCAGCTTGCTCTACTACTTTCTCAAATCCCTTTGTAATATTGAGTGTATATTCCTGTGCCTCTAGTGGAGATATAGACTGATCTATTGTAGAAATATACTTTTGACCTGTAACCCTTCTAATCAATAAGTCAAATAAAGTTATTGTACCATTAAAGTCAACCTGTGATAGATAGTGATCTCCCATTTCTAATATTGTATTTCTATCCTTAGGCTTAAATTTAACAGGTGCTTGCCTTTCACACATTCGTTTTAGATTTGCATTTACATAATCGACGTTGTCTCGAAAGAAACCTCCATTTTCTTGTCTTTTATCTGTACCATCAGATGGTAGTGTGGTACCTGTGAAACTACTATTACTTATCGACGCTTTGGCAAATTGCCCATCAACTTGTGATAATGAACTTGCAGTCCCCTCAGATTTAGAACTCAATAATCTACCTACAGAGCTTTTCACCCGACTAAATAAATCATTTATCCATGAAGATGGTTTTGCGCCACTGCTTGTTGCTATCTGAGGTTGGTCTATAGCAAGGGGTTTGCGTGATAAGTTATGAGAATTGTGATCTCCATGGTGATGACGGCGTTTGCGTTCTCCTCTTCCTCCCCTGAGCTTTTTTTCTAAGTATTCCACAATATTATTGTGCCCCTTGTCTTTCGCAATATCTAGCAGTGTTTTACCGTAATTACCTTTAGCACCAAGATTAGCATGAGCATCGACAAGAACTTTTACTATATCAGGACTGTTGGTATCAGCACCATAATGTAAAGGTGTCCAATTGTCTTTGTCTTCAGCGTTAACATTTGCACCACGATTAAGAAGTAATTTGACTACATCTATCCTGTAGTTTTCAACCGCTCCATGCAATGGAGTTGCTTGATATTCTCCGTTTTTAGCTTCAATATTAGCACCGTTATCAAGAAGGAGTTTAACTAGGTTTAAATCACCGATTTCAGCAGCTGAATACAGTAGTGTATTACCGTTCTTGTCATTGGTATCAATGTTAGCACCCTGAGCAATAAGACCTTTAGCTTCATTAAAACCACCGCTTTCCACAATAGTCAACAATTTTCTATCTAATTGTACTTGCTTCAAAATTCCTGCTATATCTAGGTAACCTTTTCGAGTAGCCAAATCTAAAGATGTTTGGTTATAAATATCTCTAACTTCAATGTCAGCACCTCTGCCAAGAAGGAGTTCGACTGTATTTAATTTGTTTCCTTGTATAGCTACATGCAATGGTGTCCAACCATTATTGGTTATATTATTAATACCGCTAATATCCTTGTCTAAAAGAAACTTAACTATTTCAAGATTACTACTGTACTGGGCAGCTACATGTAATGGTGTATTACCATACACATCTTTAGCATTAATATTAGCATTGTTATTGAAGAGAAACTCAACTACACTAAGTTTATTACGAGAAGCAGCAAAGTGTAAAGGCGTCCAACCGTACATGTCTTTAGCATTAATATTAGCCTTCTGATTAATAAGATCTTTAACTTCATTAAGACCTGTATCTTGCACTGCAACTAACAATTTTTTATCTAATTCCGTTTGCTTTAGAAACTCTGCTACACTTGTGTTATTCTCTTGAGCAGCTAAGTCTAAAGGTGTTTTACTATCCTTATCTTTAACACTGATATCAGCTCCTTTGTTCACAAGAAATTTTACCACATCTAAAGCATTGTAATATACAGCATAGTGCAGAGGTGTCCAATCACTACTGTCTTTAGTATTAACGATAGTTTCTTTATCTGAAAGAAATTGAAATATATCATTAAATAGACTCATATTACCATTGTAAACGGCATAGTGCACGGTAGTCCAGCTTGTTGAGAATTTATCTTTATCTGCAACGTCATCTTGATTTCTTTCAGCAGTTTTATCAAGGAAAAGATTAACTATATCCCACTTGCCATTTTTAGCAGCATATTGCAGCGGTGTATAACCGAACTTATCTTTTTCATTTATGAGAGACTTTAATCTTTCTCTTTGGCGAACTGCTTTTACTAGTTCATCAGGTTCTGAATACAAATTATCTTCAAAATTCATACTTTCAATTTTACCTATAAGAAACCTAATAGAACGCAATTTGCCTTCTTGAGCAGCAACATGAAAAAGTGTTTGGCCATCGTTATTTTTAGCTTCAATGTTAGCTTCGCACCCAGCCTTCTTTTGGCAAATCTCTGAAGCTTTATTAATCAGACCTTGTATTTCTGCTATATCAGACAAACTAAACCTGTCTAATCTCCGGATTATTATTGGTTCTAACCCTAAATCGAATTCCAATGTAGAAATCCTATAAGACTCAGAATTATTCCAATTTTTTACATTGATTACATGGTTAGATACTTCGTCGGAAAACACCAAATCTGTATTACTACTGGAAACCCTAATCTGATCTGGAGTAATATCTTTTAATATCACTACTCCTATGCGTTCTTCATCTTGCCCCACCGAAGTTAAAGTGCCATCTTGATTATGTGTGATACTGATAGACTTAGTGAAATCTATAACATATTCTTTTATAATTTTTTCATAATCATTCTTAAGTTTATCTTGATAGTCCATTATTCCATCAACCTCTTGCTGTAAACCTAAATATGAAAAAAAATTACCATTGTTCCACAGAAGAAAATTAACATCTCTCCATTTACTTTGGTCATTATAAAAATCTTCTACTCTAATAATAAAAGGAATCTCACCTTCTCTTGTTAATAAGAGATCATCTTCATCTTTATATTTCTCGATATCTTCAAGATTAGAATCAATCACTACATGATCACCTTCAAAATCCTTAGGCAACAAAAACATATTCTGAGTCTGTGTGGCATGGAAAAAGGGAGATAATTTGCCACTTTCTACGGAAGAGCCAGCACATGACATTGATTGTACATAAGGAATAAAGGTTTCTCCTTTACTGTTCATAACCATAAGGTGCCTATAGCTGTTACCCTTAAGATAATTTCTTACTTGAACATGAGTATTACTATAGTTTAAATGCAAGTTACACTGTTGAATTGAAAACTCCTCAGGAACTTCTGGCATAACCAACATATCTAATTTTTTATCATCTGAGTTATTATCAATAATAATCTCTCTTTTCTCTGTGTTGCTATCAATAACATACATATCACTTCCATTTCCACCTCTAGCAAACATACTCCTTTGGTCAAAATTTATTATATCTTCTCCTGAAGAACCAAATACCATATGTTGGAATGCGCTATTGCTTTGTAGTTTTGCTCTAACAACACCAAAGACTTTATAGTCCTTATTATTAATGAGTATTTCCTTGTAATGATTTTCTGCAGCATCAAAGCTATCAAGAGAATGTTCTGTATGTAACTCGAACGAGTTAATTTTTGTAATGGATGATTCTAGTTTCTCAATTTTAGGAATAATATTACTACCATTTTTATCTATCAGCATAAAATTAGGTTGATTACTGCCTTGCTTAATATAATTTTTAATATCAAGGGTATATTGATTACCTTGACCCAGCCCTATTTTTAAAGATAAAGTATTATTAGTCGAGAAATAAGATATTTCATCACAATCATCTAGCAGATTAGTTTCCGGAAAGATTACAGTTCCCGTTCCTTTTACATCAATTTCTGAATATAAATCTTTAGCCTCGTAATCTGTGGTTTTTATATAAAAGGTATAATCATTTTCTGCACCTGTAACTTTAGTGTATGGCGCAATAGCTACTTTTTTACAATTATCAACTGTATCCTTCTCATTTTTGCTCAAACCTCCACCACTATTTATAAAGACGTCACGATTATCGTTTCTAGTAAGGCGCCTAGAATTATATGTACATAAAACATTATCTGTCTTATTTTGCCTTCCAATATAGCTATACCTGAAAGCATCGACATTGCTATCAACATAATCATTGATCAATCGATGAAGATTTGTTGTTAACCTTAAAAGACCGGGAGCGTTAGGTCTAAAACGATAGTCAATTTTTGCTTGTACAAAGTCGTATTCTGTTGATTGACTTAGGTCAAGTATATTAGTAGCATTACTTCCACCAATAATTTTACCCGAAAAACCTCCAGGTTTCACAAGAATAAATTTGTTAACAGTATTATTACCACCAGTTATTCCTGTGTTTCCTCTAAAAATCAAGAAGTAGTTATTTAATGTATTACTTCCAACAATGGTACCTTCATCTATGCTTTCTAAATTATAAAGAATTATTGTACCATTTTGCATTCTTCTTCTATCAGCAATAACCATTGTATTTTCACAGTGATGCACAGCTGTTGGAACTGATTTTTTAATACCTTTTTCATAAATTTCGCTAGTGACTTGTGGTAAGCAAATCATCGTAGCATTTTGAATTGGGTCAGGTATAACACGTGAAAGGTTTGTTGTATCAGCATCTGTTCTATTCATTAGAATCTTTCCATACCCTGCATGAAGAGATGGCGTGTCGCTATCCACCCCAAAACCAACTCCATAGGCAACTACATCATTAGGGCTATCACTTAAAGCTTTCCAGGCTCTTTTAGCTTGACTATTAACCATATTATTTCTGGCTGCAAGGTGTTCCAGATCATATGGCATAGATGAAAGTAAAAGCGTATGCAAAAAGATATCGAAATTCTCACCATGAGTTGTATCATACTTCTTTTCATACTCTATAATATTGCTAATACCACTATAAACTCCATGAGTTACCATGAGTCCAAATCCAACTCCAATACCAACTCCAGGCAGACTAGCTGCTGTAAGAGTAACACCAGAAACAAATGACACACCAGAAAAGGCTATAGAAGCTATATTATCCCTTATTTCTTTCTCTCCACATGGATTATCACTATTCTCCCTTTTTTTACAATCAATAAGATTATTTGCTGATATGCCTATATCAATAATATCAAATACACCAGCTGCAGCCCCTGCCACACCTTTTGCTACTGTACTTCCAAATTTTACTCCTGCAACTTGAACAGCAAATTTTGTCTGCCTACCTAAAGTACCTGGTATAATTCTTCCTACAACCCTTCCAGCTGATGTTACAACTTTTGGAGCAGTTTTAACCATCACATTCTCAATTGGTTGAGATACAAAAGACCATCCTATTCCGCCTAAATTTAATCCACAATCTGTTGCTGTTCCATCCTTGCAAGATACAATAGCACCATGAATTCCTCTTATTAATTGTATTCCACCTGCAGCATTCATTAATCTGCTTTTTAATTTCGGGTTTTTTGTTAAATCACTGTTTTGCTGTAAAACGTCACCATATAAATCCTTGATACGCTCATTCTGAATATAGCGCTCATACCCTTGGTCTCCAATCACCTTATCAACTAAATATTTATAGTCACCCTCAATATTTTTGTTTCCAATAAACTCTATTAGCTGAGCATTTTTCCCTTCATCTTGACTACTTTTAACATAAGTTAGGAACTTTTCACTATCAATTATAACCTTACCTACATTATTTTTATCTACCCTTCCTTTACTAAACTTTTCCACATCATCCTTTGAAAATAAACATTTAATACTTCTCTTCTTTCTATTGCTTTGCTTTGCACAGCCATTAAGATTTAACTTATTCAAAGATTGTGTTGCTTCACCAGTAGGCAGCATATGAACTGAACTATGAACTACTTCAACAGGAATAAATCCTTCCTTGGTTGTCCTACTTGTTAAAATAAGTTTATTCGGATTATTAGATCCTTTATCAAAAACAACACCGATAAATTTTACCTCATCACCATCTGTAAGTGTTTTATAGGTAACACCTTCTTTGTATTCTTCATTTATTTGATCATTTGCTTCCCTCAATAAAGCTTGAGCTCCTTTGCCCTGCCTTGATGTCTTAAGTTCCAACCCTACTGGTATGTACTCCTCAGCATTTCCACCTTGAGCCACAAACTTAATACCATGAACTAGCATGTCAATACGTTCTCCTCTACCAGTTTGAAACTCAGTTAAAACTAACGCTCTAGTTTCTGGTGATTCTTGTAATTTTAGGTCGCTATAATAACTAAACACTCCATTCAATATTCCTTGGAAATGAGCTTCTTTATTAACGAGACTCTTAAAAGGAAAGATTCCTTCTCCAATTTTTTCTAATAATCTACTATATCCTCTTATTGATAAGGATTGGACATCTAGTGCTTTATCAAATGTTTCTTTTAACTCATTAGGATAAGTAACTTCTTTAAAAGTACCTTGAAATCTATTATCTCCGTTGTTGTACTCTTGTAAAGAATTGTATTTTTCAGCCCAAATAGTAAGATATCTTTTAAAATCTGACTTGTATCTAGTATCAAAATTAAGACTTAATTCGATTATTTCCCTATTCCCTATTTCTCTATTTAATCTATCAAGAGGAAGAACTTCATTCAGCCCGTTCAAAACATCTTTTCTGTTAGCTTCAACAATATTCATCACATAAACCAACTTCTCTGTATTTTCTGGGATGAGCACCATTGTTACAACTGCATGGCTTGCATCAAGGTTAGCTGACAGTCTTTCTCTGGCTCTTTTAGCTGCTGGACGTCCAAGCTCACGAAGATCAGGATGCACTTCAGTAGGTATATTATCTCCATAGATAAAAATGTATTTTTTAAAACCAGTTTTTAAATCTTCAACTCTATTTAGCAATAGTGATTGCCCCAGTAAAAACCTGCTAAAATAATGATTATCTCCCTTCTCCGGTGTACCAGGAAACGTATGATAAATACGTTCTAGATTATCTTTCACCTGTCCCTTTAATTCTATTGTTCCAATCCTTTGCGTATCCCAGTCATCAGCAGATTTTAGCATATCTTGAAAAAGAGGAATTATTCTTTCCCTACGATTCGATACCCTAACGTCAGAGATAGGAGATGGATTATCAAGATTGACACCAACACATAAAATGTCATCTGCAGTGGTTAGAACTCGCTGAATATTTGGTTGAAAGCCTTGTGCATACTTTTCTGCTTGCTGCAAAGCCTTATCTGGAGTAGCATTAGAACCTGCTCCCGCTTTTAATTCAATAATAATGGGAATAGAATCCAATGCACGATCAGGACCACGAGCCAGCAAGATAATATCTGCATAACCCCTTCCTGCAAATTGCTCTGGGTAAACTCTAAGATTATACCTATAGTGGAAATTCATGAAAACGCCTACCATAAATCCATGATGTGATGCTTCACGGGCACTATTATCATAGACTACTGATCCTACATACTCAGAATGAACGTTATTAATTTTTTCAAGAACTTTTTTTAAAGACCTGCTAACTGTTTGCGCATCAGAATCAGATAGCTTCGCTATATCACCTTCCGGATTATTCCATATTCCTTTTTCTATTTCATGAAATTCCTTGCTAGTAGCAGAATCAAGTATCTCTTTAGCTTCCATATTAACAAAAATATCACCCTTTCCTTTATAGATCTGTACTAATCTAGATTTTATTCTATCTTGAATTTCATTCTTAATATTTAGGATCTCATTCTCAACATCCCGATCTCTAATCTTACTCCTATCTATATTCTTTCTTAATATGTTCTCCAACTCATTAACGGTAAACTGATGGCCACGCTTACCTTCTGAAATGGAAAATAAATCTATATTATTAATAGCATCTTCAGCATTTCCAATTTGACCATTTTTAACAATAGCTACTTTTAAAGTTTTTGAAGTATCAAAACTAAAATAAATCTTTTTAATATTTAACTTTTCTGCAATTTTTGTATCTAGCAAAGTAGAAAAGCTCCCTAGGAAGAAGTGTGTAAAAAATCCTGCTTTTTCTACAGAGTGTAAATAAGATGGAATCTGATCCACAAATGACTGAAATCTCGGTTCAAAAGATTTAAAATCCTCATCTTGCCGGCTTATACCAACTTCTTTACTTGCTTCCTCTATCAATAACTGTATTAACTCAAAGTCTTGTGGTCTTACTTTACCCATGACTCTTTTTAAGCCTTTTGCAAGCTCTTTATCATTATCAATAATATTCCTTTCAAGACCAAAATTATAATGGTTTCGTTTACCTGGTGCACCAACATGAAATAACTGTATTTGAGTATTTCCATTACCATATTGAGTTTCAACCTCACCAGAAACACTAATCGTTGCGCTAAGCATTCCACTCATTGCTCTTATTTCAGGTTCACCTCCCCAAGTATCAGGGTTCCTCATGTTTTCCAAGTAACGCTCAAAATCACCTTCAACAAAATCTCTGAACTCATTTCTATAAGAACTTATGTGATCAACTACTCGATTACGAAATACGTTTCTTACTAAATTTGCAAATGTATCATCATAATTCGCAGCACCTAAATTCCGAACCAAACCTCTAATATGATCTAAATTTTGGGTTACAGTTCCATCATTTCCAAATAGTACTTCATACCTTTGTCGAAATAAAGCATCGTCGTTTCTGACGGGTATTAAGTAAGCCATAGTAACAGACCAAAATAAGCAACTACCGTCTCCTGGAACATCGATTCTCTTAACCTGACTTCCACTTTCGGAATCAACATCAGATCTACGATAACGCTTAAGTTGATAAAATTCTTTAGCTTGCTCTATATATTGTATTTGATCCGATAATTCGGTAATCTTTGAATTAACGCCTTCTTTTTTTAGGTGATCTGTTAGATATTGTGTCTTAAACATAAAGCCCCCTTCATTACATTATACCAAACCCACTATTTATTATCAGAGATATCAACAATACAAGCTATTTTTACCCGCATACTAACTTGGATATATAACATTTGTATTATAATGCAACGCCTTTTTGACAGAAGCTAAAGTAGTAACAAGAGAAACCATCACCTATTTTATAGAATTGCCTTATAATACCTTAATTGCCCAACCCTAATTGCTCACATGCTTTGCTTAATTTAACCTCAGTTAAGCTAGTAAACCCTTCAGCTGTAGACTTACCGTATGATAAAAATTTATTTAATGAATCAATATCTCTTTGCTCTAACACAGATCGTATATACTCCGCTTGCCTAGAATCCATAAATTCTTTAATTTGATCAGAATTAGCCTTATCTAATATTGCCCATACCGGTTCCATGTAATTTTGATTTACCCAAGGTACTAATAAACTTGTAACAAGAAAGCAAGATCTATTACAAACTTCTTCCTTCAGCACATAAGTACGATGGCTATCAAATCCCTCCTTTCTCCACATATGCATAAAAAGCTTTGCACCTTCACCAGCATAATATGAGCTGTTTTCTGTTTTTATATAGTGTAGCCAGACAAGATATTTATCTTCTGAAACATTACTTGGTTTCAAATAGTCAAACAATGCTTGAAATTGATCAAAGCGAAGTGCACCCTGTAGCGTGTTTAGACTACCATAATAACCATTTTCAGCTAAGTCTCTTTTTAGAAGTTCTGGATATTTATCAGGACTTATTTGACTAAAACAAAACTCGAATATTTCAGGATAACTATTACAACGGTTCCCTGCTACATATACTGCTGTCTTCATCAAGATTTCATCCTTTTTCTGTTCGCTCATCTCACTTTCAGGTAATGATTTTATTTTATTCCAGAAGAATTCCACTGCCTGCTCTTGCTTAAGACTCACAGCACATTTAAGCCCGTACTCATATGGATGACAGCCATCTAAATTTAGTTTAGAGATGTAACCACTAACAAAATGTGACCAAAACTGCGCTAAAAGACCAGATCCGCAACACCTAACTAAGTGCTCATACTCCAATAGACTACTCTTACCTTGAGCTGATAATTCCTCTTTTCTTTCCTCAAACAAAGCAATAATATCTTCTTCTAGACAGCAACGACAGGCAATGGCATACTTATCAAAGAGATTACCTGAATCTGGCGCAATTAACTTTTTGCCTACGACTTGCCTATCAAGCTTAACTCCATGTAAATTGTCTACTTTTTTCCAACAATCCTCACTAGACAATACCTGTGCAAGAAAATTACGTCCTTTTTTGCCACTTTTTTGGTGCAGATGCCAATTTGCATAGCACCAGCGTTCAATTTGAAAAAGCTTAGATGCTCTATAAGGATCATCCTCTTTAATAGACGAAAATAAAACTTTTGGAATATCTGAACGTAGCATGATCACCTCTTTATGAATGGAAAAAAATGGAAACTGTTACGTCTAACATACACTATAGTAACTTGATGCCATTTCAAGCAAGATATCACGTTTTTAGGTTTTGTCAATCCTCAATTTGAAAATTTTTTTTAGACTTGAATAACTCTCAACAAAAGCCTCTTAATATGAGAGATACATGACGTTTTGTTTATTTTAAATTCTGTTTTTTATAAGTTTATCTTAATACTTATTGTCAAATGAATTACTATTAATTTAATATTATATATTGCTAATGAATTAAATAATATAACCATTTCTACCACTCAAAACCAAGGGCGGTGAGAAGTGTTTTTCTTGGGATGGCATGGTCTACCACACGTACCGTTCGAACTTTTCTATATAGTAATTTTGCTATATCGTAAAAGCAGCTACTTTAGCCTACTTTGGTCACATTTATATATGAACTAATTTGCCTAACTTTGTTGGAACAATTTTGCTTTTTTATTTTTGAAACACCCCTTTTACGTAAAAAGCTCTCATAAATATACGTACTATTTTTACAATTTTGAAAAGAGTAAACAATTAAATCTTTTATGACTCTAAAATCAGGTATTTCTTCTCAACTTATTTTATTCACAGAAGATATTCTATTCTTGTGTTTTCCATCTACCTCATATCTTTAAAAGACTATACAAATAAGCATAAGACTCATACCCTATTGGTTGATTCGAATTTTAGCGATATCTTTATAGTTAAAATTATTACATCCAATTGAATCATTCTCTTCTTTAGCACTATAGTAGTTTCTAATCCCATGGCTTAACTGCTTGAAATAATCAAAATTAAATGCTCCTTCATCAAATGATTCTTCCTTTATATTTCTAAACCAGTACTTTATTTCTGCTTCTGTTGCTTGTTCGTGTGGTACTGATGTAGATTTTTCTGGATACTGTGCTGTACTATGGCATGACAAACACGAAGATTTTTTATTATCTATTGGACCATTAAGCCTACCTAAATATCCTAAAGAACCTTTTATTACATCAGGATTTATCCAACACTCCAATAACCTTTTCCCAATTATGTAATCTGATGTAAAATAATTAGAATCATTACCCCATGCAACTCCTAATAATTTCATATTAAACCATGGATTCTTATTGTTCATCTTATAATCATAAATAAACGTACCTGCAACCCATCCTGTTTCTTCTGACCTCTTATCTTTAACTAAAAAATCAATTTGAAATAACCTCAGTTCCTTAAATACTTTTGGAGTTCCTTTTTCAGATTGATTAATATACCCGGCCCAAGTAATGCTATTTTTAAGAGTTGGAATATTCTCATCCGTTGTTTCTGTAAATACTAATTTTGTGCTTACTGTACCATCTAAGAATTTCCCTTTGGTAATATCAGGATTGTTTATATCTTTCCATACCTGTCCATATGTATATGCTCCTTGCTCATTAATAATAGAAATTGCCCAATTTTGTATCATGGATTTTTGATTGCTATGTAATTCACCGGGCTTAAAGGATCTTTCTCTCGTTAAACCATTAATAAATTCTCTACCATTTACTCCATAATGCATCCATGGTGCATGATGCCAATTAGCAATCTTATTACAATGTAAATCAAAATCACAATCGATATTCCCATCATATATATACTTTAAGATTGTATAGGCTTATTCCTGTGGTTCATCTTTAAATGATATGTATTCCCACGGCCTTTCTTTATTACTTGGTTCAGCAGGATAATCAGTCTTAATTTTAAAAATTTTGCCCTTATAACCCGAAGGTATTTCATCACATGAAGATACTATTGTTCTATCAGCATATGAGATACTACCAATTAGTATCGAAAATGATAAGATTAATAAACTCCAAGCTTGTGCTCTAAACCTTATACAAGGTCTCTGATTTTTGCTAAAATTCAATCTTTGCATAGTATATATCTCTATCCTATAACTTCTTATGGATCATATTTACCATTTTTTGATTAACAATAAACCACTTAAAAGTGAGGAGAAGTACATTTTTGTTATTACTCTATGCAAAACAGTGATACTATTTTTCCAAATCTTAAAAAAAATTTTTGTTGCATGAAAAAAGATTTGAGATATATAAGCTAACATACATGTTAATCGTGATATTTACTGCAATTGGGGTTTCATATGTTTCAAACTTTACAACAATCTAATTCTAATATAACGGAAGAAGGAATCAAGCAAGCATTGGACATAATAAGCACAAAGGAGTATGGTAATAAAGCTTTAGAGATTCTAAATGTCATATCTTATCTTGCGCCTAAAAATATACATACAGAGATGTTTTTAAGTTTAGTATCTAATGAAAGAAAATTAGGAGCTGCTATCAAATTATTAAAGGAGTATTCAGTAGTTAATTCAAGTGGAAAGGAAACTTCACTGAATGTTAACAGCTTAGTTCAAAAAATAATAAGAAAAAGCCTAGAAAAACAGAAAAAAGAAGGAGAGGTATTGAAAAAAGCTCTAATGTTGTTGTGTAAGGATAGTATAAACTCAAGTAACCTGGATCATGCTATATCTACCTGGGATCATGTGAGTGAATATCGAGGAGAATTAGTTCAAGAATTTAGTGATTTACCAAATACTATAGTGAGTACTCTAGATAATGTTGGCAGACATAGAGAATCCTATCTATTTGCAAAAAGACAATGCGATTTACTTAAATATTCTCTAGGGGTAGATCATATCGATACCTTAAAGATGAGAAATAATATGGCTTTAATGCTATCAAATTGTGGTAAATATCAGGAATCTCTTGATATCTTCCAAGAAGTATATAAAAAACTTAAGTAGATAGAAAAACCCGACGATAAATATATTTTAGCTATCCGACACAATATTGCATTCGCCCTTTCTAATTTAGGAAGAAATAAAGAAGCTCTTCTTGTCTATAAGGATGTTTTTGAAAAGAGAAAGGAAATATTAGGAATAAAACACCCATATACTTTGCTTACTCAAGGAGACATGTCAGTCATTCTTGCTAAACAAGAAAGTAAGTACAATGATGCTTTAGATATCTTGAAAGAAGTTTATAAAAAACAGAAAGAAATACTAGGTCCAAATGATCCAAGTACCCTCACTACTCAACACAACATGGGAACAATGCTGCTAGAGCTAGGTAAATATCAAAAATCTTTGGATGTTCTTAATGAAGTTTTTGACAAGAGAAGAAGAGTGTTTGGTTCAGATCATCTTACTACCTTAATAACCTCAAGTCAGATAGCACAAGTACTTTTTAGACAAAATAAATATGATGAGTGCCTAAAAGTTCTTCAAGAAACCCTTAAAAATTTAATAAGTCTTTAGGACAAGACCATCCAGAGGCTTTAAAAGTAAGTAGTGAAATAGCAATGGTACTTCTGATAAAAGGTAAAGATCAAGATAGTCTAGATATCTCTAATACTGCCTATCATAAACAGAGAGAAATATTAGGGTCTGATCACCCAAGTACCTTAGCTACTAAGAGTATTATAGAGATGGCTAAATTACATGATATTACTAGAAGTTCGAGCGATGTTGTAGATAAACTTATCTGTTTGTGGAAGAATGTAAGTACAAATCAAGCATTGCTAAAGGAGTTTAGTTGGCTACCCAGTCAAATTATTGATAGACTAAAGGATGATGTGAAATACGAAGAGGCTATTTCCTTTGGAAGACAAGCTGTAGGCTTATTAAAAAAAGCAATAGGGTTAAAACATTTAAATACTCTATCTGCTTATGGTAAAGTGGCTGTTGTGTTAAGTACAAGTGGTAGGTATCAAGAGGCTATGGAAATTTATCAACAAGTGCATCAGGAGAGTAAAGAAATATTAGGCTCTGATCACCTCAACACCTTAGCTCTTCAGAATAATATGGCTCTAACCTTGCTAGAGCTTGGTAGATATCAGGAGGCTTTAAGCATGTTCAATAATACATTTCAAAAACAAAAAGAAACATTTGGACCAAATCATCCCAATACATTAGCTACTCAGTCCAATATAGCTAGAACGTTAGATAGGCAAGGTAGATATGAGAGCTCTGTTAACATTTATCAGGAAGTTTTCAATAGGGAGAAAGAAATATTAGAGACAGATCACCCAAACATCTTAACTCTTCAACATAATATGGCTGCGGTATTGTCTAGACAAAAAAAACATCAAGAAGCTTTAAAAATTTTTAAAGATGTTTTTGAAAAGAGAAAAAAAATATTAGGAAAAGATCATCCAGAGACCTTAACCACTCAGAATAATATAGGGAGAGTGCTTTGTGAAAAAGGTGACGATCAAGAAGCTTTAAACGTTTTAGAGGGCGTTTATTATAAGAGAAAAGAGGTATTAGGTCCAAGTAATCTATATACTTTGATAACTCAAAATCTTATAGCTCAAGTATTACTCAAACAATGTAAGTATCAAGAGGCTTTGAACGTTTATCAGGAGATCTATCCTAAGCAGAAGGAAGTATTAGGATCAAATCATCCAGAAGTTCTTGCTACTAAGAATAATATGGATATAGCTCAAGTTCTAGTTAAGGAAAAGGTTATTCAGAATAAACACCAGATGCTGTTACACTTAGCAACAAGAGAGGGTAACTTAAATAAGGTTAAATCTTTGATTCAAAATGGAGCTAAAGTTAATATTAAAGATAATGATGGTAGTAATCCTTTACATTGGGCTGCTCATAATGGTGACAGTAGTATTGTAAAACTGCTTTTAGAAAATGGAGCTGATCCTACTCAAGTTACTAATAAAGGTAACACACCATTACACATTGCTACTTCCAAAGGTCATAGGGAAATTATTAAAGTTTTGTTACAACATGTAGGCCGTGATAAATTAAATGACTTTATTAATGCTAAAACCACTTCCGGTGGTACCACATCGCTACATGTTGCAGCTAAAAATGGTTTCTTGGAGATCGTAAAATCTTTATTAAAAAATGGTGCAACCTATAACATTGAAAATAAGAAAGATAAGACGCCTATTAATTTTTCCAAAGATCAGGGTGTTATTGACTTGCTGAAACTGATTGAAGAGTTATTTGAAGACGCAAAGAAAGGTAATGTTGAAATCATTAGTAAACTAAAAGCAGTAAAACCTGATGAGTTTGTAGCTGCAACAAATGCTCGTAATAATCAAGGAAATACGTTATTGCAAGTTGCTATAGCTAATAAACATAAGAATATTGCGAGTAAATTGTTAGAAATGTTGAAAAAACCAGATCAGAATTTACAAGATGTCAATATAGAGGATGGAATCAAAAGTTTAAAGCTTTAAATAATAACGTATAAATGTCTATATAGGAAATAAGTCAGTATCATATTAAAGCTAACTATGAATGAGAAAAATAGCATCTTATTAACCATAAGTTTAAATCAAGGAGAAAGTTAGTAGGGTTCAGGTAGATAAAACATAGGTTAACTATTTAAAGCCTTTGCTGAATAAATTCTCTTTATTAGAGTTGATGACTTTTAAAGTATATCTATTGTTTTTGATTTAAAGGAAGATAAGCAATTATGGAATGTTCTATGTCTTCTGCTTACTCAAATTCCTTACTTAGCGAAGATTGTAGAGTGCAAGCACTATATACGCTAATCCAATAACTTCACTAAGTACTACTATGATATGCATTTTCATGATGTATGATGCAACGTCGCTTATAATATACATCACTGAGCACTACTAGCTAGGGTTCTCTAATTGCGTACAAGTCAACAATAATTTTCACATAGATCAAAATAGCATATTTCCTCCATAATCCTTGATATAAATTAAAAATAGCATGCTTCCATGGTTCTCTCCTCGGTCTGATATGGCTAGTTTAATTTTAGCCAAGCCGCACTATACTTGTTAGGGCGGAAGTGTATGGCAACATGTTGTTTACGAAGTCTACGCTTCAACCATAGCTCTTGCTTATCCCTTCCATCGGCATTACTATCTTTACTTTCAATAAAATTATTGTCCTATACTCCTTTAGTGTTTATTGATAATAAAATTCTGTTTTATCAACCAACATTCTATGCATAATTACAGCTAGTTTTCTTGCTAATGCAACTACTGCTTTCTTTACACCCTTCTTTTTTGCAACCCCAGCTTTTTAATTTGAATTTTTTCTTGCTAACTGTCAGTATTGTATGCGCAGCTTCATACAACATATTTCTACATTCTACCGGTCCCATCTTTGATATGCTACCATGACGATTAACTTCTCCAGAAGCGTACTGTCTTGGCGTCAATCCCATATAGGCTCCGACTGTATCAGATGTTTCAAACCTATGTGGATTATCAATTGTAGCCTTATACGTCATTGCTACTATAATACCAACTCCTGGAACAGTAGTTAATAATTTGCAATCTTTGTCTTTCTTGCCTTTCTCTGATAATATTTTATCAAGCTTTTTTATTGATTCTTCTATTATTTCCAAACTACAAACTAATGCTTCAATTGAATCCTTACTGACTTTATCTAGATCTTTTATTGCTTCTTGCACTTTTAAAGAAAAGATTACAATCTTTGACTTCTTGCCAAGCTTTATTCCGTATATCTTCAATAGCCCTCTTATTGTTCCCATAATTTGCTCTCTGCAATACATTAACTGCCTTCTACTTCCGAGCGCTACCTTAACTTGACAAGACTCATCTGATTTTACTAATACCTCTTTATACAGCCCAGCTCTCATCATTTGTGCTATACCCCTTGCATCATTTTTATCGTTTTTATTGATTCTCGCAGACAATGCTGCTGCCATATGCCTCGCATCTACACAAATTACTGGTAATCCAAAGCTCCTTAACTCTTTGCACATCGATATTGACAATTGCCCACTTTCTATTCCTATGGATTCGTATTCTCTGCTTTGACTAAGCAGAAACTCAGCTATTGCACTGCTCTCACTTGCAACAACTTCTTCTTTAACAATTTTCCTTTCTCATCAATGATACTAATAAAAGTTTCTTTGAGTGAGATATCTAACCCGCTATAATATTTCATGAGACTACTCCTACTGTAAAAGTTTAAATTATTTTTGAAGAACCAATTCATTGAATTTGTTACTTCGTGCTAAAATAATGGAGTATGTCTCTCCATCATTCAATCGCAATTACAGTATGTTGCTTGTCTTTGTTGCGTTGCTTTTACTAACGATTTTTCTCCCTGGCCTTCATCATCACTACTATCCTGCAGACGGTCGTAGTACTTTTTATCTTTTACTCGTGTAGGGTATACAGATGTCCTTGTAGAACGAAGGTTTACTTGATTATCTACCAAACAAGGATTTTACTGTCGTTTTTTCTTGCAAAGAGAAATAGATAATGTTACTTATATAAGTTACTTCGTTCATTTTAATTGATGAAAACATTACACCAAGTTACAGTTTACAACAAGGAAAATTTGTATCTGAGTGGTTTATATGAAACAAAACAGGAAAAAAGACCTTCCAATTTATCAAACGGTAAAGGTAAGAGGGACAGCAGTAAAAATAGCTCTACGATGTTGAATCATACGTCTAGTAGTCACAATTCTAGTAATACACCTAATAGTATTAAGGATTTTAATATTTCAGCCAGTACACCTGAGGCTAATATTACTGTGGACATTTCTCCTACTAATAGTGTTACATCTCCTGAAGTCGGTCGTAATAGTTCAATAATATTGGATAATAACAATTTTGGTAATTTTGATAATACTATTCGGGAAGAAGAAAATGATGATCGTTTAAATAATGAATTAACTAGTGGTATATGTGTTCAAGAACACGAAAAAATTGGTAGTTTTGTTCAGAAAATTTCAAGAGGAAGTTCAGTTTCACCAAATACTGAAGAATACTCTTCTATAGGTGAGGAAAGTTTTGTTACTGCTAAAGATCAAAGTTATTTGAGTGAGGATAATACCAAGTTATCTCACAATCAACAGGTTATTTGCTTTCATAATCAACATAGCGGTAGTGAAGAGGGTTCAACAGATACTTTAGTAGACTTTGGTAATACAGAAGAAAGCAGCACTGTTGAAATAAACAATACAAGCACATTAGACAAGTTAGAACAAGAAGAAAAATCCCCTTTAAGCACTAAAAAACTCGATAATGCGATTCACGAAACTTCTCAGTTAGAACAGAACCCCATTAGTACAAAGAAAGAATTAAATAAAAGAACTCAGGCAACCAAAAGCAAAAAGGCTCACCTTGCAGAACGTGGAAATTTAAATTATAAATTTACTTTTTTTATATTGTCTGGAATATGTGCTGTTGGTGCGGGTTTAACAATACCTTACTTAGCAATATGTATACCACTTGCCGTAGCTGCATTTATTTCCCTTGCAACAGGATGTTACTATTCATATAAAGCAAATACAGCACTTAAAAATGTTGAAGTTGATCAAGTCTTAAAAGATCCTGAATGTATAGTTTCTCAAAATAGTGTTTAGAGTCTTAAATTTGTACCCGTTCAGCTTTTAGCAAGTTCAAAGGTGTGACCCATAAGCTTAAGTTAAGAGGAGGGGGTGTAGAAGAAAAGAAAATATACATTCTCCATGTAATATGTAGAGTATCTTAGTGAAAGAATTATTCTTAAGTTAGCTTGACTTTATACTAAATATTCAACATAGTGTATTAATTTAGACTAGGAGGTACAGTATGGTTTCTAATCAATTTGTTGAGAAAAACTCAGAACTTGAATTAAGCTCTGAGCATCATGCTTCGAAAACAACTGATTTACTACTACAGGACAGTCAAGATGATTACTATAATTTCATCAAGCTAGGCTTAACTTATTTAAATACCTTGGTAGACGATAGAAAATACTTAGAGTCTCTAGTATACGAATGGTTTATTGATACACCCAACTTAGAGTTAATAGCTAGTCAAAAAAAGTTAAACAAAGAGTTACTAGATAGTATTATAAAAGATTTAATTCAGTACGACTATGATCACTTTTCAAATCTTAAGCAGTATTTGGTAGACAACAAGAATAGTGAAGACCTAAAGACTGTTTTGAACCTTAAAAGAAGCAGGTTAGGAACAACACTACTACATATCTTTGTAGGACAAGAGAATATGCATGATCTTCTGGAAGCAGGAGCTGACCCAAACATAAAGGATAACAAAGGTAAAACACCTTTGCATGATACTGCCCTGTATGATTGTCGATATGAAGATGTCGATTGTCTATTGGGTCTACACGCTAATCCTAATATACAGGATAGAGAAGGTAAAACACCACTGCACTACTATGCTGCTTATTGTACTAGTAAAAGTAGGGAAATCATGGATTTACTTGTAAAAAATGGGGCTGATCTGAGTATAAAGGATAATGATGGCAAAACCCCCCTGCAAATCGCAAGTGATAACAATAATATTATAGAGTGTCTATTAACTGACAATCAAAAAAAGTTGTATAACAAGCTATTAAAGCTGGTTAATATTGAATCGCTTGATTCAGATTGGGACTCACCTAATCCCGAACAACTTCAAAATCTAAGTAATTTTTTGCGGGATAATAAAGATGACGAAGATTTCAAGACAGTTTTAAAGGTTAAAGTTAATTCTGGTATTTCGGCACTTATTCAAAATTATACATTTGATAAAGTAAAAAAATTGCTTTTAGGTGCAGGAGTACCTAGTTTAACGAAAGGTGAGCAAGATAATTTTGAAGGGATAAGGAAGAATTTAGTAGAAAGATGGGATAGCCTTTTATCAGACATTGTTCCAACTGATCAAATAGCCAAGATAGATTGGTTTTTGATGCAAGTATCAAAAGCTGAAAGCCTAGCTAAATTACAAAAAGTTGTGAATGAAGCTATCATATCTGGAATAAGACTGAATTTTGCTAAAGATCAAAAGAATTATTCCACAGATCATGTAATAAAAAGAATTAGACAGCTAGAAAAAAGCCCTGAAGTTGCTAGTGATATAATATGTGCATTAATTTCGAAAGGAGGAAAGTTAAAGAATTTGAGCAGTTTTGAAGTCATTAATAAAATAGAGTCAGGCTTTAAGGGTCATAAAGCGAATATGATCAGAGCATACAACAATTATATTAATTATGCTAAAGAATTTTTTACAATCGCGGAAAATGCTACTAATGGTGAATTGAATGATGCAAGGATAGATAATTCCACTTTTTACTTAGAATATTCGGAAGATAGCACAATATATGTTGCAAAGATTACAGATGGAGCAAGGGATTTAGGACTCACTCAAGGAGAAATAGAATGGGGAAGAGATATAATCAAGATCGGTAAAAGTGAGGTAGAAATTATAACTCAAGGAAGAATAAGAAATTATACAGATCTTGCAGAAGATAGTGACATAGCATTAACTTTTTACACTAGCCAAGGGGAGTTAGAAGTTAGGTTATACCCTGATGAGCAAAATAAAGAACAAATAAAGGTAGAAATAAAAGATCAAGGTCTGCTGGAAAGTTTAAAGAACTGTAAAGAAGAACTAGGAAGGAATTGCTTGCTAGGGGGGTTATCAGTCAATAAGGCAATAGAACAAGGATATTTTTTCAGATCTGTAAAGCTTAGTCAACCTTCTGAAACGCTTAGCGTCAACTCCTCATTAGGTGATGTATCTTTATCTTCTCCTATACAAGAAAGTATACAAAAGGTAAGATGGTCAGTTACATAATTTTACAATGGAAAGTCATGGTAATATTAAGTTAACATTTTGAGTAATTTTCTCAATAAATCATCTTATTTAAAGGTTTACCTGATGCTTATTTGTTTTTAAGCATAACATTTTTATGTTGTATTCAAATAAGAATGAACAATGACAGGCTGTGCTAGATCTTCCACTTTCTCCAGTTTGGTATTTAGCTTGAACGAATTATACAGTGCGAAACCTATACACGCTAATCCAACAATCCCTCCAATTACGGCTATTACATGTATTTTCATAATATAGGATAGAACACTACCCACCAATAACACTATCCCAGCACTACTAGCCAGGATTACTCGTTTTTGCTGTATTGTTTTTGTTGATGGATTTTCTTCTTTGCCTGCAGCATCACTATTAAAACATTTTCGAAAAGGAAAGATATCAGAAATATTGCGCTCTTGCACAGCATTTTCTATTGAGAAGTTTTGGACTTTTTTGCTGTTTTCAAATGTCAGGTGAAAATTTTCGTTATCTTCATTGTCTAATAATACTGGATCTAATGGTATCAACCTTTTTGCTGACATCGCTTTTTCTTTAGCACGCTCTATCGTTGTTGGATTAAAATTACCTATACGTTCGTCGTCTAATAATACCAGATCTAATAGTATTAGTCTTTGTGTTGACACCATTTTTTCTTTAGGAAGAGGAACCTCGGTTTCAGCTCTCTCATTATTTTCAAATGTCAGTTGAAAATCTTCTTTATCTTTATTAATATCCTTATATGACTCAGTGTCAGTTTCTTTAGCTTTATAAAAATTTATTATCTCCTCTTGCCCTTCTATATCAAAACACTTATCCATCACTTCTTTAACCTTCCTTGATACACTACAAGCCATCGATTCTTCCATAGTATTGTCTGTTGAAGCATTTTTGCCTTCTTCGTTACTTCCACATGATCTGGTATCGGTTGATATCTCTGCATTAGCACCAACTTGAATTGTTATATTTTGATTCAGCACTTTCTTATTATTTTTATCATAAAGATCTTTTACTCTTACTACACCATCTTCAACAGCACTATGGGTACGTATTGGTTCTCCATTACTCCCTAGATATTCTGAGATTATTTTCTTATCATTAACTTCCTCAAAAAGACTATTTTCTTTGGCTTCTTCTAAAAGATTCTTTACAGCTTGGTTGTTCTTACAAAATTTAGCATAATGTAGTAGTGTAAATACGTCTTTTCTACCTTCATATTTGTAAACTACTCTTGTCAGCAGAATCTTTTTTGTGTTGTAATCAGATTTCTTCAATTTTTCACTAATACTTTTACCCTCTTCTATCTTTTTTAATAGCTTAAAAAGCTTTTCTTTATCTTGATTTGTTAACTTGTCATCATTATTTGTCAACTCATAAGTTATATCTGCTCTATTAGCGTTTTTTATTATTCTCATACTATTATACTCCTACTGTTGTCTTTATAAATCAGTTATGTTAGGAAAGTATTAATTGTACAATTTTTAAGGCGCTAATTTATAAAATCTTTCAAATTGCTCACTCCACAGCATCGGTATCTCCCTCAAGTCAGCTAGCTTCAAACCCCTTGGCTGCCCTCCATTTACTATATCTTCTTTAATCTTTGGTGCTAAATAATTCAGCCTTAAAATTTGTTGTATTCGTCTTGTACCTATATTAATTTTGGCACTTAACTCCTTCACACTTCCATATTTTCCCTCTTCTAGTTGCCGTTTCCACAGATGAGCTCTTACCACTGCTTTCAGTAACGCATTGTTTGTTTTTGCTTCTGGCTCTATTACTGTGCATTTCTTTCCTTTCTTTTTTATTGGTATAAATTCCACCTTATCCTCCAAATTCACCTCTATCCCCTCTCCTATTACCATCACTCCCTTTATTAACTTTTTCACTATTTCTTTCTGCTTTCCAAAACTCCACTCTTCCGCTTTTTCTTCCCATTTTTCATATAGCTGCTCTGCTTTTTTCATTACTTCTTTTTCTATTTCTCCTGCTACTATAGTTCGATTTACCGATTCACAATTTTTCCCTCCTAGATGATTGTTACATACATAGTATCGATATCTCTTATTCTCCTTTTTTGCATATGTCAGTGTCATATTTACACCGCAGCTCTTGCACTTAATTATTCCCTTTAGCAACGCTTCCTCATATTTTGCTTTTCTATATGGCTGATTCCTTATTAATTCTTGTGCTTTTTGCCATTTTTCTTCCTCTATTATTGCTTCATGCTTTCCTTCATACTCTTTCTCATAATGCCTAATTTTCCCCATATATATTGGATTTGTTATTATTCTTCTCACCGTCGCTTTTTTAAAGATATCTGATTTTGTTCTGTAACCTTGACTATTTAGTTCTCTTGCCAACTCTACCATTGACTTCAGCTCCAAATATCTTTGAAATATGTGCTTCACTGTCTTTGCTTCTTTCTCATTGATTATTAATTCCTTATCTTTTACATCATACCCAAGTGGCAAAGTTCCACCCATCCATAGACCTTGTTCTTTTGATGTTGCTATTTTATTTTTTACCCTTTCTACTATCATTTCTCTTTCTAGTTGTGCTGCTCCTGATAACACTGTTTGTACAAACTTCCCCATTGGCGTATTATTGTCAAATATCTGCGTTACTGCTATAAAATTTACTCTATGCCTTCTAAAAAATGACGTTACTTCGATGCTGTCTTTTGTTTCCCTTGATAACCTGTCTAGCGTATATACTACCACACAGTCCACTTCTCCTGTCTTTACATCTTCAAATAATTCCTTTATCGCTGGTCTTTCTAAATTTTTTCCTGAATATCCACCATCATCGTACCTTTTGGCCAGTGTTACCCAGCCCTCTCTGCTCTTTATGTATTTTTCACATGCTACTCGTTGCGCATCAAGGCTATTAAACTTTTGCTCTAGACCGTCTTCATTTGATTTTCTCGTATATATTGCACATCTCACCTCTTTTAGCATTCTCTCTCCTCAATTTCCACTTTTATCACGCATCCCGAATAATAAAGGTCCGTTGTAACTCATTCCCATTATTTTTCCTGCCACTGCTGACAATGATGTATAAAACTCTTCTTTGTAGATTAAACCCTTATCTGTTACCATCACTGCATGAGTCTCTTCCCCTCTCTCTAGTATTAATTCTGTCCCTTCTACTGGTAATTTATCGCTACTTATTCTTTTTCCCTTCTCTAGCCGATCTGCCAGATACTCTAGTCTTTTTGTCCCCTTTCTTGACATTTCTCCATAAGCTTCCTCCTGCATTCTATAAGCTAATCTCGGTATCAGATATTTCTTTGAATGTTTAGGTGCCTCTTCTCCATATACCTTCTTCCATATTTTTCTCAGCTCATCCAAAGGTTTTCTCTCTAAATTCATCACTTTCTTTTCTATTTCTTTCTCCATATCTTTAGCCTCTCATAAATAGCTTTTCAATTCTGTCTGTTTCTTTCTTCAATATCTTGGTTATCTCTTTGCTATAATCCATCGCTGTCATTCCAAATTTATCTTCTTGCTCTATTTCAGCCCCTGCTTTTACTAACTCCTCCACTATTTCTTTTTTACCTACCATACATGCAAGGTGCAGCGGCGTGCATTTATTTCCATATTCTTCCGCATTTACATTCGCTCCTGATTTTATCAATTCTCTCATGGTTTCTAGGCGTTTCTCCGTTACTGCTAGGTGCAGTGCTGTATGTCCTCCTACATCTGCTGCATTCACATCTACTCCTTTTTCAACTAATAACCTCACTGTTTTTGCGTCTACTGCATAATGTAGAACTGTTCTTCCATTCTCGTCTCTTGCATAAATATTTTTATATGAGTTCTCTAATAATTCTTTTGCTGACTTCTCTTTCTCTTTTTTACTCATAATTTACCTCACCTTTTCTTTAAATTTTAAGCCTTCCTTCTCACCACCTCATCTATCATTTCATTCACTTGGCTCATTATCTTGCTCGCTAAATTTTTACACTCTTCCCTTATTAGCCCCTTATCTCTCTTTCTTATTTCTTCTATCTCTATTATTTTTAACTCAGGTAAATAGCTCCTATCCAACATATCTGCTATTTCTCCCACTAGACCCTCTATTCCATAGCACGTCAGTTTTCTACTTTTTGTTATTCCACCTTGCTTTCCCAGAAATTTCCTCGCCTTTTCATTCTCTCCATTATCCCATAGGCCATACCTTTCACTCTCCCATATATAATACATTGGTGTTGCACCATATTTATCCAGTTGATTAACTGCAGCTCCCGCTTTTACTAGCTCTTTTATTATTGCAATACCTGCCCCTAGCCTACATGCAGAGTGCAGTGGCGTACATCCGTTGATATATTTAGTGGCATTTATTTCTCCTCCTCCCCTTATCAGCACTTTTACATTTTCTAAACTTCTCGCAAATACTGCGCAGTACAGTGGTGTATAACCCTTTTTATCTCTTGCATTGATGTCCGCTCCTTTTGTTATTAATAACTTCACTGTTTTGCAATCGGAGATTTCTGCTGCTTGATGCAAGATCGTCTCTCCTTCTTCATTTCTTTTATTAATGTTTTTAAACCTGTTACTTGATACTTCTTTAAAAAACTTACTCTTGCTAAAACTCATTTCATACCTCACAAAATTAGCTTTTCTAGCGCCAGATAAATTTCTTATGTTTACCTGCTGCTATTCAAGTCATGTCCTTTTTAGCATAAGAAAGCAAGTCCTTTTCTTTTTATTTCATATATTTTAACCTATTATTAATATAATATATGAGGATCTAAATATAAGTATTTAACTTATTACACATATTGCTTGACTATTTTTCCAACTTCTGTGCAAATGTCGATGTTCGTGCCACTTCAGTACTCCCGGGTAAAATACTAAAATGTGCTTTTCTAACTCGTGTATTGAGTCTTTTTGCTCTGAATCTGAGTCATTTTTATAGTAAACGTTGTGTTCTGCTAAAACATATTTTCTGACCTTCTGATCTGTATAATTTTCTACTTTATAGTTGTGAGTAACGCTAAATCTTTCTAAAATTGGCTTGTGTTTTAAATTCCAATATTGCCCTGAAAGTTTATCGCTTCCCAATACAAATTTATTTCCTCTTTCTTCTACGCTACTAACTGGAAAGCACGTATTTATGCCTCCTAAATCCCAACTATCTGATAATACTATCTGCGCTTTTGCAAATTTAATCGATGGTAATAAACTCTGTGGTAGTGGATATAGTGCTTTTAAATTGTACCACTGATGATTTCTTTCATAAATGCCTTTATAATCCCTTGTGTGAGTCTCTGTTTCTCCAAGGATTGCTACATCTAGGCGATATATATCATTGCTTAAAGCTCGTTCATAATGATCGCGTAGATAGTTTTCTACAATCCTAATAACTGGACCATGAGACCTGAAAAAATTTACTCTTCCAAACGATAACACTGGTCCATCTTTTTCTATTTTTACCCCTGAATAATCCGATAACAAACTGCCAAAAAAACTCTCATCCAATATGAACCTGCCAATATTGTAGTGATCGTTAAAAATCCTCATTAGCCGCGATCTTGCTGGTAACGATAGTTTTGCAAGTTCTACTACTGCATCCACAAAAAAGTTATTTGGAACATCCCTTATCCCTATCTGCAGTTCAAAAAAATGTTTTCCAGGTGGCTCCTCAATGATTGTAATATCTTCTATATTTGCCCACTTTAGTGCCATTTTAAGTGATTCAGGTGTTTCTCGCAGTCTTTGAAATTTTACTCCTTCTACTATCGCCCTTCTTTTATCTTTTACCCAGCGCAATATCTCTTCTAAACCATATTCTTCTATTATCCATGGTAATGTTTCTTCTTTCAGGCTGAACTTAAACCCTCTGATACAGCTTGGATCAACCTTATAATCTATTGCATTAACCAGTGCTTGCTCTTGCTTTGTTGCGTTTGGCGGTAATAAACTTTTCATTTGTCTTTTCTTTCAAGTTGCTTTAATTTCCTTTATTTAGGTAGCTTATGAGTAAGCAAGAGATCATTTCAGAACTGATCAAAAATAAAGATGTTCTTAATATCGAAAACACTTTCCATAATATTTGACCATATTATCCATACTTTAAAAAACAAATTACAACTTCTGGAAGAAAATCAATACTTTCCTCTCCCTAACATTGGTCATTTTTATCCAGTAAACCTTAAACCACTTATTGCACGCAATCCCCTCACTAGTACGATTCCACAAAACAAAAAAATACGTTTTAAATCCTATCTAACTTGACGTAGCTAAGCACTGCACACTCATTCCCCAGAACCACAACATCCTCTCTTGGCTCGATTAATTCTACGTTTTCTACACCCTCTACAAACAAATTTGCTATTATCCAAGATCTTGTAACATTCCATCCCAGCCTTCTACTTGCTTCAAACTTCTTAATGAACTGTTCCTTAATTTCCTCCTTTGATATTACAGAACTTATGCTCATTCTGCTGTGAATATCTATTTCCGTAATATTGCAACCAATTACTGTTATCGTATCTGTTAACACCCTTATATCATCCCTGGTGACTCGCTTTCTTACAATATCAAGTAGTTCTTCAGACGCTATGCCATTTGTGGATAACTCCGTGGATAAAATCGAGATCTCTACACTTCCTGGCACTTTTGATTCAACCAGCGCATCCTTTACTCTACTATCTGCTGAGAGTGCTTGAAACCGATAATGCTCTTTACTCCCTCCTGTGCTTGAGCCAACTATTCTTGCCTTGATTCTTTTTCTGAAGCGTTCATCTTCTTCTCCATCTTGCCTCTCTGCTCCATAAAACTCAGCTAAATTATCAAGATCTTCTCCCATTGCAAATTTTAGTAAATTGCTCTTTACTGATTCATTTATTCTTTGTCTTAGTAACAATTCCCTCCATGCTGCTACTTCTAATACCTTCATCGCTGGGTCACTTTCAATTAGTGCTGTAAAACTTTTATCTCGACTTATTAATTCTTCTTTCATCCGAGCAAAAATCTCTTCGAAGTTCAGTGGTTCAGGCTGCTGCATTTTTAAACAACTACTCCACTAATACCTATGAATTTGCCTTCTGGAAGATAAAGACCTTCGAGTACAAGAGTCATTTTTCCTTCTTTAACTTCAGCAATCTTTACTTTTTCCAATTTAAACCTCTTTTCCCATTTTTCCAGTGCCTCTGCTGTCGCTGCGTAAATTTCTAGTGTTAAATCCCTACTGATTGGCTTATCTACTAATTCAAATAGCCTAGACCCATAATCCCTCATCATAATTCGCGATCCTATCGGTGTGGTCAGTATATCAATTATCGATTGCTTTAAGTGCTCTATTCCTTCTAACGTTTTTCCTGTTTTAGCATCCATTCCTCTCATTTTTCGACTATTTTAATTTTTTTATTTTGAAAACACACTTTGATTTTTACTTACTATTTGAAAACTACAAGATGCCACATCACCTGTTCTCGCTACACCAATACCATTCACAAATACGCTGTTTGACCCTTGCGTTAGTGTCTCCCCTATAGTCAAGATATCACCCCTACGACACACAGATCTACTATTTACAAACACATCTTCGCTCCCGCTCATACAAATATGAACCGGTATTCCACTGCAATAATCTCCTCCACAAACAACAGCTTTACCCATATATCAGTTTAAGTCGATTCTTTTTCCTTTGAGTTTTATTCCCTTTTTTGTCATTTCTATGCTCGATTTCCCAGCCTTCAGTGTTATTTTGTCTACTACTTCAATCTCTAAATGATGCTTCTCTTTATCATATAGTAATCTTGTCCCATCTTGAATTTTTATACTATTTATTTCTTTTTTATTCTCTGGTGCAGGGTATCTTTCCTGATAAATTCCTCCTAATACCACTCCTAATGATAGTTCACCAAGAGGAGAAAATACCATAACTTGTTCATCGATATCTGGTGGAGACCAATCTCTATCTTTTCCTGCTTTACTCGTTATCCACGGCAACCAATCTGTTAAAAATTCTCCTATTTTCACTCTTACTTTTGCTTTTTCATAATCTATTTCTTTTACAACTCCTATACGAACAATGTTGGCCAATTTCCTCTGTAATTCTGAAATCGCGAAACTATGGTCTAACATTTTCGCCAACACTTATTGTATGTGGTATGATACCAGTTCCTGACCATATTGATTTTCCTAAATGTACCTCATGCACCCATTCAACCATCCACACGAGATATGCATCTAATTCTGGCCTAAATCCTTCAATTTCCGCAGAGAGAAATTCAGCCGGAGAAATATTTTCCACGTTCCAAGTATTTTTATTTACTACTCTTGCTACTTCTGCTGCTAATTCTCTCACAACTACCGAGGAATCCTCGACTGTTCCATCAACTACAATTCTTGCTTCAAATCTTGCTCTTAGCGCTAATTCTTCTGTTCCTGGATCGTGTCCTTTTTCAAAGCCACTAAGTTCCACAAATACCGCTGGTGCTAACTGTTCTTTTCTTATCGTCGGGTATACTTCGCAAGTTTGAATTGCTGATATTTCTTTCTTCAATATCCTGCAAATTGCTTTCTGCAACTCAGTTAAAATCATACTTTTAGTTCTAATTCACGCTCAAAATATTTCTCAAATATCCCTTCTGTTTCATAATTAACTAGCCCCTTTATTATTTTTGATGCTTTTGGCTCCAGTCCTAATTTTACCTCTTGTATTGGCAAAGCTTTTCTTCCTTCACGCTTAAAAATACCGCTATTTCCTTTTGGCATAACTGCCGCAAATCCTCCTATAAATTGGTGCTTTCCTACTTTCGATCCTCTTCTTGTTTTTTGTATTTTGCCAATTGTCGATGCTCTAATGTCATAGAGATTTGCTCTAATTAACACGTCTAATCTGCTAGTTTTCGCCTTAAAAATTCTTAATCTCTTTCTTATCAAACTTAATTTTATCTTCTTTTCCTTACTAATTTCCTTAGCTGCTTTTGCTTTTAACCATAGTGCTGTTTTGTTTAATGCCCTCTCCGTCGCTTTTTCCACTTTTTTCCTTTCAGCATCTATACTTTGCATAACCTTCTCAATGCTACCGCTAACCTCAACGTTGATACGCATTCACACCCCCGACGCTTGAATTTTCCATACCATTCCTGAATTGTCTTGCAGCGGTGGAGAATGTACTTTATATTTACGATCATCAATAACAAAAATATCTCCCACCATTGGCTGCAGTACATCAAACGCACTTACTTCCAACACTAAAGTTTCTCCTACAAATTGCCCTTCACCAATCTCGTATAATTTATCTGGCTCTTGCTTTAATACTTGTACCATGTACGCCTTATTTTTCGACTCATACAAAGCTAACTCTCCTAAATGGGCAAAACAATCTTTAAATAATCTCTTTATATTTTTCTGCATACCATTTTTTCTAAAAGTCTTTACATATTATTTTAAACATATTGCATATCTTATATTTTTATGGTATATTTTTAAGGTCATAAATAGAGTTTTCTATGTGGGGACCCTACTATGTTGTTACTATTTTCGCTAAAACGGCCGGACGATGGCACATTGGCAGAGGATTTGACTGCGTATGTAAATCGGTCCCTCTATCAAATCTTCTTGGCTCTTGTTTTGCATAAAGCGGTTGTCCTAGTGTGTTTACCGTTTCATTAAAATCTGCTGGTGCAAAATATGTTGTAAATGTGCTCGCTGTTCCTACTGGAAAACAGTGCCCTGTATCTCTTTCTATAAACCTTCTTACGGTTCCTTCAGGATCAGTTGCTTGCCCTCTATATTCCTCAAACGTGATTCCACAAAACGTAAATCCTGATCTCATATCATTCCTTAGCGCTGCTCCTTCTTGCCATCTTTCATATGCTTCTTTTACTTTAGCATGAGAAGTGAGTGCATCAAAAAACTCAGGACTTACCAAGGCATGAATCCCGGTCATATATTCACCACTTAGATTATCTTCTATGTGCCGCAATACTTCCAGACACTTGCGTTTTACATCTGTTGTTGCAGTTCCTAGCGCAAAATTTACTACTTTCGGTGTAATTTCAAATTCGTTGTACAGATTTAATAACTCACTGCCATCTGCGTCCAGAATAATCCCTTTCAATGCTCCCATTCGCAAATGTTCTAACGTTATTGCGTGCTTGTTTCTCATCAATTCCAGATGATCTGTTACTACACTCGCCAGTGCTGTAAGTTCGCTTTCTGACCCAAATGCCCTTATTCCCTGTACTTCCTCTGGTAACACTACATAATCATGTGGAATATGTGGAATTGTAAATGTTCTTACCTTTCTTTTTCCTCTTTTTCCTACTGTTGCTGGTGCTCCTGGAACTTGTGTTGGCAATAGACTTAAAACTCCGTTGTGTTCTTCTATGGTAATATGTCTAAATCTTACTGACCTACTTGGAAATAAATTTAAATTTTCAACACGTCCATAATTTATCGGCAATATATTTATCGCATTTGTTAGTGCCGTCATGCTAAATGCTGGATTTGTAAATGGATTTTGCATTTTTTCTTTTCCCCCTTTGTGTTTTTTATTGTTTAATATAGCTTTAGGCCGCTTTACGGATAATGATTCCTCGTCCTTCAAGTTGCTTTATTGCTTCAGCTTTCTGTTCTTCAGTGATATTTGCTGGCCATACAACTGCATGATCCGCAAGAAGGGCAATACGAGTAATTATTATTGCTTTAGTATCTCCATCTTTGTTATTTACATCGCTTGTTATCACACCTATCGCTATTTGTGTGCCATCTGTTCCAGCTGGATTAAGTACCCTAATAAAACCATCGTCCGTCTTTTTGGCAACTACTGCACCAAGTTTGATATTTTGACCTTTAGCTACCGTTATTTGGTCTCTTGAATATAGACTTGATGCCTCATACTTTAATAAGTCACCTAGATTATTTTGTTCGATTATACTACTCATAAATTTCTCTCCTTAACTACTTACCGCCGCTTTTATCAATGCTATATACGGCGGTTATAAAAATACTTTAACTCCTACGACTTCTTGCTACCTGTATCATTAAATCTTCTCCTGAATTCTGTGGTATTGCACTCAGTATTTCTGTCTTCTTCGTTCGCTCTGCTAGCAGTTCCATTAAAACTTCCCTGGCTTGCTCAACACTTACGCTTTGCTCAATAAATTCTCCTATCTTTTCTGGCATCTTCGATAAATTACATAAACGTATTAATTCAAGAACTTCAGTACGATACTTGGTTAAATTATCAGTTTCTAGGTCAGTTGTAGTTTGTTCATTCATAGTAATACTCCTGTTTTTATTAATAGATGAAAGAATTGTAATTCCATCTGCAAGACCTATTTCTATTGCTCTCTCGCCAAAATATAGCCCTGCCTCCGTTGATCGAATCTTTTCAATTGAAAGACCTCTGTTCCTCGCTATTAGCTGCACAAACATTTCATATAGTCGGTCTACTTCTTTTTGTAAGCTTTCCAGACTTTCAGACGTCATTGGCTCATGTGGATTTAAATCATTTTTTCTACTTCCTGCAAATACTGTGGTATATTTTATTCCACATTTTTCATTAAATCCACTTTGATCTATATGACTTGCAATTACCCCTATGCTTCCTACTCCTGAGGTTCTGCTCACAAATACCTTTTCAGCGCTAGAGGCTATAGCGTACGCAGCAGAATATGCATCATCATTTGCTATCGCTATTATCCTCTTTTTTGCTCTTGATTCATAAATAAAGTCAGCTAGGTCAAATATACCGTTTACCTCTCCTCCGGGGCTATCTATTTCCAGTATAATTGTCTCTATGCTACTATCTGCTAATGCTTGTGTAATTTGTTCTTCTATTTGCTCATATGATGTCATTCCGTGCATTTCATCAAATGCACCAGGTTTTTTAGTTAAAATGCCATGTATCGGTATTATTCCTCTTTCACTATTTCTTACTGCATGTTTTATATTTTTAAAGATAGGCTGCTTTCCTGTTTGTAGTGACAGTAACTCAAAACTCCTTGGTTCTACCATTACACATCTGTTTAGCCATTGTTGTTTCATATCACCTCTTGATTTGCAGTAACCTCAGAATCAAAACTTAAGCCCAGTTCGCTTGCACGCCTTTGATCTTCTGCTATTTCTTGGTCAATTTCTTCAACATCGTAACCCATTTCTGATACTACTTCCGAT